>NZ_NWSX01000071.1 GCF_002531825.1 Rhizobium sp. J15 | reverse complement strand
CCGGATGCGCTGCAAATTAATCGCCCGACGCTCTAATCGTAGAGTTCGCCATGCCCGATCTGCTCCTTTGCAGGCGTATCGCTGATGGCTGGATCGTCGGCCGGATCGGGATCTTTTCTGTTGGCCTCGTTCAAGAACCGCGCCGCTTCGAGGAGCGCCACCGAAATTTCCTCGGTTCCCCATCCGGCTTCATTGGCTTGCGCGACCAGTTGTTCCAATGCGGTTCGCGCAGCAGCGGTCGCCTCTTGGAAGCGTTGCGCGGGCGCTTCGGCTTTCGGCGATGGAAAAGTCATCGGCGTTCCCTCCATGGATCTGGCTGTCATGGATGAACGCGGCGCGCCCGAAATGGATGCACCGTCTCTGACTATTTAATATTCGAAAGGCCGGTCCAGACGCGTCAGATGACCGTCTGCAGCAGGAAAGGAGAGCGTTCCAGCGGCTGCTGGGCGATAAGCCTCAGCATCGCCGGGCCCTGTATGCCGGCTGTCGTGCGCGTGCGGCCGTCGTGATAGATCACCGTCATCAGCTGGCTGTGAACATCGTAGCGAATCTGCGCGATTGTCCGGGTGTGAACGGGAAAGATGAATTCGTTGGGCTGAGATTCCTGCCCTGATGTCTTCATGCTCATCGCGATGCCCCAGCGAAACAATGACCCGGCGTCGAGGACAGCACATACCCAGCAGCGTGCCCCACTCGACCGTCTTCAACCACTTGACCGATCAACTGCAGGAACGGCGCTCCCGCAATCGGGCCGAAGGCCCCCCGGCCCCAGCCTATGGTGCCTATGAAGCACATATTGTTGCTATCGTCGCGTGACATCAGCGTGACATGCAGATCGGGGCGTGAAAGCCCGCCCGGACCTGGCTCATGAAGCGCCGGCTGCGAAGGCAGCAAGGCCCTTAATGCAATGTACCGTGCGGCCCATGGGGCCAGCCGGCCTGCGGCCGGCATTCCGCCGTGCGCGCGAGCGTGCGAATGGCTTCGTCCGCTGCGAAGACCACAGCCTTCAGCCGTTCGATCTCGTAATCGAGTTCGCAGAGTTCGACCTCGTCGAGGCTGCCGTTGTATAATAGCTGCTTGGCCGTCTCGATCATGCGCTCCGTTCGCCCAACGATATCGAGGCCGCTTCGTATGATGATGTCGTGCATGGCTTCCCCCCGCTTTGATGATGAAGCGTCTGATATAATCGGGAGGATGACAATCCTGAAATCTTATCAGACGCGCTCGCGAAGCGCGTGGTAAAGATCCCGGAGCTCGTCCAGCGGGGAATAAGAGCGGTGACGCGGCGCGGAGGCGCTGCGGCCGGCAAGGACGAGCGCGCCGGCGGCGGCCGCGACGAGCAGAACCGTCGTGACCGGATAAAGCTTCACCGCCGCTTCGGTCTGACGCACGGCTTTTCCGGCGCCGCCCTTGGCCGAGCGGGCGAGATCGAGGACCTGCTGCTGAAGCGCGTCGATCTGCTTTCGCAAGGCGCTCAGATCTTCCCGCGGATCATAATCGGGCTGCCGGGGGACGCCGACGGAGGCAGTCTTCGTGTCGATGATGGCTTTCGGCACCGGCTCGCCGATCTTGGCTCCCTTGATGTCGAGGGTCGTCGTTTCAGTGCTTTTGCGGCGCGGCATGATCGTCTCTCCTTCTTATGGGGCGGACTTAATCGTCGTCGAGCGAGAAGACCGGCCGGTAATGACGTTCGGCGATCAGCAAGGTGCGGTCGGGCCGGATGATATAGATCTCCTCGACCTGCCGTCCCCATTGATCGGTGAAGCTGTGCGGAAAGGAAGAGCCCACCGGCGATTTGGTCAACTTCGTGCGCGGCTGGCCGTTATAGGTGATGCTGCCCGGGATCGGTTCCAGACCCGCGGACGAATAGCTGCCCGTGCTGACCGTGCAGCCTGCCAGCGCAACGGCGAGGACCAGTCCCATGCTCCGCTTCATCAAACCCTCCAGTTTCGGCCGCTTCCGGATAAAATAACAAGCTGCGAGGGATATTTGTTCCGGAATTCGGCTACGGCAAGCGAGACCCGGCTTCCTGGCCGGAACAAGCGGGCCGGGGCGCAGTTCGGCAGCAAAGGAGAAGCCACATGAACCACGAAGCATCGCGCCGCTGGCTGCTCTTCGGAGGAAGCCTGCCGGCCCAGCACCGCAATTTCCGAAACCGGGAGCATGCCGATCGAGACCGCCGCGGATCGCGTCATGGCTGACATCATCGAGGTCGATTTCCACCTGGTGTGGCGATATCCGGTGTTCATTCGCACCGTCGAGAGCCAGCGTCAGCGCATAGAAGGCCCCGATGCGGCGCTAGACGCGCTCAACAACAGCTGGGCAACCGTGCGGGGCGGCGGCTACGTCGAAGCGAAGCGGCGTTGCGTCGATGCGCTTCGCAGACGCGGGAGCGCGGAATTGGCCCGCCAGCGTTTCATCCAGGCCGCCATCGCCGCCGGTGTTCTGGCCTGAACAACGGGCATGGCGCTCAAGCCTGGTTTGTGCGCAATCGCACTGAGGCCGCGAGCCATCTGGCGTCAAAGGAAGTGTCGGCTATCGTGGATGTGAAGAGCCGATCGAATTCACAGGCAATGATGGTGGCGTTGATGACGATTTTCTACAGGCCGATACAGCCACGGGATTTCCGGTGCCTTTCGCTGGCGGTGATGAGCTGGTATCGCCATTTCGGCATCAAGGTGGGCGAACATGACAGCCACATCCTCTGCAGCGCGGCCATTCAGCTCTTCAACGATGGCAGAACGGATGTCGAGGATCTGACGGCCGGGCTGCTCGAAATGTTTCCCGTTCCGGATCTGCTCAAGATCAACGCACCGACCTCACAGTCGATCCACTAACTGGTCTTTCAGATTTCTTGCGCCAACGAAAACGACTGGCCAACTGTGGCAGCCGAGGACGTCGGCATCCCACGCATGAATGTGATCTGCCCGTCCTTCGCCGGCCTAAAGCTCGTCGCTGCGCCGCCTGACGGCGTGCTTGACTGCCAGCAAGTGCCTGCGCCGCTCCAGCATATAGTCGGCATAGCCGACGCAGATGTAGAGCAGGGTCGGGCCGGCGAAGATAACGATGAGAGCGAGTGCAAGGAGAATGAATGCGGTCGTCATGGTCTGTGTTCCATCATGTTGGTCATGTGACGCGACGGACCTGACGCTTTCTGCCGATCAGGTTCCGCCGCTTTGTCTGCCCCTCACTTCTCTCGCGCATCATGGCTGTGATGGCGATCATGCTCGCCGCCGCCGCCGGAAATCTTGCTTCGCGTGCGCCTGTCCGGCTCGGCTGGCAGCTTTGGTATTTCGAGCGGCGCCTTTGCGTTTTCATGCGATGCGCCCGGCCCGCCCTGGCGGATGGTCGACGGGCTCTTTTTCGAAGTGGACATCGATGCCTCCTACCTGTCCTGCTGGTAACCCTGGTGGGTGGTGTTGATCTTGGTGTTTCCCTGCTGGCCCTTCTTGTCGGGGCTTTCATTGCCGCCTGCCATGGCGGCATCCTCTGCCTTGGTCTTCGCCGGCTTGCCTGCACCCTTGTGGCTGACATTGTCGGCTGGAACGGGGGGTAACCTGCTGCTCATCACCTTCTCCTTATTGGGCTCCTCATTTGCCTCTTCATTTGGGATTTCGATTGGAGCTGTGATCGGAATATTGCTCGGTCTGGACCGCCTTGCCGTCGAGGCCGCGCTCCTTGGAATGCTGCGTCTTGTCCCGGTTCGAAAGGACAATATTCTCCGGAAGCTGCTCCTCGTCGAGATTGGTCATCGCGCCGCTGCCGTCGCCTTTCCCCTTCGCGCCAGCGCCCATATGTTTCCGGTCGGCATGTGCCATGATTTTCTCCTTCGGTTTGTCGAGTCAAACAATCCAGATCAACGGAGGTTCCGCCCCGACGGCAAATCCGCCACAGCGGAGGCTAGCCTGAGCGCTCCCGTGATTTCTCCAGGTGCCGGCGCAACTCTTTCTTCTGGATGAAATGATCGGTGCTGCCCGGCTCATGATCGGGGTGCGACACTTCCAGATCGAGATCGTCGGGAAGCGCAAGCGCCTGCTTGGCGTTCATGATGCCGAGCGGCACCCGTCCCTCCTCCGTATCCACGGCAACTTCGACCAGCTTCTTCTTCGATTTCATCTCGGCGATCCTTATCCTTACCTATTCAGAATCCGCCGGCCGTCCATTCGTTCCCTCCCTGCTCGATTTTGCGGCCTTTCTTCCCGCATCGCCTCCGCGACGCGCTCGATGAGCGGGCTCGATCTCATCTCCTCGAGCGAAACCGACAGCTTCGGCTTCCAGTTCGGATAACTGTCGCTGGTTCCCGGAATATTGGTCGGCCTCTTCTCGTCGGTGAGATCGGCGAGGCGGACGGCCACGAGCAGCGAGGGGGTTCTGGCGATGAAGCGATAGGCGCTGACTGTGAGTTTTCGCAGCGTCTCCCGGCTTGCCCTTGCGGTGAGCCTCGCCGGCACGTCGAGCCCGGCGGCCTTGAGCACCGCTTTCAGATGCCTGCGCTCGCGTCTGCGGTGTTCGAGATGTTTGGCGGTGAGATCCGGCGGCACGATGCCGTGGCCGCGCCGGTCGTCGATGTCGGCGCCGCGCCACCAGCCGGCAAGGGTCTGGTGGTCATGCGTCGAGATACAGGCCAAAGCGAGAGGGGGATAGGCGTCTGCGGGCTTGAAGCCCTTTTCGTCCTGTTCATAGGAGAGGATGCGATAGGAAAGAATGTGAGCCGTCTCCAGATCGTCCGGCAGGTCTTGCGGGATCATTCCGAGCGCCTCGCCGATGACGAGGCATCTATGTTCGGCGGAGGCCTCGGCGAGGATCTGCAGCAGTCGATGCTGGGGATAGCTGACATAGGCG
Source organism: Rhizobium sp. J15 (assembly GCF_002531825.1). Classification (GTDB taxonomy): domain Bacteria; phylum Pseudomonadota; class Alphaproteobacteria; order Rhizobiales; family Rhizobiaceae; genus Rhizobium. Next base: position 15,958 of record NZ_NWSX01000071.1, on the reverse strand, counting down.
CCGTCTTCCGGCCGGCTGCCGAGCGGCACCAGGAAGAGACGCCGGATCGCCGGAGCATGGTCGATGCGGATCGCCCCGGCATAACGCATGGCAGCACTCACCATGCGCCGGTAGGGCGACATGTCTCCCGCGGCGATCGTGGAAGGCAGGAAGCCGGCGAGGTGCCAGTCCTGTCCGTCCACGGCGAAGGGATCGGGCGGACTGCCGATGGTGGCCTCGGAAAGATAGACCTCGGGCTCGCTCCATGTCGCCGAACCGTCGATAGCTTCGCCGACGGCAAGGTCGAGATAGAGGCCGAGCCGCAAGCCGGCCTTCTTCGCCCGCTCCGCCGCCCGCAGCAGCTGCCGGTGGGCGAGCCATTGCAGCCACATGTGGAAGCGGATGCCGTCGGCGTGTTCGCGCTCGAAGGCGGCGACGGCAGCGCTGTCGAAACGCTGAAAATCGGCCGGCCATGTCTGCCAGCCGGCGCCTGCGCCGCGCCCGACCATGGAAAGCGACAGGCAGTCGAAAAGCGCGTGCCGTCGCAGGCTCTCGCCGCCCTGCTCCGCGAAGCCCGCGAAATCAGCGGGACGATAGTTCCTGTCCGGTTTGGCTTGCACCTGCCAGACCGGCCAGAGCGCACGCAGGGCTTGAAGTTTCGTTCTTGCGACGCCGGCGTAATCGACCAGATCCGTCCGGCGAAGTCTCTGCAATTGCTCTTCGAGTTCGGCATTGCCGGCAAAACCCGGCACGCGGTCGACGGCGATGTAGAGCGGGTTCAGGTGCTGGCGGTTCGAAGGCTCGTAGGGGCTGCAACGCTCGGAATCGGCAAGCAGCGGCGCATGAAGCGGGTTGAGACCGATGAAATCCGCCCCGAGCGATCCCGCGAGATCCGCCATAGCGGCAAGATCCTCGAAATCTCCGATCCCCCAATTGCGCGCCGACCGAAGTTCATAGAGCTGCAGAGCTATACCCCATATTCGCGTGCCGGCCAGAAAATCCGGCAGAAATGATGTCGGGATCTTCTTCTCCGTCGGCTCCGGCCGGGAGGCGTCCGCCTCTGGACCGGCGGCTGCGGACAGATCGATCTTCAAGGCAGAGAGTATCTTGCGCTTGGCCTCGCTGGAGATCGCCACCTCGCGATTGTCGGGGCTTGGCCTGGTCGGGCTGATGCCATGCCGGCGGGCAAGCCTATCGATCTCTGCTGATCTCATGCTCCAATCGCCTCATGTCAGCTTCACGCCTCGCTGATACTCCAGATCACCGTCCAGGGCGCGAGTTCGCCGTCGTCGCTGCGGCCGAGACGGAAGATCGTCTCGCCGCCATCATCCTCGATGCCGAGCAGCGCCGCCTCATTGCCGAGGTTGGCGCGCAGATGCAGGCGCCTGTTGCCGGCAAGCGTCCAATCCACCGCCACGGCGGTTCCCGCCGAACGGTAGGCCGCACTGCCGGCGCCGACGCCTTTCAGCAAGGGGATGATCCTCCGGCGCCGGAGGTCGAGAAGCTTCCGGTAGAAATCGAGCACCTCGGAGGACGCGCGTTTCGACCAGTCGAGCTTGCCGGCCGCGAAGGTCGACGGCGCCGTCGGGTCGAGAAGGTCCTCGGCATCGAAGCCTGGCAGGCGCGACAGTTCTTCACGCCGGCCTTTCCTGACCTTCTCGTTCAACTCCTCGTCGAAATCGCAGAAAAATGGAAAGGGCTCCCGCGCACCCCACTCCTCGCCCATGAACAGCATCGGTATTTCGGGCGACAGCAGATGGATTGCAGTGACCGCCTTGACGGCGTCGACCGGGCTGAAGGCCATCACGCGGTCGCCCAGCGCACGGTTGCCGATCTGGTCATGGTTCTGGATGAAGGACACGAAGGCGGTCGGCGGCAGATGACTGCTCGGCCTGCCCCGGCTTCCGCCGCGATAGGGCATGTGTTCGCCCTGAAACACGAAACCTTCCGCCAGCGCCCGGCCGAGCTTTCCCCCGTCACCGGCATAGTCGGCATAATAGCCGAAGGTCTCGCCGGTGGCGGCGATGTGCAGCACATGGTGCACGTCGTCGTTCCACTGCGCGGTGAAGAGCCGCGCCTCGCCTTCTTCGCCGCGCGTGAGGAGATCGCTGTCATTCTCCTCGTTTTCGACGATCAGGTGTACGTGCCGGCCGCCGGCCGCGGCCCTGACGCGCCGCGCAAGCGCGTGGAGAAGATGCTCGTCGCTGTCATCCCTAATGGCGTGGACGGCGTCGAAGCGAAATCCGTCGAGCCTGAACTCGGTGAGCCAATAGATGACGTTCTCGATGACGAATTCGCGGATCATCTCCGATCCATCGCCGTCGTAGTTGATGCCCTTGCCCCAGGGCGTCTTGTGCTGATCGGTAAAGAGCGGGGCGTAGGAAGGGATGTAGTTCCCGTCCGGCCCGAAGTGATTGTAGACGACGTCGAGAAAAACACTGATGCCGCGCTCATGCGCCGCATCCACCAGCGCCATGAAATCTTCCGGCCGACCGTAGCTGCTGTCGGGGGCATAGGGCAGCACGCCGTCATAACCCCAGCTGTAACGGCCGGGGAAATCGCTGAGCGGCATGATCTGCAAAGCGGTAACGCCCAATTCCCGGAGATGGTCGAGCCGCTCGATCGCGCCCCTGAAAGTGCCCTCCGGCGTAAAGCAGCCGATATGAAGCTCGTAGAGGACCATCTCCTCCCATGGCCGGCCGGTCCACCCGTTCGCCTTCCAGCGATAGGCGGAAAGGTCGATCACTTCGCTCGGCCCATGCACATCCTCAGGCTGGAACCGCGAGGCCGGATCGGGAATTTCGAGGCCGTCCGGCAGGACAAAGCGGTAGCGGGTACCGGCATGGGCGTCCGAAACCGTGCAGCGATGCCAGCCGTCCTCTTCCGCATACATCGGGCGCGGGTCAGCACCTTCTATCTTCAACGACACGCTTTCATGCAACGGCGCCCAGAGGCGAAACAGAATGCCCTCTTCGGTGAAATCAGGTCCGAACGTCGTTTGGGTCAAGGAAGAGCCTTTGATGAAACGGGATGGGATTTGGGTAACTTTTGGAGGAGCAAAAGGTTTCGTCCGCACGCGCGCTGCGAAACGTCGCCATCGCTGGATGGCTCTATTCACCGCCTCAGAAGAAGTTACGTCAATCAAGCCAGGTCGATGGCTCGCGCATCCCATGGATGACGACGATGATTTCCGCGCCGTAGTCGGTGGGCTCATAGACGGCGATGTATCGCCCCTCGATAATCAGGCGGGCGGCGGGGCTGATCTCCGGACGAGGAGGCCCAATTTCCGGGTGGGCGGCAACCAGATCGAACTTATCGAAAAGCTTTTGCAGCAGCCTGTCCGCTGCTGGCTCATTGTGGACGGCAATATTAAGCCAGATATCGCGCATCTGGCGCTGGGCACGCGGAGATAATTTGTATTTAGCCACGAGCTGCGCGTTCTGCTTTCAGCTTTCGCAGGAACTCTGCCGGATCGACTTCTTGGGGTTCGCCGCTGGCTTTGCCCTCGGCATATTCCCGCTTCAGATTTTCCAGCTCAAGCGCTCGGAATTGTTCGCGCTGCTCCAGCAGGCGGAGACTATCGCGCATGACCTCGCTGGCACTGGCGTAGCGCCCGCTTTCAACAAGCTCACGGACAAAGCCTTCGTACCGGGGGCCGATATTATAGCTGGACGGCATGGCAACACCTTTCATCAAGCAGATGTTATCAGCTTTTGCTAAGCGCAACAAATAAAACCGTCGGCAACCGCATCGGGCAGGAACCGAACCTGCGATTGTGGCAATTCGATCTTCAAGCCGCCGCGACCTTGCCCGAAAGCGCCTGGTCCATCGCTGCCTGAAGCTGTTCCTGGGTGAAGGGCTTCGTCATCCTGAGCATCCGGCCGAGCCCATTGTCCTCGGATAGCTCGGCATAGCCCGAGGCGAGGATGACGGGCAGGCCCGGAGAGGACGAGCGAAGATGGCGCGCAAGCTCGGCGCCGGTCATGCCCGGCATGGCATGGTCGGTGATGACGAGATCGCAATCCTTGCCGTCGGCGAGGAATTCCAGGGCCTCGGACGCGGAAGAGGCTTCCCGCGGCAGGTGGCCGAGATCTTCCAGCATCGCCACGGTTCCCGTCCGGACAAGCGCGTCGTCATCGACGACCAGAATGGAAAGGGCTCTCGACACCGGTTTCAGCGGTTCTGCCACCGCAGGCTCGGCGACAGGCTGCGCTCTGGCGAAGGCCTCGGCGACAGGCAGCCACAGGGAAACGGTCGTGCCCTTGCCCTGTGTGCTTGCTATCTGGAGCGAACCGCCGGATTGCGCCGCCAGCCCATGAACCATTGACAGGCCGAGACCGGTGCCCTTGCCGACGCCCTTGGTGGTGAAAAACGGTTCGGCGGCGCGCGAGACGGTCGCCTCGTCCATGCCTTCGCCGTCGTCGGATACCGATATCCTGATGTAGTTGCCGATCGTCAGACCGGGCAAGGGCGGCTCGTCCGCCTCGGCCGCGGCAACGGTGACGGCGCCGCCGTTTTCCAGCGCATCCCGCGCATTGACGAAGAGATTGAGCAGCGCCAGTTCCAGCTGATTGCTGTCGATCAGCAGCGGCGGCAGATCCGAGGGGATGCGCTTGCAGATCTCGATGCGCGGCCCCACCGCCTTGGCGAGAAGATCCTCGATATTTTCGAACAGCCGGAGGAAATCGACCGCCTGCGGCTTGAGTTCCTGGCGGCGCGCGAAGGCAAGCAGGCGCTGGGTCAGCGCCGTGCCGCGCTCGGCGGCCTGGATCGCGTTCGTCACCAGTCTTTCGGCCCGCTCGTCGGCGGGAAGCCGCTTCTTCAAGAGGCTAAGGCTGCCGAGGACCGCCATCAGCAGATTGTTGAAGTCGTGCGCGACGCCGCCGGTGAGATGGCCGATCGTGTCGAGCTTCTGCGCTTCGAAGAGCTGCGCCAGCGCCTCCTCGCGCTCGCGCGTCCGCTGATCGATGCGGTGCTCGAGCTCCTCGTTGAGCTGACGCAGTTGCGAGGCCGAGGATTCGAGCTCGGCGGTACGCTGAAGCACCCTCGCCTCCAGATCGGCATTCAGGCGTTCGAGCTCGCGCGTCTTCCGGTAAAGATCGGCAAAGACCCTGACCTTGGCGCGCAGCACCTCGGGCACGATCGGGACGGAGACGTAATCGACGGCGCCGACCGCATAGCCGCGCAGCCGGTCGGGTTCGGCCAGCATGACGGCGGAGACGAAGATGATCGGCGTGTTCTGATAGCGCGGGTGCTGCCGGATCATGCCGACCAGTTCGAAACCGTCCTGTTCGGGCATGCAGACATCGACGAGGATGACGGCGATCTCGGTGCGCAGCAGGTGCTCGAAGGCTTCGCGGGCCGACTGCGCCTTGATGAGGTTTTCCTCGAGTTCTTCGAGGATGACCTCGTAGCTCAGAAGCTTGGCCGGCTGGTCGTCGACGAGGAGGATGTTGACGGGGTTCATGGCCGGGCCCTCAGCGATGCAGCCACATTCGAAGCGCCGACAGGAGCTGCTCGGTATTGACGGGCTTTGCCAGGTAATCCGAGGCGCCCGCCTCCAGGCATTTCTCGCGGTCGCCCTTCATCGCCTTGGCCGTCAGCGCCAGGATCGGCAGCCGCCGGAAACGCGGCTCCGAGCGGATGACCTGCATCGTCTCGTAGCCGTCCATCCCCGGCATCATGATATCCATCAGCACGATGGCGACGGAGGGCTCGGTGTTGATGACGTCGATCGCCTCGCTGCCGGTCGTCGCGGTCAGCACCTTCATGCCGCGGCGTTCGAGAACGCTGCTCAGCGCGAAGATGTTGCGGGCGTCGTCATCGACCAGCAGCACGGTCTCGCCGACGAGGTCCTCGTCCGAGCTGTGCAGCTCCTGCAGCGTCGCCTGCTTGGCGGCCGGCAGGTCGGCGACGACCCGGTGCAGGAACAGCGCCGTCTCGTCGAGCAGGCGTTCGGGCGACTCCACGCCCTTCACCACGACGCTTCGCGCCATGCTGTGCAGCGTTGCGTCTTCCTCCGGCGAAAGCTCGCGGCCGGTGAAGACGACGACAGGCACCTCGGCGATCCCGTCGTCGTCGCGGATCTGCTCCAGCACCTCGAAGCCGGACATGTCGGGCAGCGTGAGATCGAGCACGACGCAATCGGCGGAGCCCTGCCGGAGAACGGCAAGCGCCTCCGATCCGGATCCGACGCTTGTTATGTCGATATCGTCGTGCCCGAGAAGGGCAGTGACGCTCATGCGCTCGGCCTCGTTATCCTCCACCAGCAGCAGTTGCTTACGGCGCGGCTCGGCATAGGCCTTCAGCCGCGACAGCGCCTTGCCGAGCCCTTCCGGCGTCGTCGGCTTGCTCATGAAGGCGAAGGCGCCACGAGTGAGCCCATGCTGGCGGTCCTCGTCGAGGCTGATAATCTGGACGGGGATGTGCCGCGTCTGCGGGTTCTGTTTCAGCTGGCTCAGCACCGTCCAGCCGAGCATGTCGGGCAGGAAGATATCGAGTGAAATTGCCGACGGCTTGTAGTCCTGCGCAAGAACGAGCGCATCGCTGCCGCGCATGGCGACCAGCACCTTGAAGCCGTTGTCGCGGGCGAGATCGACGAGGACGCGGGCGTAATGCGCATCGTCCTCGACGACGAGCAGCACGGAGTCGCCCGCCTCTATCCGGTGACGGTCGTCCGAGACATGTTCGGCGGGCTTTTCGGCGCGGCGGATCGCGGCCGCTTCGGCGAATTCCACGACATTCGCCGGCGGCGCCACGGGCTTCAGTGCCACCGCGCCGGCGCCGACATAGGTGAGCGGCAGGTAGAGCACGAAGGTGCTGCCGACGCCCGGTGTGCTGCGCAGCTGGATCTCGCCGCCGAGCAGGTTCGCCAGTTCGCGGCTGATCGCAAGACCGAGACCGGTGCCGCCATATTTGCGGCTGGTCGAGGCATCCGCCTGCTGGAACGCCTCGAAGATGATGCGCTGCTTCTCGGGCGGTATGCCGATGCCTGTGTCGACGACTTCGAAGGCGATCACCGAAGGGGCATGCCGCAGCGAGGGATGATCCGGCGACCAGCCGCTCGTCACCGATGCGACGCGCAGCGTGACGCCGCCCTGCGCGGTGAACTTGAAGGCATTCGACAGCAGGTTCTTGAGGATCTGCTGCAGCCGCTTGGAATCCGTGATGATGCTCTTCGTCACATCGGCGCCGACCTCGACCGCGAAGGAGAGACTGCGGTTTTCGGCCTCGTGGCGGAAGGGGCGCGCCATGACTTCGAGCAGGTTGCTGACGAAGATCTCTTCGGCATCGACCGAGACCGTGCCGGATTCGATCTTCGAGAGGTCGAGGATGTCGCTGATGAGGTTGAGCAGATCGGTGCCGGCGCCATGGATCGTCTTGGCGAACTCGACCTGCTTTACCGAGAGGTTGCCGTCCGGGTTTTCTCCGAGCTGCTGACCGAGGATGAGGATGGAATTCAACGGCGTGCGCAGCTCGTGCGACATGTTGGCGAGGAATTCCGACTTGTATTTCGATGTCAGCGCCAGCTCGGTCGCCTTTTCCTCGAGCGCGCGTCTTGCCTGCTCGATCTCCTGGTTCTTCGCCTCGACTTCGACGTTGCGCTCTTCCAGCTGCTGCGCCTTCTGACCGAGCTGTTCGTTGGTCTGCTGCAGCTCGCGCTGCTGCGTCTGCAGCTCGGCGGCGAGCTGCTGGGATTGTTTGAGCAGGCCTTCGGTCTGCATGGTCGCTTCGATCGAGTTCAGCACGATGCCGATCGATGTCGTCAGCTGGTCGAGGAAGGAGAGCTGCAGCTCGGTGAATTCGCCGGCCGAAGCAAGTTCGATCACCGCCTTGACCTGGCCCTCGAAATGCACCGGCAGCACGATCGCACTTCTGGGCAGCGTCGTGAACACGCCGGAGCTGATCGGCACGACATTGTCGGGAAGGTCGGTGACGAGGATGCGGCGTGCGTCGCTCGCGCATTGGCCGACGAGGCCCTGGCCGAAATCGAGCCGCGGCGGATGCGCCGCCTCGACGCCTTGCGCGTAGACCGACAGCAGCGACAGGAACGGCTGGCTCTCGTCGGCATCGACCTGGTAGATCACGCCCTGATGCGCGCCGACCAGCGGCGCCAGTTCCGAGAGCAGCATCTTGCCGACCAGCGTCAGGTCGCGCTGGCCCTGCAGCATGTTGGTGAAGCGTGCGAGGTTCGTCTTCAGCCAGTCCTGCTCGGTGTTGCGCTCCGTCGTCAGGCGCAGGTTGTCGATCATCGTGTTGATGTTGTCCTTAAGCTCGGCCACTTCGCCGCGCGCATCGACCTTGATCGAGCGCGTCAGGTCGCCCTTGGTGACGGCGGTCGCCACCTCGGCGATGGCGCGTACCTGCGTCGTCAGGTTGGCAGCCAGAAGGTTGACGTTGCCGGTCAGATCCTTCCACGTTCCCGCCGTACCCGGCACGTTCGCCTGGCCGCCGAGACGGCCTTCGACGCCCACTTCGCGGGCAACGGTGGTCACCTGATCGGCGAAGGTCGCGAGCGTGTTGGTCATGTTGTTGATGGTTTCGGCGAGGGCCGCCACCTCGCCCTTAGAGGCGACGGTGAGGTTCTGCTTGAGATCGCCGTTCGCGACCGCCGTCACCACCTTGACGATGCCGCGTACCTGTTCGGTCAGGTTGGCGGCCATGACGTTGACCGTGTCGGTCAGGTCCTTCCAGGTGCCGGCGACTCCAGGCACCTGCGCCTGGCCGCCGAGCTTGCCTTCGGTGCCGACCTCGCGCGCCACACGCGTCACTTCACCGGCAAAGGCGTTCAGCTGATCCACCATCGTATTGATGGTGTTCTTCAGTTCGAGGATTTCGCCCTTCACGTCGACGGTGATCTTGCGCGAGAGGTCGCCGCGCGCCACGGCGGTGGTCACTTCGGCGATGTTGCGCACCTGGGTCGTCAGGTTTGCAGCGAGCAGGTTGACGTTGTCGGTCAGGTCCTTCCAGGTGCCGGCGACGCCCGGAACGACGGCCTGGCCGCCGAGCCGGCCATCGGTGCCGACTTCGCGGGCCACACGCGTCACTTCGCCGGCGAAGGAGCGAAGCTGGTCGACCATGGTATTCAAAGTGTCCTTCAGCAGCAGGATTTCGCCGCGCACGTCCACCGTGATTTTGCGCGACAGGTCGCCATTGGCGATGGCGGTCGCCACCTCGGCGATGTTGCGCACCTGCGCCGTCAGGTTGCCGGCCATGGAATTGACGCTGTCCGTCAGGTCCTTCCAGGTGCCGGCCACACCGGAGACCTGCGCCTGACCACCGAGCTTGCCTTCGGTGCCGACTTCGCGGGCAACGCGCGTCACTTCACCGGCAAAAGCGTTCAGCTGATCCACCATCGTATTGATGGTGTTCTTGAGTTCGAGGATTTCGCCCTTCACGTCGACGGTGATCTTGCGCGAGAGGTCGCCGCGCGCCACGGCGGTCGTCACTTCGGCGATGTTGCGCACCTGGCCGGTGAGGTTGGAGGCCATGGAGTTGACGTTTTCGGTCAGGTCCTTCCAGGTGCCGGCAACACCCGGCACCTGCGCCTGGCCGCCGAGCTTGCCTTCGGTGCCGACTTCGCGGGCGACGCGCGTCACTTCCGAGGCGAAGCGGTTCAGCTGGTCCACCATGGTGTTCAGCGTTTCCTTGAGCTCAAGGATTTCGCCGGAGACCGACACCGTGATCTTCTTCGAGAGGTCGCCATTGGCGATGGCGGTCGAGACTTCGGCGATATTGCGCACCTGCGCCGTCAGGTTGCCGGCCATGGAGTTGACGCTGTCGGTCAGATCCTTCCAGGTGCCGGCGACGCCGAGCACGTTCGCCTGGCCGCCGAGACGCCCTTCGGTGCCGACTTCGCGGGCGACGCGCGTCACTTCGCCGGCGAAGCCGTTCAGCTGGTCGACCATCGTGTTGATGGTCTCCTTCAATTCGAGGATTTCCCCCGAAACCGGCACGGTGATCTTCTTGGAAAGGTCGCCCTGAGCGACGGCGGTCGCGACTTCGGCGATGTTGCGCACCTGGCCGGTCAGGTTGGAGGCCATGGAATTGACGCTGTCGGTCAGATCCTTCCAGGTGCCGGCCACGCCGCGCACGTTCGCCTGGCCGCCGAGCCGGCCCTCCGTGCCGACTTCGCGGGCGACGCGTGTCACTTCCGAGGCGAAGGCGTTCAGCTGGTCGACCATCGTATTGATGGTTTCCTTCAGTTCCAGGATTTCGCCCTTCACGTCGACGGTGATCTTCTTCGACAGGTCGCCATTGGCGATCGCCGTCGAGACCTCGGCGATGTTGCGCACCTGCGCCGTCAGGTTGCCGCCCATCGAGTTGACGTTTTCGGTCAGGTCCTTCCAAGTGCCGGCCACGCCGCGCACGTTGGCCTGGCCGCCGAGCCGGCCTTCGGTACCGACTTCGCGGGCCACACGCGTCACTTCGGATGCGAAGGCGTTCAGCTGGTCGACCATCGTGTTGATGGTTTCCTTGAGTTCCAGAATTTCGCCCGACACCGTGACGGTGATCTTCTTCGACAGGTCGCCATTGGCAATCGCCGTCGAGACCTCGGCGATGTTGCGCACCTGCGCCGTCAGGTTCGAGGCCATGGAATTGACGTTGTCGGTCAGGTCCTTCCAGGTGCCGGCAACACCGGGCACCTGCGCCTGGCCGCCGAGCCGGCCCTCGGTGCCGACTTCGCGGGCCACGCGCGTCACTTCGCCGGCAAAGCCGTTCAGCTGATCCACCATCGTATTGATGGTTTCCTTCAGCTCCAGGATTTCGCCGGAGACGTCGACGGTGATCTTGCGCGAGAGGTCGCCGCGGGCGACCGCCGTCGTCACCTGGGCGATGTTGCGGACCTGCGCCGTCAGGTTGCCGCACATGGCGTTGACGCTATCGGTCAGGTCCTTCCAGGTGCCGGCGACGCCGGGCACCAGGGCCTGGCCGCCGAGCTTGCCTTCGGTGCCGACCTCGCGGGCCACGCGCGTCACTTCCGAAGCGAAGGAGCGCAGCTGGTCGACCATGGTGTTGATCGCTTCTTTCAGTTGCAGGATTTCGCCGCGCACGTCGACGGTGATCTTCTTGGAAAGGTCGCCGTTGGCGACCGCGATCGTCACTTCAGCGATGTTGCGCACCTGCGCCGTCAGGTTCGACGCCATCGAGTTGACGCTTTCGGTCAGGTCCTTCCACACACCCGTCACCTCGGGCACCTGCGCCTGGCCGCCGAGCTTGCCGTCGGTGCCGACTTCGCGGGCGACGCGCGTCACTTCCGAGGTGAAGACGCTCAGCTGCTTGATCATCGTGTTGACGATATCGGCCGAGCGCAGGAATTCCCCCTTCAGCGCCCGCCCGTCGACATCGAGCGGCACGGTCTGCAGCAGGTCGCCCTTGGCGACCGCGGTGATCGTGCGGGTGACAGCCGTCGTCGGCCAGAGGAGGTCGTCGATCAGGCCGTTGATCGATCCCTCCATCTCCGACCAGGAACCGTCGGACAGGCCGAAGCGCACGCGCGTGCTCGTGCGCCCGTCACGGCCGACCACCTGGCCGACATGTTCGAGCTGCTGGGCCATGCGCTGATTGGCGGCGATGATGTCGTTCAGCGCATCGGCGACCTTGCCGGTGACGCCGGTCAGATCGGAGCGCATGCGCACGGAAAAGTCGCCACGCCTGACGGCAACCAGCACCTCCAGAAGGGCGCTGGCATCGTCAAAGGCCATGGTTTTGTGGTCGTGCCCGTTGAGGCTCTCGGCCGCAGCCTCGTCGCGTGAAATCTCACTGGTTTGCGTGCTCACGGAATCCCCCCTGTTCGAACGAAGGTAATTAGTGCTCGGCTGGAAAAAGGGTATGGGTGTGCCGCAGGGTTGCAGTGATAGGCCTAACCTAACGTCAACGGCCAAACTTGGCCTGCGCGGGAACAGTTTCCGGCCGGCCGTCGTTTCCGTCCTGACAAGGGAGAGCGACATGTCGAACGTCTCACGGACAGGCAAGGACGAGATCAACAACGCGACCAGCGCAACCACCTTCGGGCGATCGGTCGAGAGCCAGGCGCAGATGCAGGATGCCGCTGCGGAGGCGGCGCCGGAAGCCGGCGGCGAGATGCTCAACATCTACCGGCTCGAGCCGATCGCCAAGCCCGACGATCCGAGATGGGATAATGCCCCGAACCACGGCACCGTCGTGGTGGCCGCCCGGACGCCGGGCGATGCCAGGATCGCCGCCGCCGCACGCGAACTCGATTTCATGGAAGTGGACGCGGCACCCGCCGAGGACGTCACGACGGCAAATGCCAGCGCCTTCCGTGACGACAAGCTCTACACCGTGATCGAGATCGACCGGAACAGGCGCAACATCAAGCGCGGCATCCTCGACGGCACGGTGTCGGTCGGTACGATCCGGCCGGTCGAGCCGGACTAGAGCATGACGCCGAAAGTGTAAGCGGTTTTCGGACGAACATCATGCTCTAACTATTTAAATTAGAACAGGATTCAGATTTTGGGCCGACACGGCCTATAATCATCCTGTTCCATGCACCCTTTCTTTACCTGGGAGTTCTCATGAATACGGCCAATCTGCAGCTCAAGGGCCTGATCATGGCGATGGCCTCGATTTGCGACGCGATCGCCGAGAAGGAATTGCTCACCCGCGAGGAAATCACTGCCGCGCTCGCCAAAGCGCAAAAGGCAATCGAGGAGGATGACGACCATGAACTGTCCGGCGCCAACCGGGCGGCGATCCTCTTTCCGATCCGTGTGCTGCAGCTTGCCGGCGAAGCGGGCCGGAAAGGCGAAGGGGCGACGTTTTCGGACTATGCCAAGCTCGTGGGAAAGCTCAGCTGAGCATCTTCGAAGGCTTTTCTCTCGAGATCGTCGATGTCCGGCCGGGTTCGCTCCGCGTCCGCCACGGCGGGATGGGGACCCGCCGTTCTTCTGTTCCACGGCCATCCCAGGAGGCAGGGCTTGAGACGCGCTCCGGTAGCAGGCCATCCGGCAGCGATGTTCAAGGCTGTCGATTTTTGCGATAAGTTGATTCATTTGGTCTTGTTTCCCGGCGGTTCCTGTGGCTATAGGGCGGCCGCAGACACTCACGCACCGGGATTTTTACGTGACCAGCTTCAAATCACTTCTGGCCGCCTGCGGCCTCTCCGCCCTGATCGGTCTTGCCGCAACGCCGTCTTTCGCCGGCCCGACGGCCTACCCTCTGACGCTGGAGAACTGCGGCGCCGAGGTGACCTTCAAGAAGGCGCCCGAGCGGGCGATCGGCCTCGGCCAGAACAGCGCGGAAATCCTGCTGCTGCTCGGCCTCCAGGACAAGATGGTCGGCACCGCCTTCTGGCCGAGCAAGGTTCTGCCGCAGCTCGCCGAGGCCAATGCCAAGGTCAAGCTTCTCACCGTCGAGATGCCGACTTTCGAATCGATGCTCGCCGAAAACCCGGATTTCGTGGCGGCCGCGCTTCCGAGCCTCGTCGGCCCGAACAGCAAGGTCGCCAAGCGCGAGGATTTCGACAAGGTCGGCGTTTCAACCTATCTCTCGCCCAGCACCTGCCTCAGCACCAAGGACGTCAAGGACCAGTATGGCAGCCGCGGCGAGCTGTGGAACATGGATCTTCTCTACAAGGAGATCGACGAACTCTCTCAGATCTTCGACGTCGCCGATCGCGGCCAGGCGCTGATCGCCGATTTCAAGGCGCGTGAAGCCAAGCTGCGCGGAAGCGTTGCCAAGGACGGCCAGAACCTGTCCTACGTCTTCTGGTTCTCCAGCCCCAGCCCGTCGGCCGATGCCTATGTCGGCGGCAAGAACAGCGCTTCCGGCTTCATTGCCGACCTGCTCGGCGGCCACAATGCGATATCAGCCGACGCGGAATGGCCGACCGTCGGTTGGGAAGGCATCATCGCCGCCAATCCCGACGTCATCGTCGTCGCCAGCCTCGACCGCAACCGCTGGGAACTCGACAAGCCCGAGGCCAAGATCAAGTTCCTGAACACCGATCCTGCCGTCAGCCAGACCCCGGCCGTCAAGAACAAGGCGCTCGTCGTCATGGACGGCCAGGCCATGAACCCGACCATCCGCACGATCTACGGCGCCGAACAGGTGGCCGAGCAGCTGAAGGCCCTCGGTCTGCTGAAGTGACCGAGGCGGGACGTCTCTTTCGGCAGCTGGGAGCACTCACCGCGCTGCTCCTGGCTTCCCTCTGCCTCATCGCTGTCGCCATCGGCGTCAGCGTCGGGATCGGCGACCTGCCGATTCCGCTCGCAACCACGTTTTCGGCCGTCACCAACCGGCTGGGCTGGACCGCCGTCGAGCTCAACCGCATCCACGAGACGGTCATCTGGGATTATCGCCTGAGCCGGGCGCTCGTCGCCGCCTTCTGCGGCGCGGGGCTGGCGCTGTCGGGCGCCATCATGCAGTCGCTGCTGCGCAATCCGCTTGCCGAACCCTATGTGCTCGGCATCTCCGCCGGGGCCTCCACCGGCGCGGTCGCGATCGTCATCCTCGGCCTCGGCGCTGGCGCGGTGTCGCTGTCGGCAGGCGCCTTTGCCGGCGCCTTCGCCGCCTTCTTCTTCGTGGCGCTGCTTTCGAACAGCACGCGCGGCGGCGCCGACCGCACCATTCTTGCCGGTGTGGCCGCATCGCAGCTCTTCAATGCGTCGACCTCCTATATCGTCACCACCTCGGCCAATGCGCAGCAGGCCCGCGACGTCATGTTCTGGCTGCTCGGCAGCTTCAGCGGCGTGCGCTGGCCGGAATTCGCGCTGGTCTCGGTCGTCGTCGGCTTCGGCCTTGCCGCCTGTCTGCTCTATGCCCGCGTGCTCGATGCCTTCGCTTTCGGCGACGAGGCGGCATCCTCGCTCGGCGTCAATGTCGCCCGCGCCCGCATGGCCCTCTTCGCGCTCACCGCCATGATGACGGCGACGATCGTCAGCATGGTCGGCTCGATCGGCTTCGTCGGCCTCGTCGTGCCGCATGTCGCCCGCTTCGTCGTCGGGCCGCTCCATATCCGCCTCCTGCCGGCCTGCGCCATCGCGGGCGCCATCTTCATGGTGCTCGCCGACATCGCCGCGCGCGCCCTCATTCCCGGCCAGATCCTGCCGATCGGCGTCGTCACGGCGCTGGTCGGCGTTCCCTTCTTCTCGATCATCCTCTACCGGTTCCAGCGCGCGTCATGAGCATCAAGGCCGACAACCTCACCTGGAAAATTGGAAGGAAGACCATTCTGGACGGCGTTTCCATGGAGGCCCAGCCCGGCCGGATGCTTGGCCTGCTCGGGCCGAACGGCTCCGGCAAGACCTCGCTGCTCAGGCTTCTCGCCGGCCTCAAGCGGCCGCATTCCGGCCGCGTCACGCTCGACCGCAACGATATCGGCAAGATCAGCCGCCGCTCGATCGCCCGGCGCATCGCCTTCGTCGAGCAGCACGCCACGACCAACGCCAATCTGAAGGTCGTCGACGTCGTCAAGCTCGGAAGGTTTCCGCATCGCTCCATGTTCTCGGGCTGGACGAGGGCGGACGAAGAGGCAGTCGAAGCCGCACTTGTCCGCGCCGGCATGGCGGAGAAGCGCGACGATCGCTGGCAGAGCCTGTCGGGCGGCGAAAAGCAGCGCACCCACATCGCCAGGGCGCTCGCCCAGTCGCCGCAGGAGCTGATCCTCGACGAACCCACGAACCATCTCGACATCCAGCACCAGATCGGCCTGATGCGGCTCGTCTCCGGCCTGCCGATCACCAGCATCGTCGCCCTGCACGATCTCAACCACGCCGCCATGTTCTGCGACGCGCTTGTTATCATGCAGCAGGGCAGGATCGTCGCCTCCGGCGCGCCTGAGGACGTGCTGAGCGAAAAACTCCTGCGCGAGGTCTTCTCGATCGAGGCGCGCGTCGAAGCCTCGCCCTATCATTCGCGCCCGCACATCCACTATCTCAAGTGAGAACGGCTAGAACAGGATGATTTTAGGCCCGATTGGCCTAAAATCTGAATCCTGTTCTAAATTAAAGAG
>NZ_NWSX01000070.1 GCF_002531825.1 Rhizobium sp. J15 | reverse complement strand
CCCGCCAGAGGGGTCAACATTCCACGCTTAAACACAACAAGTCCGCCGGGTGCCTGATGATTGGGCGGGCGGCGACCGGCGTAGAGGGGGCGTGAGTTGGACACAGGCTTTCACCCGGAACTGCAGGAACCAGGCTCCTGATGCCAAGGGAGAAGCCCAAGCGGAGAAACCGTAAGGCGAGAGTACCGATGCAGGAGACTGGGGCGGACCGATCCGTATGAGCGTTGAGGGCCCTGTAATGGGGCCGGAGCAAAGGGATCGGATCAGGTGGTCGTATTGTTTGGAACAACTGGAAACAGGACTTCGATAGGTACGACAGACAAGCCGTTTCGGATTGAGAAGCGGCAAGTGTACGAAGCTTACAAAGCGGTCAAAGCCAACCGTGGTGCAGCCGGGTGGACGGTGAGACCCTGGAGATGTTTGACAAAGACCTTGCGAGAAATCTCTACAAGATCTGGAATCGGCGGTCAGTGATCGGATCGCGCAGATGGTGGTCAAGCAGATGATTGATCCGGAATCCGACATCAAAGCTGTTCGACAATCTTCCGCATGATCTCTTGCTGAAGACGGTCAGAAAAGACGTTAAATGCAACTGGGCTCTGCTCTACATCGAAAGATGGTTGACCGCGCCTATGGAAAAGAACGGAGAAGTCATTGAGCGGATGCGTGGTACCCCGCAAGGGGGCGTGGTCAGCCCGATCCTATCGAATCTCTTCCTGCATTACGCGTTTGACGTCTGGATGACCCGGACGCATCCGGATCTACCATAAAGGCCTGGCGCCGGCGAAGATCGGCGGCTACGTCAAACCGACACTGAGGGTGCGGCCGCCGACAACTACACCTTGACGCGTCGCTGGTTGACGCGAATGGCTTTCGCTTGACCCTCCACGCTGGCACGTGCAGCATCGTCGGCCTGATCGATTTCAGGACGAACGCGTGCATCGATCGGGTGGTGATCATGCTCCTGCTCAGGACTCCGATACGTTGAAACGACAACGCCACGGTGCAACAGCTCGTTCATGTCGTGTTACCTCTTCGAAGGCTACAAGCTATCTGGGAAAGACTTACCTTGTAGGGCATTGGCGGAAGGATCGACAATCGAAAAGACAGGCAGAAATCTCGTCTGCAAGGCCGGCCCCAGAAGGGGTCGGAAGGGAAGATCCGTAGGACAGCTCCCGCGAAACCTCTAGAAAAGTCCAGCCTTTTGAGACCTCGCAACCGGCGGAGAGGATGTTGCTGTCCTGCCTCTATTCAACAGACCTCTCCCCCTTTAAGTTCAGTCGGCGAGCGACCCTTGGGCGATCGCTATGCGCCGATCCCGCCCATGCAGACGTATTTCATGGATAAGAAGTCATCCATTCCGTACTTTGAGCCCTCTCGGCCGAAGCCGGATTGCTTGACGCCGCCGAATGGCGCTAATTCGGTGGAAATCAGACCCGTGTTCACGCCAACCATGCCGTATTCCAGCGCCTCTGTGACCTTCCAAACGTTCCTGAGGTCGTTGGCGAAAAAGTAGGCTGCCAAGCCGAATTCCGTATCGTTCGCGAGTTCGATGACTTCCTCGACAGTATCGAACTTGAACACCGGAGCCAGAGGCGCGAAGGTTTCCTCACGCGCAACCTTCATATCCTTTGTGGCACCCGAGAGAAGCGTTGGTTGGACGAACGTGCCTCCGCGAGCATCGCGGTCACCACCAACCACGACAGTCGCACCCTTGGTCACAGCGTCATCGATATGACCATAGAGCTTTGCTACCGCTTCATCGTTGATCAACGGGCCGATCGTCGCCCCGCTCTCAAACCCGTCAAGAACCTGCAAGGCACTCACGCGCATTGCCAGCTTCTCGACGAACCTGTCATGGATCCCGCTCTGTACGTAAATACGGTTCGCGCACACGCAGGTTTGACCCGCGTTACGAAACTTAGAAAGCATAGCCCCCTCGACCGCCTGGTCGAGATCTGCATCGTCGAAAACGATAAACGGCGCATTGCCGCCGAGTTCCAGGCTCAGCTTCATGATCTTCTGGGCGCCTTGCGCCATCAAGATACGGCCAACTTCGGTCGAACCGGTGAAGGTCAGTTTCTTGACGACCGGGTTGGAGCAGACCTCCTCGCCAAACATTCTTGCATTATCCGTCGGGAGGACGCTGAACAAGCCATCGGGTATTCCGGCACGCTCCGCGAGGATCGCCAATGCAAGCGCCGATAACGGAGTCTCGGCAGCAGGCTTGAATACGATCGCGCAGCCGGACGCGAGCGCCGGCGCGATCTTGCGGCACACCATCGCCGACGGAAAGTTCCAAGGAGCGATGGCGGCCACAACGCCAACCGGCTGCTTGATGACAAGCAGTCGCTTGTCGGCCTGGTGACCTGGAATGGTGTCACCATAGACACGCTTGGCTTCCTCACCGAACCATTCGATGTAGGAAGCGCCGTAAGCAATCTCGCCACGCGCTTCCGCCAGTGGCTTGCCCATTTCCGATGTCAGAATTACGGCCAGGTCTTCAGCGTTAGCTACCACCTCTTCGTAGAACTTCCGCATGATCAGCGAGCGTTCCTTCGCCGAAACCTTAGCCCACTTCTTCTGTGCAGCCTTTGCAGCATCGATAGAGGCTCGCACTTCAGCAAGGCCAGCGCTAGGCAAAGAGGCAAGGACGTCCATCGTGGAGGGGTTTAGCACGTTGATGCGTGTGCCGTTTACCCCTTCGCTCGACCACTTTCCTCCAACCAGCATCTGCTCGCGAACGAGAGTCTGGTCCTTTAAACGGCCTAGCAGGGTGCTGGAGATTGCCATGGATCTTCCTTTCTATGCATTGATCATATCTGATTTCGAATGTGTGGTGACCGTGCGTATATCGCGACCATCGGAACGATGAGCAGACCGACGACAGCCTGCTGCGCCGGAAAGTTCAGTCCGAGGCCAACTAGAAGCGAGGTCAGTACAGTCAGGACAAGAACACCGAGCACTGTCGCGCCATAGCCGCCCGCCCCACCAAGAAGCGACGTCCCTCCAATCACCACCGCTGCTACGGTGGTGAAAAGATAAGGGTCGCCCACGCCGACGAAGCCACCACCGGAAAACCCTAGTAGCAGCATGCCCGTGATTGCAGACATGGCACCGCTGACGCTATGGATGACGGTCCAGACCTTGAACTCGGAGATCCCGAGGCGGGCGGCCGCCGTCCGGCTTCCGCCGACGGCGTAAATGCTGCGGCCAAACCAGGTGTTGTACATGAACCATCCAAGCGCGATGGCGACGATAGCCCAGATCACGATGACCGGAGGCAGCGACAGGCCGAAAAACTTTCCGTTGAACGCCGAAATGTTCCTCAGCCATTCGGGTACCGGAGCAAACACTGTACCACCAAACGCCGAGCCGAGTGAGGTGTAGATCTGGACCGCACCGACGGCCGCGAAGCCAACTCCGAGCGACATGATCAGCGCTTGCCCTTGGAGACGGAAGCTCAGGGCGCCATTGGCGGCCCCGACAAGCGCACCGAGGAGCATGACAACCAGCATCGCGAGGGGAGCGGGAATACCTGCGACCATAAGGCTGGGAAGGAGGATGTTCGCGCCTCCAATAATATATGGTATCGAAAGATCGAGCGCACCGACCAGAGCGCACAGGGTCTGGCCAATGGAGGCAAGCCCCAGAAACGCTGCGAGAAGAAGGATTGAACGCGCGTTTTGGGATGATACGAAGCCGGGGACCAGCAATGCACCGAGTGCTAAGAGAGAGGCCAGAAGAACAAAGCCAATGACGATGCTCCGATGAGCCTTGAGCGGGTTAGACTTCTGAGCCGATTTGATTTCGGAATTCATAACTGTCGCGACCATTATCTTGCTCCTTACACAACCGCGCGGCGACTGATGACAAAGACGTTCACGAGAAGTGATCCGACGAGGATTAAGCCGAATGCCATCTGGGTAACGAACCCCGAAACCGTGCCGAAGTTGAAGGTGGAGAGGAGATAGGAGATGAGGAACATGTTGATCGCGCCAAGCGTAGATCCAAGTGCTCCACCACGACCACCGGAGAGGCTCGCACCTCCGAGAACCAGGGCCGTAACAGCCTGAAGGGTGTAGGTGCTGCCCTGCGTCGGATCACCAGAGGAGATCAGCGCCGTGTAGCTGAGGGCGGCAAGTCCAGCGAATGCTCCACCAACAACGTGGGCGATGATGCGGACTGCGTCCACTCGAACGCCGCTCGTATACGCCATGCGCTCATCCGCACCCGTCATGCGAAGGTTGCGGTAAAACATAGTCCCCCTGAGAAGGAGCCATAATGCATACGCTGCAACCAGCAACAGCAAAACAGGTGACATGATGTCGGTCCCCGCCCCCCAGCTAAGCATCCAGTCGGGCGCGACTCCACCCGGTCGGGACATCACCATCAGGTTCAACCCGGAGAGGACAAGAAAACCCGACAGCGTAACGATTATCGGAGCGACACGCACATAAATGATAACCAGCGCCTGGAGTAGCTGGAATGCCGCTCCCAGGCCGACTGCCCATACTATCACTGCGATAGGGTTGGTAATTCCGTTACCCACAAGCCAGGTAATAAGGGTAACGTTGATGAACCCCATCAAGGGGCCAACTGAAAGGTCCACTGCTCCACGACCCGCCATGACAATGGGGGTGAGGGCAAGCGCCGTTAGAATCAAGGGCGTGGCGACAAGGATTGCACCTGCGAGGCCGTTGTTCGTGAATAGCCCGTGTCCGCGTAGGGCAACGGCGACCAAAAGGACAATGAATAGGCCGGCCGGCACGAAGAGGGAACGGTCCTGGGTGATTTGACGGAATGCGATTCCAGACATCATGCAGTCCTTTCCAGATCGAACTCGATGGAGGCGTTTGGCGATTTTCCAAACATTGCGGCCAAGATTGGCTCTTCCGCTATGTCCTCGCCTGCTAGCGACCGGAAAAGCCTTCCAGCAAAGAAGACGTCGACGCGGTCCGCAAAGCCGATGAACTCTTCGATTTCGCTTGATAGATAAATCACGCTGCCACCCTTCTCCGTGAACAGGCGCAGTTCGCGGTAGAGATCGCGCTTCGTTCCGAGGTCGACACCGCGAGCGGGATCGTTAAGGACGATGACGGACGGTTCGTTTGCAAAGGCACGGCCGATCAAAACTTTTTGCTGATTTCCGCCCGACAGTGAGGTGATCTTGTTCGCCGGACTTCCAATCTTAATCCGGAGCCGATCCACCTCGCGTTTGAACATGGGTTTGAGGCCGGCCTTATTGATTATACCAAGAGGACCGAGGTTCTTTCGATAGACGCCGATGGCAAGATTTTCGAAGATGCTCTGCTGAGGGAAGATACCTTCACGCTTGCGGTCGCCGGAAATATACGAGATTCCTGCTTTGGTAGCGTCTTCGAGCGATGCGACCTTTTTCATTCTCTCGGTGCTGGATGACCAGACTTGGACATTACCACCAAAAGGCTGGATGATACCCGCAACGGCGCGTACGAAAGCGTCCTGCCCCTGCCCGTCGAGTCCTGCAACACCGATGATCGCTCCTTTCGGTAGATCGAAATCGAAGGGCGCTGCCGCGCTGTGAGTAACGAGGTCTCTTACCGCTACCACGGCCGGCGCGGCGGCGCCTACTTGCTTTGATTCGTACGCCTTCGCGTCGCTTGCGTTTCGGTCCGCGGGCGTCATCATTGAAAGCAGGTTCTCTTCAGTTATTTCATGCTTCTCGAGCGTACCAATGGTGACGCCGTCGCGAAGGATCGTGGCTCGATCGGCGATGCGGACAAGTTCAGCGATCCGATGCGTTACGATCAGCACGGTCGCACCTTCCCTACGGAGACGATCAATTTCCTCGTGGAGGCGGATCGTGGAATCGAGGTCTAATGCCGCAGACGATTCATCGAGGATGAGGACCTTCGGCCTGCGCAAGACCGCTCGCGCAATAACTATCCATTGCTTGACGCTCAGAGGCAATGCCCCAACGTTCTGATCGAGATCCACGGGCTTGCCGACGAGGCGTTTCAGGATCTCCTCAGCCTCGGTACGCCGACCACTGCCGCCCTGCGAGCGGAAGATGCCGTCGCGCCCGACATACAGGTTTTCCAATACACTGGCCTCGTCGGCCACCAGCACTTCCTGGAAGATCGTTGTCAGCCCGATGCGCTTGGCGTCAGTCGGAGTCGAAATCTCTTCTCCAAGGACCGAAACGCTCCCGGAATCTGGGTGCAACACTCCAGACATGATCTTCGCCATCGTGCTTTTGCCACTTCCATTCTCTCCGACGATGGCGTGCACTTCTCCGGCCCGGGCTTCAAAATCACACTTCTTTAAGGCCTTAGTCTCGCCGAAAGACTTGGCAACATTGATCAACTTGATCGTAGTTTGGTTTTGCATCGGAGATCCTCTAATCCCAACGGCCGCGCGAGGCGGTCCTCCCACAAGAGAAACTTCTGTCCGGTGGCAAGACCCACCGGGCAGAACAGTTTCACTTCGACACAGGCTTCCAGGGATCAGCCGGGCGTTCGAAGTAGTCTGCAGCAATCGCAGCAGGAAACCACCCGTCCGCCTTGGGCTCCACGAAGTCTGTCGAGTTCAAGTCGCAATCTTCTGGTATTGCCGCGCGGACTTCATCGATGGTGTAAGGCAAGACGGGTCGAAGGAAGGACTGAACCTTAGGGCCTTGTCCCTCCAATGTGCGGAGCATGATCTCCCACATCTGTTGCATCTCGCGACGCGGCGGCCAAATATGGAAACTCCTGTCCACAAACTCGGGGTTCTTGCGCCAGTAGCACGCGGCGGAAGCTTCCCCCCCGAGAGTAATCGGGATCATGTCTCGACCTGACTGCAGCATTGCGTTGAGAACGCCGTTCTCTTGGGCCCCCTGCGTGAGGATCCCATCAATCTTCGTCGGGTTCGTCGCAAGAAACTTCTGAACTTCGACCTGGGCCACCTGGTCGGTCCACTTCCCTGCAACTTCACCGACGATCTTTATGTCGGGGTACTTAGCAAGTGCTTCCTTAGCCGCTTTGTCAAAGCTGTCCGAAGAAGCGAAACCGGGAATACCAGAAACGAGAAGGATATTGCCCTTCTTTCCTATTTTTTCCGCCAGCCACGTCGCCATCTCGGCACCGCCCTGCGCGTGATTGGCCGCGCCATTGATGGCGTATGGTGACGTCACGTAGCCCGAAAATGAGAACACCGGCACACCGGCTTTGTAGGCATATTCGATCGTCTGATTAAGAGCCGTGACGTTCGAGCAGCAGATGATGATTGCATCGACGCCTTCGTCCACCATCTGACGCATCTGCTGGATCTGAACGGCGTCTTTAAGATCCGACTGGGTGACCACGACATCAGACACCAGGCCCGCAGCCTTTGATCGCGGTAAAAGATCGCTCATGACCGCATCGAGAGCTGCGGCTCGCCAGGTGTTGCCAGCGTAGCTGCTTGCATAGCCGATCTTCCACGGAGGACCCTTTTTGGGCTTGAAGTCTTTGTAGGCGCTCGCCCCCAATGGAATCTGCGGATCTACAGTTTCATAGATCTTCTTTTCTGTAGCCGGTAGCTGATCGACACCATCCGCGTAAGCGGTTGTCGCCAGGGCGCTAACCGAGATCAGCGCCCCAAGTGTGACATTCAGAATGCACCTCATTGAAGTTCTCCTCCCGAGAAAAGGATCAGGCAACCTTAGACCGGGCTGCTGATGACTGTTGGATCTCCTCAAGAATCGGCAACAGATACTTCCGGAACTCGCTATAGTCCTCAGTAACGGGAAAATGTCCGAGCTTTTCCATTGTCCAAAACTTGGAGCCTTTGACCAGGTCTGCAGCAATCTTGGTATCGGCCGGGGACGTGTTTGGATCGTATTCGCCCGTGAGGAAGTATAGCATACATTTCGACGTATCGATTTTGCTGGCTTCTTCTGGCGACACATCGTGGTCGTAGTAGTAGTAATAAAGATCACCCGCGAAGATTCCCGGTCCACCGCAGCTGTATTCCCACTGGATTTCACGGACATTCGCTTCTGGCGAGTACGGTGAGATATTCAGCATCATCGCCGCACCGATGGAGGTGCGATTGACGTTTGGATTGTCGAACTCCCTGCGGATGCCAGCCATACCGACGTCGACGTACTCCGCCGCCGAGCGCAACGCACCTTCGACCGAGATCGTGGCGCGGAAGTTGTCCGGATAGTTCGATGCCAAGTCGATCGCGAGATGGCCGCCCATGGAGCTGCCCAAATAAACGGGGCGGTCTAGGTCGAGCGCTTTTGAGAGTTCGAGCTGGAAGTCCATCATGAACTTCTTGGTCATGTTGTATTCCTTCTCCCACCAGCGAACGCCGTAGGGGGGAAGGGACTTGCCGTGATACGGCAGATCGAACGCGATGACACGAAAATTTTTCGTCACGTCGGAATCGCAAAGCATATGACGGTATTGGCGACCGTCGGACCCTGCCGTATGACCGACGAGAAGCGGAATCCCCTGGCCCGCTTCTTCGTAATAGACGCGGTACTCGATACCTTCTACGGTGAGATAGAGATAACGGCCGATAATGGGGTCAAACTTGGTCATGCTGCTGCTCCTTCAGAACGGGCATTGCGCATCAGGGTGGTCATGCGGTTGAGAGCAGGCAGATACGCGAAGGTTTCATTGTTACTGCTAAGGTAGAGGCCATGCTTGATGTTTGATGACTGCAAGCACTGATAAAACGGCAAGGGTTTGTGCTGAAGCAGCGCCTCCCACTGTGAACCGGTCCCGCGTATGACGATAGTGCACTTGTCGTCGTCGTATTCGGCCTCTTCCACCTTTAGCAACGTACCGTCCTCGAAATGAAGCGCTACACTGCGGGTAGGGAAATCGCATTTTAATATACCGTTAAGATAACGAGTTTCGCGCTTGAACTCGAAATCCTCCCGCACGAATTCTATGAATTTCTTGAGATCTATCGCCATTTTAGGCTCCTCCCTTGTTGATAAGCGCTGAGAACTCCGCGCATGTTGTACATGCCCCCTCACGGGACAGCACATTCTCAAATGCCCATTTCAGTGAAGACTTCCTGGGCATGCCTGAAACTGTCGATGCCTGCTGGCACACCAACGTAGATAGCCACCTGAAGGAAGATCTCCTGGATCTCCTGTTTCGTAACACCGTTGTTGATGGCGCCGCGGATGTGGCCTCTGAGCTCGTGCGGTCGGTTTAAAACCGCTATCATTCCAAGGTTGAGGATCGATCGAGCGCGACGGTCGAGGCCAGGTCGGTTCCAAATATTGTCCCAACAATACTCGGTGACGAGTTCCTGCATCGGCCAGGTGAAGTCGGTCGCCTTTCCGAGGGCCGCATCAACGTAAGCGTCCCCCATCACCTGCCGACGAGTAGCAAGTCCGCGCTTGAACTGCTCCGATGGAGCTGTTCGCTCGCCGGCCTTAGACCCCTTATCTTTCCTGTCCAAAGTGGCCATTGGGTTTCGCTCCCTTCATCATATTTGACAGATTATCAGACAATTTTCAACTGTCAGTTTGGCGTAGTTTTTCGCGGTCAGGCCTGATCTTTCACGAACTGCGCAATTTTCGTATGGTCGACATCGGGGCCTAAAGCATGCCGAGCAGCATCCCAGGCATCAGCGGTACCGGCCAATGTCGGCAGCTGGAGATTGAGCGCCTTCGACAAGTCCGCTGCAATCCTAATGTCTTTCGCCATAAGCCCCAAAGCAAAACCAGAGCCAAAAGTCTCCGAGAGGATGAACTGCTTCATCTTCACTTCTGTTGCGTTGTTCTTGCCAGACGACGAGTTGAGAATATCGACGATCGTTCTAGGATCGAGACCAAACGTTCGGCCAAGAAGAACGCCTTCGATAGCTGCCAGAACCCCGGCTCCCGATACGAAATTGTTGATGGCTTTCATGGCGTGCCCTGAGCCGATCGGGCCTGTCCTAAAAATCTGGCCGCCCATGGCGCACAGGATGGGATCAGCTTGATCGATATCGTCAGAAGCACCGCCTGCCATGATAGTAAGAGAGCCTTCGACGGCTCGCTTCACTCCGCCTGACACGGGAGCATCGACCAGCCGCAAGCCCTTCTGATGCAAGCGCTCTGCGAGCTCACGAGTATCATTGGGCGCCGATGAGCTCATGTCGATGACAAGCGCGTCAGCACTCAGGGATTGCCAGGCCCCATCCTTGAAGAGCGCGTCTTGAACAATCTTGCCGTTGGGAAGCATGGTAACCGCAACATCGGCGCCATTGAATGCTTCCGCTACCGTCTCTGCCGGAACGCCGCCGACGGCCGCGAACCTTTCCCTAGCCTCGGCCGATAGATCAAAGCCAGTGACTTCGAATTGAGCCGACAACAGATGTTGTGCCATCGGCCCGCCCATTGCGCCGAGACCAATAAAGGCGACGCGCAGATTTTTTCGTGGTGACAACGTCCCGCTCCCGAATGTGAGGCAAGCACAATCAGCTACCTCCGTTAGTGAGGAGTAGTTAACGACCTATCAGACAATCTGTCAATCGGAAAATTCATGCTTGGGCCGGCGCGCCCTCGCTACGACGCCAATTTTGCTGTCGCTTCTTCAATCACCTCACTTAATGACCGTGCAAGCAGCACCCATCTTATCGTCCGATGGACACCAGAGAGGTTGTTGCGTTGTCAAAAGCACCGTGCCTGAAGGATTTGATTACACCCGGCCACCTCCAGCATCAGACAATCTGTCAATTTTCGGAAAATCTTATGGCATCAGCCTGAGGTGTTGTTGCGCAGGTACTCGAGTGCGACTTTCGCAGCCATATCAATGTGGTGCTTACAAGCGGCCGCAGCCCTGGGTCCGTTGCGGTTTTGGATCGCTTCGGCAATCTCTTTGATTTCTGCAATGCTATGTTTGAGGCGCCCCGGTTGTGTCATCGAAGTCATGCGCAGAAGATTGATCCGGTTGTGCAGCGATGTTAGCATTTGCCTGACGAAGACGTTTTTGCTGCCATCCATCAAGCAGTCATAGAACGCGTTTTTGGCAGCGATGAGCCTGTGTCCCACGCCGCTTTCCGCCGACGCTTCGAATTCTCTAACGGCATCTTGCAAAGTGGCAATATCTTCCGCCGTTCCATTTTCGGCGAACTGCTGACCAGCAAACCCCTCGAGCAGCGCGCGGACGGTGTAGAGCTGAGCGGCCTCCTCATAGGTTATGATACTGACAACTGGACCCTTGTGGGGGAAGCTTGTGATCAATCCCTCTGCCTCAAGCTGCCGAAGCGCTTCACGGACGGACGTGCGACCCACGCCGATCATTTCGCAAAGCTCGCGCTCGACGAGCCTTTGCCCCGGCTTGAACTTGCCCGTCGCAATAGCCTGTCTGAGCCTTTCTTCGACTTGCACTCGAAGAGAGGCATTTTGCCGAGCGACCTGCAGCTCCACATCTACCATGATCAATGTCCTACGTAGCACTAATGAATTTGAACTAAATATATGGCTGCTTCGCGGGGAACTTTCAATCAGATTGTCTGATGAGCGGTCATTAGCAACTATACTCGAGGATTGAGCCTGCTGTGTAAAGGTCGGCTTCCCGATCCATGAGGAACCGATCGGTTGGCGCGCCATAAGTGGAGATTCTAGTCCAAATGGCCTAGTTCAATTGGTGTCCTGATGGCCGACAATGTCCGCCCGCCGATTTCTCAAAACCAGCCACGGTTGCGACCCTGATCGACGAGGTGTCCACGGTCACCGACACCACCGCATCTTTCAGGAGCACCCGTTCGACTAAGGGCCGGGTGCAGCTTGGCAATCGGCAAAAGCCGCATCAGCAGACGATAGTGGTTCCGATCGCGCCTCCAGTCCGGAGGCGGCATCGATCTTGAGCGCCTCAAGATCCGCCATCTCTCTTCGCCTGCCAGCCTGGCTCGTATTTGCGCTATCGCTCCCGCAATTCCCATTCTAACCACTTTTCTCTCTGACCATCTCTCTTGAAAAATTGTAACCTTCGTGCTACATATCTAGTGCAATCTGTAGTGCGAAGGTGACAAATTCCGACACCTCACAACCCTCCGGCCGCTGTGCGGCGCGCGCTGCGCAAACTGGGCGCAGCCATCCACGACGCACGTCGACGTCGCCGCCTGCCTATGGCGGTAGTAGCCGAACGTGCCTTCACCTCACGCTCAACGCTTCAAAAGATCGAGGCCGGCGACACCAATGTCAGCATCGGCATCTATGCAGGCGTCCTCCAGGCACTCGGCCTGCTAGATGGGCTGAGCCAAGTCGCCGACATCGGTAACGACAGCGTCGGCCAGTCTCTGGCCAATGCAGAGTTGCCCAGGCACGCTCACCCAAGGCGATCACCGGGATCGTCACGCGATGGCTGATTTCGAAGTTCATCTCGACCTTCACGGCCGCACACGTCCCATCTGGCCCGGAGCAATCGCGCCCGTGGTGCCGAAACAATCGTGTTTGAGTATGATCGTGCCTGGCTCGAGGACCCCGGCCGCTTCTCGCTGCAGCCCGCTCTAGCTCTGAGCTGGGGAGAAAAATCACGGCTTTCTGTGGCTCAATAAAGCCAGCTGGTCGTTGTCCCCTGCCTATGACCTCAATCCAGTGCCTAATGAAGGAAGTCGCGACACCGCAAGGTGACGCGAGACCGCCAAGGCGGTCGGTGCGCGGTCAGCCGAGATCAACCGTATGGCCAGTGCGTTCGATCACGATGATTTGCAGCGAGCGCCAGCCCTATGACGAGAGCCTTCCTCCACAGTTTCAATCCGCCCTCTGCCGGCCCGATCACTGAACCGGATTACGGCATCGTTGCGTTGTAAAGGACGGATGTCCAATGGCAATTTTCCGATCTGCGGTCCTGGCTGGATTTGCGATGGAATTGTTTCAAGCGCCTCCGTGACCAACGAGCGAAAACCAATAATTATGTGATTCGGTGAGATCGAGACGCTACTCTACGAACAAACTATGTCACTGCCAGCGGATCCTCAATCACATCGACGATCGATGGCTGGCCAAGCACGTCCGCGAAGCGCTGTAGCATGGCAACAGTACTCGATGACATCTCCGCCCTGGAGCCCGGGATATAGCAAGCGGCTGCATAAGCGAGTTGCCGTTGCCTCGGTTCCGTTAGCAACAGCGGCAGCGTCTCGATTGCTTGCTCCGGCTCAAAGGTGACGATAGCCGTCTGCACGCGAGTGATTTCGGCCAAATGATCAGCGCTTAGGGAGCGGAAGGGCTCGTCCTCGGTCAGCACCCGTGACCAGCGCGCCAGGCGGTCGCGTCGGATCCCGCCACGATCGCTCACCAGGAGTACGACCATACGGATGATGGCATCGGCGAGTCCGCCGATCGCGATCCTCCTGAGCGCATTGGCGATGTCCGGCTGCCATCTCATATCGTCAAGTGTCGTCCCTTTGCGGTATGCTTCGTGGGGATTGTCAAAATATCGCTGCCAAGGGTTGTTCCAGATCATGTGAAACGCGAGCTCATAACCCATGTCGCGCCAGTCGCGCATGACCACGATCGCCTGTTCGACAGCCTTGAAATAGAGCGCTTCCGCAGCCAGGAAAGGATTTTCCGCTGCTGCGTTCGCCCGGGAGTTCCGTACCTGCTCTGAAATTGACTTATAGCCAACCATGATCGGATTCTGAGAAGACAGCAGCGATCGCTCCAGCCGCTTTGGATGGAACATTCGGCTGGCGTCTGCTGAGATGTCTGTGACCGCGGCCTGCACAAAGGGGCGGGCAACTGTGTGATAGATCTGCGCTTGCAGTTCAGAGACGCGGGCGACGGCAGCGAAGGGACCTCCATCGTCATGGCCATCGTTAAACTCACGGATATTCTCGAAGGTGCGCTCGATCAGTTCAACACTATAGCTCTTGTGTCCAGCATCTTCTTGAATGTCCGTGATGCGCATCTCGTAAAGGCCAGGCAACAACGCCTCAATTGCCTCGAGCGTGCTTGCAACCTCACTGTATTCTTTGTTGATTACTCTCGAGGAAACGAATGTACCGAGGTGACCGACGTCGTTGTGTACCATATAAATAATGTGCTGGCCGAGAAGGCGGATTTCCTCCTCGTTGTCATAGATTTCGGGGATCCAATTCAGCGCCTGCTGCGGCGGCGTTACATTGTCGCCATGACTGGCAAATATGATAATAGGCGCCCTGATCTTCTTAAGGTCGAAATGCCGCCGGTCCGGCTCCCCATACGCCTTGTTGTGCGCCAGTCGATTACCAACAAAGAGGTGCTCAACTATCCAGCGGATCTCGTCTCCCCGCATCAGGCAGAAGCCGCCCCACCACTTCTCAGCCTTGAGGAAGGCTTCGCTCGCCGCATCCACATCTCGGAACAGTTCGACATACTTCATGAATAACTGGCGCTCGGGATTGAGCGTTTCGAAATTCTGTACAAGATGGGCGCCGTCGAAGATGCCTCCGCCCAGATCTGACAAAAACATGGTCATCCAAGCTCCCCCGAAGAGGCCCGCCATGTAGCGGAGGGTATTTTCGCCGATATTTCCCGAGGTAGGTGTCACCGGCGATCCGTTGAGGATGATCGGGCCAGCTAAGTCGAGATTTGTCGCAACCATCAGAAGGGTAGCCCAGCCAGCTTGGCAGTTGCCGACTACGACTGGAAGGCGGGCCAGCGGATGCAGGCGCATGACCTCACGAACAAAGGCCGCTTCCGCATACGTGACATTAGAGAGATACTGCCCCCCTCTGGCTCTCGGCGAAAGGACACCAAATAAACCGGGTGACCTTCCCGGAACGCCACGCCGACCTGGCTGTCTTCTTTGTGGCCACCGACGCCGGGACTATGTCCGGCGCGCGGACAAATGATTATAAAGGGGCGCTTCGTGTCATCGACGTTAACACCTTGGGGCGGAATCATTCGGAGTAACACGTAATTGGATTTCAAGGGCAGATCGTTTCCATCCATAACTGTTTCGTAGTCGCAGAAGAAAACCGGCGGACAGCCTGCCGCTTCATGTTCGAGGAAGATGTCGCCGCGCTGTCGGAGAAGATCCATGCACAATATGGCGCGCTCACTAGCGTCGCGCAGGTATTCCGCCCAAGCGTGGCCCAAATTCCCATTGTCGTGCACCTCGCGTAGACTCTCGGCAAGACGTTCGGCCTCAGTAAAGAGCTTTCCCTGGCGGGTAGACTGGCTGTCGCACATGACTTGCACGCGGCGCAATAAGGCAACCTGCAGAATTTTAGCGGTTTCAGCGCCCGCTTCCGCCAAGCGTTGGAACATCGGGAATAGACTTTGGGTCACTTGGC
Organism: Rhizobium sp. J15; assembly: GCF_002531825.1. Classification (GTDB taxonomy): domain Bacteria; phylum Pseudomonadota; class Alphaproteobacteria; order Rhizobiales; family Rhizobiaceae; genus Rhizobium. Next base: position 5,730 of record NZ_NWSX01000070.1, on the reverse strand, counting down.
TGTCCAGTTCCGTGGATGGCGCTTCAATCCACCGGAGCGGGTTTAGAGATGTAAGAATGTCCGCCATCGTTTCAACTCCTCTATGGTTATGATCCCGTACGAATACATACGTGCCAGATCGATCGTGCTTCCGTCTGGCGAGGTGCTCGGTAGGCAATGCCGACGCCTAGGAAAGCAGTTTGACGACTTCCGACCCCAACGAGTTACCGCCGCATTCATCCCCTGCAATGTCTATGCCAAGCACTGGGTCAGCCAGCTACGCCGGGAGAGGGGGCAGCAAGCTCGTCGCCAGGGAATGCCACACAAAGTCTTCATTCAGCCTGGATCAGCAGTTTCTCCCAGCTCGTTGGAGACTATCGCAGGACAGGAGGTGATGGATTCGCCTGCGGTGTGGGATCCCACCAACTAGGATGTTTCAGCGGCCGTCCGCGTGGCTTTGGTTGGGGCTAAGGCTGGTGGTGGCATGGTTTATAGACGATGCCTTCTGTCTGACGCTCACCGATGACGGCAGTCTTCATCCGGTCGCAAAGCACTCCCGCGGAGCGCCGCCGAGAGCCTCGAAGGCCGCGATGTGGAAACGCAGGCCGGTCATCTCATGCATGACGAAGCGTGCCCAGATGGGACGGCTATGACCCGGCACTATCGTGAACTGCCAGATGATCCTCGGCGCCAGTTAAAGTGCCGATCGCGTGACACCGCCATTTTCGCTGGCGTTAGTGTTGGTCAGGTTTACAGCAGATCACCGATAACAGTGGACAGGTTAAACGGAACGATTCCGATCTCACCACGCGGCATCCTGTCGAGCAAGTCGACCGTGCGGGCAAAGGTTTCGACTTGCTGAAAGGCGTAATCAGGGTCGAGCCGGTCCAAGCCTCCGCCCGGCAAGACCTGGCAAAGATAGTCCGGTATCGGACAGCTTGATATCGTCGGAATTCCTGATGCGTATAATGGCTGTCCTTCGCCCAACATCACCTGCGCCGCCGCTGGGGCGACTATCAGCGCGCGTACCTTTTTGCGCCCGCGTGCGGCAGCGATGTACACGCCACTCATCGACTTATTACTGGTATAGATCAAATCGAGTTCCGGCTTCCCGGTGGGCGCGGGGTGCCCTTTTGCAAAGTCATCTCGCCACTCGGTACATCCAAGATGCTCAATCGTAGCTCCTGCAACGGCTTTAGCATGGCCGGGTTTGCCGTCCCACAATTCTGGATGCATTTCGAGCCAGGTCGCCGTCGCCTGATTCCCGTGGCGGCCGAACTGGGCAAGCTGGAAATGACCCGTGACGAGTACGAAGACGAGGCTTCGGTTGCGGGCAGATTTCGGTAGCGAGGAGAAATAATGCGCCAGAGCGAGTACCCCAGCACCGCCGTTCTCTTCGCACGCATTAGGTCCATCGGTGTGGGTGTTGATGATGATTGTCTCAAGCAGGTTGCAGCCCGGCAAAACCGCATAAATCGTATCGGTCGCAACGTCTTCCAACGTGCCATCCAAGGTCAGGCGACCGCTCAAACCGTGCTTGATCGCGGCTTTGATCCGCTCTCCTTCAGATTGCGCCACCCATATTGCAGGTAAGCCCCAATACGGTGTGGTGAATGGCAGCACCTGCCCCTTCAACTGCACTTCCGAGACGCCTTCGAAAATGCAAACGACGGCTAAAACCCCTGCTTCACGCGCCTTGTCGATCGGTACGCCAAGCAAACCGGTGATAAGCGGCGTGGTTACGGCTTTGGGAAAGTCTATGCCTTCCGGCAGGCTGCCGCGTCGATTGGTCACCAGTTCGAGGAATGCCGCCAGATCCCGACGCTTTACCGTCACCACCGCAATTTTGCCGCGGGCTTTCTCAAACGCCTGAACCCGACCGTTGAAAAGAACCATCTTACCTGAGATACCGCCGGGAGGTGTAAGCCCGGAATACGGGAACGGCGCCGCTACCTCAATTACTTCACCATTTGACAGTTTGAACGCGGTGGTTCGTGGCATCCACCGGCGCATCGTGAGTTGATCGCGCTTCACCTCAAGGCCCATCCCTCTCAACTCACCAGCAAGATAATCGATTGCCCGTGCTTGCGCCGGGCTGCCGGTCAATCGGGGGCCGAAACTGTTGAGCCTTTTGATCCAACTCCAAAGTTTCCGCTGATCAGGGAGTGCGGGGATGGACGGCTTTCGCTGCTCACTGAATCCGGTGCTGGGAAAAGCCGGGAATACGATCCCGGCGAGAAGAGCAGTGAGCCCAACAGTCGAAAAATCTCTTCGTTTCAAGACTAACCTCCGCGCCTCTCTATCACGATACCTATGGCCGCACGCCGCCCGTGTCCTTGCAAATCCAGTGCCATTAAAAGCACACGTCTAATCTTCAGTTTTGAATTGAACGCGCAGTCTGAATCGGTTTTGGACCGCGTGCGAAGTCAATGCAGCTTTCGGACAGACTCCGCGCAAGCATCTGAAGTGGTTGAAGAGTCACTTTACTGATCTAGGAACGCGTCGTTGGTTTAATGCCTTTAAGAGCGACTTAATCTTGAGCCTAGTCTCGGGTCGGCCAAAAACCTTTGCCTGCTTGCAGACGACCATCAGTCGCCGAATGCAGCGGCAAGACTGTAAACTGTTGACCACGATAGGCGCTGCGCGTTGGACCTTTGTCACAACAACCTATCAAAACCCTCTATTTTATCCGGCGGACTTTCATTGCCGCCAAGGTTCTGGAGCTAGCGGCAAATCAGCCCCGACTGCCAATCTATTCGATGCTTGCGTCGCTGATAGTGATGCTGGCGCCCGAACCGCCGCCTGTTTGAGGCTCCAGCCGGATAATGACGGTCTGTGGCTGACGGCAAGACGGGTCATCGGGCAAGGGAAACCCAAATCGTTGAGGCTTTGCCCCGTCCAATACCGAAAACGCCTTGTTCGGAAAAATACCAAACCTACCAATTTCGCGAACGTTACTGCCGCAGTCAAGCGAAACGACCGTCGTCACTGGTCCTGAAGTCGACGGTTCATAACCAGTGACAGTAAGGACGACCCGCGCACTGGTATCAGCCGATGAGTGGACTGCTCTGCTCGATATGGTTATCGTCGCGGGCTTACTGGTCGTTGCCCGCATGTCGCTCTCGTTAGCTTGAACCGGGCTGACGATGCGCAGCATCGATAATGCCGCCGCACGAATAGCGATAAGCACCCAACGATGATAGCGCATCGATGTCTCCACAACCCAGCCAGTCCGGATGTTAGGCGGACACTATGGCTATTTCTAGCTTTGCGGGCTCTACGGCGCCGGGTTTGCCCGCTCCCGATCCGACAGGAATGAGCTGCAGGTCGATGGCCTCGCCATCCGTCTGCCCCCTTCCGCCGTAAACCCGCTGGATCGCGTCCGTCAGATCGAGGACGAAGGATGGTTTGCGATGATGGTCGCCGTCATGACCGAGAACGGCGAAAGAACCGACGTAATGGGGATCGGTGACGGGCGTATCGGCCTTAAGGTCGTTCTTGCCGAGAAACACCCGAACGCTGGTCGTGCTGGCACTGGTGATCTCGACATCGCGCAGGAATGCCAGCACACGAGGAGCGGAGGCCGCCTGCTCCTGTGCCGCGCCGAAATCCATTGTATCCATGCCGGATGGCAGAGGCGGTTGGCGGACGATCTCCTGCAACGCGCCCGCCGGGATCTTGATCGGCAGCGAAAGCGGCACGTTTTCCGTTGCCGCCTTGCTGTTGTCCGTGGAGGTGGTCGTCACGCCGGCGATTGCAGCATCGGTCGCCGTCGCCGCGATCACGGACGTGAGTTTATCGTTCAGGGCCAGCGTTTTGGCGCTCGCCGCCGCGACCTTGAAGTAGGTCCGGAAACCATAATTGTATCCGAGTTCCTCTGGAACATAAAGGTCAGAGACCTTCGGGGACCAGAAGTTGCCGTCGACATCGTAGAAATTGTCGGTGAACGGCATGTCGGCCCAGAGCCGATCCGTGCTGTTGGCGTTGCGCAAATTCCAGGTCGCCCAGATGCGGTCGATGTTGCAATGATGCATGAAGAAGATCGGATCGCGGGGCGACGACATTTCCGGCATCCAGCCACCGATATTGTTGTGCACCTGATTGTGCGGTGTGTATTCCAGCGTCCCCTGCGTGCCGCTGCTGGTGGTGACCCAGGAAGGATCGAGTGAGTTCTGTCCCTGGGGGCGGGTGGTGCCGAAGACCTCGTATGGCTTCGCCGTTAGGATGGTGTTGAGAACCTGTGGCCCAACTATATTGTCCGGCATCGGCTGCGTGATTGGCCAGGTGCGCGACGAAACATAAAGTGGATTGTCCTTGCCGTCGGGCGTCTTTTGCATTGTGAACACTTCGGGCAGGTACGGATTGTCGGTCCAGTCCCAGAACGGCATAGCGAAATCGTTGTTCTTGGTCACGTGCCGAACGATGCGCTCGTACATAGCCGTATAGGCCCTGTGCCACGGCAGGAAATACCAGTTGCCATGCGGGCAGTATTTGACGACGTCACCGCTGCCGTGAATTTTCGAGAGGTTGACCCAGTTGAATTTGTCGCTGGCGGGAAGGGCGTTGAGAAGGCGCACTGCGTCGCGATAGGTCTCGATGATCGGGTCGTTCCAGGCCAAGCCCTGCAGTGAGCGCCGCCAAGGGATTGAAGGTATCTGCGCGAAGGCTTTAGTCCCCGGTAGGCCGCTGGCGAGCAGGCCTGCTGCAATGACGCCACCCTGAACGATGACATGTCTGCGTGTGATGCTCATCTTACTCTCCCTTGGATTTGAATTGTCCTTCGCCAAGATTAATGCCGCTTTTAGGCCGGTTCCGCGCCGTCTGGGCGCGGGAGCAGTGGGCAATTCGCACCACCATAGAGCTTGCGTTGGCTCTTTCTGAGTTTCGGTGAATCGGCGGCACGAGAAATGAAGCAAGCGACGTGCCATTCGAAAATGCAGCGTAAAATGCGAGCTAAAAACGCTACTACCGATCGTATTCCTGCATTCCAGTTGAAATCCAGATTCCGGAAAACTTAGTATCGCATTCCATGATCGTTCGAGCGACGGCTTGCCGACCAGCCACGGCAAGCACGTTCGGTTGCGAAAACCTCAAATGATCAAGCTGAAACAGTTGTTCAGACCGGTGAGAGGGCCCAAGATGATGAAAACGCCCTGTGCGACGATAGAGAAGCACGCATCTCGAACAGGCTTTCGCTATCGGACCCCCAGCAATGACGGAGCCGTAGCCCGCTCGCTCTCAAATTCAAAACTGCGAAGCAGGCACCACTTCGTGGCTTGACGGGTGCGTAGAGCAGAGCGGGACAAACCGATTGTCGTGATCTCGACAAATGCGACAAAGGGCGGCGGCTGTCCGACATTTGCGAGAATAGCGGCGGGATCTCCGCGCGGGAACAACGGGCTCACCAAGTGATCCCACTTTCAGTCCCATTGTGCCCACTCATTCGGGCTTACTGTCGGACCCTATCGAGACCTCGCCGCAGCTGCGAAGCCCCACTCATATCCGTTTGAATTTGGCATCAAGGCTTGACGCTTGCCGTCCACACGGGGCAATTCGGGCAGTGTATTAGCCTGCTGTCCCGCTCGTTTCCTGACCCGACATCACAGCGGGGCAGGCCGATTTGGGGATCATCGCTCATTTGGGCCATGGTCTCAAGCGTCATATACCTGGCGCGTTGAACGGCCCATTCATCATTCTGTTCGAGCAGCAATGCACCGACGAGACGGACGATGGCTTCGTCGTTCGGAAAGA
>NZ_NWSX01000069.1 GCF_002531825.1 Rhizobium sp. J15 | reverse complement strand
ATCGCCGCCGGATGAAAATTCAGTGGCAGGTCATTTGGTCTCGATGTTGCACAAGGAGCCAATTCCAGCGGCCACGAAGTACTTGGTATGCACCCGTGGGAACAACATGGGCGCTTCAATTGAACGGAAACTCAAATTTATGGCTGGCTCTGACAAATTACGGACGATCAGCGATAGTTCGGGTCTCCAGCGGGATTGCAGCATGAGGCCGGCAGTCAATACCAAAGGACATTACTGCGACTTCGCCGAATGCCGGTAATAGACATCCGCCAGAATGTGGTGGTCATGGCGGTAGACTTCGGCCATGATATTATAGAGGCTTGGATCGTGAGCCTCGAAATCTTCTGATGTGGCAATGGTGAGATTGCCTCGGCTGTAAGCCAAGTTCGTATTGAACCAAAATCGCGTGCCCTCGGCCCAATACTCATCGACGTTGTTCTCCATATAGGAACACGCCCAGAGGCCTTTCTCGTAGGCGTGCGAATAGGCACGTTCAACTCGTGCAACGAGATCAGGATCTACCGTGCGCAGCGCGTTGAAAATATTATGTGAGAATTCGTGAACAAGAATGTTCCCGCCGTAATACCGCGTGCCCGGCACGCCCATCAAATTCTCCACAGCTCCCGTCGTGTAGAGCCCGCCCATGCCGCGCGCCCTTTGTGCCCAGTAGTCTCGGGCAGTCATCTTGCCGATCGTGTTGGCGTAATCCCGCCGCTCGTCAGGGGTGAGACGTGGATCATCGGGAAGAGGCTTCTTCCAATCCCGCTGCTCGGGAATATCAGTCGTCGTCTCGTCAATTGCCATGACGCCCACCCGCGCTCCAGCCTGGATTAAAGCATCGCGGACATCACGGCGTTCTGACAACATGTAGAGGACAATGTCACGTGAGATCAATAGTGCCGTGTCTGGAACCTTGTTTGACGAAATAATAGGTATGCCCGCTGCGTCAGCATATTTGGCATAAAATGGATCCAGATTGAGTGATGTCGGTGGGCTGCGAACTATGAAAGTCTCGAAACTCGATACATCAGCCGCGGACAAAGGCGAGTCAGATAAGACATTCTCAGCGCCGCCGAGTCTGCCTGCGGATGCAGCAAGAAGGTACCCACCGCACAACACCATCCCCATCGAGCATACATCCATCATCGTGACCTCTCGTTAACGGCTGTCTTTCGTGAGACGACGCAACAACCGTGCCAGTCACTAAGTATTTCCTCGGGGGCTCATCGGCGCCGCCGGCTCTGTACCAGACCATGTGCGTGACGATCGGCATCCGGTGACCAGGGTATGACGATCACCTCATACCGTTATCTAGGAGAAAATTGCGATCTCGCGGCCGCCTCGCCAGTCCTGGGAGGCGTTTGCTGTGTCCGGGGTCCTAAAAGCTTGCACCGGAAACGCACTGATCTAGGAATCCATTCCTGTACCCATCATCTTCTCCCGAGGTCGGGATCGCCAGGCAAGTATGTCCTCTGGCAATCTTCGCCGATACCCAGCGTGCCGGTCCATGGGCTGCGATAGCCAAAGCGAACCAGGGCGTTTTGCGAGGGGAACCCCTTTCAGATTCAACAGGAGAATGCTGCTGCCTATCGCCGCGTCCCATTTTGTGTGGAATCAGACTGTCGCAAACCGAACATTCCGAAAAAACCCCTCCGCCAGGTCGGGTCGTTCGACGACTTTCGACGCCGGGATAGACCAGCCCGGTTCCGCCGAGGGTTCTAATGTGATCTCGACAATTTGCCTGATTATCGCCGAAAACGTCTTTGGCTTGCTTCTGCCTGAGTAGCGAGCCTCTCAGTCATGGTCAACTTTTCAGTTCAATGTCCTGGATGCCTGATCAAGATGATCCAGCATGATGGACAAGGCGGCATGTTCACGAAGAAGTTGGAGCAGCCGCTTCATCTGGCGTCGGCAGCCGATGGCAGGCCGATTGATTGGAACGCATCCATTGGACGGATGAGTTCCATCCAAACAAATGATTTCACCAGCTTATACCAGTGCCATTAGAAGCGCCCCAACGAGTGCGTATCAAGTAGTTGCTCTGTCGACGCCTGGACAGAGTATTAAGTGGAGGTTTAGGTATGAGCCCTCAGGTGCGGTGGAAAGTGTGCTGGGAAAACGAGTTGGAGCTCTCTGACCACACGGAGCTCGCAGATTTCTTTCGGAAGACCTATGGGCCAACTGGAGCTTACAACGCCCTTCCATTCGAAGGTGCTCGTAGTTGGTCAGGAGCTAGGCCCGAGCTTCGCGTAATAGGCTATGATGCGCACGGTGTGGCCGCTCACATGGGGTTGTTGCGTCGTTTCGTTCGGGTTGGCGAGGTCGATCTACTCGTATGCGAGCTTGGATTGTGGGGCGTGCGTCCAGATCTTGAGGGGTACGGCATTAATTCGATGCGCATTGTTTACCCAGTGCTGCAGCAACTTGGCGTTCGGTTTGCGTTCGGCGGTGTTCGGCAGGCGTTGCGCAACCTTGTTCTCAGGCTCTGCCGAAATGGTCTTGCGACGGTTTTGGAAGGGGTACGCGTGCGATCCACCCTTGCCGATGTTTATCTCAACCTCCCGCCGACGCGCTGTGAAAACGTAATTTTGGTAGTATTCCCAATAGGATGCTCAATGAGTGATTGGCCATCGGGGACCTTGATCGAGCGGAATGGCCCTGAGCTATGAAAGAGCATGGTCCCATAGCTGAAGTTATCCGAAGAGACGGTGGCGGCCCAGTGATCGGTGCGTCTATTTAACCCTCGACGACGGACCGACCCACACGATGACACATCCCGCACCTTTCGATCTGCGAACGCTTAGACGTCAAGCGTGAGATATTCGAGACAAGCAGGACCATCAGGAACATATGCCCCGAAGCCTCGGTACCGCAATCCGGGCACCTGGTGGAAGTATGAACATCATCGGCTAATGCCGTATTTTTGCGCGCTCGCGGGTTCACGATCCGCGCTCCTCGTTCGACCCGCTAACTGACGCCACTGCCGCAGAGCACGGCATCGGAGCCTGCGCACAAGCGCACTGCCGACCATACTGCGATGGCCGACAACCCAGATCTTCTTGTTGGACAAGTCGTACACTCAGAGCTCTTCCCGGCTGTTCAGGGCCTTCCAGTGCTTGACATCCTCGCGCACCATCTCGGCGACGAGCTCCTGAACCGGGGCCTTGTGTTGCCAGCCCATCTTCTGGCGGGCCTTGGTCGGATCACCGGCAGAAGATCAACTTCCGTCGGGCGGAGGTATCGAGGATCGACTTCAACAAGGCAGGCACCGGACGCGGAGTCGTAGCCAGTCGACGCCGGACGCCTTCCATTCCAAAGTAATGTTCACGTCGGCAAAAGCCCGCTCGAGAAATTGGCCGACACTCGTCGTCTCGCCGGTCGCCAAGACGTGGCCATCCGGTTTGTCCTGCTGCAGCATGCGCGACATGCCCTCGACATACTCACGTGCGTGGCCCCAGTCGTAGCTCCTGGCGCTGTTTTTGGCCAGCTGTCGGGCGCGGCGGGCCTGCGCGATCGAAGTTGGCTTGTTCAGCCACAAGGCGAAGCTCTATCACCTGGGCGCTCGCAGCGTCTCCCGTGCGATACGCCATTTCTCTCTTGGCTACAGGGATGTGCGATTGTCTCCTGTTTTCAAAGCTCTTTGTCCTGCTGATGGTCGCGGTCGCGCTGGCGCGCGGTCGACCTAGACATGTCCTGCGATTGATGAATCGATTGTGAGGTGACGAGAGCGACCGAAGCTGATTCAACATCCACAGCGGAGAGGTGGATGATGGGACAGGCCCTGAGCGATGATCTCCTAATACGGGTTTTGAAAGCGTCTGCGGCGGGCATGTCGGCTCGACAGGCTGCGGCTCGTTTCGGAGTTGGGATTTCGACGGCGATCCGCTGGATTGCAAGAGCGAAAGAGGGTGAGCTGACTGCTCGGCCACAGGGCTGGAGACGACCTTCGGCAGTGGATGCACACGAGGAATTCGTTGTCGCGTTGATCAACGAGCGTAGGGATGTGACGCTCGATGAGATGGTTGAGCGCTTGTCCGTCGAGCGGCAGGTGAAGATCAAGCGCAGCGCACTTGGCGCCTTGCTTGGAGGCCGTGGGTGGACCTTTAAAAAAAGACCGCACACGCACTGGAGCAGGACCGACCGGACGTCCTGAAGCGCCGGCGCGCCTGGTTCGATGGTCAATTGGACCTCGATCCGGAGAAACTGATCTTCATCGACGAAACCGGCCTCTCGACCAAGATGTCACGTCTGCGCGGACGTGCATTGCGAGGTGAGCGTTTGCCGTGCCGGCGTGCCGCACGGCCATTGGAAAACAACGACTTTCACCGGTGCGTTGCGCCTCAGCGGAATGACCGCCCCATTCGTCTACGATGGCGCGATGAACGGCAACGTCTTCCTTGCGTATGTCGAACAGGTGCTGGTGCCGCCCCTGGAGATCGGCGACGTCGTCATTATGGATAACCTGCCTGCACACAAGATAGCCGGTGTCCGCGATGCCATCGAACGTGCCGGCGCCAAGCTCATGTTCCTGCCGCCCTATAGTCCGGACTTCAATCCAATCGAGAACGCATTCTCGAAGCTGAAAGCCATGTTGCGAGGCCGAGCCGAGCGAAAGATCGATGCTCTATGGGATGCGGTCGGGGCCTTGATACCTCGCTTCACTGCGGCAGAATGCGCAAACTACCTTAAGGCCGCTGGATATGACCCAGATTGAGCAGGATTTGCTCTAGCGGTGCAAGTGATGCCATCACGACACCGTCTGTCGGCTTTGTCTGATCGGCGACATTAGGTTTGTTTGGCAGTTTCCTGTGGTGGTTCGGAGTAACTTTCTGAAACCCAACAAAAAGATCTTTCCTTTGGCTCGATCGGCCCACATGGCACGGGTTTTGAAGATTGCCATGCGAGGCGGCGCGAGCTGCCTGCCTTTTACTCAGCGATGGATGGAACGAAAGAAGGAAGGCGATATGTCAGATTTGCGTCAAATCGCATTTTACGGCAAAGGGGGGATCGGCAAGTCCACCACCTCCCAAAATACGCTCGCAGCGCTTGTCGACCTCGGGCAGAAGATCCTGATCGTCGGATGCGACCCGAAAGCCGACTCCACCCGGCTGATCCTGAACGCCAAAGCACAGGACACGGTTCTGCATCTGGCAGCGCAGGAAGGTTCGGTGGAAGACCTTGAGCTCGAGGACGTGCTCAAGGCCGGCTACAAAGGCATCAAGTGCGTGGAGTCCGGCGGTCCGGAACCGGGCGTCGGCTGCGCCGGGCGCGGCGTCATCACCTCGATCAATTTCCTTGAAGAGAACGGTGCATATGACGATGTCGACTACGTCTCCTATGACGTGCTCGGCGATGTGGTGTGCGGTGGCTTTGCGATGCCGATCCGTGAGAACAAGGCCCAGGAGATCTACATCGTGATGTCCGGCGAGATGATGGCGCTCTATGCCGCCAACAACATCGCCAAGGGCATCCTGAAATATGCCCATTCCGGCGGCGTGCGGCTCGGCGGCCTGATCTGTAACGAGCGCCAGACGGACCGCGAGCTCGACCTCTCCGAGGCGCTGGCTGCCAGGCTCAATTCCAAGCTCATCCACTTTGTGCCGCGTGACAACATCGTTCAGCACGCCGAGCTCAGGAAGATGACGGTGATCCAGTACGCGCCGGACTCCAAGCAGGCCGGGGAATATCGGGCGCTAGCCGAGAAGATCCATGCCAATTCGGGCCAAGGGACCATTCCGACCCCGATTACCATGGAAGAGCTCGAAGACATGCTGCTCGACTTCGGCATCATGAAGAGCGACGAGCAGATGCTGGCCGAACTACAGGCCAAGGAGTCAGCGGTGGTTGCGGCTCAATAACTGCCGCTGTCGACAGGACGCGCTGGCCCTTGCGCCAGCGCGTCCTTCCAAGAAAGCCGCTTCGGCGACGACGACCTAACCCGAACCTTGAAAGGGGCAGGGGCCCATGAGCCTTGATTACGAGAATGACAGCGTTTTGCATGAACAGCTCATTGCGGAAGTGTTAGCGCAATATCCAGACAAGGCGGCGAAGCGCCGCAAGAAGCACCTCAGCGTCGCAACGAGCGGCGACGAGCCTGGCGATGAGCCGAAGGCCCTTTCCGAATGCGACGTCAAATCGAACATCAAGTCCATTCCGGGCGTGATGACGATCCGCGGCTGCGCCTATGCCGGTTCCAAAGGCGTGGTATGGGGGCCGGTCAAGGACATGGTCCACATCTCGCACGGGCCGGTCGGTTGCGGTCATTATTCCTGGTCGCAACGCCGCAACTACTACGTCGGCCTGACGGGCATCGACACGTTCGTGACGCTGCAGTTCACCTCAGACTTCCAGGAAAAGGACATCGTGTTCGGCGGCGACAAGAAGCTTGAACAGGTCATCGACGAGATCGAGGAGCTTTTCCCCCTCAACAACGGCATCAGCGTGCAGTCGGAATGCCCGATCGGGCTGATTGGCGACGACATTGAGGCGGTGTCGCGCAAGAAGGCCAAGGAGCACGAAAAGACGATCGTGCCGGTACGCTGCGAGGGCTTCCGCGGCGTCTCGCAATCGCTCGGCCACCACATCGCCAACGACGCCATCCGTGACTGGGTTTTCGACAAGAACGAAGTCGAGTTTGAGACCGGCCCTTACGATGTCAACGTCGTCGGCGACTACAATATCGGTGGCGACGCGTGGGCTACGCGCATTCTATTGGAGGAGGTGGGGCTGCGCGTGGTCGGCAACTGGTCGGGTGATGCCACGCTCGCTGAGGTCGAGCGCGCGCCAAAGGCCAAGCTGAACCTCATCCACTGCTACCGCTCGATGAACTACATCTGTCGGCACATGGAGGAAAAATACGGCATCCCGTGGATGGAATACAATTTCTTTGGTCCGTCCCAGATCGAAACCTCCCTGCGCGAAATAGCCAAGCACTTCGGTCCGGAAATCGTCGACAAGACCGAGGCTGTCATCACCAAGTACCGGCCCCTGGTCGATGCTGTCGTCGACAAGTACCGGCCGCGCCTCGAAGGCAAGACGGTGATGCTCTATGTCGGCGGCCTGCGTCCTCGCCACGTCATCACGGCCTATGAGGACCTCGGCATGCGGATCGTCGGCACCGGCTACGAGTTCGCCCACAACGACGACTATCAGCGCACCGGCCATTATGTGAACAAGGGTACGCTGATCTATGACGACGTGACCGGTTACGAGCTGGAAAAGTTCATCGAAGGCATCCGCCCCGACCTTGTTGGGTCCGGCATCAAAGAGAAGTATCCGGTGCAGAAGATGGGCATCCCCTTCCGCCAGATGCACTCCTGGGATTATTCCGGCCCGTATCACGGCTATGACGGCTTCGCCATATTCGCCCGCGACATGGATCTGGCCATCAATAATCCGGTGTGGGATCTCTACGACGTCCCCTGGAAAAAAAAGGCCGCGCCAGCTGAGGCGGTTGCGGCCGAATGAGAGCCTGGCCTGTCTTGGAAGGGGGCAGGCCAGGCTCTTCCCATCGGACTTGATCCGCACTCGTGACAGATGACATCCCATTGCCGCCACCGGTGCGGCGCGATGAAAAGAAAGGTGCTTACTATGCCGCAGTCGGCGGAAAAAGTTCTTGACCATGCTCCCCTGTTCCGCGAGCCGGAATACAGGCAGATGCTCGCCGAGAAGAAAGCCAATTTCGAATGCCCCCACCCGGATCAGGTCGTTGCCGATCAAAACGACTTCACGAAGACCTGGGAGTATCGCGAAAAGAACCTGGGCCGCGAAGCCCTGGTCGTGAACCCGGCCAAAGCCTGCCAGCCGCTCGGTGCCGTCTTCGCAGCCGCAGGCTTTGAGCAAACGATGTCCTTCGTCCATGGCAGCCAGGGCTGCGTCGCTTATTACCGTTCGCATCTGTCGCGTCACTTCAAGGAGCCTTCATCGGCGGTCTCGTCCTCGATGACGGAGGACGCGGCAGTGTTCGGCGGGTTGAAGAACATGGTCGACGGGCTCGCCAATACATACAAGCTCTACGATCCAAAGATGATCGCCGTCTCGACCACCTGCATGGCCGAAGTCATTGGAGACGACCTCCACGGCTTCATCGAAAACGCAAAGAACGAAGGGTCGGTCCCGCACGACTTCGATGTTCCTTTCGCCCACACGCCTGCCTTCGTCGGCAGCCACGTCGATGGCTATGACGGCATGATCAAGGGCATTCTGGAGAACTTCTGGAAAGGCAACGAGCGGAAGGAGGTTGCTCAAGCCATCAACATCATTCCCGGCTTCGACGGCTTCTGCGTCGGCAACAACCGCGAACTGAAGCGCCTGCTCGACATGATGGGCGTATCCTACATCTTCATCCAGGATGCCTCCGACCAGTTCGACACGCCGTCTGACGGTACGTACCGCATGTATGACGGCGGCACGAAGATCGAGGACTTGAAAACGGCGTTGAATGCCGAAGCGACCCTGTCGCTGCAGCACTATAACACGCGCAAAACGCTGGAATATTGCAAGGAGGTCGGTCAGGTTACGGCTTCGTTCCATTATCCGCTGGGTGTTCAGGCGACCGACGAATTCCTGATGAAGGTCTCGGAGATTACCGGCAAGGAAATTCCTCCGGCAATCGGCCTGGAACGCGGCCGTCTCGTCGACGCTATGGCAGATAGCCAAGCCTGGCTGCACGGGAAGAAATACGCGATCTACGGCGATCCTGACTTCGTCTACGCCGTTGCCCGGTTCGTCTTGGAAACCGGCGGTGAGCCGACCCACTGCCTTGCTACCAACGGCACGTCGGCCTGGGAAGCCGAGATGAAGGCGTTGCTCGCATCCTCGCCCTTCGGCAAGGATGCCCAGGTCTGGGCGGGCAAGGACCTGTGGGCGTTGCGCTCGCTGCTCTTTACCGAGCCGGTTGATCTTATGATCGGCAATTCCTATGGCAAGTATCTCGAGCGCGACACCGGCACCCCATTGATCCGGCTGACCTTTCCGATATTCGACCGGCACCATCACCACCGTTTCCCGCTCATGGGCTACCAGGGCGGCCTGCGCGTCCTGACGACGATCCTCGACAAGATCTTCGACAAGCTCGATCGCGAGACGAGCGAGCCGGGTGTGACGGACTATTCTTACGACCTGACCCGCTAGGAGCGGCGGCGGTCGGCCTTGCTAGGCCGGCCGCCTTCATCTGAACTTGGAGACCGCAATGCCCTTGCTCAATGCTAAAGTCCAGGATGTCTTTGACGAGCCTGCCTGCGAGAAGAACCGCAGCAAGGATTCCAAGGCGCGCAAAAACGGCTGTTCGAAGCCGCTGATCCCCGGGGCGGCAGCCGGCGGATGCGCTTTCGATGGCGCCAAGATCGTGCTGCAGCCGATCACCGACGTCGCGCACCTGATCCATGGGCCTCTCGGCTGTGAGGGCAATTCCTGGGACAACCGCGGATCGGCTTCCTCAGGTCCAACGCTCTGGCGCACGAGCTTCACGACCGACCTCACTGAAACCGAAGTGGTGATGGGGCACGGCGAGCGGAAACTTTTTAAAGCAATCCGCGAGATCAAGGAGGCCTATGCTCCACCGGCGATTTTCGTCTATTCGACCTGTGTGACAGCATTGATCGGCGACGACATCGAGGCCGTCTGCAAGCGGGCCGCGGAAAAATTCGGCCTTCCGGTGGTGCCGGTCAACGCACCGGGCTTTGCCGGCTCCAAGAACCTTGGCAATAAGCTCGCCGGTGAAGCGTTGCTCGATCATGTGATCGGCAGCGTAGAGCCGAACGACGTGACCGCCTACGACATCAATATCATTGGTGAGTTCAACCTATCCGGCGAGTTTTGGCTGGTAAAGCCGCTTCTTGACCGGCTGGGGATCAGAGTAAGGGCCTGCATTCCAGGAGACGCCCGATATCTTGACATTGCTTCTGCGCATCGCGCCAAGGCGTCCATGTTGGTGTGCTCGACAGCACTCATCAACCTCGCCCGCAAAATGGAGGAGCTCTGGGATATCCCGTTCTTCGAAGGCTCCTTTTACGGAATTACCGACACCTCGGAAGCACTCAGACAGATAGCCAAGCTGCTCGTGATGCAGGGGGCGGATCCCGAAATCCTCGAGCGCACCGAGGCATTGATCGCGGAGGAGGAGGCGATTGCCTGGATGAAACTCGCAGCATATCGACCAAGGCTTGAAGGCAAGCGCGTGTTGCTCAACACCGGCGGCGTCAAGTCCTGGTCGGTTGTCCATGCGCTGATGGAGGTGGGCATCGAGATCGTGGGCACCTCGGTCAAGAAATCCACGCCTGAAGACAAGGAACGTATCAAGCAACTCCTGAAAGACGAAAACCACCTGTTCGAGTCGATGGCGCCGCGCGAGCTTTATAACATGCTCGCCGACGGTAAAGCCGACATCATGTTGTCTGGCGGGCGCACGCAATTCATCGCGCTGAAGGCCAAGACACCTTGGCTCGATATCAACCAGGAACGCCACCACCCCTATGCCGGCTATGACGGCATGGTGGAGCTCGTTCGCCAGATCGATCTTGCTATTCACAATCCGATCTGGATGGAGGTGCGGGAGCCGGCACCGTGGGAATGCCAGCATGCGGTGGAAGAAGAACTGACGAATACCAAGAGCGAGAACGAGACTGGGTACGTCTTGCAAAACTTTGTCGGCGCGGTCGCCGGCAGCTTCGGCAAGCGTTGAGGAAAGCCGATGGTTCAAGTCTTTCCCCAGACCAAATCAGCTGCGGTCAATCCGCTGAAATCGTCGCAGCCGCTCGGCGCCGCGCTCGCCTTTCTTGGCGTCGAGCGTGCCGTGCCGCTGTTCCACGGCAGCCAGGGCTGCACCAGCTTGGCGCTGGTACTTTTAGTCCGGCACTTTAAGGAAGCCATTCCCTTGCAGACAACGGCATTGGACGCAGTGGCGACGATTCTTGGCGGCGCAGGCAATCTGGAAGAGGCGATCCTAAATCTCAAGAGGCGCGCAAAACCCAAGCTGATCGGAATTTGCACGACAGCCCTGGTGGAAACCCGCGGCGAAGATTTCGCAGGCGATCTCGCCAACATCAAGCGGGATCGTGCCGATGAGCTCGCGGGTACGGAGGTTGTGCTGGCGAATACCCCGGATTTCGAGGGAGCGATCGAAGAGGGATGGGCGAAGGCCGTCATCTCTATGGTCGAGCGCATCACCACTCCAGGCGAGCAGAGCCGCCACCAAAAGAAGATTGCGATCCTGCCAGGATGGCATCTGACAGTCGCTGACATCGAGCTTCTGCGCGAAACGGCCGAAAGCTTCGGTCTGAAGCCGGTGATCCTGCCGGACATTTCCGGCTCTCTCGACGGCACGGTGCCCGGCGATCGTTGGGTTCCGACCACCTATGGCGGTACTCCCGTCGACGAGATACAAGAGCTTGGCACGGCGGCGCAATGTATCGCGATCGGCGAGCATATGCGCCGCCCCGCAGAGCTACTGCGGACCCGGACGGGAGTCCCTTACGCATTGTTCCAGTCGCTGACAGGATTGAAACGAGCCGACCGGTTCGTCTCGTTTCTTTCTGAGATTTCTGGTGCGCCGGTGCCAGCAAACATCCGCCGTCGCCGAGCACAGCTGCAGGACGCCCTGCTCGACGGACATTTCCATTTCGGAGGCAAGAAGATCGCAATTGCTGTGGAGCCGGACCAGCTCTACCAATTCGCTACCTTCTTCACCGGCATGGGCGCCGAAATCGCGGCAGCGGTCACCACGACCGGCACCTCAAAAATACTCGCGGAAATGCCGGCCGAATCGCTCCAGGTCGGTGATCTTGGCGATCTCGAAGAACTTGCCGTCGGCGCTGATCTTCTCGTCACGCATTCGCATGGACGACAAGCGGCGGAGCGCCTTGGGATTCCGCTCATGCGGGTGGGCTTCCCGATATTCGACCGACTCGGCAGCCAGCATAAGCTCACAAGTCTCTATCAGGGAACGCGCGACCTGATCTTCGATGTTTCCAACATCTTCCAGGCCAATCAGCGCGCGCCGTGTCCTGGATCGCTTGATCCCTCCCGCAAAGGAGAACTGCCTAGATGATCGCCGCTCGTCGCCTTTCCCTCGTCCCTGACGGGGTTCACTCGTCAGCTCCAAAACGGAAGGCTGGCGCGTTGCGCGTCGCAATCGCCACTCAAGATATGAAATCTCTCGACGCCCATTTCGGATCGGCAAAACGTTTCGTCGTCTATGATGTGAGTCCCGACGACTGGAAACTGGTGGAAGTCCTGGACTTCGAAGACGTTTCCGACCAGAGCGGAAAGCATCGGAACGAGGACGTCGATCGTATTAACCCGAAGGTGAAGGCGTTGGAAGGTTGTCACCTATTGTTCTGTCTGGCGATCGGTGGGCCATCGGCAGCCCGAGTTGTTTCGGCCAAAATCCACCCAATTAAAGTATCCGATCCTCAACTGATCGAAGATGTTTTGTCGCGAACTCGGGCGATGCTCAGGACTACTCCGCCACCCTGGTTACGCAAGGTGCTAACCGAAGCAGGCGCCATTGAAAAGAAGCCTTTCGATGAGGAGGACTAAGAAATGGGTACATTGACAGGAAGTACGGATGGCCCTGCTGTCAACGAGGATGGGGATCTCGCCACCCCTTTTCTCAGATGCCTGATAAGGCTCATTCGCGCTCAGGATGCCCATGGGGCGTGGGAAGGCAAATCGGACGCTGACCTGCTGGCCGACTTCATCCTCACCAAGGAGCAGCGCCGTAAGATCCCGATCATAGGCGATCCGGATCCGTACGTGCTGTGGAGGCTACAGAACTTTTACAGTTGCGTGGGGCTTGTGATCGAAGAGTGCACAGGCCTGTTGGCATCGCCGATCATGACGATCGGCCATGAGGGCTTCGGCCGCTTGCTTTTGACGACTGGACGGTTGGTCGTTCTGTCGAAGACCCTGCGCGATGTCCACCGGTTCGGCTTTGAGACGCTAGGCAAGCTCGCCGAGACCGGCACGAAAATGGTCGATGACGCTATTGAAGTTATCGAAACCTATCCCGACGTGGCGCGGGCATCATGAAATCAATTTTCGAGGAAAGAGATCATGTCAGACATTGTGGAGCAACTGAAGAAGGTCCGCAAGCTGCAGTCCCGCGCCGCCGCTGCCAAAATCTCAGCATTTGCAATGGCCAGAACGAGAGTTCGATGGTGAGCTCACTGGCATGATCATGGCTCTCAACCACGCGGCGGTTGCCGCCTGAAGAACTGCCAGACTCTCGTTGCCGCAGACGACATTGCTGCGCAATCTCGCGAACAAATCAGGAGAACGGTGTTGCGTTTCACAATCTTTTGCGGCCTCCTGCTGCTCGTCGTCTGGGCGAAGGCACTAACGAGTTACTTCGTCTGGCATTCCATCCACGAAGTCATCGTTGCAATGGTGGCTAGTTTGTTGCTTCTTCAGTGGGCGTATATCGCAAGCCTGCTCTTTTCCATCTGGCAATCCAGCCGTAATTACAGGAGTCGCCAAAGGGCTAGACGATCCGATCATCGCTAGACTAGAACGTGGTCAGCCACAGCCTATCATGAGGGCGAAAACCTCGGCGTTCTTTGGAACGCCTCTCATCAAATCAGATCCAACCATGAGTCAACGGAATTCGAACCTGCCGGATGACGTGGATGCGTCGAGAGCCCTATCGCCGCGCAAGCTCTGCAACCTCGGCCGTGCCATGATGACGTGTAACAGGTGGCCTGCTCATGCCCTATCTGTGGTGGCTCCGACTTCATTCGCGGCGGCGAGACCGTCAGCGAAGTGCTGGACTATGTTCATGCGTCCTTCCGTGTCGTGCATCATGTCCAGCCCCGCTTTACCTGCAAAGCAAAATTGGCCCTTGTTTAGATAGTCGAGGCCGCACTGCCAGAACACAGCGAGGCGATTTTGTCTTGTGGCCAGGTATGTGAAAGACGCTCATGCGAGCCAGCAGCACTGGACAGGAGAGGTCAGCATTTGAATTTAAAAAGGGTACCTTGATCCAAAAGTGGATGTGCTCGCTTCAGTAGCTGAATTGGATGGTCTGTACCGCGTCCAGAGGACCATAAAGAAACGTAAGTTATAAGGCTGAGCCTATGAATTTCATGAGAACGGAGCAGGGGCTTCTCTGCGTTTCAATTGCCGTTACCATCCTCCTTGCCTGCATCGGCATTTTGTTCGGGATCATTTCAGGTTCGTTCGCAATCATATTCGATGGTGTCTACGCATTGACGGACGCTGCTATGACTGTCGTAGCTCTGCTTGTTACAAAGCTCATCGCGTCATCCGAAGCGCCCTCCAGCAAAGGAAAACTTATCGAGCATTTCACGATGGGGTTCTGGCATCTTGAGCCCATAGTCTTGGCTCTCAACGGCATTCTCATAACCGGGTCGGCTGTTTACGCACTTGTCAACGCAATCGGCAGCATATTGCATGGGGGACGTCCGCTCAACTTTAGTCAAGCGATCGTCTACGCCGTCGTAACACTCGGTGTGACAGCCACCATGGGGGTTATTGGTGATCGAGCTAATCGTAAGATCAAATCTGATTTCGTTGCCCTGGATACGAAAGCTTGGCTGATGTCCGCCGGGCTAACGATCGGGTTACTCGTCGCGTTTGCCATCGGATATTTCATTCAGGGGTCTTCTTACGAATGGATCTCGCCGTTTATTGACCCGGTCGCGCTGGCATTAATCTGCATTGTGATCATTCCCATTCCGGCGGGCACGGTTCGGCGAGCGCTCGCCGACATACTGCTTGTTACGCCATTAGATCTCAAACAACAAGTTGACGCGGTCGCCAAAACAATCATCGAACGACATGGATTCATATCCCACCGGGCTTATGTGGCCCGGGTCGGCCGAGGCCGGCAAATCGAGCTACATTTCGTTGTCTCAGAGGACCTCCCGGCGAGGAAATTGCAGGAATGGGATAAGATCCGTGACGAAATCGGGCTCGCGATTGGTAACGAGGGTCCGAGTCGTCGGCTCACCATCGCCTTTACAACCGATCCTGAGTGGGCGGATTAGGATTTTGAACCGAATTTGGAGCCCTGTATCGCAGGCATTCCATAACGGGCGTGATCCTCGAACCGGATCCATAGCTCGGCGTTTTTTCCAGCCACCATGCGTCAATTTCACGGTTCGTACCAATCTTCGATCAATGCGGCCAGTTTCGATGCCGTAGTTTTCCGTTATGCCTCCAGGCGCGATACTCGATTCAGCGAATAGGGTTGGCTGAACCCAGATCGCGCCTTTGCGTTCAAGCTCCACAGGCGGTTTCGCCGTCTTGATCTTGTTGAGATCCTGCCGGAGGCCGATTGTCTCGCGTTCTTTGAAACGAGCGACGCCTATGTCCTTGTACTGGCTCAGGAGGGCGCGGCCCAGCTGCCCAGGTTCCGATAGATGTCATCGCGCAGCTGTCGGACCTGTCGATTGAGCTCACCAAGTTGCGCAGGCGTATGGTCGGAAATTTCCAGAAGAGCGTCGCCCAGGCAGCCAGCTCGCGACCTCAGCTCCGGCCCGCGTAACCCGCCGGGTGATGCTGCGGGCGGTGACCTTGCCCCGTCGAAATAATCCATTTTGAAGTAAGCTCTGGCCCATTGAGAGGACCAGAGAATGAAGCGCAACCGTTTCACAGACGAACAGATCATCGGGATTCTGAAGGAGCACGAGGCTGGCACGCCGGTCTTGGAGCTTTGCCGCAAACACGGTGTCAGCGATGCCAGCATCTATAAATGGAAAGCGAAGTTCGGCGGCATGGAAGTGTCGGAAGCCAAACGGCTGAAGACGCTGGAGGACGAAAACACAAAGCTGAAGCGGCTTCTGGCAGATGCCATGCTCGACAATGCCGCTTTGAAAGACCTTTTGGGAAAGAAGTGGTGACGCCCGCAGCAAAGCGGCGAGCTGTCGCGCATCTGGTTGATCAACATCAGATGAGCGAACGGCGGGCGTGTAAAGCCATCGGCTATTGTCGGATGACGATCCGTTACGAAACCAGGCGCGGTGACGACCATGACCTTCGCGATCGGATGAAGGCGCTGGCCCATGAACGCCGCCGCTTTGGCTATCGACGTCTTCATGTGCTGCTCAGACGTGAGGGACATCTTGTGAACCACAAGCGGCTCTTCCGGCTCTATCGAGAGGAAAAGCTGGCCGTGCGCAAGCGCGGCGGCCGCAAGCGAGCGATAGGCACACGAGCGCCGATGCTGATCCCGATGGCAGCCAATGATCGCTGGTCGTTGGACTTCGTGTCGGATCAGTTCACCGATGGGCGCAGGTTCCGAGTGCTGACCGTGGTCGATGATTGCACCAGGGAGTGCCTGGCGCTCGTCGCCGATACGTCCCTTTCCGGCCTGCGGGTTGCTCGTGAGTTGGACCGGATCATCGAGGGGCGAGGCAAACCGAAGATGATCGTCAGCGACAATGGCAGTGA
Source organism: Rhizobium sp. J15 (assembly GCF_002531825.1). Classification (GTDB taxonomy): domain Bacteria; phylum Pseudomonadota; class Alphaproteobacteria; order Rhizobiales; family Rhizobiaceae; genus Rhizobium. Next base: position 4,958 of record NZ_NWSX01000069.1, on the reverse strand, counting down.
GTTCACCAGCAACGCGATCCTGCAATGGACGGATCGGACCAAGGTGGAATGGCACTACATCGCGCCCGGCAAGCCGATCCAGAACGCCTTCATCGAAAGCTTCAATGGGCGGCTGCGAGACGAGTTCCTGAATGAAACGCTCTTCTCGTCACTGGCGTATGCTCGGTCAGCGCTTTCAAACTGGTGCAGCGATTACAACGATCATCGACCGCATTCCGGCCTCGGCTGGCTGACACCGGCCGAGTTTGCCCAGACCATCAACCCGCGACGTGATGCGGTGCTGCGCAGCCGGAATGGCTCCGCACCGCAACCCGCCGCTACCGCCGCAAATACAGCAACCCAAAACCGTCGGAGCGAACTCAAAACTGGATAAAACTTGGGGGCAGGGTCATCAGCGACTATGGTTCCGCGAACGCGACGAGGCGCCCGCGGATAGCCGTCGGCAACATGAAGTCGCCTCGTAGGTCAGACCTTGTGCAGAAAATCGACCACGCCGGTATCGAGATCATAATAGGCGGGCACGATCTTCACCTTGCCTTCCTCGACCAGGCGAGAAACAATCGCACTTTCGGTGAGGATGCGCTCGGCGCCGTTGAAGGCATTGGCATGGACGGTCTTGTCGACAAAATTGTCGCCGCGATCGGTCTCCGCCAAAGCCACGGGCAGGATCGGCTGGGTCATCTTGCCGATTGAGCCATCGAGCTTGGTGCCCTTGGACACGACCTCGCAGGCGGCGGAGACCGCCCCGCAACGCTTGTGGCCCATGACGACGATCAGCGGCGCATGCAGATGTTCGGTGCCATATTCGATCGTGCCGAGCACATCGGTGTCGACCACGTTTCCGGCATTGCGGGCGACGAAGAGTTCGCCGAGCGTCACGCCGCCGAATACAAGTTCCGGCACGACACGGCTGTCGGAACAGGTCAGCACGATCGCCCAAGGTGCCTGGCTCTTGGCGACGTCCTGCCGGCGCTTGGAAATATTGGCGGCGCAGGCTTCCGTGTCGGCGACGAATTTCTTGTTGCCTTCCTGGAGTTTTGCCAGTGCTTCATCCGGCAGGAGGGCGGGAGCGTTCGAGGCGAATGCCGGCATGGTGATGTCAAAGCCTGCAGTCATGACGGCCACGCCTCCGATGCCGGCAAATTTCAGCAGGGAGCGACGGCTGAGTGGGGAGGAATTGCATTCAAAGCACATGGTATCGGTCCTTTTGCAATATCCGGGATGGCTGCGGAGAAATGGCACCTGCTCCAAGTCATGTCCGGCAATTCTCCGGGAATCGGAGAATGGCCGATTGGTTATGCCTTGATATGGCACTCATCAAGCGGAATTTTGACGCATCGGAGGAGCTAAGCCAATCCTGGAGTATTGCCCCGGCCGTACGGTAGATCAACCCGGCCCTGACGGGTTCTGGCGAGGGATGCTCATGCGCGGCATATTGGGTTGCAAGGGACCCTTTGGGCGCTGCCTTCTGCTTCTTTAGTGGCTCCGCTGCCGCCGGCGGGATCGCATTCATTAACTCACTCGGGAACCTAGGAGCATTTGTGGGGCCGTTCGTTATAGGGTATCTCCGTAGTCAGCCCGGAGGTTTTCCACAGGCCTATACGCTTTGGCAATCATGGGCCTAGCCGCGACAGTCATGTTGATTTTCCTCCTGCGCCTCCTGCGCCTCCTGCGCCTCCTGCGCCAAACTCGATAGAAACAACCAGATGTTCTTGTGTTTGTTGTCACGTGAACCGAGCCGGTTAGGTGCACAACGAGATGCGGCTCGGGTCCGCGAGGAACCAACAGCAAGAGCTCGCAAAATTCCTCAGCGTCACCGGCCGCCGTCTTCGCACCCAAGGCCGAACCCGGCAATGCCGCTCATGTCGGCGCACCGATGCCGGGCGCCATCTCGCGCGTCTTTGTGTCGCCCGGACAGGCGATCAATGCCGACGATGTGCTGGTGTCGACCGAAGCGATGAAGGTGGAAACGGCAATTCACGCCGAGGAGAACGGCACGATCGCCGAAGTTCTCGTCAAAGCCGGCGACTAGATCGATGCCAAGGACCTGCTTGTAACTATCGCGGCCGGTTCAGCGTAAAGTTCCATAACGTTGATTATGCTATTTGGTGTTGTAGCCGCAAAGTTGAAGTGTCCTGATTCTGCAAAGTTGGAATGTCACACTCTCCCCGTTTTGATGACGGCGGAGATTGCAGATGGGATTGATAGCGATGAGCGAGCGTGATCTGCAGCGGATCGCGGTTTTGTCGAAGGTTGCCGACGGCCGCATGACGATGGTGTCGGCGTCGCATGTGCTTGCTCTCAGCGAGCGCCAGGTGCGGCGGCTGTTGGATCGCATCAGAACGACCGGTGCGGCATCGATCCGGCACAAGGCGATCGGCCGGCCGTCGAACAACCGGATCAGCGATGGTGTTCGCGATTATGCGGTGACGCTGGTTCGTGAACGTTATGCGGATTTCGGTCCGACGCTGGCGGCCGAGAAGCTTGCCGAGCGCGATGGATTGCGTGTGTCGCGCGAGACGTTGCGCGGCTGGATGACGCAGGCCGGATTGTGGCTGTCACGCAAGCAGCGGCGGACGTTTCATCAGCCGCGCTTGCGGCGCGAAGCCTATGGCGGGCTGGTGCAGATCGACGGGTCCGAGCATCGCTGGTTCGAGGATCGTGGAGATCCGTGCTCGCTCCTGGTGTTTGTCGACGATGCGACGGGCCGGTTGATGCAGTTGCGGTTCGTGCGCTCTGCCTTTTATTCCGACAAGCACTCGGTCTTCCGGGTGACGAAGAAGGAGGCCAAGGGTGGTCAGGGCATGACCCAGTTCGGGCACTCTCGGAGCTAAATATCGAGATTCTCTGTGCAAACTCCAGCCAGGCCAAAGGCCGTGTCGAGCGGATGAACCGGACGCTGCAGGATCGTCTGGTCAAGGAATTGCGACTGGCAGGCATCGACAGCATGGAGGCAGGCAATGCATTTCTGCCGGGCTTCATGGTGGACTACAATGGGCGGTTTGCGATTGTCCCTGCCCGATCCGATGACCTGCACCGGCCGGTAAATCTTGCACCGGATCGGTTGAAAGAGATCCTGTGCAAACGCGAGCAGCGCTATGTCGGATCGCAGCTGACGTTTTCGTTCGAGCGTAAGCGGATCATGCTGGAGGAGAGCGACGTGACGCGCGGATTGGCCGGCCGCTATGTCGAGACCTATGCCTATGCCGACGGCCGCCTCGATGTACGATGGAAGGGACATTCCCTGCCCTACAAAACCTTCGACAAGGACCAGCGGGTGACGCATGCGGCGATCACCGAGAACAAACGGCTCGGCGACGTTCTGTCTTATATCAAGGAGCGTCAGGAGCAGCCGTCGAAGCCGGTGGTGATGACCAACAGCGAGATGAACGGCTATGTGCGACGTGCTCACGGTCCGGGACGGCGGAAGGATTTTACGAACGATCCGGCCGTCATCGAACGCCATAAAGCTGCGCTGGCAAAGCGCGATGCTGCCGAGTGAGGCGTCGATCGCATCGTCTTAAAGCTAAAGCCGATGGGTGCCCCTCACCCGCCCCCGCTCCGCCCTTTCAACCCGGCCCAGCCGGTCGGATCGGGGCTGATCATCAGAGCCAGCGTCGCGTTTCTAACTGGCTGACAATGTCGCCCCTCTAATCAGCTTTGACAGCAATTGTAACCGCAAAGTTAGAATGTAAGAACGACTGGCATCTATTGCTCGATCCATCTCCACCCTATTGCAGGAAAAGGTAAATGTCGCTCTGCATGCCTGATGGCCCCAGAGTGGCCGTGTAGGGCACACCATGGATAGTGATGCTGGTCTGGGGTTTGTCCGCGCTCGGCAGCAAGTCAAACAAGTACATTGCAGGCAGAAGGTCATCTGGTACCGGTTGATTGCCGTGTTGCCAGCTCGGAGGGACAAATCCTCCCAAGTCGTCCACAGGCAGCGTGTACTGTGGGGTGCCGAAGATCGATGCCCCCAAGCTTTGCTCCCATGGTGCGTCTGGCGGATTGACGCTTTGCACCGGTGAATAGGCAGCTGACGGCAAATCCTGCCGGAAGGTCGCTGTATTCCAGCTATCGGGAAGCTGGCCGGGTTGACCCACTCCATGCCAAAACTCTGCGGGATCGGCGATCTGTGTGGAGGACTCCGGTTCAGCCGCCGCAGCCCCCGCTCGAGCACTGTTGGGCGCGGGGCTCAGACGTCGTTGGAGTTGCTCCCGATCGGCGACGAGGTTGTCGAGGTGCAGCACGGCTGGCCGGTCTCTTCGCGCCAGACGTCTAACGAGCGCCCGCGTGCCGTCAACCACGAAGACTCCGCAATCATAGCCGTTCCGCTGTTGGGTCATGCGGACGGGCTCCAGACGGGTACCCAACCTTTGTGCGAGCATTGCTGCAAACTCGTCGTTCTGGCCCCGGAAGGAGTCATAGTGATAGGCAGCCGGCCCCTCGCGGTTGCGACGGTCAACGAGTAGCAGCGACCAATGGGTGCCGCGGTGATCAGGATCCGAAGCACTGGCATCGCTCACTGGAAGGAACAGGAAGTCGGCTGTATCTCTTCCATTCTGATCATTAACGATGCGCTGGAAAGCGCTCAGCGCGGTGCTCTCATCGCCCAGGCGCAGATGATAATGGGCTATCAGGGGATCGATAAGCCGCGTCCTGGCGGCGAGATCCGGATCGTTTCGCTGCAAGTCCTGCATTAGCAGCTCATAATCCGTCTGGATATGCTGGTCGCCCAGCCATTCGATATGGTCGAGCGACAATCCGCTGCGGCCTTCGATCGATGGATCAACCTGCTGCAGCGGCGAAGTTGATCTGAACTCGGCACGTGAATCCGAACGGCCGTCCAGACCGGCCGGTTCCCGGCCACTTGCCTGCTCAGGGGACAACCCCGACGCTGCGTTCGCCTCAACGACTTGCTGGTACTGCCGAAGCCGCTTGAAAGAGATAGTGTGTTT
>NZ_NWSX01000068.1 GCF_002531825.1 Rhizobium sp. J15 | reverse complement strand
GAAGCGCGCGGGCGCTCGGCTTTACTCCCTACCGTCAGCTACACCAGGTGCTGGGACACGATCCGCGTTGCCGGTTGCTCACACCGCGCCACTTGGCGTATCAAAACCGCCGAGGCTCTAATCGCCGCTGGATGAAAGTTCAGTGGCAGGTCACGCAGGCTCAAGACCCTCAAGGGCCTCACACTACGAGTTCGTCTGCAAGACATAGACTTCGCAGCCTGAACGTTTCACCCTCGATCCGCTCCATGAAAATGCCGGGACTGAACAACGACGGCTGAGTGCAGGCATCAAGACTTAAGTCTGTCGTAAAGCAGACAAAGCGAATACAAACGTGGTGCGAACTGTCGGCTATTGGCTGACACGAAGATGCAGAACCCTCGACGTGCTGGAGGTGCCCCAGGCACCTGCTATCATCGCAGGTTGGGGCCAAGGCTGGCCTGCTCTGATCCCCGGTAGTGGGCGGGGTACACCCTGCCGATTTCAATGAAGCTACGCCTTTTTTCCCGGCTGATCTCGTCCACCGTTCAAAGGCCCAACCGCCACGTCAGCAGCGTTTAGGCGAATATACGCTCCAGCATCTCTCTTAACTGCAGCGCTTCGCCGCCATCTGAGGTTTCGCGACCGCACGCGCTTGCCATGGCAGGTCCCGCAATCCGTCGCCCAAAGCCGTTATGGATGCAATACGAAATTTCCCGGCAATCTGGACATCTGCCGCGTGAGACCTGGAATGCAATATTCGAGTTCTGGTGCCTATTCAGCTCGCATTCGTGCTGCATGTCCGAGTGGCACGTCCCTTGCTTCACTTCATGCTACTGATTCACCGCAGAGAGCGAGGATGAACTGACGTAAACTCTATTTCTATCGCCCCAGTCGCTTTGTCGGAGATGGGTCACGAGCCGCATCGACGGGGCAGGAAGGCCTCAGATCGGGATTTAGCCCCAACGAAGCTGAAACCAGGGAGGCGCTCGCGCCGTGCTGGCCTTCGCGCCAAGGGCCGGCGAATTCTCCTGCGATATCGTGGCGCGGATGCACTCTGAGCCTCGAGAGGTAAGTGCTACCCTGCTCGTCAACGAGACGCCAATGAGCGTGCGGCGTCACGGAAACATATGGCACGGATTTTTTCCACGGTAAACGTCCGTACTTTCGAAAGCTGGCAATGGTGAATCCTTCAACATACTCTGCGCAACTCGCCGACGGCACTATCTCGGTTCACGTGGATCGAAGCCTTGTACCCCCCATCGAGATGTTCGGCTTCGGGCAGCGAATCAACCCGAACCGCTCGTTTCTGTTTGTTTCCAAGGTTCTTGGTCGATTCCTGCCGATCCGCCCTTCGGTCATGGGAAATGCATTCGACCTCCTTGCACGTCAGATTCCTGCCGATATTCCTGGTCCGGTTTTGTTCATCGGAATAGCCGAAGCGGGCATTGGCCTTGGTGCGGGTGTCCATCGGCGGTTCCGCGAACTCACTGGTCGCGGCGATGCAATATATATCTGCTCCACTCGCCATGATCTTAAACTGCCGCTGCTGTGCGAATTTGAGGAAGAGCATAGCCATGCCCCGCGGCACCTCCTGCACGAACCATGCGAGGCAAGGCTCCGCGACTTGGTTCATGGTGCGACCGGCTTGGTACTCGTTGACGATGAGGCTTCGACAGGTAAGACATTTGCCAACATCTTCGCTGCCCTTCCCGCAAAAATTCGTTTGAAGCTGAAGCACACAGTCCTACTTACGCTTACCGACTGGTCAGAAGGCGCTGCCCGCGCGGAGATCACGGGAACAGTCAGTGAGGCTACTATCGTTTCCGGACGGTACAGTTGGACTCCGCGTGGGGATTTCACGGCAGCTACTCCGCAGGTCCCTTCCTGTGACCGTCCTAAGCGGCCCGAGGTCTGTCCCGACGTCGCTCGAGACTGGGCGCGTCTCGGCGTCGTCGATCACTTGCAGGGTCTCAATGCAAACGCTGCCGATGACGGGATTACCCTCGTACTCGGAACGGGCGAACACGTGTGGCAGCCCTTCCTGCTTGCGGAGCGCTTGGAAAAGGAGGGCGCTGAGGTTTTCTATTCATCCGTGACGCGTTCTCCCCTGTCGAAAGGCCACGCGATCGGTTCAGTACTTTCGTTCTCCGACAACTACGGCGGAACAGTTCCACATTACCTCTACAACGTCGATCCAGCGCTGTACTCGAAAATTATACTCTGCTCGGAGACAGGCCCGGAAAATGTCTGTGCCAGCCTGATGTCCGCACTGGGCGATCCCATTGTCCTTTCAGACGTAGAAGGTGAATGAAGCCGCCTTAGGCCATGCGGTCTGCCGCTTCGAAATCGGCTCACTCGATCGGACATTTCCGCCAGTCCACGGCGACACAACACTGCTGTCGCGTTATCTAAGGACATCACTCCCATGGGGGATACCTATGACAGCATCGCCTCCCCTGCCACACTAGGCTCCTACGCCGAATACGACGTGACGCTCCTTCTCAAGAGAGTGGATATTCAGCCTACTGACACGGCCACGAGGGAAGAGGCCATCCAATCCGGGCGGCGGCATTACTCGGAAATGATTTCCGCCGAGATGGCCCCGACCCGCGAATACATGGAGCTGTTTGCTAAGGCCATGGCCACTGGTGGCCCGCGCATGGGCGCCGAGACGGCACGCCTCGCCCTCGCGATCGTGCAGTCGGTCGAGGGTCCTATTACCCTTGTCAGTTTGGTCCGCGCCGGCGTGCCCTTCGGCATCCTTCTCAAGAGGGCCATCGCCTTACTCGGCCGGGACGTCGGACACTACGGGTTGTCGATCATTCGCGACAAGGGCGTTGACGACGAGGCTATGCGCCACATTCTTGCCAGGCGTCCTGTCGAGAGCATCGTCTTCGTAGATAGCTGGACGGGCAAAGGAGCAATTGCGAACCAACTCGAAAAGAGCTTCAAGGACTACTCAGACCGGCCTGCGCGGCTAGTTGTATTGGCCGACCCCTGCGGCTGCGCATGGCTCGCCGCATCGGGCGACGACTGGCTTATTCCCTCCGGAATGCTAGGATGCACCGTATCCGGGCTTATCAGCCGCTCGATCCTCAACGCTGCCCTCGTCGGTCCCGGTGACTTCCACGCCTGCGTCCAGTGGGATAATCTCGCGGAACACGATATTTCCCGATCATTCGTGGATGGTATGTGGAATGATGTCTCCACTGTGATTGCAACCGAAATCCCGAGCGTCTGGAGTATCGAGACCCGCCGGGCGCATCGCGATGCCGCCGCCGCTGCCGTCGCCTGGGTGATGGGGGAGGACGCCGTAACGAACATCAACCGAGTAAAGCCGGGCATTGCGGAGGCGACCAGGGCCATCCTGCGACGTGTGCCGGAAAAGGTGTACGTCTCGTCGCCAACCGATCCAGAACTCGCGGCCCTCATGTACCTGATCGACAACAAAGGCGTCCCGTATGTCGTCTCCCCTAGAAAGATCGCCCCCTACCGCGCCGTCACGCTGATCCGGCACGTCTCCTAATCTCCACGTATGTCTACTTACGAGCTCGGCGCGCAGGTCAAGGAAACTGAGATGTGACAAATTCCGTATCGTAAAATTCATTGCCAATGGAGAATCCGCGAAAGCTCACATCTGGCAATCGATCAAATATTTAACCAGTCGCATTTTGGAGTACGCATATGAAGCCCATTGCTCTGGTGGACCTCGACGACACCTTGTTTCAAACCAAGAAAAAGATACCGGAGATTGCGGAAGCCGATCTGGTATTGGCGTCCAAATCCATTAATGGAAGCAACTCCTATATGACGAAGATTCAAGCTGCCTTTGTCGAGTGGCTGCTCGTCTCCACGGAGGCCATCCCGGTTACGGCGCGCGGCTCTGAGGCTCTTTCGCGCGTTACGATCGCGTTTGAAAGCTACTCAATCGTATCGAACGGTGCCGTCATCCTCAAAAAGGACGGCAAGCCTGACGCCGAATGGCATGAGGTCGTCGCAAGGGAGCTCCGGCCGCTTGCCGGCTTTTTCGATAAGCTCCTCGATGAGGGCAGGACCAAGGCGAGGGAACTTGGCGTCCACATCCGGTGCTGGTCGGTGATGGAAGCTGATCTCGCGACATATGTTGTCTTCAAAGAGATTGACGGAGACGGCTCACGCCTTGAAGAGATTGTGCCGATCATTCGAGAAAAACGGGGTTGGGTTCGACACCACAACGGCAATAACCTTGCGCTAGTTCCGCCTGCGATCTCAAAACGGGTGGCCTCACAATTTCTGCTCAAAAAGCTTCGGACGGAGCATCCAGGTCGCCCAGTGATCGGCTACGGTGACAGTGTGAGCGACTTCTCCTACCTGTCCCTCTGCGACTGGTGGGGCGCTCCGGGTAACTCTCAAATGACAGACCTTGTCGTTTCCGCTGTTGCGCGTGAGAGATAGGTGACACGCGTACTGCGAACGTGGTGATATGTGAGGAGGGTGCAGGAATGATCCTGCACCTCCAGTCTTTTAGTAGAAACTTCCTATAGGTAAAACGCCGCGCCATATCGCGGTAAGAACCATGGCAAGCGCGGCGAGGATCGCGAGATTCCCGTCGGCTTTTACCACGAGTACGTAGAGCTTGTATTTCAGCATGATATGACCTTTCGATGAGCTCATTAGGAACTGCCGTCTCGACGGTTCGTGCCTTACTTGCGCAGAGCGAAATTTCGCGCCCATGATCCTCTCGGCGTCGATCCGCCGGAAATGGTCGACGATGGGTTGATCGTCATAGACCATGGCCGCGCTCTTGACGCAGCCGAACATCATGGCCTTCAAAGACGCGACCGGGCCCTCGCCCGCAGCCGGCGCTGGAGATAGGAAAACTTGGTTGCTTGCCAAACGCGTCCTGTCGATCTTATAAAAACGCAACGTTAGCCGAAGCGGGATCCATTTGGGATCCACGGCAACCAGCCGCCGGTCTCCCGCTCGAAACAGCAGCACATCGGCGCGCATGTCCGGCGTGAACCGTTTGCCGAACCAGCCAAGATCTTCGAGCACACCATCGAACGATGCCCCGTCGATTGGCGACTGTCTATCCATTCAAGCGGCCAGTGCGGCTGCTCGGCGTCACGCTTTCAACGCTGACGACCTCCGATCGGCAATGCACGACCCCAGTCCCAACTTGATCTCGGGCTCTGACGGCCCATCGCCCCGAAATAGAAAAGCCTGCCGCGGGAGGAGGTGCGGCAGGCTTTCCTAAAAGAACCGAACGGCGACCTGGGAGGAGGAGTGCCGCTGTTCCCACAGACGTCCCTTTGGGAGGAGGAGTGGGCCGTCTAAACTTCGAAGCGTTGCGGGAGGAAGCATCGCTTCGATGAAAATAGCAATACTCGGGCCAGCGCCATGAAGCCAGCGTCTATGTTGCACTGCAGCTATGCACCCGCCGCAACAATCGGCAGGACATCGAGCATTCCTACCCCTGATTTTGTCGGCGGCTCTGCCGCTGTTACAGAGTGGAACCGCTACAACGTCAATTTCGATATCGAAAGCCCCAAGAAGGCCGTGACAGTTCGCGGCGGCCCTGCCGTCATGGAAAGTAGCGCCGCTGGAGACGGTGGCCGGCAGCTAAGCTGGATCGGTGCGGTTCGCGACAGTCATTAGGGGACACCCGGTGACAGACAGTATGAAGTGGCAGTCGCTCCCAGAAGCGCAAGATGTTCTGCGGGTATGTTTTCACCGTTAAGACCCGGCTGTACAATCCCGATCCGGTACTCGATGAACTTGCGTTGGGCAGCCTTTCGAAGCGTGGCCAAGTCATTCAGGCTGCCTCGAATGAAACGGGCCCGGCCCTTAAGATGTGATGTTTCTCTCACGGTCAGGTGGTTGATGAGGTTCTTCAAGCTCCATGTCCCCTTCACCCCCTTCTGTGCTTGACCGCAAACGAGGTAAAGATCGTCCGCCCGGCGCCCCATTACTGCCTGCGAGTATTTCAGATGCCAGAGAAGTACGGTGACGGTATCGTCCGTCTCCTCGATCGCCACGACGTCCGCGCTCTCCCAGGTGTCATCGTCATCTCTTCCGGGAGAGTGGGCAGACAATCCTCGCAATGGGCGTTCCGCTGATCGCACCTCCTTTGGTTTTCTGACCACTTTACCGCCCGAAGCGTGACCTCTCGCTTTTGAGGCAAGTGTCCGAGCGTAAAGGGAAGCCATTGAATCTTGTAAAGAATTCGGTTGCGCAGCGGGCGGATTCCCGCTATCTTTTTCGATAGGGCAGTACGCGCTGCCCTGGGGTGTGGAAACCCCTACACGTGGTTGATGCCGGCCGTAACGGCATCACACTCCTTGACCTTCGGTCGAGGAGCCTGTGGCGTATGTCCAGGTTCCTCGGAACTAAAGGCCACAGGACCGTCGTGTACGGTTTCCAACTCCCCGATCAGTGGGTTTAGCGAGTTTTCAGCGGGGGCGCACCGCGTGAAACTCTCCATCGGGGTGTCCACCATGAAGCGCTATGCAGCAGCACAGGTCCGGACTTCGAGGCCTGCGCAAGCCGAACAGTCGAATGTAGCGCGCGAGTTGGTGCATCCAGTTGATCGGCATGTCGGACAGCAAATCCGTATCCGCCGAATGCAGTCGAATGTATCCCTAGGGGATCTCGGCGCCGGCATCGGGGTCAGTTTGCAGCAGGTACAAAAATATGAAAGCGGTAAGAACCGCGTCAGCGCTTCGATGCTCTACGAGCTTGCCAATTGCCTCAAGATCCCTGTTTCGAGGTTTTTCGAAGGTCTTCCAGATCCCGAAACCACTCAGGGCCAGCAAATCATAACAGAGATCGATGAGAAGATTGCCTACATTTCCACGGCGGAGGGACGGCGTCTGATAGACGACGTTTTGCTCCTTTCTCCGCGTGTGCGCAGCCGGGTCGTTGCCCTCGTCAGCTCGATTGTCGAGGAAGAGATGGAAGAACAGAAGCCGGTTGGTTCATCTGCTGGTTCTTAGCTCCCTACCGGTCGATTTTCTCCGCTGCTTCAAGCGAAAATTCGGTGCGCAATACCGCCTTCTGTGCCCGCGAAAAATCGGCGGCGACGTGTTCTGCCCGCTCTTGCGCAGCCAGCCGGTCGGCTTTGCGCTGCGCAAGCGATAGGCCGGCAACGGCTTCATGGCTGCGCAATACGGATTGTCGCATCAGCGCGTCCTGAAGCTCGGCGGCGGAGATAGCGCCGCTCTTGCGCAATGCGTCGACGACAGGATTGCCGGCGGCCAGGCTTGCCGCGATGTCGAGCGCTTCGGAGGCTTCCGTTTCCCGCTCCCGCGCGTTTTCGGCGTCCGCCCGCGCCTCAGAGAGGCTGCGGGAAAGATTATCCGCCCGCAGGCTGCGGATCTCCAGCAACTGCCTGAGAGACTTCAGCGCCTTCATATCAGCCGCTCAGGCACCGTTGTTCGTCGTCAGGACTTCCAACTGGCCGCCCTTGATGACCTTGATGCTGTCGGCTTGCGGCCGGCTCAGCACGTCTTCGACGGCCTTGGTGAAGACCGCGGGCCCGCGCACCAGCACCAATCCGCTGGCGGGATCTTCACGCAGCGCATCGTCCGGCAGCAGCGGGAACAGCGCGCGAATGGCGTTTTGCTCGGTCTTCCAGCTGCGGCCGCCGCGATCGAGGACGACGGTGGAGACCTCCTGCTTCGGCGCGATGATGATGCGGCTGCCGTCATAGGCGACGAAGAGATTGCTGGCATCGCCAAGCTTGACGAAGGCCTTGGCTCCGCTTTCCCGGACGGACCAGTGCTCGACCTTGCCGCTCAGCGTCCCGACTGTCGTGACCGGGATGCCGGACATGAAGGACAGCGTCTGGACAACTTCGCCAAGCGGCAGGGAGACGACATCCAGGCGCACCTCCCGCTCGCTGGCGCCGGCCGATGGAGGAAAGGAGGCCAGCAGTCCGATAGCGGCCATGTAAACAAAACGCGCAAACATCTGAGTTTACCTCACGATCCGGATATCGCCCGACAACTAATGAACGAAGGCAGGCAGTGAGTACGGAATCCAGTCTATTAATAATTATCCGATCTACTGTTGCAGATCATCGGTCCTCTGGGAACAGGACGGATATCCATTTCGCGCATTTGTTGTACATATCGCGAATTAATAACTTTTTAACATAAGCTATTGAATTCGATCTTGAATTCTGCAAGGCTCTGGCCGCCAAAACCATGCAAGGAGTTCAAGACATGGCTAGTACTTCGACACTTGATGCGGGCATCGGCTCGGCGATTTCCGCCTTCAAGTCGGCCCAGAACGAAGCGACCGAGCAGAGCCTGAAGGTTGCAACCGAAATCACCAAGATCAACGGCGTCGCAAACGCCATCAAGAAGATCGGCCCAGGCTGATTGAAACAATGGCGAGACGGGTTCGCCCGTCTCGCTTCCCCGCTTTCGAAGACAATAAAAGCCGCTCGACGGACGGTTCGGGAACAAGATGGTTATGGATCTAGATTCCTCTTCGCCGACATTCAGAGGTAACGCCGGCAACGCTGCGTCAGGCAGCGGCGGACCGGTCTTGCGCATCACGCGCGCCGGGCGCAGCTCCAATCTGCCGCTGACGACAGAGCGGCAGGTGGTCGGCGGCAGCGCCGATTGTGACCTGATCGTCCTAGGCGCCAAACCGGAACCCGCCTTTGCCATCAGTCTGCAGCGCTCCCGCGGCTCCGACACGGTGTCGTTGACCGCGTTGCGGGATGACGTCGTGATCGACGGTCGTTCCATCCCGCGCGATCGGACAATGACCCTTACGAAGAGACAGACCATCTCCTTCGACGGCACGATCTGTGAGCTCGAAGGTCTCGGCGCCGGGCGCGTGCGGTTCGCGCCGCGCCGGATTGCGGCTGCCGGCCTTCTCGGGCTGGCGGCGTTGCTTTTGCTGGCCGGCCTTTACAACAGCGATGCGCCGGCTCACGAAGCCCCGCTCGTCAGGGTTTCCGCCGCACCCGAACCGGCGCCGGCGGCGGCGGCGATCGCGGCCGAAATCCGCCAGGCCATTCGTATGGCGCAGCTTCCCCAAGATCTGAGCATCGTCGCCACCGCCGACGAAATTCGCATCGGCGAAGGATCGCGGCCTCTCGGCCTGCCCGACAAGACCAAGCTGCGCAGCATCATCGCCTCGATGAGCCGGCGCGGTTCCGTTTCCATCGTCGATCTCACCGCCCTCTCTTCCGGTCTCGACGGCTTCGTTGCCGCCGCCGGCTATACGCCCGTCAGGTTCATCATCGGCTCCGACGGCCGCCGCTACGAGGAAGGCGATGTCGTTTCGAGCGGCTGGCGCATCAAGGAGATCGGCAAAGACCAGATGATCGTTTCCCGTGACAGTGAGGACGATACGGTCAATTTCGCCTCTGCCGGCAATGCCGAGCCGAAGCTCGCCGAAATTTCCAGCAGCGAACAAGAATAGGCGATGGCGTCGGAAGCCGGATCATGAAGGTAAGGTCATCCGCCTTCGCCATGCTTGCGCAGCGCACCGATATGCTGCTTGCGGTTTTTTTCGCCTCCGTCGTGACGATGCTGGTGCTGCCGCTTCCGACAATCGTTCTGGACGTGCTGATCGCTTTCAATCTCTCCTTCGCTTTCGTGGTGCTGATCACCACGACCTATCTGAAGAGCGTGCTTGAAATCTCGACCTTTCCCGCGGTCATTCTGATCGGCACGCTGTTCCGCCTGGCCTTGACGATTTCCTCGACCCGGCTCGTGCTGGCGGACGCCGATGCCGGCGAGATCATCATGGCCTTCGGCGATTTCGTCGTTGCGGGAAATGTCGTCGTCGGGCTGATCATTTTCCTGATCGTGGCGCTGGTGCAGTTCATCGTGGTGACGAAGGGCGCCGAGCGCATCGCCGAGGTCGGCGCCCGTTTCACGCTCGACGCCATGCCGGGCAAGCAGCTCGCCATCGACAGCGACCTGCGCAACGGCCATATCAGCACGGAAGCCGCGCAGAAGCGCCGGTCGCGTCTCGAACAGGAGAGCCAGTTCTTCGGCGCGATGGACGGCGCCATGCGCTTCGTCAAGGGCGATGCGGTCGCAGGATTGGTGATCGTCGCCGTCAATCTCATCGGCGGCCTGGCGATCGGTATCTTCCAGAAGGGCCTGAGCTTCGCCGAGGCCGCCCATCTCTATACGCTGCTGTCGATCGGCGACGGTCTGGTGTCGCAGATTCCGTCCATTCTGATGGCAGTCTCGGCCGGTATCGTCGTGACCCGCGTGTCCGATGACGGCAACGGCAGTCTCGGCAGCGATATCGGCCGCGAACTCTTCCGGGAGCCCCGTGCATTGGCGATTGCGGCGGCGCTGACGATCTGCGCGGGCTTCGTGCCGGGATTTCCCACAGGCGTGCTCGGCGCGATCGGCCTGTGTCTGGCGGGCCTTGCCTTCATGGTGCATCGCCGGCGCGCCGGCCCAGCCGCGGCCGCATCGGCGAATGCCGTGGAAAGCGCCAATTCCTATCCGCTCGACAGGACGAAATATGGCGATCCCGTCATCGCCACCGTCGCGGTGGAAACGCTGGCGCGGCTTGAGGCGATGCGACTCGGCGAAATGCTGGACGGGCGGATCCGCATGGCGGCGCGCGCCGTCGGCGTCTCCGTGACGGTGCCGACGTTCAACGCCGATCCCCGCATGGCCGAGGATCTGATCCACCTTCAGGTCGAAAACGTGCCCGCCGGTCTCGTCAGCTGCGGTCCCGAACGGACGGCCGAACAGATTGCCGACGGCATCGTGCGCATCGTCCGCCGCCATATCGGCGCCCTGTTCAGCGTCGACGACGCGGCACAATGGCTGGGCAGCCTCGAACCGCGTCTCGGCAAACTGGCGATCGACGTCGCCACCCAGGTGCCGCTGATGCTGACGGTCGCGGTCGTCAGACGCCTGCTGGATTCCGGCGTGACGCTTTCCCAGCCGCGCGGACTGCTGGAAGTGATGCTGCACGCCGGCACCGATCACGCGCCGGATGCCCTGGCCGAAATGGCGCGCGCCGCGCTGGTCAAGCAGATCGCCTTCGGGCTTCTCGACCGGCGCGGATTGCTGCCGGCGCTGGTGCTTCCCGCCGAATGGGACCACTTCATCCGCTCCTATGACGCCGCTGGAGCGACCGAGAAGATCGAGATAGCCGAAAGGCTGCGCCTGCTGGCCGAGAAAGCCAGGCAGGCTCTCGAGGACGCCAACGAGCGGGGATACGATCCCATCATCATCGTGCCGGGCGAGTGGCGCCTGCTCACCCAGACGCTGATGATCCACCACAACTGCCGCATTCCGGTGCTGGCGGCGGAGGAGATCGACAGGGATATAACGATCGAAACCATCGGAGAGATCGGGCAAATCCGGAACGCTGCCGGCTCCAAACAAAGGCCGGGCTGATAGAGCAAGTGAAGTAGACGAGACCAACTGGGGATGAATGCAATGTGTGGCGTAGATGGACAAAGGCCCATAGACTTCGACAGAACCTCCCGTTTCGACCTTGAGTCCGATTGCCTTGGCGGCAGCAATAGGGCCGACACGGATTTCACCACCATCCGAACCCGCAAGGTCTCGCCCTTCGAAGATTTCTCCGGCAACCCGCCGACACTGACCTCCTATGTGCCGAATTCGCGGGAAACGTCGGAAAACGGCATGGATTCCGACCCCAAGGATCTGCTGCGCAAGCACATCAACTGGCAATCCGACTCCAAGAAGGTGGATCCATCCGACGAGAAACAGGCCACGACTTTGCAGACCACGACGGAAAAACCCGACCTCTCGAAAGAGGGCAGCGTCATCGTCGTCAACGAGCCGATCGTCGTGGATGGCGGCGTGTTCGACGGCAAGGGCGCGACCTATACGGCCTCGTCCAAGCTCGGCGATGGCGGCCAGTCCGAAACCCAATCGCCGCTGTTCATTCTCAAGAACGGCGCGACGCTCAAGAATGTCGATCTCGGCGAGAATGGCGCCGACGGAATCCACGTCTATGACGGCGCGACGCTCGAAAACGTCAATTGGCAGAATGTCGGCGAGGATGCGCTGACGGTAAAAAGCGCCGGCGACATCACTATTATCGGTGGCTCCGCCAAGGGCGCGACCGACAAGATCTTCCAGATCAATGCCGACACGAGGTTCTATCTGAAGGATTTCGTCGCTGACGGCTTTACCACGCTCGTGCGCACCAACGGCGGCAAGCAGATCGACGCCGACGTCACCATCGATGGCGGGGCGTTCTCCCACGGCAGCAACGTCTTCCGCACCGACAGCTCACTTGCCAGCGTGACGTTCCTCTCCGATATCACGCTGGACGATGTGAAGAACTGGACGCGTGTAGGTGACAACCAATCGGGCGTCTGAGACGCCCGACCACCGGAACCGCAAAGCGAAGATCAAGCGGGCGGCTTAGGCTCCCGCTTTTCATTGCCGGCCTGATCCTTGCCTGCGCGGCGGGCTGCTGCGCATTTCCGCGCCGATTTGCCGGCGCGCCGATTTCAGCTTCGGGTCGCCCTGGGTATCCTTGTATTCGCGCCGCGCCTCGGTCTTGGTCATGCGGTGTTCGTGCCTGAACAACGCGCGCGAAATGCGGATATCGAAAAACGCCGCCGCCACCATGATGCCGGCGGCAATGACGAGGATCGAGCCGAGGAGATGGGCTGTCGTGGAGAGCGTGCATGCTTCTCCGCAAAGAGGCGACCAGAAGATGCTGTTGAGGAAATAGAGGATCGCACCGCCGCCGGCGGTTGCGAGCAGGACAAACTTGACGAGCCCCTTGACGAACTCGGCGATGCTCGCGAGCGAAAAAAGCCTCTTGATGCCCTCGAACGGATTGAGCCGGGTGAAATCGAAGCTCATATGTTTGAACGATACGGGAAATCCTTGCCCGTCGAGGATCGACACCAGGATGGTCGCGGCAAGACCCATGGCAAGCGGCAGCCAGATGAGATCGAGCAGCGCCACGCCGGTTTCGCTCAAGCCGACAGTGACGGCGTCGGAGAGGTCGGCCCGTCCGGCGGACTGCAGGCCGCTATCGAAACTGCGGGTGAAATCCTCGAGGATATCAGGCAAGCCCCAGGTGACGTAGACGGCGATGGCAAGAACGGAGATCGCAACCGGGATTTCCTTCGAGCGGGGAACCTGGCCCTCGCGGCGCAGCCGATCGAGCTTCACCCGGCTCGGCGGCAGGGTTTTTTCCTCGGTATCGTCATTTTTGGCCATGGGTCACCTCCAGCATGGCTTTCACCTCGTTGAATCCATCGATCCAGAGATCGTGGAAATAGCTGGAGATGAAGGCCGTATAGATGACGAGGATGACCATGACCGCGAAGTTCTTGATGGCCGGCAGGCTGTCGTTCAGCGGGAATTGTTTCGACGAGCGGCCGACGAAGGCCAGCGACAATTCGAGCGCGCAGGTGACGATCATGAACGGCGCGGCAAGCAATCCGGCCGCCTTGAAGAGCCGGCCGAAAACACCAAGGATCATGTCGAGCGGGTCGTCGGGGATAGTGGGCGCCAGTTTGAAGAGCGGCCAGAGCTCGAAGGATTTGTAGAAAATCGCGACCAGATCGATGATGCCGCCAGCGCTGACGAAAATCACCAGGGCGATCGACATCATCAGCGAACCGAGCGGCGCGGTTTCCAGCGCGTTGATCTGGTCGAAGAGATTGGCGGCATTGGCGCCGCGATAGACATCGGTCATATCGCCCGCCGCCTGGGCCGCCCAGAAAGGGATGCCGAGCCCCATACCGAGCAGAGCCCCGAAGCAGAGTTCCTTGATCGCGAGGGCGGCAAGATCGAACCAGGACGTATCCCCGAGCGCCAGCACCGAATAGGCGAAGGCGACGGAGGGCGCCGAAAGGCCGATCGCCAGGCCGAAACGCAGGATGCCGACGATGCTGAACAGCGAGAAGATTGGGAAGATCAGCAGGATTCCGAGCGCGCGGGCGGCGCCGAGCATCGCCGCGGCAGGAGCTGCGACCTCAATGCCGACGAGCGGAAGATGATCCGGCCCCATCCGCTTCGCCTCACTGAACCATGGTCGGGAAATCGTTGAGGATATGAATGGAATGTTCGATCAGTGGCGTTGCCAGCACCCGGCCGAACAGCAAGAGGGCGATGGAGATCACGAAGATCTTGACGATCTGCGCGATGGTCTGTTCCTGGATTTGTGTGGCAGCCTGGAAAATGGCGATGACGAGCCCGAGAATTGCCGCCAGGCCCAGAATGGGGCCGGCCAAGGCGAAGGTTGCCATGACAGACATGCCGATTTCGGCGGCGACCTGATCTTCACCCATGGCAGCAACCCCTTCCGCTGGAAGCGGCAGGCGCCTGAACCGATCGCGCCAATGCTTCCATGAGGGCGGGATGCTCACTGCACATAGGACAGCACCAGACCTTCCAGCAATCGACGCCAGCCATCGATCGAGACGAACAGCAACAGCTTGAGCGGTGTGGAAACGACGGTCGGCGACATCATCTGCATGCCGAGCGCCACGAGAATGGCGGAGACGGCAAAGTCGATCATCAGAAAGGGCAGATAGATCAGAAATCCGATTTCGAATGCCCGTGTCAGTTCCGAAACGAGGAAGCTCGGCGTCAGCACGGTGATGTCGTCGGAGGCAATTGGGGTCACCGGCGCATTCGCCCAGATCTTCTGCGAGGCCTGGACGAAAAAGTCGCGGACCTCGGCATCGGAAAATTTCAGCATGAAATCCTTGAGCGGCGCCGCCACCTTGACCATGCCGTCCGCCATGCCGCTGACCGTGCCGAAATCGCCGCTATGGGCGAGCAGCAATTGCCAGCTGTTTTGCAGCACCGGGTTCATCACGAAGGCCGAGAGCACGATGGCAATCGCAAAGACCAGGAGATTCGGCGGCGTCTGCTGGATGCCGATCGCATTACGCACGATCAGCAGGACGACTGAAATCTTGGTGAAGGAGGTTGCGATCACGGCAATGACCGGCAGCATCGAGATCGCCGCCATCGCCACAAGGCTCTGGGCAAGAGGAAAGCTCTGTTCCATCAGTCGTGCAGCGCCGTGACGCGAACGGCGCTCAACCCATCCACGGAAATGATTTCGCCCCGTCCGATAATGCGGCCCTGGGCGATGATATCGACGGCGTCCGACAATGGCCTGTCGAGGTTGAACACATAGCCCTCGCCGATCGTCTCGAGTGTGCGCAGCGGCAACTCCAGCCGTCCGGCATCGAAGACCAGCTTGATCGGGATGCTGTCGACAGGCGATGGACGCGGCTCGCCCTGCAATTCCTGATCGACGGTGTCATTCGTCATGAAATGCCTCATTGGTCCGGTTGGCGTCGACAGGAGCGGCTCGGTGAGGACCGCGCCTTTGTCCGAGCGCATGCAGGTTGCAAGGTAACGTTCACCCGTGATCGCGATCACGGTTTCCGGCGTCCCCCCATCGATGACGATGCCGTCCCCCAATCGCAGGGATTGGATCTCACCGACCGACAGCACGGCATAACCGCGCCGGATGCTAACGGTCGTCGTCAGGGCATTGAGCGTGCGGCGCGGCAGGCGGCTTGCCCAGCCTACGAGGCCGGCAAGGAAGGTTTCATCGAAATGGCCGCTCAAGGGCAGGCTCATGCCGCTCCAGCCGATTTCGAAGCCGAAATTGCCGCTGAAATCCGGCTGCGGCTCTGCACCGATCTGCAGCAGCGACAGGCTGATGCCGATCTTGTTCTCGATTGCCTCGAAGGCGTCGGTGAACTGATGTTCGACCACCGCCGCCTGTTCATGCGGCGACAGTTTTTCCCAGAGGAGCAGCGGTTCCAGTCTTTCGGCCAGCAGCCGCAATGCTCCGGCCGATGCAATCAGCATCTGATCCCGCTCGCCGACGCGGCAGAGAATGCCGACCGGATCGGCGATCCGCCCGGCTGCGATATCAGGAGATAGCGGGCGAACGGAAAGCGGCTGCTCCCGGGCCGGAATTTGCCAGGCGGCGCGCATCATCGTGTCGGAACGGGAAAAGAAGCTCTCGGCCATCGATGACCGGGGCCATGCGGTCGCTTCGATATTCATCGGACAAGCTCCTCAAGCGCTTCGACGATCGCGCCGAATGGCTGCGGCTTGCCCTGTCCGCTAAACAGGAACCGCTGGATGAGGCCGTGTTTGGCGACGGCCTCGTCGACGGCGGCATCGCGCCCCTGGCGATATTCGCCGACGCGGATCAGCAGTTCCACTTCGTCGTAGAGGGCCAGCAGGGCGCGCAGCCTGTCGGCTGCCTGGCGATGGCTGTCGCTCACCACCGCGCTCATCGTCCGGCTTCGGCTGGCCAGCACATCGATCGCCGGAAAATTGCCCGCCCTGGCAATCTTGTCGGAGAGCACGATATGGCCGTCCAGCAGCGACCTGGTTTCTTCGGCGATCGGATCGTCCTGCTCTTCGCCTTCGACGAGGACCGTATAGAAAGCCGTCATCGTGCCGTTTACGCTGTTGCCGGCGCGCTCGAAGATCTGCGGCAGGACGGCGAATACGGAAGGCGGAAAGCCGCGTCGCACCGGCGGTTCGCCGGCGGCAAGCCCGACTTCGCGCAAGGCGCGGGCCATGCGGGTGACGCTGTCGATGACGAGCAGCACATGTTTTCCCTGCTCGCGAAAATGTTCGGCGATCGCCGTTGCCGTCATCACCGCCTTGAACCGCTCCAGCGCCGGGCGATCGGATGTGGCGACAACCAGCGCCACATTCGAGGGGACGCCTTCCGGCATGTTGCCGGCAACGAATTCGCCGACCTCGCGTCCGCGTTCGCCGACTAGGGCGCAGACGATCACATCGGCCTTGTTGTTGGCGACGATCTCCGACACCAGCGTCGACTTGCCGGCGCCAGGCGCGCCGAAAATACCGATGCGCTGGCCCTGGCCGCAGGTCAGCAATCCGTCCAGGGCGGCAATCCCCGAGGTAAACGGCTGGCGGATGGGGCGCCGCGACAGAGGATCGACCGGCTGGCCATAGAGCGGTTGCAGGAAACGCGCGTCCTCGCCGGCGGGGTTGGCGGTGGGACGCAGGATATTGCCGTGTGCGTCGACGATCGCGCCGAGCAGGAAATTGCCGACGGAGACGGCCGGTTCCCGGCCGGTCGGGACAATTTCCGTGCGCTGGGAGATGCCGCGGGTTTCGCCGTGAAGCGAGAGAAGCGCCGTCTCGCCGTCGATGCCGACGACATCGGCAAGGCCGATGCGACCTCGGCCCGGCTCATGCAGTTCACAAAGCTCGCCGATCCTGACCGAGGGGATGAGCGCCCGCACCAGCAGGCCCGAAACACTCTTTACGCGGCCGCTCTGCCGCCGCACGTCCGTTTGTTCGAGTCTCCGCTCCATCCGAAGCAACGCGTCAACCATGGACGAGGGCCTCGATCACGGTGGCGAGCTGGTCTTTCAAGCCGATCTGGCTGCGTCCCGCCGACGTCTCCAGAATGATCTCGCCGGCAGACATCAGCGGATCCGTCGCGATAGTGATGCGGTGATCGATATCCGCAATTGCCCGGGCGATCATGGCGGCATCGTCGGGGGCGACATGCAGGGCGATCTCCTGGGCCTCAGCGGTCTGGGATATGGCGTGGCGGACCAATCGCCTCGTGCGCTCGTCGGCCTCCATCGATCCGAGGATCAATCCGACCGATTTCAGAACCACCGCCTCGACCCAGCTGTCGAGATTGGCAATTTCCTGTTCGGCTTTTCCGAGTGAGGCGGCAAGCCGTGCGGCGGCATCGCGAACGCCCTGTTCGAACCCGTCGCGATAGCCGTTTTGGGCGGCCTGCTCGCTGGCGGCGGCAAGTGTCGCCTGCGATTGGGCGGCGTCGTGGCGGGCAGCCTCCAGAATTTGCGCCGCCTCTCTGATCTGGCCGAAACTCTCCGCCGGAATGATGCGGTCGTGGCGTGCAAATCCCGAGCTCATCGTCCGGCGCCTTCCTGTGCGGAGGCGACCTCGTCGACGGCGGCCGCCGCCAGGGCGAGCGCCGGGCTCTTCAAGAGAGAAGCTGAACCGTCTTCGGCCATGTCGCGCCAGCCCGCCGACCGCCATGCCGCGGAGATCCGGTATTCGTCTGCCAGAAGCGCCAGCATCGACCAGCCGTCGGCCTCAACGACATGCCTTGCCTGCTCGCTCAACAGATCGAGCGGCGGCGTTGCCGCGGAAAGATTGATGTGGCCGAGAGCGAATGCGACCGCTTCCTCGCCGTAGGCGGCCCTGAGCCTCGCAAGGGTCGGGCGATCGACCGCGGGGCAGAAGGCTGCGAGATGATAGGCGAAGCCCGCCCGGAGCGCGGCCTTTGCGAGTCCGTCCGCGTCCATGGAAATCAGGCGGCGCGCGCCGTCGGCAAATGTGGCGGGGTCGCCATGGGCTTCTGCGATCTCCGTGAAAAGCCGCCGGTGCAGCCGCGTAGACCCATCGGCAAGGAGCGGCGCGGTCCCATCCCATCGGGCGGCCGTCAGCATATCCGCGGAAAGCAGCGCTGCCTTGCGGATCCTCGCCGCATCCGAGATCGCCTCGCCGTCCGAACGCGGCGTGCGCATGCTCAGCGCTCCTTCCGCTGCGGCAACAGCAGCAGCAGGCATGCCCCGATGGCGAGGATAATGGCGCCGATCACGGCCAGATTGGGGGCCTTGAAAGCCGAGAGAGCGCTTTGCACCATCGAGAATGGCGCTGCGGCGGGTGCCGGCGTCACGGTTGCCGCCGGGGCCGCCGGCGCGCCGACCTCCGACCAGGGGCTGACCACCACCGAAACATCTTCATATGAGAGGTCGCGGATGCTGTTGACCAGAACGGATCGGCTCTTCATGTCGATCTCGTTGAGATTGGCGCCGGGGCGATATTGCAGCACGGCCGCCGCCCTCGCCTTTTCCTTGATGAGCCCGCGGCCGTTTTCCTCCGGCAGCACCACATGGACGCGCGCCGTCGCCACGCCGTCAAGCCCCGAAAGCGTTTCGGCAAGCTGCTGCTCGATGGCGTAGCTCATCCGGGCTTTTTGTTCGTAAGGCGTCACAAGGAAGCCGTTGCCGGGAAAGAGTTCGGCGACATTTCCGAACGACTGACGCGGCAGACCGGCGCCCGCCAACAACTCGATCGCCCGGGCATGATCGGCTGATTCAGCGGCGATCGCATAGGTCCCGCCCTTTTCGCTCTTCATGGTGACGGAGATGCCGGCGCGTTCGAGCAGGACCTGAGCATCCAGCGCATCGCGCTGATCGAGTCCCGTCAGCACGTCCTGGCTGCAGGCGGCGAGGAACAGGCAGAGGGCGAGCATGGCGGCCTTCGGAAGGACTTTGCGCGCGGGCGAAGTGATCGGTGATCTCGCAAGGGCCGATGTGATCATGATATTCACTGGCCCTGCGTCAGCCGTTTGGACGACGACATCACCGACTGGGTGAGCGACGACAGCAGCGTCGTGCCGGTCGCGAATTGCTGTGATTTCTC
Source organism: Rhizobium sp. J15 (assembly GCF_002531825.1). Classification (GTDB taxonomy): domain Bacteria; phylum Pseudomonadota; class Alphaproteobacteria; order Rhizobiales; family Rhizobiaceae; genus Rhizobium. Next base: position 2,179 of record NZ_NWSX01000068.1, on the reverse strand, counting down.
CAGCCGGTCGATCGATGTCGTGATGTCTTCGATCTTCGGGCCGCTGTGATCCTTGTCCGCGGCAAATCGCACCAGCGGCGTCTCCGGCTGGCCGTTCCCGGCCACCGGCATGAAGAATGCCGACAGCCGGTCGAGAATGCTGGAGGGCCTGGTATTGCCTTCCGGTGAATAGGAGGGCGGGACGCCGTCGGACTCAGGCGCGATCTTGCGGCCCTGGATGTTGGGAATGGAGGTGAGTTCGGTTGGCCGAAGGCCGGCGAAATCCGCCGGCTGCAGCCCGATCCGCTCCGCCACGATCTCCGAGGTCTTCAGCACATTGCCTGTCGATACGCCGTCGACGGGCGGCGTAAAGGCGCGGCCGGTAAGTTCTTCTCCACTCATTGCAATTCCTCAACTCGGTACACGTCAACTGCAAACGATGAACGGGAACCTACTCATCGCTGCCTTCGTCGATCGCCTCCTTGGCGAAATTGAAAAGCGAATTGTTCAGCATCAGGGTGTTGGAAATCATGCCTGGCAGAAACGCGTCCACGGCAGCGGAGAGAATCTCGCTCTCGCTGTTCGGATCGACCTTTTTCGTCGTGCTGCCTGTGGTGTCCTTGGAACCTGTCTTATCAATCGTCAGTTCCACCGAGACAGGGTTTGCAGGCGCCAGGTTCAGGTCGGAATTCACTGCATCTACGGCCATATGAGCACTTCCATCAAGGAGTTATCAAAATGAATGCATGATTTGATATGGATAAAAAAACGGCCGGTCAATTGTTTAAACTTAACCGATGGTTAATTTTCGGAAATTACAATCGGCTTTGACAACTTTCTCGACCTTTATATTAAAATTGAACGTTTTTATCCATAAAGCGCAGCAGATATCCAGACTGCGCATGAAATTCATACTTAAATTTATTGCTATCAAATATTCACAGGCCCGACCGCCTCTACGCCAACCGGGCCTGTGAGTACCCAGATATTTGGTGTTGCGAAAGCGTCCCGGATCAGCCCACCGCCGTACCGCGGCGCTTCTCGATATCGGCGATGATCGCGTCCCAGTTCTCAGGGGTCAGCTCGCGCTGTTCCGGGTCGCGGGGCGCGGGGGCGACGCCGCCCTTGGCGCCGACGCGCTGACCTGTTTTGGCGTAGATGCCGACCGTGTCGTTGACAGTGCGCTTAAGCATGTCGTTCATCATGTCGGTCTGCTTGTGGAAGGCTTTTTCCTGCTTGATGCTCTGGTAGATGGCAAAGCCCGCCCAGGCCGCCCAGGACACCGCGCCGGCGATCGCGAAGGCGAGCGAGAAGCCGCCGGAGACGAGCGCTACCGTTGCGCCCGTGCGCCCGAGGAAGGTGGAATTCACCAGCATATTGGCAACGCCTGCGATGCCCTCGATCGCGCCGACCGTGTCCGCCGCGGTTCCGATACCCATGAAGATGAGATCGACCGGATCGCCCTTGCCACTGGTGAGCCCCTGCAGGAACTGGTAATATTCCACCGGCAGCCAAGCGACGCCGGCAACGGCGCCAACCGTCGTCCCGGTATTCTTGAAAAAGGCGGAGAGCACGCTGCGCTGCGCCCGCGCCAGCTCGTCGGAAACGCCGACGAGTGAACTGATCCCATCCAGCAGCGAAAAATTCGAGGCTTTGATCGCCGAGCCGAGCGCACTGCCCATGTGCGCGAGAGCGCCAAGGGCGTGCAGAACCACGATGCCGATGCTGTCCCAGGTCGGGCTCGTCATGTTGAGGCCGGCATAGATGGAGCGGGATGCGGTAAGCACCGACATCACGCCGGAAGAGAGCGCCGCCTTGTATTTGACAGGATCGACCCCTGCCGGCGCCGCCGTCGCGGTCTTGTCGATCAGCTTGGCAAGGTCGGCCTTGATCGTTTCGACGCTGCCGCCCGGTCGCATCGTCGCCCAAAGCGCGGTGAAGATCGTCGTGAAATTGGTCTTGTATTGCGCCATGGCATCGGCATTGCCCTTGAACAGGGTTTCCGCCAGCGCGTCGAGGCTCGGGGCGATGATCTTCTTGATCGCCTCTTCGGCGGTCTTGCCGTCGACGATGATTGGATCGATCACATCCGTGCCGGGCATCAGCGTCTTCATCAGGCCTGACATGGAAAGTCCCATGTCCTTGAGGCTCGATGTCAGATATTCGCTGTCGATATAGGGCAGATCGAGACTTTGGATGG
>NZ_NWSX01000067.1 GCF_002531825.1 Rhizobium sp. J15 | reverse complement strand
GCATTCTGAAAATTCGGGAAGAGGCGACCAGCCAATAGCCGTCGCAAATATCAGCGGCCAAACCCGGCCAGGCGACATAATCCCGCTTGCGGCATGTTGATTGTTTTCATGCGTGCCCCCGGCCTTACAACACGCTGCCGCCGCCCTTGAGCCAGGCGAGCACATGGAGCCGCAGCGCCGAGGACAGGTTGCTGTCGGCGGGACGGGTGTCGTCGATCTCGGAAATCAGGGCGGCAAGCGGCATCGCACGGCTTGCGGCGATCGTCTTCAATTCGGCCCAGAACTCGTCTTCCAGGGAGAAACTGGTGCGATGGCCATGCAATGTCGCCGAATGCTTGCGGATCATGAAACGGCTTCACATCCCGGTTGGATATTGGCGGATCGATTCAAGAAAACCGCCTAAGTGGCTGATCGCAGAATCCATTCCGGCTGTTCACGCTCTGCATGAAGCCCTCAGGCGCCGTCGTCATCCGTTTCGATGCGGCCAGCGCGGTGCGCCTTGTCGGCCTTCTCGTTCAGGCTGCGGGTCAGCTGCTTCTCGGTCTTGGTGCGGCCGAAGGATATGCGGTTCTGCTCGGCCTGCTTCTCCTTTTCGGAGCGGGCCTGCTTCTTGCGGAACTGGCGCAGATTGACGATTTCGGCGCTCATGCGATGCCTGGCTTCCTCATGAAAAAGGGAGGCCGGAGCCTCCCTTGAGATCACTGCTTCTTGCGGAAGGAGTCGAGCGAGACGACGGAGCCCGGCTTTTTCTCCTCGCCGTCGGCGGGCTTTGCCGCCGCGTCATCGGGCTTGCCGGCCGCATCGACGGGATAGGCGGTGATTTCGCCGGAGGGCAGTTCCTCGCCATCGGCAAGCGGCACGTCGAATTCGAGCTCGAAATTGACGGAAGGATCATAGAAGCCGCGGATGGCATTGAACGGGATAACCAGCTTCTCGGGCACGTCGGAGAAGGAAAGGCCGATCTCGAAATGCGTCTCGGTGATCTTCAGATCCCAGAACTGATGCTGGATGACGATGGTCATCTGCTCGGGATATTTCGACTTCAGGTGCTGGGAGATGCGTACGCCGGCGGCACCTGTGAGGAAGGTGATGAAGAAGTGATGGTCGCCGGGCAGACGGCCCGTCGTTGCTACCTCCGCCAAAACCTTGCGGATGACGCCGCGAAGTGCATCCTGCGCCAGAATGTCGTAGCGGATATGATCCTGCCCCATGCTTTTCCTGTCTTTCGTCGGTTCTGAAGTCTTTTCACAAGGTATATGCCACGTTCAGGCGCCTTGGGAAAGTCCGGAGCCGAGTCACGCTAAGATCAGCATACATGATTTCATCAGGAGGGAGAAGGTGAAGGCTTCTGTTGCCAGGTGCCTTCGGACCCCGCCTAGAGGTGCGAACCACTAGGACTTTGATTGAAGTGTCACACCGCGATTAAGCAGCGAGACGAGCTTCCGCATAGTTGTCGTTTGCAACTACAATTTTAGCCCGATAACGGCGGTACAATGCCGAGCAAAAAGACGATCTTTACACCCTTGTCGATCCTGTTTCGCCCCCATCAAAAGCCGGCCTTCAGGGCCGCCGGTTTTTGGTGGAGGCGCCGGGTACCGCCCCCGGGTCCAATAGGTTTATTACACCGCTCATTTATCGCCATAGCCGGCCCGAAAGCCGGCAGGGTTGATATAGTGATTTCCTCTGCCCATGGAAAGGGCAATCGTCACAAAAGCTTTATCTCCCGCGGCAGAAATTGCGGGAAAACGCCCGCGGGCTGCTGACGTCACGCCGCCGAAGACTTAAATTGGACGAAACGGAATCAGCGCCACATGAAGCAATATCTCGATCTCCTCAGCCACGTGATTGAAAAGGGCTCCGACCGGGGCGACCGCACCGGCACCGGCACGCGCTCGGTCTTCGGCTACCAGATGCGCTTCGATCTCGAAGAGGGCTTTCCCGTTCTCACCACCAAGAAGCTGCATCTGCGCTCGATCATCCACGAGCTCCTGTGGTTCCTGAAGGGCGAGACGAACATCGGCTACCTCAAGGAGAACGGCGTTTCCATCTGGGACGAATGGGCCGACGAAAACGGCGATCTCGGCCCGGTCTACGGCGCCCAGTGGCGCTCCTGGCCGGCGCCGGACGGCGGCCATATCGACCAGATCGCCAATCTCGTCAAAGGCATCGTCAACAATCCGAATTCGCGCCGCCACATCGTCTCGGCCTGGAACCCTGCCGAGGTGGACCAGATGGCGCTGCCGCCCTGCCATTGCCTGTTCCAGTTCTACGTGGCCGACGGCAAGCTTTCCTGCCAGCTCTACCAGCGCTCCGCCGACATTTTCCTCGGCGTGCCCTTCAACATCGCTTCCTACGCGCTGCTGACGATGATGGTGGCTCAGGTGACGGGGCTCAAACCCGGCGATTTCGTCCACACGCTCGGCGACGCCCATCTCTACCACAACCATTTCGACCAGGCGAAGCTGCAGTTGACGCGCCAGCCGAAGCCGCTGCCCTTCATGCGCATCAATCCCGATGTGAAGGATATCTTCGGGTTCAAATTCGAGGATTTTGAGCTGGTCGGCTATGAGGCCGACGCCAATATCAAGGCGCCGATTGCCGTTTGATCCGGGACATTCCATGGCCGACATCCTGAAGACCATCATCGTCGCCGTTTCCCGTAACGGCATCATCGGCCGCGACGGCGATATGCCCTGGCGGCTTTCGAGCGATCTCAAGCGCTTCAAGGCGCTGACATCGGGCAAACCCGTGGTGATGGGCCGCAAGACGTACGAATCGATCGGCAAGCCGCTGCCGGGGCGGCCGAACGTCGTCATCTCCAGGCAGGCGGTGATCGATCATCCCGATGTGAGCATGGCGCAGTCGCTGCCCGAGGCGCTGACGATCGCCGAGAAGATCGCGGTCGAAACCGGCGTCGGCGAGATCTGCATCATCGGCGGCGGGCAGGTCTATGCCCAGGCGATCGGTCTTGCCGACCGGATGTGCGTCACGCATGTCGAAGCCGAGCTCGAAGGCGATGCGGCATTTCCTGACATCGATCCCGCGATCTGGCAGGCTGGCGAAACGATCGAGGTGCCGGCCGGCGAAAAGGACAGCTATGCCACGCGCTACGTCGTCTATGATCGACGGCGGACCTGAAAACGAACTATTTTCCAATTAAATTGACCAAGTTTCTCACGCTGCGTTGAAAGCCGGTGCGGCGATACCTATAACGGTCGCAACGCATCCGCCGGGTCGGCCCCCCACGGTCCCCGGATGCGGGGAAGACTTAACGAACAACGAGGTTTTGATGCCCTGGAGCAATCAGAATGGCGGCGGCGGCCCTTGGGGCGGCGGCGGCGGTAACAATCAGGGACCATGGGGCCAGGGGCCGAACCGCCCGCGCGGCGGTGGCGGCGGCAAGGGCGGACCGCCCGACCTGGAAGATATCATCCGGCGCGGCCAGGATCAGCTGCGCAGCATCGTTCCCGGCGGCTTCAACGGCGGCGTGGCCGTCATCGTCGTGGCGATCGTGGCGGTTTTCTGGCTGATCCAGTGCGTCTACACCGTGCAGCCGGACGAGCGCGGTGTCGAGCTGCGCTTCGGCAAGCCGCGGGAGGAAATCTCCATGCCCGGCCTGCATTTTCACGTCTGGCCGATAGACACGGTCGAGATCGTGAAGGTGACGGAGCAGCAGCAGAATATCGGCGGACGCAACAACAGCAATTCGACGGTCGGGCTGATGCTTTCCGGCGACCAGAACATCGTCAACGTGCAGTTCTCGGTGCTCTATACGATCAACGATCCGAAATCCTATCTCTTCCGCCTCGAAAATCCGGCTGAAACGCTGCAGCAGGTTTCGGAAAGCGCGATGCGCGAGATCGTCGGCCGGCGCCCGGCGCAGGATGCCTTCCGTGACAATCGCGGACCGATCGAAACCGAAGTGCGCAACATCATTCAGGACACGATGGACCGCTACGGCGCCGGCATCGCGATCAACCGCGTGACGATCGAAGACGTTGCTCCGCCGCGCGATGTGGCCGATGCCTTCGAGGAAGTGCAGCGCGCCGACCAGGACAAGCAGCGCCTCGTCGAAGAGGCGAACCAGTACGCCAACCAGAAGCTCGGCCAGGCCCGCGGTGATGCAGCCCGCATCCGCGAAGCCGCGGCAGCCTACAAGGACCGGATCGTCAAGGAAGCGGAAGGTGAAGCCCAGCGCTTCGTTTCGATCTACGACGAATATTCCAAGGCTCCTGACGTGACGCGGGAGAGACTGTTCCTGGAAACCATGGAGCAGGTTCTGAAGGGTTCCAAGAAAGTGATCATAGACCAGAAGGCGGGCGCAGTGCCCTATCTGCCTCTCAATGAGATCAGCAGGCCGACGCAGCAACAGCAGCAGGGAGGCTGAGACCCATGTCGAACAGGCTTCCCATTATCCTCATCCTCCTGGCGGTCGTGCTGACGGCGGTTTATTCCTCGATCTTCGTGGTCAATGCCCGCGAGCAGGCGATCGTCGTCCGCTTCGGTGAAATCCAGTCGGTCAAGACCGATCCGGGCATCTACTTCAAGCTGCCCTTCTCCTTCGCTGATGCCGACCGGGTGCAATATGTTCCGAAGCAGGAACTGCGCTTCAACCTCGACAATATCCGCGTTCAGGTCTCGGGCGGTGCATTCTACGAAGTGAATGCCTTCATCATCTACCGCATCAACGATGCGCGCCGCTTCCGCGAAACGGTTTCGGGCGACCGGGAGGCGGCGGAAGCGCGGCTTCGCACGCGTCTCGATTCCGCCTTGCGCCGGGTCTACGGCGTTCGCAGCATCGAAGCCGCGCTCTCCCGCGAGCGTGTGGCCATGATGCTCGAGGTTCGCAACGAACTGCAGGCCGATGCGGAAACGCTCGGCATCACGCTGGACGACGTGCGCATCAGCCGCACGGATCTGACGCAGGACGTTTCCGAGCGCACGTTCAACCGCATGCGGGCCGAGCGTCTGGCGGAAGCCGAGCTTCTGAGGGCGCAGGGCACGGAAGAGGGCCAGCGCCGCCGCGCTATCGCCGACCGCCAGGTCGTCGAGTTCACGGCGGATGCGCAGCGCGATTCCGAAATCCTGCGTGGTCAGGGCGATGCCGAACGCAACCGCATCTTCGCCGAGGCCTTCTCCAGGAACCCGGGCTTCTTCGAGTTCTACCGCTCGATGGCCGCCTATTCGGCAGCGCTTTCGTCGCAGGATACGACGCTGGTCCTGTCGCCGGATTCGGAATTCTTCCGCTATTTCAACAACGCCGCCGGCGTCTCTCAGCAGGCGCCCGCCAACCCGGCTGCGCCGGCACCGGGAGCGGCCGCTCCGGCAGCGCCAGCCCAGCCGGCGAATTGAGGATAGGGGATCGTTCTCCGCCAGAAACGAGAAAGGGCCGGCCTCAGCGCCGGCCCTTTTCAGTTTCCCACGCGCCATGGCTTAGGCATTTGTGACGATCCGTCGGATTGCACGGGGATTTCGCGAAAAGGTGATTTCGCCCTCCATCATTCCGCCTTATGCTGGTGCTCAATGTGCGCATTTACCCCCTTATGAGGAAGCTTATGGCCCCCACGACTCGCTCGCCCTTCAGACGAACGCTCGCGCTACTGGCCAGCGCCGCAATCCTGGCTCAGGCCGGCGTCAGTGGGGTTGCTCATGCGCAGACCGCGCCTGAGGCGGCCGCGCCCGGGGTTGCCACGCCTGCGCCTCCCGCTGCCGCTGAGACGACTCCGGCCCCTGCCGCGCCGCAGCAGAGCCCGCCGATCCAGTCCGCAGTGCCGGGCAATGGTCCGGCCTCGGTCGCCGATCTCGCCGAGGGCCTGCTCGATGCCGTCGTCAACATCTCGACCTCGCAGAACGTGAAGGACGACGAGGGCGTCGGCCCGGCGCCGCGCGCGCCCGATGGATCGCCTTTCCAGGAATTTTTCAACGATTTCTTCGACAAGAAGCAGGGCAACAAAGGCCCCAACCACAATGTCAGCTCGCTCGGCTCCGGCTTCGTCATCGATCCGGCCGGCTATATCGTCACCAACAATCACGTGATCGAGGGCGCCGACGATATCGAGGTCAATTTCGCCAATGGCTCGAAGCTCAAGGCGAAGCTGATCGGCACGGATACGAAGACCGATCTTTCGGTGCTGAAGGTCGAGCCGAAGGCGCCGCTGAAAGCGGTCAAATTCGGCGATTCCAGCGAGATGCGCATCGGCGACTGGGTGATGGCGATCGGCAATCCGTTCGGCTTCGGCGGCTCGGTGACAGTCGGCATCATTTCCGGGCGTGGCCGCAACATCAATGCCGGCCCGTACGACAACTTCATCCAGACGGATGCGGCGATCAACAAGGGCAATTCCGGCGGCCCGCTCTTCAACATGAAGGGTGAAGTCATCGGCATCAATACGGCGATCATTTCGCCGAGCGGCGGCTCGATCGGCATCGGCTTCTCGGTACCGTCGGAACTCGCCTCCGGCGTCGTCGCGCAGCTGCGCGAATATGGCGAGACGCGGCGCGGCTGGCTCGGCGTGCGCATCCAGCCGGTCACCGACGATATCGCCGACAGCCTCGGCCTTGATACGGCGAAGGGCGCGCTGGTCGCCGGCGTCATCAAGGGCGGACCGGTCGACGACGGCTCGATCAAGGCGGGCGACGTCATCCTGAAATTCGACGGCAAGGCCGTCAACGAAATGCGCGATCTTCCGCGTGTCGTGGCGGAAAGCGCGGTCGGCAAGCAGGTCGACGTCGTCGTGCTGCGCGACGGCAAGGAGCAGACCGTCAAGGTGACGCTCGGCCGCCTCGAAGACAGCGACCAGGCGGCGGCGTCCGGCGGTTCGCAGGACGGCGTGATCACGCCGGATCCCGACGAGAACGACGATATGGACCAGCCGGATACGGGCGATCAGGTGCAGCCGGCGCCGGATGCGCCCAACCAGCATCAGGGCCAGGGTCAGGATCAGGCGACGCCGGATACGGGAACGCCGAAGAACGTGCTCGGCCTATCGCTGTCGCTGCTCAGCCCCGAAACGCGCAAGGCCTTCGGCATCGCCGAAAGCGTCGACGGCGTCGTCGTGACCGAGGTAACGCCGGGCTCCGCTTCCGCCGAAAAGGGCCTGAAGCCCGGCGACGTGATCGTCGAGGTGGCCCAGGAGTTCATGAAGTCGCCGGACGCGGTGGCCTCCAAGGTGCAGGCGCTGAAACGCGAAGGCCGCCGCAACGCCCAGCTGATGATCGCATCCGCCAATGGCGATCTGCGCTTCGTGGCGGTGCCGATGGAATAGGGAGCGGCGGCGATGGCTTCGCCGCCAAAGTTTCTACTTCCCTCACCAAGGCAGTTTACGTGGAGACAGGCACCACCTTTCCTCCGTCATTCCTGTGCTTGTCACAGGAATCCAGCCACCGCGCGTCGGCGCGGTGAATGACTCTGCTGAAAGCAAGAGAGTCTCCCGCGCCCAAGGACTTGGGCGCACTGGATCCCTGTGACAAGCACAGGGATGAGGGAGGTCGGATTAAACGTCCGCGTCAAACTTCATGCCGACACATTCGATAGCGCCGGATGGTCCATGATCGACGAGGTGATTTAGTAATCGTCCGGAAACGATGAGCTTTTCGACAGGCCCGCGGAGAAATTGTCCTTTCGCGCGAACCGTCAGCGATTATCCACTATCTCCGGAATGTCGCTGGTGTCGATATCTTTGTCCTCAAGCGCTTCCAACGCGAAGTTCCGTCAGCTGTTCATCAGTCAAAGTGCTCTTGCTCATTCATTTTCTGTAGCACGATTGAACATTCAGCCCATTACAAAATCCGTCTTCCTGTAACCCTGAATGTAAAGCAGCGCGGTCAGGTCGGCGTGGTTGATGCGCATTTGCGCCTGGGCGGCGACGGTGGGTTTGGCGTGGAGGGCGACGCCGGAGCCGGCGAGCTGCAGCATGCCGAGGTCGTTGGCGCCGTCGCCGACCGCCATCGCTTCCATCGGCGAAATGCCGAGGCTGACGGAAATTTCGTTCAGCGCATCGACCTTCGCCTGTTTGCCGAGGATCGGTTCGGCGACGAAGCCGGAGAGGATGCCGGCCTCTTCGAGCAGCGTGTTGGCGCGGTTCTCGTCGAAGCCGAGGGTGGCGGCGATGCGGCTGGTAAAGACGGTGAAGCCGCCGGAGACGAGGGCGGTGTAATGGCCTTTCGATTTCATCGTGGCGATCAGCTCCGGACCACCAGGCGTCAGCGTGATGCGCTTGGCGATGACCTCGTCGACGACCGAAATCGGCAGGCCCTTCAGCAGGGCGACACGCTCACGCAGCGCCGGTTCGAAGGCGATTTCGCCATTCATGGCGCGAGCGGTAATGTCGGCGACCTTTTCCTTCAGGCCGACTTCCGCGGCGAGCTCGTCGATGCATTCCTGGCCGATCATCGTCGAATCCATGTCGGCGATCAGCAGCTTCTTGCGGCGGCTGTCCTGCTCCTGGATGACGAGATCGATCGGCGCGCTTGCGATCACGGCAAGAAGATTGGCCTCGGCCGCCTGCGCATCGGTGCCGTCGCGCAGCGCGATATCGCAGGCTACGCCGTCGGCTAGCCAGTAGAGCCCGGATGCCTTCACGGCCCCGGCCGCCTGTTCGGCGATCTCAGGGGTCAGGACAGGATTTGACGGATTGGCAACAAGCGTGGCAACGAGGGCCATGATGGAAAACCTTCTGAGCGTAGAGAACGCGATCCTGATAACCGGGCCGACCGCCAGCGGCAAGTCCGCGCTCGCCGTCGAATTGGCGAAGCGGCATGGCGGCGCGGTGATCAACGCCGACAGCATGCAGGTCTACGACACGCTGCGGGTGCTGACCGCGCGCCCGTCGGAGGAGGAGATGGACGGCGTGCCGCATCATCTCTACGGCCATGTGCCGGCGGGCGCGGCCTATTCCACCGGCGCCTGGCTGCGGGATGTGACGGCGCTCCTGCCGGCGCTCAGGGCGGCCGGGCAGTTGCCGGTCTTCGTCGGCGGCACCGGGCTTTACTTCAAGGCGCTGACCGGCGGCCTCTCCGATATGCCCGACATACCCGAAGCGCTGCGGGAGGAATTGCGGGCGCGACTTCTGCAGGAGGGGCCGGACGCGCTCTTTGCAGAGCTTGCCGCGGCCGATCCCGCCATGGCGGCGAGCCTCAACCGCCAGGACGGGCAGCGCATCGTCCGGGCGCTGGAGGTGGTGAAGGCGACGGGGCGCTCGATCGCCGATTTCCAGGGCCGGGCCGGACCTCGAGTGATCGATGCCGAAGAGGCTCGCAAGATCGTCGTGCTGCCGGACCGCGCCGTGCTGCATGCCCGCATCAACGGCCGGTTCGAAAAAATGCTGCAGCAGGACGCGGAAGATGAGGTGAGGGCGCTGCTTGCGCTCGGCCTGCCCGCCGAGGCACCCGTCATGAAGGCCATCGGGGTCTCGCAGATCGCCGCCATGCTGAAGGGCGAGATGACGCGCGCGGAGGTGCTGGAGAAGGGGGCGGCGGCAACGCGGCAATATGCCAAGCGGCAAATGACGTGGTTCCGCAACCAGATGGACGAGAGCTGGCAGCGCTTGACGGTTTAGCCGATCGTCATGCCTTCAGCCGCCGCATTTGTGCTGGGCGTCGGGCAGAATCCAGCTTTCCCGCGTGCGGTCGTTCGTCACCAGGAACAGTCTGCCGCTCTCACCGGCGTCGCAATCGCGGTCGATCTGGACCAGGCACATGGTCACGTGATCGCCGGCTTTCGATCCGATCAGCGCCTCCTCGCGCCGATAGGAGACCTGATAGCCGTCATTGGCGTAGTCGATGCCAGTGCCGCTGTCGAAGCCCGCATCGCCGTCGAGACGGGGATGGACCTCGACGATTGAGGTGGCCGCGCATTGGCCGACTTTTGCGGGGATAGCCTTGGCTTCGGGCGACCGGTTGCCGGCCAGGGACTTGGCGGAAATCCCTCCCATGAAATCGCTCTTGTCGGCCGAGATCGTCCAGAGGACGGCGAGATAGGCGCTCAGAATGCAGGATCTGTCGTCGCCGCAATCGCGTCGATCCGCCAGGAAATTGCGGGCGGCATGGACGAGATCGTCACCGGCCGATGTCTTTTTCTGCGCGGCGTAGTGCTGGTTGAAAAATTCGTCCAGGCGGGAAAGCTGGCTGTCGCCGCAGACGATCTTTTCATCGGCGCTGCCGGCCTTGGCGCAGTCGAAGCCGGCGGCTTCCGCGGCCGTCGCCAGAAGAAGGCCGGCGCCGGCGGCGATGATGAAGTTCAAGATGGATCTCATGGCCGTCCTTTTCGAAGCTGCCGCCGGCGACGCAAGGCAAATGCGCATTAGATCCGCTATAACAGGGGCGTTGGCAAGCGGGGTGGATGCCATGCTGCTCAAGGGAGAACGCAGCTTCATCGTGCGTGACATGGGAGGCTTCGTCATTCGCATCAACATGCCGGGATGGCTGAAGCCGAGGCCGAGCGATCACGGCCATGGCGCCCTTGCCATGGTGGTCGAATCCTTCCTCGATCCCGGGCGTCTCATCGCCATGCACGAGCACCGGAACGATGAAATCATCTCCTGGGTGCCCGACGGCGTCATGCGCCACGACGACCGGATGACCGGCCGATTTGCGACGGATAGCGGCCATCTGCTGGTGATGAATGCCGGGCGCGGTTTCTGGCATTCGGAGGAGACGTTCCCGTCCGATCCGCCTTTGCGCATGCTGCAAATCATCGTGCGGCCGAAGGCGGTCGATCTTGAACCGAGGATTCAACACGGGCCGATTTCGCCGGCGCCGCCGAACAGCTGGCGACATCTGGTCGGACCGGAAGGCGGGCCGGCGCCTTTCTTCGTGCGCAATGCCGTCGATTTCTTCGATATCCGGCTGGAGCCCGGCGTTCGCGTCGAACTTCCCAACAAGCCGGGGCGGGATCTCTATTTCTATGTCTTCAGCGGTTCCGTCGTCATCGATGGGCAGGCCTTTGGCGAAGCGGAGCAGGGGCTGCTGCTGCAGGATCGGCGATTGACGGTCGAGGCAAGGTCTCCAAGCGTGATGGTCGCCTTTCTGCTCGATGTGAAGGCTCCCGTGACAAGGCAGGGCACAGTCGGCGATCACAGGAAGATCCCGCCGGCGGCCGTAGCCCGGCTCCTGAGACGCTGGGTGCAGTGGCGGCGGGTGTGGCGGAAATTTATAGAGCGTTCGGTTTAGCGGTGGTTGGCTGTCGCGGTTCTCAGCAGTTTGACGAATTCGTCGACCGCCGCCCGCAGCTGGTCCGGCGGGAAGCCGCCGAAACCCAGCATCAGGCCGGGGCGGGCGGGCCGGCCGGCATACATGGGCGAGATGGCGCGAACCGCGATCCCGGCCGACATGGCGTGCGCTGCGAGCCGCACATCGTCGGTGCCTTCGGGGAGCCACAGGAGAATGTGCATGCCCTGGTCGCTCGGCTGAATGCGGCAGGCCTCGGGCAGGGCGTGCTCCAGGCGTGAGAGCAGGATGGCGCGACGCTCGGCATAGAGGCCGCGGATGCGGCGGATATGCGCTTCGAAATAGCCCTCCTTCATATAGGCGGCGAGCACATGCTGTTCGGTGGTCGGCGAATGCCGGTCGAGAATGGCGCGCGCCCCGGCGAAGGCTTCCGCAAGCGCCGGAGGGGCGATGACATAACCGAGGCGGAGCGACGGAAAGAGCACCTTGCTGAAAGTGCCGAGATAGACGACGCGTGAGGGGCAGAGGCCCTGCATCGACGGGAAGGGGTGTCCGGCGTAGCGCAGCTCGCTGTCGTAATCGTCCTCGACGATCCAGGCGCGGTTCTGGTCGGCCCAGCCGATCAGGGCGTTGCGCCGCGCCATGCTGAGCGGCATGCCGATCGGATATTGATGCGACGGCGTGACGAAGGCGGCGCGTGCCTGCGGGCAGAGGTCGAGGCCGTGTTCCACATCCATTCCCTGCGCATCGACGGGAATGCGGTGCGTGTGCAGGCCGAGATCGTCGAGCACGGCGGTGAGGCCGGGATAGGCCGGATCCTCGGCCCAGACGGGATCGTCGCGCGACAGCAGCACGCGGCCTGCCATGTAGAGACCCTGCTGGGTGCCCGATGTGACGATCACCTGTTCCGGTTCGCAATGAACCGCCCGGGCGCGGCGGACATGTTCGGCAATGGCGATGCGCAGTTCGAGCAAGCCCATCGGATCGTGATAACCGGCGGGAGCCGCCTCTCTTGAGGCGCGCACGCGATTGCCGAGACGGCGCCAATTGCCGTCGGGCGCAATGCCGGCGGCTGGCACCGCGATGGCGAAGGGAACGGGCGGGTGCGGGGTGAGCGCGCGGGCGGCCGCGATCAGCCGCGCAGCCGGGGCGGGCAAGTCGATGGCCTCGGCAACCGGCGGCACAGGGGCGGGCGGCAGCGCCGGGGCCGCATCCATCAGGGCGGCGGCGACACGCGTTCCGGCGCCGACTCTCGCTTCGAGGTAGCCTTCGGCGGTCAGCTGATCGAAAACTTCGACGACGGTGCCGCGGGCGATCTTCAGGGAAGCCGCAAGGGTGCGCGTCGAGGGGAGGCGCTCGCCTGATCTCAGCTCGCCGCGGGCAATGGCGCTTCTGAGGGCCTGCGCAAGCTGACGGCTGATATTGGCGGTTCGATCGATCGCCTGGAGAGAGGGGATTTCGATGGTGCTGCGCCGCTTGGACATCGTGAAAATGGTCCATCAATATTCTTGAAAATGGAGCTTCATGATGAACCATTTTTCCTGGAGAAGGAAGCATATCGGCAGCTTCTGGAAAATGGACATGCAGGATCTTCTCGTCGTCTATATCGCCTATATCATCGCGGCAGGCAGTCCCGGGCCAAGCAACATGGCCATCGTGAACGTGGCGATGAGCCGGGGGCGCCGGCCGGCGCTAGCACTTGCCGCAGGCGTCATCACCATGTCGACATGCTGGGGGCTGATCGCGGTCACCGGCATCTCGACGCTGCTTGTGAGCTATGCCCATGCGCTGCTCGTCCTCAAGCTCGCCGGCGGCGTCTACCTGCTCTGGCTCGCCTGGAAAGCGGCCCGCTCGGCCATCACTTCTGAGGTGACGGCGGGCGAGGTCGTGCGGCCCGCCGTCCCGCTCGGCGCGCTTTATCGGCGCGGGATCCTGATGCATCTCGGCAATCCGAAAGCGGTTCTCGGCTGGGTCGCGATCATGTCGCTCGGCCTCAAGCCCGGCGCTTCGCCTGAAATGGCCATCACGGCCTTCGGCGGCTGCGTGCTGCTGGGGATCACGATATTCGCCGGTTATGCCGTGCTCTTTTCGACGGCGCCGATGGTGCGGGGCTATGCCAGGGCGCGGCGCTGGATCGAGGCCAGCCTGGCCGTCTTCTTCGCGGGCGCCGGATCGCGCCTGCTGTTCTCCCACTGATAGTTCAGGATCGCATCATGTCTTCGGTTTCTCCGTTTCATGGTCTTTCGGCCTTCCCGCCAACGCCCGCCGATAGAAATGGCCGCGTCGACACCGAGGCCCTCGGCCGCCTGCTGGAACCGCTATGCGAAGCCGGCGTGGCCTCCATCGGCCTTCTCGGCAGCACCGGGATTTATGCCTATCTCAGCCGCGAGGAGCGGCTGCGGGCCGTCAGGGCGGGGGTCGAATGCGTGCGCGGCCGTGTTCCCCTTATCGTCGGCGCCGGCGCTTTGCGGACGGACCATGCCATGGATCTCGCCAGGGATGCCGAAGCTGCCGGTGCCGATGCGCTTCTGCTCGCACCTGTTTCCTACACGCCGCTGACCCAGGATGAGGCCTACGAACATTTCCTGGCGGTGGCGAAGGCGACCGGGCTTCCGCTCTGCATCTACAACAATCCCGGCACCACGCACTTCACCTTCAGCCGCGAGCTGCTGCAGCGCCTCTCCGATATCGAGACGATCAGGGCGGTGAAGATGCCGCTGCCGGCCGATGGCGATCTGCGCGGGGAGATCGCCGCCTTGCGGGAAAAGACCAGTCTCGCGATCGGCTATAGCGGCGACTGGGGCGCGGCCGAAGCGCTCTCGTCAGGCGCCGACGCCTGGTACAGCGTCGTCGCCGGCCTGCTTCCGCGCTCGGCGCTCGGTCTGGCGAAAGCCGCCATGGCCGGCGATGAGGGCGAGGCGCGCCGGCTCGATGGCCTGCTGCAGCCGCTCTGGGACATGTTCAAGGCCTATGGAAGCATCCGCGTGGTCTATATGCTGGCCGGCCATCTCCTCGGCGTTCCGATGGAGCTGCCACGCCCGATTTTGCCGCTTGGACCGGCGGACCGGGAGCGCGCGCTCGATGCGGCCCGGTCGCTGATCGCGCTGGAACGTCAGTCCTTGTTGTAAAGGCTGCTCAGCGGCTTTTTCAGGATGCTCTCGCGTAGCGAGGTGCCTGGCTCCCGGCGGGTGATCGGCGGCTGGTCGCTCGGCGGCGCGGGCCGGGGAAAGACCGGCTCCTCACGGCGCAATTCGCGCCGCAGTGCGTCGAGCCGCGGGTCGGTCGGGATCGGCTCGGCCGGATCCAGGCGCGGCGCCTGCGGCAGCAATTCGCGCCGGTAGGATTCGAGCGGTGCCGAAGCCGGAGGGGGTGAGGCGGGCGAGGGCGGCGGCGCGTAAGGCTTGGGAGCGAAATCCTCGTCGGCTGCCTCGGCCTCGTCGACGCTCGCCATCGATGCGGCAACGCTCTGCTGGAAAGTCGAAATGTCAGGCCCGACCGTCACCGCCCGCATGCGGGTGACGATCTTACGCAGGTCGACCGTATCGGGATCTTCCTCGCTGTGCTTGCTGTTGGCGCTGGCGGCCTTCGGCAGCAGGTTTTCCTCGACGC
Source organism: Rhizobium sp. J15 (assembly GCF_002531825.1). Classification (GTDB taxonomy): domain Bacteria; phylum Pseudomonadota; class Alphaproteobacteria; order Rhizobiales; family Rhizobiaceae; genus Rhizobium. Next base: position 8,172 of record NZ_NWSX01000067.1, on the reverse strand, counting down.
GGGAAAAGCGCATGCGCATCGGCACGCTGATCGCCTCGCCGAAGGCGATCGCCTCGCCATTGCCGATCGAGGAGATGAAGCTCGTCGTCGAGATCGAGGAATTCGGGATGGCCGAGCGGATGATTTCCTGGTCGCGGTCGTTGGCGAGGCGCATGGCAAACAGCGTCGAGCACTGCGACAGGATCGTCTGGTCGAGCTCGCCCGGCCGCTGGGTGATGATGCCGAGCGAGACGCCGTATTTGCGGCCTTCCTTGGCGATGCGGGCGATTGCCTGACGCGTCGGGATGAAGCCAAGGTTCGGATCGGACGGGATATAGCGGTGCGCTTCCTCGCAGACTACGAGCATGTGGATGGCGCCGTCGCTCCAGAGCGCCACCTCGAAAGCCATGCGGCAGAGCACCGAGGCGACCGAATTGACGACTTCGGAGGGAATGCCGGCGAGCTGGAAGGTGCAGATCGGCCTGTTGTCGCCGGGGATGCGGAAGATCTGCGCGATGGTCTCGGTGATCGTGTCGCTGATCGTGTTGTTGGAGAACATGAAGTGATAGCGCGGATCGTTGATCGCGGCGATCAGGCGCATCTTCAAGGAACGCAGGAAGGGTTTTTCCGCACGGCCCTCCAGGCGGCCGATGCGCTCGTCGATCAGCGCCAGCAGATCGGCCATCCGATAGGGAACCGGCGTATCGGCGGTGATCGAGCTCTTTTCCGTCGTGCGGCGCACCAGCGAATTGTCGCTGCCGCGGAAGGCGCGCTTGGCCTCCGGCATGATGTCGCGCAGCATGTCGAGTTCTTCGGGCACCGGCGGGCGGCCGCGGAAGACGACTTCGGCGAATTCCTCGAGGCGCATCAGCCAGAAGGGCAGGTCGAGCGTATCGGTATCGATGGTGACGGCGTGTTTAGGAAAGGCGGCGGCGAATTCGTTGTGCGGGTCGAGGATCAGCACGCGCAGCTTCGGGTCCGCCGCAATCGCCTTGTGCAGCAGCAGAGAGACGGCCGTCGATTTGCCGACGCCGGTCGAGCCGACGACGGCGAAATGCTTGGAGAGCATCGAGGGGATGTGGATCGCCGCATCGATGCTTTCGTCCTGCGTCAGCTTGCCGATGACGGCGGTCGTGCCCGTTCCGGCATCGTAGATGCGCATCAGGTCGGCAGAACGAATGCGGTGGGCGATGGCGCCGAGATAGGGATAACGCGAAATACCGGTCGAGAATTCCTCGCGCCCGTCCTCGTCGACGCGGACTTCGCCGAGCAGCTCGGTCTCGATCTTGAAATTATTGTCTTCGCCTTCGCCCCAGGCATGGGTGCCGGTGTTCATCTGATAGACGAGGGCGACGACGCGGTTGCGGCCGACGCTGATCGAGATCAGCCGGCCGACGGACCAGAGTTCGGTGAGATCGGTGTTGCCTTCGACGGCGACCGCGGCAATCGTGGCCCGGGATCCGCTGCATGCAACGACGCGGCCGAGAAAGCGATTTCCCGGCGCATGACCGTCGCGTCTATCGTGCTCGCCTGCCTTGCCAGACATGCGCAAGTCGTTGTTGAGCAAAGGCTACTCCCTGCGGTAGCGTTAAAGGATAAAGTTGATCCTTTAACAAATCCTTCATCCTATCGATTTTCAGGGGCGAAGGCGCGGGGGTAGTTTTTTATTGCGGCATGCGTTGACGCTGCGAAATTTTCTGTCTATCACTTCCCGCCATGAAAATGGCAACGGCTCTTATCGTGGTGGGAAAGCGCATGGGCAGGATGGTGTAACCATCCGGCGACAGCCACCCATGCGCTAGATGACAGGCTCCTCCGGGGCCTTTTTTTGTGCCCGAATTTCGGGCTTCCGGCCACAAACGCAAATCCCAGCATCAAACGGAACAGACAGATGAGCACGGACAATCAGGCGGCAGGCAATCGGATGACGGGAGCGGAGATCGTTCTCAAGGCGCTGAAGGACAATGGCGTCGAACATATCTTCGGCTATCCCGGCGGCGCGGTTCTGCCGATCTATGACGAGATCTTCCAGCAGGACGAGGTCAAGCACATCCTCGTGCGCCACGAGCAGGGGGCAGGCCATGCGGCCGAAGGTTATGCCCGCTCCACCGGCAAGGTCGGCGTCATGCTCGTCACCTCGGGTCCCGGCGCCACCAATGCGGTCACGCCGCTGCAGGACGCGCTGATGGATTCGATCCCGCTCGTCTGCCTGACCGGCCAGGTTCCGACCTCGCTGATCGGCTCGGATGCCTTCCAGGAATGCGATACGGTCGGCATTACCCGGCCCTGCACCAAGCACAACTGGCTGGTCAAGGACGTCAACGAACTGGCCGCCATCATCCACGAAGCCTTCCGCATCGCCCAGTCAGGCCGTCCGGGCCCCGTCGTCGTCGATATTCCGAAGGACGTGCAGTTTGCGACCGGCACCTATACGCCGCCCGCCGATTACCCGATCCAGAAGAGCTACCAGCCGAAGATCCAGGGCGACCTCAACCAGATCCATGCGGCGATCGAGCTGATGGCGAATGCGCGCCGGCCGATCATCTATTCCGGCGGCGGCGTCGTCAATTCCGGTCCCGAGGCCTCCAAGCTGCTGCGCGAGCTGGTCGATCTCACCGATTTCCCGATCACTTCGACGTTGATGGGCCTCGGCGCCTATCCGGCTTCGGGCAAGAACTGGCTGAAGATGCTCGGCATGCACGGCTCCTACGAGGCCAACATGGCGATGCACGACTGCGACGTCATGGTCTGCATCGGCGCCCGCTTCGACGACCGCATCACCGGCCGTCTCAACGCCTTTTCGCCGAACTCGAAGAAGATCCATATCGATATCGATCCGTCCTCGATCAACAAGAACGTCCGCGTCGATATCGGCATCCGCGGCGATGTCGGTCATGTGCTGGAAGACATGGTCCGCCTGTGGCGGGCGCTGCCGAAGAAGCCGGAGAAGAACCGTCTCGCCGATTGGTGGAGCGATATCGCCCGCTGGCGGGCGCGCAACTCCTTTGCTTACACCAAGAGCAATGACGTGATCATGCCGCAATATGCGCTGGAGCGTCTCTATGCGCATACCAAGGACCGCGACACCTACATCACCACCGAGGTCGGCCAGCATCAGATGTGGGCGGCGCAGTTCTTCGGCTTCGAGCAGCCGAACCGCTGGATGACCTCGGGCGGCCTCGGCACGATGGGCTACGGCCTGCCGGCGGCGCTCGGCGTCCAGATCGCCCATCCCGAAAGCCTCGTCATCGACATTGCCGGCGACGCCTCGATCCAGATGTGCATCCAGGAAATGTCGACGGCGATCCAGTATGACGCGCCGATCAAGATCTTCATCATGAACAACCAGTACATGGGCATGGTGCGCCAGTGGCAGCAGCTCCTGCACGGCAACCGCCTGTCGCACTCCTATACCGAGGCGATGCCCGATTTCGTCAAGCTGGCGGAAGCCTATGGCGCGGTCGGCCTGCGCTGCGACAAGCCGGATGAGCTCGACGACGCCATCGTCGAGATGATCGAGGTCAAGAAGCCGGTCATCTTTGATTGCCGCGTCGCCAATCTCGCCAACTGCTTCCCGATGATCCCCTCGGGCAAGGCCCATAACGAAATGCTGCTGCCCGACGAAGCCACGGATGAAGCGGTCGCCAACGCGATCGATGCCAAGGGCCGTCAGCTCGTATAACGATAAGGTAGGAACCCAGGACCATGAACGCACATCTTCAGCCCACGGGCTCTGCCTACTTCATCTCGCCGGAAACGACGGCAATCGAGAGCCATACGCTTTCGGTGCTCGTCGATAACGAACCGGGCGTCCTTGCCCGCGTCATCGGCCTGTTCTCCGGCCGCGGCTACAATATCGAAAGCCTCACGGTTTCGGAGACCGAGCACCAGGCGCATCTTTCCCGCATCACCGTCGTGACGCGCGGCACGCCGCATGTGCTGGAGCAGATCAAGGCGCAGCTTGATCGCATCGTGCCGGTTCATCGCGTCGTCGACCTGACGGTGCGCGCCCGCGAACTCGGCCAGGAGCGGCCGATCGAGCGTGAAGTGGCCCTGGTCAAGGTGATCGGCGAGGGTGAAACCCGCGCCGAGACGCTGCGCCTTGCCGATGCCTTCCACGCCAAGGTGGTGGATGCGACGATCGATCACTTCATTCTGGAGATCACCGGCAAGTCCTCGAAGATCGATCAGTTCATCGCGATCATGAAGCCGCTCGGCCTCATCGAAGTCTGCCGCACCGGCATCGCTGCGATGAACCGCGGCGCGCAGGGGATGTGAGGCAGACGCTTCATCCGTTGCTCGGCTGGCAAGGTACGGAGACGGCGCGGCAAGTCTCTTCTCCCCTCGGGGAGAAAGTGCCGGCAGGCGGATGAGGGGGCTACACGGCACACCCTTTCCGTTTAGTCCGTTCCTCGCAGGCGCAACGTCGCGTCCCAATGTAGTCTATGCGCACGAGGATTATTGGAAAGACCGGTGTCTCCGGCCCCCTCATCCGCCCTCCGGGCACCTTCTCCCCGCTGGGGAGAAGGGGAGTCGAGACGTCGCGGCGTATAGCCGGATAGGCGTGACACAGTTCGGGCCGCTGAAGATCAAAGCATCTCCAGCGGCTTTTTCCTTGCCGGTGGCGGGAAGGCGGCGTCGAGCGCCTGCCAGTCTTCGTCGGTAATGTCGAGCGAGACGCAGTCGCGGTTCTCCGCCACGCGTTCGGCATTCGACGTCTTCGGGATGACGATGACGCCGTCGCGTTGGAGCAGGAAGGCGAGCGCCAGCTGGGCGGGTGTTGACTGATAGGCCTTGGCGATGCGGATCAGTTCGGGATGATGGAGGATGTGTCCCTGCTCGATCGGCGAATAGGCCATGACGGGAATGCCGCGGTTCTGGCACCAGGGCAGGAGATCATATTCGATGCCGCGGCGGGAGAGATTGTAGAGCACCTGGTTGGCCGCGACATTGGCGCCGTCGGGAACCCTGAGCAGTTCCTCCATGTCGTCGGTATCGAAATTGGAGACGCCCCAGGCGGCGATCTTGCCCAACGCTTTCAGCATTTCGAAGGCGGCGACGGTCTCGACAAGGGGATAATTGCCGCGCCAGTGCAGGAGATAGAGATCGATGCGGTCGGTGCCGAGCCGTTCCAGGCTGCGCTCGCAGGCTTCGACCGTGCCTTTCAGGCTGGCGTTCCAGGGATAGACCTTGCTGACGAGGAAGACCTCTTCGCGCCGTCCTTTGATCGCCTGGCCGACGATCTCCTCGGCGCCGCCGTCGCCATACATTTCGGCGGTGTCGATCAGCGTCATGCCGAGATCGATGCCCGCCTTGAGGCTTTCGATCTCCATTCTGGCATGGCCGGCATCCTCGCCCATGGCCCAGGTTCCCTGGCCGAGCGCCGGCACGTCCGTGCCGTTCGGGAATTTGACGGAGGGGATAGGGTCGTCCTGCATGATTTTTTCCATTTTTCAGGAGATTGCGCAGCGTTTCTATCTTTCAACCAATCCTGTCACCATGACAATGATGTAATGGTATCGTCCGTTTAGGACAGTTATGCTGACCTAAATAGAGCGCGCCGAAAGAGCCGCGCTTCGGGAGGTCGCATGCCGCTGGATACGTTTTTCGCCCTTGTTCTCTTCGCCTTTACGACGTCGATCACGCCGGGGCCGAACAATATGATGCTCTTCGCCTCGGGCGTGAATTTCGGCTTCCGGAGGACCATCCCGCATATGTTCGGCATCGGCGCCGGTTTCTTCTCGCTGCTGATCGGCGTCGGCCTCGGGCTCGGGGCGCTGCTGCACACCTTGCCGCTGGTCTATACGGTGCTGAAGTTCGCCGGCGGCGCCTATCTCGTCTGGATCGCCTGGAAGATCGCCTCCTCGCGTTCGCTGAGCGAAGGCAAGAGCAGTACGGCGCCGATGTCCTTCGTCTCGGCGGCGGCCTTCCAGTGGGTCAATCCGAAAGCCTGGGTGATGGCGGTGACGGCGATGGCGACCTATACCAATCCCGAACTCTACCTTGCCAGCGTCCTGATCGTCGGCCTGGCTTTCGCGGTGGTCAACGTGCCGAGCGTTTCGACATGGGCGGGCTTCGGCTCGGCGCTCAGGGAATGGCTTTCCGATCCGGTGCGGCTGAAATGGTTCAACATCAGCATGGCGGTGCTTCTGGTGGCGAGCCTCTGGCCGATGCTAAAATAATGCGATCGACGGTTTCGTCAGCATCAGCCAGAAAATGCCGATGACGGAGAAGAAGGCCGGAAAGCCGAAAGCGAACCAGATGCGGTAGAGGCTGAAATAGGCGGGCGGCAGGGCGCTTGCAGAGACCGCCGCAGCACGGGCGAGATCGCGCAGGCGGATCTGGATCCAGACGACCGGCAGCCAGAACAGGCCGGTGACGACGTAAAGCAGCAGCGACAGCGCGATCCAGCCCTCCGACAGGTCCCAGCCGATCGAGCGGGCAAGGAGATAGCCGGTCACGGGCTGGAGAATGGCTGCCGTCGCGGTGAAGATCGTATCGGCGATGACGACGGTTCCGGCGACATGGGCGATCAGCGCGGGATCGCGCGTGCGATGCGCCATCACCATGAAGAAGGCGATGCCGGCGCCGGTGCCGAAGAGCACGGTCGCGCCGATGACATGGGCAAGCAGCAGCCATTGCTCGAGCATCAGCGTTCATCCAGTGTGGCAAGCGCCGTCAGCGTCAGTAGGAGCGACGGCAGCACCTTGACGAGGGGACCGAGCGGGTCGAGCCAGAGTGCCGGTTCGAGAAGCGTGCCGCCGGCAAGGTAAGCCGATGAAACGGCGAGCATGCCGAGAAGGGCGCGTCTGGCGAGCGGGCGAACAAGCACGGCGGCACCGAGCGCTATATCGATGACGCAGGTCGCAAGCGTCAGCGTCGTTGCCGCCGCTTCGGGCATGAAGGGCAGGAAGTGCGCGGAAGCCTCTTCCAGCGAAAACAGCGGGATCAGGCCGGAGAGCAGCCAGAAGGCGAAGAGGCCCGATATGACAAGCGGCTTCAGGAGATAGAGCCGGGCAAACCAGAGATCCTGAACGCCGGAGGGATTGGCGGCGAGCGTGGCCGCCGCCGATGTCGCGGCGAGGCCGCTTTCCCCTTTGGCGCTTCGTATGCCCTCGGACATGACGGTCATCGCCGTCGAACGCAGCGGTGAACGCCAGCCGAGCAGGCCCGCCATATCGGCAAGCCAGGTCACCGGTCTTGCAAACCAGGGAGCAAGCGAAAAGACGCGGGCGGGCGGCAGGCCCAGCCATTGCCGGTGAAGGCTGACGAGTTCGGCGAGCGTCAGCACCTCGTCGGCGGCGAGATCGATATCGCCGCGAAGGCCGCCTGCGACCGCCCGCGACACGGCGTCCGCCACGTCATCCACCGAAAGCGTCTCGACCGGGCTTTCGGCATGGACGAGCGGCAGCGCCAGCGGAAAGGCGGCGAGCGCCCGGACGAGCGACGAGCCGCCATGGGCATTGCGGCCGAGAACCAGGGCAGGGCGCAGGATGAGATGAGGCAGGCCGCTTGCCGCCAGCACCTCATCGGCCCGCCGCTTGGTGGCGAGGAAGGGCAGTTCGCCTGCCGCGCCGGCGGTCCTTGCCGATATCTGAACGATCAGGGGACGGGAGCGCTTCGCCGCGGCATAAAGCGCCAGCATCGCATCCGCCTGGGTCGCCGCAAGATCGTCCGAGAGCCCGTCCTGCAGGGCGCCGGCGCAATTGACGACGGCATGCTGGTCTTTGAGGAGGCCTTGCCAGTCCTCGGGCTTTGTCATCCGCGAGAGATCGGCCTGCCGCCAGTCGATCGCCGGCTGTTTCAGGCGGGCCCGCGCGGGAGAGCGGCCAAGCCCGGTCACGGCATGGCCGTCCGCAACGAGCCGGGCCGCGACGACGGAGCCTATGAAGCCGGTTGCGCCGAGAATCAGGATGTTCATGGCGGGAGATTAGCGGAAAAGTTTGAGTGGGATAGGAGGGCTTGGCGGGAGGATGGTGTGTGATAGAAAGAGGAAGATGACTTTACGAGCATGCCTTAGGGTTTTGCGGGACGTCGCCACGATTCTCCTTCTCCCCAGCGGGGAGAAGATGCCGGCAGGCAGATGAGGGGGTGAGCGGCGAAAGCCGCGAGTGCACGAAGCGTAAGCGAAGGGCAATCATGACGGATGTGGGCATGGCCCCTTGCATGTTCAATTTGCGCTGATTGTTGGAT
>NZ_NWSX01000066.1 GCF_002531825.1 Rhizobium sp. J15 | reverse complement strand
GACAACGAAGACAGTCGCTCTCCCCGCTGGGGAGAAGAGATTCGTGGCAATACCTTCGCCCTTTCTCCCTGGCCGAAGCGAGAAGGATCTGACAAGGCTGTTGTCTCCTCCGTCATTCCGAGCAATGAAAAAGGCGCCGTTTCCGCGGCGCCTTTTTGCATGAACGGTATCGGCGAAATCAGTCGCGGATGATGAGCAGGTCGGCCGCCATGAAGCGTAGCGTCACGGTTTCGCCGGCCTGCGGCGGGGTGACGCCGGGGCTGTTGAACATGTCGAAGGAGATGACGTTGCCGCCGACATTCATGCGGGTGCGGATGACCGAGCCGAGGAAGTGGGCCGAGACGACCTGGCCTGTCAGCGCCGTATCGCTTTTGGCGGTGTCGGAGAGCGAGCCCGCTTCCGGGCGCAGCGCCAGCGAGATGGTTTCGCCGGCCTTGTGGGCTGCGACCGACTGCTTCAGCGTGATCTTCTGATCGCCGATCTGGATGAGGTTAGCGTCGGGATCGACGACCTGAGCTTCGATCAGGTTCAGCGTGCCGACGAAGGAGGCGACGAAGCGCGTCGCCGGCTTGTTGTAGATCTCGAAGGGCGAGCCGATCTGGTCGGCCTTGCCCGCATTCATCACCACGATGCGATCGGAGATCGACAGGGCTTCTTCCTGATCGTGGGTGACGAAAACGGTGGTGATGCCGAGCTGCTGCTGGATCTGGCGAATTTCCTCGCGCAGCGAGACGCGGATCTTGGCGTCGAGGGCCGACAGCGGCTCGTCGAGCAGCAGCACCTGCGGCTTGACGGCGAGGGCGCGGGCAAGCGCGACGCGCTGCTGCTGGCCGCCCGACAGCTGGTAGGGGTAGCGGTCGGCCAGGTGATCGAGCTTAATCAGGCCGAGCATTTCCTTGACGCGGGCGTCGATCTCAGGCTTCGGGGCGCCGGCGACCTTGAGGCCGAAGGCGACGTTGTCGTGCACGGACATGTTGGGGAACAGGGCATAGGCCTGAAAGACCATGCCGATATTGCGCTGGTTCGGCTTCAGCGCGCTCTGGTCCTTGCCGTTGATGGTCAGCGTGCCGCCGGTCGGGGTTTCGAAACCGGCGATCATGCGCAGAACCGTCGTCTTGCCGCAGCCCGACGGCCCGAGGAAGGAGATGAATTCACCCTTCTCGATGTTCATGTTGAAATTCTTGACGACCTGAACCGGGCCGAAGGATTTCTGGATGTTGTTCAGTGTGAGAAAAGACATGAGCCGGTTACCTTAAGCCTTTGCCGGGCGGGCTTTGCCGAAGCGGGAAACGAGATTGAGCAGGCCCATGCTGAGCCAGGTGATCGAGAAGGCGATGACGGCGAGCGCCGAAGGCTCATAGGCCTTGTTGGCGCCGACGAGCTGCAGGTAGGGGCCGAAGGCCGGACGGTTGAGCAGCGCGGCGAAGGTGAACTCGCCCATGACGATCGCAAGCGTGATGAAGGCACCGGAGAGCACGCCGCTCATCACATTCGGGAAGATGCAGCGGAACATGATGGTCGTCCAGCGGGCCCCGAGGCTTTCGGCCGCCTCCGTCAGCGTGCGGACGTCGATGGCGCGCATGGCGGTATCGACGGCGCGGTACATGTAGGGCAGCGATAGCGTGATATAGGAGAAGACCAGCAGGGCGTTGGTGCCGGTCGTCGAACCCGTCAAGGGCAGGTAGGACGACGAGTTGTACATTCTGAGATAGCCGAAGACGATGACGATCGCCGGAATGACCAGCGGCAGCAGCGTGATGAATTCGACGACCGGGCGCATCTGCGGCAGGCGCAGCCGCACCCAATAGGCTGTGGGCACGACGAGCAGCATGCCGAAGACGATGGTCAGAAGCGCCATCAGCATGGAGTAGCCGAAGGTCTCGCGGAACTGAATGTCGGAGAAGACCGACTGATAGGCGTCGAGGCTGTATTCGCCGCGGCGCATGCGCAGCGAAAACTCGATCGTGCCGATCAGCGGAATGATGAAATAGGATGCGCCGAGAATGATGGCGATCCAGGCTCCAAGGCGTTGTGTCTTCATTTCTGCCACCGCTCGGCGCGCATGCGCAGCATGAGGTAAAGGACGTTGGAGACGCCTGTGATGACGATCATGCCGAGCGCGATGGCGTAACCAAGATTGGCATTGTGCAGGACGTCGCCGCGGATCTGCGCGTAGAGTAGGATCGGCACGATGTTCAGCGAGCTGCCGGTCAGCGCGAAGGCGGTGGCGATGGCGCCGAAGGCGTTGGCGAAGAGCAGGAGCGTGGTGCCGAGCAGGCTCGGCCAGAGGATCGGCAGGGCAACCATCGTCCAATATTGGCGGTTGGTGGCGCCGAGGATCTCCGAGGCTTCGCGCCATTCCTTCTTCATGCCGTCGAGCGCCGGCGTCAGGATCAGCACCATCAGCGGGATCTGGAAATACATATAGGTGATGGTCAGGCCGAAGAAAGAGAGCAGGTTGAAGCCGGTGCCGTAGAGATTGAAGCCGAACCATTCCCGCAGGAAGACCGTCACGAGGCCGGTGCGGCCGAGCGTCGCCAGGAAGGCGAAGGCGAGTGGCACGCCGGCGAAGTTGGAGGCGACGCCGGAGAAGGTCAAAAGCGTCGAGCGCACCGAGGCGGGCAGGCCGCCGAGCACGACGGCCCAGGCGAGGAAAAAGCCGATCAGCGCGCCGCCGAGAGCGGACGCCACCGAGACCTTGATACTGATCCAGTAGGCGCTCATGATCGATGGCGTAAAGAGATCGCCGATATTCTTCAGCGTGAAATCGCCTTCGGGCGTCAGGAATGCGCCCGCCACGAGATAGAGCGTGGGGATGATCAGGAACAGCAAAGAAAAAATGATGAAGGGCGCAATGCCCAGCCAATCGATCACGCGTTCTTTGCTGATCAAGGGGGTGCTGCTCACCATCGGCGTTGAAACGGTACTCATGAAAAGCTCATCCTGGGCATCGGAGTGAGAAAACCTCCCCGCCCTTTGGGGGCGGGGAGGCCGGATCATAGTTTACTTAACGTTGGCGCCGACGACGCTATCCCAATTCTTGGTGATGGCTTCCTTGCCGGCGGCCTGCTCTTCGAGCGTCGGGAAGACAGCCTTTTCATAGGCTGCTGCCGGCGGCAGCTTGTCGAGCAGTTCCTTCGGGATCTTGTTGTTCTTGGCAAGATCGTTGAAGCGGATCGGGTGGCAATAGCCCTTCAGCCAGCCGAGCTGACCTTCGTCGGAATAGAGATATTCCATCCAGAGCTTGGCAGCGTTCGGGTGCGGAGCGAAGGCGGAGATCGCCTGGACGTAAACGCCGGCGACGACGCCCGTCTTCGGAACGACGACCTCGAACGGAGGATTGCCCTTCAGGCTTTCGCCCCAGGACATGGCGTTGTAGTCCCAGGCGACGATGATCGGCGTGGAGCCCTGTGCGAAGGGAGCGGCCTTGCCGACAACGGGCACGAAGTTGCCGTTCTTGTTCAGCTCGGCGAAGAACTTCAGGCCTTCTTCGCCTGCCTTGGCGGCGTCACCGCCGGATGCGGAAAGACCGGCGGCATAGACGCCCTGAACGGCCTGGTTGGCGGTGCGCGGATCACCTGCCAGAGCGACGCTGTTTGCGTAGTCGCCCTTCTTCAGGTCGGCCCAGTCAGCCGGCGATTCCTTGACGAGATCCTTGTTCACGAGGAACGAGAGAACGCCGTAATAGTCGCCGTACCAGTAGCCTTCGGCATCCTTGGCGGTATCCGGGATCGAATCCCAGGTGGAGACCTTGTAAGGCTGGATCAGGCCGTCCTTCTTGGCGGACGGGCCGAAGGAGAGGCCGACGTCGATGACGTCGGGAGCCTGCGGGCCGGTGTTGCCCTTGTTGGCCTTGATGGCTTCGATTTCGTCGCCCGAGCCGGCATCCGGGTTCAGTTCGTTGACTTCGAGGCCATACTTGGCCTTGAAGCCGGCAATGACCTCGCCGTAGCCGCACCAGTCGTGCGGAAGAGCGATGGTGGTCAGCGTGCCTTCCTTCTTGGCGGCGGCGATGAGTTCAGCGCTCGGTTCTGCGGCGGCAATCGCGGTCGAAGCCACGATCATCGCAGTAGAAAGCGACAGCAGTCGAGAAATGTTAGAGATCACTGTTGTTCTCCTTCGGGTTTTCAGTGTCTGGCGATGCTGTTAATCAGCTTACATGAAGCTTGTGTGACGGCTGCGTGACGGTGATTTTGCATGAATAGCAGGCGCTTGTGACAGACGTTCCATTTGCGACAGCGCGGTTTGTTTCCGCAAAGATCCGCCATTGTTTTTCTCCCTCTTGGTCTTGTCCTCCTAACCCGGTTTGCGGAAGAGTTTGGTCTGCTCGAACAGACCCTCCAGTGTCTTCATGCGCTCCTTCGTCTCGTCCCAGGTCGAATTCTGAACCGCCTCGATCAGAGCCTCGACGATGAAAAGTGTGACGACCGACGAATCCCAGGCCGACGGCGCTTCGATGCGGACGCGGAAAGCGTGCCGCGCGAGCTTGGCGGCAGGCGAGCCCCACTGGTCGGTGAAGACGACGATTTCGGCACCGCGCTTGCGGGCGGCGGTGGCAAGGCTCACCATTTCCTGCTCATAGCGGCGGATGTCGAAGATGATCAGGATATCGCCGGCATTCATGTTGAGCGCATATTGCGGCCAACTGCTGGAATTGGACGACAGCAGGGTCGTTGCCGGCCGGATGACCTGCATGTGGGTGAAGAAATATTCGGCCAGCGCGCCGGTGATGCGGCCGCCGACGAAATAGAGGCCGCGCTTGCGGTCCGACAGCAGCGAGGCGACGCTGTCGAAGGTCGCGGTGTCGAGATCGGTCAGTGTCTGGCGCAGATTGCCCATGATGGCATCGGCGAAGCGGTTGAGGATATGGGTGCCCGGCGCGTTCTGGGCCCAGCGATCGTGCTTGGCGATCGGGTTGGAGATCGTCGCTTCCACCTCCAGATGCAGACGCGCCTGAAAATCGGGATAACCCTTGAAGCCGAGCTTCTGCACCATGCGCACGACGGTCGGCGTCGAGACGCCGGCGTTCTCCGCGATCGTGGTGATGCTGCCGAGGCCGGAAACCGGATAATTGTCGAGAAGGCTTTCCGCCAACTGCTTCTCGGCACGTGTCAACACGCCGAGATGCGAATGTATGACGTCCGAAACCGTCTTCGACGCGGTGGTCACTTGATCTTGCTCCCCGGGGGTGGTCTGGCGCCACTCCTCCGACCAAATTTAACAACGCTGTCACAATCCATGTCAACCACTGTCATGAAAAGAAATTTTCAGCGGATGCTTGACAGTCGCCAAAAGCTGAAGAATTCTTTTCTGTAAAGCTTTCATTAAGGGATAGGAGTGGCGCCGTTGGTGCTGGCCCGGCCGAAAATCCTCAGCGAAGCGGACGGCGATTGCGTCGGGATCGAGCGCGCCGGCGGACGGAGCGAGGTGCTGCTCGTCTGCGAGCATGCCTCGAAAACGCTGCCCGTCCGTTTCGGTAATCTCGGCCTGCCCGCAGAGGCGCTGTCGAGCCACATCGCCTGGGATCCCGGGGCTTTGGCGGTTGCGCGCGGCATATCGCAGGCGCTCGACGCGACGCTCGTCTACCAGCGGTTTTCCCGGCTCATCTATGACTGCAACAGACCGCCCAGCTCGCCCGGCGCCATGCCCGAGACCAGCGAAATCTATGCCATTCCCGGCAACAAGGATTTGACCGACGAGGAGCGCCTTGCGCGCACGGACGCACTCTACGTGCCCTTCCACGACGCCATTCGCGGGCTGATCCGCGATCGCAGGGCGAGGGGGCAGGACAGCATCATCGTGACGATGCACAGCTTCACGCCGGTCTATCACGGCCGCGAACGCGCTGTCGAACTCGGCATATTGCACGATGAGGACAGCCGGCTCGCCGACCGCATGCTGGACGCTGCGGCCGAAGCGCCGCTTTACAGGACTGAACGCAACCAGCCTTACGGGCCTGCGGACGGCGTGACCCACACGCTGATCCTGCACGGGCTTTCGAACGGCTTGCGCAATGTGATGATCGAGGTCCGCAACGACCTCATCGCAGACGATGGCGGTCAAGGGGTCATGGCCGACTATCTGACAGGGCTTCTCCAGCAAAGCCTGGAAGCCTGACATAAAAAGAAGACCCGAGGGAGCAGTTTATCTGCGGACGTCCGCATGGCGCAAATGCCGCGGGCAATTGGCACTGAATGGCCGCAATCCCGCGGCCGATCGTGAACAGGGGGAAGTCATGTCGGACTATACCGATTTGGACAAGAAGCAGGATGTGCACATCCTGCATTCGATGGGCTATGCCCAGGAACTCGAACGGCGAATGAGTTCATTCTCGAACTTCGCCGTATCGTTTTCCATCATCTGCATTCTTTCCGGCGGCATCAATTCGCTGGCGCAGGCGACTTCGGGCGCCGGCGGCGCGGCGATCGGCATCGGCTGGCCGCTCGGCTGCTTCATCTCGCTCGTCTTCGCCGTCGCCATGGCGCAGATCAGCTCGGCCTATCCGACGGCGGGCGGCCTCTATCACTGGGGCTCGATCCTCGGCAACCGCTTCACCGGCTGGCTGACCGCCTGGTTCAACCTGCTCGGTCTCGTCACCGTGCTCGGCGCCATCAATGTCGGCACCTATTATTTCTTCATGGGCTCCTTCGGCACGACCTATCTCGGGCTGACGGATTCGACGACGGTGCGCATCATCTTCCTGGTGATCATCACCGGCGCGCAGGCGCTGGTGAACCACATGGGCATCGGACTGACCGCGAAGCTGACCGATTTTTCCGGTTATCTGATCTTCGCGACCTCGATCGCGCTGGCGGTCGTCTGCCTCATCGCAGCGCCCTCCTATGAATTCGGCCGCCTCTTCACCTTCGCCAATTATTCCGGCGAAGTCGGCGGCAATGTCTGGCCGTCCACCTCGGGCGCCTGGGTCTTCCTTCTTGGCCTCCTGCTGCCGATCTACACCATCACCGGCTATGACGCCTCGGCGCATACGTCGGAAGAGACGGTGAAAGCCGCAGAATCGGTGCCGCGCGGCATGGTTTCGTCGGTGCTGTGGTCGGCGCTGTTCGGCTATATCATGCTGTGCGCCTTCGTCCTGATGCTGCCGAACATGGACGATGCGGCCAAGCAGGGCTGGAACGTGTTCTTCTGGGCGATGGACAGCCAGGTCAACCCTGTCGTCAAGGACATCCTCTATCTCGCGATCTTCGTCAGCCAGTGGCTGTGCGGCCTTGCGACCGTCACCTCGGTTTCGCGCATGATCTTCGCCTTCTCGCGTGACGGCGGCCTGCCGGCATCGAAGGCGCTGTCGAAGGTCAGCCCGCAGTACCGCACGCCGGTCGCTGCGATCTGGACCGGCTCGATCCTGTCGGTGCTGTTCGTCTGGGGCTCTTCGCTCGTTACGATCGGCGACACGCCGGTTTATACGATCGTCGTCTCGTGCACGGTCATCTTCCTGTTCTTCTCCTTCGCGATCCCGATCACGCTCGGCCTCTTCGCCTGGGGCACGTCGAAGTGGGACAAGATGGGCCCGTGGAACCTCGGCGAGGGCGTCTTCAAGCTCTTTGCCGTGCTGTCGATCATCGCGATGATCCTGATCTTCGTTCTCGGCATCCAGCCGCCGAACGAATGGGCGCTCTACATCACCGTCGGTTTCCTCGTGGTCACGGCGATCGTCTGGTTCGGCTTCGAAAGCCGCCGCTTCAAGGGGCCGCCGATCGGCGCCGAAGTGGCAAAGCGCCAGGCCGAAATCGCGGCGGCCGAAGCGGCCGTCGGCGAAAGCGGCGAAGGCTGAGCATCGAAGCTTCCCTCTTAACTAGCGGGGCCGCATCCTGCGGCCCCGTCCACCGGTTCAACGAAAAGGCATCGGGCCGTAGCGTCCGGCCGAGCGCATGCGATTTCGTTGCCCCGATTTTCTCAATCCCAATTTTCAGGCGGATCAATCATGAGCAGCAGCTACACAATCGACGATCTCAGGAAGGATGTTGCCGAAGGGCGCATCGATACGGTTCTCGCCTGCCAGGTGGACATGCAGGGAAGGCTGATGGGCAAGCGTTTCCAGGCGGAATATTTCGTCGAGAGCGCCTGGAAGGAAACGCATAGCTGCAACTATCTGATCGCCACCGACATGGAGATGGAGACGGTCTCGGGCTACAAGGCGACGAGCTGGGAGAAGGGTTACGGCGACTATACGATGAAGCCGGATCTTTCGACCCTGCGCCGCATCCCCTGGCTGGATGGCACGGCGCTGGTGCTCTGCGACGTGCTCGACCATCACACCCATGAGGAGGTCGCCCATTCGCCCCGCGCAATCCTGAAGAAGCAGGTGAAGCGCCTCGAAGACATGGGCATGAAGGCTTATATGGCTTCCGAGCTCGAATTCTTCCTGTTCGACCAGAGCTACGAGGCGGCCCATAGCGCGGGCTACCGCAACCTGAAGCTCGCCAGCGCCTATAACGAGGACTACCACATCTTCCAGACCACCAAGGAGGAAGAGGTGATGCGGGCGATCCGCACCGGCCTGCAGGGGGCCGGCATTCCGGTCGAGAACTCCAAGGGCGAGGCTTCCGCCGGCCAGGAGGAAATCAACGTGCGTTATGCCGACGCGCTCGCCATGGCCGACCGGCACGCGATCATCAAGAACGGCTGCAAGGAAATTGCCTGGTCGAAAGGCAAGGCCATCACTTTCCTCGCCAAGTGGAATTACAATGCCGCCGGCAGCTCCTCGCATATTCACCAGTCGCTCTGGAGCCTGGAGGAAAAGCCGCTGTTCTTCGACCATACCGGCAAATACGGCATGTCGCCGCTGATGCATAATTACGTTGCCGGGCTTCTCGCTCACGCGAGCGAGATCACCTATTTCCTGGCGCCCTACATCAATTCCTACAAGCGCTTCATGGCCGGCACCTTTGCGCCTACCAAGGCGATCTGGAGCAAGGACAACCGCACCGCCGGCTATCGCCTCTGCGGCGAGGAGACCAAGGGGATCCGCATCGAATGCCGCGTCGGCGGTTCCGATCTCAACCCCTATCTCGCATTTGCCGCGCTGCTTGCCGCCGGCATCGACGGGATCGAAAACAAGCTGGAACTCGAAGCGCCCTTCGTCGGCGACGCCTATGGCGGCAAGGACATTCGCGAAATCCCCCGCACGCTGCGCGCGGCAACGACGGCGATGACGGAATCGGCGATGCTGCGCAAAGCCTTTGGCGACGACGTCATCGACCATTACACCCGTGCCGCGGAATGGGAGCAGGAAGAATACGACCGCCGCATCACCGATTGGGAAGTGGCGCGCGGGTTCGAAAGAGCTTAATAGCATTTGCGGGTTACTGCCCCTCACCCTAACCTTCTCCCTGTTTTGACGGGGAGAGGGGACGCGCCCTGCGAGACGTTGGCGAGGGCCGGAGAGGTTGTGGCTATACCCCTTCGCCCCGTTTACGGGGAGAAGGTGCCGGCAGGCGGATGAGGGGCTCGTGCCCCAACGGAATTTTTGATCAATACGAGGACGGAAATCGATCATGGCAATGATCCAATGCATTTCACCGGTCGACGGATCGGTTTACGCGGAGCGCTCGGCGCTTTCGCTCGACGCCGCCAAGGATGTGGTAGCGCGCGCCCGCAAGGCGCAGAAGGCCTGGGCGAAACGGCCGCTCGAAGAGCGCGTTCAGCTGGTGCTGAAGGGTGTGGCGCGGCTGAACGAGATGTCCGATGCCGTGGTGCCGGAGCTTGCCTGGCAGATGGGCCGGCCGGTGAAGTATGGCGGCGAATATAAGGGCTTCAACGAGCGCTCCAACTATGTCGCCTCGATCGCGGCCGATGCGCTGGCGCCTCTCGTCGTCGAGGAGAGCGACCGTTTCGAGCGCCGCATCGAGCGCGAGGCGCATGGCGTCGTCTTCGTCGTCGCACCCTGGAACTATCCCTATATGACGGCGATCAACACGATCGCGCCGGCGCTGATGGCCGGCAATACCGTGGTGCTGAAACATGCCTCGCAGACGTTGCTGGTCGGCGAGCGGCTGGTGCAGGCCTTCGTCGAGGCCGGTGTGCCGGAAGATGTGTTCCAGAACGTCTTCCTCGACCATCAAACGACCTCTGCGCTGATTGCCGCCGGCAGCTTCAATTTCGTCAACTTCACCGGATCGGTGGAAGGCGGGCGCTCGATGGAGCGGGCCGCCGCCGGCACGTTTACCGGCCTCGGCCTCGAACTCGGCGGCAAGGATCCGGGTTATGTGATGGAGGACGCCGATCTCGATGCGGCCGTCGATACGCTGATGGACGGCGCCACCTATAATTCCGGCCAGTGCTGCTGCGGCATCGAGCGCATCTACGTGCACGAATCCCTCTACGATGCCTTCGTCGAGAAATCGGTCGCCTGGGTTTCGAACTACAAGCTCGGCAATCCCCTTGATCCCGAAACCTCGCTGGGGCCGATGGCCAACAAGCGTTTCGCCAAGGTGGTGCGTGAGCAGATCGCCGATGCGGTTTCGAAGGGCGCCAAGGCGCTGGTCGACCCGAAGCTTTTCCCGCAGGATGACGGCGGCGCCTATCTGGCGCCGCAGGTCCTCGTCGATGTCGACCATTCCATGGCCTTCATGCGCGAGGAGACCTTCGGTCCGGCGGTCGGCATCATGAAGGTCAAGAGCGACGAGGAGGCACTTGCCCTGATGAACGACAGCCAGTACGGGCTGACGGCCTCGCTCTGGACCAGAGATGCCGAGCGGGCGGCGCGACTTGGCCGCGACATCGAAACCGGCACCGTTTTCATGAATCGCGCGGACTATCTCGATCCGGCGCTCTGCTGGACCGGCGTCAAGGAGACCGGCCGCGGCGGCTCGCTGTCGATCATCGGCTTCCAGAATCTGACGCGCCCGAAATCCTTCCACCTGAAGAAAGTCACAGCATGAGCAGCAGCAACATCACCGCAAACTGGAGCTATCCGACATCGGTCAAGCTCGGTCGGGGCCGCATCACGGAACTGGCCGACGCCTGCAAGAGCCTCGGCATGAAGAAGCCGCTGCTCATCACCGACCGCGGCCTCGCCTCGATGGCGATCACCAAGAATGCGCTCGATATCCTCGAAGATGCCGGCCTTGGCCGGGCGATCTTCGCCGATGTCGATCCGAACCCGAACGAAAAGAACCTCGAAGCCGGCGTCAAGGCTTTCAAGGACGGCGGTCATGATGGCGTTGTCGCCTTCGGCGGCGGCTCGGGCCTCGACCTCGGCAAATGCGTCGCCTTCATGGCCGGTCAGACGCGGCCGGTTTGGGACTTCGAAGACATCGGCGACTGGTGGACGCGCGCGAGCCTCGATGGCATTGCGCCGATCGTCGCCGTGCCGACGACGGCCGGCACCGGCTCGGAGGTCGGGCGCGCCAGCGTCATCACCAATTCCGAAACGCATGTGAAGAAGATCATCTTCCATCCGAAGTTCCTGCCGGGCGTCGTCATCTCCGACCCCGAGTTGACGGTCGGCATGCCGAAGATCATCACGGCCGGCACCGGCATGGATGCCTTCGCCCATTGCTTGGAAGCCTATTCCTCGCCCTTCTATCATCCGATGTCGGCGGGCATTGCGCTGGAAGGCATGCGGCTCGTCAAGGAATTCCTGCCGCGCGCCTACAGGGAAGGAACCGACCTCGAAGCCCGCGCCAACATGATGTCGGCCGCCGCCATGGGCGCGGTCGCCTTCCAGAAGGGGCTCGGCGCCATCCATGCGCTGTCGCATCCGATCGGCGCGGTCTACAACACCCATCACGGCATGACCAATGCGGTTGTCATGCCGGCGGTGCTGCGCTTCAATCGCGCCGCGATCGAGGAGAAGATCGGCCGTGCGGCCGCCTATCTCGGCATTTCGGGCGGCTTCGACGGCTTCTACGATTATGTGCTGAAGCTTCGTTCCGACCTCGGCGTGCCGGAAACGCTGACGGCGATGGGAATCGCCCCCGACCGCATCGACGAATTGTCGGCGATGGCGATCGAGGACCCGAGCGCCGGTGGCAACCCGGTCGCGATGACACTCGAAAACACCAAGGTGCTGTTCAGGGATTGCTTCTGAGAGTTCGGAAACGGATCTCACACTGGCCCGGAAAGCTCGGCTTTCCGGGCTTTTTTGTTCCGGACGCATCCCGAGTTTTAGGGATGTGAAAAATACCGGCTGCAATTTCGCCGGGCACGTTCGGAATTTGTTAACCATGATTGTAAAGGATGGCTTAACCGCACGATGCTCCGACAGTGCGCAAAAGAGCGATGCCGGCTCGCGCCATTTCCCTCCGAGGACCTGATATGCCAGTCATTACTTTCGCAAACACCAAGGGCGGCGCCGGCAAGACGACCGCTGTTCTCCTGCTCGCGACCGAGCTTGCCCGCAAGGGCTACCGCGTCACCATTCTCGACGCCGATCCGCAGCACTGGATTTCACGCTGGCATGAGATCTCGGGCCATGTGCCCAATGTTTCGGTGATCGATTTCGTGACCACCGCCTCGCTGCCGCAGCATATCAGCGAGAACAAGCACAATACCGACTATTTCATCGTCGACCTGCCGGGCGCGCGCAATCCGCTGCTCGCCACCGCCGTCGGCCTTTCCGACCATGTGCTGATCCCGATCCAGGGCTGTGCGATGGATGCGCGCGGCGGCGCGCAGGTGCTGGAACTGCTGCAGTATCTGGACGAGAAGGCGGGGATCAAGATCGGCCATTCGGTGGTGCTGACCCGCGTCAATTCGATGGTGACGACGAGGGCGCTGCAGCTCGTCAAGTCGCTGCTCAGCGAGCGTCACGTGCCCGTGCTGGATACGGCGATCATCGAGCGCTCGGCCTTTCGCGACATCTTCGACTGTGGCGGCACGCTGCAGACCATGGACGCCACGCGCGTCAGCAATCTCGACAAGGCGCGTGAGAACGCCACCTGTTTCGCCGAGGAAATGATGCGCAAACTGCCGGTCCGGCTGCCGGCCTCGGCCCGCATGGCGACGGCGGCCTGACTATCTCTGCATTGAAACGAAAAGGCCGCCGGATCGCTCCGGCGGCCTTTTTTACATTGCAGCGATAGAGGTCAATCGACGAATTCCACCGTCACGCCCGGCTTGACCATCTTGGCGAGCTCGGTCGCATCCCAGTTGGTGAGCCGAATGCAGCCATGGCTTTGGGTGCGGCCGATCTTGGAGGGCTCGGGCGTGCCGTGAATGCCGTAGGTCGGCCTGGACAGCGCCATCCAGACGGTTCCAACCGGACCGTTCGGGCCGGGCGGGATGTTGAGGATCTTGTCGTTGGCGCCCTGCTGGAAATTGATCTTCGGATTATAGGTATAGCCGGGATTGAATGCGACGCGCTCGACCGTCACGGTGCCCGACGGGGAGGGCGTGTCGGTGGAGCCGATCGATGCCGGATAGGCGGCGAGCAGATTGCCGGCGCTGTCATAGGCGAAGACCTGCTTGCGGCCCTTGTCGGCGATGATGCGGGCAACTTCGCCGGTCTTCGCTTCGCCGGGATTGACGACCTTGATCACCGTGCCGGGAACGCTGAAATCGGCGCCGGGGTTCATCTCCTTGAGGAAGGCCTCGTCCATGTGGAAGCGCTCGGCGAGCATTTCCGTGGTCGAAGTATAGGCGAGCGACGGCAGCAGCGCCTTATGCGAATAGTCTTCCGGGATCTCCGCGACGAAGGGACCCGCGGCATCGGCCGGCGTGATCGTGTAGCTGACGACGGGCAGGCCACCGGTCATGCGCAGTTCTTCGAGAATCGCGTCGGTATTGTTCGGATCGAGCTTGGAGCCGGTCATCTGGTCATAGGCATAGATCGCCTTGGTGACGTTCGAACCCATATGGCCGTCGATGACGCCGGGCGAGATGCCGGCGCGATCGAGGAAGACCTGCAGCGCGACGATCTCCGGCTTCGATTTGTCCTTCAGCGTGATGACGGGCTCTTCGGGCGCGGTCCTCGGCGCATCGGCGGGCGGGATCTGCTGGTCGGGATCGATCGAGGCATAGTCGTCGCCGGACTGCGGATTGCCGATGCTGTTGTCGTCCGGATAGGGCTGCTCGCCGAGCGGCTGGCGTTCGATCGCCGCATCGCGCGGGATGCCGCCGGTGACCGCGCCGCGCTCGGAATAGCGCGTATCGCCATATTGGTTGTCATCGGCATAATAGGGATCGTTGCCGTATTGGTCGGCATAGCCGTCGCGCGGGCCGGGGCGCGGCGGATAATAGCCGCGGGCGCGCATCTCGGTGGCGACGATATTGCCGTAGCCGTCGATCAGCACGCGGTTGCCGCTGCGGTCGCGGGCATAGGCAAAACCTTGCGGCACATAGTCGAGGATCTCGCCGTTCGGCGTGACCAGCACGACATCGCCCTGGCGCCGGTCGCGGAACTGCTGCGCGCCTGCCTCGGGCGCTGCGGCAGCAAGGGCCGCCAGCACGGCCGCAACGGAAAATGCCGACTTCAAAAAGCGATTCACGTCTCACACCTCGAACAGTGACTGGGCAGACACACACCCGCGAATTTTGACGCTAGTGTGGAATTTATGAAACCGTGCTGAACAAAATATGAAAATCACTAAGATTTCCTTTTACTCATAAACGTTTGCCTCTCCGCCTCAGTTCCGAAAATCCATGGTTGCGGCAAAAGCGCAAGAGGCAGAAAGCGTCCAATTGACGAGAGACGGCGCAAAACCTAACGCTACGCCGGCCGATAAATCCTTGAGGAGACCCGAGATGATCGAATTTGCCGCCGCAAGCGGGCCGCGCCTGATGCTGGATGAAACATCGGTGCTGGATATCGGCGGATGCATCGTCGAAGGCGTCGACATCGCGCCGAAGCGCGCCATTCCCGACGATGGCGATCCGCGAATCGATCACTCGCTCGAAGGCTTCCTCTTCACCTGCGGGCCGGACCATATTCGCCACCGCCAGCCGATCGCCGGCCGGGCCGACGGCAAGGTCTATCCGTTGCACGGATCGGCCTCCGGCCATGCCGCGAAGGTGCTGTGGACGAAGTTCGAGAACGGCAATGCCGAATGCCGCGCCGATATCGACATTACCACCGTCGAGGGGCTGCCGCAGCGCATCGAGCGGCTTTGGCGGATCGACGGGGCAACCGGCGAGGTGCGGCTCGACGACCGCGTCGTCAATACCAGCGACCAGACCGTGCCGACCTTCCTGATGTATCACATGAACACTGGCGGCATGTGGCTGGACGAGGGCACGCGGCTCGAAGGGCATATGCTGGAGAACGGCGGCTTTCCATGGGCCTTCGGCGAGGAACCGGGCGGCATCTTCTGCGTGCCCGCGCCGGCGACGGATGACGGGTTCGCGGAGGTCCGGCTCGGCCCGATCGCCGCGATCGGCGGCAGGACGCTTCGCGTGCGCTTCCGCGCCGATACGCTGCCCTATCTGCAGGTCTGGCGGAACCAGAGGGCGCCGGCCCATATCATCGGCATCGAGCCCGTCTCGCACCGCTGGGTCCTGCGCGACGAACTCGAGGCCGGCGGCGAGTTCAACATGCTGGCGCCCGGCGAGAGCCGCAGCTATGCGCTGAGCTTTGCTTTCCGGTAAGCGAAGTGTTTGTTGACGCTCTACGGCCTCCCGTCGTAGACCTTCAGCCCACGACTTATCAGGAGACAAGACGATGGATATTCGCCAGATCGACGATGAATATTCGGTTTCGGGTCAGATCACCCTCGAGGATCTCGACGAGATCAAGGCGATGGGCTTCAAATCGATCGTCTGCCACCGCCCCGACCACGAAAGCCCCGACCAGACGTCGTTTTCCGTTATCGAGGCGCGCGCCAAGGAGCTCGGTCTTGAGATCTCCCACGTGCCGGTCGGGCCGATGGGCGTGACCGAGGAAGCGGTGCAGGGCATGGTCGATGCGCTCGACGAATTCCCACGGCCGATGCTCGGCTATTGCCGCTCGGGCGCCCGCTCGACGGCGATCTACCAGAAGACGCACCATATCCGCAGCTAAAGCGCCGTCGGGCGCTGATTTTCCGGCGCTGCACCGCAGCGCCGTCCCTTTCCATTCACTCAGGAGACTATAATGAGCATTAAGCGTATCGACGTCGGCGCGCGCATGAGCGGCGCTGTCATTCACGGCAACACGGTTTACCTCGCAGGCCAGGTCGGCGAAGGCGAAAGCGTCACCGATCAGTGCAAGTCCGCGCTGGCCGAGGTCGACCGCCTGCTGGCCGCCGCCGGCAGCAACAAGTCGAAGATCCTGCAGACCCTCGTCTATCTCTCCGACATCGCATATTTCGGCGAGATGAACGCAGCCTGGGAAGCCTGGATCGATCCGGCCAATCCGCCGGCCCGCGCCACCAGCGAAGCCAAGCTCGCTGCGCCGAAGTACAAGGTCGAGTTCATCGTTACGGCCGCGCTCGACTAAAAGTCCTGCCGTTTGATCGGCTGAAGCCGGTGGGTTCTGGACTGACTCTGGATGGAGTCAGCCACGGACTCACCGGCTTTTTGTTTGCGCGATTTCTGAGAGCGTTCTGGTCGGCGTGATCGCTTCGGGATCGAGCTTCACCTCGATGATCGCAGGCTTGCCGCTTTGGCGCGCCCGCTCGAAGGCCGGGGCGAATTCCTCAGTGGTTTCCACCGTTTCGCCGTGGCCGCCATAGGCGCGGGCAAGGGCGGCGAAATCGGGATTGGTCAGATCGGTGCTGCTGACACGGCCGGGATATTCGCGCTCCTGATGCATGCGGATCGTGCCGTACATGCCGTTGTTGACGACGATTGCGATGATCGGCAGGCCGTAGCGGATGGCGGTGGCGAATTCCTGGCCATGCATGAGGAAACAGCCGTCGCCGGCAAAACAAATGACCTCCTGCTCGGGAAAGAGCCGCTTGGCGGCGACGGCGGCCGGCAGGCCGTAACCCATCGAGCCGGAGGTCGGGGCCGCTTGCGTGTTGAAGCGGCGGAAGCGATGGAAGCGGTGCAGCCAGGTGGCGTAATTGCCGGCGCCATTGGTGAAGATCGTCTCCGGCCCGGTATTGGCCTCCAGCCATTCCATGATCGGCCCCATATGGACGGAGCCTGGACCTGTTGCCGGCGGCTTCGACCAGGAGAGATAGGCCTGGTGCATGCGCTCGGTGCGCTCCGCCCAGTGGGGCTCGGCCGGCGCTTCCAGATCGGCGAGGGCGGCGACGAAATCGGCAGGGGCTGCGCAGATGGCGAGATCCGGGCGGTAGATGCGGCCGAGTTCGGAGGCATCCGGATAAATATGGACCAGCGATTGCTGGGGGTAGGGAATGTCGAGCAGCGTGTAGGAGGAGGACGGCATTTCCGACATGCGGGCGCCGAGCAGGATCAGAAGGTCGCTCTCCTTGATCTCCTTGGCGAGCGCCGGGTTGATGCCGATCCCGACATCGCCGGCGTAACAGGGATGGAGATGATCGAACAGCATCTGCCGGCGAAAGGAGCAGCCGACCGGCAGCTGGAAGCGCCCGGCGAAGCTTGCGAAATCGGCGACGGCATCGGCATCCCAGCGGGTGCCGCCGAGGATGACCATCGGCCGCTCGGCCTTCAGCAGTCTGATATAGACATCGTCGATCTGCCTGCGGCCAGGATGGGCCTCGACGCTGACATAGCGCTTGGCGCGCGGCGCCTCCACCGCGTCGCGCAGCATGTCCTCCGGCAGCGTCAGCACGACGGGGCCGGGACGGCCGGAGGTGGCGACCGCGAAGGCGCGGGTGACGAATTCGGGAATGCGGGCGGCATCGTCGATTTCGCCCACCCATTTGGCGAATTCGGTGAAGGCGCGGCGGAACTCGACCTCCTGGAAGGCCTCGCGCTCGCGCGCTTCCCGCTGCACCTGGCCGATGAAGAGAATCATCGGGATCGAATCCTGCCTGGCGATATGCAGCCCGGCGGAGGCATTGGTGGCGCCCGGGCCCCGGGTGACCATGCAGATGCCGGGTTCGCCGGTCAGCCGGCCCCAGCAATCCGCCATCATTGCCGCGCCGCCTTCCTGGCGGCAGACGAGGACGTCGATATCGCTGTCGCGCAGCGCATCGAGGACGGCGAGGAAGCTCTCTCCCGGAACGCAGGAGAGGCGCTTGACGCCGTTCGCCTTCAGCGCCTCGACGATCAGTTCCCCGCCGGTCTTCTTCATGACGATGCCTTCCTCTCGCGCTCTTCGAGTTCGGTGAGAATTTCTTCGTTATGTTCGCCGAGGCGCGGGCTCGGCCTAATGTAGTGCAGCGGCGTCTCGGAGAGCACGATCGGTGTTCTGACGCCCGGGATGAGGGTGCCGGCGGCATCGGCAAGATCGATGCGCAAGCCGCGGGCCTGCACCTGCGGGTCGGCGAACATCTCTTCGATCGTGTTGATCGCGCCCGATGGAACCGCATTCTCCTCGCAGGCCTTCAGGAGATCCGCCTTCTGCCATTTCAGCGTCTCGGTGGAGATGAGGCGGCGCACCTCGCCGCGATTGGCGACGCGGGCCTTGTTGGTGGAAAAACGCTCGTCGCCTGATATCGCCTCCAGGCCGAGGATGGCGCAGAGGCGACGGAACTGGCCGTCGTTTCCGACCGCGAGAATGAAATAGCCGTCGGCCGCCGGCACGACCTCGTAAGGCGAGATATTCGGATGGGCGTTGCCGAGGCGGGTCGGCGCGGCGCCGGAGATGAGGTAGTTCATGTTCTGATTGGCGAGCACGGCCGATTGCACGTCGAGCAGCGCCATGTCGATCAACTGGCCTTCGCCTGACTTCAGCGCATGGATCAAGGCGGCCTCGATCGCCGAGACCGCATAGATGCCGGTGAAGATATCGGCGATCGCGACACCCGCCTTCATCGGCTGGCCGCCCGGCTCGCCGGTGATCGACATGAAGCCGGACATGCCCTGGACGATATAATCGTAGCCGGCGAGGCTGGCATAGGGGCCGGTCTGGCCGAAGCCGGTGATCGAGCAATAGACGAGTTTTGGATTTATCCGGCGCAGGCTGTCGTAATCGAGCCCGTATTTGACGAGGCCGCCGAGCTTGAAATTCTCGATCACCACATCGGCTGACGCAACCAGGCGGCGGACGAGATCCTGGCCTGCCGCGCTTCTCAGGTCGGCGGTGACGGAGCGCTTGCCGCGATTGGCGGCGTGGTAATAGGCGGCCGAGAGATTTTCGCCATCTGCACCCTCGACGAAGGGCGGACCCCATTGGCGCGTATCGTCGCCGCCGTCGGGGTTTTCGACCTTGATGACATCGGCGCCGAGATCGGCGAGCATCTGCCCCGCCCAGGGACCGGCAAGCACGCGGGCAAGCTCGATCACCCGGATGCCGGCCAGCGGCGGCTTTTTGGTCACGGTCTCCGTCATGTTCCTCCCGGCAATGTCTACGGCGCCAGCGTCACCTCAGATGTATCGGATACGGGCTTTGAAGCAAAGCGGCGCTCGCGCCAGAGGATGTAGAAGCCCGATGCCATGATGATCATGATGCCGAGCCATTTGATGGCATCCGGGAAGTCGCCGAAAACAAGCCAGGCGAAGATCGTCGCCGAGACGATCTCGAAATATTGCAGCGGCGCGAGCGTCGAGGCCGGTGCTGCGCGATAGGCATAGACGCCGAGAATGCCGGCCGTGGCGGCCGTGGCGCCGACGCCGGCGAGATAGAACCAGGCGCTGCCTTCGGGCATGACCGGATCGAAGATATCGGAGCCGCTTCCTTCGCCGACGAGAAGCAGGATGGTGCAGAAGACGAGGCCCCAGATGCCCATCTGGAACTGCATCGACCAGGGGTCTTCCCGATGCGAGAGGACGCGGGTCATCAGGACGAAGATCGCGATGCAGAGCGCACTGACGACGGGCAGCAGCGCGACGTAGCCGACCTCCTGGAAGCTCGGCTGGATGATCAGCATCGCCCCGAAGAAGCCGACGCCGCAGGCCGTATAGCGCCGCCAGCCGATCGTTTCCTTCAGGAAAATGCCGCCGAGGATCGTCAGCATGATCGGCTCGACGAAGAAGATGGCGATCGCATCGGCGACCGCCATATATTTCAGCGTGGTGACGAAGGAGACCATCGAGACGGTGATGATCGCGCCGCGGATGGCGTGGAACAGGTTCTGGCGCCAGGAAAAATCGATGAAGCAGCGCCGCCAGATCACGATCGGCAGCATGCAGAGCGCCTGGACGGCAAAGCGTGCGGCGGTGATCTCGGCGGAGGGGACGGTCACCACCGCGAGCTTGGCGAAGATATCGATGAGGGGTGAGACCATCACCGAGAGAAACATCAGCGCAAGCCCCGTCGTCACCTCGGAGGCGGAAGGAGCGGGGCGGGCGGCGGTGCTCGGCATGATGGGTTCCCTGTTGCTCAGGATCTGGTCGCGCGCGGCCCGGCGACGGCTTCGTCGCACCAATCCGCGAAGGCTGCGATCGCGGCATCCGCGCCGAGCTCGTTCAGCGTTTCATGCCGCATATCCTGATATATCACTGTGCTGATACGGGAGAAGTCCCGGCCTTTCAAATGGTTTGACAGCCAGAGGACGGCTTTTCCACGCTCCGTCGCCGGATCCTGTCCACCGCCGACGAGATGGATCGGCATATCGCGCGGCAGCCGGTCGAGGTGGATCCTCTGCGGCGCGCGGAAGGTCAGTTCGAAGACGTCGAGCCATAGGGAGACCGATGCGTCGAAACCGCAGAGCGGATCGGCGACATATTTGTCGACTTCGTCAGGAAGACGCGACAGCCAGTCGAATTCCGTGCGGCGGCCGGGAATGGATCTGCCCCAGGCGCCGAAGGTGAGCTTCGGAAGCAGGCCGCTCGGCACGTCCGAGCCTTTCAGCATGCGCTCGGCAAGGAGGATCGCCTGGGCGGCGCGGCCGGCAAGGCCGGCGGCAAAATTCGAATTCCACACGGCGACGGCGTCGAAATCTGCCGGCGCAGTGACGGCGGCGTTGAGGGCGATGAGGCCGCCCATCGAATGGCCGAAGAGGATCACCGGCAAGCCGGGATGGCGGGAGACCGCATGGGTGCGCATGGCGATGACGTCGCTGATCACCCTGTCGATGCCGCCGCGCCGGGCGAAGCGGCCGATCGGCGCGTCGGGCGCCGTCGTCTCGCCATGGCCGCGGTGGTCATGGGCATAGACATGATAGCCGCGCGCCGCCATCGCCTCGGCGAAGACGCGGTAGCGTTTCGAATGTTCGGCAAGCCCATGCGATATCAGCAGGATGCCGCGAGCCGGGCCGGCAGCCTCGGCACGATGATAGGCAAGCGACGCCTCCGGCACGGCGAGCCTGTGGGTTTCAGAAAACATGCGGGTCCTCCTTGCGGCAACAGACCAGATCGGCAGGCAAATGCAACATGGGCGTTTGATTTATCCGATAACAAATTACAGTATCGCTGCGATTCAGGGTTGCGGGCTTTCACGCTTCGTGCTTATTTGTTCCCGTATTGTTCTTTTGGGGGTTGAAATGAGCAGCATTCAGTTGCGTACCTTGGCGTTCGCCTTATCGATGATCCTTGCCAGCGGCGCCGCGGCACAGGAAGGCGGCGGGCGCACCCGCTTCATTCTGGCGGCGAGTTGGCAGCCCGCCTTCTGCCAGACCAACCAGAAGAGGCCCGAATGCGTCAGCCAGACCGGCGAGCGTACCGATGCGACGAACTTCTCGCTGCACGGGCTCTGGCCGATGCGGCAGGATTATTGCGGTGTCGCCGCCGACCAGAAGGTCGTGGACAAGGACGGCGACTGGAACAAGCTGCCGGCGGTGACGCTGTCGGCCGAGACGCAGGCGTCGCTCGCAAAGGCAATGCCCGGTACGCAATCCGGCCTGGACCGGCATGAATGGGTCAAGCACGGCACCTGCACGAAGATGAGCGCGGAAGACTATTTCGGCGTCAGCATGCATCTGCTGACCGCACTCAACGCGTCGGCCGTGCGCGATCTCTTCGCCGCCAATATCGGCAAGACGGTCAAGGCCGAGGCGATCAAGGCAGCTTTCGACAAGAGCTTCGGATCGGGGGCGGGCGACCGCGTCAAGATGAGCTGCCGCCGTGCCGGCAAAGTCAGGGTGATCAGCGAGTTGACGATCGGGCTTTCCGAGCAGGCGGGGACGGCGTCGGCAAGAACCGCGGCACTCGCCGATCTGATCCAGGGAGCGGGAAAAACCTCCTTCGGCTGCGATGAGGGCGTCGTCGACGCTGCGGGCTTCTGACCGGAAATCCTGCGTAAACCGGGTTTCGGCGTTGCCCGCAGGCGCTGTTTCGCCTACATAGCGGCACAATCGAAGTTTCCCGCCCGGAGCAGCGCAGTATGGCACGTCAGTTCATCTATCATATGTCCGGCCTCAACAAGGCCTATGGCAACAAGAAGATCCTGGAGAATATCCACCTTTCTTTCTACCCCGATGCCAAGATCGGCATCCTCGGCCCGAACGGCGCCGGTAAATCCACCGTGCTGCGCATCATCGCCGGCAAGGACAAGGAATATACCGGCGAAGCCTGGCTCGCCGAGGGTGCGACGGTCGGCTATCTCGAGCAGGAGCCGCAGCTCGATCCGGCCAAGACCGTGTTCGAAAACGTGATGGAAGGCGTCGCCTCCAAGACGGCCATCGTCGATCGCTACAACGAGCTGATGATGAATTATTCCGACGAGACGGCGGAAGAGGGGGCGAAGCTCCAGGATATCATCGACAGCCAGAACCTCTGGGATCTGGAAAGCCAGGTCGAGATGGCGATGGAAGCCCTGCGCTGCCCGCCGCGCGACGCCGACGTCACCACACTTTCCGGCGGTGAGCGGCGCCGCGTCGCGCTCTGCCGCCTGCTGCTGTCGCAGCCGGATCTGCTGCTGCTCGACGAACCGACCAACCATCTGGACGCCGAGACCATCGCCTGGCTCGAAAAGCATC
Source organism: Rhizobium sp. J15 (assembly GCF_002531825.1). Classification (GTDB taxonomy): domain Bacteria; phylum Pseudomonadota; class Alphaproteobacteria; order Rhizobiales; family Rhizobiaceae; genus Rhizobium. The sequence continues at coordinate 1,174 of NZ_NWSX01000066.1, read as the reverse complement.
TGCGCGACTATCCGGGCGCGGTGATGATGATCACCCACGACCGCTACTTCCTCGACAACGTCACCGGCTGGATCCTGGAACTCGACCGCGGCCGCGGCATTCCTTACGAAGGCAATTACTCCGCCTATCTGCAGGCCAAGGCCAAGCGCATGCTGCAGGAAAACCGCGAAGAAGCATCGCGTCAGAAGGCGATCAGCCGCGAACAGGAATGGATCGCTTCCAGCCCCAAGGCCCGCCAGGCCAAGTCCAAGGCGCGTATCAAGTCCTACGAACAGCTGGTGGAGGCCGCCGAGAAGCAGCGTCCCGGCGACGCGCAGATCATCATCCCGGTCAGCGAGCGTCTCGGCCAGGTGGTCATCGAGATGGAAGGCATCACCAAGGGCTTCGAAGGCCGCACTCTGATCAACGACCTGTCGATCAAGCTGCCGCCGGGCGGTATCGTCGGCATCATCGGCCCGAACGGCGCCGGCAAGACGACGCTGTTCAAGATGATCACCGGCCAGGAAAAGCCCGATAGCGGCTCGATCCGCATCGGCGAGACCGTGCATCTCGGCTATGTCGACCAGAGCCGCGACGCGCTTGCCGCCGACAAGACGGTCTGGGAAGAGATTTCCGGCGGCGCCGAAATCATCAAGCTCGGCAAGTTCGACATGAACTCCCGCGCCTATTGCGGCGCCTTCAACTTCAAGGGCGGCGATCAGCAGCAGAAGGTCGGCAATCTCTCCGGCGGCCAGCGCAACCGCGTGCACCTCGCCAAGATGCTGAAGGCCGGCGGCAACGTTCTGCTGCTCGACGAACCGACCAACGACCTCGACACGGAAACGCTGGGCGCGCTTGAAAACGCGCTGGAGAACTTCGCCGGCTGCGCCATCATCATCAGCCACGACCGTATGTTCCTCGACCGCCTGGCGACGCATATCCTCGCTTTCGAAGGCGAGGGCCATGTCGAATGGTTCGAAGGCAACTTCGAGGATTATGAACAGGACAAGATCCGCCGCCTCGGCCCCGATGCGCTGAACCCCGGCAGCCAGGCTCATAAGCGTCTGACGCGCTAATCGTAATCCGTTTGCGATCGAGGTCCCGTTACGGCCGGGGCTCCGACGACTGTCAGCGGCCTTCCGTCATGCTCGGGCTTGTCCCACTGCTGTCCGGTTAAAATATCTGGACAGGTTGC
>NZ_NWSX01000065.1 GCF_002531825.1 Rhizobium sp. J15 | reverse complement strand
CAGGGCGGCGAAGGGCCTGTCTATCCGAATATGTGACAACCGAAATTCAATTTAAGAGGAAGGATATCGAAATGGACGTTCGCGCCGCTGTTGCCGTTCAGGCAGGAAAACCGCTCGAAGTGATGACCGTGCAGCTCGACGGCCCGAAGGCCGGCGAAGTGCTGGTGGAGGTCAAGGCGACGGGCATTTGCCACACCGACGATTTCACCCTGTCCGGCGCCGATCCGGAAGGCCTCTTCCCCGCCATTCTCGGCCATGAGGGCGCCGGCATCGTCGTCGACGTCGGCCCCGGCGTCACCTCGGTCAAGAAGGGCGATCACGTTATCCCGCTCTACACACCGGAATGCCGCGAATGCTATTCCTGCCTTAGCCGCAAGACCAATCTCTGCACCGCGATCCGCTCCACCCAGGGCCAGGGTCTGATGCCGGACGGCACGTCCCGCTTCTCGATCGGCAAGGACAAGATCCACCACTATATGGGCTGCTCGACCTTCGCCAACTACACAGTGCTGCCGGAGATCGCGCTCGCCAAGGTCAATCCGGACGCCCCTTTCGACAAGATCTGCTACATCGGCTGCGGCGTCACCACCGGCATCGGTGCGGTCATCAACACCGCCAAGGTGGAGATCGGCGCCACGGCAATCGTCTTCGGTCTCGGCGGCATCGGCCTCAACGTTCTGCAGGGCCTGCGCTTGGCCGGCGCCGACATGATCATCGGCGTCGACATCAATCCTGACCGCAAGGAATGGGGCGAGAAATTCGGCATGACGCACTTCGTCAATCCGAAGGAGGTCGGCGACGACATCGTGCCCTATCTCGTCAACATGACGAAGCGCAACGGCGACCTGATCGGCGGCGCCGACTACACCTTCGACTGCACCGGCAACACCAAGGTGATGCGCCAGGCGCTGGAAGCATCCCACCGCGGCTGGGGCAAGTCGGTCATCATCGGCGTCGCCGGCGCCGGCCAGGAGATCTCCACGCGTCCGTTCCAGCTGGTGACCGGCCGCAACTGGATGGGCACCGCCTTCGGCGGCGCGCGCGGCCGCACCGACGTGCCGAAGATCGTCGACTGGTACATGCAGGGCAAGATCCAGATCGATCCGATGATCACCCACACGATGCCGCTCGAAGACATCAACAAGGGCTTCGACATGATGCACAAGGGTGAAAGCATCCGCGGCGTGGTCGTGTACTAAGCCATGAAGACCATCTCGACCGACAAGTCTTACGGCGGCACGCAAGGGGTCTACGTCGATCGCTCCGAGGCCTGCGGCTGCGACATGACCTTCGCCGTCTTCGTGCCGCCGCAGGCGGCCGAAGGCAAGCGCCCGGTTCTGTGGTATCTGTCCGGCCTGACCTGCACGCATGCCAATGTCATGGATAAGGGCGAGTATCGGCGGCTTGCCGCCGAACTCGGTCTCGTCATCGTCTGCCCGGATACCAGCCCGCGCGGCGATCATGTTCCCGACGAAGCCGACAATTGGCAGTTCGGCAAGGGCGCCGGCTTTTATGTCGATGCCACCGAGCCGCCGTTTTCGGCGAACTATCGCATGTACAGCTACATCACGGACGAGCTGCCGCGGCTGCTTGCCGAGGAATTTCCCGTCGACATGGACCGTCAGGGCATCTTCGGCCATTCGATGGGCGGACATGGCGCGATCACGATCGCGCTCAAGAACCCGGACCGCTTCCAGAGCTGCTCGGCCTTCGCGCCGATCAGCCACCCCTCGGTTTCCGGCTGGTCGAAACCGGCGTTCCGGAAATATCTCGGTGCGGACGAGAAGACCTGGCGGGCCTATGACGCCTGCTCGCTGATCGAGGATGGGCATCGGTTCTCCGAGTTCTTCGTCGATCAGGGGACGGCGGATTCATTCCTGGAGGACGGCCTGCGTCCCGACGAGCTCCGGCAAGCCTGTGAGGCGGCGGGTATTCCGCTCACGCTTCGCATGCAGGAAGGCTACGGCCACTCCTACTTTTTCATTTCGACGTTCATGGAAGACCATCTGCGCTGGCACGCGCAGAAGCTGGGAAATTGATTGCAGGGCTCGGCCGGGCATAACGCAAACGGCCAGGGAGGGAAGGAGAGAAGCAATGAGCAGCATAGCCATACATCCGGCAGTGGATTCAGGCTTTCGAGCGACTGACGCTGCTTTCACAGGGGGGACGCTGGTGTGCAAATGCGCGAGCAATCCCGTCAAGGTCAGGATCAAGGGCGATATCGCCCACAACCACGCCTGCGGCTGCACCAAGTGCTGGAAGCCGGAGGGTGCCGCCTTTTCGGTCGTGGCGGTCGCTCCGACCGAGAGCGTCGAAGTGCTTGAGAACGGCAACAAGCTCGCCGTCGTCGATCCCGCCGCTCTGATCCAGCGGCACGCCTGCAAGGAATGCGGCGTGCATATGTACGGGCCGGTCGAGCGCGAACATCCCTTCCAGGGGCTGTCCTTCGTCCATCCCGAGCGCTTCCAGGAAAGCGGCTGGGCAAAACCGACCTTCGCGGCCTTCGTGTCGTCGATCATCGAAAGCGGCTTCGATCCCGCCAAGATGGACGCCGTCCGGGCGCAGCTGAAGGCGTCGGGCCTCGAGCCCTATGACTGCCTCTCGCCCGGCCTGATGGACTACATCGCCACCTGGACCGCCAAGAAGAGCGGCGCGCTCGCCGCCTAATCCTCCGGGGAGCGCCCACCGGCGCTCCCCGACCCCGCCATCCCAAAACCGGGATATCCCGCGATGGCCGCGCCGCCTTGCCGGCGCCCAGGCGTTCGCGCCTGACGATCCACAGAATTCCCACCACCTGTCACGATAACCGCCTGGGTGAACGCCGCGACGGCTGCCGCAGCGCTTTCGGCTGTGCCGGTCATTCCGCTCTGGGCGGTCTCGGTATGATCTCGCAATATTGTGTATCTCACGAATAATAATTGTGTACACGATGTACACAATTATTGACTCCCTCCGGAAGGCGTGGCATCTTCGCGGCATAGGGCAACAATCGGCCGGAGATCGACGATGGCGAAGACACCCAAGAGCAATCTCTACGAAGATTTGAAACGCCAGATCCTGACGATGGAGCTGGACCCGGACGCCGACCTGGACGAGGCCAGCTTGAGCGAAAGATACGGGCTGTCGCGGACTCCGGTGCGGGACATATTTCGCCGCCTGGCCGGCGAGGGCTATATCGACATCCGCGAGAACAGGGGTGCGCGGGTCATCCCGATGAACCACTCGACGCTGCGGAATTTCTTCCTCGTCGCGCCGATGATCTATGCGGCGATCGGCCGGCTCGCGGTGCAGAATTTCAAGCCGGCGCAGCTGTCGGACCTGAAGCAGACCCAGGAGCGGTTCCGCGCCGCCAGCGAGAGCATGGATGCTCTGGCGATGGTGCTGGAGAACAATCGCTTTCACGAAATCTTCGGCGAGATGTCGGGTAACGTCTACATGCAGCCGAGCCTCGGCCGGCTGCTGATCGACCACGCGCGCATCGGCCACACGTTTTTCCGGCCGAGGAACGAGGATATGCGGCGCCGGCTTCGGGTGGCCGTCGAGCATCATGACAGCTTCATCGCGGCGCTTGCCGCGCATGATGAGGACGCGGTCGTCGATCTCGTTTTCGAACACTGGGAATTGTCCCGCGAGAACATGGAGATGTTCATCGCTCCGCAAGGCCTCAAGGCGGACGCCTTCGTCGGCGGTCCGGCCACGCAATTATTGGAGAAGTCATCGTGAAATTTGAGGGGATCTACACGCCGGCGGTCACGCCGCTCGATCAGAATGGTCAGATCGACCGGGCCGGCTTCGCCGCCGTGCTGGAGTCGCTGATCGAGGCGGGCGTCCACGGCATCATCGTCGGCGGCTCGACGGGCGAATACTACGCCCAGAGCAACCAGGAGCGTTTCGAGCTGGCGGCCTATGCGAAAGAGGTCATCGGCACGCGGCTGCCGCTCATCATCGGCACCGGCGCCACGCGCACCGAGGATTCGGTCGAATATGCCAAGGCCGCAAAGGAAATCGGCGCGGATGCGATCCTCGTATCGTCGCCGCCCTATGCGCTGCCGACCGAACGCGAAAATGCGGTCCATGCCTTGACGGTCGATCGCGCCGCCAACCTGCCGATCATGCTCTACAACTATCCCGCCCGCATGGGCGTGGTGATGGGCGAGGAGTATTTCTCCCGCGTCGGCAAGTCGAAGAACGTCGTCGCCATCAAGGAAAGCTCCGGCGACATGGGCAATCTTCACCTGCTCGCCCGGAAATTTCCGCATATTTCGCTGTCCTGCGGCTGGGACGACCAGGCGCTCGAATTCTTCGCCTGGGGTGCCAAGAGCTGGGTTTGCGCCGGCTCCAACTTCCTGCCGCGCGAGCATGTCGCCCTTTATGAGGCCTGTGTCGTCGAGAAGAACTTCGACAAGGGCCGGGCGATCATGAGCGCCATGCTGCCGCTGATGGACTTCCTCGAATGCGGCAAATTCGTCCAGTCGATCAAGCACGGATGCGAGATCATCGGCCTCAAGGCCGGCCCGGTGCGGGCGCCGCTGCGCGGACTGAACTCCGAAGAGAAAAGAACCCTTGAGACCGTCGTTTCCACGCTGAAGCGCACGGTCGGCCAGATCACGTCGGGAGCCAATCATGCATGAACCTTTGACCGCAGCCGAATACAAGGCGATCGCCGCCGGTCTTCAACTTCCGACGAATGCCTTCATCGATGGCGCTTTCCGTCCGGCAAATTCCGGCAAGACCTTCACCTCCACCAATCCTGCGACGGGTGAGGTGCTTGCCGAAATCGCCGCCTGCGATTCCAGCGATGTCGATTTCGCCGTCGAGAAGGCGAGGCAGGCGTTCGAAGACGGGCGCTGGCGGCTCCGCTCGCCGGGCGAGCGCAAGGAAGCGCTGCTGAAGCTTGCCAAGCTGCTGGAGCGCAACCGGCACGAACTCGCCGTCATGGAAAGCCTCGACAGCGGCAAGCCGGTCCGCGAATGCCAGACCGTCGACGTTCCCGATACCATTCATACGCTGCGCTGGCATGCCGAGCTGATCGATAAGCTCTACGACAACACCGCCCCGGTCGGCGCCAACGCGCTGACGATGATCGTGCGCGAGCCGATCGGCGTCGTCGGCTGCGTGCTGCCGTGGAATTTCCCGCTGCTGATGCTCGCCTGGAAGATCGGCCCGGCGCTTGCCGCCGGCTGCTCGGTTATCGTCAAGCCGGCACAGGAAACGACTTTCACCACGCTGCGCGTCGCCGAACTCGCCCTTGAGGCAGGCATTCCGGCCGGCGTCTTCAATGTCGTGACCGGCTCCGGCCGCGAGGTCGGCGAGCCGATCGGCCTGCATATGGATGTCGACATGGTCGCCTTCACCGGCTCGACGCCGACCGGCCGCCGCTTCCTGCGATATGCGGCGGATTCCAACCTCAAGAAGGTCGTGCTCGAATGCGGCGGCAAGAACCCCGCCGTCGTTCTCGACGATGCCGAAGACCTGGATCTCGTCGCCGAGCAGGTCGTCAACGGCGCCTTCTGGAACATGGGCGAGAATTGCTCGGCCACGTCGCGTCTCATCGTCCATGCCAAGGTCAAGGACGAACTGATGAAGCGCATCGGCGCCTATATGCGCGAATGGAAGACGGGCGATCCGCTCGATCCGGAAAACCGCATCGGTGCGCTCGTCAGCAAGTCGCACTTCGAGAAGGTGAAATCCTTCCTCGACGACGCCAAGACGGAAAAGCTGTCCGTCACCCAGGGCGGCGAAACCTATAACGGCATCTTCATCGAGCCGACCCTGGTCGAGGGCGTGACGCCGGCGAGCCGCCTGTTCCAGGAGGAGATCTTCGGGCCGATCCTGTCGGTCACGACGTTCAACACGCTCGCCGAGGCGACTGCTCTGGCCAACGACACCAATTACGGCCTGACGGCATCCGTCTATACCGGCAGCCTGCGCAATGCGATCCGGCTGACGCGCGACATCCGCGCCGGCCTGATCACGGTCAACTGCTTCGGGGAAGGCGACGCCACCACGCCCTTCGGCGGCTACAAGGAGTCCGGCTTCGGCGGCCGCGACAAGTCCGTCTTCGCTCATGACAATTACTGCGAGCTGAAGACCATCTGGATCGACATTTCGGAACGCTCCGTCGACGAGACGATCCGATGACCCGCCATGTGATCAAGCACCTGCCGACCGATACCGGCGTTTCGGGATGGGAGGCGACCAGCGAACGCGCCTTTCCCGTAACGGCGCTTGAACACGACATTACCGCCGACTGGCTGATCATCGGCGGCGGATTTGCCGGCCTGTCGGCGGCCCGCCGCCTCTCGCAAACGCGGCCTGAGGACAAGATCGTCGTTTTGGAGGCGCGCGAACTCGCCAAGGGTCCGGCCGGGCGCAATTCCGGCTTCATGATCGACGTGCCGCACAACCTGTCTTCAGGCGAGTATTCGGTCGCCGACGAAGCGGCGACCAAGGACGAGATCCGGCAGAACCGTCTGGCGATCTCCTTCGCAGCCGATGTCGCGGCCGAATACGGCCTGTCCCGGGAAACCTTCGATCCCTCAGGCAAGGTCAATGCCGCAGCCTCCGAGCGGGGAATGGGGCTCAACGACAATTATAGGAAGTCGCTTGAGAAGATCGGCGAGGAGCATCGCGTTCTCGACGCCGATCAGATGCGGGAGATGACCGGCTCGCACTATTATCGCGGCGGCCTCTACACGCCCGGCGCGGTGATGATCCAGCCGGCCGATTATATCAGAGGCCTGGCGCGCGGGCTCCATTCGAAGGTTGCGATCCACGAGCACTCGCCGGTGCTGGAGCTTTCGCGCGAAGGCGGGACCTGGAAGGCAAAGACCGCCCGCGGCTCCGTTTCGGCGCCGAAGGTCATACTCGGCGTGAACGGCCATATTCAAAGCTTCGGTCATTTCCGCGGAAGGCTGATGCATATCTTCACCTATGCGTCGATGACCTCGGCCTTTTCGCAGAACGAATTCGCAGGCGATGTCACCGGTGTGGATCGCTGGGCGCTGCTGCCGGCCGATCCTATGGGCGCGACGGTGCGCAAGATCACCAAGGATGGCCTTTCGAGGATCGTCGTCAGGACGAGGTTCACCTATGACCCGAGCCTGAAAGTGTCGGAGAAGCGCGTCGCCGGAATTGCTGCCGAACAGCGCCGGTCGTTCGATGCCCGTTTTCCGGGGATGGAGCGCCTGCCGATGGAATATAGCTGGGCGGGCGCGCTCTGCCTCTCCAGAAACCATGTGCCGGCATTCGGCGAGGTCGAAGAGGGGCTCTTTTCCGCCTGCTGCGAGAATGGTCTCGGCACCGTTAAGAGCACTTTCGCCGGCATGATGGCCGCCGATCTCGCGACGGGGGCGGCAAGCCCCGAGCTCGACAAATACAAGAACCAGCCGGAACCGACGAGACTGCCTCCCGAGCCCATTGCATGGCTCGGCGTCAATTCGGTCATCCGCTTTCAGGAATTGCGTGCAGGCCGCGAGGGATGATCCCTCGGCCCCGCAATATGAAGACTGCCGCGCGCAGGCTTCGATGGGAACGTAAAACAGGAGTAACAACAATGAAAAATTTGTGGAAGGCGCTTTGCGCCGCTGCGATGGTTGGGATCAGCGTCCTGCCTTCTCGCGCGGAGGAAAAGACGATCACCATGGGCACGATGTCCTGGGAGGACCTGACGCCCATCACCGGCATCACCAAGAAGGTTCTGGAAGACGCCGGCTACACCGTCAAGGTGACCGAATTCTCCGAGTGGGGCATTGCTTACGCCGCTCTCGCCAAGGGCGACATCCAGGTTCTCACCTCGCAGACGGATTATGTCGCACAGGATTACTGGGACAAGAACAAGAACCGCCTCGAAAAGATTTCGCCGGTTTCGCACGGCCTCTACCAGGGCGTCGCGGTTCCGAAATACGTTCCGATCGACTCGCTCGAACAGCTCAATGAGAACGCCGACAAGTTCGGCGGCAAGATCATCGGCATCGAGCCGGGCGCCGGCCTGATGCGCGATACTTCGAACGCCGTCAAGGATTACGGCCTCAAGCTGCAGCTCGTCGAAGGCAGCACTGCCGCGATGACGGCGGCGCTGAAGTCCGCCTACGACCGCCAGGAGTGGATCGCGGTGACGATCTGGGAGCCGTCGTGGATGGTCCAGAAGTACGAGGTCAAGTACCTCAAGGATCCGAAAGGCGTCTTCCCGCCGCCGCAGAGCTACTACTGGATCGGCCATAAGGGCTTCTCGGAAGAATATCCGCATGCTCGCGAAGTCATGGCCAGCGTCTACGTGCCGATCGCCGACATCACCGCCATCAACGGCGCCGTCAAGGACGGCAAGACCATGGACCAGGCCGTGCAGGATTGGATCGGCGCCCATGCCGACCTGATCAAGCGCTGGGAAAACATCAAGAAGAACTAAACGCCTCGTGGCCGTCCGAGCTGTCGGGCGGCCACCCTCGAACTCAAGGAAGAAGCCAGCGCCGATTGGCTCAAAGGGGATCGCTATGAAAACCGCCAATATCGATGCCAAGGATGTCCTGATCGACTGCCAATCCCTCTGGAAGGTCTTCGGAGGCAAGTCCGCCGCGGCGATGAAGTCGATCAAGGAGCGCGGCCTCGGCAAGACAGAGGTCCTCAAGGAATTCAACTGCGTCGTCGGCGTGTCCGATGCGAGCATCCAGGTCCGGCGCGGCGAAATCTTCTGCATCATGGGATTGTCGGGAAGCGGAAAATCGACGCTTATCCGCCTTCTCAACAAGCTGATCACGCCGAGCTCCGGCAAGGTTCTCGTCAAGGGACGCGACCTCGCCTCCCTGTCGCCCGTCGATCTCAGGCAGATGCGGGCGAAGAACATCGGCATGGTGTTCCAGAGCGTCGCCTTGCTGCCGCACCGGACGGTCTTGGAGAACGCCGCTTTCGGCCTCGAAGTCCAGGGCATTGCGAAAGCGGAGCGCAACAAGACCGCTGCCGCCGCGCTCGAAAAGGTCGGCCTCGCCGATTGGCTGAGCCGGTATCCGGGCGAGCTCTCCGGCGGCATGCAGCAGCGCGTCGGCCTTGCCCGCGCGCTCGCCTCCGACCCCGAGATCATTCTCATGGACGAGCCGTTCAGCGCGCTCGACCCTTTGATCCGGCGCCAGCTTCAGGATGAATTCCGCCAGCTGACCAAAGCGCTCGGCAAGTCCGCCGTCTTCATCACCCATGATCTCGACGAGGCGATCCGCATCGGCGACCGCATCGCGATCATGAAGGACGGCGTCATCATCCAGACCGGCACCGCCGAGGAAATCATCCTCAACCCGGCGGATGCCTATGTCGCCGAATTCGTCGCCGGCATTTCCCGCCTTCACCTGATCAAGGCGCATTCGGTCATGCGCAGCGTTGCCGAGTTCCAGCAGAGCGCGCCGAACTCCGACATCGCCTCGCTCGCGCGCACCACACCCGATGCCGATATCGACGAGCTGATCACCTTGACGATGCAGTCGGAGCGCGACGCCATCGCCGTCGTGGACAGGGATCAGGTCGTCGGCGTCGTCACCCCGCGCAGCCTGCTGATGGGCGTCAAGGGCACCTCCGCCCACGAACTCACGCCGGCATGACCGCAACTGGAGCTGATCGACATGGATACTTCAGGCTTCACCGATCTTTTTGACGAATGGACGGACACCGCGCTCGAATGGGTGAGCGACAACGGCGAGTTCCTCTTCGACTATATCAGGCAGGTTCTCGAAGGGCTCTATGACGGGATCCTCTGGCTCCTGCAGCTTCCGCCCTTCTATGTGATCGCCCTCATCGTGGCGCTCATCGGCTGGCGGCTCGTCAATATCTGGTTCGCGGTCGCGGCCGGCGTCGCGCTGGCGCTCTGCTTTTCCATGGGACTCTGGCCGGAGACGATGAGCACGCTGGCGCTCGTCCTGACGGCGACCGTGCTTGCGCTGGCGATCGGCATTCCGATCGGCATCGCCGCCGGCTTCTTTACCGCGCTCGACCGCTTCATGGAGCCGGGTCTCGATCTGATCCAGACGCTTCCGCCCTATATCTATCTGCTGCCGGCGATCGCCCTGCTCGGCTACGGACCGGCCACCGCCATGATCGCGACCGTGATCGTCGCCGTGCCGCCGGCCATCCGCCTGACCTCTCTCGGCATCCGGATGACGCCGAAGGAATTCATCGAACTCGGGGAAGCCCTTGGGATGACGCCGGCGAAGATGTTCTTCAAGATCCGTCTTCCCTTTGCGCTGCCGAGCATCATGGCCGGCATCAACCAGAGCCTGATGATGGCTTTCGGCATGGTTGTCATCGCCGGCATCGTCGGTTCCGGCGGGCTTGGAGAGACAATCTACGGCGCAATCAGAACGCTCGATATCGCGACCTCTATCAATGGCGCGATCGCCATCGTGGTACTGACTATGGTGCTTGATCGGATAACCCAGAGCGCTGCCCGCCTGGGAACAGGGAGGAAGTCATGAATCCTGCGATGCTGCAGTTTTCGCCAGGCGCTTTCCTGGCTCCATCAGTCGATTGGCTGAACACCAATCTTCATCCGCTGTTTGCGGCGATCAGCTATGTGGTCGAAACGGTTCTTTCGGCCATCGAAGCCGCACTCCTCTTCGTGCCGCCCTATGCGCTGATCGCGATCGTCGTCGTCGCGGCATTCTTCGCCGTCAGCCTGCGGGCGGCGATCTTGGCCGGTCTCTGCCTTGGCTTCTGCCTGCTCGTCGGCCTGTGGACGGCGTCGATGCAGACGCTTTCTCTCGTCACCGTCGCCGTCCTGATCTCCGTGCTCATCGCCTTCCCGGTCGGCGTGCTCTGCTCGCGCTACAAGGCGCTGGAGGCGGTGGTCCGTCCGATTCTCGACGTGATGCAGACCGTGCCGCCATGGGTCTATCTCATTCCCGCGGTCATGATCTTCAGCCTCGGGCGCGTGCCGGCGATCATCGCCACCATCGTCTATGGCATTCCGCCGATGCTGCGCCTGACGACGCTGGCCTTCAACCAGGTGCCGAATGTCTTCCTCGAGCTTGGCAGCGCCATCGGCGCGCCGCCGCGCTCGATCCTGTGGAAGATCGAGATCCCGCTTGCCAAGCAGACGCTGCTGGTCGGGCTCAACCAGTGCATCCTTCTGTCGCTGGCGATGGTCGTTCTGGCCGGCCTCGTCGGCGCCGGCGGCCTCGGCGCGGAAGTGACGCGCGGCCTGACGCGCATGGAGATGGGGCTTGGCCTCAGAGCAGGCCTGGCGATCGTCGCCGTCGCCCTGCTGCTCGACCGGCTGTCGCGCGGCCTGCTCGACCGCGACAGGCTGCCGAAGGCGAGATAGCGAGGACATGACGGAATGAGAAACAGCTTCTTCTGCATCGACGCACACACCTGCGGCAACCCGGTCCGTCTCGTTGCCGGCGGCGGCCCGTTGCTGCCTCATCTGCCGATGGGCGAGCGCCGGGAGATCTTCGTCCGCGATCACGACTGGGTCCGCAAGGCGCTGATGTTCGAGCCGAGGGGGCATGACATCATGTCGGGCTCGATCATCTATCCCCCCTATCGGGAGGATTGCGATTTCGCCGTGCTCTTCATCGAGGTGAGCGGCTGCCTGCCGATGTGCGGCGCCGGCACCATCGGCACCGTGACGGCGGCGATCGAGGAAGGGCTGGTCAAGCCGCGCGTGCCTGGCAGGGTCGCCATCGAAACGCCGGCCGGCCGGGTGGATGTCACCTATGAGGAGAAGGACGGCTATGTCGATTCCGTCCGCCTCCATAATGTCGCGAGCTATCTCCATGAGGCCGATGTCACGGTGGACGTGCCCGGCATGGGCCGTCTGCGCGTCGATATTTCCTATGGCGGCAATTATTACGCGGTCGTCGAGCCCCAGGAGAACTGGGGCGGTCTCGACGGCATGAGCGCATCCGACATCGTCGGCTGCAGCCAGAAGCTCAGGGCAGCCCTTGCCGATATCTGCAATCCCGTCCATCCCGACGACGACCGGATCCGCGGCGTGCATCACGCGATCTGGTGCGACCGCCCCGTGAACGACGTCTCCGACGGGCGCTGCGCCGTCTTCTACGGCGAGAAGGCGATCGATCGGTCGCCGGGCGGCACCGGTACCTCGGCGCGCATGGCGCAGCTCTATGGTAAGGGACGGCTTGCGATCGGCTCGAAATATCGTCACGAAAGCCTGATCGGGACCATCTTCGAGGGCCGGGTCGAAGGCGAGGCGGGCATCGGCCCTTACAGCGGCATTCTCCCGAGCATCGGCGGGTGGGCGCGCGTCATCGGCCACAATACCATTTTCGTTGACGACCGCGACCCTCTGGCGCACGGTTTTCAGATCAGATGAGCGCGGTGAGACCGGCAAGGAGATGACTATGCGACCGGAACAGCATCGGCAGGGAGACGGCGCCGCGAAACCCGCTGCCCGGCTCAAGGTGGGTTTCGTTCTGGCCCGGTCGTTCACGCTGTCGGCCTTCGCGCTCTTCGTGGATACGCTGCGGCTTGCCAGCGACGAGCAGGATCGCTCCGGCCGGGTGCTGGCCGACTGGCAAGTGATCGGCAGCACGCGGCACCTGATAACCTCGAGCTGCGGTGTGCAGGTCGCGCCGACCTCCGACTTCGTCGATCCGTCGCGGTTCGATTACATCGCTGTCGTCGGCGGCCTGCTGACGGTGGAGAACCCCGTCGACCAGCAGACCATCACCTTCCTCAAGCAGGCGGATGCCAAGAAGGTGCCGCTGATCGGCGTCTGCACCGGTTCGTTCATTCTGGCCTCGGCCGGCCTGATGAAGCGGCATGAATCCTGCGTGAGCTGGCTGCATTACAAGGAGTTCCGCGAGCGTTTCCCCGAGCTCAGCGTCCGTTCCGACCGGCTCTTCAATCTCGATCGCCAGCGCGGAACCTGCGCGGGCGGCAGCAGCGCTGCCGATATGGCCGCATTGCTGGTGCGCAAATACATCAGCCGCGACGCCGAACGAAACGCGCTCGAAGTGCTGCAGATCGAAAAAGCGCGCGCTCCGGCCGACATTCAGCCCCGCCGCCCGCTCTACGACGATTACGACGACGCCCGCGTCAAGGCGGCGATGATCACCATGGAGCAATTCGTCGACGGCAGCATGCCGATCGAAAAACTCGCCGCCATGGTCGGGCTCTCGCGGCGGCAGCTGGAGCGGATCTTCATCGAGAAGACGGGCATGTCTCCCGCCAAGGCCTATAATCGTGTTCGCATGGAGCGGGCGAAATCGATCCTTGCACAATCGAAGGCGCCGCTCATCGAGATTGCGCTCGATGTCGGTTTCGAAAACGCCTCGCAGTTCACGAGGACGTTCAAGCGCACCTTCGGCCAGACGCCTTCCCAGCATCGCGCCGCGGCTTTGAGAGCGCACTGAAGGCGGGGTCAGACATCCTCCCACGGAAAGCTGTCCAACCGCTCCGCGCCCTTTGATGTAATCAGGGCCTGGGTCTCCAGCTTGATGCTCTCCGAGCCGGCCTCGGCGATCAGGCTTTCGACGTTCAGCACCATGTTCTCCTCGATGATGCCGCTGAAATCGGGATCGAAATCCGGATGCAAGAGCACGCCCGGCCATTCGTCCGCCATGCCGGTGCCGTGCAGGGCGAGCGTGTAGCGATAGGGTTGATATTTCTCAGGGATCCGCCAGGACAGTTCGTTGAATTCCCGGAACGTCATGCCGGGCCGGATGACGGACAGATTATGCTCGATTTGGTCCCTGGCCGCGGCGTAAATTTCCCTCTGCTTGGCGTTCATCGCGACATGCCCACACGTCCATGAACGCGAGAGGTCGGCGCAATAGCCGTAGGGGCCGATCATATCGGTGTCGAAGGAGATCATCTCGCCGCGCTTGATGACGTAATCGGAACATTCCTGATACCAGGGATTGGTTCTCGCGCCTGCGGTGAGGAGCTTGGTCTCCAGCCATTCGCCGCCGCTCCGGGCATTTTCGAAGTGAAGCTCGGCCCAGATTTCCCGCTCGGTGCGGCCGGGTTCTGACACCCCGTACATGCGCGCCATGCCCGCTTCGCAGACGCGGATCGTCCAGCGCATCAGCTCGATTTCGTCGGCACTCTTGATCGACCGCGCCCGTTCGGCAAGTTCCTGGCCGTCGAGCAGCGTGAAGCCGCGTTCCGTCAGTTCGAAGGCGCCTGATGGTTCGAGCCGGTCGACCGCGATGCGCCGGTTGCCGCCATTGCCCTTGACGATGTCGGCGATCTCGTTCGCCCAGGCTTTCAGGCGGGGTTCCACGAGATTGCCTGCCGTGAAGAAGATCCAGGATTTCGACGGCCGGATCTCGTCGATGCCGGGCAGCCCGTCATTGACGTGCTCGGCGCCTTCGAATTCGAACATGATGGCCGGGCCGTCGGCCAGGATCAGCGCATAGCGCGACGGATTATGCATCGTCCAGATGCTCATATTCGACGAGTCGAAGGCGTAGCGGATATTGACGGGATCGTAGAGCAGCAGCGCGCCGCAATCCCACTCGCGCATCTTCATGCGCAGCCGCTCCAGCCGGTAGCGGCGCGCCCGGTCGAGTGTCGTGGCCGGCACCGGACTGATGAGCGGCCGGTCGGCGCCATCGGGATTGAGATAGGCCTGTTTCCGCTCGTCCTTGAAGACGGTCGAGCCGGTCAGCTCGACGGAATCGTTTTCGTCTCGCAGCATCCGGGTGATCCCCCGTTATCGGTGATTGATGCGGTGTCGCTCAGCGTTCGATGACGAGATCGCTGAGCGGCTTCGAGCAGCAAGGCAGGAAGAAGCCGGCGTCGATTTCCCGCTGGCGGATGCCGCCATTGTGGTTCATGTCGACCGTGCCGGAGGTGAGCTTCGACTTGCAGGTGCCGCAGACGCCGTTGGCGCAGGAGGATGGTATCCTGACGCCGGCCTTCTTCGCGCAGGAGAGCACGCTCTGGTCGCCTGTAACCTCGATGTTGCGGGCCTGCTTGGAGAAGCTGACCTGGAAGACCTTGGCGGCCGCTTCCTGGATCGCGGGGATTTCGGGCTCGTCGATGACGGCGGCGTCGAAGCTTTCCTCGAGATAATGCGAGGCGGGAACGCCGAGTTCGGCGGCGATGCCGCGCGCCGCCGCCATGAAGGGAGCGGGGCCGCAGCACATCACCGTGCGCTCGGCTATATCGGGAACCGCGAGCTTGAAATAATCCGCCGAAATGCGGCCGGTGAGGCCGGACCAGGCCGGTTCGCCCGCAACCGTTTCCGGCAGGAAATGCAGCCGCAGCCCTTTCAGCTTGCGCGCGATGCAGGCAAGCTCGTCGCGGAAGATCAGATCCAGCGGCGTGCGTGCGGCGTGCAGGAAGACGACGTCGGCCGGCTCGCAGCTGTCGGCGAGCTCACGCAGGATGGACATGACGGGCGTGATGCCGGAGCCGCCGGAGAGCAGCAGAAGCTTCGGCTTTGCCGCCTCGGAGCGGACGAAATGGCCGAGCGGGCCGTTCGCCTTGACCGACGCCCCCGGCACCAGCGTGTCGTGAAGCCAGTTGGAGATCTTGCCGCCCGGAACGCGCTTCACCGTCACGGAGAAGGCGTTCGTGCGATGCGGCGAAGAGGAGATGCTGTAGCATCGGCTTTCAGGCTCGCCGTTATGCTCCAGATCGAACAGAAAATACTGACCGGCCTTGAAGGCGAACCGCTTCCCGTCAGGAGACGCGAAGGTGAAGGTCTTGACGTCATGGGTTTCCTGCTGGACGTCGAGGCAGACGAGCGCCTCGTCTTCCTCGGGATTCCAGACGTCGTGACGGGTTGCCTTTGCGAGCGGCGCTTGCTGGGTTCTAGTATCCATGAGCGCGCATCCGGTCGATGTACCAGGTGGCGAACTTGTCGAGGTTCGTCTCGGAGAAGCGGGAATAGGGACCCGGCTGATAAGCGGGATCGAGGGCGCCTGCATGGGAGCGGGCGACGAGGTCGGCGTCCTGATCCGTCGTTGCGATCCAGACATCCGTCAGCTTTTCGAGGTCGTAGTCGACCCCTTCGACGGCATCCTTGTGCACCAGCCACTTGGTCCTGACCAACGTCTTGCCGGCCGAGAGCGGGATGACGGTGGCGACGACCGCATGGTCGCCCATGAAATGGTTCCAGCTGTTATGGCCCCAGAGATGCGTGTCGCCGAGATCCTTGCGGGTCATCTGCCCGAGCAGCTTGGAAGAGGCGGCGGTGGCGTCGTGGGTCTGGGATTCGCCGGCGCCAGCGATGATCAGCCGCTGCGTGCGGAAATTCGTGGCGCAGTCGGCGAGCTGCTCGATCGCGGCCGAGGGGTAGCCATCGGCTTCCCATGCCTGGGTGCGTTCCTCGTACAGCCGGAAATGCTCCTGGGCCTGTTCGCGATCCTCCGGGCTCAGCGTTTCGGGATCGAAGCCGAAGTCGAGATCGACGAAGGAGACGCAGAGCTCGGGATGGTTCGCCGAGCAGTGGTAGCACTCGCGATTGTTCTCCATCGTCAGCTTCCAGTTGCCGTCTTCGATGACGTCGGTCTGGTGGGCGATCTTGGCGTTGCGAATGTCGTAGGGCGCGAGGCGCTCGACCATGGCCTGTTCGAGGCCGGCGATGTCCTCGGGCGGATTGTCGGACAGGCAGACATAGATCAGGCCGCCGATCGATTTGAAGGTAACGGGCTTCAGGCCGTGACAGTCCTTGTCGAAATCCTTGCCCATGTGCGGCGCGTAGCTGAGCTCGCCCGTCAGTTCATAGGTCCAGGTGTGATAGGGACAGACGAGCTTCGAAACGATCGTCTTGCCCGGGTTGAGAAGGCGGGAGCCGCGATGGCGGCAGACATTGTGCAGCACGCGGATTTCGCCGTCGTCGTCGCGCAGGAGGATCAGGCTCGTCTTGCCGATGTCGACGACGGTGGCGTCGCCGGGCTCCGGAACATCGCAGTCGAGCCCGACGCAGATCCAGTGCTTGTGGAAGAAGACGTCGATATCCGCTTCGAACACGTCTTCTCTTACATAGAGACCGGCCGGCAGCGAATGGCCTTCCGCGCGGGAGTCGAGAAGCGCCGAAATGGAAGAAGGAAGCCTGTTTAGCATGAGAACCTCTTATGTGAGAGTTTCCCTAGATTGCGCTTGCAACGCCTGGATTTCAACGGCATAAAAAATCACGCTCGCATAATATTTTCTTATGTGAAGAGGATGTTTGGATGCAGTTTCGAAGACGGCTTCCGTCGCTGACGGCGCTGGTGACGCTGGAAGCGGTGCTGCGCCGGAAA
Organism: Rhizobium sp. J15; assembly: GCF_002531825.1. Classification (GTDB taxonomy): domain Bacteria; phylum Pseudomonadota; class Alphaproteobacteria; order Rhizobiales; family Rhizobiaceae; genus Rhizobium. The sequence goes on along the minus strand of NZ_NWSX01000065.1, from coordinate 9,070 downwards.
AGCTTCACCACGGCCGCGAGCGAACTCGGCGTCACCCAGGCGGCCGTCAGCCGGCAGATCGCCGCTTTGGAGGAGGAACTCGGCCAGCCGCTCTTCCTGCGCAAGCACCGGGCGATCGAGCCGACGGCGGCCTGCATCAGCCTCGGCGCGACGCTGGCGAAGAGCTTTGCCGATATCGCCGAGAGCGTCGAGGCGATCCAGTCGCGCAGTCAGGACGTGGTGACGATCGGCGCGACCGTCGCCTTCTCCTCCTTCTGGCTGCTGCCGCGGCTTGCCGAATTCCGCCGGGCCAATCCCGGCATTCTGGTGCGGGTTATATCCCAGGATAATCCGATCACGCTTGACGACGGAGAGATCGACGTGGCGATCCGGTACGGCGTGCCGCCCTTCAGCGATGGCACCGTCATTGCCTCGTGCGGCGACGTCGTCTGCCCCGTCTGCTCTCCCGACCACCTCAGGCGCCGGGGAGATGCGCCCCTCGGCTCCGCCGACGAATTCATCGAAACGGATGTGCTCGATCGTTCCTGGTACGGCTGGGCGCAATGGGTGTCGCTGACCGGCGGCAATATCGAGATCAAGCCGTCGCTTCGCTTCAACCATTACACCGAAAGCATCGCGGCCGCGCGTGCCGGGCAGGGGATCGCCCTGGGATGGCGCATGCTGATCGGCACCTTTCTGGAGGACGGAACCCTGGTGCCCGCCTCGCAAAGCGAGCTTGCCGCCGAAGGCCGCTATAACGTGATCGTGCCGATCAAGGCCAAGCGCAGCCATGCGCGCGATCTCGCCGCCGCCTGGCTGACGGCCTCGCTGCACGGCTGATCAGAAGCCAAGCCCCGGAGTTCCCGTCCGGTGAACGCCTTTCGGGACAAAGGCGAACTGATCCGCGAAGCCGAGGAAATCGGCCGCCAGGTGAATGACCGAAAGCCACATTTCCGTTCCCTGCAGGCTCGCTTCGCCGCCGTCGGCGAACGGGAAGCCTTCGCCATCCCGCCATCTGTTGAGCGCCCGCGAGATGAGGCTGCGGGCGATCGCCTCGCCATCGGCCCGGCGGTAATCGGTCTGCCGGGCAATCAGCATGAGCGGATGGATCGTGTCGAGCAGGTTGCAGGCATTGTATTTCTCGGCAACGAAGCCCCTGTGATTGCGGTAATTGAGATGAACCGTTTCGAGCGAGGCGTGCGGGTGCGGCAATGGGATGCCGAACTGGGCGTAGGTGCCGCGCGTCAGGCGATAGAAGCCGTTCACTGGTTGGAGCCATCCCTCGAGCGCCGTCGGCTCGCCCCACAGGCCCGAGACGCTGTCGGCCTTGCGGTTCAGCCACTCGAAGAGTGCCTGTCTTGGGCCTCTGGTGCCGAAATACCGGGCATTGAAGTACATCGCAGTTCCGATGGCATCGACGACGCTGCCGGCGTGCCACGCCCGGCTCGACCAGGGCAGGCCGCCCAGCCATTGCTCCAGCTCTTGAGCATCAAGCTGTACTGCCTGGATAGGGTGCCGTGGCCCGGAGCCGAGCAGTTCCAGCGCATAGCCGACCGAAAGCACATTGTAGAGAGCCTTCGGATCCTCCCGCAGCGCCCGGTCGTGCACAGGCGAATGCTCTTCCGGAAAAAGGCCGGTCTCCCGATCCTGAAGACCCTGGAGACGCTCGACGGTCTGCGACGGATCGAGCCCGGGCGGCAGATGCCCGAAGCCTGCCGCGATCTCGATGGCGTCGCAGAGATGCCGGATCGCCGGCCGCCTGATCCCGTCCGCTTCCAGCGATTCATAGGCCTCAGCCGTTTTCCAGCGCGCAAGGATATCGGGCCATTGCTCTTTGGCTTTCTGGCCTAGCCTCGCCAATTGATCCTCGATATCGCCCGCGTTTGATTTCCTGGCCGGCGCGCCCCGGCTGCGCAGCACCTTTGCCGGCACGCCACCGGCAATCGCTAGCGCAGGAATGTCTTGCGTGACCACCGCTCCCGCGGCAATCACCGCGCCGTTGCCGATCGTGACGCCATCGAGAATCGCGCAATTGGCGCCGATCCAGACATCGTCGCCGATGACGATGCCGAGGCTGACGACGCCTTGGCGATGGATGGGCCGATCGGGATCGTCGAATCCATGATTGAAGCCGACGATCGATGCATGGGAAGCGATCCGCACGCCATTGCCGCAGGTCACCCTGCCGGAAACGCAGGCATAAGGATTGATCGAGCAATCGTCGCCGAGGACCACATCGCCCCGCACGAGCGCATGCCCCGCAATCCACGACCGCTCGCCCATCGCCAGGCTTTCGGTGAAGATCGCCGCATTTTCGGCGATATAGGAGGTCTCAGCCAACTCGGCGCCGCACGCTCGCCGAAGCGCTGCCTTGCGGGCGAGATGAGCGGGGTGGTCGAGATCTGCCGCGACGCGTTCCCAGGGAAGATATTGCAGCCGGCGCGCTTCGCGCTGTTCATTCGCCGATACTTGCGGGCTGTTGGCGTGATCCATCTGTTCCTCACTATCGATGTCGACCGCCGACCGTCCGTCTGGCTTCAGCGACCCTGACTTGCAGTGCATCAGATGGTGTGATTCGTGCGAAAGCAAGACCGGATAAGCGATCGATCGGACAAAGGGGCGCAACCTATTGCGCCCCTAGATCACCGGCCATTACCGAGCGCTGTCGATGATGGCGCCGCCGTCAGGGGTAAGGCTGTAACCGGTGATGAACTGCGAATCTTTGCTGGCAAGGAACAGGACGACCGGTGCAATATCCTCTTCCGGCGAGCCGAAACGAGCGAGTGCATTCGCTGGCGGAGGAACCTCCTTTTCGGCAGCACCCCAGGTGTCGGCGATCGGCAGGATGTTGTTCACGGTGATCTTCTCGGCACCCCATTCGCGTGCCGCCGTGCGGGTCAGCGCGCGCACCGCCTCCTTAGCCATATTGTACGGACCATAACCAGCAAGCCCGCTGGTGGCGGCCATCGAGCCGAAGTTGATGATCCGGCCTGCTCCGCTTTCCCTTAGGTGAGGATAGCAAGCCTGCATGAACCGCAGATAGGCGATCGGCCCGGTGTCGAAGTTTCGTTGCAACTGCTCGACCGAGAGGTCGATGACCGAAGACGAGACCGCGGAACCATCGAAAGCATTGTTCACGAGAATGTCGATGCGGCCATATGCGGCTACAACCTGTTCCACCGCGGCCGTGATCCGGTCGGCCTCTCCGACGTCGCAGACGACGCCGAGTGCGGTGCCGCCCGCTTCGACGATATCAGCGACGACACGTTCGACGCCTTCTGATGTGCGCGAGAGAATTGCGACCTTCGCGCCTTCGGCGGCAAAGAGCTTTGCAGTGGCGCGGCCAATGCCACGGCTTGCGCCTGTGACGATGGCAACTTTTCCGTTGAGTCGATCCATTTCTATCTCCTTGGTTAGGGTTATCGGACGTCAGCGCGCTGCGGTCTGAGCGTAGGGGGAGGGAACCATGCGGGCGTCGTTCTGCGTCAGGAACGAGGTGACGAGCAGCGCTAGGCCGATCGCCGCGGGCAGGGCGCCGGTGGGTTTTCGAACACCGATATGTGCCAGGCCCGACAGCAGCAGGTGGAAGAAGATGCCGGCATAGGCGAGATCGCTGAGCGGCATGCTGACGCGTGAAAGGATCGCGACCGGGCCGAGAACCTTGATGACGATCATGAATGGAACGAGATAGGAAGCCTTGTATCCGAGTTCCGCCAGAACCTGGCGAACCCAGTCTCGCTTGGTGACATAGATGGTGGCTGAGGCGAGGTAGAGCGCGGACAGAAGTGCCGTGCTGATCCAGTAGACGTAATATTCAGGCATGAGTTCATCCCTGTCGCTGCCCACGCAGCAACATTCCTCTCGTCGAGTCTGTCGGTTTGTTTTGAGAGGCGCTTTTCCTGCGCCCTCTTGTGCACGCAGAGAAATGTCGTCTAACATTTATATTTGCAAGTAGGATGATTTACTTGCTGTTAGTATGGAAAAGCAGACCATGGCCGAAGAAGAAGTGAATATGCATGAAGAGATGCGGCGAGCCTTCGCGTTGCTTTCCGGCAAATGGAAGCTGGAAATCATGTGGCTGCTTAATCAGCGGGTCTATCGGTTCGGCGAATTGAGAAAGGCTATTCCCGGCATCACCCAACACATGCTGACGGCGCAACTTCGCGAACTCGAAGCGGACGGTTTGGTATCCCGCACTATCTTTGCGGAGGTTCCTCCGCGTGTCGAATATGCGATCACGCAAAAAGCGCGGGGCCTCGGCCCCACGATGGAAGCTTTAACGGCATGGTGGAACGAGTACGGCAAAAGCGTGCCGGTGAAGCCGAGCGCGCGCGGGCGGAAAGCGAGAGATCGCTGAACTGCTTCACAATCACGAAAGACTAGACCCGAACTTGTCCCAGCCTTCCTTGATTGTCTCCATCGCGACGTTGGTCGAGGTGTTGGCAACGTGGGGCAGCGTGGAGATGCGTTCGCCCAGCACGCGGCGGTAGCGGCCGATGTCGCGGGTACGGATCTTCAGGAGATAATCGAACCGGCCGGCGATCATGTGGCACTCTTCGACTTCCCTGATCTTCTTGATGGCCTCGTTGAAGCTTTTCAGCGCATCCTCGCGGGTGTCGGAAAGCTTCACCTCGACGAAGGCGATGTGGTCGAGCTGCATTTTCGATGGATTGAGGACGGCCTTGAAGCCTTCGATGTAGCCGTCGCTGATCAGCCGCTTGAAGCGGATCTGGCACGGCGTCTTCGAAAGCCCGACGCGCGCGGCGAGATCGGTGATCGAAAGCCTGCCGTCCTCGGCGAGTGCCGCGAGGATCTTTCTGTCGAACTGGTCCAATTCACTAAAGATGTCGGTTTCTGTGGCCATTTGAACTCTCGATGCTCGGTTTATAAGTTCATACAGCTTGAAAACGGTTGAAATCAAGTGAGATCGCGATTCGCGACTGTGGTAGATTATGCGTCGGCAATGGGAGGAAGGGCGCAGCCGCTCGGCGCATTGCCGGAATCGGTGGCTGCGACGCTTGAAAAGGGAGATCATGGATGCATGAGAGAAAAGCGGATGGCGATCAAAAACCGGATCTGCTCGCTCATTACCGGCCGGTGGCGATAAGAGCGGTCGCAGCCGCATTCACCCTCAAGCGCGACAAGCCCCATGCGCGCCCGCTCCGCGAGACGGAATATTCCGGCCCGATTTTTACGGACGGTGGCACCTGGGACGACGAGCCCGGTGTTCCATTTATCCGTTAGACGAAACATTCACCGATCAGGGACTCCCATGTTGAACGCAGCGATCGACCCCGCATCCTCCCAAGAACCCGCCGGCGGCGCGCCGTTCGCCGCATTCGCGCCGCCGATCCGGCCGCAATCGGAACTTCGCCGGGCGATCACGGCAGCCTATCGCCGTCCGGAAACGGAATGCCTGCCGCCGCTCGTGGCGGCCGCGCGCGTTTCCGAAGCGAAGCGTTATGACATCCGCAGCACGGCCCGCAGCCTGATCGAGGCGCTGCGCGCCAAGCACAAGGGCACCGGCGTCGAGGGCCTAGTGCAGGAATATTCGCTCTCCAGCCAGGAAGGCGTGGCGCTGATGTGCCTTGCCGAAGCGCTGCTGCGCATTCCCGATACCGACACCCGCGACGCGCTGATCCGCGACAAGATCGCTGAGGGCAACTGGACCTCGCATATCGGCGGCGGCAAATCCATGTTCGTCAACGCCGCCACCTGGGGTCTCGTCGTCACCGGCAAGCTGACCTCGACGGTCAACGACCGCAGCCTTTCGGCGGCGCTGACGCGGCTGATTGCGCGCGCCGGCGAGCCGGTCATCCGCCGCGGCGTCGATATGGCGATGCGCATGATGGGCGAGCAGTTCGTCACCGGCGAGACGATCGAGGAGGCGCTGAAGCGCGCCCGGCCGCTCGAAGCGCGCGGTTTCCGCTATTCCTACGACATGCTGGGCGAGGCCGCGACCACCGCTGCCGACGCCGAACGTTATTTCAAGGACTACGAAAAGGCGATCCACGCCATCGGCAAGGCTTCCGACGGGCGCGGCATCTATGACGGCCCCGGCATCTCGATCAAGCTTTCGGCGCTGCACCCTCGCTATGTCAGGGCGCAGGCCGGCCGGGTGATGGGAGAGTTGCTGCCCAAGGTCAAGGCGCTCGCCGTTCTCGCCAAGACCTATGATATCGGCCTCAACATCGACGCCGAGGAGGCCGATCGGCTGGAGCTTTCGCTCGATCTGCTCGAGGAGCTTTGCTTCGCGCCGGAGCTGGCGGGGTGGAACGGGCTCGGCTTCGTCGTGCAGGCCTATGGCAAGCGCTGCCCCTTCGTGCTCGATTACATCATCGATCTCGCCCGCCGGTCGGGACGACGGATGATGGTCCGTCTCGTCAAGGGCGCCTATTGGGACGCGGAGATCAAGCGCGCCCAGCTCGACGGTCTCGACGACTATCCTGTCTATACCCGCAAGATCTACACCGACGTCGCCTATATCGCCTGCGCGCGCAAGCTGCTCGGTGCGCCGGATGCGGTTTTCCCGCAGTTCGCCACCCACAATGCGCAGACGCTGGCGACGATCTATCATCTCGCCGGTCCCGATTTCGCGGTCGGCAAATACGAGTTCCAGTGCCTGCACGGCATGGGCGAGCCGCTCTACGACGAGGTCGTCGGCAAGGAAAAGCTCGACCGGCCCTGCCGCATCTACGCGCCTGTCGGAACCCATGAGACGCTGCTCGCCTATCTGGTGCGCCGCCTTCTGGAAAACGGCGCCAACTCCTCCTTCGTGCACCGCATCTCCGATCCGAACGTTTCGGTCGAGGCGCTGGTCGCCGATCCCGCCGAGACCGTTGCGGCCATGCCCGTCGTCGGCGCGCCGCATGCGCAGATCGCCGCGCCCAAGGCGCTTTACGGCAATGCCCGCGCCAATTCCGACGGGCTCGATCTCTCGAACGAGGCGACGCTGACGGATCTGGCGCAGGCGCTTGCCTCCACGGCCGCGAGCCCGTGGCATGCGCTTCCGATCCTTGCCGACGGCTCAACCGATGGGGTCACGCGCGACGTCCCCAATCCTGCCGATCACAGCGATGTCGTCGGCACGGTTACCGAGCTGAAGGTCGAGGAGGCTGCCCGCATCGTTGCGATGGCCGCCGACTATGCGCCGCAATGGGCGGCCGTGCCGCCGGCCGAGCGTGCGGCTTGCCTGGAGCGGGCGGCCGACATCATGCAGGCCCGGATCAAGACGCTGATGGGCATCATCATGCGCGAGGCCGGCAAATCGGCGGCCAATGCCATCGGCGAAGTGCGCGAGGCGATCGACTTCCTGCGCTATTACGCCGAACAGGCGCGCAAGACCCTCGGCCCCTCTCATGCGCCGCTCGGCCCGATCGTCTGCATCAGCCCGTGGAATTTCCCACTGGCGATCTTCACCGGGCAGGTGGCGGCCGCACTCGTGGCCGGCAATCCCGTGCTGGCGAAGCCCGCCGGCGTCACGCCGATCATCGCTTCGGAGAGCGTGAAGATCCTGCATGAAGCCGGCGTGCCCGTCGGCGCCCTGCAGTTCGTGCCCGGCAGCGGCCGCCTCGGCGCCGGCATGGTCGGTGCCGACCAGACCGCTGGCGTCATGTTCACCGGTTCGACCGAGGTTGCCCGGATGATCCAGGCGCAGCTCGCAGAGCGGCTGTCTTCGACCGGAAAGCCGATCCCGCTGATTGCCGAAACGGGCGGCCAGAACGGCATGATCGTCGACTCCTCGGCTCTCGCCGAGCAGGTGGTGGCCGACGTCATCACCTCGGCCTTCGACAGCGCCGGCCAGCGCTGCTCGGCGCTGCGCGTTCTCTGCCTGCAGGACGATGTGGCCGACCGGACGCTCAACATGTTGAAGGGCGCCTTCCGCGAACTGACGATCGGTCGCACCGATCGGCTGAGCATCGATGTCGGCCCCGTCATCAATGACGGCGCGAAGGCCGAGATCGACCAGCATATCGAGAAGATGCGCGGCGCGGGCCGCAAGGTGGATCAGCTGCCGCTGCCGGCAAGCGCCGCCGCCGGCACCTTCGTTCCGCCGACGATCATCGAAATCAAGTCGCTGTCGGATCTGACGCAGGAGGTTTTCGGCCCGGTGCTGCACGTCGTCCGCTTCAAGCGGAACGGGCTCGATCGCCTGATCGACGACATCAACGCATCGGGTTACGGCCTCACCTTCGGGCTTCACACCCGCCTCGATGAGACGATCGCCCATGTGACGAGCCGCATCAAGGCGGGTAACCTCTATGTCAACCGCAACATCATCGGCGCCGTTGTCGGCGTCCAGCCCTTCGGCGGGCGCGGCCTGTCGGGAACCGGTCCGAAGGCCGGCGGTCCGCTTTATATCGGCCGTCTGGTGCAGCGCGCGCCGGTGCCGCCGCAGCAGGATTCGGTTCATACCGATCTCGCCCTCCGCGCCTACATCGTCTGGCTCGACAAGAAGGGTCTGACGGCAGAAGGCGAAGCGGCGCGCGGTTATGCGAGCCGCTCGGCGCTCGGGCTCGAGCGCGAGCTTACCGGTCCGGTCGGGGAGCGCAATCTCTATGCGCTTCATCCCCGCGGCCGCATCCTGCTCGTGCCGCAGACCGAAAGCGGGCTCTATCGCCAGGTTGCCGCCGCGCTTTCGACCGGCAACCAAGTCGCAGTGGATGCCGGTTCCCTGTCGAAATCGGTACTGGTGGACCTGCCGGCGGCCGTCGCCAGCCGCCTTTCCTGGACATCGGATTGGGCGAAGGACGGGCCGTTCTCCGGTGCGCTCGTCGAGGGCGATCGCGACAGGGTTCTTGCCGTCAACAAAAAGATCGCCGCGCTGCCCGGCCCGCTGCTGCTGGTCCAGGCTGCGACGACCGAGGAGCTGACGGGCGATCCCGAAGCCTATTGCCTCAACTGGCTGCTGGAAGAGGTTTCGACCTCGATCAACACGGCCGCTGCCGGCGGCAATGCAAGCCTGATGGCGATCGGCTGATTGAAACGCGGGGGTGTCAAAAGTGCGCCCCCAAGGCCGCTGACAGAGCCCTCTTTCGTCATGCTCGGGCTTGTCCCACTGCTGTCCGGTTTAACTTTCGGTGATGGGTAG
>NZ_NWSX01000064.1 GCF_002531825.1 Rhizobium sp. J15 | reverse complement strand
CCGGATGCGCTGCAAATTAATCGCCCGACGCTCTAATATTCATTATGATGTCAGGCGGCCGCCCCGACGTTTGTGCTCTGCTTTCTAGAATTTCATCGCACAGCACGCCCAAACCGGGCATGCCACCGCTCACGATAACGGAACACCAAGGCGGCAGAATAAACGAACGGCCTCGCCGTCGGTTGACCGACCGGCGAAGTTATCTTGTCGGCTCCGCACCGCTGATGTCAGGCCTCAGGACAACCGCGGATATTGGCGAACCTGATGAGCTCCGGCCTTCCGCTTCGCGTGAAGCCCTGGACCGTTACGCTCCGAGGGGTTTCCCGCACGATCCGGGGCCGGCGAAGGCCTGCATCGCGGGCATTGTCCAGTGCATCCCGAAGGTCGCATCCGCGACGTGGGCGACGGTCAAAGTCCCGATCACGGTAGTAATCGCGCTCACGCACGTCGACGCCGCCGGGCCCGATCCGCAATTCCATCTGCGCCTGCGCCGGAAACGGAATTGCCAAGCAGCCGAGAACTGACGACAACAGAGCTGCTTTCATGAACTTCTTCATTTGCTTTCTCCCTTGATATTCATGGAAACTAGAGTCTTGGCCGTTGGTTCCGGGTGATGGCCAAGACCGGGTTAGTCGGCGACCCCTGTGCGACCTTGGTGCCATTAGGTACGCATCCAGCGTAATGCTGCACAACTCTGCTTTCACGGTATGTTATAACATCTATAAGCTCGATTGGAATCGCGGAGATGTTTTCGTCGAATGGAGCGCTCGATCATGATCGGAGAGAGCAATCTCTGCAGGAAACGATCTCCAGTCGCGGCTGTCAACTGACGGAGGCCTTTAATATTGGATGGCCGACTGTCGATGCCTTGACCTCTATTCCAACCACTCGGCCCCTTCTATCTTCGATCACGAGATCGACCTCATCCTGATCCTTGGTGCGATAATGGGAAAACTCAGCCGAAGATCCGTCCAAGCGGCGATCTTCAAGATCTCGGAAACGACGAAGGCTTCCAGCAATGGACCGAAACGGCCGCGATCCCGCAGCAAGCTTTCTTCATCATCGTCCCGCACCGCCGCAAGCAAACCACTGTCTAGAAAGTGCATCTTCGGTGTCTTGATCAGACGACGAAGACTGTTCGTCGACCACGGCGCAAGCAGCTTTGCTCGCGGTTGCTTGCCTTTTCGAACGAATCCAACAGACGAGGACGATAAATATCAGAATGATCGATTCCGGCGCCGGCAACGGCAGGGGAGCGCCGGTCGCAAGCTAGTACCGGCACTCGATATAGGTAAGATCGGAGGCAAGCGCCTGCAGCGTATTGTCGGCGATGCCGGTTCGCGGGATGGCGCAGCGTGGCGACATCGTCATCCGTGAGACTGTCCGCCGGCTTGTCGCTGCGATCGACGGACAGGACCGCCTTCAGCATGTGGCGCTCCCCGGTGCGTGTTTCGCTCGATCGTGACGATGGGCCACTCACTCGGCTGCCTCGATGATTTAGGCGCAAATATACGCGCTACTGCCCTTTACCAGACCGGTGCATGCAGGATCGAGTCGAAGACCACACCGTTGAAATGAACGTGCAATGCTCCAGACGGGCCTGGGCCGCCAGGATCCGGTCCTAGGGATCGCGATGGACCCAATCGAAGGCGGCGGCGAGCTCGGCATGAAGATCGGTAACGGCGATCGTCTGCAAGCCACTGGCGGTGACGGCCGCGCGCAGCGCCTGCGGCCTGAGATCGAGTTTCTTCAGGCGCATCTTGTTGTCCAACTCATATAATGACACCGCGCTGACGATGACGGTATTGGTCTTGTCTTCGATCAGTGACCGTGCTCTCGGGGAGAGACGATCGCTACCGAGGTCCACCAGTAAACGGCATGGCTATCGAGCAGAATTTTCACGAGCGGTTGTCGCGATCGCCAGGCTTGCCTCGCCACACGCCGACGTCGTCGTCCCAGTCGCCGGCGTCGATGGCCGCCTGCTCCGCGTCATAACTATCGAACAAATCGTCCGGCAGGCCGTGCTGACGCAACAAACCGAACGGGCGTTTGCCGCCATCAGCCGGGCCGATGCGTGCATAGACTTGCGTGCCGCGCGTGATGATGATTTCCTCGCCCTGATTGGCGCGTTCGAGGACTTCGACAAAATTCTTGCGCACCTCGCTGATCTTGTAACGTGTCTGCGGCATCGCCGACTCCGGTGTCTGCGGTAGAGCCATCAACGGTTGTCGTGCCGGAGCAGCCGCATTCGTTCGATAATATGGCGGCCGGAGCCTTCGACATGCTTGCCGATCGCCCGCGCGGCACCATCGGCATCTTGCGCACGGATACAGTCGAGCAATTCGCGATGTTCGTCGAGCACATTTGCCTGGCGGCTGAGCGATGTCGGGAAACGCCGGCTTATTGCCCATAGGATCTGGCGATGGCGCACCCACAGGTCGACGGCATGGCGATTGTAGTGCCGGTCATACATCAACTTGTGGAAGCGCAGGTCGAGCTGAGAGTGCGCGATCTCGTCGGCGAAGTTCAAGGTCTCAATGTCTGCCTGGATTTGCTCCAACTCAGCGACATCGGCTTTGGTGGCGATTCCGACAAACCACCGGGTGAGGGCCGGTTCGATCAGAACCTCGATCTCGCAGATATCACGTACGAAATCCTCGTCGATCGGCCGCACGCGCGCACCGCGGTTCGGCGTCATCACGACGAAGCCTTCGCCGCGCAACTGCTGCAGCGCTTCGCGCACCGGGTTCGTCGAGGTGCCCATGCGCGAGGCGATCTCGGCGACCTTCAGTCGTTCGTTGGCCCTCAGGCGGCCATGGACGATGTCGTCCCGGATACGCTCATAAACCGATCCGCCGAGATCGTCAGCGGTTTCCTCACTGTCAGGCTCACTGTGTTTAATGCTGGGTACTGAGTTCATGACTCTGCTTTTAATGCCTTTTCCGTGGCTTTGCAAAGGCCCGAGCGGAGATTTTATACACTGACGTTGACAAATAATGTACGATCTGAAAGTTTTCATGCATCGTATACCCGAGATCGCACTCGGTAAGCATGTGGAGGAGGCCGGCGCCGTGCCGGCAATCAGGAGGAAAATATGGGTTACCAGCAGAAGCTGCGGGGCCTCGTCGTATCGACGGGCTTGTTGAGCGCCGCCCTTTGGGGCTTCATCAATCCGGCCCTTGCGGCTGATTTCAAACAGGCGCCGATGCTCGACGAGCAGGTGAGGGGCGGTACGCTGCCGGCCATCGCCGAGCGCCTGCCGGAACATCCCTTCGTCGAAACGATGATCGACGGGATCGGAAAATACGGCGGCACGTTGCGCACGACGATCCTAGCCAACGGCGACCAGTACAACCTGACCCGCACCATCGCCAACGAGCTGCTCGTGCGCTGGGACCCGCAATGGAAAAAGATCGTTCCATCGCTTGCCGAAGAATTCACGGCGTCGGAAGACGCGACCACCTACACCTTCAAGCTGCGCAAGGGCCTGAAGTGGAGCGACGGCCAGCCGTTCACGGCTGACGACATCATGTTCTGGTACGAAGACGTGTTCATGAACGACGCGCTCTCTCCGGCCAAGAACCCAACCTTCACAGTCGCCGGCAAGCCGGTGAAAGTGCGCAAGATCGACGACCTGACGGTCGAATTCAAATTCGATTCACCCTACGGCCTCTTCCTGCAGCAGCTCGCCTACGGCCAGGGCCATCTGCCGGTCATCTACCCGAAGCACTACCTGCAGCAGTTCCACGAGAAGTATAACAAGGACGGTATCCCGGCGCTCCTGAAAGCCAATCCGGCCGCCGGCGACTGGGTGGCTCTCTTCAATTCGAAGGTTTCGCTGACTTTCCAGCCGCCCTACTGGCAGAATCTCGAGCTGCCGACCATGAACCCTTGGGTACTGACGGTGCCCTATGCCGACAGCGACCGCGTCGTTGCCACCCGCAATCCCTATTACTGGAAGGTCGATCCGGACGGGAACCAGCTTCCCTATATCGACGGCATCACCTGGGCCAAGCTCGACGATCCGCAGTTGATGGCGCTGAAGATGACCTCGGGCGAGTTCGACTTCGCCTTCCGCCACATCAACAACTCGACTTTCAAATCGGTGCTGTTCGACGGTCAGGAAACCGGAAATTATCGTTTCGTCGACGTCAAGGATCTGCCGGCGAACGACGCGGTCATTCTCCTCAACCTCAACTCGACCGATGACGTGAAGCGCAAGCTTTTCCAGAACAAGGACTTCCGCATCGCGCTCAGCCACGCCATCAACCGTCAGGAGATTATCGATCTCGTTTATGTCGGCCAGGGCGCGCCGGCGCAGGTCGCACCGCAGCCGGAACACGAGCTCTTCAATGAGCGCGAGGCGACACAGTATACCGAGTTCGATCCGAAGCTTTCCAACGAGATGCTCGACAAGATCATGCCGAAGAAGGATGCTGAAGGTTTCCGGCTGGATGAGACCGGCAAGCGCTTCACCATCAACTTCATGGTCGCCGACGTCTTCGGTCTATCCTATCCCGACGTCATGCAGATGGTGCAGAAATATGCGAAGGATGTCGGCATCGATATCCAGCTGCGCACCACGGACCGTGCCCGCCTGAACACCATGTGGTCTGCCAACGAGCAGGATGCCTATATCTGGAACTGCGTCGGCGGCCTTTCAGAGGTCTATACCGATCCTCGCTGCTACATGCCCTTCCAGAAGGCCGACATCTTCTTCGCAATGCGCTGGAGCGAATGGTACTCGAACCATTCGACGGGCGAAGAACCGCCGGAGCAGATCAAGGCGCTGATGGCTGCCTATGACAAGGTCAATGCCGCCGTCAAGGATGACGACCGTCGCGACAAGATGAAAGAATTCCTCAATCTGTCGGCCGACAACTTCCTCAATATCGGGATTTCGCGCCCCATGCCGAAATACATGATGGTGTCGAAGAACCTGAAGAATGTCGTCAACGGTATCCCGATCACCGGCAACCTCTGGCATCCGGCGCCGACGCTGACCCAGTGGTACTTCGACAAGACCAACTAAGGCTCCTCCCAGAGCCGGTGGGAGCATCATGCCTCCGCCGGCTGCCCCTTCGATCCTATCGAACGGCCTAAAATCATGCTCCGTTATATCGCCAAACGGCTGGTGTTCGCGATCCCGACACTGTTTGCCGTCTCCATCATCGCCTTCATCATCATTCAGCTGCCGCCGGGGGATTATCTGACGACCCTCATGGCCGACTGGGCGAGCCAGGGTGGGGCTGTGGAAGAGGGGACCGTCGCCGCCATGCGCGAGCGTTACGGCCTCGATCAGCCGATCTATTTCCAATATTACAAATGGATCGCGGGCATCCTGCTACATGGCGATTTCGGCATCTCCTTCGAGCTCGGCAAGCCGGTCACGGAACTCATCTGGGGACGCCTCGGCTTCTCTTTGCTGCTCTCCTTCCTGACACTCTGCTTCGTCTGGGCCATTGCGATCCCGATCGGCATTCTGTCGGCGGTGCGGCAATATTCGATCTCTGATTATTCTGCGACCTTCCTTGCCTTCTTCTTTCTCGCCGTACCCGATTTCCTGATGGCGCTTTCCGCCATGTATGTGATGTCGGCCTATTTCGGTCAGAGCGTTGGCGGTCTCTTCTCGCCTTCTTACATCGATGCGCCCTGGAGTTTCGGCAAGCTCATCGATTTCGCGCAGCATGTCTGGCTGCCGGTTATCGTCATCGGTCTCGGCTCGCTCGCGGCCCTTGTCCGCATCATGCGCGCCAATCTGCTGGATGAACTGTCGAAGCCCTATGTGACGACGGCGCGTGCCAAAGGCATGTCCGAATTCGAGCTTCTGATCCGTTATCCGGTACGTCTCGCTCTGAACCCGCTGATCTCGACGCTCGGCTGGATCCTGCCTGCGGTCATCTCCGGCGAGATCATCGTCTCCGTCGTCATGAGCCTGCCGACCACGGGGCCGTTGCTGCTGCGCGCCCTGCTTGCTCAGGACATGTATCTCGCCGGCTCGCTCATCCTGTTGATTTCGGTGCTGACGATCATCGGCACGCTGATTTCCGACATCCTGCTCGCCATCACTGACCCGCGGATCCGGTTCCAATGACTGATATCACCCATCTGCCGCCGGAAACCGGCCCATCCGTCAATCTCAGTGGCAGGGACATGGCTGTCGCCGGCCAGTGGCGACTCTTCTGGCTGAAATTCAAGAAGCACAAGATCGCGCTGGCGAGCCTCGTCGTCATCGTCTTCATGTATCTCATTGCGGCTTTCGCGGATTTCATCGCGCCCTTCGATCCGAACGCCACCAATGCGCGCTTCACCTATGCGCCGCCGCAAGGAATCTCGCTGTTCGTCGACGGATCTTTCCGCCCGCATGTCAGCCAGCTCAGGATGACGCTGAATACGCAATCCATGCGGCGCGAATTTGCGCCCGATCCGGCAAAACCCGTCGATGTCGGCTTCTTCGTCAAGACGCCGCAGCCCTACTATCTGCTCGGTTTCATCCCGATGCAGACCAAGCTCTTCGGCCTGACGAACCCGATGCCGGGCGACAGCATGTATATTTTCGGCGCCGATCGTCTCGGCCGCGATATTTTCTCTCGCGTCGTTCATGGCGCCAAGATCTCGCTGTCGATCGGCCTCGTCGGGGTCTTCATGAGCCTTGTGCTGGGCGTGACCATCGGCGGCATCTCGGGCTTTTTCGGCGGTTGGACTGATCTCGCCATCCAGCGTTTCATCGAGCTGCTGCGCTCGATCCCGACCATCCCGCTGTGGATGGGCCTTGCCGCGGCAATCCCTGTCGATTGGCCGCCGCTCAGGACCTATTTCGTTATCACGCTCATCGTTTCGCTGATCGGCTGGACGAGCCTTGCCCGCGAAGTCCGCGGCAAATTCCTGTCGTTGCGCAATGAGGATTTCGTCATCGCCGCGCGCCTCGACGGCATGAGCGAGATCGGCATCATCTTTAGCCATCTCGTTCCTTCCTTCATGAGCCACATCATCGCCACCCTGACGCTCGCCATTCCCTCGATGATCCTGGCGGAGACCGCGCTTTCTTTCCTCGGCATCGGCCTGCAGCCCCCGATCATTTCCTGGGGCGTGCTGCTGCAGGAGGCCCAGAATATCCGTGCCGTGGCGCAAGCCCCGTGGCTTCTTTTCACCCCCGCCGCGGCCATCGTCATCTCGGTGCTTTCCCTCAACTTCCTCGGCGACGGTCTTCGCGATGCCGCAGATCCTTACGAGTCCGTTTCATGACCATGACAGACGATACGATCCTCAAGGTCGATGACCTCAAGACCTATTTTCCGACCCGCACCGGCGTCTTCAAGGCGGTCGACGGCGTCTCTTTCGAGCTGAAACGCGGCAAGACGCTCTGCGTTGTCGGTGAATCCGGTTCCGGCAAGTCGGTGACGGCGCGCTCCATCCTGCAGATCGTCGACCGGCCCGGCCGGATCGAGGGCGGCTCGATCGTCCTGACGCGGGCCGACGGCTCATCGACCGATCTCGCCAAGCTCGATCCGCGCGGCAAGGATATCCGCGGTGTGCGGGGCAAGGAAATCGCCATGATCTTCCAGGAGCCGATGAGTTCGCTCTCGCCGGTTCACCGCATCGGCACGCAGATCGGCGAAGCGCTCAGGATCCATTTCGGCATTCGCGGCGAGCAACAGCGCGAGCGCGTGCTGGAACTGCTGCGGCAGGTGGAAATTCCGCGGCCGGAAACGGCGATCGACCGCTACACGTTCGAGTTCTCAGGCGGCATGCGCCAGCGCGTGATGATCGCCATGGCGCTCGCCTGCAATCCCTCGGTTCTCATCGCCGACGAGCCGACGACGGCGCTCGATGTGACGACGCAGGCCGAGATTCTCGACCTGATCCGCAAGCTGCAGCAAAGCCACGGCATGGCCGTGCTGTTTATCACCCATGACATGGGCGTCGTTGCCGAGATCGCCGATGAGGTGCTCGTCATGTATCGCGGCAAGGTGATGGAGAAAGGGCCTGTCGAGCAGATCTTCCACGCCCCGCAGGACGATTATACCCGCCGGCTGATCGGTTCCGTCGTCAAGCTGGAGCGCAAGGCGGAGGTGCGTCTGTCGCGTCCGCCGATCCCGGCCGAAGCGCCGCCGCTATTGGAGGTGAAGAACCTCTCGCTGACCTTCCCGTCCGGTCTGCGTGCCGTCGACGATGTGTCGCTGATTGTCCGGCCGGGCGAAACGCTTGGCATTGTCGGCGAATCCGGCTCCGGCAAGACGACGATGGGCCGCTGCCTGCTGCGCATCTACGACCCACAATCCGGCGCGATGGACTATCGCCGCAAGGACGGCAGCACGGTGGAGCTGCGCACCACCGATAAGGCAACGCTGAAAGATGTGCGACGCGATATCCGCATGATTTTTCAGGATCCGGTCGGATCGCTCAGCCCCCGCAAGACGGTCGGCCAGATCATTGCCGAGCCGCTGAAGCTCGCCGGGATGAAAGGCAAGCCGCTCGAGGATCGGGTATCCGAGCTCATGCAGCAGGTCGGCCTTGAGCCTTCCTGGCGGGAGCGCTATCCGCATGCCTTCTCCGGCGGTCAGCGCCAGCGCATCGGCATAGCTCGTGCCATTGCGGTCAAGCCGCGCCTGATCATTGCCGACGAGGCGACCTCCGCGCTCGACGTCTCGCTGCGCTCGCAGATGCTGGACCTGATGATGAAGCTGCAGGATGAGCTCGGTCTCTCCTATGTCTTCATTTCCCACGACATGTCAGTCATCCGCTACATGTGCGATCGCGTGGCGGTCATGTATCGCGGCAAGATCGTCGAAGCCGGCGAGACCGAGCAAATCGTCAACAATCCGGCGCATGACTACACGCGTGCGCTGCTCTCCGCCATTCCACATCCTGATCCACGCGACCGGCGTATTCACAACCGGTTCCGCTACGACCCTACACGCACAGTTTCAGCCAACGGATAAGTCATGAAAATTACCGACGTCAAAATCATTGTCTGCTCGCCGGGGCGCAACTTCGTCACCGTCAAGATCTTCACCGATGAAGGTCTGACGGGCGTCGGCGACGCCACGCTGAACGGCCGCGAAAAGGCTGTCGGCGCCTACCTGCAGGATCATCTGGCGCCGCTTCTGATCGGCCGCGACCCATCACGCATCGAGGATATCTGGCAGTATTTCTACAAGGGCGCCTATTGGCGCCGCGGCCCGGTAACGATGGCAGCAATCGCCGGTATCGATACCGCGCTCTGGGACATCAAGGCCAAGGCCGCCAATATGCCGCTCTATCAGCTGCTCGGTGGCGCAAGCCGCGAGAAGGTGCTCTGCTACACCCACGCGCAAGGCACGGATATCGCAGAAGCCGTCGAGGCGGTGGGTCGCCGGATCGAACAGGGTTACAAGGCGATCCGTGTACAGGTCGGCATTCCCGGCCTGCCGGATGTCTATGGCACAGGCAAGAAGTCCGTCACCAACAATGCGGCCGACGACGCGGTTCCGCATGAAGAGGTCTGGTCGACTTCGAAGTATCTGCGCCATATCCCAAACCTGTTTGAAGCCGTTCGCAAAGCTCATGGCTCCGATATCGAACTGCTGCACGATACGCATCACCGCCTGACGCCCATCGAGGCGGCCCGCCTCGGCAAGGATTTGGAATTCGCCCGTCTTTTCTGGCTGGAAGATACCGTCGCCGCTGAGCACCAGGAAGGTTTCCGCCTGATCCGCAAGCATACGACCACGCCGCTTGCGGTCGGCGAAGTGTTCAATACGATCTGGGATGCGCGCCTGCTGATCGAAGAGCAATTGATCGATTACATTCGCACGACGACGGTACATGCCGGCGGCATCACGGCGCTTCGCCGCATCATGGATTACGCCGGCGTCTACAATGTGCGCACGGCCTGCCATGGCGCCATGGACATGTCGCCGATCTGCCTCGGCGCCAACCTGCATCTCGATCTCTGGGTTCCGAATTTCGGCATTCAGGAATATTCCGGCTACCTGCCCGAAATCCTCGAAGTCTTCCCTGGCGCTTGGAGCCTTCACGATGGCTATCTGCATCCGGGCGAAGCCATCGGCCACGGCGTCGATATCGACGAGAAGCTTGCGGAGAAATATCCATACCAGCGCGCCTACCTGCCAGTGAACCGTCTGGAAGACGGCACGCTCTGGCATTGGTGAGGAGGGGACGAGATGAAGATCACTGCGATCAAGACCTATGCCGTCAAGGTCGGCATCCGCAACCAGCTTCTGGTCAAGGTCGAGACGGACGAGGGCATTTTCGGCTGGGGCGAGAGCGGTCTTTCCGGCCGTGAGAAGGCCGTCGTCGGGGCTCTCGAACACTATGCGGAATTCCTGCGCGGCCGCGATCCTTTCAAGATCGGCGCTCTCTGGCAGGAAATGTACCGCAGCCAGTATTTCGAAGGCGGCCGCGTGCTGCAGGCGGCCATCTCCGCCATCGACATCGCGCTGCACGACATCAAGGGCAAGGCGCTCGGCGTACCTGTCTACGAATTGCTTGGCGGCAAGCAGCGCGACCGCATCCCGACCTTCGCGACGACCTTTGCCGAACCGGGACCGGCAATGATCGAACAGGCGCAGATGCTCGTCGAACACGGGTGGACGGCCATGCGCCTGTCACCCGCCGGCCACGAGAACAAGGAGATCTACGAGCCGCGCGAGCATATCGCGACGACTGCGAAGTGGTGCATCAAGGCTCGCGAGACGCTCGGTGAAGATGTTGTTCTCGGCATCGATTATCATCACCGCCTGACGGTGGCCGAGGCTGCAAGCTTCTGCCAGAAAATGCCGAAGGGCACGCTCGACTTCCTCGAGGAGCCGATCCGCGACGAGACGCCGGGCGCTTATGAGGCGCTGCGGCGGATGACGGATGTTCCTTTCGCGATCGGCGAGGAGTTTTCATCCAAGTGGCAGTTCCTGCCTTACATCGAACGCGACATCCATCAATTCAATCGCCTCGACGTCTGCAATGTCGGCGGCCTCACGGAATCGATGAAGGTCGCCGGCTGGAGTGAGACGCATTACGTCGACATGATGCCGCATAATCCACTAGGCCCTGTTTGCACGGCCGCGACGATCCATTTCTCTGCAGCCGTTGCGAATTTCTCCTGGTTGGAAACGCGCGCCAGCCCGGCCGAAACGCACCTCGGTTTCGACAATTCCGATTTCTTCCCAGTCCAGCCGCGCCTGGAGCGGGCGCATTATCCCGTCTCCGATACGCCCGGCCTCGGCATCGAAGTCAACGAGGAACTGATTGCCAAGCAGAGTTTCGAATTCTGGGAAGCGCCACATCTTAAACGCCGTGACGGTTCCGTGACGAATTGGTAGATCGAGGCGGTCTTGGTCGCAAAAGACAGGCATCAGCCAGGGGTTGGCTGAATCATTGCCGATACGGTCACGCTGGGCTATCCGATACTCGTCACCAGCTGACGGCTTTATCTCGCGCTGTTCCCCCAATGTCACTTGCGCTCAAGTGTTGTCAGGATCATTTCAGACATCAGAACTTCCGGAGCTGCTTCGCCGACTCACCAGACACGGACGAAGTACGAGATGCTCGCTTTTATGGCGGCCCTCGATGCGTTCGACGAGCAGCCGTGCGGCTCGCAGGCCCAGTTGCTTCCCGGACTGGTCTGCACTGAGGACGGCGCCTCCCCGTTCGGCTCGATCAATGGGCGAGCATCTCCTCGGCGATCTGCTTTCCATTCAGGTTCGAGGGATAGTAGGTCGGCCAGTTGGTGACCTCGTTCAGCAGCGCGGCGCTGTCGTTGCCCCAATAAAGGTGGTAGTGACCTGCCTTTTCAGGGGCAATGATGTGGTCGCTGAACTGGATGAACTGAGGTGCAGCTTCATCACCCGCGGTTTTTCTGAAGACAAAACGAACGCCTCGATTACCTTTCTTGTAGGTGAGGATTTCGTGGCCATCCGTTTCGTAGTCTCCGCTCACTGAGTCAGTGCCGCGGAAAAATGTGACCTTCTTCCCATTGATCAGGATCCGGCCGACGTCAGTCTTGTATCCGATGTTGTAGTAGGTCCGGTATTCTTCGGCGCTCTTGTCGCCATGCCTTGCCTTCTCGGCCATCACCGGATCCAAGGTCCCGTCGAGAAGATAAGGATAGACGGACTGCCAGTCGCCTTCCCAATCCGACAGAAGGCGTGCCTTGACTTGGTCATCATCGAAATATCCGTCATACACCGAACCCTTCGCATCATGGGAATGGCTGTGGCTGTGAGTGTTTCCCGAGGATGTCTGGGCGCCCGCCGTCCCCGCGATTGCCAGCGCTGCGGATACTGCCAGTGCGTTGGCGAGTGTTTTGATAACCTTGTTCATTTCCTGAACCCTTTCGACTATCCGGCACGGATTGTGCGTCCAATTTGTCATGTAATAACATTACACAAGCCGAATAACGTGCTTTGACGGCGGGCGCAAGAGCTTATTGGATCGTTGGAGCATGCTTGATGAGGCGTTTGGTCCGCCAGCAGAAGCAAGCCGAACAGAAGCAGGCCGATGGCTTTGGGAACCGGCCCACCGGCGAGACCAGCCGCCCAGCAGGCCGAACAGCATCACCAAGGCGTATTCGGTCGGCTCGAATGACAAGGCAAGCGAAGAAAGGGGTGGACCCGCAATTGCGATGGCGAAAGGGGCAACGGTGCCCGGCAAAGAAAAAGCGGCGACGGCTAAAGCCGGCCCCGCTCGCCCATTCTGCGCCGTTCGATATCCATCGCGGCCGAGGTCGCGCCCGATGGAGTGAAAAACAACTCCGCCCATGGACTTACCACGGGCGGAATGCAAGCTGTTTGCCTCTTTCAGAGCCAGGCTTTCACCTTATCCGCAACTTCGGGAGAAAGCCATTTCGTCCAGATTTCGGGCTTGTTCTTCAGGAAGTATTTTGCGGCTTCTTCGCCGGTCGCTTGATTCTCGGTCATCCAAGCCAGTATTTCGTTCACCGTGGCATTGTCCCAGCGCCGTGCTTTCAGGTAGTCCATCGCCACACCGGCGCGCTCGGCGAACTTGCCGGTAACGAGTGTCTCCACTTTGTCGACGGGCCAGGCGTTGACCTTTGGATCTGCGCAATCCGCCACAGTGATGCAACGCTTCCATTCCGCGGCGTCATGAGGCGTATCAGAGTCGAGCTTGACCATTGAATACTTGCCGAGGACCGACGAGGGCGACCAATAGTAGCCCAGCCAGCCGATCTGGCGTTCGTAGTTCTTGGCGATGGAGCCATCCAGGCCTGCGGCCGAACCCGGATCGACAAGCATGAAGCCTTTCGCGTCCCCTTCATAAGCCTTGTAAAGCTGGTTGGTTGCAGTCGATGCGCCCCAGCCCGCCGGTCCATTGAAGACGGCACCCTTCGAATTGTCCTCCGGAGCGGGGAAAAGTTCGGGGTGTTTTAGCGCATCGGAGACCTTCCTGATATCCGGATGGGCGTCGGCAATGTACTTCGGGATGTACCATCCCTGCATTCCCCCGTCGCTCAACGCATTTCCAGCAGATATCAACTTTCCTTCGCTGACCCCTCTGGCGACAATGTCGGGCAAAGCGTTGAGCCATACCTCAGGTGCTATGTCCGGCTCTCCCTTTTCAACCATCGACGTCATGATCGAAACCGTGTCGCCGATCGTGATCTCTGCCGAGCATCCATATCCGTTTTCGAGAATGATTTTATCTATGTTGGCCAGCACATCAACCGATTGCCAATCCATGTTGGCGATAACGACATTCCCGCATTCCGCGGCAAACGCAGCCGCCGAGAGGCTGGCAAGCCCAACTGCCAGGCAGGTGGTTGCGAGCATTCTTTTAAACATTGTAATTCCCCTTGAACTGCGGTCTTTCCTCAATTCAGCCGTGCAGCGTGACCGCAGTCGCTGTGGCCGTTAGCATGAATTGCAACACGCGCTTCCTTTTCCGATCAGCACGATGCCGGCCGCTTGTCAGGCTAGAGTGCTGATCCACACCGTTGCGGCGCCGATCCGAGCGGCTGTCTCTCTTGCAGGCTTAATCCCCTGCCGCGTGGAGGAGCGCGATACCAGCCATCGAAGAAAAGTCGCCCGGCGCGATGCTGGCGATAGTTGGATTGCTCTTCATGCAATTCCCCTGAGCTATTTATTTTCTATATTCCTGCCGTCATTTCAGGGGCCTGTGAAGCAGGGCTTTCTTGATACTTACCATAAGTATTTTCTATGAGTTCTTAGGTGCCGACACCGCCGCGAGAACGATCGACCGAAGAACAATCAACGGACGGCGACCTTGGCCTTGCCGCCGATGCGTGCCACGGTCGGCCAATGAACTCGGAAGATACAGGCAACTCTTGCCACGGGTCGGCCGTCATCCAGCATGCCGATGATTTCGGTAGGTAGGGGCGATCCAGCGTTAGAAAGCGGCAGCGGCGCGCGCTGCGACTTCTTGAGCGAACAACGGAGTCTATCCGGACCGGGCGTTCGCGGTCAGCCAAGCACAGAGGTGGCCCGTATTCGTGTCCGCCCGCGAAGGCGGCAGCAGCCAATAGCCCCTTTCAGGAGCTCCAACCGTTGGCCCCGCCTCGACGAGCATACCCGATGAAAGCAGTGAATCGACGAGACCACTCCAGCCGATCGCGATGCCCTGCCCCGCCACCGCAGCCTGCACTACGAGGGAATAGGTGTTGAATCGCAAATCGACGTGACCTGCATGTGCATCGCGTACGGTGTTGAAATGCGAAAGATAGCTTTTCCATTCGAACCAGGGTGAAGCAGTCGAGGCATCAAGGTGGATCAGAGTCGATTTTGCGAGAGTTGAAGGCTCGCCGAAAGGTCCGCTGTCTTTAAGAAAGGCCGGAGCGCATACCGGCGTCACTACTTCGGGCAGGAGCAATACGGCATCAGAGCCAAAATCGTCCTTCTCGCCGAAAACGACAGCGACATCGTTGTCTCTCATCACACTGCGCTGAAATCGTTGCGTGGCGACGATTTGAATATCGAGTTGCGGATGGAGCAGTCGGAACGCATGCATCCGCGGAATGAGCCAGAGCGCGGAAAAGGCATAGTCCGTCTGCAATCGTATCGTCGCGCGCTCCTTTTCGGCGCGAAACCCACGAACCAGACCGTCAATCTCGGCGACCGTCCTTGATGCAATCTCGAAAACGCTCTGGCCTTCGCGAGTGAGTTCGACCCCGCGATGGACGCGCAACAGCAGGGCCACGCCCATTTGCTCCTCTATTCTGCGGATCTGATAGCTGATGGCGGGCTGCGTCAACCCGAGCGCGGCGGCGGCTGACGAAAGGCTGCGTTGCCTGCCCACCTCGGCGAACAGGCGCATCCAGCCAAGCTCTACCGCCCGATCTCCCATAAAAAATCCCTTTGTCTGATATCAAGAAAATCCGTCTTCACACCGGAAACAGCTCGGATCATGAATAAAGAAATCTAATAATACAAGAGGGATCGCAATGAAGAAAAGTTCTGTCGTTTACGGCCTGCTCGGAGTCCTCTTTGGCACTGCCGTTTGCATCACCAGCGCGCGGGCTGCAGATGCGGAGGCCTGCCGCGTGGTACGAATGTCGGATCCGGGCTGGACCGACATTACCGCAACGAACGCCGTCGCCAGCGTCCTGCTCGCGGCTTTGGGCTATGAGACCGACATCAAGACTTTGTCTGTGCCGATCGGCTACGAGTCGATGAAGAACAAGGAAATCGATGTCTTCCTCGGCAACTGGATGCCCGCGCAGACGGCCTTCATTGACGATCTGAAAAAAGCCGACGCGGTTGAGATCGTCAACCGCAACCTCGAAGGCGCGAAATTCACCCTGGCGGTCCCTTCCTACGTCGCCGCGCAGGGCATCAAGGACTTCTCGGACCTTGAGAAGCATGCAGAAGAATTCAAGCGGACCATCTACGGCATCGAGCCCGGTGCTCCGGCCAATGCCAGCATTCAAAAAATGATCGAAGCCAACGACTTCGGTCTTGGAAAATGGGGATTGGTTGAGTCGAGCGAGCAGGGCATGCTGTCCCAGGTCGAACGAGCCGGCAAGAACAAACAGCCGATCGTTTTCCTCGCCTGGGCACCGCATCCGATGAACAAGCAGTTTGAGATTGAATATCTCTCCGGTGGCGACGCGTATTTTGGACCGAACTACGGCGGCGCTGAGGTCTACACGCTTGCACGCACCGGCTGGTCAAAAATGTGCCCCAACGCCGCCGGTTTCTTCCAAAAGCTGTCGTTCGATATCGAGATGGAAAACACGCTGATGGGAGAAATCCTCGGAGGCAAAGATCCAAAAGACGCGGCGACAGCTTGGTTGAAGGAACATCCGCAATCCCTGGAGACCTGGCTGGCGGGTGTCACGACCCTCGATGGCGCTCCGGGACTGGATGCCGTCAAGGCGTCCCTCGGACTCTAGAGAACAAGGAGCTTGATCGTGTCACGACCCAATATTTTGATTTTGATGGTCGATCAGTTCAATGGAACATTGTTTCCCGACGGGCCGGCCGATTTCCTGCACGCGCCTCACCTCAAGGCGTTGGCCGAGCGCTCGGTTCGCTTTGCCAATACCTACACCGCCAGCCCGCTTTGCGCCCCGGCGCGTGCAGCCTTCATGTCCGGGCAGCTTCCCAGCCGGACGCGGGTTTACGACAATGCCGCCGAGTTTGCCTCTGATATCCCGACCTTCGCGCATCACCTGCGCTCTGCGGGATATCAGACCTGCCTCTCGGGGAAGATGCACTTCGTCGGACCGGATCAGTTGCATGGTTTTGAAGAGCGGTTGACGACGGATATCTATCCGGCAGATTTCGGTTGGACGCCGGATTATCGAAAGCCCGGCGAACGCATCGACTGGTGGTATCACAATCTCGGTTCGGTCACCGGCGCGGGAACCGCCGAGATCACCAACCAGATGGAGTATGACGACGAGGTCGCATACCACGCCGCTCGGAAACTTTATGATCTCGCGCGCGGGAATGATGAAAGGCCGTGGTGCCTGACGGTCAGCTTCACCCACCCGCACGATCCCTACGTGGCTCGCAAACGTTTCTGGGATCTCTACGAAAATTGCCCCGCCCTCGAGCCCAGGGTCGAGGCCATTCCCTTCGAGGAGCAGGATCCGCATTCACGGAGACTTCTGGCCGCTTGCGACCACGAGTCCTTCGAGATTTCGCCTGAAGACGTGCGGCGTGCCCGGCGCGGCTATTTTGCCAGCATCTCCTACGTCGATGAAAAGATCGGCGAGATCGTCGATGTGCTTGAGCGAACCGGCATGCAGGACAATACGGTGGTGCTGTTCGTATCGGACCACGGCGATATGCTCGGAGAGCGCGGACTGTGGTTCAAGATGAGCTTCCTCGAGGGATCGGCGCGTGTGCCGATGATGATATCAGCGCCCGGCTGGAAGCCCCGGCGAATAGATACGCCGGTTTCGACACTCGACGTTACGCCCACGATCGCCTCCATCGCGGGCGTCGACATCGCCTTGGTGCGGCCATGGACGGATGGTGAGGATCTCGGGCCGCTCGTCCGTGCTGAAGCTGGCCGTGGGTCGGTGCCAATGGAATATGCGGCCGAAGGCTCGGAAGCTCCGCTTGTCGGCCTCAGGGCAGGCGCATACAAGCTCGTGGTCTGCGACAAGGACCCGCCGCTTCTCTTCAATCTCGATGCCGATCCCGATGAATTGCATAATCTCGCAGGAGATCCGCAATATCAGGACGATCTCACTCGCCTGACCGCTGAGTGCGAGAAGCGCTGGAACCTGGTGGCGTTCGACGCCGCCGTCCGGGAGAGCCAGGCACGCCGGTGGGTTGTCTATACCGCTTTGCGCAACGGCGCCTATTATCCGTGGGACTATCAACCACTGCAGAAGGCCTCGGAGCGATACATGCGGAACCACATGGATCTAAACGTGCTCGAGGAGAAGCAGCGCTTCCCTCGAGAGTGAATATCAGCCGCCTCGCAGCCCCTCGTCCACTTGGTGAGATCCTCCAGTGTCCATCTATCTGCCGATAGCAGAACTATCGGTGAACATCCTCATCATCCTCGGCATGGGGGCCGCCGTCGGTTTTCTGTCGGGCATGTTCGGCGTCGGCGGCGGCTTCCTGATCACGCCGCTGCTGATCTTCTACAACATTCCCCCCGTCGTCGCGGTCGCGACCGGCGCCAACCAGGTAGTGGCCTCGTCGATATCGGGCGCGATGACCCATTTTCGCCGCGGCACGATCGACATCAAGCTCGGCACGGTGCTGCTCTGCAGCGGCCTCGTCGGCGCGACTGTCGGCGTCTGGCTGTTCTCGCTCCTGCGCCGCCTCGGCCAGCTCGACCTGGCGATCTCGCTGCTCTATGTCGTGCTGCTCAGCGTGGTCGGCAGCCTGATGCTCTGGGAAAGCATCGGCGCGATGCGCAAGGCGGCCAAAAACGAGCTGACGCAGCGACGCCGGCCCAAGCACCGCAATTGGATCCATGCGCTGCCCTTGAAGATGCGCTTCAAGAAGTCGAAGATCTACCTGAGCGTCATTCCGATCGCCATGCTTGGCTTCTGCATCGGTGTCCTGACTTCGGTCATGGGCGTCGGCGGCGGCTTCATCATGGTACCGGCGATGATCTATCTCTTGCGCATGCCGACCAATATCGTCGTCGGAACCTCGCTGTTCCAGATCATCTTCGTCTCCGCCTACACGGTGATCGTCCAGGCGTCGACCAACTACTCTGTCGATATCGTGCTCGCCTTCGTGCTGATGTTCGCCGGGGTGATTGGTGCGCAATACGGTGTGCGCGTCGGTCAGCGTCTGCGGGGCGAGCAACTGCGGGGGCTTCTGGCCTTACTCGTCCTCGCGGTCGGCATCCGACTTGCGATCGAGCTCGTCATCACACCGAAGGACATATACTCGGTCGTTTCAGGAGTAGGTAGTTCCAGATGATCCGCCTCGCTCTTCTCGCTCTTTTCGCATTCGGTGTCGCTGCACGGGCGGATGCTGCACAGTCGCGGCCCGACTTTACCGAAAAGCTCGAGATCGGCACCTCGACGGACGAAATCGCCATTACCTCCGATTTCCGCGGTGCCGACCTGATGGTCTTCGGCGCCATCGACGGCTTTGACTCCAGCCTTCTGGCCCAGGGCAAATACAATGTCGTCGTCTCGCTCGAGGGACCGAAAGATAATGCGACGGTGCGCAAGAGCGAGCGAGTCTTCGGCATCTGGGTCAAGACGCGGTCAATGACTTTCGAGATGGTGCCGGAATCCTATTCGCTGGCGAGCACGCGCGACGTTGAGACGATCGCGGCGCCGACGGTCATCGCCAACACCGGCATCGGGGTCGATCATCTGCGCCTGGAACCGCTTGGCTTGATCGGCGACCGTGGCAACCTCGTCGAATTCCGAAATGCTTATCGACGCATCCGCGAAGGGAGCGGTGTCTACCAGCGCGATCCGGGCGGTGTGCAGTTCATCAGTTCGAGCCTGTTCAAGGCGTCGGTGCGCTTGCCGGCCAACGTCCCAAACGGCGTGCATTTTGTGCGCGCCTATCTCTTCCGCGACGGCGTGTTTGTTGTCGCGAAAGCCCTGCCGCTTCGCGTCGTCAAGACTGGCCTCGAGCAGGCGATCACCGACGCAGCGCACGATCAGCCGTTTGTCTACGGCCTGTTCGGCGTGGCGCTTGCGGCGATGACCGGCTGGGGCGCAAGCGTAGTCTTCCGCAAGGATTGAGGTCGACACTTTCAGATGCATCATTGAATCATCGCGCATCACATGCAGATCCGGCGCCAGCTGGATCTCTCGACACTGTCATGGCGATCTTTTCCGATATCGAAAGGCGTCGAGGAAGGCAGAGAAGGCGGGGGAGGGATGGCGCCGGCTGGGATAATAGAGATGATACCCTTGAAACGTTGGGGCCCAGTCTGCGAGCACTTCCTGCAGTTGACCGCCGTCAAGGTATTGTCGCACGAGATCTCTCGGCACATAGGAAAGCCCCACGCCGTCAAGAGCGGCATTGATGGCGGGTTCTATGTTGCTCATCGTGAGTTGGCCTTCGACACGCACGCTGAACTCGCGACCGTCCTTTGCAAATTCCCAGGCGTAGAGCGCGCCTGATGTTGGAAGCCGAAGGTTGATGCAATTGTGGTCCGTCAAGTCGTGCGGGGTCGAAGGCACGGCGCGGCGTGCAAAATATACCGGCGCTCCGACCACGGCATAGGAGACGTCGGGGCCGATGCGAACGGCCACCATATCGCGCGCAATCGCTTCGCCAAGCCGTACACCGGCGTCGAACTGGCGTTCAACGATATTTGTGAAACCGTTGTCGATGATGAGTTCGATGGTGATATCGGGGTAATCTCGCAGAAACGCCGGCAGCCTCGGACGGAACACCAGGTCGACGGCGTCGTCTGGACAGACGAGCCGGACCTGTCCTGAGGGCTTGTCACGCAACGCGCTGATCGCGCTGACCCCGGCGGCGATGCTCTCGAAATGCGGCTGAATGTATGACTGAGGGCCGACCGCGTCACACCCAGCTTCGAGGCGCGGCGCGCGTGAAACTCCGCTCCTGGGCGATCTCGAGAAACGCACGCATTTCGGTGAACTCGTCGCGCCTGCAAAAACGGAAAGATCGTCCACCTGCCGCGCAAGCTGACCGAAGACGGTAGCGGTCCGTTCGGAAACGAACAGCCGGGCGACCCTTGCTACTTCAAACCGTGGGTAACCTGGCCCTGTTCTACGCGGACTACCGCTGGGATGGTTGATCCGGCTCGGCCGCTTCGACAGTGGCTTCGATCCGCTTCTGGTGCGCGGCGAGTATCCGGTCCGCATCGAACGCATCTGACCGCGGCTGGCTATATCTGCATTCACTTTCCTCCCAAGCATGAAAGGATCCAACATGACGATAAACTTCAGAATCGCGCTTGCTGCATTGGCTTTATCGCCGGTGCCGGAACAAAGGTTTCGCGCATTACCGAGAGTGCGTGATGCTTTCTCGAGCGTCCACCGCGACGAGGAAGGTCGTTGTCTTGGGTGATGAAAGGTGGCGATGCTTCAGGAGGGCAACTGCAGTCAGCCGTCATCATCCAATCCCTAAAGTATACGCGCGGTGCTCCCATCGATCAGCACCAATCGCCGGTGTGCCTGCAACCACTCCGTCAGTAAAGCAATCGAGCTCGTATCGTTCCTGGAATCTGGCGAATTTCATCAAGGATGTCATCCGCCGCCCGGCTAATGCCCTCGGCTTCAATGACCACGTAACCCATTTCGCCGTAAGTCTGCAGGAACTCGCCGACGATATTGAGTCCACGGGCCGAAAAAATCGTATTCAGACTGTTTAGAATGCCAGGGCGATTTTCGTGAACATGGATGAAACGCGTGCCATTTGGACGCGGCGGTAATTGAACCTGAGGAAAATTCACCGCGCCCAGCGTCGAGCCGACATCGGAATACTCGACAAGCTTCCTGGAAACTTCCATCCCGATGCGCTCCTGGGCCTCCTCGGTCGACCCGCCGATATGCGGAGTGAGGATGACATTATCCAAACCTTGCAGCGGTGTTTCGAAGCGCTCTTTGTTGGATGCCGGCTCCTTCGGGAAAACGTCTACAGCCGCGCCCGCGAGATGTTCTTCTTTCAGAACCGTCGCAAGCGCCTCAAGGTCCACCACAGTCCCGCGGGAATTGTTGATGAAAATCGCTCCCTTTTTCATTCGGCGCAGTTCGGCCTCGGTAATCATGTTTCGCGTCGAACTGGTTTCCGGAACATGCATCGTCACATAATCTGAGATTTCGAGCAGTTCCCCGAGCGTCGCCATCGATTCTGAATTGCCGTGGCGAAGCTTGTCCGAGGGATCAAAATAGCGCACGTTCATCCCCATGCTTTCGGCAAGAACGCCAAGCTGCGAACCGATATTGCCATAGCCCACGATTCCCAGCGTTTTCCCGCGTACCTCACGACTGCCTACGGCAGATTTTTCCCATCCGCCTTCATGAGCGGAAGCCGAACGCGGGAAAATCCGCCTGGTCAGCATGATGATTTCGCCGATCACGAGCTCGGCGACCGAGCGCGTATTCGAATAGGGGGCGTTGAACACGGGGATTCCGCGGCGGCGGGCCGCATCCAGATCGACCTGGTTTGTCCCCACTGAAAAACAACCGACGGCCAGGAGCTTCTTAGCCGAGCTGAAAATTTCCTCCGTCAGATGTGTGCGTGAGCGAATTCCGACAATATGCGCTTCGGCTATATGACTTTTAAGATCCTTGTCATCCAAAGCTTTCGGCAAATGAATGAGATTGACGTAGCCGGACGACGAAAAGTAGTCCACCGCGCTCTGACTGATGCCTTCGAGCAGAAGCACGGAAATCCGATCGCGCGGAAGAGAAAGATGTCGGTTCATTGAATTGCTTTCAATTTTCGAATTCGCTTTAGGCCGAGATTGCCATCAGCCCCAAAGCCCATGCAACGCCAATATGATCCGTCCAACGGATAGCACAAGTCCACACACACACTCCGGGGCAGACTCATGGCTCTGTTGCAGCGGGTTCAGCACGTTTGAGACAACGGTATCGTCCCTGCCTTAGATCAGGCCATCGGGAGCCCGGCAGCGGCGCCCACAAAACGACTTCCGCGGCATGTACGGTCCCGCCTGCGCCTCACAACATAGGCGACTGCGCCGAAAAAATGAGAAGCATTTTATAGGGAGAGGCTTGGCGCAGATCTTTTTTCACAATAGCAACAAGTCCTGCCTTCGGGCTGCCGAGGAATGGGATTGGCTTGCCTCAGAGCAATGATGTTCCTGCGTCTTCAGGTATCGGAAAAACCGAATGGCGCTTCCGTCCTACGAAAATTGTCCGCAAGCACCTGGCGGCCAATCGGCGGTTCAACTCGGGATGTGCAGCCGGTCCGCTGGCAAAGTTGGCAGGCAATCCCGATCGGAGTTGGATTATCCATCTGCGGATGCTCCCTCGAGTAGACCAGACGATCCGCATACTGTGCCTCACAGACAATGGCGATCGCACGGTCTACAATTGGCAACCCGTAGCCGCCTCCGCCGGAATGAACTGTCCTGGCGATAGAAAAAAACCGCTGACCATCAGGTAGTTCCATCCACTGCGTGATGACTTTACGCGGCGTGGCGAAGACCTGATGCACCGTCCAAAGCGGGCAGCCGCCACCGTGCCGTGCAAAGGGAAAGGCACCGGTATTCAGGCGTTTCGAAATATTGCCGGCAATATCAACCTTGATAAAAAAGAAGGGTATTCGCTCCTGACCGGGCTTCTGAAGCGTCGTCAGCCGGTGCGCGGTCTGCTCGAAACTCGTGCCAAATTGCCGCGCCAGGGCATCGATGTCATATCGGCGCGTTTCGACGGCACGAGCGAAGGCGGCATAGGGCAACACGACAGCTGCGCCGCAATAGGCTGCAATCGCTCTATGCGCTAACCGGGCTGAATTCTGGATTTCGAATTTGCCTTCATCGACGGTGTCCTGGATCTCCTGCTCAAACTCAATATAAGCAAGTTGCAGCGCCATCTGAAAATTTTGGCTCGATTGATCCAAGGCCTCATTCAACAACAATTCCCTACGATGCCAGTCGAGGCGCCGTAGCGAGCCCACCATCACTTCCGGCGGCAGACGACGAACTCTGAGATTGTGTTGATTGCTAAGGTAGGATGCCAAGCCTCCCGCTTCGCTTATTCGAGTCGAAAGTTTCTCCGACACCGCGTCCAGGACCGGAAAGAAATTCCTTCGCGCAGAGAGGAAACTCCGGACAGTCGCGATGGCATCTGCCTCCACAGCTCGTCCGTCGCTTGAGAGATGCTGGCGTTTGTCGGCCAGCGCAAATTGCTCTTCCTTATAGGCCGTATGAAGCCTCAACATAGCTTCAGCGAAGGCTGGAAAACTATGTGCGACGTCTGCGATCTCGAGCGGACCAAAATCGATGTCGCTCAGGATTGGATCCTTCACCGCGCTTTTTAGGCGCGTGACCAGATCTTGTCCCGCATCATTCACAAAATCGGAGAAATCAATCTTGTAGGCTTTCGCCAGGCGCAAAAGCGTCTCGGCGGTCACTGGCCGCTGATTACGCTCCATCAGAGCGATGTAGGATGGCGAAATTTCAAGGTCCGCAGCCATCTCGGCCTGTGTCAGGCCAAGGCCTCGACGGAGCCGGCGAAGCCTCGGCCCAAGATAAACCCAATTCTTCTCCATCTTGACATTACAACATTACAAGAGATGTTTGTAAAGTTTGACAGACTGACATCGGAGCATCTCGATTCCAATTCGTTCGGCTTTATTCTCCCGTGCGAGACTTAAACACGGCGGAGGACCAATGTCGTACCAAGCACTTATCGAAGAAGCCGAACAGTTGATAGCGTCGAACGCAAGATGGACCGGCGTGACGTCCGAAGCTATCGCCAGAATGCGGCTGCAGAACCGCTTTAAGACTGGCCTTGATATTGCAAAATACACCGCCGCAATCATGCGGAAGGACATGGCGGCCTACGATCAGGATCCGTCGAGATACACCCAGTCGCTGGGCTGCTGGCACGGGTTTATCGGCCAGCAAAAAATTATCTCGATCAAAAAGCATTTTGGCACAACAGATCGCCGCTACCTCTATCTGTCTGGATGGATGGTCGCCGCCTTGCGGTCCGAGTTCGGGCCGCTGCCCGACCAGTCAATGCATGAGAAGACGAGTGTGCCTGCACTCATCGACGAACTTTATACCTTTCTTCGGCAAGCGGATGCGCGCGAACTGGGAGACTTGTTCCGCCAGATCGACAAAGCGCGTGCGGCCGGCGATACCGTACGCGAACGCCAGTTGCGAGCTTCAGTCGATAATTTCCAGACGCATGTCGTGCCGATCATTGCCGATATCGACGCTGGCTTTGGCAATGCCGAGGCTACTTATCTCTTAGCCAAGAAAATGATCGAGGCAGGAGCATGCGCCCTGCAAATTGAAAACCAGGTCTCGGACGAGAAGCAGTGCGGCCATCAGGACGGGAAGGTAACGGTCCCGCACGAGGACTTCGTGGCAAAAATTCGCGCACTCCGGTACGCCTTCCTGGAGTTGGGCGTCGACGACGGGATCATTGTCGCTCGCACGGATTCTCTTGGAGCCGGACTAACCAAGCAAATTGCGTTTTCGGCAAGGGAAGGCGATATCGGCGACCAGTACAATTCCTACCTCGACTGCGAGGAAGTCGAACCCGGGCAAAGCCTGAACGGCGATGTGCTCATTACGCGTGGGGATAAGATCCTGAAACCGAAGCGCCTGCGCTCCAATCTGTTTCAGTTCCGGCAAGGAACGGGGGCGGACCGTTGCGTCCTTGACTGCATCAACGCCCTTCAAAATGGCGCCGATCTTCTGTGGATCGAAACCGAGAAGCCGCATATCGAACAGATTGCCGGCATGGTCGATCGCGTCCGCGAGGTGATCCCCAACGCGAAGCTGGTCTACAACAACTCGCCCTCCTTCAATTGGACCTTGAATTTCCGCCAACAGGTTTTCGATGCTTGGCAGGGACAGGGAAGGGACGTCTCGTCTTACGATCGCGCAAGATTGATGAGCGTCGACTACGATGACACCGAACTGGCAAAGGAAGCCGACGAGCGTATTCGCACGTTCCAACATGACGCCTCAGGGCGTGCAGGAATTTTCCATCACCTGATCACCTTGCCGACCTATCATACAGCGGCTCTCTCCACCGATAACCTCGCAAAGGAATACTTCGGTGAGCGTGGCATGCTGGGATACGTAGCCGGCGTCCAGCGACAGGAGATTCGCCAAGGTATCGCGTGCGTGAAGCACCAGAACATGGCCGGGTCGGACTTGGGTGATGACCACAAGGAATATTTCGCCGGAGAGGCGGCGCTCAAGGCCGCCGGCGAACACAACACCATGAATCAGTTCGCTGCGTAATTGCACCGAATGGCTAAATTTAAAGCGTGTCGCATTTATTCAGCCTCATAACCTGCAGCCTTAAAGAAGTTTCGACATTCGGTGACTGAGAAGAGGCCGACGATATCGCCGAGGGCTTGAGTGATAGCGTCGAAGCTTCTGGCGGCTCGTTTTCGTAGCAAGGCTTTGAGCTTGGAAAAGGCCATTTCGATCGGGTTGAGATCGGGCGAATAAGCGGGCAGGAAGAGGAGCCACGCGCCTTTTGCCTTAACCAATTGCTCGGCTCGCTCGCTTTTGTGGAAGGCGACATTGTCGAGAATGACGACATCGCCGCGCGACAGTGTCGGGACGAGCTGCGTTTCGATCCAGGTTTCGAAGATGCGGCGGTTCATTGGTGCGTTGACGATCCAAGGTGCGGTCAGGCCGTGGCAGTGCAGCCCGGCGATGAAGGTCTGCGTCCTCCATTGGCCGAAGGGCGCGTGGGTGC
>NZ_NWSX01000063.1 GCF_002531825.1 Rhizobium sp. J15 | reverse complement strand
GCAGTGGCCTTGTGCCGAGGATCTGCTGCCCTATCAACCCGTGGTTAGATGCTCGGCACAAGGCCGAGCATGACGAAGGAAGGGGTCAGCTTCCCGTGCTGCGGTCGCCTCAAGCCGCGACCGCCTGCCTTGCCGTCGCCATGGTCATCTTGCGCTCGGCGCGCTCCTGCTGCGGAGAGCGATGGTAGAGTTCGCGATAACACTTGGAGAAATGCGAGGCCGAGACGAAGCCGCAGGCGACGGCGACTTCAACGACGGGCATGGAGGACTGCACCAGCAGGTGGCGGGCGCGGTCGAGGCGGATTTCCAGATAGTAGCGGGCAGGCGAGCGGCCCATTTCCTGGCGGAACAGCCGCTCGATCTGGCGGCGCGAGAGGCCGGCGCCGTCGGCGATCTCGATCAGCGACAGCGGCTCGGCAAGATTGCCTTCCATCAGCTCGATGATCGACAGGACCTTGGCGTTCTGGACGCCGAGGCGGGCGCGCAGCGGCAGGCGCTGGCGGTCATGCGGGTTGCGCACGCGGTCGGTCAGGTGCTGCTCGCAGATGCGGTTGACCAGGCTTTCGCCGAAATCCTCGCCGATGAGGTTCAGCATCATGTCGAGCGAGGCGGTGCCACCGGCGCAGGTATAGAGGTTGCCGTCGACCTCATAGAGATCGGCGTAGACCTCCGCCTGCGGAAAGGCTTCGGAAAAGCCCGGCAGATTCTCCCAGTGAATGGCGCAGCGCTTGCCGTTCAGGAGACCGGCCTGGGCAAGCACATGCGCGCCCGTACAGAGGCTGCCGACCGCGACGCCGCGATTGTAGCATTCGCGCAGCCAGGCATTGACCGACTTGTTGTTGAACTCTTCGATATCGATGCCGGAACAGACCAGCACCATGCCGGGCCGGTTTTCGCCGCCGAGATGACGGCGCTCCTCGGCAAGCGAGGAATTCGCCTCGATGCCGATGCCGCAGGAAGAATAGACCTTGTCTCCGTCAACGGAGGCGAGCCGCCAGGTGTAGGCCTGGTAGCCGAGCATGCGATTGGCGATGCGCAAGGTGTCCACGGCCGCCGAGAAGGGCAGCATGGTGAATTGCGGTACCATAAAGAAGACCAGCGAACGCTTCTTGATCTGCATCCTGTTCATAGCGAAATCCATGCTCGAGGGACGATGACATATTCGTTGCGCGGAATGCGTCGCGCCGATGTCCTGAAAGCGACACTGGCATGGAAAAATGCGGCCGTGAAGAGCAAATATGCGACATTGACCGCGATTTGACTGGTCTGACGGCCGTCAAGCCGGGAGCCGGATGGAGCAAAGATGTGTCGGCGGCGGAAATTTGGGATGGAAGCGGCTCTGAATTCGATCGTCCTGAAATGAAAAAGGCGGCGTTGCACGAGGCAGACGCCGCCCTCATCTCGGGAGGAATGTCGCATTCATTACATGGTCCGGTGCCCGTGCGATGCCGCTGCAATTTCGTCAAAAGACGTGCGCGAGGCATAACCGGCGTTGCATGACTCAAGCTAAGATGGTGCAGTGCTGCTCAATAATTTCAATCGTAACTTTCGCGACGACTCGTCGCCTATTATCCCAAAGGCAGCATTGAATGAGAAACCTCGCTTTTCAGGGCACGTGGCGAGCATATCAGCAGAAGATACTTGATGATCTGGCAAATCTCATAGGCGATGATGGTTTGCATATCGTCGCAGCACCCGGCTCAGGCAAAACGATTTTAGGCCTTGAGGTGATGCGCAGGCTTGGCGAAGCGACTTTGATCCTGGCCCCGAGCAAGACCATCCGGGATCAATGGGCGCAGCGGCTGCGTGCGATGTTCCTACCCGCTGACGTTGCTGCACCGGATTGGATTTCCCATGATGTAAGGGCGCCTGGCACCGTCACGATCATTACCTATCAGGCTCTGCATGCAGCGTTTTCGGGCCGTGCATCTGAAGAAGAAATCGTCGACAG
The DNA here is from genome assembly GCF_002531825.1 of Rhizobium sp. J15. GTDB lineage: Bacteria > Pseudomonadota > Alphaproteobacteria > Rhizobiales > Rhizobiaceae > Rhizobium. The sequence goes on along the minus strand of NZ_NWSX01000063.1, from coordinate 27,761 downwards.
CGAAGAGGAGGACAACGACCGGACACAATCCGTCGAAGCAGGCAAACAGGAGACGGAGAAGGCGAGAAAGAAAATCATCGCGAAGCTGCGTGAAGGGAACGTTCGCACGCTTGTGCTCGATGAAGCGCACCATCTTAGAAACGAGTGGTGGAAGGCCCTAACGATGCTCAAGGAAGCATTGGGCAAACCGACCGTCGTCGCGCTGACAGCTACGCCTCCATACGATGTCGATCCGCAGGAATGGGACCGCTATCAGGCGCTTTGCGGGCCGATAGACGGTGAAATTTCCGTGCCTGAACTCGTACTGCAAGGCGACCTTTGCCCCCATCAGGACTATGTCCATTTCAGCCTGCCAAGTGCGCTGGAAGCACAGAAACTCGCGGAGTTTCGCGCGCAGATCGCTGACTTCGTCGAAACGCTGCTCGAGAGCGCAGAATTCAAGCAGACAATTCTGCATCACCCGTGGATTATGCAGCCGATCGAAAATGTGGAGCATATACTGGATGATGCCCGCTTTTTCTCCAGCATGCTGATCTTCCTGAATGCGCAATATGTCGACCTGCCGCAATCGACTCTCGACATTCTCGGCGTCAAGGCGCGGGAAATACCGGATCTGACGCTTGAATGGATAGAGGTATTGCTGAACGGCGTCATCTACACCTATCGCGATGATTTCCAAGACGCGGAGCGGACAATCCGCTACCAACAAGACAGGCTGAGGGAAATCAAGGCCGTGGAGCACGGCAAAGTGCGACTGACCGATCCACGATCGGTTCAGAAGCTGTTGGTCTCGAGCGTGAGCAAGCTCAACGCGATCGTCGATATCGCCCGGCTCGAAAGCGCGTCGATACGTGACGAACTCCGTATGGTTATCCTTTCCGACTATATAAGGAAGGATATGTTGCCCACCGGGCCCGCAGACGTTCCGCCTATCGAGAGAATGGGTGTGGTGCCTATCTTTGAGACCTTGCGGCGGTCCGGACTTGATCTCAAGCTTGGAATTCTGACCGGGAGCCTGGTTCTCATTCCGGCGGGATCGAAAGGAATTCTCGATGAGATCGCAGACGATCTTAGCATAGGTGCGGAGCATATCCGCTATCAGCAGGCCGCGTTCGACGCCGGCTTCGTCAGCGTGGAACTCGCGGGCGAGCGGAGCCGCAATATCGTCCATATGATCACCGAACTGTTCGGCCGGGGCGGGATCACGGTCCTGGTCGGCACCCAGGCTTTGCTGGGCGAAGGATGGGACGCACCCTCCGTAAACACCTTGATCCTAGCAAGTACGGTAGGATCATATGTGCTTTCCAATCAGATGCGGGGCCGCGCCATTCGCATCGACCCTCAAGCGCCTCAGAAGGCTGCCAACGTCTGGCATCTGGCAGTCATCGACCCTGAAAAGCTCGAGCAGAGAATCCCGCTGCACTTCGGGAGGAAATCGACCGACAGAAAAGCGCCCGATCCGTTTGACACCATGACAATAGACCTGGGTAGCGACGTCGATGCGCTGAAACGCCGGTTTTATGCCTTTGAGGGATTGTCCTTCGGTGAGCTTCCGCTGATCGAAAGCGGTTTTCAACGATTGATGCTAGGCACAGCGCGGTGGGACGCGCGCGGTGTCGACGACATCAACAAGATGATGGAACGGCGGGCCACCGACCGTAAGGCGCTAAAAGCCCGCTGGCATAGCGCGCTGCACAGCAAACGCGCTGTTGCCAGGATGCAGGAAACATTGGAGAGCAACTATACTCCCAAGGGACTGGTTAACTGGAACACGACAAAATTTCTCTTTGCGCAGAGTGCCGCGCTCGCCGGCCTGATCTTGGATGGATTCCTGCAGGGCTTTGAGGTGATCGATATTCGATCGCTGCAACAACTGGAGTCGGTCCTATTCGTTGTCTTCGCGTTGCTGGCCATCTTCTGTTTGCCGGGTGCGTTCAAAGCTAGCCGGTTGCTGCTTAGGAACGGCTCATTGGAAGGGAGCATGAAGCAGGTTGGGACAACCGTCCTGGAGACGCTGCATCATATGGGGGTCATAAGGACGGAGCTGGGAAAGGTAAGCGTCAAGGCGACGCTCGACCAAAACGGCATCATTTACTGTCGGCTAGAGGGTGCCACGACAATCGAACGATCCCGCTTTCTCGACGCCCTGCGGGAAGTCCTCGTCCCCCCACAGAATCCCCGCTACATTCTCGTCAGGTCGTCAAAACTCTGGCGGTGGAAGCGGGTGGATTATCACGCGCTCCCTTCGATCATCGGCCGAAAAAAGGAGGATGCCATATATTTTGCTCAGCTGTGGAATCGCTATGTCGGCGATTCAGAGCTTGTCTACACGCGCAGCGCTGAGGGTCGCCTGACGCTGCTCAAGTTCCGCGCAAAATCATTTGCTTCGGCATTTACCAGGAAAACAGACAGAGTCAGCCGTTGGGAGTGATTGTAACAGATTAGCGCGGGCGGCACAGCTGCCAGGGGCGCTTCTACCTCACACGCTCGTGCGAGAGGTCACTGCTGAAGGGATAATGCGCCCATCCGACGGAGCAAATGCTACGTTTGAGACGAAAAAGGCGGCGTTGCACGAAGCAGACGCCGCCCTCATCTCGGGAGGAATGTCGCATTCATTACATGGTCCGGTGTTTGCTGTCGTCCGTGCTCGGCCAGCCGATGTCCTTGCGGATGTCGAAGGGCATGGCTTCGATTTCGCGGGCAGTCCGCCAGCGCGTCCAGGCGAGGACGAGCCTGTGGGCATAATCGACCAGATCGAAGTGGCCTCTGCCTGAGGTGAGGTGCTTGCCGCTGCCCCGATAGGTGAGCGTGGTCATTTCCGGTTCCTTTCTTTAGGGTCTGGGCATGGGGTCGGTGGGAGGTTCGTCCATGTCCATGATGCTAATATGGGCCTGCGCAACTCATCATTCAAACGAATAGAGCTTATGGATAACATCAACGAGATTGAATGATCGCGCGTGGGCGGCCGGCGTAATAGCGGGCGTGACAAAAGGCCTTGGAACCATCTCCGTTCCCCATCGTTGCGGCCTGGTAACTGCCAGTTATGCAAAGGAGGAAACGATGATTTCCGCAGATCAGATTCGTGAACATATGGAAGTCAGAGCAGCCGACGGCACCCATGTCGGGACGGTCGATCATCTCGACGGCCCCACCCGGATCAAGCTGACCAAGACCGATTCCGAGGACGGCAAGCATCACCTGATTCCGCTCGACTGGGTCGACCATGTCGACGCTCACGTTCACCTGTCGAAGAATGCGCGTGATGTTCGCAGCCAGTGGGCAACCATCAACTGACGCGCGATCGGCTGCGGCTTCGGCCGCAGCCCTTCACCGCAAGGAGCCTCCATGACAAAGCAATTGAAGGCGGGCGACGAAGTGAGCTGGGATACCAGCCAGGGAAAGACCAAGGGCAGGGTGGTCAGGAAGCAGACCAGCCCGACCAGGATCAAGGGACACAAGGTGAAGGCATCGGCGGCGTACCCGCAATATATCGTCGAAAGCGACAAATCGGGAAAGCGAGCCGCGCACAAGCCCGACGAACTCAGGAAGCTTTGACGGCGCGAAGGAGATCGATATGCCAGCCAAGTCGAAAGCCCAGCAAAAGGCCGCGGGTGCCGCGCTCTCGGCCAAACGCGGCGAAACGCCGAAGAAGGAGCTGAAAGGTGCTTCGAAGCAGATGGTCGAATCCATGAGCGAAAAGCAGCTCGAAGAATTCGCCTCGACCAAGCGAAAGGGCAAGCCGGAGCATGCCTCGAAATAGACGGCGTGACGGCTCACTCGGCTCAGGTCGTCGTCGATTGCATCGAAAATTCCGCCACCTCATGCGCTTCGGAGACGGCGGCCAGGATCGCGCGGGCGGATGCATCTGGATCTTTCGCGAGCCATCGCAGCTCGAACCCCAGCGCTGTGCGGTCGTCGTCGGTCCGTTTCAGCGAGCCGAACGATGCGCTGCATCCGAGAGGCTCGAGCAGCTTCGAGAGATCGGCAATGGAGGAACTCGAACCATAGATGACGAGCGTTGCCTTGCGTTCGCAGCGCAGCCAGGTATCCAGGCGCTTCATCGGCGACAGGACGACGAAGGCGACGGCGGTCGCGATCGTTCCGGTGACGATCTGGCCGCCGCCGAAGCACAGGCCGACAACGGTCATGAACCACATGGTGGCGGCCGTGGTGACGCCGGTCATCGTGTCGCCGCGTCTCAGGATCGCGCCGCCGCCGATGAAGCCGACGCCGGTCAAGACGCCGAGGGGAAAGCGCAGCACGTCCATCTGCGTGAAGTAACTAAAGGTTTTGCCATAGGTCGACAGAAGCAGGTTCGCCTGGATCATCGCCAGGCAGGCGGCGAGCGCCACCAGGATCGTCGTCCGGAAGCCGGCCGCATGACCGCCGCGCTCGCGGTCGAGGCCGATGAGGCCGCCGGCGATCACCGTCAGCGCCATGCGCGCGCCGATATCCCACCAGCTCGGGGTCAGCGGCATGGCCTCGGTCAGGATCGAAAGCATGTTTCGCTCCTGAATGTGTCGCGGGCTTTGTGCCGTTCGCCAGGCATCGATCCTCCTCGGCCGCTGTTGTCACGGGTCTAAAACGCCAGGCGGCGCGGGACGTTCCTCTTGCCGATGCGGCGTGATTGGCGGTTTGCCGGCAGCGGGTGTATGTATGTACCGGATGCGGGCCACCGCCCGTCAGCAATAAGCATCGCGTTCACAACGGAGTATAGAATTGGCCGTCGCCTTCACCAAGGAAGAGAGTTTCGAAACCGCGTCGGAAACCCTGCTGCCCGACCGACCGGTTTCGCCGCATCCGAACCTCGTGACCGAAGCCGGCTTGAAGGCTCTGGAGCAACAGTTCCAGCAGGCGCGCGAGGCCTATGAGGCCGCCAGCACCATCGAAGACGTGAACGAGAAGCGGCGGCAGACGGCGGGTCCCGTGCGCGATCTGCGCTACCTCGCGGCGAGACTTCGCACCGCGCAGGTCATGCCTCAACCGGCATCGACCGACATCGTCGCCTTCGGCAGCACGGTGACCTTCAGCCGCGACGACGGACGCGTGCAGACCTATCGCATCGTCGGAGAGGACGAAGCCGATCCCAAGGCCGGATCGATCTCCTACGTGTCGCCGGTGGCGCGGCTGCTGATGGGCAAGTCTGTCGGCGATGCCGTGGAAAGCGGCGGCCAGGAGCTGGAGATCATGGCGATCGCCTGAAGGCAACGCTGGTGCGGGTCGCTGCAAATAAAATAGGTACCAATTGGTACTTTATTTATCGGGCATTTACGATTCGCGACCTAGAAGGATGACCTCTCATCATCGAAGGTCATCCCATGGTCAGCGCAGTTTCCGGTTCGGCATCCACCATTCTGAGTTCGTCCGCTTCGACCTCGTCTTCCAGCTCTTCGGATCAGCTTGCCTCTCTCGAGGTGCGGCTTGCCGAAAAGGAGGCGGCGCTGTCGCAGACGCAGGACGAAGAGGAGAAGGCCACGATCGAGAAGGCGATCGAGGCGCTGGAGGCCAAGATCGCCAAGCTCGAAGCCTCCGAGAGCGGCAAGAGCCAGGCATCTGCCGCGTCTAAGCCCAATGCTGCTCCGGGAGAATTCTCCGGCGAGAGCGAGCGTATCGGCACGAAGAATTTCGACGAGACCAGCGAGTTCGGCAGCCGCACGGCTTACGTTTGATCGTGCGGTAATGGCGATCAAAGACGGCGCTTCGCCACCGTGACGATTTCGCGCGTCAGCTCCGCCAGGCGGTCGGCGGCGAGGCGGTTGATCTGCCAGTAGAGCGGAATGTCGAGCGGGGTGTCGGGAACGAGCTCCACCAGCCGCCCCGATGCGAGATGGTCGCGGGTCAGCTGGATCGGGTTCATGCCCCAGGCTATGCCCGAGAGCGTGGCCTCGACGAAACTCTGCGGCGACGGCAGCCAATGGGTGGGATAATCGAGATCGGCTCCGAATGTCTGCCGCACCCAGCTGGTCTGCAACCTGTCCTTCTGGTTGAAGGTCAGGGCGGGCGCGTTGCGGATCGCCTCGGCGGTGACGCCATGGGGGAAGTGGCGGGCGACGAATTCGGGTGTTGCCGTGGCCTGGTAGCGCAGAACGCCAAGTTCAAAGCGCCGGCATCCGCGGACCGGCTTTTCCAGGCTGGTGACGGCCGCGATCACCCGGCCGCGCTGCAGCCATTCGGCGGTGTAGTCCTGGTCGTCGACGGCGATGTTCAGCAGATAGGAAGAGCTCTTGGCGAAATTCGCCATGGCCTCCACGAACCATGTACCGAGGCTGTCGGCATTGGTGGCGATCTGCAGCGTCACCCTTTGCAGCGGCTCGGCGGGATCGATGAGGGCCGGCAACTGGCCAAAGAGTTCGGCCTCCAGCATGCCGACATTTTCCATATGGCGGCAGAGCCATTCTCCCTTTTCGGTGGCCGTGCAGGGCGTGCCCCGGACGATGAGGACGGTGCCGAGACGCTCTTCGAGTTGCTTGACGCGCTGCGAGATCGCCGAGGGCGTGACGTTGAGGATGGCGGCGGCTCGCTCGAAGCTGCCGGTCTGGACGATGGTTGCGACGGCGCGAAGGGCGGGATAGTCGAGCATGGATTAGTTTCGCTTAATTCAGGTAAGATCGATTAATTAGACTAATTCAGCCGCCGGCGCTATCGCAACCTCACCGAAGCGCGGGGCATTGCCGACCAGATGAGTTTTCCGATCTATTTCACCGGCCTGATGATGGGCCTCAGCCTGATCGTGGCGATCGGGGCGCAGAATGCCTTCATCCTTCGCCAGGGGCTGCGCAACGAACATGTCTTCGCCGTGTGCCTCACCTGCGCACTGTCGGATGCGGCCCTGATCCTGCTCGGGGTGACCAGCCTCCAGCAGATCGCGAGCCTGCTGCCCTGGCTCGATCCGGTCATGCGTTATGGAGGCGCGGCGTTTCTGGCCTGGTACGGAGCCAAGAGCCTTTATTCGGCTCTGCGGTCATCCGCCACTCTCACGGCGGCGGAAGCAAAGACGGCGAGCTTTCGCCAGACGCTTGCGACCTGCCTCGCGCTTACCTGGCTCAATCCGCATGTCTATCTCGATACGGTGGTGCTGCTCGGCACGATATCGACGCGCTACCCTGGCCAGCAGGCCTCTTTTGCCGCCGGCGCGATGACAGGTTCCTTCCTGTTCTTCTTTGCCCTCGGCTATGGTGCGACTTGGCTGCGGCCGATCTTCTCGAAGCCGGCGTCCTGGCGGATGCTGGAGACGCTCGTCGCTTTGACGATGTGGATCATCGCCTTCAAGCTCATCGGCGGGATGTGAGCAGGGCGTCTGCTGGTTCGAGGAGACCAGCTGGAGGCTTGCGGTGCAGCTTTCGGATGAGGAAGCTAACTGACTACGTGCACCACTAAGCGACGATGCGCCGACAATGTGCTGCTCTCATGGAAGTCCGTAGAGGATCGCCATCGATAGAGCCGCGCCTTAGGCGCGGCTCGGCGATTCCACGATCCTCAGAGCCCGCCTCGGCCGAGCAGCGCCGCCGAGCAGGGGCAATTCAATTTCGCGCTGGCAATCCGCCATCAGGTGCGACGGGAATCGCTTCAATTCCCGCAGCGCATGTTCATGGTTCGCGTCCCTGCGCCGGCGTGACTTGAACGCGGAGAGGGCTTGTACGATATTCCATGTGCTTGTTTGTGCCATGTCCGGCCTCCTTTGCTGCATCAGTTGCCGATACGCAAACTATGGGGGCCGATTGACATTCAATCAAACAAAATGATATGGCTTTATAAATCAGAAAAATTGAAAGATGCGACGATGAGCCTACCCTTTCGCCGTCCCATTCCTTTGCTTGACAACGATGTGCTGCGCACTTTCGTCGCCATCGCCGAGACGGGCAATTTTTCCACCGCCGCCGAAGCGGTCTTCCGCACGCCTTCGGCGGTCTCCATGCAGATCAAGAAGCTCGAGGAACAGCTCGGTGCGACGCTGTTTTTGCGCGACGCCCGCTCGGTGACGCTGACGCGCCATGGCGAGATGCTGCTCTCCTACGCGCGCAACATACTGGCGCTTTCGAACGAGGCGGTGTCTCGCTTCATCATGCCGGAGCTGACCGGCGTCGTGAGACTCGGCGCGCCCGAGGATATCGGCGAGCGGCTGCTGCCGAGAATCCTGAAGAGCTTCGCGGAAAGCTATCCCGGCATCATGGTCGACGTGACGATCGACATGAGCGTCGGCTTGAAGAAGCGCATGGAGGAACAGCGGCTCGATCTGGCACTCATCAACTGCGCCACCCGGCCGTTCCCGACCGGCGGCGAGGTGGTGTTCCGCGAACGGCTGGTCTGGGCCGGCGCAAGGTGCGGTTCGGCGCATCGGCGCGATCCCCTGCCGATCTCGATCTGGGAGGACGGCTGCATCTGGCGGCAGGAGGCGCTCGCCCAGCTCGAGCGCAACAAGCGGCCTTATCGCGTCGCCTATCTCAGCGGCCATACAATGGCGCAGCGCGCCGCCGTGATCTCCGATCTTGCCATCGCGCCGCTGCCGCTGTCCTATGTCAGCGAGGACATGACGATCCTCGGCCTGCAGGAAGGGCTGCCCGAACTCGGCTCCTTCGACATCCGGCTGCTGACCGCCTCGCAGATGTCGGGACCGATCGAGACGGTGGCGGACAGCATTCGCGGCGAATTCGCCGAAAGAGCCAAGGCGGTCGCCGCCTGAGGATCCTTCAGACGCTGAACCTTTTGTTCCCTTGTGCGTTATCGGCGCGGATGGCATGAGTGCCGTTCGGGGTTGATTTCAAACAAGGATATTCGAAATGACGACAACGGCCAAAATTGCCGCAGCCTTCATGGTTCTTCTCGCTCTTTCCTCCTGCGGCAATACGATCCGCGGCATGGGAAAGGATACGGCAAACGCCGTCAACGCCACGCAGGATGCCGGGCGTTCGGTTGATCGCGCTGCGCGGAAGTGATCGGTCGGTAATGCCGGGCTGACAAGGCTGGCTGAGGCCTGAAACCGGACCACTCTGGCGAGTGGCCGGGATCCGGTCCGTCTTATCGGACGGCCGGGGGGTATGCCTTTTCGAGGCCGCCGGATCGGCTGAGGCCGGTCCGGAAGGCCTGGTAGGCGGGGTGCTGGCTGGAACGGGCCGTTTCCATCAGCCGGATTTGCAGGCGGTCCGGCGCCTGGGTCCCGAGCCACAATCCAAGATTTTCGAGTTTCAGCGAGTTCAGGAAACGCGAGCCCGCGGCAAGATCGAGGTGGCGGCGCAAGCCCTCGAGCAGATTATCGTCCTGGGCGGCATTTTCCATGAGGAGCGTCAGATAGGATTTATCGGGCTCCTGCAGCGCGGCGAGCTTTTCCGCAACGGTATCGCGGTCGGGAAAGGGAACGTTGCCAGTCATCTCGAATCGTCCGGTCGTTGATCGTCTCCCTGCGTTTATAAGCTTGCCTTAACCTTCTCGGCTACATCGGCCGGCACCCATTTCGTCCAAAGGCTCTCGTAATTGCGCAGGAAGTGGATCGCGGCATTCTCGTTGCTTTCGCGGTTTTCGTCCTGCCAGGCGAGCACCTGGTTGATCGTCGCATTGTCCCATTTGCGGGTCTTGAGATAGGCGGTGACCGGCGCGGCGCGGCTCGCGAAGGATCTGGTCATCAGCGTGAATGCGCGCGAGACCGGGTAGGAATTGATCTGGGGCCTGGCGCAGCCGGCAACGGCGGTGCAGCCGTCCCATTCGCTCTTGTCATGGCCGACGCCGAAGCTCAGGCGCGTCATGTCGTATTTGCCGAGGATGGCGGTCGGCGCCCAGTAATAGCCGAGCCAGCCGACCTTGTTCTCGAAGGCGCGGGCGATCGACGCGTCGAGCTGTTCGGGACTGCCGGTCTCGACGAGTTCGAAGCCCTTCTTGTCGGCGGCAAGCGCCCGGAAAAGGTTGGTGGTCGATATGTGGCAGCTCCAGTCGGCCGGGCAATTGTAGATTGCGCCCTTGGATGGATCCTCGCCGAGAAAAAGCTCGGGATGCTTCAGAGCATCCTCGACCGAGCGAATGTCGGGATTGGCGTCGGCGATGAATTTCGGGATGAACCAGCCCTCGACGGCGCCATCGGCAAGGATCTCGGCGCCCTGCACCAGCCGGCCGGTTTTGACGGCCTGATCGAGCAGGGCCCTGACGGAATTGATCCAATATTCCGAAGCGATGTCGGGCGTGCCTTTCTCGTTCATCGAGGCGAAGGTCGGCAGCGTGTCGCCGTCGACGATGGTGACGGAACAGCCATAGCCCTTTTCCAGGATGATCTTGTCGAAGTTTGCCGCAATGCCGGCCGAGGCCCATTTCATCTCGGCGATCGACACCTGGCCGCAGTCGGCGGCGGCCGCCGGCGCAGCAATGGAAAAAGCCGCGGCAAAGACGGCCGAAATCAGAAGCGTCTTCATCGTCATTCCCCGAATTTTCGTTGCTCGGACGCGCCGCCGGTCTCGAAAAATCGTCACAAGCTTTGCGGCGCCCGAAAGGGAGGGTGCCTGCCGGGCGATGGCGCAACAGGCCTTCCTGTTCACGGACGCCGTTCATCCTTGCGGCTTCGGCGGCGGGTCGCAGGTCATGTTCAACAATGGCGCATTTTGGCCAAGCCTACGCGTTCGCTCGCAGAAATCAACCGTCTTCTGCTCATGGTTGCGTGACTAAATGATTGAATTCGAAGAATTTATGTCAATAGCCCTGAAATGGAGCCGCCGATGGGGCTCGCCACGGGCGAGGGAACGTCGGCAGAAAAATCGACGGAAATGCCAAAAAAAGTCAAAATTAACATTTGCGTAAGTCTTCAATAACTCTCCGGTAAGAATGTGCCGTTATCAGTGGGGTCGCAGCCGGAACAACCGCTGCTTCTCTGGTTCAGGTAGTGCGTACCGGAGAAAGCGAGATTCGCCGTGTAGAGGGCGAAGGCGCCAGCGTTTTCGGCAAACCGCGCAGAGCTAAGGCCATGCGCGGTTTTCGCGTTTTTGGGCGTGAGCATTCCGAGGCCCTGCAAAGCCTTGACCCGGGATTGGCGCGCATTGTAGGCCTCGCCTCAACGAAAGGCGGCCGCCATGGCAAGAGCGATCATGCTGCAGGGAACCGGCTCGGATGTCGGCAAGACGGTGCTGGTCGCGGGGCTCTGCCGGCTGGCGGCCAATCGCGGGCGCATCGTCCGTCCGTTCAAGCCGCAGAACATGTCGAACAATGCGGCGGTCGCCGATGACGGCGGCGAGATCGGCCGGGCGCAGTGGCTGCAATCGCTTGCCGCCCGCACGCCGTCCTCGGTGCACATGAACCCGGTGCTGCTGAAGCCGCAATCGGAAAACGGCAGCCAGATCATCGTCCAGGGCAGGGTCTTCGGACAGGCCAAGGGGCGGGACTATCAACGGTTGAAACCCCAACTGCTCGGCGCAGTGCTCGAAAGCTTCGAAAAAGTGGCCGATGGCGCCGATCTCGTCATCGTCGAGGGCGCCGGATCGCCGGCCGAAATCAATCTGAGGCCCGGCGACATCGCCAATATGGGTTTTGCGACACGGGCTGATGTGCCGGTCTTGCTGGTCGGCGATATCGACCGGGGCGGCGTCATCGCGTCGCTCGTCGGCACGCATGCGATCCTCGATGCGGACGACCGGGCGATGATCGCGGGCTATATCATCAACAAGTTCCGCGGCGACGTCTCGCTCTTCGATGACGGCATCCGCGCCATCGAAGGCTTCACCGGCTGGCCGTGCTTTGGGGTGGTGCCGTGGCTGGCAGGTGCCGCGCGTCTGCCGGCCGAGGATTCGGTCGTGCTCGAACGGCTGGCGAAGGGGGGCGCAGGTGCCTTGAAGATCGCCGTGCCGGTGCTGCCGCGCATCGCCAATTTCGACGATCTCGATCCGCTGCGCGCCGAGCCGGATGTCGAACTGGTCTTCGTGGGATCGGGCGAACGGCTGCCTGCCGATGCCGGCCTCGTCATTCTTCCCGGTTCGAAATCGACGATTTCCGATCTTGCCGATTTTAGGGCCGAGGGCTGGGATCGCGATCTCGACATGCATGTGAGACGCGGCGGCCGGGTGATCGGCATTTGCGGCGGCTACCAGATGCTCGGCCGCACCGTGCACGATCCGCTTGGGCTCGAGGGCGGCAGCCTGGAGACGCCGGGGCTCGGGCTTCTCGATGTCGAAACCGAGATGGCGCCTGAGAAGACCGTGCGCAACAGCCAGGCCCGCTCGACCGAATATGACGCGTCGCTTTCCGGCTACCAGATCCATCTCGGCATCACCCGCGGCCCGGATTGCACCAGGCCTTCGGCCATCGTCGACGGCGCGCCCGACGGGGCGGTGTCGGCGGACGGCCGGATCATGGGAACCTACCTGCACGGGCTCTTCGGCAGCGATGCCTACCGGGCCAGGCTGCTTGAAAGCTTCGGGCTAGCGGGCGAGCGGAGGAACTACCGCGAGAGCGTGGAGCGGGCGCTGGACGAGATCGCCGGGGAACTGGAGCGTCACCTCGATGCGCGCTGGTTGGCGGGGTTGCTGGAGTAGGGATGGAATGTGCCGGGGATCGCCGATCCGTCTTGCGCCGGTTGGAAGGCCGTCCCCCTGCGGTATAAACGGTTGATCAGAGGCGCCTAACCTTTCCTCCTCATTCCTGTGCTTGTCACAGGAATCCAGTGCGCCCAGGTCCCTGGGTGCGAGAGACACCTTGCTTGGGAAAGAGTCATTCACGGCGCAGACGCGCCGTGGCTGGATTCCTGTGACAAGCACAGGAATGAAGGAGGAGAGGTGGGCGTCTTTCGAAAGAGGAGATGCTCGAAGCAGGGAACTGGTGTTTACCGACCGCCGATCCACACTTGCCAAATTAGTTGACTGAGTCCATTAATTCTCCCAGCGAGAATCCGGTCGAGGGCGATGAACCATGAGCATATTGGATAGATTTTCCCTGGCGGATCAGGTCGCGCTCGTGACCGGCGGCGGCCGTGGCCTCGGCTTCGAGATGGCGCGCGCCCTTGCCGAAGCCGGCGCGCATCTGATCGTCACCGGACGCACGGCGGCAACGCTGGACGATGCCGTGGCGGCCATTCGCGCCGCGGGCGGCACGGCGGAGGCTGCCGTGTTCGACGTCGCCGACCGTAAGGCGCAGCGTGCATTGATGGCCGATATCGAAAAGACCCACGGTCGTCTCGATATATTGATCAACAATGTCGGCGCCCGGGACAGGCGGCCGCTCGCCGAATTCGACGATGACGCCATCATCGAGCTGCTGCACACGGATCTCGCCGCGGCGATGACGCTTTCACGCGACGCCGCCGTGCTGATGAAGCGGCGCAATTACGGCCGTCTGATCGCGGTGACGTCGATCAGCGGTCATGTCGTGATGCCCGGCGACTGTGTCTATCCCGCGGCCAAGCAGGGTCTCACCGGCCTGATGCGCGGCATGGCGGTCGAATTCGGCCCCTACGGAATTACCAGCAATGCGATTGCGCCCGGCTGGTTCGCCACCGAGACGAACGCGGCAATGGCTGCAAACGAGGAACTCATGCCCTTCGTACGCCAGCGCATCCCGGTCCAGCGCTGGGGACGCCCCGATGAAATCGCCGGCGCGGCGCTCTATCTCGCCAGCGCCGCCGCCTCCTTCGTCAATGGCCACGTCCTGACTGTCGATGGCGGCATGACCGTCAGGATGTGAGCGGCGATGCCCGCAGGCGTTGTGACGCCGGCTTGCCGATGAAGGGACTTTCCGTCGTTGACGGCTGGAAATATCGGCTTGGCGCGGCTATCAATCGATATGAAGCCAGCCGGTTCGGCGTTGTCGCCGATTTGCCCGATTTTCCGTCATAAGATCGCGCCGGCTCATGCGGAGGTTTCCAAAATTATCAATCATATTCATTGGCTTATAGAGCAGGGAATCACCAGCGAGCATATCGGCGATCTCGTCACCGGCCTGTGCGAACGCCTGATCGCGGAGGGATTTCCGATCTGGCGGGCGAGCATCAGGATGCCGTCGCTTCACCCGATGTATCGCGGCGTATCGGCCAATTTCTCGCGCGGCGGCGTCACGATCATCGAAACCGCCGAACATGGCAGCGAGACGGAACGCAACTTCGAGCAGACGCCGATATTCTACCTGCTGAACCGCGGCGAGAAGACCGGGCGGTGGAACCTGGCGAAGGGAGAGGGCCTGCACTATACCGAGTTGCACGAATTCGCGCTCGACGGGGGCACGGACCACGTGATCAGCATCTTCGAATTCCCGAAGGAAGTTGCGCTGCGCGGCCTCGGCTTCTCGCTGACCAGCGACGCGCCGGACGGATTTTCCGATGAACAGCTGGCGACCATCCACGAGCTTTTCCCCGCGCTGGGGCTTGCGGCCTACCGGGTCGCGACCTCCAAAACCGCCAGCGATATCCTCGCCGTCTACACCGGTGCCAGGACGAGCGCGCGGATTCTGGCGGGTGAAACCCGAAGGGGAACGGGTGGCTCCATCAATGCCGCGATCCTGCTTGCCGACCTTCGCAATTTCACCGCCTTGACCGAGGTCTATCAGCCGGGGGAGATCGTCGGCTTTCTGAATGATCATTTCGAGCTGATCGGCCGGCATGTTGAGGAGAACTCCGGCGAGATCCTGAAATTCATGGGCGACAGCGTGCTAGCGATCTTTCCGACCGATGCGGACGATCCGCAGACGGCCTGCTTGGCCGCGCTGGCATCCGCCAGGAGCCTTCTGAAGGCGAACGAGGAGCTCAATCGCGAGCGGACGCTGATCGGCGGCCCGGATATCGGCGTCGATGTCGTGCTGCATCTCGGCGAGGTTTTCTACGGCAATGTCGGCGCCAAGGGCAGGCTCGACTTCACGGTGATCGGCAAAGCGGTCAACGAGGCCTCCCGGCTCGAAAAGCTGTGCGGAATGCTCGAGCAGCATCTGTTGATGTCGGAGAGCTTCGCGACGACCTGCGCCGTGCCCTGCGAATATCTCGGCTCGTTCGATCTGCGCGGCGTTTCGAAGAAGGCCGAAGTCTTCAGGCTCGCCGAAGCGTCCTAAGGATCAGATTTCGCCCGAGACCTCGCGGCGGCGGCGGTCTAGCTCCTCGCTGTAGCGGCGCAGCGTGTGGCTTTCGCTGAGCTGGCCGACCACCTTGCGCTCGATCAGATTGTTGACGACGGCGAGCGCTTCGCTTTCGCTCTTGTCGAAGATCGCCGCCGCCTGCCTGGCGTTCATCTGAGGCTGGAGGAAATCGTTGCGGTAGCGGACGAAGTCGGCAAGCGTCTTGCCTTCGTCCTGGACATCCGTCGGATTGGCGTAGATCTCCGGCACCAGCACGAGGCCCGCATATTTTTCGCTCTCCTCGACGAGGATGACGCGCTGGGTCGAGCCGATCGGAAAGGCCTGCTTGAATTCTTCGAGCGAGATGCCGGCTTTCGCCGTCTTGACGTCTGAGCGCATCAGCTTGTCCACGGTGAGATTGCGGATCCAGCCGACATCGTGGGCGCTGCGGATGCTTTCGCCGCGCAGATGGAAGCGCCACGTGGCGAAGGAGTAGCCGAAGGTCGAGCGCACGACGAGCGAGGAGGTGATGACGGCGGCGAGCACCAGCGCCGTGATCGGAAAGTCGCCGGTGATTTCGAGCGCCAGGAAGGTCATGGTCAGTGGTCCGCCGATGACGGCGACGGCAAGCGAACTCATGCCGACCACGGCATAGATGACCGGCGTCAGCGTCGCATCGGCAAAATAGGGACCGCAATAGGCGAAGAGTTTGCCGAGCAGGGCGCCCATGAACAGCGAGGCGAAGAACAGGCCGCCCCTGAAGCCGGAGCCGATCGAGATCGCCGAGGCAAGGGATTTCAAGAGGAAGAGGCCGATCAGCGCCGGGATCGCCACCTCGCGCGCGAGATTGAGGTGCAGCGCGCCATGGCCGGCCGACAGCACCTGCGGCGAGATCATCGCCAGCAGCCCGACGATGATGCCGCCGAGCGCCGGACGGAACGGCGGGGCGATCGAACTCTTGCGGGCGAGCTCCTCGATGAAGGCGACACCCTGCATGAGGAGGATGCCGACGCCGGCGCAGAAGACGCCGAGCAACAGCGCCGGAACATAATCGGCCGGCACGACCGAGCCGAAGCTGCCGATGTCGATGGTGAAATCGCCCTCCGCAAGCAGCCGCGCCACGAGGGTGGACACGAGGGCGGAGACGACGACCGGGGTCAGCGACACGATCGTATAGGTGCCGATGATCAGCTCGAAAGCATAGAAGGCGCCGGTCAGCGGCGCGTTGAAGGCGGCGGCGATGGCGCCGGCCGCGCCGCAGCCGACGAGGATGCGCAGGTCGGAGCGGCGAAGCTGCAGCTTCAGGCCGAATTTCGAGGCGAGGCCGGCGGCAAGCTGGGTATAACCGGCCTCCAGGCCGACGGAGGCGCCGAAACCGTTGGAGATCAGGTTCTGCACGGCGACGATGATGCTGTCGGTCAGCGACAGGCGGCCGCCATGCAGCGCATTGGCCTCGATCGGGTCGACCATCGGCTTCTTGCGCCGTTTGGCCAGAATGAAGAGCAACAGGCCGAGCAGGACGCCGCCCATGACAGGGGCGGTCAGCAGCAGCAGCTTGTCGTCGATCAGCGACGAGCTCAGCCTTTCCTCGTCGGCGATGCCGAAGATCAGCTGGTGGAGCTCGCTGGAAACAAGGCTCATGCCGGTGACGGCAAGCCCGGAGACAATGCCGACGACGGCGCCCGCCAGCGACAGGCCGACTTCGCTACGGCGGGTCAGCGCACGCAGCCGCCCCGGGTCGAAGAAAACACGCAGCGCCCGCAGGCGGCGCCGATCCAATTTCATAAGCATGGCTAGACAACTAGGCGGGGAGAGGCCCGATCAAGGGCGGCGGCGCAGTCCGCTTGCAACGCAATTGCGGCGAAAAGTCGGCGCGCCGATCAAATATTCATGACGTAAGCCTCTGATAAAAGACGATAATTCCGGTAGGGTCAGTCGTATTGTTCCGGTAGCCCTGAGACGATCGGGCGCGGGGACGGCGGCGAAGGCCGTTGACTTCAATCACCGGCTTGCCTAACCATCGTTCCTATAAGGATGGTCGCCTGACCATCCCGATATAACGGATGGTTCCGGATCGGCGTTGCGCCTTCCGGATGAAAAGGGAATGTGACGGGGCGGACCCAAGCCGGGCGCCTTCATCACAGCCGACCCCGCGACTGTAGAGCGGTCAGGGTCTTCCATCCGGCATTCAGCCCTTTCCGCCGGCAGCCAGCAATGGTGCGGGCGGGCGGAACGGACGAGATGCCGGAAAAGCCACTGGAAATGCACGGTGATCAACCGGGGTCGGACGCCTCTATTTCTACGAATCGTCCACCTCTTCACCGAAGCAGCCGGGAAGGCGAGGCAGATCCGCCGGCACGATCAGGGCGACCGGTTTCCGGTCCGCCCCGATCGCGACCGATACCCGCGAGCCAGGAGACCTGCCATCCCGTGCCGGGCGAGAAGCCCAATCCTGGGCAAAGAGCCCGCTGCCAGCACGGAGGTTGTTTTGGCTGAACGAATGAATTCGGCGCTGCCTTGTGTGGCGCGACGGTGGGGTTTCCCCTTCTCCCCAGCGGGGAGAAGGTGGCCCGAAGGGTCGGATGAGGGGGCCGCACGGCAACTCCGTTCTTTTGCCCTTCGCTTGCGCTCAGTGCATTCGCGGTTTCGCCGCTCACCCCCTCAACCGCCTGCCGGCACCTTCTCCCGGCTGGGGGGAAGGGAAACGTGGCACCGCCTCACCCTCCCTAGCGGGAGCGCTTGCGCATGACGGCTCTCCCCAATTCTACCCTCGTCCTCGGCGGCGCGCGCTCCGGGAAATCCCGCTTCGCCGAAAACCTCGTCACATCGAGCGGCCTCGAGCGCCATTACATCGCGACCGGCCGGGCGTGGGATGAGGAGATGCAGGCGCGGATCGATCAGCATAAGGCCGATCGCGGCGCCTGCTGGACCACGCATGAGGAGCCGCTGGCGCTTGCCGAGCGGCTTGCGGCCATCGATGGCGCGGGCAGGGCGATTCTCGTCGATTGCCTGACGCTGTGGCTCACCAATCTGATGATGGAGGGGCGCGATATCGCGGTTCAGGCCGCTGCGCTTGCGGCGTGGCTGCCGCAGGCAAAGGCGCGGCTTGTCATCGTTTCCAATGAAGTCGGCCTCGGCATCGTGCCCGAGAACCGGATGGCGCGGGAGTTCCGCGATCATGCCGGCCGGCTGCACCAGATGATCGCGGCGAAAGCCGGCGAAGTTTATTTCATCGCGGCAGGGCTGCCGCTGAAAATGAAAGGTTGAAGTTCCATGAACCAGCAGAAAATTCCCGCAACCGTCATTACCGGCTTCCTCGGCGCGGGCAAGACGACGATGATCCGCAACCTGCTCACCAATGCCGGCGGCAAGAAGATCGCGCTCATCATCAACGAGTTCGGCGATCTCGGCGTCGACGGCGACGTGCTGAAGGGCTGCGGGGCGGAGAACTGCACGGAGGACGATATTATCGAACTCACCAATGGCTGCATCTGCTGCACGGTGGCCGACGATTTCATTCCGACCATGACCAGGCTTCTGGAGCGCGACCAGCGCCCCGACCATATCGTCATCGAAACCTCGGGTCTTGCGCTGCCGCAGCCGCTGGTGGCCGCCTTCAACTGGCCGGATATACGCAGCGAAGTCACCGTCGACGGTGTCATCACCGTGGTCGATAGCGCCGCCGTTGCCGCCGGCCGTTTCGCCGACGATCACGATGCCGTCGATGCGCGCCGCGTCGAGGATGAATCGCTCGATCACGAAAGCCCGATCGAGGAACTCTTCGAGGATCAGCTGACCTGCGCCGACCTGATCGTGCTCAACAAGACCGATCTGATCGACACGGACGGGCTCGGCCGGGTGAAGAGCGAAGTGACCTCGCGCATCGCCCGCAAGCCGGTGATGATCGAGGCCAGTAACGGCGAGGTGCCGGCCAGCGTGCTGCTCGGCCTCGGCATCGGCACGGAGGACGATATCGTCAACCGCAAGTCCCATCACGAGCTGGAACACGAGGCTGGCGAGCCGCATGATCACGACGAATTCGACAGCTTCGTCGTCGAGCTTGGCGCGATTGCCGATACCGCTGCCTTCGTCGAGAGGCTGAAGGGCATCATCGCCGAACATGACGTGCTGCGCCTGAAGGGCTTCATCGACGTCTCCGGCAAGCCCATGCGGCTGCAGCTGCAGGCCGTTGGCAGCCGCATCGACCAGTATTTCGACCGCGCCTGGACGCCTGGTGAAGCGCGGCGCACGCGCCTTGTCGTCATCGGTCTGCACGAGATGGATCAGGATGCGGTGAGGGCGGCGATCGAGGCGCTGGCATAAGCCCATGCATCTGCTTCTGGCCCAGCAGGGAACGATCAGCGACGGCGACGAGGCCATCGATCTCGGCCAGTCGCCGGGCGATATCCTGTTCCTGTCGGCTGCCGACACCGAGCTTGCGGCGATCGCCGCGGCTCATGCCGGCTGCGCGACGGGGCATTCGCTGCGGCTTGCGAGCCTGATGAGCCTGAAGCACCCGATGTCTGTCGATACCTATGTCGAGCGCACGGCGCGGCACGCGAAGCTGATCATCGTGCGGGCCTTGGGCGGGGCGAGCTATTTCCACTATGCGCTGGAGGCGCTGCATGCTGTGGCGGTCCGTAGCGGAGCGCTGATTGCGGTGCTGCCGGGCGATGCGAAGCCGGATGCGGGGCTGACGCCGTTTTCCAATGTGGCGCTGGAGGATCTGAATGCTCTCTGGGGCTATCTGATCGAGGGTGGCGATGCCAATGCGCGGGGCTTCCTTGCCTATGCCTCGGCGATGCTTTCGGGAGAGGAGAAGCCGGCGCCGGCTGCGCCGCTGATGAAGGCGGGGATATGGTGGCCGGGGCGGGGATTGGTTGGGGTTGAGGAGTGGCGAGGGCTTGCCGGTTCGGTCTTCTCCCCAGCGGGGAGAAGATGCCCGATAGGGCAGATGAGGGGGGCGAGCGACGTAAGGAGTGAGCAACAGGAGTCCGATGTCGAGGTTTGTGGGGTGGCCCCCTCATCCGACCCTTCGGGCCACCTTCTCCCCGCTGGGGAGAAGGGAAAGGCAGCACCTGTCGTCGCCATCGCCTTCTACCGCGCGCTCGTCCAGAGCGGCGAAACCCGCCCCGTCGAAGCTCTGATCGAAGCGCTGCAGGCGCAGGGCCTGCGCCCGCTGCCGGTCTTTGCCTACAGCCTCAAGGACCCCGTCTCCAAGGGCATCCTCGAATCCATCTTCGCCGACCTCAAACCCGATGTCGTCATCAACACGACGGGCTTTGCCGTCTCCGCACCCGGCGCCGATCGTGAGCCGACGGTGCTGGAGGCGAATGACGCCGTCGTGCTGCAGGCGATCTTTTCCGCCTCGTCGCGGGAGGCCTGGGCTGCCTCTTCGCAAGGGCTGTCAGCCCGCGATCTCGGCATGAATGTCGCGCTGCCGGAGGTGGATGGACGTGTGCTTTCGCGGGCCGTCTCCTTCAAGGCGGCTGCCCGTTATGACGCCGCGGTCGAGGCCAATATCGTGTCCAGCGAGCCGGATGCCGGGCGCATGGCCTATGTCGCAGCCCTTGCCGGCAACTGGGCGCGGCTGCGGCGGAAAACGACTGCCGAGCGGCGCGTCGCGCTGGTCATGGCGAATTATCCGAACCGTGACGGGCGGCTCGGCAATGGCGTCGGTCTGGATACGCCGGCGGGCACGATCGAGGTGATGCGGGCGATGGCGAAGGCCGGTTATCCCGTTGCCGACATCCCCGCCGATGGCGATGCGCTCATGCGGCATCTGATGGAGGGGCCGACCAATTCCGGCTTCGACGGCAAGGTGGTGCGCGAGACGATTTCCCTGAGTCGATACAAGAGCTTCTTTGCATCTCTTCCCAAACAGATTCAGGATGAGGTGACGGCGCGCTGGGGCGATCCCGAGGCCGATCCCTATCTGCGCGAGGGCGCTTTCGCTCTGCCCTTTGCCCGGTTTGGTGGCTTGCTCGTCGGCATCCAGCCGGCGCGGGGCTACAACATCGACCCGAAGGAGAGCTACCATTCGCCGGATTTGGTGCCGCCGCATGGCTATTTCGCTTTCTATGCCTTCCTACGCCAAGAGTTCGGCGCCAACGCCGTCATTCACATGGGCAAGCACGGCAATCTGGAATGGCTGCCGGGCAAGGCGCTGGCGCTGTCGGAAAGCTGCTACCCGGAGGCCATCCTCGGACCGCTGCCGCATCTCTATCCCTTCATCGTCAACGATCCCGGCGAGGGCACGCAGGCCAAGCGCCGCACCGGCGCTGTCATCATCGATCATCTGACGCCGCCGCTGACGCGGGCGGAAAGCTATGGGCCGCTCAAGGATCTGGAGGCGCTGGTCGATGAATATTACGAGGCTTCGGGCGGCGATCCCAGGCGCATCCGGCTGCTGTCGCGGCAGATCCTCGAGCTTGTTGCCGATATCGGGTTGGACCGGGATGCGGGGATTGCGAAAGGGGAGAGTGAAGGCGAGGCGCTGAAGAAGCTCGATGCCTATCTCTGCGATCTCAAGGAAATGCAGATCCGCGATGGGCTGCATGTGTTCGGGCTTTCGCCGGAAGGGCGGTTGCTGACGGATCTCACCGTGGCATTGGCGCGGGTGCCGCGTGGGCTGGGTGAGGGTGGGGATGCGAGTTTGCAGCGGGCGATTGCTGGGGATGCGCTGAAAAACCCCTCCCCAACCCCTCCCCACAAGGGGGAGGGACTTACCGTTGAGCGCGCGGTTACCTCCGAGATTAAAGTCGATGACGAGGCAGCGCGCCCAGCAAGCCCCTCCCACCTGTGGGGAGGGGTTGGGGAGGGGTCTTCTTTCGACCCACTCGACTGCGACATGGCCGCCCCCTGGACCGGCCCACGTCCGCCAATCCTGGCCGACCTCCTCGACGCCCCCTGGCGCACCAACGGCGACACGGTGGAGCGCATCGAACTACTCGCGGCCAAACTCGTTTCCGGCGAATTTGCCTGCCCAACCCTCTGGTCCCAGACCAAAGCGGTGCTCGACGAGATCGAAGCCCGTCTCAAGCCCTCCATCCTCGCCTGCGGCCCGGCCGAGATCGCCAGCCTGCTGCGTGGCCTCGATGGCCGTTTCGTGCCGCCCGGTCCTTCCGGTGCGCCGACGCGGGGGCGGCCGGATGTTTTGCCGACGGGGCGGAATTTCTATTCGGTGGATAGCCGCGCGGTGCCGACACCGGCGGCTTATGAGCTTGGGAAAAAGTCTGCGGAGCTGCTGATCCGCCGCTATGTGCAGGATCATGGCGAATGGCCCGTTTCCTTCGGACTGACGGCCTGGGGCACCTCCAATATGCGCACCGGCGGCGATGACATCGCCCAGGCCCTGGCGCTGATCGGCGTCAAGCCGGTGTGGGACATGGCCTCGCGGCGCGTCACCGGCTACGAGATCATTCCGCCGGCCATGCTGCGGCGGCCGCGGGTGGATGTGACGCTGCGCATATCCGGCTTCTTCCGCGATGCTTTTCCCGAGCAGATTGCCCTGTTCGACAAGGCGATCCGCGCCGTCGGCGCGCTGGATGAGGATGCGGCCGACAACCCGATCGCCGGGCGCATGCGCGGCGAGGCGGCGCGGCTCACCGCTGCCGGGCTCGATGAGAAGGCGGCGGCGAAGCGGGCGGGGTATCGCATCTTCGGATCCAAGCCCGGCGCTTACGGCGCGGGTTTGCAGGCGCTGATCGACGAGAAGGGCTGGGAGCGGCGGGCCGATCTGGCCGAGGCCTATCTCGTCTGGGGCAGCTATGCCTATGGCGCGGGCGAGGAGGGCCGGGCGGAGCGCGGGCTGTTCGAGGAGCGGCTGCGCTCCATCCAGGCCGTCGTGCAGAACCAGGACAATCGCGAGCACGATCTGCTCGACAGCGATGACTACTACCAGTTCGAAGGCGGCATGGCGGCGGCGGCGGAAGCGCTTGGCGGGGAACGTCCGGCGATCTATCACAACGATCATTCGCGGCCGGAAAAGCCGGTGATCCGCTCGCTGGAAGAAGAGATCGGTCGGGTGGTGCGCGGTCGCGTCGTCAATCCGAAATGGATCGAGGGCGTCATGCGCCACGGCTATAAGGGCGCTTTCGAGATATCGGCGACGGTCGACTATCTCTTTGCCTTTGCGGCGACGACGGGCGCTATCGGCAGCCATCACTTCGAGGCGGTCTATCAAGCCTTCGTTGCCGACCCCAAAGTGCGCGACTTCATGGCCGAGAAGAACCCTGCCGCGCTTTCCGAGATGAAGGAGCGGCTGCTGGAGGCGATCGAGCGCAGGCTCTGGACGCCGCGCAGCAACTCGGCGCAATTCAACCTCACAGACATCAACGAAACCAGGAAAAGAGCAGGCAGCCAGCCATGACCGAAGAGCCAGTCGCACCCGCCGAAAAGGACGATGCCCGCCATTCCGAGAAGATGGCGAAGAAGAAGGCCGCGCGCGACAAGATCATGGCGACCAAGACGGATGAGAAAGGCCTGATCATCGTCCATACCGGCAAGGGCAAGGGCAAATCATCGGCCGCCTTCGGCATGATCTTCCGCCACATCGCCCATGGCAAGCCTTCCGCCGTCGTGCAGTTCATCAAGGGCGCGATGTGGACGGGCGAGCGCGATCTGATCGAGAAGCATTTCTCCGACATCTGCCAGTTCCACACGATGGGCGAGGGTTTTACCTGGGAGACGCAGGACCGGGCGCGTGACGTGGCGGCTGCCGGTGCTGCCTGGGAAAAGGCCAAGGAACTGATCCGCGACCAGCGCAATTCCATGGTGCTGCTCGACGAGATCAATATCGCGCTGCGCTACGACTATCTCGACATCAACGAGGTGGTGGCGTTCCTGAAGAGCGAGAAGCCGCACATGACGCATGTCGTGCTGACCGGGCGCAACGCCAAGGAAGAGCTGATCGAGATCGCCGATCTCGTGACCGAAATGGAGCTCGTCAAACATCCCTTCCGCTCCGGCATCAAGGGGCAGCCGGGTGTGGAGTTCTAGGGCAATCGAGCTAAACCGTGCCGCGGAATTGCGCGGAAAGAGTTTAATTCGCCAGATGGCTGCGCAGGATCGCGGCCGTTTCCTCATCTGCCGGGAAGAGCGTTTCGATTGCCAGTTCCGACAGGGTGATATCGACAGGCGTACCGAAGACGGTTGTTGTCGAAATGAATGAGAGCAGGCCGGCTTTCGTCGAAAGCTTCAGCGGAACGGCGATGCCGGCGAAGTCGGCATGGCGCTCGCCGGCAGCTTCGGGGGCGGGATAGGAGAGCAGCTCGCTCAACAGCTTTTCCAGCACGGGATCGCCGGAGACCGATATCTGCTGGCGCAGCCGATCCAAGAGATGGGCGCGCCATTCGGAGAGGTTGGCAATATCGGGCGCAAGGCCCTGCGGATGCAGGCTGAGGCGAAGCACGTTGACAGGCGGCTCCAGCAAAGATCGATCGGCCACCGTCTCGAGCAGCGGCGCTATGGCGGCATTGGCGGCAATCAGCGTCCAGTGGCGGTCGATGGCGATGGCGGGGAAGGGCTCGTGGCCCTTCAGCACCATGTCGATGGCGCGCCGCGCCGGCTCCAGGGCGGGATCGTCAAGCCTGCGTTCGGCAAAGACGGGGGCGAAACCCGCCGCGAGCAGCAGCGGGTTCCGGTCGCGCAGCGGCACGCCGAGGCGTTCAGCCAGATGCAGCAGCATTTCGCGGCTCGGCGTCGAGCGCCCGCTCTCGATGAAGCTCAGGTGCCGTTGCGAGATTTCCGCTTCCAGCGCGAGGTCCAACTGGCTCATGCGGCGGCGCTCGCGCCATTCGCGCAGGTGATCTCCGAGAGAGCGGGCGGTCGGGGCCATCAGGCTGCTTCCGGCAATTGATCGATGAAGCCGCGCACCGCTTTGAGCTTGCCGTCTTCGAGTTCGGCAAAATCCGTACCCTTGATCAGCGCTTCGCCATTTTCCGGTCCGAGGCCCCAGGAAAAGCGCAGGTGATCGCCGAAGCCATCGGCCGCGCCGATCAGGGTGAAGCGGAAGCCTGGAAAGCGGCTTTGCACGGCTTCGATCAGCGAGTTGATCTGTTCATGGCCTTGCCCGCGCATCAGCGGATCGACATAGGTGGCCGCTTCCGTCCAGCTTTCGGCGATGAGGGCGCGGCGGCGCGTTGCGTCCGTCTCGTTCCAGATCGCGAGATAGCGTTCGGCGTTGGTCTTTGCGTCGTTCATCGGGTCATCTCCTTTTGATCGCCCGGCCATTCCAGGCAGCGCGATCATCGGCGAAGGCGGTGCACCCTATCAATTACGCCAGAGGTAATGGAAGGTGTCGCGTGTTCTAGATCCCGAGCCAGACGCGCAGCGGGTTCGCCGGATCGGCGAGCAGCTTTACCGCGAGGGCGACGCAGACGATAACGAGCAGCGGCTTGATGAGCTTTGCGCCGATGCGCATGGCGAGCCGTGAGCCGAGCTGGGCGCCGAGGAACTGGCAGACGCCCATCAGCAGGCCGATTTTCCAGAGGATCGCGCCGAAGCTTGCAAAGACGATCAGCGCGCCGAGATTCGAGCCGAAATTGAGGAGCTTGGTGTGGGCGGTGGCCTTCAGCACGCCGAAGCCGGCGAGGGTGACGAAGGCCAGCATGAAGAAGGAGCCGGTGCCGGGACCGAAGACGCCGTCATAAAAGCCGATGGCCGGCACCAAGGTCAGGCCGAAGACGAAAGGCGTGATGATCCGGTGCTTGTCGAGATCGTTGAGGTTCGGCTTGACGGCAAAGAAGATCGCGATCGCCAGGAGCAGCACCGGCATGATCGCCTGCAGCACCTGTCCGGGCACGATCGTCGCAAGGGCAGCGCCGATCGACCCGCCCATCACGGCCATCAGCGCCATCGGCAGCTGCTCGTGCAGCTGCACATGGCCCTTGCGGGCATAGGCAAGCGTTGCCGAGGCGGCGCCGAAGATCGACTGCACCTTGTTGGTGCCGAGCGTCTGGAGCGGCGGAATGCCTGCAATCAGCATGGCGGGGACGGTGATCAGGCCGCCGCCGCCGGCGATGGCGTCGACGAACCCGGCAAAGAAGGCAGCCGCGCAGAGCAGCAGGAGCAGATGGAGGGCGATGTCAGGCAAGATGCTATTCCAGAAGGGCTTTTCGCCGGTCTTGTTGCATTTCCCCCTCCAAGCTGCAATGGCTGCGAGGACACAGCGAGGGCGCATTCGACGGCTTCATGAGTGATATTTCTTTCGATAGGGCGAGGCGGCATGTGCTCGGGCTCGGCTGCGAGCGCGGGACGCCGCCTGCCGAGGTGCTGACGCTTGCGAACGAGGCGCTAAAGACGGCCGGCATCGGCGGGGCGGAGCTTGCGGCCGTCGCTTCCATCGACAGCCGCAGCGAAGAAGCGGCGATCCTTGCCGTCGCGGCGGATTTTGCCGTGCCTGCGGTCTTTTTCGATGCGGCGCGGCTGGAAGAGGAAACGCCGCGGCTCAAAAATCCCTCCGCTATCGTCTTTGCCCATGTCGGCTGCCACGGCGTGGCGGAATCGGCAGCGCTTGCTGCGATCGGCGGGGATGGCGAACTGGTGCTCGGCAAGATCAAATCCGCGCATGCGACGGCGGCGATTGCCCGGATCGGGTTGCAGAAAGCCTGACGGTCGTTATGGTGGCGGCAATTCGCGGCGCCGTCCGGCAAGTCGGCGATTCATATCTAGAGGACAATCATGCACAAGGTCATTTATGACACGGATCCCGGCGTCGACGACGCCATGGCGCTTCTTTTCCTGCACCGCCATCCCGAGATCGATCTGATCGGCATCACCACGGTTTTCGGCAATGCCTCGGTCGAGACGACGACGCGCAATGCGCTTTTTCTCAAGCGCGAATGGGATATTCAGGCGCCTGTGGCCAAGGGCGCGAGCATCACCATCGATGCCGCGCGCGCCGAGCGGGAATGGCCGGCCATGGTGCATGGGGACAACGGCCTCGGCAATATCGAGGTGCCGCACACGATCGACCTGCCGCTCGATCCCCGGCCGGCGCACCGCTTCATCATCGACACGGTGCGGGCCAATCCCGGCGAAGTCAGGCTGGTGGCTGTCGGCCGGATGACCAATCTGGCGATGGCGCTGAAGGAAGACCCGGAGATTGCCGGCCTGGTCAAGGACGTCGTGATCATGGGCGGCAATTTCTATGTGCCGGGCAATGTCTCGCCGGTCGCCGAAGCCAATATTCACGGCGATCCGGAGGCGGCAGACATCGTCATGACGGCGCCGTGGAAGGTGGTCGTCATCGGCCTCGACGTCACCTCGATCACCACGATGAGCCGCAGCTATCTCGGCGCAATGGCGGCAGAAGGCGACGCGGCGGTGAAGCTGCTCGACGGGCTGTCGCAGCATTACATCGATTTCTACAGCCATGCGGTCGATGACGGCATGATGGTGCATGACAGCTGCGCCGCCGTTTACGTCGTGGCGCCCGAGCTTTTCACCACGATCACCGGCGCGGTGCGCGTCGTCTGCGGTGGCATCGCCGATGGCCAGACGGTCGTCAAGCCGGACAGCCGACGCTTCCCGCCGGGCGACTGGGACGGCCTGCCGAGCCAGATCGTCGCCACGGGAATCGAGTCGGAGAAGGTGCTCGGCCTGATCCGCGATACGCTGCTTCGGGCTTGATGCGGCAGAAGGTCGGTTACGGGCTGCTGGCAAGGGCCGCTAACGCCTCTTTCGTCATGCTCGGGCTTGTGCCCCAAGCATCTGCCTCCGTTTGATAGGGCAGCAGATCCTCGGCACAAGGCCACTGC
>NZ_NWSX01000062.1 GCF_002531825.1 Rhizobium sp. J15 | reverse complement strand
AAATCCTGCCCCCGCAACCAAACAAATAGCCCGCGACGAGCGGGCTTTTTTGATTCTAAAAATATCAAAGCAAATCGCCGGCACGAAGACTTCACCTTCTCGGAGACGGAAGCATCTCGCTTTATCCCTCGCGAAAACCGGCGTGCGCGGTCGTGGCTTCCCATCTGGCATCCGCACGCCGAGGCTGCCATAAATGAGCTTCATCGAGGGAGGCATCGCGATGCAGAAGAACGCGCCGGACTTCAGCCTTGACGGTAAAGTGACTTTGGTGACCGGAGCTAGCCGTGGCATCGGTCGAGCTTGCGCACTTGCCTGTGCCGCAGCCGGCTCCGATATTGTTTTGGGGATCCGCGATGTCGCGGCGTCGGCGGGTCTGGTTGCCGAACTCGAGGGTGCGGGGCGAAAAGTTCTCCCTGTTGAACTGGAGATTCCCAATAAGACCCATATTGCCCAAGCTGTCGATGCTGCGCTCAAGGCGTTCGGTCGGATAGACATTCTCGTTAACAACGTCGGCGTGGCGCCGGGCAATCTTGCGGAGCTTGTTGAGGAGAAGGACCTTGACGAGATACTTGATGTCAACATCAAGGGCACCTTTCTGATGACGCAGGCAGTCGGTCGCCACATGATCAAACGCAACGGGGGCCGGATCATCAATATCAGCTCCCAGGCCGGTACTGTGGCACTGCGCGGCGAGTCCATTTATTGCATGAGCAAGGCGGCAATTAATCATCTTACGCGCTGCCTTGCAGCCGAATGGGCACGCCACAATGTCACCGTAAATACCGTATCGCCGACGTTCATCCACACGGATGGTACAGCCCCTTTCCTATCCGATGCCGACAATCGCAAAGCGACGCTCGGTCACATCCCACTCGGACGGATCGGTGAAACCGATGATGTGGTGGGTGCCGTCGTCTTCCTTGCCTCGCCGGCTGCGAGCCTCATCACCGGCGCGAACCTGCTCGTGGACGGCGGATGGTCCGTCGCCTGAGGCTGAGGTGCGCCTGCAGCGTAAGTCGTATGAGACGCGAACGACCGTCTCCCAGGATCAGGATCGCTGATGTGACCCAGCATCGACATGTTTTGAACTGCATTAATATGACTATTTACTAATTTAGATTCTGGTATACCGTCGATGTGCGATCGGCGCCTATGCCACACGTCGCTTTGCGACGGCCCTTGGAGGGGGCGAGCATGCGGCCGGCCGTAAGTCGCGAACGGGCCCTCGCAACCGCGGCCCCTGGGAGGAGTATTATGAAACAGCTGAAACGGAAAAATGCTGCCTTGTTTTTCGCTGCGTTGATGTTGAGTGCGGCGCCGATGGCTGCATCACATGCCGCCGACAAGCCGACACTCGCATTCGTTGTCAACGGAGCGTCCGACTTCTGGAAAGCCGCCGAGGCGGGGGTGAAGAAGGCACAGGGCGAGATGCCAGACTACAACATGGAACTGAAATATCCTGAGCAGGCGGCTGTCGCCATTCAGCAGCGTCTCATGGAAGATCTCGTCAGCGCCGGCGTCAAGGGTATCATGGTCTCCGCCGTCGATCCCAAGACCCAGACGGACGGTCTCAACAAGATCGGCTCGCAGACGGCTCTCTTCACTACCGACAGCGACGCGCCGAAGACCAACCGGGTCGCCTATATCGGTTCTTCGAACATCGACGCCGGCAAGCAGGCGGCCGAAATTGCCAAGAAGGCGATGCCGGACGGCGGGAAGTGCATGGGCTTCGTCGGTCTTCTGGGCGCCGATAACGCCCGCGAACGCATCGAGGGAATGAAGGAAGGGCTCAAGGGTACCAAGATCGAGCTTGTCGATGTTCGCGGTGACGACATCGACCAGACGCGCGCCAAAAAGAACGTCGAGGATGCGTTGGTGGCCAGCCCCGACCTGACCTGCATGGTCGGCTTCTACTCCTACAACACGCCGCGCATCTATGAGGCGCTGCGCGACGCAGGCAAACTCGGCCAGATCACCGTCGTCGGCTTTGATGACGATCCGATCACGCTCGGCGGTGTCAAGGAAGGCACGATCGCGGCAACCGTCGTACAGCAGCCGTTCGAATGGGCCTATCAGGGCATGAAATTGATGGCCGCCTACCTCAAGGGCGACAAATCAGGCGTTCCCGCCGATGGCTTGATCATCATCCCGACGGTGATCATCGGCAAGGATGACGTCGACAAATATGCTGCCAACCTGAAGGCCATGGCTGGAAAATAACCTCTTTCGCGGCGGCGGCACTCACCGCCGCCGCGAAGCGGGTTTCATGCCGCCAGCATCATTAGCCATGGACAGCCGATGAACCATAGTTCCGACATCCCGTCACCGGGCGCGCCCGTAACGCCGTTCCTTTCGCTTTCCGGCGTTGGCAAGACCTATCCAGGCGTCGTTGCGCTGGAAGGCCTGTCAATGGACATCATGCCAGGCGAGGTTATCGGTCTTGTCGGCGAAAACGGGGCTGGAAAATCGACGCTGATGAAAATTCTCGGCGGTGTGATCGCACCCGATCGGGGCACGATTCTGCTCGACGGAGCAGAGCTTCGTTTCCTCACCGTGGAGTCGAGCATCTCGTCCGGCATCGCCTTCGTGCATCAGGAGCTCAATCTTTTTGAGAATCTCGACGTCGCCGCCAATATCTTCCTGGGGCGCGAACCGCTGAAGGCGGGGCCTCTCAAGCTCGTCGATCGCGATCGACTAAGGGACATGGCAAAGCCGCTGTTGAAGCGCGTGGGCGCGCATTTTTCCGCCGACACACCCGTGGCGTCGCTTTCGCTGGCCGAGCAGCAGATGGTGGAAATCGCCAAGGCGCTGTCCATCAACGCGAGGCTCGTCATCTTCGACGAACCCACGTCCAGCCTGCCGCTGGCTGAAACCGAGCGGCTGCTCAGCATCATCAAATTGCTGAAGGCAGAGGGCATCAGTGTTATTTTCATCTCGCATCGGCTCCACGAGGTTGAGCGCGTGGCCGACCGGGTCGTCGTCCTCCGTGATGGCGCGCTTGCGGGCACTCTCGCCAAGAAGGAAATCGGCCACGACCAGATGGTCAAGCTGATGATTGGCCGGATGCTTGCGGCCCGTACGGCGAAGCCGCAGCGTTCACCAGGCTCAGTTGCGCTGAAGGTAAGTGCCGTGCGCACTGCGGCTTATCCCGGCCGTCCCGTTGATCTGGAAATCAGGTATGGAGAAATCCTCGGACTTGCGGGCCTCGTCGGGTCCGGCCGCACCGAGCTTGCCAGGGTGCTCTTTGGCATCGATCGCAGTTACGGCGGAGTCATCCTGCAGGACGGGCAGCAAATTGCCGTCCGTTCCGCGCGCGACGCCGTTGCTCGCGGTATTTTCCTGGTGCCGGAGGATCGAAAGCGCAACGGCATTCTTCTTGATTTCCCGATCGCCCAGAACATAACCCTTGCCGATCTCCCCATGCTTGCCAGCCGCTTCATGCTTTCCTCCGAGCGGGAGACGGCGGCGGCCGAAAAGCAGCGCGTTCGCCTCGGCATCAAGGCGCCCTCTGTTTCGAGCCGAACCGGCACTCTGTCCGGCGGCAACCAGCAGAAGGTCGTGCTTGCCAAATGGTTGTCGATGAGCCCGAAGGTGATGATCTTCGACGAGCCGACACGCGGCATCGATATCGGCGCGAAGAACGAGATCTACGGCCTGATGCGGGCACTTGCCGATGCCGGTGTCGCGATCCTGATGATCTCCAGCGACATGGAAGAAGTGATCGGCGTTTCGGACCGCATTGCCGTCATGCATGAGGGCCAGATCGCCGGCATTCTCGATGAGGACGAATTCAGTCAGGAAAGCGTCCTTTTGCTTGCTGTCGGCAAACGCGTAAAATAACCGCCGCGGCAATATAATTGATATCGGGGAATGGATCTCGAATGATCAAAAAAGATCTTGGACTGCTGCTTTTGATCGTCGTCGTAGGCATCGTCGTCGCGATCATCAATCCACGCTTCCTGCTGCCGATCAACCTGGCGAATACCGCCAACCTGATCGGCCTGTTCGGCATCCTGTCGATTGGCCAGGCCTACGTCATCATTACAGGCGGTATCGAACTTTCCGTGGGTTCGCTCGTCGCGCTTCTTGGCGTGCTGTTTGTCGATTTCGTCGCAGTCCAAGATATGCCATGGATGCTGGCGCTACCACTCATTCTCGTGCTCGGCGCGGCCATAGGCGCCATTCACGGCTGGCTGATCACCCGGCTGAACCTGCAGCCCTTCGTCGTCACCCTCTGCGGCCTCCTTATCTATCGCGGCGCGGCGCGCTTCTATACGGCCGACGGGACGGCGGGTTTTGCGTTCGGCCAAAATTTCCCGTACCTCGAGTTCCTGACCGCCGGACGGTTGTACGGCGTTCCCAACACCTTCATAGCGCTCGTCATCATTTCCGTGGTGATGTGGGTGGTGCTGCATCGCTCTGTCTTCGGGCGTTATCTCTATGCGATCGGCAAGAACGAGGAGGCGGCCCGCTATTCCGGTATCCGAACCGGTCGGATGGTGATGTCGGCCTATGTCATCTGCGGACTGCTTACGGCGCTCGCGGCAATCTATTTCGCCATGTACACACGCTCGATCTCGCCGGCCAGCCATGGCCAGTTCTATGAACTCTACGCAATTGCCGCTGCCGTGCTTGGCGGCTTTTCGCTCCGCGGCGGCGAGGGATCGATCGTGGGCGTCGTGCTCGGAACGGTCCTGCTCCAGGAGTTGCAGAACCTCGTGAATCTGCTTGGCATCCCATCTTCGCTGAATTTCGCCGTCATGGGCGGCGTGATCCTCATCGGCGTGCTGATCGACCAACAATGGAACGCGATCCGCGCACAGCGCCGACTCGCCTCTGCCGCCCGGCAGACCGAAGCCCGTGTTTCGGACGAGGGCAAATTGCCGGTGGTTGCCAATCAGGACCAGGTGTAGCGAACAGCTCAAAACTGAACTGGCAACCAAAGCTCGCAAAGCCCGCCTCGCGCGGGCTTTTGTCGTTCTGGATTGTCGAAATAATATCCCTGCAAGTTGTCATCGATTTTCAAGCGACGACGAACTGGTTGCTAAAAGGATAATATTCTAATATACATAGTTCAGGCGCATCATATATTTCCGTAGTCGCAAGTAACGTCCGTCCACTCGGCGGCGCCTATTTTCCTGTTCAGAGGGCAGTTCGATTTCATGAAGTAGATCAGAGATTTACAGGGGGGGAATCATGCAAAAATGGGGATCTTCTCCAACGGCGTCTCCATCCGGGAGGCATCGTCTTCAATCGGCAATCTCCGCGTTGCCTATGTTCTGCGCGATTGTGTTCCTCGCCGGAATTGCATCCGCGCAAGCGCCGACCGAAGAGCAGCGCGATGCGATCAGAGCAGAGTGCCGATCTGATTTCATGGCCAAATGCTCCGGGGTGACGCCGGGCGGTATCGAGGCGCTGACCTGCCTGCAGCAGCATAGCGCTGCGCTTTCGGAAGGCTGCCGGAAAGCGGTTTCTGCGGTGAACGTCAAACCCAAGTCGACGTCTGCAGAACCTACGCCGGCGGCACCTGCAAATACCGCGACGGCTACCCCTGCGCCGGCGACCGGCACGCCGGCGCACCAGCCGACACAGGCGCAGCGCAATGCGGTGAAATCGGCCTGCCAGCGCGATTTCATGGCGCAGTGTTCCGGCGTGACGCCGGGCGGTGCGGAGGCGCTCAGCTGCCTGCAACAGCACAGCGCTGCTCTATCGGCGCCATGCCAGCAGGCCGTTGCGGCATTGGGGGGATCGGGCGCACCGGCGACGGGCGATGCGGCTGCGACCGGCGCGATCACGCCCGCACCTCGGGCAATGATGCCGGCCTTCTCCCCGCGCGAGGAAGTGATGATCCTGCGGGAAACCTGCGGAGCGGACTTTCAGGCATTCTGCCGCATGGTGCCTTTGGGAGGAGGGCGGGGCATCGCCTGCCTGCGGGACAATCTGCCGCGCGTATCGCCGGCCTGCCACCGCGTGCTGACCTCGGGCTTGTAGCGCCTGTTCGAAGGCTTCCTTCCCAAAAGATGCTCTCGCGTTCCAGCGCGAGAGCCGTGAGCGGAATACCGCAAAGGCCGGCAAGCGGAGTTTGCCCGCATGCATGCATTGCATCTCTCACATTTTATGCGCGGCTGCGGCAGGTCCGGCAGCCTTTACCTTCAATTCGATGAAATCAATGACGACACGAACGAAAGGCATTGCCATGTCATCGACTCCTTCTTTCCAGCGATTGAAACGGATTTTCCTATATGCCTCGCTTGCCGCCAGCCTTACGCCGGTGAGTGCGTGGGCGGATGATGCAAAAGCTCTTCTCAAGACCATGTCCGACTTCCTGACGGCGCAGAAGACGATATCCTTCACCTACCAATCGTCACTCGAAGCGGTGACGCCCGACTTCGAGAAGCTCCAGTTCGTCAGCTCCGGGACGGCCAATATGACACGCCCCGACAAGCTGCGCGTCACAAGGACCGGCGGATTCGCCGACCTCGACGTCAGCTTCGACGGCTCGTCGCTGACGGTGCATGGCAAGAACCTCGATGCCTATGCCAAGATCGATGGAAAAGGTTCGCTCGACGACCTGATCGACAGGCTGATGACGGCCGGCGTCGAGGCGCCGGGAGCGGATCTGCTGTCGTCCAATGTCTATGATGTGCTTATGTCCGACGTGACGGAGGCCAAGCATATTTCGAGCGCTTTCGTCGATGGCGTCGAATGCGAATATCTGGCCTTCCGAACGCCGGAAATCGATTGGCAGATTTGGATACAGACGGGCTCGCAACCCATCCCGCGCCGTTACGTCATCACCAGCAAGCATGTCGTCCAGGCGCCGCAATACACGCTCGAAATCAGCGATTTCAAAAGCGGGGCGGATGTCGCGGCCGTTGCCTACACCATCGAAATTCCAGCCAGTGCGAAGACGGTCGATCTCAGCGAGATGCAGTCGCTCGACGAGCTTCCGGCCGCCGCCGATATGGGAGAAGCGAAATGACCTATAACAAGCTGCTGTTCGCCCTCAGCCTTGCCGGCGTCCTGACGTTTACCGATTTCCGCATCGAGCGACAGGCATCCATGCCGTTGTCGATCGGCTTCGCGACGCCGGCCGAAGCCGTCATCGGCAGGCCGCTGACGCCGCTCTCCTATGCAGGCGTGGCCCGGCGGACGACGCGCCGGGTGGTCACACGCACGACGACGACAATCGCCGTGCTTCCGGCAGGTTGCCGCTATGGCCCCTATTTCGGTGGCTATTATTATCGATGCGGCGCTTATTATTACGCCAAGAGCGGCAACGTCTATGTGCAGGTGATCGTCCAGTAACCGTCACCCTATCCGACTTTCGATATCTCCGCTTCAGCCACTGTTGCGGCGGAGTTTGCGGCCGCG
Source organism: Rhizobium sp. J15 (assembly GCF_002531825.1). GTDB lineage: Bacteria > Pseudomonadota > Alphaproteobacteria > Rhizobiales > Rhizobiaceae > Rhizobium. Next base: position 24,549 of record NZ_NWSX01000062.1, on the reverse strand, counting down.
CCGCGTCGCTTCCAGTATTCCTCGAGACGCTGCAACAGCACGTAGAAAGAGGGAACGAAGAGGACGGCGAGGCAGGTCGAGGCGATCATGCCGCTGAAGACCGAAATGCCGATCGATTTGCGCGCCGATGCGCCCGCACCTGTTGCCAGCACCAGCGGCAGCACGCCGAGGATGAAGGCGAAGGACGTCATCAGGATCGGCCGGAAGCGCAGACGTGCGGCTTCGACGGCCGCATCCAGGATTTCCATGCCTTCGGCTCGCTTCTCTCGTGCATATTCGACGATGAGGATGGCGTTCTTGGCGGCGAGCGCGATCAGCAGGATAAGGCCGATCTGCGTATAGAGATTGTTGGCCACACCCGCCGCGGTGAGGGCTGCCACCGTGCCGAGGAGGGCCAGCGGCACGGCTGATATGACCGCCAGCGGCAGGATCCAGCTTTCATACTGGCCGGCGAGCACGAAATAGACGAGCAGCATGGCAAGCGCGAAGACGAAGTAGATCTGCCCGCCGACCGCCTTCTCCTGATAGGAAAGTGCGGTCCATTCGAAACCGGTGCCAGCCGGCAAGGTATGATCGGCAATCTGCTCCATCACCTCGAGCGACTGGCCGGAACTGAAGCCCGCGGCCGGTCCGCCGACGATGGTCGCTGTGGGATAGAGATTGTAGAGGCTGATCAGAGAGGGACCTTGCGTCCTCGTGACATCGACGACCGTGCCGAGCGGCACCATGGTTCCGTCGCCGGCCTTGACCTTGAGGTTGCGGATGTCTTCGGGGCTGACACGGAAATCGGAAGCGGCTTGCGCATAGACCTGGAAGGTGCGGCCGAATTTGTTGAATTGGGTGACGTAGCTCGATCCGACATAGCCGGAGAGAGCGGAAAAGACCTGTCCCACGGTAATGCCCAATGTCTCGGCCTTGATGCGGTCGACGGAAACGGCGAGCTGCGGCACGTTCGAGCGAAACGGCGTGCTCAGCCTTTGCAGCGATGATTGGGCATTGCCGTTCTTGACGATCGTATCGGCAAGCGATTGCAGCAGCGGATAATCGGATATACCGTTCCGGAGCTCGACCTGCATGGTAAAGCCGTTGGCATTGCCGACGCCCTGGATCGGCGGCGGCACGACCACGAGCGTCTTGGCGGTCAGCACGTGCTGCAGGGCGTTGTTCAGATGCTGGTAGATCGACAGCAGGTCCTGTCCCTTTTCCTTGCCGCGCTCATCCCAATCCTTGAGGACGACATAGGCGACGCCGGCATTCTGCAGGCTGGCGCTGTTGTCGAGGACCGAAATGCCGCTGATGGTCAGCACCTGATCGACCCCGGGCGCGGCCTCGGCGATCTTGCCGACCTCTTCCATCACGGCATCCGTCCGCTCCTTCGAGGCGCCGTCGGGCAATTGCGCACTGATCAGCACATAGCCTTGATCTTCGAGCGGCAGGAAGGCGGTCGGCAGGCGGGTGAGGCCCCAGATGGCGACCCCGATCAACGCGAGCGCTGCGATGGCCATGATGCCGCTGCGGCGCGTCATCGATCCGATCAATCCGGCATAGTGGCGTTCCCCCCAATCGTAGCCCCTGTTGAAGCCGCGATAGAAGACGTTGCGTTTTTCGGGCGGCACCGGTGAGCGCAGCCAGAGGGCGCATTGCGTCGGTTTCAGGGTGACGGCGTTGATGGCGCTGATCAGCGCGGTTGCGGCGATGACGAGCGCGAACTGCCGATAGAGCTGCCCGGTCAGGCCGGGCAGGAAAGCGGCCGGAATGAAAACGGCCATCAGCACGAGTGTGATGCCGATGACCGGGCCGAGCAGTTCCTCCATTGCCTTCTCGGCCGCCTTCCGGCCGGACATGCCCGCCTCGATGTGGCGGGCGACGCCTTCGACGATGACGATGGCATCGTCGACGACGATCCCGATGGCGAGAACGATGGCAAAGAGCGTCGAGAGATTGACCGTGAAGCCCAATGCCGCCATGGCCGCGAAGGCGCCGATGATGGTGACCGGAACGGTGGTTGCGGGCACGAGCATCGCCCGCCAATCCTGCAGGAAAATGAGAATGACGATGAGAACGAGCACGCCCGCCTCGATCAGGGTGACGTAAACCTCGTCGATCGAGGCTTCGACGAATTTCGTCGTGTCGAACGGCACGTGATATTCGAGGCCGGGCGGGAAGCTCTTCGACAGTTCCTCCATCTTCGCGCGTACCGCCTGGGCCACCGCAATGGCGTTCGCCTCCGGCAATTGGAAAATGCCGATACCGGCCGCCGGCCGGCCGTTCTGCATGAAGGACTGGCTGTAGGTCTGGGCGCCGAGCTCGACGCGGCCGATATCGCGCACGCGGGTAATGCGGCCGCCCTGTCCGCTTTCGACCTTGACGACGATGTTTTCGTAATCGGCCGCTTCGTTCAGCCGACCGTTTACATTAAGCGTGTACTGGAAGAGCTGCCCTTTCGGCACCGGCGGAATGCCGATCTGGCCCGCGGCGACCTCCTGGCTCTGCTGCTGCACGACGTTGACGACATCCTGCGGGGTCAGGCCGCGCGCCTGCAGCAGGTTCGGATCCATCCAGATCCGCATGGCGTATTGGCCGGCGCCGAACACCGTGACGTTGCCGACACCCGGCAGGCGGGAGAGCTCGTTCTGCAGATTGATGACGGCATAGTTCGACAGGAACAGGCTGTCATAGCGGCTGTCGGGCGAGGTCAGGCTGACGAAACCGAGGATCGCCGTCGATTTCTTCTGCGTCGTCACGCCCTGAAGCTGCACCGCCTCGGGAAGCGACGACATTGCGATGGCGACACGGTTCTGCACCAGGACCTGCGCCTGATCGGGATCCGTTCCGATGGCAAAGGTGACGGTCAGGGAATAGGTGCCGTCGCTGGCGCTCGTCGACTGCATGTAGAGCATATCCTGCACGCCGTTGACCTGCTGCTCGATCGGCAGCGCCACGGTGTCGACGAGGGTTTGCGCGCTGGCGCCGGGAAAACGGGTCGTCACCTGCACCGTCGGCGGAACGACGTTCGGATATTGCGCCACCGGCAGTTGGAAGAGGGCGACCGCGCCGATGAGCACGAAGACCAATGCCAGGACGTTGGCGAGTACCGGCCGCTCGATGAAGAAACGCGAGATCATGCTGCTGTCCTTTGGACGTTCAGATGAAGCACGGTGGCGAAGTCATTGCGTGGTTGTGTTGGCCTTGGCATCGCCGGCAGCGGTGGCCGCCGGGTTCATTTCCATCTTCTCGGGCGCGACCTTGCTGCCGGGGATTGCCTGCTGGACACCCTGGATGACGACGAGGTCCGCCGGGTCGAGGCCGGATTCCACGACGCGCAGCGGGCCTTCACGCTGGCCCGTCTTGATCGGCTTCTGCTCGACGACGTCGTCCTTGCCGAGAACGAGAACGTAGCTGCCGAGCTGGTTCGTTCCGATCGCGTCGTCGCGCACAAGAAGGGCCTTGTCATTGTGGCCGACCGGCACGCGCACCCTGACGAAGAGGCCGGGCAGCATGGCGTGGTCCTTGTTGTCGAACAAGGCGCGCACCTGAAGCGTGCCTGTTGAGGCGTCGAGCTGAGGCGAGACATAGTCGAGATGGCCCTTGTGCGGATAGCCTTCTTCGGTCTGCAGACCGATCTCGGCCGGTATGCTCGGAAGATCCGTCTGCCTGAAAGTGTGTCCCTGTTTAGCCAGGGTTTGCTTGATCATCAGCACCTGCGTTTCGCTGACGTTGAAATAGGCATAGAGCGGATCGGTCTGAACGATGCTGGCGAGTTTGGTGGGACCGGACACGCCGACCAGCGTGCCGATATCGACGAGGTGATCGGTGACGATGCCGTCGAAGGGGGCGAGCACTTCCGTGTAGCCGAGATTGATCGTCGCGAGCTCGACATTGGCCTGGGCGTTGAGGATGGCGGCATTCGCTTCGTCGAGCGTCGCCTTGGCGCTATCGACCGCGGTCTGGGTGGTGACCTCCTGCTTCATAAGATTGAGCTGCCGGTCATATTCCTGCTTTGCGCCGACCTGGGAGGCCTGCTGCGAGGCGAGCGACGCTTTGGCCTGATCCAGCTGCGCCTGATAGGTATCGCGCTCGATGCCGAAGAGCTTGGCGTCCTTCTTCACCATCATGCCGTCCTGATAGTCGATGGACTGGATATAGCCCTGGACGCGCGCCTCGATATCGACGGAATTGAGCGGCGCCGTGTTGCCGGTGAGCTCGAAATAGAGCGTGACCGGTTGCTGGACCGGCTGTGCGACGCGAACAGGCGGCGGCGGGGGCGGCACATAGCTGTTGCCGCTCTCCTCGCAGCCGGCGAGAATCGCCATGCCGGAAAATGTCAGAAAAAGTCGCAGACCCTGATGCAATCTCCCACGCATTGCCGCCGCCTCGACATGTCAAGAGCCCGCTGCATAATTCCTGCAATCGGAATCGATCGAAGGATAAATTATGCAGCAATTCAAAGTGCGACAGCGTCCTTTGCGCGTCTGAAAGACGCGCGTGCTGTCGTCTTCATGCGTGCCTCGACGGCGGCCCCAACCGGCCTGCCGAAGGTTCAAGGCATGTGATATTATGTCGCGGCATTGCTAAAAATTGCAATAGCCCTCCGTGCACAATTGAATAGCGTCAGAGCGAAAAGGCCGGGCCTTGGGAATGGATCGTTCTGGCGATGTCCTGAACCGGCTATGGTTTTCCCAGGCGTTCGATGGCGGATTGCAAGGGTGCGTTCGAAACGCGGACCAGCCCGATGTAAGGATTGGCCATATCCGAGATCAGAAAGACCGCTCCGGCGACGGAAAAGGCGCAGACAAAGAGAATGGAAAGCACGGTCGGGTTTGGCGGCGCCTGCAGCCCGAAGGTCGCAAAAAGCAGTGAGAGCCAACAAATGAGAACACCGAGAAAAGCCCAGGGCAAACCCTCGCTGCCGGATTCGACCATCAGCCAGTGCGTTTCCGCCACCACGCCGCTCACGTCGAGAGCACGCGCCTGGAGCGAGCGCTGCACGGCATCCCGCGGCGAGAGGGATCGAAGGTCGCCCTGCACCGCTTCGATGTCCTGGTATTCCCCCAAGTCCTTGCCGGATGTCTCATCGGTGGTCTCGGCGGTCCAGCCACGGCTCAGCCGTCTTTCGATGAGCTCACGCAGCAGCCGGCGCGCATGGTCGGTTTCCGGTCCGTATTGCGCCATGACGCGATCGAGCAGCAGGACCCGCGCTGCTGCCGTCCGCATCTCCGCTTCGGCAGTGTCGTACGTGGACTTGGCGGATGCGATCAGCAGGCCAAGCGCCAAGGCCGATAGCGTTCCCACCACTGCGGTTGCGAGCCTGATGACATCCTTGGATTCCGTACTGAGATGATGATCTGGCAAGCGGCCGCGCACGATCATTCCTATCGATGTCGCCGCCGACAGAAAGACAAATACAAGCCCGCCAAGCAATAGTGAGCTCAAGTCCGGTCCCCTTACCGTCTCCCCGATCCCGCAAGTGTCGTGAGATGTGCGAGATTTTCGCCATCATAGCGGAGGACGGGCGAAGCGCGGAATCTTTACTTTGTATCGCGGCCATCGGGCGAGATGCCACGGAAGTCATTGCTGGAAAATCAGCAGCACGTAAGCCATGAAAAGCACCAGGTGGACGGCGCCCTGCATGAGATGCGTGCGGCCGCTGGCGAAGGTAATGATGCTGACGGCAAGGGTGAGCAGGAGCATCACCAGATCACCGTGTTCCAGACCCAGGGTAACCGGGTGTCCGTAGAGATGGCTGACGGCCAACATCGCCGGCACGGTCAAGCCGATCGTGGACAGGACGGAACCCAGGAAGATATTGACGGAGCGCTGAAGATTGTCGGCGATCGATGCGCGCACGGCGCTGATTGCCTCGGGCGTGGCGACAAGGACGGCCATGATGACACCGCCGAAAGCGGTTGGGGCATGCAGGGTTTCGATGATGTAATCGATCGGCCGCGCCAGCTGTTCGACCAGAAAGACCACCGGACCCATATAGGCGAAGAGCAGGACGGTATTGGGCCAGATCGGCCCGTGAGGCGGAGCTTGTTCGCCGTGGTGCTCACGCCGGCCGTCGCTGGTGAAATATTCCTGATGGCGGCCGGCCTGGAGAGACAGGAACGTGGCGTAGAGACCGACCGAGACGATGCCCAGTATCAATTGCCGCGGCGCCGATGGATGCTGTCCGTCCGGACCGGCCAGAAATGTCGGCATGACCAGGCTCAGCGTCGCGAGCGGCACGATGACGCCGAGATAGGCATTGGCGCCCTGCAGATTATGCTGCTGCTCCGGCCGCCGCCAGGCCCCAAGCAGCAATGACAGGCCGACCATGCCGTTCAGGATGATCATGACGACCGCAAACAGGGTGTCGCGGGCAAGCGTGGGGTTGTTTTCGCCGTGAATCATGACGGCTGATATCGCCATGACTTCGATCGAGGTGATGGCAAGCGTCAGAATGAGCGTGCCGTACGGCTCTTTCAGCCGCTCGGCCAAACGATCCGCATGCCGGACGACCGATAAGGCCGAGCCCAGGACGACGGCAAACAGCCAGCCGAAAACCACGGTGAACCAAAGCGGATCGGAGAGCCGGGCGAAGAGCGGCTCGGGAAAGGCAATGAATATCAGGCTGGTGGCGATGCTGACGCCGAGGAACCATTCCCTGCGCAGGCTGGTCCCCCCGACGGTGCGCGATATCGGCCCGTCAGTCATCGCAACCACCGCCATCCGGCAAATTCCGCCGCGATACGCTCATCCATACCGTTATGTCCCGCCCGCTGTTCCGCGTCCGCCGCATGAAGGGACCAAACGGCCGATTGCCTTCATGCGGAAGCCCCTGCCTTTCTCAGAATATCAAAACGACCCCATCACGCCAGAGGGCTGCAATCGGGGCAAGCCCTTCGGCTATTCGCGGCCGGTGGACGGGATCGCGGCGCCGGTGACGACGGCTGCGGCCGGTGAAATCAGGAAGGCGATGAGACGGGCGATCGACTGCGGCGATACCCAGCCTTCCGTCTTCGCGTTGGGCATGGCGGCGCGATTCTCGGGCGTGTCGATCGTTCCGGGCAGGATGCAATTGGCGGTGATGCGGTCGTCGCGGCATTCGGCGGCGATCGCTTCGGTCAGCCGGATGACCGCCGCTTTCGAGGCGGCATAGGCGGCCTGGTTGGCGCCTGCCTTCAGGCCGGGCGCGGCGGCGACATGGACGATGCGGCCGTAGCCGGCAGCCTTCATGATGGGGAGAACGGCAGCGCTGATCGTCAGCGCCGTGTCGGCATTGGCGGTCATCATCATCTTCCATTGCGCGGGCGCATCCGGCCCGACCGGCCCCATCTGGAAGCCGCCGACCGTGTTGACCAATGCGCTGACGCCGCCGAAACGCGCGACGGCCTGGGCGACGGCGGCGGTACAGGAACCGTAATCGGCAAGATCCGTTCCCGCGATCGGCAGAAACTCGGTGGAGGCGGGAAGATCGTTGGCCAGGCTTTCCAGCCCGTGGCTCGAACGATTGATACAGACGAGTTTCATACCGGCGGCGGCAAGCTCACGGACGACGGCGCGGCCGAGATTGCCTCCGGCGCCCGTGACGATAACGGCTTTCTGGTCACTCATGAACGGATCTCCTGCGAGCCGGTGTTGAACGATACCGCATTGTTGATCCACGCTCAGCGGCAGCGCAAGCCTCGAAGGAGTATGAGGATATTGAGGCTAGGTCGTCTGCCTGACTTTGGTGTCCGGCACCATGCAGGCCTCGCCGCCGAAGAGGCGGGAGCGGGTAAGGAAGCGTTTCTCCCGGCCATTGTCGAGCGAGAACATGCCGCCGCGACCGGGCACGACGTCGATGATCAACTGCGTATGCTTCCAGGCTTCGAACTGGCTGGCGCTGATATAGACCGGCACGCCGCCGATCTCGCCGAGCTTGACGTCGCTGTCGCCGATCATGAATTCATTGGCGGGGTAACACATGGGCGAGGAGCCGTCGCAGCAGCCGCCGGACTGGTGGAAGAGAATATCGGGATGATCGCGTTTGATTTCCGCGATGAGATCGAGCGCCGCGTCGGTTGCGAGAACACGCGGTTCGCCGTTGACGGTCGTTTCCATCGTTCTTCCTCCAAGGTTTCGGGAGGAAGAAATTCCCCTCCCCAACCCCTCCCCACAAGGGGAGGGGCTATGATGCCGCTCCGGCAATTTTCCTCGCCGAAGTCTCGGCAAGGCGATGCATTGCTTTTAGAGCGAGGCGGTTCAACGCGTTAAGCCCCTCCCCCTTGTGGGAAGGGGTTGGGGAGGGGCTTTGACCTCTCCCACCATGCGGACGCTTCTCAGAAGAAGCCGAGCGCCTTCGGGCTGTAGCTTACCAGCATGTTCTTGGTCTGCTGGTAATGATCGAGCATCATCTTGTGGGTTTCGCGGCCGATGCCGGACTGCTTGTAACCGCCGAAGGCGGCGTGGGCGGGGTAGGCGTGGTAGCAGTTGGTCCAGACGCGGCCGGCCTGGATCTCGCGGCCGAAGCGGTAGCAGCGATTGGCGTCGCGGCTCCAGACGCCGGCGCCGAGGCCGTAGAGCGTGTCGTTGGCGATTTCGAGCGCTTCCTTCTCGTCCTTGAAGGTCGTGACCGAGACGACAGGCCCGAAGATCTCTTCCTGGAACACGCGCATCTTGTTGTGCCCCTTGAAGACCGTCGGCTTGACGTAGTAGCCGTTCGCCAGCTCGCCGCCGAGATCGTTGCGCGAGCCGCCGGCCAGAACCTGAGCCCCTTCCTGCTTGCCGATGTCGAGATAGGCGAGGATCTTTTCCAACTGCTCGTTCGATGCCTGGGCGCCGATCATGGTCGCGGGATCGAGCGGGTTGCCCTGTTTGATCGCCTCGACGCGTTTGACGGCCTTTTCCATGAAGCGGTCGTAGATCGATTCCTGGACGAGGGCGCGGCTCGGGCAGGTGCAGACTTCGCCCTGGTTGAGGGCGAACATCGCGAAGCCTTCGAGCGCCTTGTCGAGGAAGTCGTCATCCTCGGCCATCACGTCGGCGAAGAAGATGTTCGGCGACTTGCCGCCGAGCTCCAGCGTCACCGGAATGAGGTTCTGGCTGGCGTACTGCATGATGAGCCGGCCGGTCGTCGTCTCGCCGGTGAAGGCGATCTTGGCGATGCGGGGGCTGGTTGCCAGCGGCTTGCCGGCCTCGATGCCGAAACCGTTGACGATGTTGAGCACGCCGGGTGGCAGGAGGTCGCCGACGAGTTCGGCCCAGAGCAGGATCGACGCAGGTGTCTGCTCGGCGGGCTTCAGCACGACGCAGTTGCCGGCGGCAAGCGCGGGGGCAAGCTTCCAGGCGGCCATCAGGATCGGGAAGTTCCAGGGAATGATCTGGCCGACGACGCCGAGCGGTTCGTGGAAGTGATAGGCGATCGTATCGTGGTCGATTTCGCCGATCGAGCCTTCCTGGGCGCGGATGCAGGAAGCGAAGTAGCGGAAGTGGTCGATCGCCAGCGGAATGTCCGCCGCCATGGTTTCGCGGATCGGCTTGCCGTTGTCCCAGGTCTCGGCCTGGGCGAGCAGTTCCAGCTTGTCCTCCATGCGCTGGGCAATCTTCATGAGGATGTTGGAGCGCTCGGCAGCGGAGGTGCGGCCCCACTTGTCCTTGGCCGCATGGGCGGCGTCGAGTGCGAGGTTGACGTCCTTTTCATTGGAGCGGGGAATGTCGCAGAGCTTGCCGCCGGTGACGGGCGTCAGGTTTTCGAAGTATTTGCCCTCGACCGGCTCGCGCCATTCGCCGCCGATATAGTTGCCATATTTCAGCTTGAACGGCGACTCGACGACCTTTTGATGAAGCATGTCATCCTCCCTTGATGATCAGGTTCCGAAGTGAACCAGTGGGAGGAAAATGTGCGCGTTTTGCCGAAGGGGATAGGGCGCGGCACCAATACCGCACTGCACAGTGTCGCAGACTTGCGACAGGATCGCGCCGTGACTGCCCGTGCCGGCGGAACCGTCGGGCGTCCGCTCAGTGGAGGTCGAATTTCTTCATCTTCCGATGCAGGGTGGCGCGGCTGATGCCGAGCGCGGCGGCCGCCTGGGAGACGTTGCCGCTGGTGCGCGACAGCGCCCGCAGCAGGGCTGCCTTTTCCGCCTCGACGATCTCTTCCTGCTGCGAGACGCTTGCCTCATGCAGGGCATCGGCGGCCGGGATGCCGGCGGCGATCCGCTTGTCGTCGAGCTGCAGCGCGATGCGGGCGGCCCGGGTTGCACCGAGCACGAGGTCGTGCCTGTCGACCGCAAGCAGGGCGGCGGCGGAATTGACCCCGGCCGGGACCATCAGGAAACGGGCGCCGGCGAAGGCCGAGCGGAAGAGGTTGAGTTCGATGCGCATCGCCGCATCGCGCACGGTCTGCGTCAGGATCGCCAGCGTCATCTCGTTGACGTCTTCCCGGCATGTCGAGATGTCGAGGGCTGCGGCGAGTTCACCGCGATGATCGCGGATCGGCGTTGTCGTGCAGCTCAGGCGGATATTCGAGCAGAAGAAATGCTGGTCGCGGAAGATGGCGACGGCGCGTTCGTCGGCGAGCGCGGTGCCGATGCCGTTGGTGCCGATGCTGGCTTCGGTCCATACCGAGCCTGTCCAGAGGCCGAGATCGCGGAAGTCCTTGTCGTCGCCGGCCGCTCCCCGGCGCTCCAGCGCAATACCGTTCCTGTCGGTCAGCAGGATGCAGCAGCCGGCTTTGCCGACGGTGGTGAAGAGGCGGTCGAGCTCGTCCGTCGCGCCGGCAACCAGCCGTTCGGACTGCTCGCGCGCATGCTGGAATTCCTCGTCGGTGAGACGCAGCGGCGCACGTTCTTCTTCGGGGGCGAGCTGGTGCATGGTCATGCATCGGCGCCAGGAGGCGACGATCGGCGAACTCGCGGCAGCGGAATTCCGATGCGCAGAGGTGTAGACATGCTCTGCGTGCGCTGACTGTTCGTGCATCTGCTCCTCCCACGGAACTTCAGCATAGTCTGATAGAAAAGCGGCCGGTTTGCAATTGCAGGCATCGATGGCCGCCTTCCTCCTCACCCCGGGCCGGGCTCTATGCTGAAAAGCGTGGGCAATCCTCGCACGGCATCATGCGCCGCGTCTTTGATCTAGATCCGCTTTAAGATCAGTGGCTTCTACCGCAACAGCCAGTCTTCGATGCCGCGCGCGGCTGCGCGGCCGGTCGCAAGGCAGGCGGTGAGGAGATAGCCGCCGGTCGGCGCCTCCCAGTCGAGCATCTCGCCGGCGACGAAGGTGCCCGGCAGCGCTTTCAGCATGAAACCGTCGTCGATGCTGCTCCAGCGGATGCCGCCGGCTGAGGAAATCGCCTCGCCGATCGGCCGGGTTTGGAGAACCGGCACAGGCAGGGCCTTGATTACACTGGCGAGGCGCCCGGGATCGGCTCGGTCGCGCTCGGAAAGGAGTTCCCGCAGCAATGCCGTCTTGACGCCGTCGAGGCCGGCGCCCTTGCGCAAGCGGTTGGAGAAGCTGGATTTGGCATCCTGTCGCGCCAGATCGCGCGCCAGCCGTTCAGCCGTCCGGCCCGGGGCGAGGTCGAGCGTCAGCGCGGCGCTGCCCCGGCTCTGCAGCCGGTCGCGCAAGCTGGCCGCATGGGCATAAACAAGACTGCCCTCGATGCCGCTTGCGGTGATGACGAATTCGCCGGGAAAGGTGCCGGCCTCGGAGGTGGCGGCGACCGATTTCACCGGCTCGCCGGCGAAGCGTTCGCGGAAGCTCTCGCTCCAGCCGACGACGAAGCCGCAATTGGCGGGCCGGAAGGCGTCGATCTCGACACCTTTTTCCGCCAGCCAGGGCAGCCAGCGGGCATCGGAGCCGAGGCGCGGCCAGCTTGCGCCGCCGAGCGCCAGCAGCGCCGCATCACAATGGACGAGGCTGCGTCCTTCGGGCGTTTCGAAAACAAAGCCTTCCTCCGCAAAACCGACCCAGCGGTGGCGGGTGCGCAGCGTGACGCCCTGCGTCTCCAGCCGCCTGAGCCAGGCGCGCAGCAAGGGCGAGGCTTTCATCACTTTCGGAAAAACCCGGCCGGACGAACCGATGAAGGTTTCTGTTCCCAGTTCTGCGGCCCAATGCCTGATATCGTCAGGGGTAAAGGCATCGAGCGCCGGGCGCAGGCGGGCGGAGGCCGGGCCGAAGCGCGTGACGAAACTGATATAGTCCTCGGAATGGGTGATGTTGAGCCCCGACTTGCCGGCCAGCAGAAACTTGCGGGCGAAGGTCGGCATGGCGTCGTAGACCGTCACCAGATGGCTGGAGAGCGAAAGCAGTTCGGCAGCCGCAAGGCCCGCCGGGCCGCCGCCGATAATCGCAACCCGCTTCTGGTTCATGGATGTCTTCGCCCGATTCTTTCTGATGCAGTTTTGGCGTGAGGGCGGATCACCTGCAAGGGCGCAGGCTGATCAATGGTGCGAATGCGTGCATTGGCCGTGATCGGCGAGAACCTCGATGACACGGCATTGGTCGACGCGGCCGTGGCCGCAGCCTTCCACCATGGTTTCGAGCTCGGCCTTCAAAGCCATCAGGCTGCGGATGCGCTGTTCGACCTCGACGAGGCGCGCCTTGGCGATGGCATCGGCCGAGGCGCAGGATTGGTGCGGATCATCCTGCAGGGTGAGCAGCGTGCGGATCGCCTCGATCTCGAAGCCGAGTTCGCGGGCATGGCGGATGAAGGTGAGGCGGCTGATATCGGCGGGTTCGAAGGAGCGCTGGTTGCCCTCGCTGCGGCTCGGCGCCGCGAGCAGACCGATGCTCTCGTAGTAGCGCACCGTCGGCACCTTGACCCCGCTCCGGCGGGCGGCTTCGCCGATCGTGATCTTTTTCATGATTTTCCTCTTGCACCTCTAGTCGCTAGAGGATGTAGGAGAGGTGCTTCTGTTTGACAAGGAAGCGGATCATGGCTGAGACGAACGAGACACGATACCGGGTCGGCGGCATGGATTGCGCCGCCTGCGCGAGCAAGATCGACGCGGCGGTCAGGCGGGTGGCGGGCGTTGCCGATGTTTCCGTCTCGGTGGTGGCAGGCACGATGACCGTCCGGCACGACGGCAGCAGCGACCTCAAGGTGATCGAGAAGAAAGTGACGGGGCTGGGTTATTCGGTCTCGCCCTTTGCCGGAAGCACGGCACCGGCGCAAAACCACGGATCGCACGATCATCACGGCCATGATCACGCGGGACATGACCATGGCGATCACGATCATGAAGATCATGACCACGGTCACGACCACGCCGAGAAGGAAATCGAAGGCCTGCACGGGCATGACCATGGGCCGACGATAGGTCCGTGGTGGCAGAGCAAGAAGGGCCGGCTGACCATTGTCTCGGGTGCGGCGCTGATTGCCGCCTATGCCGTAGGCCATCTCGTGCCCGCGATCGGATCCTATGCCTTCATCGTCGCCATGCTGGTCGGTCTGGTGCCGATCGCGCGGCGCGCCGTCATGGCGGCGCTTTCGGGCACGCCGTTTTCGATCGAGATGCTGATGACGATTGCCGCTGTCGGCGCCGTCATCATCAATGCAGGCGAGGAGGCGGCGACCGTCGTCTTCCTGTTCCTCGTCGGCGAGTTGCTCGAGGGCGTGGCGGCGGGAAAGGCGCGCGAAAGCATTCAATCGCTGACGACCCTAGTGCCGAAGAATGCGCTGCTCGAAGACAATGGCCAGACTCGGGAAGTGCCGGCGGAAAGCCTTGCCGTCGGCGCGATCATCATGGTGCGTCCCGGCGACCGCATTTCGGCGGACGGCGTCATCGTATCGGGCGAGAGCGCGATCGACGAGGCGCCGGTGACGGGCGAGAGCACGCCGGTGCGCAAGGGCGTCGATGCCGTGGTCTTTGCCGGAACGGTGAATGGCGATGCGGTGCTCCGGGTTCGCGTCACGGCGGCCGCTGCCGACAATACCATCGCCCGCGTCGTCAAGCTGGTGGAAGAGGCGCAGGAATCGAAGGCGCCGACGGAACGCTTCATCGACCGCTTTTCGCGCTATTACACGCCCGGCGTGGTGGTGGTCGCCGCACTCGTCGCGGTCGTTCCGCCGCTCTTCCTTGCCGGCGCGTGGGACGAGTGGATCTACAAGGGCCTTGCCATCCTGCTGATCGGCTGCCCCTGCGCGCTCGTCATCTCGACGCCGGCGGCGATCGCCGCCTCGCTTTCCGCAGGCGCGCGGCGCGGGCTGCTGATGAAGGGCGGCGCGGTGCTGGAAAGCCTCGGGAAGGTGACGATGGTCGCCTTCGACAAGACGGGCACGCTGACGGAAGGCAAGCCGCGGGTGACCGACATCGTTTCCTTCGGCTTGAGCGAAGCGCAGCTCCTGTCGCGCGCGGCGGTGCTGGAGCAGGGCTCCAGCCATCCCCTGGCGCTCGCCATCCTCAATCGCGCCAAGGCCGACGGTGTTCCCGTGCCGCCGGCCTTCGAGCTGGAGGCGCTGCCGGGCAAGGGCGTCACCGGCAAGGTGGGCGGTGAGACCCTGGATCTGCTGTCGCCGTCCGCCGCCCGCGAGCGCGGGGCGCTCGATGAAGACCAGGATGCGCGCATCACCGCGTTGAACGACGAGGGCAAGAGCGTGTCGGTGCTGCTCGTCAATGGCGCGGCAGCCGGCCTGATCGCCATGCGCGACGAGCCGCGCGAGGATGCCGAAGCAGGCCTTTCGGCGCTGAAATCGGCGGGCGTCAAGGCGATGATGCTGACGGGCGACAACAAGCGGACGGCGGCAGCCGTTGCCGGCATGCTCGGCATCGACTGGCGCGGCGAGATGATGCCCGAGGACAAACAGAAGGTCGTCGGCGAATTGAAACGCCAGGGCTTTATCGTCGCCAAGGTCGGCGACGGCATCAACGATGCGCCGGCGCTGGCGGCCGCCGATATCGGCATCGCCATGGGTGGCGGCACCGACGTGGCGCTGGAGACGGCCGATGCCGCCGTGCTGCACGGACGCGTCGGCGACGTGGCGCGGATGATCGCGCTGTCGCAGCGGACGATGCGCAATATCCTGGAGAATATCACCATCGCGCTCGGGCTGAAGGCGGTGTTCCTGGTGACGACCATCATAGGGATCACCGGGCTCTGGCCGGCGATTCTGGCCGATACCGGCGCCACGGTGCTGGTGACGATCAATGCGCTCCGGCTGCTTCGGATAAGGGGATAGGCGTTTGCCTATTCGGCTCGATTCAAGCCGATCCGGAATCGAAAACCGCAGAGCCGGCTATAGGCCGGCTCTTTTCGTTCCGACCTTCTCCACAGCCCATTTTGTTTAAGCTTTTGTTATCCATGTTTTTCACAGGATCGCAGCGATTTCAAACCTCTCGTAACGCGATGCGCCAACCATCCATTGACGCTGTTTTGGATTCGCGTACTATATCTAGTGTTCAAGGTTCCTTCGATTCGTGAGGGTCGCGGGCTAAGACGGGAATACGGTGCGTTCCGCCATGAAGGCGGGACAAGGCCGGAGCTGCCCCCGCAACTGTAAGCGGCGAGCAACTGTCCGATTTCAGGTCACTGAGGCATGATGCCTTGGGAAGGCTGGGGGCAGGGTGCTTCGACCCGCAAGCCAGGAGACCTGCCTTGAACGAGATGTCCACGGGCGGGGTGTCCGGAAGGTCGCGTGCATGAAGCGGAATGATCCGTGCCTGTTGCGCTGCCCCGAATGTCCGCATGAGCACTTCGGGGTTGAAGTCATGTCGAGAATATCAAGGCCGCCGCCCGCGCAGATCCCGAAAGGGACAGTGCCAGGCGTTTAAAGCGCCAACTTTGCCAGATCATTATCAAACGTTGCCCCGGACGCCGTAAGGCGCCCGATCCCAGACCTGCGTCCTGAATTCATTGAAATCACGAGGAAGATGATGAGCGTTACCGTCTACAGCAAACCCGCCTGCGTTCAGTGCACCGCCACCTACCGCGCCCTCGACCGCCTGGGCGTCGATTACGACATCGTCGATATCTCCGAGGATGCCGAAGCGCTCGATCGCGTGCGCGGCATGGGCTACATGCAGGTTCCTGTCGTCGTTGCCGGCGAGCAGCATTGGGCGGGGTTTCGTCCGGACATGATCAGCGCGCTCTCCTGACCGGGGAAAGGCGATGGGGCTGATCGTCTACTATTCCAGCCGATCCGAGAATACCCATCGGTTCGTCGCCAGGCTCGGGCTGCGCGCGGCGCGCATTCCCGCAAGCGGTGCAGACGCCTTCCATATCCGCGAACCCTTCGTGCTTGTCGTGCCGACCTATAGCGGCGACGGCGGCAAGGGGGCCGTTCCCAAGCAGGTGATCCGTTTCCTCAACGATGCGGAAAACCGTGAACACATCCGCGGCGTGATCGCCGCGGGCAACAGCAATTTCGGCGAGACATACGGGCTTGCCGGCGACGTGATCTCGCGGAAATGCCAGGTGCCTTACCTCTACAGGTTCGAGCTCATCGGCACGGAGGAGGACGTCGTCAACGTCAGATACGGATTGGAACGGTTTTGGACACGGGAACAACTCTGACGCGGGATGCGGGCGCAAAACCGCATAACACTTTTGCTCATCCCGCCGGCGAACGCCCTTTGAAGGCGGCGGAAACGCTCGACTATCACGCGCTGAATGCGATGCTGAACCTTTATGACGATGAGGGCAGGATCCAGCTCGACAAGGACCGCCTGGCGGCCAAGCAATATTTCCTGCAGCATGTGAACCAGAACACGGTGTTCTTTCACAACCTCCGGGAAAAGCTCGATTACCTCGTGACCGAGGGCTATTACGAGCAGGAGGTTCTCGACCAGTATTCCTTCAATTTCGTCCGCGACCTGTTCGATCAGGCCTATGCCAGAAAATTCCGGTTCCCGACCTTTCTCGGCGCCTTCAAATATTACACCAGCTATACGCTGAAGACCTTCGACGGGAAGCGCTATCTCGAGCGCTACGAGGACCGCATCTGCATGGTGGCGCTGACCCTGGCACGCGGCGACGAGGCGCTTGCCCGCGATATGGTCGACGAGATCATTTCCGGCCGTTTCCAGCCGGCGACCCCGACTTTCCTCAACGCCGGCAAGAAACAGCGCGGCGAACTGGTTTCCTGCTTCCTGCTGCGGGTCGAGGACAATATGGAATCGATCGGCCGGTCGATCAATTCGGCGCTGCAGCTTTCCAAGCGCGGCGGCGGCGTGGCGCTGTCGCTGACGAATATCCGCGAGGCCGGCGCGCCGATTAAGCAGATCGAAAACCAGTCGTCGGGCATCATCCCCGTCATGAAGCTGCTCGAAGACAGCTTCTCCTATGCCAACCAGCTCGGCGCCAGGCAGGGGGCAGGCGCGGTCTATCTCAACGCGCATCATCCCGATATCATGCGGTTTCTCGATACCAAGCGCGAAAATGCCGACGAGAAGATCCGCATCAAGACGCTGTCGCTCGGCGTCGTCGTGCCCGACATCACCTTCGAGCTCGCCAAGAACAATGAGGATATGTACCTGTTCTCGCCCTATGACGTCGAACGCGTCTACGGCGTGCCCTTCACCGAGATTTCGGTGACGGAAAAGTATCGCGAGATGGTGGCGGACGCCCGCATCTCGAAAAAGAAGATCAAGGCGCGCGAATTCTTCCAGGTGATCGCCGAAATCCAGTTCGAAAGCGGCTATCCCTACCTCATGTTCGAGGACACGGTGAACCGGGCGAACCCGGTCGCGGGCCGCATCTCCATGAGCAATCTCTGCTCGGAGATCCTGCAGGTGAGCGAGGCGAGCGAATATAATGACGACCTCTCCTACAAGCATCTCGGCAAGGATATTTCCTGCAATCTCGGCTCGCTGAACATCGCCGCGGCCATGGATTCCGCCGATTTCGGCAAGACGATCGAGACCTCGATCCGGGCGCTGACGGCGGTCTCCGACATGAGCCATATCGCCTCGGTGCCCTCGATCGAGAAGGGCAATGACGAAAGCCATGCGATCGGCCTCGGCCAGATGAACCTGCACGGCTATCTCGCCCGCGAACGCATCTTCTACGGCTCGGAGGAAGGCGTCGATTTCACCAATATCTATTTCTATACGGTGACCTACCACGCGATCCGCGCCTCGAACCTGCTGGCGGTCGAGCGGGGCCAGAGCTTCAAGGGCTTCGTAAATTCGAAATATGCCTCCGGGGAATATTTCGACAAATATACCGAAAGGGAATGGAAGGCGGCGACCGGGAAGGTACAGGCGCTGTTCGACAATGCCGGCATTCATATCCCGACGCAGGAAGATTGGGCGGCGCTGAAGAAGGCCGTCATGGCCTCCGGCCTCTATAACCAGAACCTGCAGGCGGTGCCGCCGACGGGGTCGATCTCCTATATCAACCACTCGACCTCCTCGATCCATCCGATCGTCTCGAAGATCGAGATCCGCAAGGAAGGCAAGATCGGCCGCGTCTACTATCCGGCGCCGTTCATGACCAACGACAATCTCGATTATTATCAGGACGCCTATGAGATCGGTGCGGAGAAGATCATCGACACCTATGCGGCGGCGACCCAGCATGTCGACCAGGGCCTGTCGCTGACCCTGTTCTTCCGCGACACGGCGACGACGCGCGACATCAACAAGGCGCAGATCTACGCCTGGAGGAAGGGCATCAAGACGATCTACTACATCCGCCTTCGCCAGATGGCGCTGTCCGGCACCGAGGTGCAGGGCTGCGTGTCTTGTACGCTGTGATTTTGGGCTGCTGGCCGAGAGTTTCGAGCTTGTAGCCCCCTCATCCGCCTGCCGGCACCTTCTCCCGATGGGGAGAAGAGACAAGCCGATTGCATGGCGTTCCCCTCTCCCCAGCGGGGAGAGGGCAGGGTGAGGGGGCTCCGCACTCCGTTAGAATTTGTCGAAGAAAGACCACCCAATGAACATATCCATCAAGCCAATCAGCCGCGTGCGCGCCATCAACTGGAACCGCATCGAGGACGACAAGGACCTCGAAGTCTGGAACCGGTTGACCGGAAATTTCTGGCTGCCGGAAAAAGTGCCGCTGTCGAACGACATTCCTTCCTGGGCGACGCTGACGCCGGCCGAGCAGCAGTTGACCATCCGCGTCTTCACCGGGCTGACGCTGCTCGACACGATCCAGAACGGCGTCGGCGCGGTCAGGTTGATGGAGGATGCGGCGACGCCGCATGAGGAGGCGGTGCTTTCCAACGTCTCCTTCATGGAGGCGGTGCATGCGCGTTCCTATTCGTCGATCTTCTCGACGCTGTGCCTCACGCCCGATGTCGACGATGCCTATCGCTGGTCGGAGGAAAACGAATTCCTGCAGCGGAAATCGGCGCTGATCATGGAGCAATATACCTCTGGCGATCCCTTGAAGAAGAAGGTCGCGAGCGTCTTCCTGGAAAGCTTCCTGTTCTATTCCGGCTTTTATCTGCCGATGTACTGGTCGAGCCGGGCGAAGCTCACCAACACGGCCGACATGATCCGCCTGATCATCCGGGACGAGGCGGTGCACGGCTATTATATCGGCTACAAGTTCCAGCGCGGGCTGGAGCAGCTGTCGGAAGGCCGCCGGCAGGAGATCAAGGATTTCGCCTTCGATCTTCTGCTCGAACTCTACGACAACGAGGCGCGATATACCGAAGCGCTCTATGACGGCGTCGGGCTGACCGAGGACGTCAAGAAATTCCTGCATTACAACGCCAACAAGGCGCTGATGAACCTCGGCTACGAGGCGCTTTTCCCGGCCGAAGCCTGCAAGGTCAATCCGGCGATCCTCTCGGCGCTGTCGCCGAATGCCGACGAGAACCACGATTTCTTCTCGGGTTCCGGCTCCTCCTATGTGATCGGCAAGGCGGTTGCCACCGAGGACGAGGATTGGGATTTCTGAGACTTAATTGCAGTCTCCCCTTATTATTTGCTTCCGCATCGACCACATTCACGGCAATTGAATTCGGTACTCGTCGATGATGCGGCGTAGCGGGGTTTTGATGTCTTCTTTCTTGAACGAGGCCGGGGTTGCGGTTGAAACGGGCGAAGGGGCCTGGCCGATCCGCCGGAGGCAGATCCTCGATTGGCTGGTGAACGAGACGCGCGGCGAGCGCTTTATCGACAACATCCTGGTGGCGATGTGCGAGAAGCTCCTGGCCGCAGGGGTGCCGCTGGCGCGCGCGACGCTGCATTTCAGGACCAACCATCCGCAATGGATCGGTGCCCGCATCCTCTGGAAGGAGGGCATGGCGGAGGCGAAGATCAATACATTCGCCTATGGTGTCGAAACCACGCCGGAATTCCTGAAGAGCCCCGTCAACGCGATCCATCAGGGCGCGGAGGAGGTGCGCAGGCAGCTGGAAGGCCCGGCCGACAGCGAGGAGGATTCATTCTTTCAGGAACTGCGCGACGAGGGCCTGACGGAGTACATCGCCTGGCCGGTCGAGCACACTTTCGGCAAACGCCATGTCGTGACGTTTTCCACCAGCCGGCCGGGCGGGTTTACGCGCGAGCATACCGATTTCCTGCGCGATCTCCTGCCGGCGCTGACACTCGTCAGCGAAATCAGGCTGAAGAACATCATGGCGCGCACGCTGCTGCAGACCTATGTCGGGCCGCATGCGAGCGAGCATATCCTCTCGGGGGTGACGACGCGGGGCAGCGGCGCGACCGTCGGTGCGGCGATCATGATCTGCGACCTGCGCGACTTCACGGCGCTCTCCGATCTCTGGCCGCGCGATGACGTCATCCATCTGCTGAACGATTATTTCGATGCCATGTCCGACCCGATCGAACGTCATGGCGGCGAAATCCTGAAATTCATGGGCGACGGATTGCTGGCGATCTTCCCGCTGGCCAAGGAAACGGCCTGCCTCGATCTCCTGCAGGCGATCCGCGAAGGGCAGGAGTCGATGGCGGAGCTGAACGAGCAGCATGCGCGCATCGGGCGTGAACCGCTGCGCTACGGCGTCGGCGTGCATGTCGGCGACGTCATGTACGGCAATATCGGCTCGCGCCGGCGGCTGGATTTCACCGTCATCGGCCCGGCGGTCAATATCGCTTCGCGGCTGGAAAGCCTGACCAAGGAGGTCAAGCGCCCGGTGCTCCTGTCGCGGGCCTTCGTCGAAATGGCGGGCTGCGCGAAAGACATGGATAGCCTCGGCACCTTCCCGTTGCGCGGGCTCGGAGAGCCTGTCGATGTCTTCGCTTTTCCGGAGCGGTAGACGGACGGGCATTCACACTCCTCGTTTGTTTCCCCAGAGCAGCACGTGCAATTGAGGCAGCACGCGCGGCGTAAACCATCGGTCGGCCGTCACCTTCTCGACAAGCCAGTGCATGCGATCCATCACGCCATCCATGTCGATGCGCGCGTCGTCGTCTTCGGGCGGCGGCGGCGTGTGATTGCCCGGCTGGAGGTACAAGGGAATATAGGGATAGCGCTGGCCCGTTTCTCTGGCGAATGCATAGTCGGCATCGTCGAAGACGACGATCTTCAATGCGATCTCCGGTCCGCCGGCGGTCAGCCGAAGGCAGTTGTCGACCTCGCCCCAGTCCGTCTGCATTCCGCTTGACGGCGGCTTGGGGCTTAAGACCAGCATGTCGAGGTCGCGAAACCAGTTCCGGGCGATGCTTCCCTGCGTTTCCAGCGCGAAGCGGTATCCCTTGGAATGGCCGAGTTCGATCAGCGGTCCCAGGGGCTGGATCGCAGGATTGCCGCCGGACAGGGAAACCGTCATCGGCTTGCCTCCGGAGAGTGCCGTGACCTCTTGCCAGATCGCCTCGACCGACATGGGGACCCATTGATCCCGGAAGGCGCTGTCGACCGCGTGAAGGCTGTCGCACCACGAGCAGCGGTAGTCGCAGCCGCCGGTCCTGACGAACACGGTCGGCAGGCCGATCAAGGCGCCTTCGCCCTGTATGGTCGGGCCGAAGATCTCGCTGACGCGGATGGTCTCCGCGCTCATGGCCTGTACTCCGCCCAGGTCTTCGGCGTCTCGCTGACGCGTACGCACGACGTCTCCGGGAAGCGCTCTTTGCACCAGTCGTAGAAATGCTTGGCCAGGAATTCGGACGTCACCTTCGAGTGGCCGAAGACATCGTTCAGATGGCGATGATCGAGCGCCTCGTCGATATAGTGCTTGAGCGGCGAGAGGTCGTGATAGTCGCGAACGAAGCCGTCATCGTTCAGTCTTTCCGCGGAAAGCTCGACGACCACGACATAGTTGTGGCCATGGAGCCGGGCGCATTGATGATCGGCCGGCAGGTGATGCAACTGATGCGACGCGGAGAGGTGAAATTCCTTGGTGATGCGATACATCAACGCACCTCCGTCGCGGCATATTGCGACACGGCCGCTTCCCAGAAGTCGCGGTCCTCGTATTCCGTGGGATCGGCGACGCCGGCGAGATGGAAGGCTTCGCGGCGTTCGACGCAGGTTCCGCAGCGCCCGCAATGGAGGTTGCCGCCCTTGTAGCAGGACCAGGTGTCGGCGAAAGGCGTGTCGTGTTTTGCGCCGTCAGCGACGATCGCCGCTTTTGGAAGGTCGACATAGGGCGCCAGCAGTTCGACGCTGGCATAACCGTCGAGCGCTTCGTTCTGCATCTGCTGGAACGCATCGATGAAGCCCGGCCGGCAGTCCGGATAGATGAAATGGTCGCCGCCATGCACGGCGACGGCAACGGCGTCCGCCTTCTGCGCGGCGGCCAGGCCGAATGCGATGGCCAGCATGATGGCATTGCGGTTCGGCACCACGGTCGCCTTCATGGTCTCCTCGGCATAGTGTCCGTCAGGGACCTCGACATTGTCGGTCAGCGCCGATCCGCTCAGATGGCCGCCGATGGCTGATATGTCGATGATGTGATGGGGTACGGCAAGGCGCGCGGCGCATTTGGCGGCGAAGTCGAGTTCCTTGCGGTGCCGTTGGCCGTAGTCGAAGGAGACGAGGCCGACAAGCTGTTGTTCCGCTGCCATCCTATGGGCAAGCGAAACGGAGTCGAGTCCGCCGGAGCAGACGACAATGGTTTTCATATTTTGGATCCCTTGTTTTGACCGGGTGGGCTGCGACCGGATTACGGGCGTGCTTCTAGGACAAAACAGGCGCGATGGAAACCACTTAATATAAGGGTATTCGAGCCGAGCGGGCTACCCGATCAGAAAGTTGATCTGCGGCGGTAGCAGCAGGTGCAGATCCTCGGCTTCCGGATTGTTGATGCGCTGCAGCAGCATGCGGCCGAGATCTTCGCCCGCCGCTGTCAGGTCCTCGTGAATGGTGTCGACCTTCGGCTGCAATTGGGTCAGAAGCCGGGAGGTCTCCTTGGCGACGATGCCGTAGTCGGCGGCGAGTGTCAGGCCGGCATCGCTCATGCCGCTGATGACGGCAAGCGCGGAGACTTCGCCGGGACAGATAAAGCCGTCGGGCGCATCCGGAGCGGCGGCGCGGGTGCGGATGAAATCGCGCAGCACATCCGCCGGCGTATCGAGATCGATCGCCTCGGGGATCTCATAGGCGATGCCCGCCTCCCGCACCGCCGTCATGAAACCGTGTAAAATATGCTGGCAGAAGGTCAGCCGTTTCGGCGGCAGGATGACCGCCACCTTTTTCCGGCCCTTTACGATCAGCCGGCGTGTCGCCTCATAGGCGAAGGTGAAATTGTCGTAGTCGACATAAGGATGCGGCGTCGAAAATTCCGTGCGGCCGTGACAGATGAAGGGAAAGCCGGTTTCGAGCAGCAGGCGCACGCGGGCATCGAGCGGTTCGGTGCGCGTGAAGATCAGCCCGTCGGCGAGGTGATTGCGGATGATGTAGTCGGCGGCCTCGGCATTGGTCGTCGACAGGAAGTTCGGGGCGACGACGAGATGGTAGGAGGTTTCCTTCAGCGCCTTGGCAATGCCGTACATGATCGAGGTGGTGAAGCCGACCACTTCCTCGTGAGGATCGAGCAGAATGGCGATGACGTTGGTGCGGCCGGTCTTGAGCCGCTGGGCGGCCCGATCGGGGAGATAGCCGATCTCGCGGGCGATGCGATGCACGCGCTGGCGGGTCTCGAGCGAAATCTGCGGAGCGTCGGAGAGCGCCCGCGACACCGTCGTCACCGCCAGACCGGCGATCGTGGCGATCGTCCGCAAGGTCGGCTTGCCGCGCTTGTGAGGGATATCGATATTTTCGCCGCGCTGCGGCCGGGGTGGTTCAGTCACTACTTAGCTTTCCACGCTGGAATTGCTGATACAATAACACGATGACTCGGGTGCGCAATCTGCGAATGAAAACGTTTTAAATTTTAATGCCTTATTAGGCATTGTAATAAACATGATGAAAATCAATTAGATAGTGAAATAACCATATTTTTCTCGGGTATCGAGAAAGGGCTTGACGACCACATGCTTATAACGTTTTAAATGATCAACCGCGCGGAGGAGCGCGGCTGTATGCCGACCGCCGCAACGGCGGAAAGCATCGGGCGGCAGGGAGGGCCCGCCGCCGATCTCAATGGGAGGAAATTCATGCGCAAGTTTATGAGCTCGGCGGCGATTGCTGTCGTGATGATGGCTGGCATTGGTGCGGCGCAGGCCGCCGACGTCAAGGAAGTGCAGATGCTGCATTGGTGGACGTCAGGCGGCGAGGCGGCGGCTCTGAATG
>NZ_NWSX01000006.1 GCF_002531825.1 Rhizobium sp. J15 | reverse complement strand
CGCCAGAGGGGTCAACATTCCACGCTTAAACACAGATGCGCTTTCCAAATGAGCGAGACTTACGGATAGGGCTCCTCCCTGCGAGAACCCAAAGACAGAAGGGTTGCCTGTCAATTCTCCTCAGTTCGCGCCAGCGGCGAACGTCGAGCGAAGGGAAGGCATTCTGCCTTGAAAGGTCTAAGACAATGGCAGTGGGGCACGACCCCAACTTACAACGGCTTCGTTTTCGAAGAGCGTGTGCGGGGCTGGCAGCTAATCCATTTCTTGATCGACAACGGCTGGGCCGAGCGCGGTGCAACCTGTTGCATCTCTGGACAGAAAACCCAGCTAAGGCTCCACAGCGAGAATTATTACGACTGGCGGCCGTACACCCTCACCCACTCACTTCACATGGCGCTCCACAAGCGCTTCAGAGAGCCTGACCGCTGGCTGCATATTGTGAACCGATATTCGGTCACAGGCTTGGAATGGTTTGCACGGCTGTCTCTGGTCCCGGTAGACCTCGCGGGCGATCTCCGGATGCAACACGGCCCGCAAATTGCCAAAATTTTTGACCGCGCTCCGATCCCGGAAGGCTTCATTATTCCGAGGCATCAAATCTACACGGGTGAATAGGCAAGGATAAATAGGCTCCCGTGGTGGCAACAGCGGCTGACCCAATCAGGGGGGCGTCAGCATATCGCCGCATTGCTGCTCATGCGCGGTCGCAAATCGACAGTCTGCTTAAGAGGACTGTCAGAGCCTCCGAGATGAAATCAAATCTGAGACGAGCCCAGACGTAGGAGAAGCATCAACACGCCTCCTATGATCGGTCAATAGCTTCTCCTTTTTAAACTTCACTTCAATAGCTTTCTTCGAAACCGCGAAGTAGGTCGATAGAAGCGAGAGTAGTTCCTCATAGGGTTGATAATTGCAGGGCTGGTCGTCGACAAATATATATCCATGCCCTCGATCTCTCATGTCTAGATCACGGCGGAAGTGCGCCGTCTTCCACAAGAAAGTATCATCTGGCAGGATAAGCTCGGCCGAGAAGGCATTCGCCTGATATTCAAGACGCTCATAATTGAAGCTGTCGGTTTTTTCGCGGGTGATGAAAAGATCCCTTTCAATAATCGTCTCGGATCGCAAATATCTTTCGTGCTCTAAGCAGAAATGACCGATCTCGTGGCCGATCGTAAAGCGCTCTCGCGTTTCGCGTGTATGAGTGTTTATTTGTATGGTCTTGCGCCCAAAGTTTGCGGAGCCCAATACGGCGACGCCGTCAGTGTCAAACTTGGCATGATCAACGAACTGCAAATCGATCGATAGCCTCCGGCAAATGGTTGAAAGGTCCACCGCGCCGGTCTTGTAATCCGTGAGTTCAAGCACCTTCGCAGCTGAGGCTTTTATTTCACCGAGTGAAAGGAAGGGTACTGAAAGGCTGCTACCTTCATTGTTGTGCCGAGCATGGTCTGGCAGCTCAGGATCGAGGTTTGTTATAAGCTCGTGGATCGAGCTGAAATATTTCCCATCGTGATAGGCGGAAAATTTCAGCGATTTTGTAGCATCGTCACTTCTGAAAATTTGAGAGCGGACAAAACCATGCTCAACGCAGGAACCCCTGCGGTCGGCAATAATTTCCAGACCAAGCTCATCAAACTTAACGATACCCATTCGTGCATTTCTGGCGACCTTCTCGGCTCCAGACTGCAATCTCGAAGTTACGACGAGAATGCCCTTGACCGCATGCGAAAATATGCGACCAATTTTTGATGAGAAGTCATTTACGTGAACTTCGGAGATGTTCGCATCGTGGTTTTTGCACTCGAAAATGACATAGAGGTGAGGAGTGTCTCTCCCGGTCCGATAGAGCTCTAAAACGATATCGAATTCGACATCTGCCTCGCGTTCTCGACAGTAATAACTTTTTTTCCTGTGAATTCTGCAGTTCCCGGGAGGATACGCTCCGAACACGAGCTCTCCACGATCTTGTTGATCAACGAGATATTGATGGAAAGCATCCTCTAGCCGATCGCCTTTGCTTGTCGAACTCACCAATCGCCTCGACGCTTGAATTTCAAAAAACCATCTTCATTCTAGATGGAAAACAGGTTTCGAGAAGCCGATTATTTTAGCAAAATTGCATTCGTAGACAATTTATCCCCGCAAAGATCGGGTTCCGCCAGAACCACGGTTTTGACGCTGGTGACCGGGGTTGAGAAAAGGGAACTCTTATTGTAGCAAATTATGATCATGAGTGTCGAAGGGGGATCATGTGCTTCCAATTTCCTGCGAGAATGCGCGTGTCATCTTTGACAATATTTGCCTTAGGATAGACGGCAAGAAGGCCTCAGCTTGGACATCTCAGGCAGCGCCCTTCCTCGACTTAGAGACCATCGAGGCCTGGGGACAGGAAGCGAATAACGCTAAAAATGAAAAGTCACGCACGGACGCGTTTCTGTTTGGTTACACGCTCTTCACCGGCGGCAGGATACCAATGAAAGGCATCCAGTTTAGTGACGGGTACGTTAGGCCGGATGCCTGGGTTGTTGGAGCATTGCTAAAATCGGATCGCATTTTTTGCAATCCATCAGCCAAAATGTTCGAACTCACGGAACATGGGTGGGATCGGTTGTCCGGGCTTTCGGGCATATCATTTATCCGGAAGTAGGAAGATAAGGCCGTTAGCTTCGCCAGCGATTGCTGCGATTGATCAGAGGTATCTTGCATTTGTGAGTCCCCACATATCCGCTGTCCCGGTGTCATCTCCATCTGCAACAAGTTGCGAGGACTGCAATATCTTATCGATCACAGTCACTCCTAATCAAATCCCTCTTCCATCGTCTCTCATTAAAAAGAAGGCCATCGAGAAGATCGAAGTCATGGCGTTCCAGAAGCGCCGCAGCGAAGTGCTCATCCTCGAATTCTCCGGCGTCCGCGAGAAGGGCCGTCCGATCATGGGCATGCAGGGTCGCCCGGCCTCCGGCCCCGGCCCGCTGATGGGCGCTATTGCCTCCATCGCCAAGCTCAGGGACGCTGGCATGCTTCCGTGGCGCGCTGCGATCTACGCCGACCACTACGCCGCCGAGTGCGTGCTTGTAGGTGGTGCCCGCCGTGCCGCCCGCATGGCAACCAAGCACTGGAAGGACAAGACCATCTTCGGCTTCATCGAGCTGAAGCGCGGCGGCTTCCTCTGGTCATCCAACAACTCTGTAGCCATCGACGCCGAGTTCCGCGAACGCGTCACCAAGGTTGTCAAGCTGATCGGCTCGAAGGACGTTGCAGGCTCTGTCGGCTATGCCACCATCCTGTACGCCGCCGGTAAGATAGATAAATGGGACCTGCACGCCTACAAGGTTCTCTGCGAACTGGCGAAGGCCGCATACCACGACAAGACCGGCGAGCCCGGCCTCATCAACGTGGACAAGCTCACCCATAAGAACCATGGCATTGAAGCCTACGTCGATGGCCTCTATGCGCAGGGCAGCAAGTACGCGCCCGACGAAGACGCCCGCAGGCTGATGACGGAGATCGCCGAACAGGTGATCAACCTGTCGTACCAGATGATCGTTAACCCATGTGGCGATAAAACTATCCTCGTTTCCGAACTATCTTAGGTAGTCAAATGTCCGTTGCCGCTGAAACATACATAACGACTACGCTGGGACCTAGGCGAGCTTCAGGCCTCCGCGAGGCGTTCAGGGTTCATTCCACTGATCTGGAAGTCACTCATCAGGCACTTCAAGAAACTGAAGTTCCCTCATTGTTAAGAGTTGCGACCGATCGCGGCTACGAGATCACCCTCAGCCCTGATCAGGAGGTGCTTATTGAGGTCGCAAGGGGCAGAGTGTTCGGAGGAGCTTCCGTAGGTCAAAGGGCATGGGTGCAAGCAAGTTCGATCGAGGTGGGAACAGTGCTGCTGATTGCCAACAACCGGAGTTCGATAATTGAAACCAATTCAAGAGATTTTGAACGGGGCTGGTTGCTCGGACAGGTAACTGGCAATGGCGGGCATAACCCACATAACAGTAGCGGCACGTACCTGCGGTTTTGGATGCCTCATCATGCGGACCTAGCGGATCGCGCAGACCGTATCATACGCACCATGGGAGTTAGCAAGACCTATTCCGGCGGAGCCTACAACGATATCCACGGCACACTCTCTATTCAGACAAGAGCGCTTGAGGATTTCGCCGCGCAATTTCTGGAAAGTCAAACCAAGTTGATTAAGCCGCAACTTATCGAAGGGAATGCGTCTCTGGTCCGAGGATTTCTGGGGGGGTTTTTTGATGCCGACGGTACTGTCGCTGGCGACAAAGAAAAGGGGCAATCCGTGCGCCTTAATCAATCCTCTCGGCCAAACTTAATAGCCGTTCAACGAATGCTCCTTCGTTTCGGGATTGCCTCAACCATTTACTTGCGCAGGAAAGCGGGGACCTCGCTGCTTCCGAACTCCAAGCGGGAGTATCAGCACTATCAGACGAAAGCGAACTACGAATTAGTCGTAAGCAAAGACAATATCGTAGTTTTCGAAAACGCAATCGGTTTCGAGGATAGGGAAAAGAAGGCGCGTCTGGCAGAAATGACGCGCCCATCGGCGAGGAAGCCCTACGCAGAACGGTTCACTGCCAAAGTGACTGCGATTGAAACTATTGCAATCGAGACGGCTTATGAAGCGATCGTTCAGCGCAGGTCCGAAGTCGACGCCGGCGGATTTCGGATAAAACTGTAACCTCTGCTCATCTTCTTAGTTGCGTCTGTTGCATGCTCGCCGGGCTCGAGCTATTGATACACATCACTGCTACACAAACCGAGCAGCGCGACGAGACAAAAGGCAAGGCTTGTGGGATTGCCGGGAAGGTGAAGGGTTTTCCCATCTTCTCCGCCATCCAAATTTCCCCAAGCATAATTAGGTCCTTGGTTTCTGGTCGCGAATAATCTTCGCATAGCCGGCTATATCTGGTGGCGGGCCGGCGGGAAATGTCTTTGCTCTCGAACGAGAGAATCGCCTGCGGGAATCACCTTCCGCGACTCATGTCCGGCTGGATGGCGGAAGCGGCTTCGGTGACCGTTGGGTTACGCTTCTGGCGGCCGCCATCTTTCTTCCAAGGGTCGAATCCCGTCAGAAAAGTGTTGTGAATGTGTCGCCTGGGGCGTGTCCAATGCTTTGTGGATCTCGGCTAAGCAGCCGCAAAATCAGGATTTTCTTAACAAAGCATAAAGGAAATCGGGGCCGGCTGCCCGACTTGTGTCCTTTCAGCAACAGGATTGCGGGAAGGCTCTTTCAAACCCCCTGTTCGAGCAAGTTGGTGATTGCGTGACGGCCCCCGTCTTGTATTTTCACCCTCGGAAGCAAGGGCGGCTGACCGTCCACTTCTTGAAACGCGGGGATGGGGCAGGGAACGCTGCTCAGCGAAAGATCCCAAACCCGATTGAAACTTTGAATTGGAGGTCATTTATGAACATCAAGAGCCTTCTTCTCGGCTCCGCTGCTGCTCTCGCAGTAGTATCCGGCGCTCAGGCTGCTGACGCTATCGTCGCTGCTGAGCCGGAACCGGTTGAATATGTTCGCGTCTGCGACGCTTACGGCACCGGCTACTTCTACATCCCGGGCACCGAAACCTGCCTCAAGATCAACGGTTACATCCGTTTCCAGGTTAACGTTGGCGAAGACGTCGGCGGCGACTCCGACTGGGACGCAGTGACCCGCGGTCAGGTTCAGTTCACGGCCAAGAGCGACACCGAGTACGGTCCGCTGACCGGCGTCATCGTCATGCAGTTCAACGCTGACAATGCCTCCGACCAGGAAGCTCACCTCGACTCCGCTTACCTCGACGTCGCTGGCTTCCGCGCCGGTCTCTTCTACAGCTGGTGGGACGATGGCCTTTCGGGCGAAACCGATGATATCGGTTCTGTCGAAACGCTGCACAACTCCATCCGTTATCAGTACGAAACCGACTCCTTCTACGCTGGCATCAGCGTCGACGAACTGGAAGACGGCGTCTACAAAGTCGGCGAAGAAGCCAACAACGTTGGTGTTGCCGTTGGTCTCGGTGGCAAGGCTGGCGCATTCAGCTACCAGCTCACGGCCGGCTACGACGTCGACAACGAAGACGGCGCTGTCCGCGCAATGGGTACGGTTGACATCGGCCCTGGCACGTTCGGCCTCGCCGGCGTTTACTCCACCGGCCCGAACTCCTACTACTCTACGGCTGAATGGGCGATCGCTGCTGAATACGCCATCAAGGCAACTGACAAGCTGAAGATCACCCCGGCTGTTCAGTACTACGGCAACTACTTCGGCGGCGACAAGGTCGTTCCGGATGACTTCGACGGTCTCGGCGATGCCTGGAAGGTCGGTCTGACGGTTGACTATCAGATCGTCGACAACTTCTACGCCAAGGTTTCGGTTCAGTACCTCGATCCGGATGATGCTGACGACTCCACCTCGGGCTACTTCCGCCTGCAGCGTGCATTCTAATCTGATCTGACCTCGGTCAATCAGGAAAGCCCGGCTCTCGAGCCGGGCTTTTTGTATTTGGAGATGGCGTATCTTACGATCGATCGGCTTGGATAAGATCACCGGCAATCGGCGAGAAAGGCCTGAATGGCTGCGGGGATGGCGCCGAGATGGAGAAAGGGCGCGTGTCCTTGCTCTGCTGCAAGATGCAGAATTAAACCCGGATGGCGCCGCGCCATTTCATCCGCGATCGCTTTCGAGAGCAGCGGCGAGTTTGCGCCGCGGATCAGCAATAGGGGCAGCCGGCGCAGGCTGTCGAACTGTGCCCAGAGATCGGGCAGCGGCTGGTTGAAGTCGACGGATTTGAGCGCCTCCGCAATCGCGGGATCAAAATCGGCGACCGGCCGTCCGCTACCGTCGCGATATAGGGCAAGCGCCATCTCGTGCCAATCCTGCTCTCCGAGCGCGGCAAACGAGGCGCCATGAATTTCCTTCAGTATAGCGGCTGCCTCCTTCCAGTCCCCCGGCTTCCTGTTGCCGTTGAGGTAGTCGCGGATTTGCACCAAGCCCTGAACTTCGATCGCAGGACCGATATCGTTGAGAATGACGGCTTCGAGAAGATCGGGCCTCGCCGCCGCGATCAGATGCAGGATCAGCCCGCCCCGGGACGTGCCGATGAAGATTGCCCGCTCGACGCCGAGCTCGGCACATGCGGCAATGACGTCGCCGGCCTCTACGGCGAGGTTGTAGTTCGCCTTGTTCTCATCCCATGCGGAGTTTCCCCGCCCGCGCGAATCGAGTGCGATTACCCTGCGCGGCGCCGTCCTGTCGTGGGAGACAAGCAGCGCGAGCGGATGGAAATCCCGCGTGTTGCGCGTGAGGCCCGGCAGGCAGACCACCGGCAACCGTCCGGCGGTTGCCGCCTCGTCGGGCCGGTAGTCACGGGCATAGAGCCTGAGCCCGTCAGAGGAAATGTAAAATCGTTCCTGGAAATCGCTCGTATCCGGCATCGCATCCTCGGGACCTGTTGACCTCGAAGATGTAGCTTGCTTTTCCAGCCACGCCAAATGGCGTCAGGAGGCGCTGCGTCCGCCGATGAGGTCGCGCTCGATATCGGTCGGTTGGCCGAGGCGGGCCTTATAGACCTCGTAATTTTCCATCACCCGCTGCACGTAATTGCGTGTTTCCGGGAAGGGAATGCGCTCGATCCAGTCGACGATCTCGTCGATCGGTCTGCCGCGTGGGTCGCCGTAGCGGCCGATCCATTCCGGCACGCGCTTCGGCCCCGCATTGTAGGCGATGAAGGTGAGGATATAGGAGCCGCCGAAGGCTTCGATCTGTTCGCCGAGATAATGCGCACCGAGTGTTGCATTGTAGCCGGCATCGGCCGTCAGCTTGTCCTTCGAATAGGCGATGTTATGACGCTTGGCCACGGCCTGGGCCGTTCCCGGCAGCAGCTGAAGCAGACCCCTCGCATTCGCCGCGGAAACGGCAGCGGGGTTGAAGGCGCTTTCCTGCCGGGCGATGGCATAGGCGAGCGCCTTGCCGGATCCGGATATATTGGCGTTCGCTGGAATAACCCCAACAGGGAAGGCGAGGGCTGCAACATCGATGCCGCGCCCATAGGCGACTTTGCCGATCTGCAGCGAGAGATGATGATTGCCGGATTGCTCGGCCTGCGCGGCAAGGATCGCCAGTTCACCGGGGCTCTGCAGCTGATCGGCAAGCGCGAGATAGAGCATGTCGGCGCGCCACCCATGGCCTGCCGCCTCCAGCCGGGCGATTGCCTGCACGGCTTCGCGGCCCTGGAAGTGCTGCCGGTCAGCCGCGCTCGGCGAGGGATAGGCAACGTTCAGCGTCTTTCGCCCCAATTTTTCGGCAGCGAGCTGGCCGTAGAAAGTGCCGGGAAAACTCGCAGCCTTGGCGTAGAATTCGCCGGACTTGCCAGGTCCCCCGGCCTCCGCCGCCCGCCCGAGCCAATACCAGGCGCGTGAAACCGAGATCGGTCCATTGGATGTCTGAAGGATTTTGCGGAAATGTGTTTCCGCCGCCGTCGGGTCCTGCAGGCCGCGAAGCGCATACCAGCCGGCATGGAACTCGGCCTCGACGATATCCGTCGGGCTCGTTGCCGCGTAGTTTGCGACGATGCGATAGGCCGGCTTGAACTGTCCCTGGTCGACGAGGCCGCGGCTGACGATGCGTTGCTCGTTCCACCATTCGCCGGAATTGACGAGTTCGGCGCGCTCGCGCGGCATCTGTTCCAGAAGTGCCGCCGCCTCGGCATATTTGTCCTGCTTGCGCAGATATTCGATCCGGGCGAACAGCAGCCCGGCATCGCCTCGCCATCTCGCATCCACGGCGTTGAGCAGCGCGCCGGCATTGGCGGCCTTGCCGTCGACGGCGGCCCAGGCCTTGTAGAGCGATTGCGCCTGGCCCATGTCTCCGAAGCGTTTGGCCTGCGCCACCCGGCCCCGATACATCAGATAGTCCATCCGCGCCTTGTGGTCGGCAGGCGTCAGCAGGGCGGAAAACTCGAGGAGGATCTTGTCCTCGGTCGCCTTGTCGAGAGCCTCTGCGCGCCAGACCTTGCGGATATATTTGGCAGCCTGCGCCTGTTTGCCTGAGGCAACCAGCGCCCTGCCGAGGACGACGGCGCCTTGTACCGTCTCGGGTGCCGTATCGCCGAAAGCGGCGAGCACGGCCGAAGGAGCGGGGTTCTCATCGTAGAGCGCGCGCTCGGAATAGGCGCGCAGCCGCGAAAGACCCGGCCAGCCCTTGAGCTCCTGCGAGGCGTTGGCGATTTCGTAGGAGGGAACGCCCTTCAGCCCGGAAACGGCGATCGCCCAGGTGAGGATATGGCGGTCGAGTGCGCCGCCGCGCATGCCGTTGCGGATCGAGAGCGCCAGCTGCGGATTCTTATCGGAAAGCGCGTCGAGGCCGGCCTTGAGCTCGCTGTTGACAGGGGCGATCGCCGGATTGCGCGGAATGGCGCCCGTCGTGATCGATTCCGGCATGGATGTCTCGGGAATGAAGCCGAGCGGCTTGACGGCGGGCATGGGAGCGCCTTCGCCGGGAAGGGGCGACGCAGCGCTGCCCCACGCAGCGGCGACAAGGCCGAAGGCGGAGAGGATCAAGACAGCTTTCTTCATCCGGAATCTCGCAACGAAAACACGCCCTGCCATTTGGCTAGAGGCATCTTAACGAAACCTTACCGTACCAGGTAAAATTCATTCACATCTGCTATCGGATTTTGCCCTAAACCGAACTCTGTGTGCTTGTCGCAACGATTTCGTCGCTCTATGGTGCGCAACTCATATTCATGGAATGCGGCCGAAGCAAGGATTTGGTCGTGAGGAGCTTTGCATGTTCAATGGGTCCATCCCCGCCCTCGTCACCCCCTTCACGGATGCCGGCCTGATCGACGAAGACAGCTTCGCCGCGCATGTCGACTGGCAGATCCGGGAAGGCAGCAGTGGTCTCGTTCCTGTGGGCACGACGGGCGAATCCCCGACGCTGTCGCATGCCGAGCACAAACGGGTCGTGGAACTCTGCATCGAGGTCGCCGCAAAGCGCGTTCCCGTCATGGCCGGCGCCGGCTCGAACAACACGCGCGAGGCGGTCGAGCTTGCCCAGCATGCCGAGAAGGTCGGCGCGAATGCCGTGCTCGTCGTCACGCCCTATTACAACAAGCCGACGCAGAAAGGTCTGATCGCGCATTTTTCGGCGATTGCCGAGGCCGTCGATCTGCCGATCTATATCTACAACATTCCCGGCCGGTCGGTGATTGACATGACGCCGGAAACCATGGGTGCGCTCGCCAGGGCGCACAAGAACATCGTCGGCGTCAAGGACGCGACCGGCAAGATCGAGCGCGTCTCCGAACAGCGTATCACCTGCGGAACGGATTTCAGGCAATTGTCCGGCGAGGATGCAACCGCGCTCGGCTTCAACGCCCATGGCGGCGTCGGCTGCATCTCGGTCACGGCCAATGTCGCGCCACGCCTCTGCGCCGATTTCCAGGCCGCGACGCTTACGGGCGATTATGCCCGCGCGCTGGAATATCAGGATCGGCTGATGCCGCTGCATAAGGCGATCTTCATGGAGCCAGGCCTTTGCGGCGCCAAATACGGGCTTTCCAGGCTTGGCCGTATGAGCCGTAACGTCCGCTCGCCCCTGATTTCGACGCTGGAGCCGGCGACGGAGGCGGCGATTGATGCGGCCATGCGTCATGCCGGCCTGCTGAACTGACGCCGCGATCGTCTTCACAAGGCAGCATCGCTCCCTTACATAAGGGACAAGAAATGGTGGCGCGACTTCTTGCGCCCCGAAGCAATGGAATGTCGTCATGGCCCCCAAAGGCAGCCAGCGCGTAGTCAACAGGATCGTGGCCGAAAACCGCAAGGCCCGCTTCAACTACGAGATTATCGATACCTATGAGGCGGGCCTCGTGCTGAAGGGCACGGAGGTCAAGTCGCTGCGCGAGGGCAAGGCCAATATCGCCGAATCCTATGCATCCGATGAGGACGGCGAGATATGGCTGATCAATTCCTATCTTCCGGAATATCTGCAGGCGAACCGCTTCAACCACGAACCGCGCCGGCGCCGCAAGCTGCTGCTGTCGGGCCGCGAAATCAATCGCCTGCGCTCGGCTGTCAACCGCGAAGGCATGACGCTGGTCCCGCTGAAGATCTATTTCAACGATCGCGGCCGGGCGAAAATGGAACTGGCGCTCGCCAAGGGCAAGAAACTTCACGACAAGCGCGAATCCGAGAAGGAGCGCGATTGGAATAGGCAGAAGAGCCGCCTGCTGAAGGATAACGGCTGACGCACCGGATGTGCTGGTGGCTCTGCGGCTTCGGGCGGATCAGTCCTCGAAGTCGCTGGCGGGTGCGACTTCGGCCGGACGCGGTGTCCGCTCCGAGGGATCGCGGCCGATTTCGGCCTTCAGAGACAAGAGATCGATAAAGTGGTCGGCCTGCCGGCGCAGGTCGTCGGCGATCATCGGCGGCTGCGTCGCCATGGTCGAGATCACCGAGACCTTGCGGCCTCTGCGCTGCAGCGCCTCGACCAGGTTGGTAAAGTCGCCGTCGCCGGAGAAGATGACGAGATGGTCGACCGTCTCGGATTGTTCCATGGCATCGATCGCAAGCTCGATATCCATATTGCCCTTGATCTTGCGGCGCCCCATGGAATCCGTGAATTCCTTGGCGGGCTTGGTGACGACCTTGTAGCCGTTGTAATCGAGCCAGTCGATCAAAGGACGGATCGAGGAATATTCCTGATCCTCGATCAGGGCGGTGTAATAATAGGCGCGCAGGAGATAGCCGCGTTTCTGAAATGCTTTCAACAGCTTGCGGTAATCTATGTCGAAGCCGAGGCTCTTGGATGCAGCGTAAAGGTTGGCACCGTCAATAAAGAGTGCAATTTTTTCGCGTGGGTCAAACATCGCTTACCAATTCCAATTGAGAGAAATCGAAATTCGCAGGGTATCAAATTTCAATAAATACAATGGCTTATTGTGTTTTTTGATTTGATCCTTACTTTACTAAGTGTTCATATAAGAGAGATTTAGGGCACGATTCGTCATATTCCAAGCAACCTCCGGTGGAATTGTGACATTCTCCATGGAAATTTAGCTCAGCCACGGATAAAGACGAGGGAGCCGGAATGAAAAACTTGTATTTGCCCGGTTTTAATTGTATCGGGCGTGCTAATCCCGAAATGACGACCGTAAAGGACAGGCAATGGCCCGTGTCACAGTTGAAGATTGCATTGACAAGGTGGAGAACCGCTTCGAGCTGGTTCTGCTCGCGAGCCACCGCGCCCGGCTGATTTCCCAGGGCGCCTCGATCACCATCGATCGCGACAACGACAAGAACCCTGTCGTGGCCCTGCGCGAAATCGCCGACGAGACGCTTTCGCCCGATGACCTCAAGGAAGACCTGATCCATTCGCTGCAGAAGCACGTCGAAGTCGACGAGCCCGAGCCCGATCCGGCAAGCATGATCGCCGCCGGCGGTGCAGCCGCAGCCGACAGCGAAGAGCAGGACGATCTGCCGGAAACGATTACTTTCGACCAGATGTCGGAAGAAGAGCTCCTGGCCGGCATCGAAGGCCTCGTGCCGCCGGAAAAGAGCGACGACTACTAAGCGCGAAAACGAACGACGATTACCAATCGTCAATCTTGCGCCTTTATTGCTTAGGCATATTATTGCCCATGTGTGCGCCAATCGTTGATTGGCGCGCTTTTATTTTTATCGGAGTGGCTTTGGAATGATGCGGCAGTACGAGCTCGTGGAGCGGGTTCAGCAATACAAGCCCGATGCCAATGAAGCGCTGCTGAACAAAGCCTACGTTTACGCCATGCAGAAACATGGCCAGCAAAAGCGCGCGAGCGGCGATCCCTATATCTCCCATCCGCTCGAGGTCGCTGCCATCCTGACCGACATGCATCTCGACGAGTCGACGATCGCGGTTGCCCTGCTGCACGATACGATCGAGGATACGACCGCGACGCGGGCCGAGATCGACGAACTTTTCGGCGAGGATATCGGCCGCCTGGTCGAGGGGCTGACGAAGATCAAGAAGCTCGATCTCGTCACCAAGAAGGCCAAGCAGGCGGAAAACCTGCGCAAGCTGCTGCTTGCCATTTCCGACGATGTGCGCGTGCTGCTCGTCAAGCTCGCCGATCGCCTGCACAATATGCGCACCCTCGATCACATGTCGGCCGACAAGCGCGCCCGCATTTCCGAGGAGACGATGGAAATCTATGCGCCGCTCGCCGGCCGCATGGGTATGCAGGACATGCGTGAAGAGCTGGAAGAGCTCTCCTTCCGCCATATGAACCCGGAGGCTTACGACACCGTCACCAAGCGGCTGGAGGAGCTTTCGAAGCGCAATGAGGGCATCGTCAAGAAGATCGAGGCGGAACTGCGCGACCTGCTCGTCGCAAGCGGCCTGACGAGCGCCTATGTCAAGGGCCGGCAGAAAAAGCCCTATTCCGTCTTTCGCAAGATGCAGTCGAAGTCGCTGTCCTTCGAGCAGCTTTCCGATGTCTACGGCTTCCGCCTCATCGTCGAGGACATTCCTTCCTGCTATCGTGCGCTCGGTATCGTGCACACGCGCTGGCGTGTCGTGCCCGGCCGCTTCAAGGATTATATCTCGACGCCGAAGCAGAACGATTACCGCTCGTTGCACACGACCATCGTCGGTCCTTCCAGCCAGCGCATCGAACTGCAGATCCGCACCAAGCGCATGCACGAGATCGCCGAATTCGGCATCGCCGCCCACACGCTCTACAAGGACGGCGCCACCAATGCCGATGGCGACATTCTTTCGCGCGAATCCAATGCCTATTCCTGGTTGCGCCACACGATCGAGGCGCTCGCCGAGGGCGACAGCCCGGAAGAATTCCTCGAGCACACCAAGCTCGAACTCTTCCAGGATCAGGTCTTCTGCTTCACGCCCAAGGGCAAGCTGATCGCCCTGCCGCGCGGCGCTACCCCGATCGACTTCGCCTATGCCGTTCACACCAATATCGGCGACACCACGGTCGGCGCCAAGATCAACGGCCGCATCATGCCGTTGGTGACGCGGCTTGCAAATGGTGATGAAGTCGAGATCATCCGCTCCGGCGTGCAGGTTCCGCCCGCCGCCTGGGAGGAAATCGTCGTGACGGGCAAGGCCCGCGCTGCCATCCGTCGCGCCACACGCATGGCGATCCGCAAGCAATATGCCGGCCTCGGCCACCGCATTCTGGAGCGCACCTTCGACAGGGCGGGTAAGATCTTCTCTCGCGAGGCGATGAGGCCGGCGCTGCACCGTCTCGGCCAGAAGGATGTCGAGGATGCGATTGCCGCTGTCGGACGCGGCGAGATGTCCTCGCTCGACGTGCTGCGGGCGGTCTATCCCGACCATCAGGACGAGCGCGTCACCGTCAAACCCTCCGGCGACGACGGCTGGTTCAACGTGCGAAGTGCGGCCGGCATGATCTTCAAGATCCCCGGCAAGGCCAAGGCCGGTGTCGAAGGCGGCCATGCGGATATCGATGCCGATGCTGCCATCGGGCCGATCCGCGGCCTGTCCGGCAATGTCGACGTCAAGTTCGCGCCGACCGGCGCCGTGCCCGGCGATCGCATCGTCGGCATCATGGACCAGGGCAAGGGCATCACCATCTATCCGATCCAGTCGCCGAGCCTGCAGCGCTTCGACGATCAGCCCGACCGCTGGATCGATGTGCGCTGGGATCTCGACGAGGCCAACAAGTCGCGCTTCATGGCCCGCATCATGGTGAACGGGTTGAATGAGCCCGGCACGCTCGCCAAGGTCGCTCAGACGGTTGCCGGCCTCGACGTCAATATCCGCCTGCTGAACACGGTGCGGGTGGCGGCCGATTTCACCGAGATGATGCTCGAAGTCGAGGTCTGGGATCTGCGTCAGCTCAACCAGTTGCTCGCCCAGATGAAGGAACTGGATTGCATTGCCACGGTCCGGCGGCTCTACGAGTAAGCCTTTGTTAATCCAGCTACGTCCTTGATCCAAAAATTGCACATTTTATGATCGATTCCTGATCCGTGGAGCGCATGAAAAAGGCTAGCAATGCAATGAACGCATGGCTGTTGCCAGCTTGCGGCGGTGGTAATTAACCTTTGTCGGGCCTATCTTCTGCTCATCGAAACGCAAACAGAAGATGAGACAAGGTAATGTTTGATCCTATCAAGAAAATCGCTCGCGCCTTTCGCGCTCCCACCACGCAGGAACGTGAAATGGCCTATCTCAACGGCTCGCTCGATCGTATCGATCTCGAGTTTCGTCAGCGCCAGGTCGATCGCGGTCTGTTCCGCAATCGCTGATACCAGGCTTTATACTTGA
The DNA here is from genome assembly GCF_002531825.1 of Rhizobium sp. J15. Classification (GTDB taxonomy): domain Bacteria; phylum Pseudomonadota; class Alphaproteobacteria; order Rhizobiales; family Rhizobiaceae; genus Rhizobium. The sequence goes on along the minus strand of NZ_NWSX01000006.1, from coordinate 265,782 downwards.
GTTGAGGTGAGGGACGTTATGCATAACGAACGCCCCTCGTGAAGAAGCTTCTCGATACGGAGAGAAGTGGCGGCCTGTTTTCCGGGCGGTACCATTTGCCGCTCTTGTCATGGTCGCGTGCGCTGCAGTAAATACCGGCCATGTTGTTTCGCCGTCGCCAGCCTGCGGGATTCAAGGAAAGGGTGCGGGAGCTTCTGTGGCCGCGCAAAGGTTTCCTTCGCCCGATCCGTTATCTGACAATGCGCATCCTGCGCTTGAGTGCTTCGCCGCATGCGGTTGCGGCCGGCGTCGCCGCCGGTGTCTTCGTCTCGTGGACGCCTTTCGTCGGCGTGCATTTCATCATGGCCTTCGTCATCACCTATTTCCTCTCCGGCAATATGGTGGCCGCCGCCCTTGGCTGCGCGGCCTTCGGTAATCCGCTGACCTATCCGTTCATCTGGGGCATCACCTGGGAAATCGGCCATCTGCTGCTCAGCCGCGAAGATCATCTGGCCGGCCAGGCGGTGGATCTCGCCGCTCTCTTTCACAAGCTGAATTTTACCGAGCTGTGGAAGCCGGTGCTGGAGCCGATGCTGATCGGCGCCATCCCGCCGGCGGCAGTGACCTCAGTTGCGCTCTATGCGCTGACGTTCTACACCGTCAAGGGTTTTCAGACGCGCCGCCGCACACGGTTGATGGAGCGGGCGCGCCTGCGTCTTGCCGGTCCGGCCGGCGACATGCCGAGCGTGTGAAGCCGCCACAGAATTCTTGAGCGACGGAAGGTTTCGGCATGATCATCGGCATTGGCAGCGATTTGATCGACATCCGCCGGGTCGAGAAATCCATCGAGCGCTTCGGCGAGCGCTTCACACATCGCTGCTTCACCGAGATTGAGCGCGCGCGTTCCGACCGGCGCGCAAACCGCGCCGCATCCTATGCCAAGCGTTTCGCCGCCAAGGAGGCCTGTTCCAAGGCGCTCGGCACCGGCATAGCGCAGGGCGTCTTCTGGAAGGACATGGGCGTCGTCAACCTGCCGAGCGGCAAGCCGACCATGCAGTTGACCGGCGCTGCCGCGGTGCTCCTGGAGGCGATGCTGCCCGCGGGCCATAGACCCGCCATTCATTTGACAATAACGGATGATTATCCCTTGGCGCAGGCCTTCGTGATCATCGAGGCGTTGCCCGAGAGCCTTTGACGCGGCGTCTCGTCGCTTTTGGTGTTGTCACCATTGCCGCAACCGGCCGAAGCCGCTAGAACAGGATGATTTCAAGCCGGGCCGGCCTGAAATCTGAATCCTGTTCTTGATTAAGAATTAGAGCATGATGTCGTCCGAAAACCGATGACACTTTTCGGCATCATGCTCTATGAGAACGACAGAAGAATTGCGCCTCGCGGCGTCTTGAAGGAATAAGACTGCGTGTCCGAAAAAGTCGAAGCCAAGCCGAACGCCCTCTGGGAAAATATCAAAGTCATCATCCAGGCGCTGATTTTGGCGATGGTGATCCGAACTGTGCTGTTTCAGCCCTTTACCATCCCGTCCGGTTCGATGATGCCGACACTGCTGGTCGGCGATTACATCTTCGTCAACAAATTCGCCTACGGCTATTCGAAATATTCGCTGCCGTTCTCGCCGGATCTCTTCAGCGGCCGTGTTTTCGGCTCCGATCCGAAGCGCGGCGATATCGTCGTTTTCCGCTTCCCGCCGAATCCCGACATCGATTACATCAAGCGCTGCATCGGCCTGCCTGGCGATCGCATTCAGGTGAAGGAAGGCGTTCTCTACGTTAACGGCAAGCCGGTTCCGAAGGTGCCGGACGGCAGCTTCACCTCGGATTACAAGCTTGACCCGGGTGAGGATGTGCCGGTCTTCCGCGAAACGCTCGACGACGGCAAGACATACGATACGCTCGACCAGTCCCCGGTGTCGCGCGGCGATAACACCCGCGAGTTCATCGTGCCGGAAGGCCATTACTTCATGATGGGCGACAACCGCGACAACTCGCTCGACAGCCGCTTCGACGTCGGCTTCGTGCCTGCGGAAAACCTCGTCGGCCGTGCGAGCGTCATCTTCTTCTCGCTCGGCAACGACACTTCTTTCCGCGAAATCTGGAAGTGGCCGACGAATATGCGTTGGGACCGCCTCTTCAAGGTCGTTGAATGAGTAAGGCGCAGACGCTTTCTGCGGCCGACCGCGCAAAGCTTGAAGCCCTGATCGGTCATGATTTCGCCGAGAAGGAACGCCTGGATCGAGCGCTGACCCATGCCAGCGCCCGCACGGAGAAGGGCGGCAATTACGAACGTCTGGAATTCCTCGGCGACAGGGTCCTCGGGCTCTGCATCGCCGAGTTGCTGTTCCGCACGTTCGGCACGGCAGGGGAAGGCGAGCTCTCGGTTCGCCTCAACCAACTCGTCAGTGCCGAAACCTGTGCTGCGGTCGCCGACGAACTCAATCTTCACCTCTATATCCGCACCGGTGCTGACGTGAAGAAGTTGACCGGGAAGCGCATGATGAACGTGCGCGCCGATGTCGTGGAAAGCCTGATCGCGGCGATCTATCTCGATGGCGGCCTCGAAGTCGCCCGCCGCTTCATCCTGCGCTACTGGCAGGGCAGGGCGGCCAGGGCCGATGGCGCCAAGCGCGACGCCAAGACCGAGCTGCAGGAATGGTCGCACGCAAAATTCGGCGTCACACCCATCTACCGGGTTGATGAACGCAGCGGGCCGGATCATGATCCGCGCTTCAAGGTGACGGTGGAAGTTGCTGGCATAAAGCCGGAAACCGGCGTAGAGCGGTCGAAGCGCGCCGCCGAACAGGTGGCGGCGACGAAGATGCTCGAGCGCGAAGGCATTTGGCAGGAATCGCCTGCCGGAAACTGACGGGACAATGACACAAGAAGAAGATATCGCGGCCGAAGCTGCCGTAGAAGCCAGTGGCCCGACGCATTCGGGCTTCGTCGCCTTGATCGGGCCGACCAATGCCGGCAAGTCGACGCTGGTCAATCGCCTTGTCGGCGCCAAGGTCTCGATCGTCAGCCACAAGGTGCAGACGACGCGCGCGATCGTCCGCGGCATCGCAATCCACGATAATGCCCAGATCGTCTTCATGGATACGCCTGGTATCTTCAAGCCGCGCCGCCGGCTCGATCGCGCCATGGTCACCTCGGCCTGGGGTGGCGCCAAGGATGCCGATCTGATCATGCTTCTGATCGACAGTGAGCGCGGCCTGCGCGGCGATGCCGAAGCCATCCTCGAGGGTCTCAAGGAAGTCCGGCAGCCGAAGATCCTGGTGCTCAACAAGATCGACCGCGTCAACCGCGAGGATCTGCTGGCGCTGGCCGCCGCCGCCAACGAGAAGATCGCCTTCGACCGCACCTTCATGATCTCCGCCGAAAACGGCTCCGGCTGCGAGGACGTCATGGATTATCTGGCGAGCACGCTTCCGGAAGGCCCCTGGTACTATCCGGAAGACCAGATCTCCGATCTGCCGATGCGCCAGCTCGCAGCCGAGATCACCCGCGAAAAGCTGTTTCTGCGCCTGCACCAGGAGCTTCCCTATTCCTCACACGTCGAAACGGAGAAGTGGGAAGAGCGCAAGGACGGCTCGGTCCGCATCGAACAGGTGATCTATGTCGAGCGCGACAGCCAGAAGAAGATCGCGCTCGGCAAGGGCGGCGAAACCATCAAGGCGATCTCGACGGCCTCCCGAAAGGAGCTGTCGGAGATCCTCGAGCAGCCCGTCCATCTCTTCCTGTTCGTCAAGGTCCGCGAAAATTGGGGTGATGATCCCGAGCGGTTCCGCGAAATGGGCCTCGACTTCCCGAAATAGGGGTGACAAGGATTTCCCGGGATAGACGCCAGACCCTTGTTTCCTTGGAAAAAATCGGCGTCGTTCCGGAACGAATCCGGCCTTCGCGCATTCCTTGCTCGACGGCGCGCCGATGACGGACCGCCGGTTTGCGTGACCGCAAGGGCAGGTATGGCAACGTCGAGACGCATCCATTCTTTCAAGACCCCTTGCGAGCTATGTCCCTTGCGGCCCCTGCCGCATTTCAGGGAATTCAGCCACGAGGAGCTGGAATTCGTCGCCCGTTTCAAGAGGGGTGAGCTTGCCGTCGATGCCGGCTCCACCATCCTCGTCGAAGGCGCGCACAGCGCGCATCTTTTTACCGTGCTCGCCGGCTGGGGCTTCCGCTACAAGATGCTCGAAGACGGGCGGCGTCAGATCCTGAACTATATCATGCCGGGTGATCTGATCGGTCTGCAGGGAACGATCGCCGGTGAGATGCAGCATTCGGTCGAGGCGCTTTCCCCCGTTTCGCTGTGCGTGTTCGAGCGCGACAGGCTGATGACGCTCTACAACAAGCACGCTTCGCTCGCCTTCGACATCACCTGGATCGCGGCGCGCGAGGAGCGGATTCTGGACGAGCATCTGCTGAGCATCGGCCGGCGTACGGCGTTGGAAAGAGCTGCCTATCTGATCGCTTTTCTTTACGAACGCGGCAGGCAGCTTGATCTCTTCAACGGCCGCAAGTTCATTCCCATCACTCAGCAGCACATTGCCGATACGCTGGGTCTTTCCATCGTCCATACCAACAAGACATTGAAAAAGCTCAGCGAACGTGGCTTGCTCCGCTGGCAGGAACGCGGCTGCGAGGTGCTGAATGGTGAGGAATTGATGGCGATTTCAGGCTGGGAAGGGCTTGGAGAAAATAAACGCCCCTTCATCTAAGGCGCGTCGCGTCTTTTAGATCGCTCCTTTTCGCTTTAGATCTTTATTTTCTCGCATGTCGTCGCCGCAAAACCGCTGCACACTTTTGCGCGACATGCTTTAGCCAACCGGTTTGGTTATGTCTTTTTTAAATGCGGATTAGCAGTTGGGAAAATAAGCTCGATCATCATCTTCCCTCCGATTTGATTCTTATCGATTGGGCGGGAAAATGTTTTATTCAGGAAGTGGTGGCGGAATTCACCGATAGCGTGCCATGCGGGGCATCGGAGGCAATGATGTTGGCGGAACGGCTGGGGCGGCCCGACGAGGGCATGGAATCATGAGCGCAATCCGTGTTCTGGTTCTTGAGGACAGTCTGATCATCGCGATGGAGGCGGAAGATATTCTGCGCCTGGCCGGTGTCCAGAGCATCGATATCGTCGGCAGTCTGGAACAGGCGCGGGCCGCCATCGCTGCGCAGAGATATGACTTCGCTCTCCTCGACGTTAATCTCGGCGAGGGCATGAGCTTCGGATTTGCTCGCCATCTTCTCGATGTCGGCATCCCCTTCGGCTTCGTCAGCGGCTATTCCGACCCGCGCGATTTTCCGCCCGACCTGCAGCATATCCCGCTCCTGGTGAAGCCTTTCGACGAAAAGGCGATGCGGGAATTCCTGCAGAGGCTTTTCCCGGCTGCGGCCTGAAGGCTTTCATGACATAGGCCGGCCCTTGCATTAGGATGATTCGTCATCCGTAAAGGCTTCTTTCGATGCAGTGGCAAGACCATGCGATCATTCTGGGCGTCAAACGCCACGGCGAGACGAGCGTCATCGCCGAGGTGATGACGCGTGATCGCGGCCGCCATCTCGGCATGGTGCGTTCCGGCCGCTCTCGCGCCATGCAGCCGGTGCTGCAGCCGGGCAACGCGGTAGAGGTCATCTGGCGTGCCCGGCTTGACGAGCATCTCGGCGAATTCCGCGTCGAGCCAGTGACGCTGCGTGCCGCCCGCCTGATGGAAACGGCGACCGCCGTCTACGGCGTCCAGGCGATGGGCGCGTTGCTCAGGCTGCTGCCGGAGCGTGACCCGCATCCGCATCTCTTCGATGCGCTGGAGGTCATCCTCGATCACCTGCACAATCCGGCCGATGCCGGCGAGCTTTTCGTGCGTTTCGAGCTTGCGGTGCTGAACGATCTCGGCTTCGGCCTCGATCTTGCGGAATGCGCCGCCACCGGCGCCCGTTCCGACCTTGTCTATGTCTCGCCGAAGTCCGGCCGCGCCGTCAGCCGCAGCGCCGGCGCGCCCTGGGCGGACAAGATGCTGTTGCTGCCGCCATTCCTCGGCGCCGAAGGCAACCACGCGGCCGATTTCGACAGTCTGGCCGCCGCATTCCGGTTGACCGGGTTCTTTCTGCACCGCCATGTCTACGAGCCGCGCGGCATCGAGGCCGGGGCAGCCCGCGATGGCTTCGTCCAGGCCGCGCTCAAGGCGCTGAACCCGGCTTTGAGCACGCTGTCGGGTCCGAACGGCATTTCGGCCTGACATCGTTTTTTACTGCTGCAAAACATCCTCCGGATTTGGCGGTTTACCCGCCCATTCGCGCTTCCTATGTCTTGAGGGCAGCCAGCCAAGGAGGATGTCATGCTGACCAAGCCCACACCATCGACGACGATCACGCTCTGGAACGGCCGCGAAATTCCGCGCCTCGGCATGGGGTGCTGGGCGATCGGCGGTCCGTTCTTTGCCGGCGACACGCCGCTCGGCTGGGGGGAGGTCGACGACGATGAATCGGTCGCCGCCATCGACCGCGCCATCGAACTTGGCATCCGTTTTTTCGATACGGCCTCGAACTACGGCGCCGGTCATTCGGAAGAGGTTCTCGGCCGCGCGATCGGCAATCGCGACGATATCGTCGTCGCCACCAAATTCGGCTTCGCCACCGATCCCGAAACGAAGCAGGCAATCGGCGCCTTTGCCGATGAAGCCTTCATCCGCCGCTCCGTCGAGACCTCCCTGCGCCGTCTGAAGCGCGACCGCCTCGACCTCCTGCAGTTCCACCTCAACGATTTTCCGCCTGAGCAATCGGATGCCGTCTTTGACGTGCTGGAAGCGCTGCGCGGCGAAGGCAAGATCGATGCGTTCGGCTGGAGCACCGATTATCTGGATCGTGCCGTCCGCCATGCCGGCCGTCGAGGATACGTCTCGGTTCAGCACACGATGAACGTCTTCGAGCCGGTGCCGGAGATGATCGCGGTGATCGAGAGAGAGAACCTGATCTCCATCAATCGCGGTCCGCTGGCCATGGGGCTGCTCACCGGAAAATTCACCGCCGACAAGGCGGTCGGCGCCAAGGATGTCCGCGGTGCCGCCCTCGACTGGATGGTCTATTTCAAGGATGGGCGTATGGCCCCGGAATTCGCCGTACGGCTCGATGCCGTCCGCGATCTCCTGACATCGGGCGGCCGCTCGCTGACGCAAGGGGCGCTTGCCTGGCTTTGGGCGCGCTCGCCGCGCACCCTTCCCATTCCGGGCTTCCGCACTGTCGCCCAGGTCGAGGAAAATGCCGGCGCCCTGGAAAAGGGCCCGCTATCGGCCGATGTCATGGCGGGGATTGACGAAGCGCTCGCCCGCGTTTGACGATCAGGCTGCGGCGCGGCGCTTGAGCGCCCAGCCTTCGGGTCTCTCTTCGAGGATGCGGACGGCGTCTCCGATCGAGATCCGGCCGCCGCTGCGCGGCGTCACGTTCCAGCCGAAGAGCGGGCCGGGCACACGCCGGTCGGCCGACATGCGGATGCGGCCCATGGCAGGCATCGGGTTCGCCACTTCGCGCGAACCGGTCTGCTGGTCCTGCGTCGTCATGATGCAGCGCGAGCAGGGTTTGACGAGATCGAAGCGGATGCCGGCGATCTCGATCGCCGCCCAGCGGTCCTCCGGCCAGGCCTCATCCGTATCGATGACGATGTTCGGGCGGAAGCGTTCCATGCCGACGCTTCCCTCCCCATGGGTGGCGAGATCGGCATTCAGCGCCTTCAGCGAGCCGGTCGTCGTCACCAGGATCTGGTAGCCGTCGGTAAAGCTGACGGGCGTGCCTTCACCGGCCCATTCGGCGTTTGCCGTGCGCCGCGCCTGCCCGTCGAAGAAGACCAGCCGCACCTCGCGGCCGAGCCAATCGGAAAGCCGGCGGTTGCTTTCCGGGTCGGCAACAGCGGCGCTGACGGTCGATTTCCACACGGTCACGTCCATCCGGCTTTCCGGCTGAGGCGGCTGTACTGCTATGTCCTGCTTTCCCTGCATCAGTAACCGGAAGACGCCCGATTCGGGGCGCACGTCGATGCGTGCGAGATCCGGCAGTTCGCGCTGGGTGATGAAGTGACCCTGCGCATCGGTAATCATCGCCCGCCGGTCGCCGGGCAGCCCGTAGGCGTCGATCTCGGCGGCGGGCAGCGCAATGCCGCGGGCGCTTTTGAGCGGGTAGATGAAGAGGTCGCTGACACGCATGCCGTTCTCCTGGGTTTCGTCCGCTAAATTTCATCCATGAAGGCCGAGAGAAAGTCGCGCAGGCTCTTGTCGCGCGCCGCCGCCAGCCTTCGGCCGGTCTCGGTCTGAAATCCTTCCGCCAGTTTGAACAGCTTCGTCTGGAAGTGGTCAATGGCATAGCGCTTGTCGTCGAGCGGGCGGTTGGCCGCTGCCGGATCGAACGGATCGTAGAGCCCTGATCCCAAGCGCCCGCCGATATAGAAGCAGCGCGCCGCGCCGACCATGCCGATCGCGTCCAGCCGGTCGGCATCCTGCAGGATCTTCGCCTCCAGCGTCTGCGGTGCCACGCCGGCAGAGAAGCTGTGAGCGGTGATGGCATGGGCTACGGCGTCGACATCCCTGCTGCTCCAGCCGAGTTCCGCCAGGATCGCCGATGCCTTCTCCGCCGCCAGCGTCGATGCTCTTGCCCTCAGCGGTGAATTCTTCTCGACCGCGACGCAGTCGTGCAGAAGTACGGAGGCGGCAAGAACGCGCCCGTCACCGCCTTCTCCGGCATGGATGCGCATCGCGTTTTTGAAGACGCGCAGGATATGGGCGAGGTCGTGCGAGCCGTCGTCGCCTTCGGCCGCATGCGGGACCAGTGCTGCTGCAAGCGTTTCATGAGGAGAGAAGGCCTCGGCCACGAACATTGCGTCACCTGTCGTTGAGAAAATCGGGTGCTGTCGATGGAAGACCGGCCGAAGCCGGATGCAGGCGGGCAGACGAGTTTCGCAGCGAGATCTGCAGAGCCTAAGTTCTAGTACCGGCTTGCCGCGCGAGTCGCAATCGAGGCGGTTTCGGAATAATGCCTCATGCCGCCGTCTTCGGCGGCAGCGAGAGAAGATGAGGAATGTCGCGCGCCGGTTTCGGCTGACTGATGTAATAGCCCTGGATCTCGTCGCATTCCTCGCATTCGAGCAGCGCCACCTGTGCCGAGGTTTCGACACCCTCGACGGTGACGCGCATGCCGAGCGCATCGCCGAGCAGGATAATCGCGCGCATGATCGCGTGAGCCTCCTTGTTGTCGGCGATGTCGTTGACGAAGGATTTGTCGATTTTGATCTTGTCGAAGGGGAAACTCGAGAGGTAGCTGAGCGACGAATAGCCGGTGCCGAAATCGTCCATCGAGATGCGGATGCCGCGCTCCTTCAGTGCATGCAGAATCGGCAGTACCTCGGAGAGGTTTTCCATCAGCACGCTCTCGGTGATTTCGAGTTCGAGCCGCGATGGCGACAGTAAGGCGGCGGCAAGCGCCTCGTTGACATCCTGCGGCAGGTCGGTGCCGCTGAATTGGATCGCCGAAACGTTGACGGCAACCTTGATGTCCTCCGGCCATTGCGCGGCATCGCTGCAGGCCCGGCGCAAAACCCAGCGGCCGATATCGACGATGAGGCCGAGTTCTTCCGCAAGGGGGATGAAGTCCATCGGCGAAACGCGGCCCCGGGTCGGGTGGTTCCAGCGGATGAGGGCTTCGAAGCCGCAGATGCGCCGCTGCGAAAGATCGTAGAGCGGCTGGTAATGCAGTTCGAATTCGTCCTTCTGCATGGCGGCTCTGAGATCGGCCTCCAGCGCGTGGCGCAGCTGCATCTGCGCCTCCATCTCGTCGGTGAAGAAGCGCTCGCGCTTGCGGCCGTCCGCCTTGGCATGCGACAGGGCCACGCCGGCATGTTTCAGCAGGACATCGGTTTCCTCGCCATCCCCAGGGGCGACCGCGATGCCCATGGAGACGCTGAGTTCCATCTGTTTTTCGCCGCGGAGGAACGGTTCGGAAAGTTCCCGGCGGATCTGGTCGGCAAGCGCCGTGACGTTCCACGGCTGCTGCCTGCCGGTCTGGAGAATGGCGAATTCGTCCGAGCCGAGCCGCGCGAGGATGTTTCCCCCGGCCGAGGCGCGGATACGATCGGCGACCTGCTGCAGGATCTTGTCGCCGGCCGAGGCGCCCATCGTGTTGTTGATCGATTTGAACCGGTCGAGATTGAGATGCACGAGCGCGATCTGCTCGTCCGGCCCGCGCTCGGCGAGCGCTGCATCGACCTGCTCGCGGAAATGGATGCGGTTCGGAAGGCCGGTCAGCGGGTCGTGGTGCGCGAGATAGGAGATGCGCTCGGCTGCCTTTCGATCGTCGGTAATATCGGCATGGATTGCGATACTGCTGCCGTCGGCAAGGATGGTCACCATGCTCTGGATGATGCGGCCGTCGTCCATTCGCCATTCACGCCGGCGAAGGCTGTCGTTTCTTGCGGTCGCGGAGGAATGCTTTCTGCTCCGCTGGTCGGGCCTCGCGCCGGCGCTCTCCGTGCCGCGTATTCTGCCGATGAGATCGGCAATCGTTGCGCCGGCATCGACATCTTCTCGCTTCAGGCCGAAGAGTTGACGAAAGCGGGTGTTGGAAAAGCTCAGCCGCTGGTCGGCGGCGAAGACGCTGAGGCCGAGCGGCAGGTTGTCGAGGATGACTTCGAAGAGCTTCTTCTGTTCCTCGAATGCTTGCGTGACCGAGGCAACCTCGCCTTTTAGCGCCCGGGTTTCCCTCAGCAGCGTTTCGGCACTTCTCTCGATTTCTCCATAGTCGCTCTCATGGCTGCGATAGGTGGCGATCACGAGATCCATCAGACGCTGCGCATCGATCGAGCCATCCGCCGTGACGGCCTGCGCGCATTGCTGCCAGAAGAGCGTCTCGGCTTTCATGTGGGTGCATCTTGCCGGGAAGCGGTGACGTCAGCGGCGGAAAGCGCCTTCCTTTGATGGACGTGCCTCATCGCGCCGGACATGGAAAACCTTCCTCAATGGTGCTCAGAAATTGATTTTCTGCAGGATAAGCGGTCTGGTAGTGATTTGCGTCTCTCACTTTGTACGGTCTGAATTAATATTCGGTTGCATTGCAGCAGAGATGTGCATCCGGTCATGCATTTGTTTTATATGTGAAAAACCTCTGAAATACGGCCGCGGACGGCCGCCTGGGCCGAGCCGAAAGCTCTCCGCTGGTGCTCCTTTAGGTTTTGTCAATCATCGTTAAGCAGAGGTTAACAACTTATTGACGCACTGCGCAAATCAGTTTAACCACCACTTCAACACCTGATTTTCTCACCTTCGTATTGCGTACAAACACCACCGGCAAAAGGCGGTGAATGGAGGTTTGTATGACCCGCACCACATCCGTTTCAGACACTTCATATGCATATCTCGCGACGCTGTCCCGGCTCGATGCCAATGGCGACGGCGTGCTCAGCCGCGGCGAACGCGCTGCGGAAGAGAAGCCCGGTATCATCAAGGAACTCCTGGAAGACGACCAGACCAGCGATGCGCAGCCGAAATTCTCCGGCAGCCTCGTTGCGCTGATGATGGATACGCGTCCCAGCGGCTTGGACAACAGCATCGCCGTTCCCTATCCGCTCCAGCAGACCGCGCCGTCCACCGGCGATCAGTCGGACCTTCTCTATCGCAACACCTACGGTCAGTTCGATTTCAACGCCGTCGCCTGAGCGGTATCTCAACTTGACGATCTGCAAGCCGGCCGTTTGGCCGGCTTTTCTCGTTCCAGGCCCTTCGATCAGGAACACCTTCCGGGCTGACACGTTCAAAAGGACAACCGGACGGAAGGAGATCTCCATGAAAGCCATGTGCACCATCGCCGCCCTGAGCTTGCTTGCGGTTGCATTTCCGGCAGGCGCCCAGGAGAAGCAGACGGCGGTCGCCAATTTCGTCGATAAGGACGGCAAGGAAGACGGTCGCGCGCAGTTGACGGCTGCCGCCAATGGCGGCGTCCTGATCGAGGTCGAGATATCGGGACTGCCGGCGAACAAATGGGTGGCCTTCCATGTTCACGAGACCGGCCGCTGCGACGCCGCGACCCACCATGAATCGGCGGGCGGCCATTTCAATCCCGAGAAGGCGGAGCATGGCATTCTGGCCGCCAAGGGGCCGCACCCCGGCGACATGCCCAATCAATATGTCGGACAGGATGGCGTGCTGAGGGCGCAGATCTTCAACACCATGGTCACCCTCGACGGCAAGACCGACGGCATTCGCGGCCGCGCATTGATGGTGCATGCCAATTCGGATGATTATCGTAGCCAGCCTTCCGGCGATGCCGGGGAGAGACTTGCCTGCGGCGTCGTCCAATAAAGCCGACGACCGCTTGCGCGCAGCAATGTTTCACTGCCGCGTCGGTTTTTCGGCCGCCGCGGTGCCGTTGGACCTTTTTCCGGGCGCGGAATTTGAATCGTCCGGCATGGCGGCCGGATCGTCCTTTTCGTCGAAGGCAAGCTTTACCCGCATCACCATGTCGCGGCTCACCTGCCACCAGTCACCGGTCTTTGCCCAGTAGCGCAGCGTGACCGGTATTGTGCTGTCACCGAGGCTGTCGATGAAAACGCTGGGTGCCGGTGATGGCAGCACCTTGGGATTGCGTTTGGCAATGCCCATCAACGTCTCCATCGCCAAATCAAGGTCATCCTCGCGAGAAATGTTGATCTTCAGGTCGTTCTGCCGCGTCGGTTCGCGGCTGAAGTTGGTAATCGGCGTGTTCCACAGCGTCGAATTCGGCGCCAGCCGATAGAGCCCGTCGCCGGTCCTTAGTTCCGTCGCAAACAGTCCGATCTCGCGGACGGTTCCGGCCACGCTGCTGGTCTCGATATATTCGCCGACGCGGAACGGCCTGAGGACCAGGAGCATGATGCCGGCTGCGATATTCTGCAGCGTCCCCTGGAGGGCCAGACCGATGGCCAGGCCCGCCGCGCCGAGCGCCGCGATGATCGAAGCGGTCTGGACGCCGAACTGGCCGAGCACGGTAATGAACACGAGGATGAGCAGCGCATAGCGCACGACGTTGGTGAAGAAGCGTGCCAGCGTCTCGTCGATGCCATGGATGCGCGACAGGCCTTCATAGGCCCAGCGGCTGATGAAGCCGGCCAGCGTCCAGCCGACGATGAGCAGGATCACTGCCCCGAGAATGGAGAAGGAATATTGTACGGCGAGCGCGCTCGCCTGGCTGAGCGCTGTGCGCGTGGCGAGGAGGACATCGTTTGCCTGCTGTTCCATAATTTCCGGCCCTACTGATCATGCGTCGTGGGCCTAGATGGAGCAGGGCGCGGCAGCGTCAACCGCTGGCGGTGCCCCTGATCGTGAGCAGGAAAGGCGCGTTGCCGTCTGCATCGGCGCCACGGCCGATTGCCCGCACGGCCGTAACCAGCCGGCCGCCACGGCCGAGCAGGGCATCGCCGATCTCGATCAGCCGGGCATTCGGCGTCGCGAAAGGCGAGGCGGACCGCAGCCTGTTTGCGAGCACTTCCTCGCTCTGATCGGGCGCCAGCGACAGTGCAGCGATCAAGGCCGCCGCCGGAGAGCGCGATACGCCCATCCAGCAATGGATGAGCAGCGGTGTCTCCTGACGCCATGAGGCGGCAAAATCGATTAGGGCTCGCACATGCGTCTCGTCAGGCGCCACGAGATCGCCGGTGCCCCTGAAGCTGATGTCGTTCATGCCGAGTGTCAGGTGACGCTCGGCCGCGATCACCCCCGGCCGATGAAAGGCCTGCTCCTTGGCAACAAGGCTAATCATGTCGCGCGCCTTATGGTGGACCGCCATTTCCGCGATGCGAGACAGCGGCGAGACGACGATGAAGCTCACGATGCCATCCCCCGCTCGGCCTCGATTGCCGCGAAGCGCTCGCAGAACAGCCGTTGCGCGGCGAGAGCCGGCAGCGGCTCGATCATCAGCATGTCCCTGCTGATGCCGCGCGGCTGACCGAAGAATTTCTGTGCTTCGGCGGGCGTGAAGCCCGCGAGCACGGTCGCCTCGAAATAGGCCGCGATCGTATCGGCCTTTTTGATGCGGTCCTTGAGGTCGCGCGAGGGATGCGGGGGGAGGCCGAAGCGCAGGTGTACGGCGGCTTCCAGCCGCGTTTCCACCGCCTTATAGCCGCCGCCGACCACCGATTTGAACGGCGAGATCATGTCGCCGATCACATATTCGGGCGCGTCATGCAGCAGCGCCATCAGGCATTCCTCCGGCCTGGCATCGTTGAAGCGCCGGAAGATATCTTCGACGAGGAGGCTGTGCTGCGCCACCGAAAAGGCATGATCGCCGGAGGTCTGGCCATTCCACCGGGCAACGCGCGCAAGTCCATGGGCGATGTCGATGAGTTCGACGTCGAGAGGCGAGGGGTCGAGCAGATCGAGCCTGCGCCCGGACAGCATGCGTTGCCAGGCACGCGGAGCCTTCGCCATTGTCACGCGCTGGCCTCGTCGGCGCTTGTGGGGAAGACGAGGCCGGACCATTCCGGCAGAGCGAGAGAAACCGTCGTTTCGTCGGCCAGCAGCGGCGTGCCCGCCGCCATCGCGGCGCCGGCGCGGTCGATGCGTACGATCGCCAGCCCCTTGCCGCCTTCGACCGATCCGAGCGTACCGACTGGTTTGCCGGCAGCGGTGATCTCCGTCCCCGTTTCCGGCAAGGCGGTCGCGGCAGAAACCGTGACGACGCGCCGGCGGGCGGTGCCGCGGTGCTGCATGCGCGAGACGACCTCCTGGCCGACATAACAGCCCTTCTTGAAGGAGAGGCCGCCATTCAGGTCCATCAGCACGTCATGCGGGAAGGCGTCCTGCAGGGCGAAATCCGCTCCTGATGTGACAATGCCATGGTTGATACGCAGCGCCTCGTACAGGGCCTGCGCGTCGTCGCCATGCCGTCCTGCCCGGCGGGTCAGGGTGACACCCGCCTTGGTGAAGCGGCTGTCCCGGACGCCTTGGGGGGTGTCGGCATCGTCATCCCAGGAAACGGTGACACCTTCGTCCGCATGCGCCGCAAGCGTAACGGCGGCGCGCAGCTTGTACATCGTCAGTCGCTTCAGCAGTCCGTCGCGCTGGCCAACGTCCGTTTCGATGATATATCCGTCGCCCTCCCGCCAGATCATGAAATCGAACAGGATCTTGCCTTGCGGCGTCAGCAGTGCCCCCGGCCGCGCCTCGTCGGCGCCCAGCGAAACGATATCGGTGGTGATCAGGTTCTGCAGGAAGGATTGGGCTTCCGCACCGCTGACGAAGAGCAGTGCACGGTCTTTCAGGAATACGTCTGGCATGGCGGAACCCGTCGCGTTGGTCTTCGCTCAGAGGTAGGTCTTTGCAGGATGGATCGCAAGCGTCATGCACGGCGTCACAGCGCGAAGCGCGGCGCGTCAGTCGCCCGCGGTGAAGAATTTCCATTTGCCGGCAGGCGTGATGCCGAGGCGGTAGAAATTATACCCGCCGAACTCCTGCATGTCGGAAAGATCGCCGGCGGTGACGATGCGCAGCAGCTCGACGCGCTCCGGCGGCGTCAGCGACTTCAGGTCCTTCTCGGCAAAATAGGGCCAGACATACATCTCGTCGGGTGTGCCGGCGCCGACATGCACGAAACCGGTCGAGATGATATCGAGCATGATGGCGAGGATCTCGTCTCCATCCGGATCGCCCGAAAGGTCCTTCAGCGTGCTGATCGGATCGTCGGTCGGCTCGCCGACCGTAACCTGCGTCTGGTCGGCGCCGGCGCCCATCAGCGGCCGCAACCGCTCGAGATCGCCGGAGGCGGCCGCCTCGACGATCTGCTCGCGCAGCTTGCGGACCGGCTCGGGCGCCTTGTTGATATCGTAGATCACCTCGACGGGCTTTGAAGCGTCCTGGGCGCCCGGCGTCTTGTCGACACCCTGATTGTTCTGACTGCTGATCAGCGGATCAGCCATGGGAACGCCGGGAGCGGCCCCGCCTTGCGGCTGGCTCTGCCCTTGGCCGCTTCCCTGTGCGGACGGCGCGTCATTGGCGGCCTGGCCGGGGATTTTGTGCAGTTCGGAAAGCGCGTAAGCTGCCGGCGCCAGGAAAATATTGCCGGTCAGGCTGAACGCAAGCAGCACCGGCGCGAGCGGGATTCGCGAAACTTTCTCTTTACCGGTGCGCATCAAACTCTCTGATATCGGTTATTGCAGGGTGCGGCTTGCGGAGAATTCGCCGGCCAGCATGCGCTCGCGCAGCGAATCCAGCAGGGCTTCGGCGCTGCTTTCCCCATGCAATCTGATCGTCTCGCGCAGTGCATGCGCAATGGCGGCGTCGGCGATGATTTCAGGCTCGATTCCGTCGGCCATGCCGTCGGCCCAAGCCTCGTTCTGGTACTCCAGAGCCGCCTGCATCTTCTCGTGGACGATCATGTCGTCGATTTCGTTGAGGCTTGCTTCCATTGTCTTTTCCTCAGAACTTCTCATGTCTTACTGCACCGTTAACAACACTAACAGCCTTTTCCCAAAACGACACGTCCGCATGCGAAAACAGGTTAATTAAACGTCAATTTCCAAAGCGCGAAGTAATTTCTGTGGCGAGTGTTGCACCTTCGTTACGGTAGCGCTCTTCTGCCACGATGGCCGCCGCGGTGCAATCCGTGTAGACCGAAGCGAAGGCGCGATAGCCGCGATTGAAGGCTGCGGTGAGCCTTTCCTTGCGCTGCGGCTCGCTGCCCGCTTCCGAATCGAGCAGCCGCTGCATGCCCCTTCGCCACTCGTCGCCGCCCGCCGCCTTGCAAAGCGTCCTGAGGTAATGCACGGAACCCAGCACCTCGGCGAACCGCGCCAGCTTGTCGTCATAGGGCACGATTACGGGCGCCGGCGGCGCAGTTTCCTGCACTGGTGGAGGCGGCGGCGTGTTCTTGCCCTGCGCCAGCGTGGGGCCGGCCAGGACGAGCAGGGACAGAAAGACGCGCCGAACGGGAATCATGCGATCAGTTGATACGTTGAGCATGACGGCAACAAGGCGGGCCGGATAATTTCCACTTCTATTCGCCGCTGAGCATGATGCCGAAAAGTGTGAGCGGTTTTCGGACGACATCATGCTCTAACTTTAAATTGAGAACAGGATTCAGATTTTAGGCCGAGTCGGCCTGAAATTTGTCCTGTTCCAATCGCTCTGCGCATTCGAGCACGCTCTGCGGCACAGGCAACTGCCGGATTTCCTCCACCGTGTACCAGCCGAGCGCAGCCGCATCGTCGGCCGCTTCAGCCACGGCATCGGGATCCGCATCCACTCGAAAGACCGAGAGGAGGAAATGGCTGCTGATGCTGCCGTCGGCAGCATGGGTCTTGAGGTCGTAGCTTGAAAACAGCCGTGGATTGCGCGCCGGGATGCCGGTTTCCTCATGAAATTCCCGAAGCGCCGTCTGCTCCGGCGTTTCGCCGGGCTCGGCCCGTCCGCCCGGAAAAGCATACATGTCGGCGGAAGGCGGATTGCGCCGCAACACCAGAAGGAATCGCCCGTCGCGTTCAAGAATGGCGGAAGATGCGGCTTTAGCGGTGGAAATCATGGGCTGCTCGTGGCTCGGATGGCCCATCCTATCCGATGGGCCGACATTTGCACCTCGCCCTTCTTGGCTTCCCCACTTTTCGCGGGGATAGTCGTGGCGGATCGAAAGGGCTTCCATGACCTACATCATTTACGGCCTTGCCGCCGTCTTAGAAATCGCCGGCTGTTTCGCCTTCTGGGCATGGTTGAAGCTCGGCAAGCCCATCTGGTGGCTGGTGCCGGGCATGGTCTCTCTGGCGCTTTTCGCCTGGCTTCTGACGCTGGTGCCGAGCGAGGCGGCCGGTCGCACCTACGCCGCCTATGGCGGCATCTATATCCTGGCCTCGCTGCTCTGGCTCCGGCTGATCGAAAGCCGCGTGCCCGATCGCTACGACATTTCAGGGGCACTGATCTGCCTTGGCGGGGCGAGCATCATTCTCTTCGGTCCGAGAAGCTAAGCCTGCCGTGCAAAACCGCGCAGCAGTTTGCGATGCGCTTCGGGCGGCTTGACCTGACACGGGCAGGGTGCAAAGACAGGGCGATGTGTGGACGTTTTGCCCTGACAAGCTCCATCGCCGACCTGCGCGATATCTTCTCCGGTCTCGATCTCGACGACTTTCCGGCGCGCTACAACATCGCGCCGACGCAGCCGATCCTCGTCGTCATAGAGGGCGAGGGCAGGGAGCGGGGCAGCAACCTGGCCGACCGTCGCGCCTTGCTCGTGCGCTGGGGCCTCACGCCCGCCTGGGTCAAGGACCCGAAGGAATTCCCGCTGCTGATCAATGCCCGCGCCGAGACGGCGATCGGCAAGGCTTCGTTCCGCGCGGCCATGCGCCATCGCCGGGTGCTGATTCCGGCCACCGGCTTCTATGAATGGCATCGCCCATCGAGGGAAAGCGGCGAGAAGCCGCAGGCCTATTGGATCAGGCCGCGCCGGGGTGGCGTCATCGCCTTTGCCGGGCTGATGGAGACGTGGTCCTCGGCAGATGGATCCGAGGTCGATACCGGCGCGATCCTGACGACCGCGGCCAATTCCGGCATATCCGCGATCCACGATCGCATGCCTGTCGTCATCAAGCCACAGGATTTCTCCCGCTGGCTGGATTGCAAGACGCAGGAGCCGCGCGAGGTCGTCGACCTGATGCGGCCCGTTCAGGAGGATTTCTTCGAGGCCATTCCGGTCTCCGACAAGGTCAACAAGGTCGCCAATATGGGGCCTGACCTGCAGGAGCCTGTTGCCATCGAAAAGCCGGCCAAAGCGCCGGAGAAGCAGAAGCCGGATGACGCCCAGCTCAGTTTCTTCTGAAACGGCACTCGCCGTTTCTTGACTGGCTTCGCATCCGCTTCGCTAGTCTTGCCCGACTTGCGTCAGCAGGCGATCGCCTCTTCGATCCCGCTCCTTATGCGGATTTCTTGATGCCGGTCGGCTTGTTCTTCGCCATCAGCGATGCCGCGGCTACGGCCTTCAGTCCGACCGGACGGTAGTTGGCGGCGAGATCCGGCTTGGCCGTCTGCGGTTCGCCGGTACTGTTCTTCTTCGAAGTCACGATACTCTCCTTACGTGGTTCTTCCCTGGCTGTTTATAGTTTCCTGTTTGGTCAAAAATAGCGACAAAACGGCGACGTCGCTTATCAGGAATTGTAAACACGCACCATAATTCGCGAGGCTTAACTGAAGCCTACGTTGGTTAATACTTACTGAAGGGGGTGGTTCCAATAAAAGCGCGCGGAGGCTTTTCCGGAAAAAAGCCCATGGCGCTTTTTCGCCGGGAATGAGAAGGGAGAGGACTCTTTCCGCGACCTGGAGAAATCGGGAATGCTTTAGGGTCAGATATGCCGGCCGATGTCGTCGTCGCCGACGCCGGGTTCCTCGATCGTCAGCGTCCCGTATTTCCGGCGCCATTTGCGTGCGCCGAAGGGCAGCGATACGAGGTAGGCGGCAACGGTGAAGACCATCACCTCCCAGGTATAGCTCATCAGCAGCGCCACATAGAGCACGACGCCGAGCATCATCGGCAGCACCAGATCGCGCCTCAGACGGTTGCCTTCCGATTTTCCCGACCAGACCGGCAGCCGGCTGATCAGCAGGAAGGCGATGCACACGGTATAGATCGACGAGATATAGGCGAAGGTGCGGTCGGTCGCGAGCCCGAGGAAGCCGAGATAGACCGGCAGCAGCACCAGCATGGCGCCGGCAGGCGCCGGTACGCCGACGAAATATTCCGACTGCCAGGTCGCCTTGTTCTCACGTTCGGCCATGACATTGAAGCGGGCAAGCCGAAGCCCGGCGGCGATTGCATAGATCAGCGCGGCGATCCAGCCGAGCGAGCGGGCCTGGTCGAGCGCGAAGACATAGACGACGAGAGCGGGCGCGACCCCGAAATTGACGATATCGGCAAGCGAATCCATCTGCGCGCCGAACTTGGAGGTCGCCTTCATCAGCCGCGCGACGCGCCCATCGATACCGTCGAGGAAGGCGGCGAGCAGCACCATGGCGACGGCGAGCTCGTAGCGGTTTTCGAAAGCGAGCCGGATGCCGGTCAAGCCGGCGCAGATCGCCAGGATGGTGATGAGGTTCGGAAAGACGAGCCGAAACGGGATTTCGCGCAGACGCGGACCGCGTGCAGAATCATCCGGTCCGTTGGGTTCGAAAGGCGGAAAGGGCGTTTCCATATCGCGTTCCAATCTTCCTAGCTGCGGCGGCTGATGATGGGGCCCTTGGCGGAGGCGAATTCGGCGATGACGGTTTCCCCCGCAATCGCCGTCTGGCCGAGCGAGACGCGCGGTGCCGCGCCTGCGGGCAGGAAGACGTCGAGCCGCGAGCCGAAACGGATCAGCCCGAAACGCTCGCCGGCGTCCACCGGCTCGTTGGGGTTCGCCCAGCAGAGGATCCGCCGCGCGACGAGGCCGGCGATCTGAACGACGCCGATCTGGCCGTGAGATGTTTCGATCACCAGTCCGTTGCGTTCATTGTCCTCGCTCGCCTTGTCGAGCTCGGCATTGACGAAGCTGCCGGATCGATAGTTGATGCTGACGATCCGCCCGCGCATCGGCGCCCGGTTCACATGGCAATTGAAAACATTCATGAAGACCGAGATGCGCAGCATCGGCTCGGAGCCTAGGTTAAGCTCGGCCGGCGGCGTCACCATCTGGATTGCCGAGACCTTGCCGTCGGCCGGAGAGATCACCAGATCGTCGTCCTGGGGCGTCAAACGCTCCGGGTCACGGAAGAAATAGGCGCACCACAGCGTGAAGATCATGCCGATCCAGAAGAGCGGCTTGAAGATCCAGCCGAGCACCAGCGAGGCGACGAAGAAGGCTGCGACGAAGGGATACCCCTCCTTGTGCACGGGGACGATCGTGTTGCGAACCGTGTCGAACAGGCTCATGGCTGCCGGTCTCCTTGCGTTGTCGTTTTTTGCTGGTTAGCGAAAAACCGCCTTCTCGGCAATGCTGCGGGCTCAACCCCGGCTCGCATGCCAGGGTTCTGAACAACAAAAGCCGGCGGCGGCATTCGGGTTCCCAATTAGTTTGCCGGGGCAAGCCGCGTGACCACGCCCATGTCGTCGTTTTCGCGCACCTGCTTCAGGTGCTCCTCGGCCTGCGTCGCCTCGCGCTGGCGGTTCCACATCGAGGCATAGAGGCCGTTCATTTCGAGGAGGGCGGCATGGGTTCCGCGTTCGGCGATCTCGCCGCTTTTGAGCACGATGATCTCGTCGGCGCCGATGACGGTCGAAAGCCGGTGGGCGATGACCAGCGTCGTCCGGTTCTTCGAAACGACGTCGAGCGCCGTCTGGATTTCCCGTTCCGTCGTCGTGTCGAGCGCCGAGGTTGCTTCGTCGAGGATCAGGATCGGCGGCGCCTTCAGGATGGTGCGGGCGATCGCCACCCGCTGCTTCTCGCCGCCCGAAAGCTTGAGCCCGCGCTCGCCGACCTTGGTCTCGAAACCCTCGGGCAGCATTTCGATGAAATGGGCGATCTGCGCCACCTCCGCCGCCGCATAGACTTCGCCGTCGCTGGCCGACGTGCGGCCATAGCGGATATTGTAGGCGACGGTGTCGTTGAAGAGCACGGTATCCTGCGGCACCATGCCGATCACCGAGCGCAAGCTCTTCTGCGTCACGGAGCGGATATCCTGGCCGTCGACGGTGATCGTGCCGCTCTGGATATCGTAGAAACGGTAGAGCAGCCGCGACAGCGTCGATTTGCCCGCGCCCGACGGGCCGACGACCGCGACCGTCTTGCCGGCCGGCACCTCGAAGGAAATGCCCTTCAGGATGGGGCGGGCCGGGTCATAGGCGAAGTGCACGTCCTTGAAAGAGATCGCCCCCTGGCCGATGCGAAGCTCGGCCGCATCGGGCGCGTCAACGACCTCGGCTTCCACTTCCAGAAGGTCGAACATCTGCTCGATGTCGGTCAGCCCCTGGCGGATTTCGCGATAGACGAAGCCGATAAAGTTGAGCGGTGCGGCAAGCTGCAGCAGCATCGAATTGACGAAGACGAAATCGCCGACCGTCTGTTCGCCGCGCTGCACGGCCAGCGCCGACAGCACCAGCATGATGGTCGTGCCGATGCCGAAGATGACGCCCTGGCCGAAGTTCAGCCAGCCGAGCGAGGTCCAGACATCGGTCGCAGCCTTCTCGTAGCGCTCCATCGACTTGTCGAAGCGCTTGGCCTCCATCTCCTCATTGCCGAAATATTTGACCGTCTCGAAATTGAGGAGGGAGTCGATCGCCTTGGTGTTGGCGTCGGTATCGCTGTCGTTCATCGATCGGCGGATGGCGATGCGCCAGTCGGATGCGCGGATCGTGAACCAGATATAGGCCCAGACGGTAAAGGCGGTGACGGCCAGATAGGAGAAGCCGTAGCCCCACCAGAAGATCGCCGCCGTCAGCAGGAATTCGATGACGGTTGGAACCGAATTGAGGATCGTGAAGCGCACGATCGTCTCGATGCCCTTGGTCCCGCGCTCGATGATGCGCGAGAGCCCGCCGGTCTTGCGCTCCAGATGGAAGCGCAGCGACAGCTCGTGCATGTGCACGAAGGTCCTGTAGGCGAGCTGGCGCACCGCATGCTGCCCGACGCTGGCAAACAGCGCGTCGCGCAGCTGGTTGAGGCCGAGCTGGATCAGCCGGGTGACGTTATAGGCGATGACGAGCGCGATGGCGCCGGCCAGCAGCGGCGGCACGGTGCCGGCGAGATCCATCCTGCCGTTCAGCGCATCGGTCGACCATTTGAAGAAATAAGGGACGAGCAGCAGGACGAACTTGGAGATCAGCAGGTAGACCGAGGCCCAGACGACGCGCATCCTGAGGTCGGCCCGGCCGGCCGGCCACATATAGGGCCAGAGGTTGAGAAGCGTCCTGAGGAGATGGGATTCCGAGACTGTTTTGCCGTTTGCCATGCCTGTCTCCAGTCCGGATGGACCTGCCGCGGTGGCGGCGCTTCGATGCCCGGCAAAGCCCGGACCGTGGGACATATCTGAAAAGCGTTTCCCGTACCCGGAGCCGCCATCGCCAGATAGGGTGCCGGCCGGACGAATGCAACAAGTGCGGGGCTCTGCAAAAGACAAGCCGGGCGGTTATCCGCCCGGCTCGTCCAGATGGTTTTTGCTGGCCTTAGAGGTGCTCGCCGGAAAGGCGTTTGCGATGCAGCTCCTCGGCGTTCGGCAGGGCGTCCTTCGGCAGCCCGAAGATCTGGCCGGGGCGGATGCGATCGGGATTGATGATCTTGTCCTCGTTGGCCATGTAGATCGTCGTGTAACGGACGCCCAGCCCATAGGTGCGGCGCGAGATCTGCCAGAGCGTATCGCCGCGGCGGATGATGACCGCGGCATTGTTTGCGGTCAGCGGCGCCTGCTCGATCGTCTTCGGCTCGTTGCTCGCTGCATCGTTCGAGGCGGGTGCCACCGGCGCGGGCGCTGCGTTGAGCTCGGCGATCAGCGCGCCGAGCCGGTCGATGGCGGCCCCGACCGATTTCGCATCCTTCGGCAGGCCCTGAAGCAGGGTCAGCGCAGTGGAGGCCGTCTGCGCGGCGGAGCCGGATGCCCGCTTGAACGTGTCGGGCGCATCGGCTTCGGGGCGGAAATCCACGACGGATCGCAGGGCAAATTCCGTTGCCGAGCGGGCGGCCGCAAGCTGTTCGGCGCCCGGCTGCTTGCCGTCGGCAAACAGGCCCTTCAGCAGGCCGAAGGCCTTGCCGGCCTCTGCCTTGCGCTTGCCGAGTTCGCCCTCGTCGACCGGGACGAGCGAAGAGGCGCCGTTCGCATCGACGGGAGCCGATTGCGCGGCGACCCTGACCTGATCGCCCGCCGGGCGGTTGAAATTCACGGCGGCGCGCACGATCACCTTGCCGGCAGGATCGACGACATCGACGCGGATCTTGTGGTCGCCGACCGAGAGCGCCGCCACGCCGTCAATGACGAAATGGCCGTCGGAGCCGGCCGTGTCCTGGCCGATGAGGCTGTCGTCGGCATAGCCGAGGACCTTGGCATTGGCGCGCGTCGTGCCGGCGATGAAGATCTTGTTACCCTCGATCTCGACGGCGTTGACCATCACATCGGGCACGGCTGCCTTGTCGGGCGCGGTCGCGCCTGGCGTGGCGGGCTCGCCGGCGCTGCCGGAGGAAGCGTCGGGCGTCTGCAGCGCCAGCTCGCCTGTCGGAGCAGGGGTCGCGGCAGGCGCCTCAGCGGAAGCCGCATTGCCGGCAGCCGGCGCATTGGAGGCATCGGCGACCTCGGTTCCAGCCTTCGGCGCGGTGATGATGCGGCTGGCGGCGCCAGGTTTGGAAACCATGGCAAGCAGATTGGCGCCGTTGCCGTCCTTCGGCACGGAAATGGTCGCGACCTCTTCGGAAGTCGTGCTCTTGCCATCCTTGCCTGTTGCCTTCAGCACCAACTGGTGATCGCCGGCCGAAAGCGGGTTGTCCAGGACGGCGGCAAAATCGCCGCTCCCATCGACGTCGGCCGTCGTCACCACCTTTTCGCCGTCGAGCACCTCGAGCTTGCTGTTCGGTTCGGCCGAGCCGGCAATGACGGTCGAGCCGTCGGGCTCGACGCGCAGAACGTCGAAGGCCGGAAGCTTCGGGCCGGTATTCTGCGCTGCCGTATTGGCCGCAGGAACCGCAGGCTCGGGCGCACCGGTCAGCGCTGCCTCGGCCTTGGCGATGGCGGCAAGCGCATCGGCGGCATTCTCCGGAAGCGCCTGAACGATCGCGACCGCCTTCGCGCCGCCGTCCTTGGCCTTGGCGGCCACGGTCTGGGTCGCGGGGTCGGCGCCGTCGGGAACTGCAAAATTGGCAAGTGCGGTCAACGCATTGACGGCCTTGGTCTTGGCGGCGGTGAGGACATCGATGGCCGGCCCCTTGCCGTCGGCAAAGAGTGTCCTAAGTTCGCTAAGCGACGTGCCGGCGTCGGCGGAGAGGCGGCCGACCTTTTCGGCGACGGCAGCCGAATCGGCCACGGCGGAGCGAGATGTCTTTGCCGCCTCGTTAACCGTGTTCTTGAGGTCCGTGCTCGCCTGGTTGATTGTGTCGCCGATCTTGGTTGCATCGCCGCCGATGCGCGGCATGACGAAAAACACCATCAGTAAGATTGCGATTACGAGCACTGCAAGGGCCAGCAAGCCGGCACGGTTTTTCATCATTCTGTCTCCCAAGGCGGCAATTTGCCGTAGTACCTAAAATTGCTAGCGATTCCCGTTGCTTTTCACAAGCATTCAAAGCAATTAGGCAAGCTAGGCACGCTGCTTTTCAGTCAATTTTCTTGACTGCATTGAAATGGAATAGTTGTTTCGCCTCTATGACCGAGCAATCTGTATCGATTCGATCCATCTGCGTTTACTGCGGCTCCAGGCCGGGACGCGATCCTTCACACATGGCGGCCGGGCGTGCTCTCGGAAGAGAGATCGCCGAATACGGCCTGCGCCTCGTCTATGGCGGAGGCACCAAAGGCATCATGGGCGCGGTTGCAAGCGGCGTGCTTTCAGGCGGCGGTCAGGTCACCGGCATCATTCCCGAATTCCTGATCGATATGGAAGCGACGCGCCACTCGCTCGGTCAGCTCAACGAACTCATTGTAACTCCTGACATGCATGCGCGCAAACATACGATGTTCGAGCGCTCGGACGCCTTCGTCGCGCTCCCGGGCGGCATCGGCACGCTGGAGGAGATCGTCGAGATCATGACCTGGGCGCAGCTCGGCCGCCACGAGAAGCCGATGGTCTTTGCCAACATCAACGGCTTCTGGGATCCGATGATGGAACTGATGCGCCATATGACCGGGGAAGGCTTCCTGCACACGGCCCACCGGGTGCAGCCGCTGATCGTCGACGACGTCTCCGGCATCATTCCGGCGATCATGGCCCAGGCAGCCCAACTTGCCGCCGACCGCGACGGCGAGGACGACGTGATTTCGAAGATGTAGGCAGGTGCCGGCGGGTGTCTCCGGGTGTCTCCGGCGCCTGCGGTTTCAGCGCCCGCGGCTGCTCTTCAGCATCGACCAGCTATAGAGGAACAGCCCCGCCCAGATCAGCGGGAAGGCGATCATGCGCGCCGTGCCGAGCGGTTCGTGGAAGGCGAAGACGGCGATCAGGAAGATCATCGTCGGCGCGATATATTGCATGATGCCGATCGTCGAGAGTTTCAGGAGCTTGGCTCCATTCGCATAGATCATCAGCGGCACGGCGGTCACGACGCCGCAGCCGAGCAGCAGGGCGGTGTCGGCAAGGCCGGTGCGATAGAAATGCCCCAGGCCGCTGCTGAATTCGAGATAGAGGATGTAGAGCAGGGCCGGCCCGCTGAGGATCAGCACCTCAAGGAAGAAGCCCTGGTTCGGCCCGAGCGGCAGCGTCTTGCGGAAGAGGGCGTAAAATCCCCAGGAGATCGCCAGCGTCAGTGCCACCCATGGAATGCCGCCGCTATCGAAGGCAAGAACGACGACGGCGACCGCCGCCAGCGCGATCGCCGCGATCTGCAGCGGCTGCAGCTTTTCCTTGAGGAGCACGGAGCCGAGGAAGATGCTGAACAGCGGATTGATGAAATAGCCAAGCGCCGCATCGAGCGAATGGCCGGCGCCGATCGCCCAGACATAGGTGCCCCAATTGACGGTGATCAGCGAGGCCGTCAACGCCCCCATCGCCAGCATGCGCGGCGAGCGCAGCGCCGCGCGGATATCCCCGGTGCGCCCGAGCACGACCAGCACGATGCCTGCCAGCGGCAGCGACCAGACGATGCGGTGCGCGATCACCTCGGAAGGCGGAATATGCGCCACCGCCTTCATGTAGAACGGCAGGAAGCCCCAGAGCAGATAGGCCGTCAGCGCGAAGGCGAAACCGCGCGGACTATCTTCGTTCTTGATCAGCGGAACGGATGCGTCGGTGGACATCGGGTGTTTCCATCTTTGTTCTTCTTCTGATCCGGCCTAGCTTAAGCGCCGTGAATAGGCCAATTCATTTCGTTGAATGAACGGTGAGAGGATTTGAAGCGCAAGACGCGGCGATGGACCAAACGCGGCTTGCGATTTCCGGGCGCAGACTCGGATATTCTCGCCGAACCGGCGGAAAATCTTATTCCGCCGCGATCTTGCCGGCCAACTGCCGGTTCTTCATCAGCTTGTAGATGACCGAATCCATCAGCGCCTGGAAGGAGGCGTCGATGATATTTTCCGAGACGCCGACCGTCCACCAGCGCACGCCGTCGCTGTCGGTGGATTCGATCAGCACGCGGGTGATCGCCTCCGTGCCGCCGTTGAGGATACGCACCTTGAAATCGGCGAGCACCAGATCGTCGATCTCGTGCTGGTACTTGCCGAAATCCTTGCGCAGCGCTAGGTCGAGCGCGTTGACCGGCCCTTCGGCATCGGCAACCGACATCAGCGTCTGTCCGTCGATGGTGATCTTGACCACCGCTTCCGAGACGATTTTCACGCGGCCGAGACTGTCGAAGCGGCGCTCGATCATCACTCGGAAGCCTTCGATGGTGAAGAATTCCGGGATGGTGCCGAGCGTGCGATGCGCCAGGAGCTCGAAGCTTGCATCGGCGCCCTCATAGGCATAGCCGATGGATTCTCGTTCCTTGACGATCGAGATCAGCAAGTCGAGCTTCGGGTCGTCCTTGGCGACGATGATGCCGCGCCGCTTCAGTGCGTTGATAAAATTCGCCTTGCCGCCCTGATCGGAGACCATCACCTTTCGGAAATTGCCGACGCTTTCCGGCGGCACGTGTTCGTAGGTGCGCGGATCTTTCAACAGAGCCGAAGCATGGATGCCGGCCTTGGTGGCAAAGGCGGACGCGCCGACATAAGGCATCTGGTGATCCGGCGAGCGGTTGAGAAGCTCGTCGAAGGCGTGCGACAGCCGGGTGAGGTTCAGCAGCCGCTCCTCGTCGATCGCCGTTTCGAAACGTGTGTTGTAAGCGCTCTTCAGCGCCAGGGTCGGGATCAGCGTCACCAGATTGGCATTGCCGCAGCGCTCGCCGATGCCGTTCAAGGTGCCCTGGATCTGCCGGACGCCCGCCTCGACGGCAGCCAGTGAATTGGCGACCGCCTGGCCGGTGTCGTTATGGGCGTGAATGCCGAGACAGTGGCCTGGAACGCCTGATGCGATCACCGCCTCGACGATGGCGCGCACCTCCGGCGGCTGCGTGCCGCCATTGGTGTCGCAGAGCACGACCCAGCGCGCGCCGCTCTCATAGGCGGTCTTGGCGCAGGCGAGCGCATAGGCTGGATTGGCCTTGAAACCGTCGAAGAAATGCTCGCAGTCGACGATCGCCTCCTTGCCCGCGCCGACCGCCGCCTTGACGCTCTCGCCGATGCATTCGAGGTTTTCCTCGTTGGTGCAGCCGAGCGCCACGGCGACATGATAGTCCCAACTCTTGGCGACGAAACAGATGGCATCGCTTTTCGATTGCAACAATCCGGCAATGCCCGGATCGTTGGAGATCGAAACGCCCGCCCGCTTCGTCATCCCGAAGGCGACGAAGGCGGCCTGGCTGGTGCGCTTCTCGCTGAAGAAAGCGGTGTCCGTCGGATTGGCGCCGGGATATCCACCCTCGACATAATCCAGGCCGAACTCATCCAGCATGGCGGCGATCGCAATCTTGTCCTCGACGG
This sequence comes from Rhizobium sp. J15, assembly GCF_002531825.1. Taxonomy (GTDB): domain Bacteria; phylum Pseudomonadota; class Alphaproteobacteria; order Rhizobiales; family Rhizobiaceae; genus Rhizobium. The sequence continues at coordinate 237,185 of NZ_NWSX01000006.1, read as the reverse complement.
AAAAATCGATGCCGGGCGTCTGCTGCCCGTCCCGGAGCGTCGTGTCGAAGAGGTAGATGCGTTCTTTCATGTCGTTTCCTCCCGGCAGGCGGGTGTTGGTGGAATGCGGATGCTGCCCCTCATCCGGCTGCCGCCACCTTCTCCCCGTTCTGACCGGGAGAAGGGACATGCCGCACCGTTTCGCAGGGCAGGTCCCCTCTCCCCGCGCGCGGGGAGAGGGCTAGGGTGAGGGGCTGCCCTGTTCAGGACAGTTAATCCAACTTCCCGGCAAACTTATCCGTCGCCCGGATCAGCTGGTCGAGAATGCCCGGCTCCGAATAGGCATGGCCGGCGCCCTCGATCAGGTGGAACTCTGCCCTCGGCCAGGCCTTGTGCAGCAGCCAGGCGTATTTGGCCGGGCAGGGCATGTCGTAGCGGCCGTGCACGATCACGCCTGGAATATCTTTCAGCTTGCCGGCGTCGCGGATCAATTGCCCTTCATCCATCCAGCCGGCATTGACGAAGAAATGGTTCTCGATGCGGGCGAATGCATAGGCGAAGTCCGGCTCCTCGAACTTGCCGCTCGTCGAGGGTTCCGGCAGAAGCGTGATCGTTTCGCCTTCCCAGATGCTCCAGGCCTGCGCGGCTTCAAGGCGCACATTCCTGTCCGCATGCGTCAGGCGGCGGTGATAGGCATGCATCATCTCGTGGCGTTCTTCAGCCGGGATCGGAGCGATGAAGCGTTCCCACTTGTCGGGAAACATTTCGGAGACGCCGAACTGATAGTACCAGTCCAGCTCGGCCTTGGTCAGCGTATAGATGCCGCGCAGGATGAGTTCGGAAACGCGCTCCGGATGCTTTTCGGCATAGGCGAGCGCCAGTGTCGAGCCCCAGGAGCCGCCGAACACCTGCCATTTGTCGACACCGGCCATCTCGCGCAGCCGCTCGATATCGGCAACGAGGTGCCATGTCGTGTTGGCATCGAGTTCGGCATGCGGCGTCGACCTGCCGCAACCACGCTGGTCGAACAGCATGACGTCATAGAGGGCGGGATCGAAAAGACGGCGATGGGCCGGCGAGATGCCGCCGCCCGGCCCGCCATGCAGGAAGACGGCGGGCTTGGCACCCGGGGTTCCCGACCGCTCCCAATAGATCATATGGCCGTCGCCGACATCGAGATGGCCGGAGGCATAGGCTTCGATTTCGGGATAGAGGGTGCGCAGTGTCTCGGTCATATTTTCACGCCTTTCGCGGGCCAGACTTCAGTATCCTGATCGGGGTGCTGGAAGGAGATGATTGCTTCCTGCCGCGCGTAAAAATCCTGATCCTTCAGGACCGGCGCGTCGAAGATCTGCTCGACCCAGGGCAGGCGGGCGTCGTAATTGACCTGGATCTGCGGCGCGAGATCGCTGCGGTCGTCGAAAGTGCCGATCGCAAGCTCGAGGCCGCCGGGATGGCGATAGGTCATCGGCGTGCCGCAATTGCTGCAGAAGCCGCGGTCGATATTGACCGAGGACTGGAAGTAGCTCGGCTCACCGCGCGTCCACTCCATCCCTTCCTCCGGCGCGGTGACGAGCGCGGAGAAGAAGCCGCCGAACTGCTTCTGGCACATGCGGCAATGGCAGATCGAGGGTCGCCCCAGCTTGCCTGATATGCGGAAGCGCACGGCGCCGCACTGGCATCCGCCTGTTCTGATCTTATCCGTCATGGGGTTCTCCGAATGGCCAGCTTGTCGTATCGTGGTCCGGGTGCTGATGATTGCTTGCCGCGATCGCGTTCTCGCGGTCGGGCGTTTCAGGCTCGGCTTCCACAGGCAGCCCGTCGAGGGCGTGAAACCAGGACATCCTGCGGCCGGTGCTCGATTGCATCACGGGCCGAACGGCATCGGGATCATCGAGTGAGCCGAGCGCGATGTTGATGAAGTCCGCTTCCGGAATATCGTAGAAGAGCGGCGTGCCGCAATCGCGGCAGAAACCGCGCCGCACGAGATCGGAAGAGCGGAACCATTTCGGTTCGCCGCGCGTCAATTCGAAATCCTGACGCTTTGCCGCAGCGAGCGGCAGGAAATAGTTGCCGGCCGCCTTCTGGCACATGCGGCAATGGCAGACATGGGGGTAGCCGAGTTCGCCGCGCGCGCGGTAACGCACCGCGCCGCACTGGCATCCGCCGGTATACTTCGTGACTTCGCTCAAGAGCGATCCTCCGGCGGCCAGACCGACGTATCATGGTCGGGATGCTGATAGGAAACGAGTTCATGCAGGAAGGAACCTGCCGTCAAATCGGCCTCGGTTCTTTCTCCAGGCAGTTCATGCAGATGATCGACGAAGGCGATCTTGCCTTCGACGCCCCACTGTATGGTCGGCGGCAGCAGCGAGGGATCGTCGAACGCGCCGGCGGCAACCGCCATTCCGTCGGGCGCCTCATAGGTCAGCGGCGTGCCGCAATCGCCGCAGAAGCCGCGCTCGACGAAATTGGAGGAGCGGAATCTCTTGCGCGCTCCCCGCGTCCATTCGAACGCGGCGCCGCGCACCGAAACCAGCGGCGCATAATAGGCCCCGAACGCCTTCTGGCACATGCGGCAATGACAGATCGACGAATCCTTCAGTTCGCCGCTGACGCGAAAGCGCACCGCACCGCACTGGCATCCGCCGGTATAGGTGGTCATGGCAGGTCCTCCTGCAGTGATGCCGTTGATAACGAGAAAACCCCTCCCAACCCTCCCCACAAGGGGGAGGGCTTTCCCGCGGCGCCGCCTTTGTTTCTGCCTCGAACGCTTGCGATTGCGGTGACGTCGTTTCGAAGCAGTGTGGCACCGTAGCCCCTCCCCCTTGTGGGGAGGGGTTGGGGACGGGTCTTACACCCCAGCGCCGTTCTCAACGCTTCATCTCCCACGTCGTCACCCGCTCGCCCGTCGCGGCATCCTTGCCGTCCTTCAGCTGGATGCCTTTTGCCGTCAGCTCGTCGCGGATCTTGTCGGCTTCGGCGAAATTCTTCGCCTTCAGCATTTCCAGGCGCATGGCAACAAGCGCATCGACGGCCGCTGCGACGGCTTCGTCGATTTCGGCCTTCTTCGGCAATACGCCGAGAAGGGCGGCCGTTGCGGCAAAGCTGGCGCCTGCGGCGGGGTCCGTATGGGCGGCCTGCGCCAGCGCATGCAAGGCCTGCACTGCCGCAACCGTGTTGAGGTCGTCGGCAAGCGCGTTCAACACGGTCTCATCAGGCTCGGCATCGCCGGGCTCCGTTGCCGGCCATTTGGCGAGCAGGCGTTCGGCCTCTTCCAGGCGCTTGATCGAGAAATCGATCGGCTCGCGGTAATGGGTCATCAGCATCGCGAGGCGCAGCACTTCGCCCGGCCATTTGCGGCCGCCGAAAATCTGCGTGTGCAGCAGATCGTGGATCGTGACGAAATTACCTTCGGACTTCGACATCTTGCGGCCTTCGACCTGCACGAAGCCGTTGTGCATCCAGACGTTCGCCATCACCTCGGTCCCATGGGCGCAGCGCGACTGGGCGATCTCGTTTTCATGGTGCGGGAAGATCAGGTCCAGCCCGCCGCCGTGAATGTCGAAGATATCGCCGAGATAGCGCCGGCTCATCGCCGAGCACTCGATATGCCAGCCGGGCCGCCCGCGGCCCCAGGGGCTTTCCCAGCCGGGTTCGTTGTGGCTCGACAGTTTCCACAGCACGAAATCGCCGGGGTTCTTCTTATGCGCATCGACGGCGACACGGGCGCCCGCCTGCTGTTCGTCGAGAGGACGCTTCGAAAGCTGACCATAATCGGCCATGGACCGTGTGTCGAACAGCACTTCGCCTGCCGCCACATAGGCATGGCCATTGGAGATCAGCTTCCCGATGATCTCGATCATTTCTTGGATATTGTCGGTGGCGCGCGGCTCGACATTCGGCTCCAGGCAGCCGAGCTCGGCAACATCGGCGTGAAACTGCGTCTCGGTCTTTTCCGTGACGGCGCGGATCGCTTCGTTCAGCGGCAGGCCGGGATGATCTCTCAGCGCCCGCGCATTGATCTTGTCGTCGACGTCGGTGATGTTGCGGGCATAGGTGACGTGGTTTTCGCCATAGACATGCCGCAGCAGCCGGAACAGCACGTCGAAGACGATGACCGGCCGCGCATTGCCGATATGGGCGAAATCATAGACGGTCGGGCCGCAGACATACATGCGGACATTCTCGGCATCGATCGGCTTGAAGGCCGATTTCTCCCGCGTCAGCGTGTTGTACAGCTTCAGTTCCGGCGTGCCGCCCATTTCACTCTCCCAAAACGCACGTTCAGAAAATATCGCAACCGGCGGACCGGGGCGTTTCGCATCTTGACTATTTGGGAGACGAAAACGGCCGGGCCAGCGCTTGCGCTAGCGAATAATCTTTCCGCAGATAATGCAGATAACCGTTTTCATGCCGCGTTTTATGGCGCGGGAATGACATTTGGTCAAGAGGGCGAAAATACGATGCGAGCGTCGGGGCTTGTCCGCCATTTTCGCAACGCAAATCGCGCGTAGCCAGCGGGAAGCCGCTAAAAATTGGGGGAATTCGTGAGGCGCCTGGTGAGGGGGACGATTGGAGCGGTTGCAATTCTGGCAGTCGCCTCGGCCGCATATTTCGCATACGATTTCGGTATGCTTCGCTTCAACAATCCATCTTTAGCGACCTATCCGATCCAGGGCATCGATGTCAGCCATCACCAGGGCGATATCGATTGGAAGACGGTGGCCGCGCAGCCGAACGTGCGCTTTGCGATCATGAAGGCGACCGAAGGCGGTGATCACAAGGATTTCAGGTTCGCCGAGAACTGGCAGCGTGCCGGCGATGCCGGGCTGGTCAGGGGCGCCTATCATTTCTTCACATTCTGCCGCCCGGGCAGGGATCAGGCGCAGAATGTCCTGGCGACCGTGCCAAAGGCGCTGGATGCCTTGCCGATCGCCGTCGACTGGAATTTGTCGGCAATTGCAACAAGGTCCCGACGCTGGACGAAATAGTTGCGGAGTTGAACGCTTTCTTCACCGAGCTGAAAGGCACGTTTCCGGAAAAGCCGATCTTCTACGTCACGCAGGAGTTCTACGATCAATATCTGAAAGGCAATGAAGCCCGCTTCCCCGAACATTATCTCTGGCTGCGAAGCGTGTTCAAGGAGCCGGCGCAGAAAGGCTGCGGTCGCTGGTCGATCTGGCAATTTGCCGATAACGGCACCGTGGACGGCATTCAGGGAGCGGTGGATCTCAATGCGCTCTGCCCGTCGGAAACGGGTTTCGCTCACCTGTTCCCCGCCGTTACCGCCAATTGAGGCGCGAGCCTATTCCGGCAGCCGGTAATCCGCGAGCTTGTTCTCGCGGACGATAAACAGCTTGCCCGTCTCGGTCACGCCGGGGCCGAGCAGCGGCAGGATCGCCCTGGCGACCTCGGAAGGATGCGGCAGCGTCTGCGGATCTTCGCCCGGAACGGCCTGGGCGCGCATCGCCGTGCGGGTCGCTCCCGGATCGACGCTGGTGATGCGCAACGGCGTCGATTGCGTCTCGCCGGCCCAGGTGCGGGCCAGCGCTTCGACGGCTGCCTTGGAGGCGGAATAGGCACTCCAGAAGGGGCGGCATTTGTGCGCGGCGCCGGACGACAGGATGACGGCGCGGCCGGCATCCGAGCGGGTGAGCAGCGGATCGACCGAGCGGATCAGCCGCCATGTCGCGGTGACGTTGATGGTCATCACCTTTTCGAAGACCTTCGCCTCGATATGGCCGATCGGCGAGATCACGCCGAGCACGCCGGCATTGGCGACGAGGATGTCGAGTTTACCCCAGCGCTCGAAGATCGAGCCGCCGAGCGCATCGATCGCGTTCATGTCGGCAAGATCGAACGGTACGAGCGTCGCGCTGCCGCCGACAGCCTTGATCGCATCGTCGAGATCTTCCAGCCCGCCGACCGTGCGCGCGCAGGCGATCACATGGGCGCCGGCCTTGGCGAGTTCCAGTGCCGTGAAGTAGCCGATGCCGCGCGATGCGCCTGTCACCAGCGCGATCCTGCCTTCAAGATTGATGTTCATCTGCCCGGGTTCCGGATGTGCTTGGAAAGGTGAGGGGCGCAATAGGCCCCTCCAACGGAAAGTCAAAACGGAAGCGGCTCAGCCGTTGCTCGCAAGCATGGAAATCTTGTTGCCCATGGACTCGCCGTTCTTGTCGAGCAGGCGGGTCGGATAGTCGCCGGTGAAATAGTGATCGGTGAACTGCGGGCGGGCCGGGTTGCGGTCCTCGCCGCCGACGGCGCGATAGAGGCCGTTGATCGACAGGAAGGCTAGCGAATCCGCGCCGATATACTTGGCCATGGCTTCGACATCGGCATACTGGTTGGCGAGCAGCTTATCGGCATCGGGCGTATCGATGCCGTAGAAGTCGGGGAAGAAGATCATCGGGCTGGCGACGCGGATATGGACTTCGCGGGCGCCGGCCTCGCGGATCATCTGCACGATCTTCAGCGAAGTCGTGCCGCGCACGATGGAATCGTCGACGAGCACGACGCGCTTGCCTTGGATCATCGCTCGGTTGGCTGAATGCTTCAGCTTTACGCCGAAGGCGCGGATCTGCTGCGTCGGCTCGATGAAGGTGCGGCCGACATAATGGTTGCGGATGATGCCGTATTCGAAGGGGATGCCGCTTTCCTGCGCATAGCCGAGCGCTGCGGGCGTGCCGCCATCCGGCACCGGCACGACGACGTCGGCCTCGACCGGTGCTTCCTTGGCGAGGTTCATGCCCATGCTCTTGCGCGTCGTATAGACGTTGCGGCCGCCGACGACCGAATCCGGCCGGGCGAAATAGACATATTCGAACAGGCAGAGGCGCTCCGGCTGCGGCTTGCTGGGCTTGCGGGCATCGATACTGATCGAGCCGTCGGGCTGGATTTCGCAGATGATGACTTCGCCGTTTTCGACGTCGCGGACGAACTTGGCGCCGATGATGTCGAGCGCGCAGGTTTCCGAACAGAAGATCGGCTTGCCGTCCAGCTCGCCCATGACAAGCGGGCGGATGCCGGTCGGGTCGCGCGCGGCGATCAGCTTGGTGCGCGTCATGGCGAGCATCGAATAGCCGCCTTCCATCTGGCGGATGGCGTCGATGAAGCGGTCGGCTGTGGACGTATGGCGCGAGCGGGCGATGAGGTGGAGGACGACTTCGGTATCGGAAGTCGACTGACAGATGGCGCCGGTTGCGATGATCTGGCGGCGCAGGGTCAGGCCGTTGGTGAAATTGCCGTTATGGGCAATGGCGATGCCGCCTTCCTCGAGTTCGGCAAAGAGCGGCTGCACGTTGCGCATCGCCACTTCACCGGTTGTGGAATAGCGCGTATGGCCGATCGACATGCCGCCGGGCAGGCGGGCGAGCGTCATCGGATTGGTATAATGGTCGCCGACGAGGCCCATATGGCGCTCCTGATAGAAGCGCTTGCCGTCGAAGGAGACGATGCCGGCCGCTTCCTGCCCGCGATGCTGCAGGGCGTGCAGGCCGAGAGCCGTAAGGGTCGCGGCGTCAGGATGTCCCAGAATTCCGAAAACGCCGCATTCCTCATGCAGCGTATCTCCGTCGAGCGGATCGTCGGTCGGGAAGGAATGGGACTGGTTCATTTCTGCGGGCCTCTGCTCTCACAAGAATGGATCGGCATTACCAATAGCATGATACCGGACATCGCGCAGATTTCCGATAACTTCATCTTGAACGACATCCGCTGTCAAAGCCCGTTTTCCGGCTCTGAAACGGCTTGGGTCCGGCGGAGCTGGAATGCCCGGCCGGACCCTTATTTCACGTCCCGCTCAAATGGCAATTGCCGAAAGGCGAGTCAAGCTGCTGAACACTGTGTCAATTCGCCGGCTGCTGCGCGCCGTCTGCGGGCGCTGCCGGTGCGTCTTCCGCCGGAGCCGGCTCGCCGGCCGGCGGATTGGCGCCCTCGGTGCCCTGTGCCTGCGGCTGCAGCTTATCACGGATGCTTTCCGGTATCATCTGAGCAAATTGCTCCGGCAGAACCGACTTCAGCTTCACGACCATCGAATCCAGGAACGGCTTGGACTTGGCTTCATTGACCCAGGTCGGGCGGTGGTCGACATCGACGAGCCAGTTCCAGAAGGCGACGGCGACGACCAGGAGCAGCACGCCGCGCGCGGCGCCGAACAGGAAGCCCAGCGTGCGGTCGAGCGCGCCGATGCGGCTGTCGATGATGAAATCGGCGATCTTCATCGTGATGAAGGAGATGACGATGAGCGCGATGAGGAAGACGACCGCTGCCGAGCCGACGATCGCGATACGGTCGTCATCGGTGTATTTCTTCGCATAGGGCAGCAGATAGGGGTAGAGGTAGTAGGCGGCGGCGGCGGAGCCGCCCCAGCTTGCGATCGAGAGGATCTCGCGCGAGAAGCCGCGGACCATCGCCAGCACGGCGGAGAAGAGCACGACGCCGATGACAATACCGTCGAAAATCGTAATGGGCATGTAAATTCAACTCCAGGACTGCCGCTTGGCGGCCGTGTCGCGCCTTATCGTGTGCCTCCTATATCATCACCAATCTTGGCAATGAAAGGATCAAACCTCGTCTTCCACACGCAGCGCCCCCTTCGAGCCGGCGATGCGCGCGACCAGATCCGGCAGGCTTTCCACCTCGCTCCAGCGCCCGCCCGAATTCTTCGGCAGTTCGGCGGAGGCGGACGGAAGCAATGCTGCGGAAAAACCCAGCTTCTCGGCTTCCTTGAGGCGCTGGGCGGTGTGCGCAACCGGCCGGATGGCGCCCGACAGGCTGACTTCGCCGAAATAGACGCAATCGGCAGGAAGGGCAATACCGGCAAGCGAGGAAACCAGCGCCGAGGCGACGGCGAGATCGGCGGCCGGTTCGGAGATGCGATAACCGCCGGCGACGTTGAGATAGACGTCGTGCTGGCCGAGCCTGACGCCGCAATGGGCTTCGAGTACGGCCAGAATCATCGACAGCCGGGCCGAATCCCAGCCGACCACGGCGCGCCGCGGTGTTCCGAGCGAGGTCGGCGCCACCAGCGCTTGGACTTCGACGAGCACGGGACGGGTACCTTCCATGCCGGCAAAGACGGCCGCACCCGGCGATTTTTCATTGCGTTCGCCGAGGAAGAGTTCGGATGGGTTGGCGACTTCGCGCAAACCTCTGTCGGACATTTCGAAAACGCCGATCTCATCGGTCGGGCCGAAGCGGTTCTTGACCGTGCGCAGGATACGGTAGTGATGGCCGCGATCGCCTTCGAAATAGAGCACGGCGTCGACCATGTGCTCGACGACGCGCGGGCCGGCGATCTGCCCGTCCTTGGTCACATGCCCGACGAGCACCATGGCCGCACCCGTCTGCTTGGCGAAACGGATCATCGACTGTACGCCGGTGCGCACCTGCGTCACCGTTCCCGGCGCGGATTCGGCCAGTTCGCTCCACAGCGTCTGGATGGAATCGATGATGACGAGGTCCGGCCTTTTGCCTTCGGCAAGCGTCGCCAGAATATCCTCGACATTGGTTTCGGCTGCCAGCATCACGTCGGTATCAGCCGCGGCAAGACGCTGCGCCCTGAGGCGGACCTGCGCCACCGCTTCTTCGCCGGAGACGTAGATGATCTTGTGGCCGCGCCGCGCAAGGGCGGCTGCCGCCTGCATCAGCAGCGTCGACTTGCCGATGCCCGGATCGCCGCCGATCAGCACTGCCGAACCGCGCACGAAGCCGCCGCCGAGTGCCCGATCGAGCTCCGACATGGCGGTATGGATGCGCGGGGCCTCCTCGATCTCGCCGGAGAGTGCCGTCAGCGCGACAGGGCGGCCCTTCTTCGGCGTCTTGCCGGGGCCGGAGCCGATCCCGCCCATCGGATCTTCTTCGACGATCGTGTTCCACTCGCCGCAACTATCGCATTTGCCGGCCCAGCGGTTATGGACCGCGCCGCAATTCTGGCAGATGAACTGTGTCCTGGCCTTCGCCATCAATCGCTCTTTCAGTCGAGTTATCAAGATGAAGCGTCGCGTGCTTCATCGAATCATTGTCGTGCTTGAGATAATGGCTATCGCGACGGATCAAAACTAATGATTTCCCCATCAGTGGTCGCCGTGCCTATGTTTCCGGCTCTGCTTATCCGGGATGGTGGAAGATGTTCGATTATTCGCTGACTCATTGGCTTGCATTCCTGTCGGCGGCGGTTTTGCTCAACCTCTCGCCAGGCCCCGACATCGCCTTCATCCTCGGCCACACGATGCGCAGCGGGAAGCGCGCCGGCTTCTCCGCGCTGTTCGGCGTTTGGTCGGGTGCCTGCCTGCATGTTCTGATGGCGGCGCTCGGCCTGTCCGCCGTGCTCGCCGCCTCGGCTTTCGCTTTCTCCACGGTCAAATGGATCGGCGCTGCCTATCTCGTCTGGTTGGGCATCCAGGCTTTGCGCGCCGGTGGCGGCAGCGGCCTGATGAAGGCAGCGGATGAAAAACTGCCGGCGACAAGGATCTATCGGCAGGGAATCCTGGTGTCGCTGCTCAATCCGAAAGTGGCGATATTCTTCTTGGCGTTCCTGCCGCAATTCGTCGTCGAAGGGGCAGGGCCCACCTGGGCTCAGCTCATGCTGCATGGCGGGCTCATCATTGCCGTCGCGGCCTTCATCGAACCGCCGCTCGTCCTTCTCGGCGGGCGCCTTGCAGATGTTTTGAGGCACAACGAAAAAATCGGACGGTGGCTCGATCGCGGTCTCGGTGCGCTTTTCGTGGCGCTCGGCGTCCGTCTCGCGCTCAGCAGCCGCTGACAGCAAGCTCTACTCCTCGGCCACGTAGCGCCGTTCGTGGCGCAGCCCCATGCTGGTCAGGATCTCGTATCCGATGGTGCCTGCTGCCCGCGCCACCTCGTCGAGCGGCATGTTCCTTCCGAACAGTTCGACATAATCGCCGGCGCGCACGGCATTGTCCGGCAGGTCGGTGATGTCGAAGATCGTCAGATCCATGGTGATCCGGCCCGCGACCGGCACCTTGTGTCCGGCGATGAAGCCTTGGCCGCCTTGCGGCACGACCTGGCGCAGAGGCACGCCGGCGCTCGACTGGCTGCGGATATAGCCGTCGGCATAACCGGCCGAGACGACCGCCAGCCGGCTGTCACGGTGAAGCTGCAGCGCCCGTCCGTAGCTGACGGTTTCGCCGGCTTCGACCGTCCGCACCTGTATGACGCGCGCTTCCGCGGTGGCGACCGGGCGCATCGGGTTCGCCATGCCGCTGACCGCTTCACCGCCATAAAGCGAGATGCCGGGACGGGTCAGATCGAAGTGATAGTCTTCGCCGAGAAAGACTCCGGCCGAGGCGGCAAGACTTGAATCGATGCCTTCATAGGCCGCGCTAACCTTGCGGAATGATTCGAGCTGGCGCCGGTTCATGGCATGGCCGGGATCGTCGCCACAGGCGAGGTGGCTCATAACAAGCACCGGCGCAAAGCTTGCCGGCCGCGAGACGTCGTCGGCGAGCGCCAGCGCATCTTCGATGTGCAGCCCCAGCCGGTTGAAGCCGGTATCGACATGCAGCGCGCAAGGATAATCGCCGTAATCGGCAAGCACTGCCATCCAGAAGGCGAGCTGCTCGTCGGAGGAGATCACCGGCACCAGATCGTTCTCGAAGAAGCGCCGTTCGGTGCCCGGCCATATGCCCGAGAGCACGAAGATGCGCGCCTCTGGCGCATAGAGGCGAAGCGTCACCCCTTCATCGACGGTCGCGACGAAAAAATCCCGGGCGCCCGCGAGGTAGAGCGCTTCGCCGGCATCCTCGATGCCCATGCCGTAGGCGTCCGCCTTGACGACGGCCGCGGCGCGCGCAGCGCCGGAGCGCCGCGCCATGTCGCGCCAGTTCTCCGTAAGCGCAGTCAGATCGACAGTCAGCCGCAGGCCCGCGGAAGCGAAAAGATCGTCATCTTCGAAGGGGATGGGAAAATCTGTCATGAATCGCCGTGAAGTAATGAAAGGAAATCGCCCGAGCCAGTCTAGAGCATGTCGCGCAAAACTGTGCAGCGGTTTTACGATTACGACATGCTTTAGAGAGCATTCTGGCCAAGGGAAAGCGCAGGCGGTGACATAACACCTTTTGCCTGTCCCACGATCACTTTTGTTCAAGACGCGTACAGGCTTCCGCGATAATCTAGCCGGATGCAGAACGTATCGCAAAAAGAGGCGGCCGAAGCCATGCCGCTTGCGAACGTGGAATCGGCCCGCTTCTGGCGGGATAGCCGCTTCCGCGACATGGAGTGTTTGAGCGCCACCTTCCTGACGCATGAATATGCGCCGCATGCGCATGATACCTTCAGCATCGGCGCGATAGAAAGCGGCAGCCAGATCGCCACGCTCAGCGGCAGGCGGGAGGAAACCGGCCCGGGAGACCTTTATCTCATCGATCCCGGCGTGATCCATGACGGCGCTCCGGGCGGCGAGGGCTATCGCTACCGGATGATCTATCCCGACATGAAGCTGTTCGTCGATATTCTGGAAGATGTCACCGGCAAGGCCTTCCATGCGACGCCGTCTTTCCCCGGCGGGCTTCCGCGCGATCCGCAGCTTGCCAATGCCTTTCATGCCGCCCACCGAACGCTGGAAAGCGGCGCGGGTGCGCTGGAGTCCGATGAGGGAATGTTTTCGGTGCTGGCGGCGATCTTTGCGCGTCACGGCAGCGCGATCATCGTTCCCGTCGATACCAAGGAGCGAAGCGCGGTCGCCCGCGCCCGCGAATACCTCGTCGAGAATTTCGACAGCGATGTGGGCCTCGAGGAACTGGCCGGCGTGGCGGGTTTGAGCCGCGCGCACCTCATCCGCGCTTTCCGCAAGGAATATCACATCACCCCGCACGCTTTTCTGACGGACCGGCGCGTGCAGGTGGCCCGCCGGCTGCTGCGGCAGGGGCGCATGCCGGCCGATATCGCGCTCGAATGCGGTTTCGCCGATCAGGCGCACTTCACCCGGCACTTCAAGGCACGCACGGGCGTGACGCCCGGCCAATTCCGCACGGGCTGATCACTTTCGTTCAATACAGCCATGGCCGCCTGGGTTAACCCTCCGCGATCTTGATCAGGAGGTTGCCATGTTGCAGCACAGCCGGCCATCCGGCGAGTTTCTCGCCGGAATGCGTGCCATTTTTCCGCTTGTTGTCGCCGTCTTGCCGATCGGCCTCGTTTTCGGCGCGGTCGCGGCCACCAAGGGGCTTTCGCCGCTGGAAACGACGCTGATGAGCGCGCTGGTCTTTGCAGGCGGTTCGCAATTCGTGGCCATGGACATCTGGACGCATCCGGCAAGCTGGATCGGCGTCGGCTTCGCAGCCTTGCTGGTCAATATCCGCCATGTGCTGATGAGCGCGTCGATCGGCACGAAGATGCAGTCTTTCTCCGGCATCAAACGTTATGTCGCCATGCTCTTCCTCGCCGACGAGCTCTGGGCCATGGCGGAATTCCGCGCCGGCAGCACACGGCTGACACCGGCCTGGTATGCCGGCATCGTCGCGCCCTTCTACCTCACCTGGGTCGGCTCTTCGCTGGCGGGCGCATTGCTCGGCGCCTTCCTCGGCAATCCAGCGGTCATCGGCCTCGACTTCGCCTTTCCGGCCGTCTTCATCGTGCTCGTCATGGGCTTCTGGAAGGGGCCGGAAACCGGTGCCGTCCTTGCTGCCAGCGGCGCCGCGTCCGTTGCGGTCCATCACTTCGTGCCGGGGGTCTGGTATATCGCCGCCGGCGCTCTGGCCGGGCTGGCAACGGCACTCTGGCAGGGCAGGGCGCGGGAGCAGGCGGCATGACGCTCGACCTCAACACGATCATCGCCATCCTCGCGATGGCGGCCGCTACGGTCTTCACCCGCGTCAGCGGCCTCGTCCTGATCCGTCATGTCGAGATGGATGAGCGGCGGAGAACGGCGATCGAGGCCATCCCGCCCGCCGTGCTGATGGCGGTCATTGCCCCGACCGCTTTTGCGGCCGGCTGGGCGGAGGCGCTCGCCTGCGCGGCAACGGCAATCGCCGCGCGCCTTCTGCCCATGCTTGTCAGCGTCGCAATTGGCGTTGCAACGGTTGCGCTGCTGCGGGCTGCCGGGTTCTAAAGGAGATTGATGCGGGAAACCACGTCAATGTTCCTCGTATTGTATGAAGGAAGGATCGGCGAGATCGGCGAAACGCGTGAACTCCGCCTGGAAGGCGAGCTTCACCGTGCCGGTCGGCCCGTGACGCTGCTTGGCGATGATGACGTCGGCCGTGCCCTTAACCTTGTCGAAAGTCGCTTCCCATTCCGGATATTTCGGATCGTGGATATCCCGCGGCTCCTGGTTCTTGACGTAATATTCCTCGCGGAACACGAAGAGCACGACGTCTGCGTCCTGCTCGATCGAACCGGATTCGCGAAGGTCGGAAAGCTGCGGGCGCTTGTCGTCACGGCTTTCGACCTGACGCGAGAGCTGCGACAGCGCGATGATCGGAACGTTGAGTTCCTTGCCGAGCGCCTTCAGGCCGGTAGTGATCTGGGTGATTTCCTGGACGCGGTTGTCGCTCGATTTGCCCGAGCCGGTCATCAACTGCACGTAGTCGACCACGAGCACATCGAGGCCGCGCTGGCGCTTGAGGCGGCGTGCGCGCGCCGAAAGCTGGGCGATCGAGATACCGCCGGTCTGGTCGATATAGAGCGGCACCTTCTGCATCATCATCGAGCAGGCGACGAGCTTTTCGAAATCCGCATCGTTGATGTCGCCGCGACGGATCTTCGAGGAGGAGACTTCCGTCTGTTCGGAGATGATACGGGTGGCGAGCTGTTCGGACGACATTTCGAGCGAATAGAAGCCGACGACGCCGCCGTTCTTGGCCTTCGTGCTGCCGTCCGACTGCACTTCGCCCTCATAGGCGGCCGCGATGTTGTAGGCGATGTTGGTTGCAAGCGAGGTCTTGCCCATGCCGGGGCGCCCGGCGAGGATGATCAAGTCCGACCGCTGCAGGCCGCCCATCTTGGCATCCAGCGAGTGGATGCCGGTGGAGATGCCCGAAAGCCCGCCGTCGCGTTCCTTGGCGACGGCCGCCATGTCGATCGCCAGCGCGACGGCATCGTTGAAGGACTGGAAGCCGCCGTCGTAGCGGCCGTTTTCGGCAAGTTCGAAGAGGCGGCGCTCGGTATCCTCGATCTGCGACTGCGGCGGCATGTCGAGCGGCGCGTCGTAAGCGATGTTGACGACGTCCTCGCCGATGGTGATCAGCGCCCGGCGCAGCGCGAGATCATAGATCGCCCGCCCATAGTCCTCGGCATTGATGACGGTGACCGCGTTGCTGACGAGGCTCGCCAGATATTGCGACACGGTCATGTCGCCGACCTTCTCGTCGGCTTTCAGGAAGGTCTTGATCGTCACTGGGTTGGCGATCTTGCCCATGCGGATGATGTCGCCGGCAACCTCGAAGATCTTCCGGTGCAGCGGCTCGTAGAGATGGATCGGCTTCAGGAAATCCGACACCCGGTAATAGGCGTCGTTATTCATCAGGATGGCACCCAGAAGCGCCTGCTCGGCTTCGATGTTGTTGGGTGCTTCGCGATAGTGCTGCTCCGAAGGAGCAACGGCTGCAATCTTTCGAGCGGCGTCGTTCATCATCATCCGTTCTGTCTTTTTCCAACTCCGGATTTGCAATTCCGGATGGAGAAATCAAGGGGCTGCGATCGGAGCGGAGCTGGTCTCGCCTAAATCCTGAACGCCTGTGCCCATTGTTCGACTTCTCCACAGTCTCGGGCGCCACAAAAGAGAAATACTGGCAGTGTCACCCTGAGGACACGGTACGGAGCCGACTCAGCTCATCCGTTCCGGAGAAGAAGATGTTAGCGCCATGACATCGGGCACGCAGCAAAAACATCGAGACAATCCCCCGGTAAAAAATGATCCGGCGGCTGCGCGCGCATCGAAAGAACGGAAACGAAAAAGCCCGGCGCGGTGGCCGGGCTTCCCTCTCGCGGATTGCTCCGGTGAGAATTATGCTTCGTCTTCGTCGAGGCCGTCGGCTTCCGGATCGAAGAAATCTTCCGGACGCAGTGCGTCTTCGTCGACGCCATAGATCGCGTCGACCGAGGTGAGCTCTTCGCCCTTGGCCTGGCGCTCTGCTTCTTCGGCGGAGCGGGCAACGTTCAGCTCGACGTTGATTTCGACTTCGGCATGCAGCTGCAGCTCGACCTTGTGCAGGCCGATCGACTTGATCGGCGTGTTGAGGTGAACCTGGTTGCGGCCGATGTTGAAGCCTTCGGCGGCGAGGATCTCGACGACGTCACGAGCAGCGACCGAGCCGTAGAGCTGGCCGGTTTCGCCGGCGGAGCGCACGACGATGAAGGACTTGCCGTCGAGAACGTCGGCAACCTTCTGGGCTTCCGACTTGCGCTCGAGGTTGCGGGCTTCGAGCGTGGCGCGCTCGGATTCGAAGCGGGCCTTGTTGGCGGGGTTGGCGCGCAGCGCCTTGCCGAGCGGCAGCAGGTAGTTACGGGCAAAGCCGTCGCGAACCTTTACGGTTTCGCCCATCTGGCCGAGCTTGGAGATGCGTTCGAGAAGAATGACTTCCATTTTCTTTCCTTTCTTGTGTCTCAGATTTTCGTGTCGGATTGTTTGGGGGCATCGGCATCTTTCGTCGGGGTCAGCGCGATCGCCTTGCGCGTATCGCTAAGACCCACGACCAGGATGAGGAGAGCTGGCAGCAGCATGAGCATCGAAGCCAGGTAGCAGAGGATGAGGGCCGGTATGCGCCAGTCCTTCCCACGCGTGCGGAAATGCAGCGAGGCGAAGCCGGAGAGCATGAAACCGGCGCCGAAGGCGCCGATCACGGTCGCCCCGAGCAGCGCCGGGACGCCGCCGAAGAAGCAGGCCGCAAGTCCGGCCAGGAAGATGAAGATCGAATTGCGGTTCATGCGCAGCGACGAGGGAATGTCCTCGCGCGGACGAAGGCCCCGGCCGGATGCCGCGACGATGCGCACCGCGAAATAATAGGCGGCAAACAGCATGCTGACCCACATGCCGCCCTGCACCGCCGGCAGCATCAGCAGGATCAGCGATTTGGTCTGCGCGGTCGCCGCTGGATCGGGCATGAATTCCGGCTGCTGCTGTTTGACCGAGGTGATCAGCAGATCGACGATCGGATCGGTAACCTCGGGCCCATAACCGATCATCACGCCGATGACGATGACGGCGATCGTCACCAGGCCGCAGAGATGCAGCAGGATATCGGAGAGCGGATACCAGGCAAGCAGATGGTCAGGGCCGCCGAGCTCGGAGGCGGGGCGCGCGAGATTGGCGAGATGGCTGAGCCAGCCGGCCGGCAGCAGCGTCACCAGCGTCATGATGAGCGCGAAAGAAGGAGAGATCAGGACCGCGCCGAGTGCGGCAGCGGTGACGACGGCCGAAATCGCGGCGGCATTGCCCCAGCCGAGCCCGACGATCAGGATCGGAAGCGCCGAGGCCGT
This sequence comes from Rhizobium sp. J15, assembly GCF_002531825.1. Lineage (GTDB taxonomy): Bacteria > Pseudomonadota > Alphaproteobacteria > Rhizobiales > Rhizobiaceae > Rhizobium. Next base: position 219,764 of record NZ_NWSX01000006.1, on the reverse strand, counting down.
GTAGAGGATCGCGCTGAAAAACGACGGCTGCATGCTCGCGCCCAGCACCAGCAGGGCGGCGGTCAATCCGGCGAGTGCGCCGATCAGCAGCGTTTTAAGGTTCGGTCGTTTCAAGGTCGCTGTCCTGCTTCATCAAGCAGTTAGAGGATGTTGCTGAATCGAATTCAGAAACGTCTCAACATGGGTTTTAACAGTTCCGATCCGCGCCCATCGCGGAAGGGAAAAGGGAAGGCACGAATGCCTTCCCTCGAATCTGATTGCGTCGGCCGATCAGGCGACGACGTAGGGCAGCAGGCCGAGGAAGCGGGCGCGCTTGATCGCCTGGGCGAGTTCGCGCTGCTTCTTCTGGGAAACGGCCGTGATGCGGGACGGAACGATCTTGCCGCGCTCGGAAATGTAGCGCTGCAGCAGGCGTACGTCCTTGTAGTCGATCCGCGGTGCGTTTGCGCCGGAGAACGGGCAGGTCTTGCGGCGGCGATGGAACGGACGACGGACCGGTGCGGAGGAAGCTTCAGACATTCTTATATCTCCTTATGCACGGTCTTCGCGGGGAGCGCGATCCGGACGCGGGCCACGCTGGAAGTCGCCGTCACGGCGCGGCGGACGGTCGCCGAATTCGCGGCGCGGGCCACGATCGCCGCCTTCACGCGGGCCGCGGTCGTCGCGGTCGCGCTTCTGCAGCATGGCAGACGGGCCTTCTTCGTGCTTTTCGACGGCGATGGTCATGTAGCGAAGAACGTCTTCGCTGATACGCATCTGGCGTTCCATTTCCTGGATCGCAGCCGGCGGTGCATCGATGTCCATCAGCGCGTAATGCGCCTTGCGGTTCTTCTTGATGCGATAGGTGAGGGACTTGAGGCCCCAGTTCTCGATGCGCCCGACCTTGCCGCCGTTAGCTTCGATCACGCCCTTGTACTGTTCTACGAGGGCATCGACCTGCTGAGCGGAAATATCCTGCCGGGCAAGGAATACATGTTCATAAAGAGCCATGACAGCTTTGCCTTTCTTGCGTTTGGTTCAACCCGATATTCGGCGGCTAAGCCTCAACGACTGCTCCTGATTGGGCGGACCCAGGCAAGAAAAGCGTTTCCGAGACGGTCGAGAGCGGAGACACGGGAGGCTGGAACGCTTCCGTTCCGAACGATTTCCGCGAGGAAACCGGCCCTCCGTTCAGCCACCAGCCAGAAGACCGGGTCAACGAACAGGCGCGCTTATACGGATTTTTGCGGGAAAGGCAAGCGAACGGGGCAAGAAACCTTATTTCGTTGCGTCCGGCCGTAGGAAAATGGTCTGTCCCGGCGGATTGTCTACGAAGAACCGGTCGTCGGCGATGAGCAGCGACTGCGTGTTAGGATTATAGCTAAAGCGAATATTATTGGCCTCGGTCATGCGGCCGGTCAGATTTATTGTAATCGTATCGGTATTGTGTGCGAAAGCGATTTTCAGCGTATTACCTTGCTTTTCGATAATTGCGTTCATCATATCGCCGCGTCTGGTTCCATCGCTGCTGACGGGCAGAATCTCCAGAAGATTGTTCGTCTCGATTGTGTCGTGGCCGTCTCCCTCTGCGAAAAAATAGGTCGACTGAACGCTCGATGAACCGTCCAGGATGACATAGTCGTCACCTTTACCGCCGGAGACGTTGTAAAGTGCGGCAGCGGAACTGGCGGAGATGATGTCGTTACCGTCACCGCCGTTGATGTTCATTATATTAAGACCCGCCACGTCGATCACGTCGTTACCACTGCCGCCATCCACATTGGTGACAAGGCGTGAGGCCACGTGGATGGCGTCATTGCCATTCCCACCATATGTGCTGTTTATGCTGGTCGAACTTTCTAGCGAAATGGTATCGTTGCCATCTCCACCATCGGTCGAATAGATCCCTTCAAACAGGTTTTCGACGGCTTCGGCGCCCCCACGCAGGGGAGCAGTTGTCACGATAGTGATCTTGTCATCGCCACTGCCGCCAGCGGTCGAAAAAACACTGCCTCTGCTCCTGATATCGATTGAATCGCTTCCGCTCCCGGCGTCAACGGAATAAACGGCTGGATTGAATATGCTATTGTCTTCTCCGCTACCTGCCGCGCGAATCCTGATCATATCGTCGCCGCTGTAGGTGGATACGTAGCCGACCTCACCGGCGGTGATGTCGACGACATCGTTCCCTCCGCTTGTGGTGGCTGAGACGGTGCCACCGGGAGAGTTGATCAGAACGCCGGAGTTGCCCTTCGCGTCAAGGATGATCCGCATTATGCTGTCGATTGCGCCGCCATTCTCGCTAACCGCGGCGACGCCGCTTCGGGTCGAGACGCCGTTCTGATTGCTGCCGCCGACGTCAAGCGAAGCTGTCTGCAACAGTTGCAGCGCGTATCTCCCGCTGAAACGAGCAGGAAACGTCGAAGAGATATTCGGCATCGCAAGGCTCCCACTTCCCGTGCCTTCTCATGAAGAGGAAGATGCGTTGTCGCCATCATGGCGGGAATGTTCCTGTGGGTAAAATTCAAGATGGCAGAATGGTGCCGAGGATCGGTTAATTGCCACTTAACAGCGAAGTACGAAATACAACTAAAAACGGCAGGGCCCTGCCGGAAATGAAAAGGGCGCGATCTCTCGCGCCCCAAAAAGCCGTCGCTATGGAAAGGTTCAAAGCGTCAGCGGATACTGCCGGTGCACCTTGGCGATCTCCGCCAGCACTTCGTCCGAAAGGGTCAGTTCGGCGGCGCCGATATCGACCTTCAATTGTTCCATCGAGGTCGCTCCGATGATGGCCGAGGCCATGAAGGGTCTCGACAGGCAGAAGGAGAGCGCCATTGCCGCCGGGTCGAGCCCGTACCGGGCTGCGATCTCCAGATAGGCCTTGGTCGCAGGCTCCTGCAGCGGCTGCAGGCGGCCGCCGATATCGTGGTTGATCGAGCCGCGCGAGCCCTTCGGCCTACCGCCGCCGACATATTTGCCGGTCAGGATGCCGCCGGCGAGCGGCGAATAGGCGAGCAGACCGACATCCTCATGATGCGAGAGTTCGGCGAGGTCGAGATCGAAATGGCGGTAGAGCAGGTTGTATTCGTTCTGGACGCTGGCGACGCGCGGCAGCCCCTTCTGTTCTGCGAGCGTCAGATATTTCTGGATGCCCCAGGTGGTTTCGTTGGAAAGGCCGATTGCGCGGATCTTGCCTTCATTGACCAGCGCGCCGAGCGTTTCCAGAATGTCGAGCATGTTGGCGACGGCCTGCTCGCGGTCCTGGTTGAAGGGATTGTAGCCCCAGTTCTGGCGGAAGTGGAAATGGCCGCGGTTCGGCCAGTGGATCTGATAGAGATCGACGTAATCGGTCCTTAGCCGCTTAAGGCTGGCCTCCAGGGCCAGGCGGATGTTCTTTGCATCCGCGCCTTCGCCGCCGCGCAAATAATCGCGGCCGAGGCCGGCGACCTTGGTGGCAAGCACGATATCGCTGCGCTTGCCTGATTTGCCGAACCAGCTGCCGATGTAATCTTCGGTCCAGCCCTGTGTTTCCGCCGAGACCGGGGTGGTCGGATAAAGCTCGGCGGTATCGAAGAAATTGACGCCCTTCTCGACGGCGTAATCCATCTGCGCATGAGCGTCGGTTTCGCTGTTCTGCGAACCCCACGTCATGGTGCCGAGGCAAATTTCTGAAACGGAGATGCCGGTACGGCCGAGCAAATTATACTTCATGGGAAAAACCTTGGGAGCGATCTTGAAGTGGAAGCCTTGGGAAGTGCCCGCGCAAATCTAGGCCGGATTTGACGGAGCGCAAGAGCAAAACCGGGCTTTTGTGCCGGTGCGAAAGGCTTTGCAGAGAGCGGGCCGCCACTTGACTCTCCGGGAAAGAATGTCAATTGGAGGCAAAATAGCCTCGAGGGGCGCAACCAGGGATACGAGAATGACCATCGCTTTCACTTTTCCCGGCCAGGGCAGCCAGGCCGTCGGCATGGGCAAGGATCTCGCCGAGAATTTCGCGGAAGCGCGCGCCGTTTTCCAAGAGGTCGACGAGGCGCTCGGTGAAAAGCTTTCGGACGTCATGTTCAATGGTCCCGAGGACACGCTGACTTTGACGGCGAATGCCCAGCCGGCCCTGATGGCCGTGTCGATCGCCGTCGTCCGCGTTCTCGAGGCCAAGGGACTGGATCTGAAGTCGAAGGTCGCCTATGTCGCCGGCCACTCGCTCGGCGAATATTCCGCACTTTGCGCTGCCGGCACCTTTTCGCTCGCCGACACCGCGCGGCTGCTGCGCATCCGCGGCAATGCCATGCAGGCGGCCGTTCCTGTCGGCGTCGGCGCCATGGCCGCGATCATCGGCCTCGAACATGCCGACGTCGTTGCCGTCTGCGAGGCGGCCGCAGCCACCGGCGCCTGTCAGATCGCCAACGACAATGGCGGCGGCCAGATCGTCATCTCGGGTGAAAAAGCGGCCGTCGAAAAGGCTGCCGGCCTTGCGACCGAGAAGGGCGCCAAGCGCGCCATCCTGCTGCCGGTTTCCGCTCCCTTCCATTCCAAGCTGATGGCGCCCGCTGCCGACGCCATGCGCGAGGCCTTGGCAACGGTTGCCAAATCCGACCCCGTCGTCCCGCTGATCGCCAATGTCCGCGCAGCCCCGGTCACAGGCGCCGGCGAGATCGCCGCGCTTCTCGTCGAGCAGGTGACGGGCCAGGTCCGCTGGCGTGAGACGGTGGAATGGTTCGCCGGCAACGGCGTCACGACGCTTTATGAACTCGGCTCCGGCAAAGTGCTGACCGGCCTTGCCCGACGCATCGACAAGACGATCAACGGCGTCTCGGTCAATGGTCCCGCAGACATCGACGCGGCCGTCGCCGCCCTCATGGCCTGATTGCTATCTCCAGACAATAAGGAACGTTTCCATGTTCGATCTATCCGGCCGCAAGGCTCTCGTCACCGGCGCATCGGGCGGCATCGGCGAGGAAATCGCCCGCCTTCTTCATAAGCAGGGCGCGATCGTCGGCCTGCACGGCACCCGCGTCGAGAAGCTGGAAGCGCTGGCAACCGAGCTCGGCGAGCGCGTCAAGATCTTCCCGGCCAACCTGTCGGACCGCGACGAGGTCAAGGCGCTCGGCCAGAAGGCGGAAGCCGATCTCGAAGGCGTCGATATTCTCGTCAACAATGCCGGCATCACCAAGGACGGCCTCTTCGTGCGCATGAGCGACGAGGACTGGGATGCCGTTCTCGAAGTGAACCTGACCGCGACCTTCCGCCTGACGCGCGAATTGACGCATCCGATGATGCGCCGCCGCTACGGCCGCATCATCAACATCACCTCGGTCGTCGGCGTCACCGGCAATCCGGGCCAGGCCAATTACTGCGCCTCCAAGGCCGGCATGATCGGCTTCACCAAGTCGCTGGCGCAGGAGATCGCCACCCGCAACGTGACGGTCAATTGCGTCGCGCCCGGCTTCATCGAAAGCGCCATGACCGGCAAGCTGAACGACAAGCAGAAGGAAACGATCATGGGGGCAATCCCGATGCGGCGCATGGGTACGGGCGGCGAAGTCGCTTCCGCCGTCGCCTATCTCGCCTCCTCGGAGGCCGCCTACATGACCGGACAGACGCTGCATGTAAACGGCGGCATGGCGATGATCTGAAACGACAAACGATCGGCACGGGAATAATTCCCGCAATAGCATGTTGAGCAATCACGAAGCGTTGATTTTCTGGCTTTGCGGCAGACATAAAGCATGTTAAGCGGGCCATGACTGTGAACAGTCGTCCCGAGAAAGCAGACGGACCGGCGGGCTTTTCGCAAGCCTGGGAAATCTCTGAAGCCGGGTAAACGAGTTTGCCGAGGATGTCTGACAACATCGCAGGCTGAAACAGGGTAGGGATGCCGTAACGGCATGCCGATCAGGACATAAGGTCGAGGAAACCGACATGAGCGATATCGCAGAACGCGTAAAGAAAATTGTTATTGATCATCTTGGCGTCGATGCCGACAAGGTCGTCGAGAGCGCCAGCTTTATCGACGATCTGGGCGCTGACTCGCTCGACACTGTCGAACTTGTCATGGCTTTCGAAGAAGAATTCGGCGTCGAAATTCCCGACGACGCTGCTGACTCGATCCTGACGGTCGGCGATGCTGTGAAGTTTATTGAGAAGGCCCAGGCCTGATCCTATGCATTTGAGAAAGGGCGGGCCGGGAGTCCGCCCTTTTCTTATCGGCATATTTCTCCATAGAACATAAGAGACGGGGGAAAGCACGCGATGAGACGTGTCGTCATCACCGGTACCGGCATGGTATCACCCTTGGGATGCGGAACAGAGGTGACGTGGTCGCGGTTGCTTGCCGGCCAGAACGGCGCCCGCCTGGTCACCGAATTCGAGGTTGACGACCTTCCCGCCAAGATCGCTTGCCGTATCCCACTCGGTGACGGTGCCGATGGCACCTTCAATGTCGATCAGTGGATGGAGCCGAAGGAACAACGCAAGGTCGATCCCTTCATCATCTACGGCATGGCGGCCGCCGACATGGCGCTTGCCGATGCCAACTGGCATCCCGAGACCGACGAGGACCAGATCGCCACCGGCGTGCTGATCGGCTCCGGCATCGGCGGCATCGAGGGCATCGTCGAGGCGGGCTACACCCTGCGCGACAAGGGCCCGCGTCGCATCTCCCCCTTCTTCATTCCCGGCCGCCTGATCAACCTCGTCTCCGGCCAGGTCTCGATCCGCCACAAGCTGCGCGGCCCCAATCATTCGGTCGTCACCGCCTGCTCGACGGGCGCGCATGCGATCGGCGATGCCGCGCGGCTGATCGCGCTGGGTGACGCCGACGTCATGGTCGCCGGCGGCACGGAATCTCCCGTCAGCCGCATTTCGCTGGCAGGCTTTGCCGCCTGCAAGGCGCTGTCGACCCAGCACAATGACGATCCGCAGAAGGCTTCGCGCCCCTATGACCGCGACCGCGACGGCTTCGTCATGGGCGAGGGCGCCGGCATCGTCGTGCTCGAGGAACTGGAACATGCCAAGGCGCGCGGCGCGAAGATTTACGCCGAAGTCGTCGGCTATGGTCTGTCGGGCGATGCCTATCACATCACGGCGCCGTCCGAAGACGGCGAGGGTGCCGGCCGCTGCATGGCGATGGCGCTGAAGCGCGCCGGGCTGACGCCGGCCGATATCGATTATATCAACGCCCACGGCACGTCGACCATGGCCGACACGATCGAACTCGGCGCTGTCGAGCGGCTGGTCGGCAATGCAGCGTCGAAGATCTCCATGTCCTCGACCAAGTCGGCGACGGGCCACCTTCTCGGCGCGGCCGGCGCCATCGAGGCGATCTTCGCCACGCTCGCCATCCGCGACAACGTCGCGCCGCCGACGCTCAATCTCGACAATCCCGAACGCGAGACGGCGATCGATCTTGTTCCGCACAAGGCGCGTGAGCGAGAAATCAACGTGGCGCTGTCCAACTCGTTCGGATTTGGCGGCACGAACGCATCGCTCGTGCTGCGCCGTTACGCCTAGCGGATACCCTACGGGTATCCCGGCGCCGTCGATAAGGCCGTCCTGCACGCCGCGTGGCAGGGCGTGCGAAAGCACAGCGGGTGACCGGCGTCATTGAGCGGCGGTAGACCTGCTTTTGCCGCATTGCTTCGCGAAATAGCGAAGTGAAGGCCAAGTTTTAGAGGATTGCCGGTGAGCGATACGACGAACCAGAGCAACGATAGCCAGGCGCAGAAGGGACCGATCATCCCCAAATCGCCGAACGAGGCCCTGCGTCCGGAGCGCGTTCCGGAGCCGCCGAAGCGGTCGAAGAATGCCCGCAGCCAGGTCGTTCTTTTCCTGAACTTCATCATGACGATGGCAGTTCTGGTCTGCATCGTTGCCGTTATCGGCTTCTACTACGCCAAATCGACCTATCAGAGCCCCGGTCCGCTGCAGACCAACACCAATTTCATCGTTCGCAACGGCGCGGGTCTGGCCGAAATCGCCTCGAACCTCGAGCGCAACGCCATCATCACCGATGCCCGCATCTTCCGTTATCTCACCGCCACGCATCTGTCGGCCGGAGAGAGCCTGAAGGCCGGCGAATACGAGATCAAGGCAAAGGCTTCCATGAGCGATATCATGGAGCTTCTGAAATCGGGCAAGTCCATCCTTTATTCCGTATCCTTCCCCGAGGGCCTGACGGTCCGCCAGATGTTCGACCGCATGCTGGCCGATCCGGTGCTGGAAGGCGACTTGCCGGCCGCGCTGCCGGGCGAGGGCAGCCTGCGCCCGGATACCTACAAATTCTCGCGCGGCACGAAGCGTTCGGAGATCATTCAGCAGATGGCGGCGGCACAGCAGAAGCTCGTCGACCAGATCTGGGACAAGCGCGACGCGTCGCTGCCGTTGCGGTCCAAAGAAGAATTCGTGACACTCGCTTCGATCGTCGAAAAGGAAACCGGCGTTCCCGACGAGCGCGCCCATGTCGCCTCCGTCTTCCTCAACCGGCTCGGCAAGGGCATGCGCCTGCAGTCCGACCCGACGATCATCTACGGCCTCTTCGGCGGCGAAGGCAAACCGGCAGATCGGCCGATCTACCAGTCGGACCTGAAGCGGGACACGCCTTACAATACCTATGTCATCAAGGGCTTGCCGCCGACGCCGATCGCCAATCCCGGCAAGGATGCGCTGGAAGCTGTTGCCAATCCCTGGAAGACGCAGGATCTCTATTTCGTCGCCGACGGCACGGGCGGCCACGTCTTCGCGGCCACGCTCGAGGAGCATAATGCCAACGTCAAACGCTGGCGTAAGCTTGAGGCCGACAAGGGGTCGGACCCGAACATAGCAGTTGACGGCCAGCCGGAAGAGCCGCCGGCGGACAATGGCACGGCTGTCGTCCCGCCGAAGAAAAAGAAGATCAACTGACAGATTTGGGGAGGCTCGCATGGCTTTGCAGTCCATGACCGGTTTTGCGCGGCGCGAGGGAACGAGCGGCCGCTGGCGCTGGGCATGGGAACTGCGCTCGGTCAACGGCAAGGGCCTCGATCTGCGCTTGCGCCTGCCGCCCGGGCTCGAACGCATGGAGGCGGAGGTTCGCCGCCTTGCCGGCGAAAGTTTCAGCCGCGGCAACCTGCAGGCATCGCTATCGGTCACCGCCGACGAGAACCGTTTCGAGGCGGTGCTGAACAGGCAAGCGCTTGCCGCCGTGCTTGCCATGCGCGGGCAATTGGAAGGCGTGATCGACCCCGCGCCGCTGAAGCTCGACACGCTGCTTCTGGTGCGCGGCATCGTGGAATTCCGCGAAGGCGAGGATAGTGAAGAGGCGCTTGCAGCCCGTGACGCCGATATTACCGCCGGCTTGCTGGCCGCGCTTTCCGATCTGAGGGCAATGCGCGAACAGGAGGGGGCGGCGCTTGTCCGCATTCTTCTCGATCATGTCGCCACGATCGAAGGCTTGACGCGGACGATCGAGCGCGATCCCTCGCGCTCGCCGCAGGAGATCGCAGCCCGGCTTTCTGCACAGGTGACCTTGTTGATGGATGGCATCGCCGCGCTCGACCGCGACAGGCTGCACGCCGAAGCCGCGCTGTTGGCGACCAAGGCGGATCTGCGCGAGGAAATCGATCGGCTCAAGGCGCATATCGCCGCTGCGCGCGATCTTCTGGTGAAAGGCGGCCCTGCCGGCCGCCGGCTGGACTTCCTTGCACAGGAATTTAACCGCGAATCGAATACCATCTGCTCGAAGTCGAATGCTTCGGCGGTCACCGCTGCCGGCATCGAGTTGAAAGTCGTGATCGACCAGTTCCGCGAGCAGGTCCAGAATTTGGAGTAGGACATGAAACCGGCGAAATCCTCGCCCGTACAGATCGCCCGCCGCGGTCTGATGCTTGTCATTTCGTCGCCGTCGGGCGCCGGCAAGTCCACCATCGCGCGTACGCTTCTGGAGACCGATAAGCATATCGGTCTTTCCGTCAGCGTCACGACGCGCCAGCGCCGCCCGAGCGAGGTCGAGGGCGTGCATTACCACTTCAAGAGCGTGCGCGAGTTCGAGCGGCTTCGCGATAGCGACTCGCTGCTCGAATGGGCCGAGGTGCACGGCAATTTCTACGGCACCCCGCGCGAGCCGGTCGAACAGGCCATGGCCGAGGGCCGCGATATGCTCTTCGACATCGATTGGCAGGGCGCCCAGCAATTGCAGGAGAAGATGTCGGCCGACGTCGTTTCGATCTTCGTGCTGCCGCCGACGATGACCGAACTCCAGTCGCGGCTGCACCGCCGCGCCGAGGATTCCGAGGAGGTCATCCAGACGCGTCTCGCCAACAGCCGCGCCGAGATCGGCCACTGGCGCGAATATGACTATGTCATCGTCAACGACGACCTCAACACCGCTTTCGACGCTGTCCAGTCGATCGTCAAGGCCGAACGCCTGCGCCGCGACCGGCGCCACGGCATGTTCGATTTCGTCCGCGAACTGCTGGAAGAGACGCCGTCACTTTGACGGCGAAAACTGTCGGCGGTTTTCGAAGAGCATTCGAATCTAAAGGCTGTTCGCCAGAAGGCAGAATTCCTCGACGGACAAGGTCTCCGCCCGGCGCGCCGGATCGATCCCTGCCTTGACGAGCAGGCTCTCGCCGCCGAGCGGCTTCAAGCTTTGACGCAGCATCTTGCGGCGCTGGCCGAAGGCGGCTTGCGTCACCTTTTCCAGATTGCCGACAGCGCAGGGAATCGGATTTTCGCGGGGAAGCAGCTGCACGACGGTCGAAGTTACCTTCGGCGGCGGCGTAAAGGCTTGCGGCGGCACATCGAAGGCCATGCGTGCGTCGGTTCTCCAGCCGCAGAGAACGCCGAGACGGCCGTAGTGATCGTCATCCTCGCCGGCAACGATACGCTCGCCGACTTCCTTCTGAAACATCAGCGTCAGCGACTGCCAGAACGGCGGCCAGGCCTTCGGCAGCAGCCAGTTGACCAGCAGCTGCGTGCCGACATTATAGGGCAGGTTGGCGATGATCTTGACCGGGCCTTCCGGCGCCAGGGCCTCGAAATCGGTCTTCAGCGCGTCGCCCTCGATCACCTCCAGCCGTCCGGGATAATGATCGGCGATCTCGGCGAGCGCCGGCAGGCAGCGTGTGTCGCGCTCGACGGCGATGACCTTCTTGGCGCCGAGCGCCAGGATCGCGCGCGTCAGCCCGCCGGGGCCGGGGCCGACCTCGAAGACGGTGGCTTCTTCGAGAGCGCCGGCCGTGCGAGCGATCTTTTGGGTGAGGTTGAGGTCGAGCAGGAAGTTCTGGCCGAGTGCCTTGCGCGCATCGAGGCCATGACGCTGGATAACGTCGCGAAGCGGCGGCAGACCGTCGAGTGCTGCCATCAGCGGCGGCTTTCCATGCTGCGGCCGAGCTGCGCGGCAAGCTTCAGCGCCGCGACGAGGCTCTGCTCGCGCGCCAGGCCCTTGCCGGCGATGCCGAAAGCGGTGCCATGATCCGGCGAGGTGCGCACGAAAGGAAGCCCGAGCGTCACGTTGACACTATCGTCGAAACCGAGCGTTTTGGCCGGGATCAGCGCCTGATCGTGATACATGCAGACGGCGACGTCGTATCGCGCCCGCGCTTCGTCGTGGAACATCGTATCGGCGGGCAGGGGGCCGATGGCATCGATGCCCTCGTCGCGTAGTCGCTCGATTGCCGGACGAATGATGGTCTCGTCTTCCTTGCCCATTGCCCCGCCTTCGCCGGCATGCGGATTGAGGCCGGCTACTGCAAGCCGCGGCGCCTCGATGCCGAAGCGCTGCCTCAGGTCTTCGTGGGCGATGCGGCAGGTTTCCATGATCAGTTCGCTCGTCAGCGCCTGCGGCACGTCGCGAACCGGAATGTGGATGGTGACGGGAATAGCCTTGAGCTTCGGTCCTGACAACATCATCACAGGCGTGACCGGCCGCCCTGTCGCTTTGGTAGCGAGATCCGCCAGAAATTCGGTATGGCCGGGAAAGCGGAAGCCCGCTTCGTAAAGCACACTTTTGGAAATCGGGTTGGTGACGACGCCAAGCGCCTCGCCATCGATCACCAGGGATACGGCTTTCTCGATCGCCGCAATCGTGCCTTTCGCCGTTGCCTCGTGCGGCTCGCCGGCGACCACCTCGATGCCGGCCGGCACTGTCCTGACGGGCAATGCATCGGCAAACATGCCGGCGGCCTCGCTGGCTGTGTCGCTCTCGCGGATCGAAACCGCCAGATTGAGCTGGCGGGCCCTCAACGCCAGGACACTCGGGTCGCCGATCAGGAAAAAGGGCGGCAGCCCGAGTTCACGCCGCCGGAGCCATGCCATCAGGGTGATATCCGGCCCGATGCCGGCGGGATCGCCCTGAGTGAGCGCAAGCGGGCGTGAGAACGGTATTGCCATCGTCGTCAGCGATAGGCGATCTGCGCCTTCTTGCGCAGCTCTTCCAGGTATTTCTTGGCGTTCTCGTTTTCCGGCGGACCGCTCTTGTCGGCCTTGGATTTGTCGAGATCCTCCTGGCGGAAGACCATTTCGGCGGCCTGGTCGTCGGAAACCTGACGCTGGCTGCAGATCGCCAGATATTCGACCCCTTTGTCGGTGACGCGGGTGCCTGTCGTGTTGCCCTTGGCCTGCTCGACCAGCGGCTTCCAATCCGGCGGGATCTCCGGGGCGAGCATGCGGCCGAGGTCGCGCACGGAAACGTCGCGCATCGTCGCGGCAAAAACCTTTGACTGGTCGCAGCCGGGGAATTTCGAGCGCGATGCCTCTGCCTCGCCCTTGCGCTTGCCGGTGATGGCGCCGCGCTTGGCTTGCGGAATGACGAAGATGATCTGCTGCAGCATATATTCCGTCGTCACCGGCTTCTGCTTGTTGTTCTGCATCATGCGGGAGACGAGGTCGTAATTCGACAGCCGAGACGTCGAACCGTAGCGCGCATTGACGACACGTGGCCAGCTCATCTGCACGGCAATGAAACTCTTGAAATGGTCGACACCGACACCGGCGCGATCAAGGATCTGCGACATCTGCTCAACGGAAAGCTTGTTGCCGCTCGAGAAGCGCGCGAACGAGGCATCGACGTCTTGCTGAGAAACCGACATGCGAACGCGGGCGACCTCCTGCCGCTTGAGCGTCTCGTCGATCAGCTGCTCCTCAGCAGTCTTGGCGTCTGCCTTCGTATGCTGCAGCCGCAGGAAGGCCTGGCGCTTGGCGACGTCGCCGCTGGTGATGGCGGTGCCGTTCACCACGGCTTTGACTTCGCTTGCGGCAAATGCCGGACCCGCAAAGCCAGCCAGGGTGATCGTTGCCCCCGTGATGAAGGCTGTTATGGCTTTTTTCGCGTCAATCATCTGTTGACCTCCCGATGGCGCCGCGAGACGTGTTCGCGGCGTTCTTACCACAGTGCGAGACACGCGGAAATCGCTTCCATCATGGCGCGAGACCGCTATGCCTCAGATATCGACTGGCGGCAATGTCCTGCACAGGCTTGCGGCGAAAGAATGACTTGAGGTCATGTTCCCCCGTCCGTCATTCAATACTATCGGTGCCGATCTTGATGTCGCCGAGCGTGCGGAAGGTAAGCCGCGCGCCGATCGTCCAGTCGCTTGCCGACTCTTCGTCGGAGTCCCTCGTATCGGTATAGGCGATCGTAAAGATCGTGCATTCGTCCTCGTAGCTGAGGCCGAGTGTGCGGCGGCTAATCACATCATTGTTCAGATCCCAGGCGATACCGCCGAAGATCGACCAATAGTCCTTGAACTTGATGCTACTGTTGGTCTGGATCTCGTCGTTGTCGTCGGCGAAGCCATATGCAGGCTGCGCGCTGAGATGGGTGTAGGTCACCTGCGTGGCGAAGGTGTCGTTCTGGTAAGCCGTCGTCAGGTCGCCGCGACGGAAATCGAAATCCTTCTCGTCGAGGCGATAGGAGGCCGTCACGGAAACGCCGAACGGCGTTTCGATGCCGCCGAGACCCACATAATCTGAGCGAGTGGTTTCGAGGCCCGAATCCGCGCCCACGTTGACGAGGTCATCGGTGGCGAACGAGTTCTGTCCGGCGATCTGGTAGGACTGGCCGAAGATGCCGTGCAGCTTGTAGCCGCTGTCGAACGTGCCGGTATACTGGATGCCGACATTGGCGCGGGTGCCGCCTTCGATACGGTCGTAGCCAGAGAATTTGTCGCGGTCGAATAGCGAGGTGGCGTCGAAGACGAAGCTCTGCGCATCCTCGTTCGGCAGCCGGCCGGCGAGCTGCTCATCCGGGCGGGCATAGATCTGGGCGATCGGCTCGAGGATATGGGTGCTGTTGTCAGTCGTCATCAGGATCGGATAACGCATCTCCAGCCCGGCGGTGAACATCGAACGGGTGGCTGAATTGCCGTCATAATAGTTGCCGGCATAGTCGGTCGGATCGTCCATGTTCAGCGCGAAAGCGTCGCCGCGCGCGGCCAGCAGCGGCGTGATCACCAGGCCGGTCGGCGTGACATAGGTACGCTTCCACTGCAGTTCTCCGCTCAGTCGCGAGGTCTGCCCCTTCAGGCCGCGGAAGCGGTCGAAGCCGTCGACGGTATAGAAGTCGTCATGGGTGCGCGAAATATTCGTCAGGTTGACATCGGCTGACAGCTCGCCGCCTGCAAGCGGCTGCGGCGCCACATAATGATAGTCGAGCGAGGGATAGACGATCGCCTGCTGCTTTTCAGCCGTGTTCGTACGGTCGGCATCCTGGACGTCGAAATAGAACGCCCGCATGTCGAAATAATTCCGCTTGCCCAATCCCGTCAGGTAGATCTGGTTGGTGCGATCCGTGCCGCTGAGCCCGCGCAGCTTATAGGTTTTCGAGAAGTTGTTGTCGCTCTGCGCCATGACGTCCCAGCCGAACGTCCAGCGCGGATTGATGCGGAACTCGGCCTTCGACGCCACCATGCCGCGCTGCTCGGCTTCGGCATCGCTGGTGCCGGAGCTGAAATTGCCCGGGGTTGCCTGGTCTATGCCGGCGACGCGCAGGATATGCGTGCCATTTTCAAAACGCTGGCGGAACTCGCCTTCGACGAGAAAGCCCTGGGCCGTGTAGCCGGTGGCGGTGACCGTCGCATCCATGCTCGGCGAGATCACATAATAATAAGGAATGGAAAGACCGAAACCGAGATTCTGCGACAGGCTCATCGTCGGGAAAAGAAAGCCCGACTTGCGCTTCACCGTGTTATCGGGAACTTCGATGAACGGCAGGAAGGCAATCGGATGGCCGAGCAGCTCGAATCGCGCCCTCTCCAGCCGGACCGTGTGCGTTTCGCCATTCTGGATGACGCGCTTCGCCTTCACCTGCCAGAAGGGCGCACGTTTGGGATCTTCGGCGCAGGGAAGGCAGGCCGTATAGACGCCCTTGTTGAGAATCATCAGCGTGCCGCCGACCCGCTCGCCGCTTTCGGCGACGATACGCGTATTGTCGGAGGTTTCGATGCGCAGCGAGTTCAGGAACCCGTCGGCGAAATTGTCGGTCACGTCGAGATTGTCGGCGTAGATGCGGTTGCCGTCGGGGCTGACCAGCTCGACATTGCCGATCGCCGTCATCCGGCCGGTCTTCTGATTATATTCGACCTTCTGAGCGACCATTTTGTAGCCGCCATAGTTGATCTGCACGCCGCCGATCGCCGACACCATGTCGGCATCGCGATTATAGACGAGTTCATTGGCCGACAGGAGAAGCTTGGCTCCTTCGGGGATCTTCTGCTGGATATTCTGTTCGGGCGCCGCGACCTGGCCGAAAGAGGCCGGCACGCTGCTGAAATAGGAACATAGAGTCGCGCCGGCAAGCAGGGCAACCAACTGTTTACTAAAGTACTTGCGGTCGCCTGCCGCCACTAGCCGTCCTCCTGATGAAGCAGAATAGTCGCGCCCAACGCCAACGCGACGACCACCGGTATCCACGTCGCCACGAAAGGAGGCACGACTCCACTGCTTCCGAATGCTTTTACAAGCACGGTGATGACATAAAGCACGAAGCCCGCGAGGATGCCACCCAGAATCACGGAGCGGGATTGGTTGAACCGGCTAAATTTTAGGGACACTGTTGCAGCAATGAGAGTCATCGCCACCAGCAGTAACGGCTGGGACAACAGCGCGTTGAATTGCGTCTCCAGTGCCTTGGTTGAGATGCCGAAGGATTTGGCCGCTGCAATCCGGTTCGAAAGGTCAAAGAAACCAATTGTTTCCGGCGCTGTCAGCCGCTCCTGGACGAAATCTTGTTTCAGATTGGTGCGAAGTTGAACCGAAGCTTTGCGCACGGGGATTTCGCCAGGCTTGCGCTCGACGACGGTGTTAAGTTGCCAGTAACCATCTTCCAACTTTGCCGTCGCGGCGTCCTGTCTCAGAATGACCTGGCCGCTTGAATCGAAATGGATCAGCACGGCGTCGATCAGCTTTGTTCCGTTCTCCTGAACGGTCTGGGCGCCGATGATGACATCGTCTCTGCCGCTGATCTGGCGCAGCCACGGAATCTGCGGCGCCTTGCGCAGGACCGCATTCTCGCCGCGCCAGTCGGATTCGACGAGAAGAGCCTGACGCTGTCCCCAGGCGGCAAGCGGGTTGAGCGCCGTCATCGTCAGCACGCCGATGGCCAGCGAGCCGACGATGAAGGGAAACATGAACTGCCAGACGGAAATGCCGGCGGCCCGCGTCACGACGAGCTCATATTTGCGGTTGAGCCCGATCAGCACCGTCATGCCGACGAAGAGCGTGATGAACGGCACCGTCTGCTGCAGGATAAGCGGCAGGCGAACGGCGGTCATCAGGATGCCGCCGCCGATCGTGTAGCCGGGCAGGCCGGACATGCGGCCCGCCGTCTCGCTGAAATCGAGGAGGAAGGCAATCGCCGACACGCCGATCAGGAACCAGCCCGTCGTCGCCAGATAGCGACGAAAAAAATAACGCGACAATGTGCCGAACATCATTGGGTAGCGCCCCCGCCGGTCCTGCCTGCAGCAGCGAGCAGTCTTTCCTGCATCCGTCTCCAGAACGACGAGATCCGATCCCGGATGAACGAAGGCATGACCAGTCGCTTGTGCAGGCCCAGGAAGACGATCGAAATGATGCTGCTGACGATCGGGATCGCATAGAGGACGGCGATATATTCAGGATCGGTGTCGATCTGATTGGCTGCGTAGAAGGCCGCCCAGCGCAGCGCGAAGGCATAGGTGAGCGCGCTGACCATCGGATGCAGCCGGGCTTCGCGATGCGAGCGCGCATCGCCGGCGATCGCCAGGGAAAACAGTGCGAAGACGACCGGCAGAATCCAGTCCGTCAGCCGCCGGTGCAGCTCGGCGCGGTAGCTCTGCGGCCGGATCGTATAGTCCTTGTCGGTCGGATCAGGGTTGAGCAGGAACCACAGATCCCGGTCGCTGGCGCGCAGCGTCGCCTGACCGCGATTTTCCGTCATGTCCGAGAGGTCGAAGGAATAGGAATCGAAATTGATGACCGAGACGTTGCCGTCAGGCGTTTTGCGGTGAACCTCGCCGTCATGCATGATCAGCGTGGTGCCCTTGTCGTCGACGGCGCCTTCCTTGGCGTAATAGATCAGTTCGTAGGCCGGATCGCGCTCGTCGGCGACGAACAGACCTTTCAGCATGCGGCCGGCCATGCGCTGCGAGATCTGCACATAGAGGCCTTCATCGAGCTTGCGGAAGGTTTTCTCCTCGATCACCGAGGAGAGAAGGTCGGCATAAGTCTCGGCGATCATCTGGCGGACCACCGTCTTTGCCCGTGGTTCGACGATGTTGTCGACGAAGAAGGAAAAGACGCTGATGACGGCGGCAAGCAGCAGGATCGGACGAATCAATATGCTGCGCCGCGCCCCGGCTGCATCGATGACGGTGAGTTCGGAATCGTTGTTCATCGTCGTCAGCGTCTGGGTGATGGCGATGACAAGCGCGAAAGGCAGCACGACGGGAATGATCGACGGGAGGATCATCGTCGCCAGCTTGGCGAACGAACCGATCGACTGGCCGCTGTCGGTGACGAGGTTGATGCGCTGCAGAACCTGTGTCGTCCAAATGATCGCCAGCACGGGCAGCAGCGCCACGAGAAACATCTGGCCGACGCGCCGTAATATGTATGTCTCGAGTAGTTTCATGCCGGCCCTTGAAAGCACCCTGCACGCCCAAGCGGCTTGCAGGAGAATCCCTCTACGCTCTTTGTCGCGCTTTTGCGACAAGCTGGTGTCAAAAATTCATTCAAATTTCAGAATTTTTTTGGCCCTGTTGCGACTCAGTTAATGCCAGCAGCGCGGCGAAGATGACGATCGTGGAAAGCCATCCCAGCACGACATCGGAAAGGTAATGCGCACCGAAGGATAGCCGCATCGCCGGTGTGAGGATCGAGATCACTACCACGGGCGGCACGATTGCGTAGCGCAGCGATTTCGGAACGAAGAGCAGCAGGCAGAGCAGCCAGCCGGCGCTCGCCGCCTCGCCGGAGACAAAGGAGCAGTTCGACACGCATTTGCCGGCGAGCGAACCCGCCTCGGCGAAATGCAGCGAGCCGCCAAAAATGTCCGTCTGCAGCGGCCGCGGCCGCCCCCAGTGTTCTTTCAGGATGACATTGACGAGCAGCACCGGCCCGATCAGCAGCGTTCCCAATGCGACTTTGAGCTTGCGCGCCCTCTCGGCATTGAAAGTCGCGCCATGCTGCTGATAACATTCGATGAATTTCCACAGCATCACGATCGCCACCACATAGGGCAGGCGGAGGAAGATGGTGCGCAGCAGGTCGAAATTCCCCGAGTCGCGATAGGGAAAACCGCCGCAGATGCTGCCGGCGGCGGTCGCATCGCAATCCGTCGCCACGAAAAAAAGCCGGGAAAAATAGATGTCTATTTCGGGAAAGGCGCGGAACACGGCAAGCAGCGCCCACCACGTCCAGAACAGCAGCACGAATGCACCGAAAGTCGTTTTCGGCAGGCGGATTGCCGAGCCGTGCCATCGATTTTTCGAAAAAATTGTCAACGCGAATATCTACGGAACTGACGAAAACAGAGAGGCCCTGATGGCCGCGGGCGACCATAACAATTGTCGCAAGCCATTGACAGACCCGCCAAACACGAAATTATCCGCCGGGAACGGATCCCGAAGAATCCCAGCGGAGAAGACATGTCAGCAAAGTTCGAAATTTCATTCTCAAAGTCGGCAAAACTCAACGGCGGCCTGGCGATCCTGCTGAAGTCGACTGAGGCCGAGAGCGCTGCGGGCGCCGAAACGGTCGATCCGGCCGGCGTGGTCGCCAAGGCTGCGAGGATCGGCCGGTTCTCCGCGAGATCCATGGCCGCGCTCGATATCGTCGCTCCCGAAGCCGCCCCCGTCGAGCGCATCGTCGTCATCGGGCTCGGCAAGGCTGCCGAACTCACCGCCCATGATTGGCTGAGGGCCGGAGGTGCCGCTGCATCGAAAATCAAGAATACCGACAAGGCCGCAATCTTCATCGATGTTCCCGGCCTCGAGACGACGGCCCGGGCAGCCGCCGATTTCGCGCTCGGTTTGCTGCTGCGCGCCTATAGCTTCGATACCTACAAGACGAAGAAGAACGACGAGGAGGAAAAGCCGGCGAAATCCGTGAAGGTGACGATCGTCACCGCCGATCCCGCCGGCGCAAAGAAGGCCTTTTCCCATTCCGAAGCGATTGCCGGCGGCGTCAATCTCGCCCGCGACCTCGTCAACGAGCCGCCGAACGTGCTTGGTCCGGTCGAGTTCGCGGCCAAGGCGAAGGAGCTGGAAAAGCTCGGCGTCGAAGTCGAGATCCTCACCGAAAAGGAGATGCGCCGTCTCGGCATGGGCGCCCTTCTCGGCGTCGCCCAGGGCTCGGTGCGCCCGCCCCGTCTTGCGATCATGCAGTGGAAAGGCGGAAAACCCAAGGATCGTCCCGTCGCCTTCGTCGGCAAGGGCGTGGTTTTCGATACCGGCGGTATTTCGATCAAGCCGGCGGCCGGTATGGAGGACATGAAGGGCGATATGGGCGGCGCCGCTGCCGTCACCGGCCTCATGCATGTGCTTGCCTCCCGCAAGGCCGCCGTCAACGCTGTCGGCATCATCGGCCTGGTCGAGAACATGCCTGACGGCAACGCCCAGCGTCCCGGCGATATCGTCACCTCCATGTCAGGCCAGACGATCGAGGTCATCAATACCGATGCCGAAGGCCGCCTCGTGCTCTGCGATGCGCTCTGGTACTGCAACGATCGTTTCAAGCCTCAGTTCATGATCAATCTCGCCACGCTGACCGGTGCGATCGTCGTCGCACTCGGCAATGTGCATGCGGGCCTGTTCTCCAATGACGACAAGCTTTCGGGGCAACTGACGGCAGCCGGGCTTTCGACCAACGAGAAGCTCTGGCGCATGCCGCTCGGCAAGGACTATGACAAGCTGATCGACAGCAAGTTCGCCGACATGAAGAACACCGGCGGCCGGCAGGCGGGCTCGATCACGGCGGCGCATTTTCTCAAGCGCTTCGTGCAGGAGACGCCTTGGGCCCATCTCGATATCGCCGGCACCGCGATGGGCTCGCCGCAGGACGAGATCAACCAGTCCTGGGGGTCCGGTTTCGGCGTGCGCCTGCTCGACGAGCTCGTCCGCGCCCACTATGAAGCCTGATGACCGACGTTCTCTTCTATCATCTGACCGAAACCAGGCTGGAGGATGCGCTTCCGCCGCTCATCGACAAAAGCGTCGAGCGCGGCTGGCGCGTCGCCGTGCAGACGCGGGAGCCGGCGCGGCGCGATGCACTCGATACGCATCTTTGGACTTTTCGTGAGGAGAGTTTCCTGCCGCATGGCACCGATGAGGCGGATTTCGCCGAGAGCCAGCCGGTACTTTTGACGGTGACATCGGACAATGCCAACGCAGCCACCGTGCGCTTCATCGTCGACGGCGCCGAGCCGCCGCCGGTCGTCGCCGCCTATGAGCGCATCGTCTTCATGTTCGACGGTCACGACCAGGCGCAATTGGACGCCGCACGCTCGCAATGGAAGAGGCTGAAAGGCGAGGGGCATAACCTCACCTATTGGCAGCAGACGCCGGAAGGGCGCTGGGAGAAGAAGGCTTAAACGTGCCGTCGGGATGGTCCTTGCCGTCGGGCCGACAGGCAAGGACCGCCAATCACTCAGTCGTGGAAGGCTTCGACGAACTTCCGCTTGCCGAGCATGAAGGCGTCGGCGACATGGCGCAGCGGTGCGAGATCGACATCCGATTTGCCGGCCTTGATGATTTCGGCGAAGCGGCGGTAGAGCGAGGGGTATTCCTGCTCCGGCTCGGCGAATGTCAGCGTGCCGTTGATCGAAAGTTTGGCGCCGCCTTCGGAGAGAACCATCTGGCCGGCAGCCGTTTCCGCGACGATGTCCCAGCTCTGCTTGCCGGTCTGGCGCCAGTCGAATTCGGCGTGAACCGGCAGGCCCTCCGCGTTCTGGAAGCGAATGTCGGCAGCGATCGGCGCATCGCGGTTTTCAGGAAATTCGAGCACGGCCCCGGTGATGAAGATCGGACTCAAGATATGCGTGACGATCGACAGCGCATTGATGCCGGGATCGAAAACGCCAAGGCCGCCGGCCTGCCAGATCCATTCCTGGTTCGGATGCCAGTGGCGGACATCTTCTTTCCAGATCACATGCACACTGTTGATCGTGGTCGAGGCAAGAAACGCCTTGGCAGCCTCGACGGCCGGCGCATAGCGCGAATGCCAGCTGGCAAAGAGCGACGCGCCTTGCCTTGCGGCAAGCGCCTCGAGATCGGCAACTTCGCTGAGCGTTGCGCCCGGCGGCTTTTCCAGGAAGACATGCTTGCCGGCGACGAGCGCCTTATAGGCTGCCTCGTAGCGATATTGCGGCGGCATGCAGAGCGAAACGGCATCGATCGAGGGCTCGGCATCGAGCATCGCGTCGATCGTCGTATAGGCGTTGATGCCTTCGACCGTGCCGTGGCGGCTTGCCGTGGCGACGAGCTTGAAGTCCGGGTTCTTGGCGATGGAGGGAAGGTGCTGGTCGCGGACAATCTTGCCGACGCCAACGATGGCGAGGTTGATAGGAGACATGGTGTTTCGCTCGAGCCTGTGAAAAGTATGATTTATTGCGCTTCTTGTAGCAGAAAGAGGAGCGCCGACAAGCTCTCCTCCTGCATTCTATCGCATCCTAAGGCGCGTCGCGATCTTTCAGGTTCGCTCCTGCCGCCTTAGGTCCTTGTTTTTACGCATGTCGTTGCCGCAAAAATCGCTGCACAGTTTTACGCGACGTGCTTTAGCGCTTGATGGTCTGGCGAAGGAAGCTGTAACCCATCGCTACGCGGGCCGCGCGCTCCTCGGAATTGCCGTCGCCGCCATGCCCGCCCGAACCGAATTCGTGGAAGAACGGCCGATGCCCTGCCTCCTCGAGCCGCGCGGCAAAGCGGCGCGCATGCGAGGGATGCACGCGGTCGTCATTGGCCGAGCTTTCGATGTAGATCGGCGGATAGGTGATCTCGGCTGCCGGCCTGACATTGTGAAGCGGCGAATAGCCGAGCATGAAATCCCGGTCCTCCGGCATGTCGGGGTCGCCATATTCGTCCATCCAAGCTTTTCCTGCGCTGAACAGATGGAAGCGCGTCATGTCGAGCACCGGCACCTGGCACCAGACGGCGCCGAAATCCTGCGGATAGCGTGTCAGCATGACGCCCGTCAGCAGGCCGCCATTGCTGCCGCCCTGGCAGGCGATCCGCGACGGCACGGTGTAGCCGCGGGCAACGAGATCGCGGGCAATGGCGACGAAATCGGCAAAGGCTTTGTCTCGTCCCTGCCGCTTGGCGCTGCGATACCAGTCGGGTCCGAATTCGCCGCCGCCGCGGATATAGGCCTGCACAAAGGCGCCGCCTTGCTCCAGCCAGCGTCCCGTTACGCCGGAATAGCTCGGCGAGAGAGCAACATCGAAGCCGCCATAGCCATAAAGCAGCACCGGCAGTTCTCCCTTGGTCCACTGCCTCGGCAACACCAGCCGATATGTAACCCTTGTTCCGTCTTCTGAGACAGCTTCCAGCAGTTCGGACGACATATCCGTTGCATCGAAATAACTCGGTGCGGCCGCGACAAAAACCGGCTCGGCCTCTCTGCTGCGATCCGAGAGTTCCAGGCGGTAACAGACCGGAGGCTGCAGAAAACCCTGGCCGACGATATGAAGCGTATCGTCGCCGAGATGCAGATCCGCGTAGAGTGGTCTGAAATGGGCCGTCTGCATGTCCGCGGGCAGCGGGATCTCGCGCTGTTCGGCATCCTGCCTTGTCAGATCGAGCACCATCAGACGCGGACGCAGCCGGTCGGAGATGATGAAGACGCACCATTCGCGCATCAGCATCAGCTGTGAGATGGACTGGCCTTCGCCGGGCTGGAACAGGATCCGCTTCGGCCCGAGCACGCTCTCAGATGTCGGATCGAAGCGCTGCAGCACGAGGCTGCCGGTGGGAACGCGCTCGTCGGTCTTCGCCCTCCAGAGGCAATGATTGCGATTGAACTGGAAGTCGGCCTCCGCAGGCAGATCGATGCGCTGCCGCTTACCATCGTCGTCGATGAGAAAAGCGCTTGCGACGCCGATCTCATGACCGGCGACAAAAATGCTGATCAATCCGGCATCCCGCGAGCCACCGGACAGGGCGGGGTCGATGACGAGATTGGAGCCGTAGACATCTTCGTCCGCAGCCTCGAACATGACGGCGGCATCTTCCGGCCGCTGCCCGCGCTTCAGCCGCCGCCCGACGCGCGGCCATCCGGAGCGGGTCGCCGAAAATCGGTCGATGGAACCGAAATAACAGATTTCGTCGCGGCTCAGCCAATTGGCGTGCGACCGCACGGCGGGGGTGTCGAAGCCGCCCTCGACGACCTGCCTGGTTTCGGCGTCGAATTCGAGCAACCGGAGAAGGTCGGAGCCGCCGTCTGACAGAAGGAGCAGCACACGCGTCGGCTCCCAGGGGCAGGTCACGGCGCCGCGCCAGTTCCAGCGCTTGCCCTCGCTGACGCAGAAGGCGTCGAGATCGAATACCGGCTCCCACTCGGCATCAGGCGACGGGTTCTGGCTGGCGGGCAGGCGAAGCCAGACGCCGAGCGGATTGTCCTTGGTCTGGCGGAAGTCGAACAGCCAGCTGCCCCGCCGCATTGGGATGATCAGCCTGTCCTGCCGCTCGATCAGCGCCTTGATCGCATCGCGATCCGCGGCGAACTCAGCCGTTCTAAGCGCCGTGTCCGAGTGCGCGTTGTGCTCGTCGATGAACTGGCGGGTGCGGAGATCGTCGTCCGTTTCGAGGTGAAGATTCATGTCGGACCTATCGGCTTTCATTGCGATCGCACTGGTTTAGAGCCTTTCCTGGTCAGATTGAAGCATTCTGTTGGCTCAAAAGGAGTCGGATGATCGACCGGCCCGTTTCAGCCAACCTGCTCCGGCAGAATGCTTCAATCTGACCAGGAAAGGCTCGAGGACAGCCGGTCCCGCCTTTGCAACCCGCCTTAGCGGGTCGTGGTGAGATCGGCTGAGGCGACGAGATTGCTCGGGGCGCGAGTCCCCTTGAATTTCAGCGTCACCACCTTGTAGCCTTCGGCCTCGAGTTTCGACAGCAGGGTCGGCAGCATCGTCGCGGTCCGCTTGTGGATGTCGTGCATCAGGACGATGCCGTGGCCGCGTCTGTGCAGCAGGTCCATGGTCCGCTGGGTCACCGAGGCCGGCGTTCCGGTGAAATAGTCCTTGCTGTCGATATCGACATCCATGACCACCATGTCGCGCATGGCGATTGCGGCGCGCAGCTTATGGCTCTCGGCAAGGTAGGGGAAGCGGAAGAAGGAGACATCCGTTCCGGTCGCCTTGGTCACCGCCATTTCGCCCTTCATGACTTCGGCCATCGCCGCTTCGAAGCTCAGCGCATTCAGGTTGGCGTGCCGGTAGGTGTGGCTGCCGATCGTATTGCCGTCCATCGCCACCTTGCGGGCGAGCTTCGGGTGCATCTCGGCCATCTGGCCGACCATCATGAAGGCGCCTTTGACGCCGAACTGGTCGAGCGTTGCCAGCACCTTGTCCGTCCGCCCGGGCACCGGACCGTCGTCGAAACTCAGGATCACTTCCTTGTTGTCGAGCTTGAGATCGGCAAGCGAGCCGACCTCCAGCGTTCGTCCGGCCAGATGATGCGGGCCGGCCGGAAGGAGCGGTGTGGCATCGCCATCGGCCATATCGGCAGGCTTTTGCCCTTCGGGGGCAATCACCGAGGAGGTTTTGATCGATGTGTCAGGAGCTTGTCTGGTCGTGCCGCAGGCGGTGAGGGCGGCTGTCAGGACGATGCAGGACAGAACGAAAAAACGATGCATGAAAGGGCTCAACAAATCAGTAATGAATGTTGAGGCAACCTTTCGAATTATGGTTAACGATCGGTTGAGATCGGCCGGAATTGTGCCGAAACGTGGCGCTTCGCCGCGTTTCATTGATGGCTGTGGCTATCCTGCCATCGCCTCTTCATATTCGGCCGACAGCATCAGCCAATCTTCTTCGGCGGCGGCGAGTTTTGCCGCGGCCTCGCCGCGCTGCTTTGCCTTCTCGGCGGCCTTGGCGGGCGTTTTCTCGTAGAGGGCGGGGTCCGCAAGTTCTGCGTCAAGCGCCTGAATCTGTTTCTCCAGCTTGGCCGTCAAGGATTCGATTTCGTTGATCTTTTTCCTGAGCGGCGTCAGCGAGGCGCGCTTTTCCGCATTGAGCTTGCGCTGGTCGGCCTTCGATGTCGTCTCGTCGGCGGCCTGCGGCTTCTCTTCTTTTTTTCTGCCGGAGCTGACGATCAGGTCCCGGTATTCGTCCATATCGCCTTCGAAACTGGTGACGGTGCCGCCATTGACCAGCCAGAGGCGGTCGACCGTCGCTTCGATCAGGTGGCGATCGTGCGAGATCAGGATGACTGCGCCGTCGTAGTCGTTCAGCGCTTCGATCAACGCGCGGCGGCTGTCGATGTCGAGATGGTTGGTCGGTTCGTCGAGGATGAGCAGGTTCGGCGCATGGAAGGCGGCAAGCCCCATCAGCAGGCGGGCCTTTTCGCCGCCGGAAAGATCCTTGGCGGCCGTCGCCATTTTCTCGGTCGCGAGCCCCATCTGCGCCACGCGGGCGCGCACCTTGGCTTCCGGCTCGGCCGGCATCAGCCGGCGCACATGCTCCACCGCCGACTGCTCGGGGATGAGGTCATCGAGCTGATGTTGCGCGAAGAAGCCGATCTTCAGGCCCGGCGCGAGCCGGACTTCGCCGCTCTCCGGCGCCAGCCGGCCGGAGATGAACTTGGCGAAGGTCGACTTGCCGTTGCCGTTGGAGCCGAGCAGGGCGATACGGTCGTCATTGTCGATGCGCAGGCTGAGGTTCTTCAGGATCGGCTTGCCGGGCTCATAGCCGACGGCGCCGCCCTGGATCGCGACGATCGGCGAAGCGGGCTGCTTCTCCGGCTCGGGGAAGGTGATCGGCTGCACATGGTCTTCGATGACGGCCGCGACGGTTCCCATGCGCTCGAGCGCCTTGACGCGCGACTGCGCCTGCCGCGCCTTGGAGGCCTTGGCCTTGAAGCGATCGATGAAGCTCTGCAGATGTTTGCGCGCCGCCTCGTTCTTCGCCTTGGCTTTCGTCTGCAGCTCGTCGGCTTCCGCCTTCTGCCGCTCGAACTGGTCGTAATTGCCGCGGTAGAAGGTGAGCTTCCTCTGGTCGAGATGCACGATGGAATTGACCGCGTTGTTCAAGAGGTCGCGGTCGTGGCTGATGATGATGACGGTGTGCGGATAGCGGCGGATATAGTCCTCCAGCCACATCGTACCTTCGAGATCGAGATAGTTGGTCGGCTCGTCGAGCAGAAGCAGATCCGGCTCGGCAAACAGCACGGCCGCAAGCGCCACGCGCATGCGCCAGCCGCCGGAGAAGGAGGAGGCTGGACGGGCTTGCGCAGCCTGGTCGAAGCCCAGGCCGGCGAGAATGCTTGCCGCGCGCGCTTCGGCCGAATGCGCATCGATATCGATGAGGCGCATCTGGATTTCGGCGATGCGGTGCGGATCGCTCGCCGTTTCGGCTTCGGCAAGAAGTGCCGCGCGTTCCTTGTCGGCCGCAAGCACGATCTCGATCAGCGAATCCTCGGTTCCGGGCGCTTCCTGCGCCACCTGGCCGATGCGCGCACCCTTGGGGATCGATACCGATCCGGTTTCCGCGCTGAGATCACCGGTGATGACACGAAACAGCGTGGATTTGCCCGCGCCGTTACGCCCGACGAGGCCGGCCTTCGTGCCCGAAGGCAGCGACACGCTGGCATTGTCGAGAAGCAGGCGGCCGGCGATGCGGGCGGAAATGTCTGTGATCGTGATCATGGCCGGCGTTTTGGCCGAAAGCGCCCGTCAAGGCAAGAGTGCTTCAGCGGCCGAAGGCCTGGACCGGCAGGCGGCGGTTCGACTGTGCGGCGAGAAGCGCCACGCGGGCATTGGCCTGTAGCTGTCCGGGGCTTGCCGCATCGGCGCTCAGCGCGACGCCGATCGAAACGGTGAGCCTGCCGGGATCTGATGTGTCGGAGGTCGAGAAGACGAGATTGTCCTCGACGGAGGTGCGCAGACGCTCGGCGATCGCCATCGCATCCTGCATGCCGACATTGGAAAACAGGAAGGCGAATTCGTCGGCCTCGGTGCGGGCGACGAAATCGTTCTTCTTGATCGATTTGCGGAAGAGGCTGGCGAGCTTCTTCAGGAGCTTGTTGCCGGCCTGGGTGCCGTATCGGCCGTTGAGATCGGCGAAATTGTCGATGTCGACCATGATCAATGCGCTGCCGGCCGCTCCCTCTTCGCGCTCATAGAGTTCGGCCATCGTCCGGTTGAGGGCAATGCGGTTCGCAAGTCCGGTGATCTTGTCGGCCACGGCGGCCGATTGCATCGCCGAAATCCCGCGCTCCAGCACTTCCAGCGCCTTGATGTCTTCCTGCAGCCTGGCTGCGGTTTCCATTTCCGCCGACAGCACCGTCGCGAGCGAGGCGGAGAGATAGTCGAGTTCGCTGATGAAGGCCGCAAGGCTCTGGTCCTCGTGGCCCGACACGGATTTCAGGATGGTGCCGCAGGCGCGCGCGAAGGCGTCCTTGTGCCTGAGGTCTTCGGCGAGCCGCTCGGCAACGTCGCGCAGCATCCGGCTTGCCTCGTTCCGTGACGTTTCGCCCGCCAGCCCGCAATGGCCGACCAGGCGGTATTTCAGCCCGAGTTCGTCGAGCATCGCCTGTTGCGGCTGAGGTCCGAGCGCGGCGATATCCTGGGCGAGGCCGGGATTGAGGCCAATAATCGCCTCGTGGAAGAGTTCGTAATTGCGCGGCAGCGCGGCGACATTCAGCCGCGCCATATGCTGGGCGATCCTCTGAATGTCGGCCGCCGGCGACGGGCGCGCGGCCTCGCGCGGCACCAGTGCGTTTGCGCTTGCATTCTGCATGACGATCCCTCGCGGCCCGGCCTCATCTCTGATGTTCCGCTATGCCCGCAAGCTTTTAAGAGAGGCTGAATTTGCGAAGGGAAACGCCCGATTGGCGGTGGGAACCGGCAAAGGCGGTTAATTCAGTCTTGATGTCTGCCTCACATCCACTCGCGTCCCTCGTTGCGCAGGAAGTGGATCAGGTCCAGCTGGAGGCTCGGCTTGCCGAGCGCCGTCAATGTCATGTGACATTGGCCGCGATGATGGGGCTGGTGATTGAAGAGATGCGCAAGCGCCGTCCACAGCGGCTGGGTGATCCCGACCGGCCGCGTCACCATCCTGTATGTGAAGTCGGCTGCAAGGCTTGCCTCATCGAGCGTGCCGGTCCAGGCAACGATACGCTCGTCCTCAGCCCGGCGTGCTGCGGTAAGCGTCTCCAACTCCTCGTAGAGCACGGCATCGAGGGTAGACGGCGCTTCGCCCGTGCCGGTGAAGCGCTTCATCCAAATCCGGTCGGCGACGAGCAGGTGATTGAGCGTTCGGTGGAGCGAGCCGAAGAAGGCGCCGCGGTCGCTATGAAATTCCGCATCGCTGAGCTCTGCCGCTGCCGCGTAGACGAGCGCGTTGGCCCAGCGGTTATAGGCGGCGAACATGCTGTATTGCCTGAGCATCCGGTCCCTCCCGTTCTCGTTGGGGCAGTCTAGCCGGTTTGCCCGAAAATCGCAGTGATGTGCCCATGAAATTTCCTGATTTGATCGCCGGCGCCTTCTGTCGTCGAATGGAGAAAGCTGCGATCTCGAAAGGACTG
Organism: Rhizobium sp. J15; assembly: GCF_002531825.1. Classification (GTDB taxonomy): domain Bacteria; phylum Pseudomonadota; class Alphaproteobacteria; order Rhizobiales; family Rhizobiaceae; genus Rhizobium. The sequence goes on along the minus strand of NZ_NWSX01000006.1, from coordinate 190,593 downwards.
ATATGACCAGAGTTCTCTATTCCCTGTGCGGCGCCGACGAGCGGCACTTCTTCTCTCCTCACTGCTGGAAGGCGGTGATGGCGCTGGCGCATAAGGGTCTCGATTTCGAGGAGATTCCGACGACCTATACCCGCATCCGCGCGATTGGCGGCGGTGTCTCCCCGACCTTACCGGTGCTCGACGACAACGGCCGGCTGATCCCGGATAGTTTCGCGATCGCCCTCTATCTGGAGGAGGCCTATCCCGAGCGGCCGTCGCTCTTCAACGGTGAAGGCGGCAAGGCGCTGTCGCGCATGGTGGAAGGCTATTCCCAGATGATCATCCATCCGGCAATCATGCGGATCGCCCTTCTCGACATCCATGCGATCCTCGATGAGGGAGACAAGGCCTATTTCCGCGAAAGCCGCGAGGTGAGGCTCGGCAATCCGCTGGAAGTGGTTGCCGCCGACAGCGAGGCGGAGAAGGCGGCTTTTGCCGCCAAGCTGGAGCCGCTCCGGCATATGCTGAAGTTCCAGCCCTTCATCGGCGGGCAGACGCCGCTCTTTGCCGACTATATCGTCTTCGGCGCGCTGCAATGGCTGCGTGTCTCCTCGGGCCTGACCATGCTGGCCGCCGACGATCCTGTCATGCTTTGGTTCGAACGCTGCCTCGATCTCCATGAAAGCCGCGGTCGGACTGTGACAGCGGCGTGAAATTGCCGCCGGCCTCTTGTTTTCGGGCGTTGGGGCGGGTAAAGACCGCCCACTTTTCCCGAGAAAACAGAGGATTTGACTATGGCGATTGAACGCACCTTCTCGATGATCAAGCCGGATGCAACCAAGCGCAACCTGACGGGCGCCATCACCAAGATGCTCGAAGACGCAGGCCTGCGCGTCGTCGCCTCCAAGCGCGTCTGGATGAGCCGCCGCGAAGCTGAAGGCTTCTACGCCGTTCACAAGGATCGCCCCTTCTTCGGCGAACTCGTCGAAGGCATGACCTCCGGCCCGACCGTCGTCCAGGTCCTGGAAGGCGAAGGCGCGATCCTCAAGAACCGCGAAATCATGGGCGCGACCAACCCGGCAAACGCTGACGAAGGCACGATCCGCAAGGTTCACGCCCTTTCGATCGGCGAAAACTCCGTCCACGGCTCGGATGCTCCGGAAACGGCTGCCCAGGAAATCAAGTACTGGTTCTCCGACACCGAAATCGTCGGCTGAGGCCACACTTCGGCATTGTCTGGCAATGCCTTGAATTGACTCTCGAAAGCCGGAGCTTCGCTCCGGCTTTTTCTATGCCGGGCACTTGTCGGCATTCGAGAAATCGACGCTGCCGTCCGGCTTAAAGACCTCAGGGTTCTTGTCATAAAGCGCACCGACGACGAGCGGCTTGCTCGGCAATACGGTCTGGTCGAGGTCGGATCGGAACTGCGTCTGCAGTTCCTGCAGCACCTTGCCGTCCTTGTCGACCAGCCGGACATTCACCGTATAGGGGCGGTCCTTGCGCACGCAATGCAGGTTTTCGCTCTGCAGCGCGATCTTGTCGTCGATCGGATAGATCTTCTGGTTCAGCATCAGCGGCGCGCCGCCTTGAGGATTTTCGAATTCGGCGATGATGAACGAACCGTCGGGAATGGGCCCGGTCTTCTTCAGCGTCAGCAGATAGGTGGCGCTCGCGACGCGGTAGTTGAAGACGAAGAGATGGCCGGTCACCTCGACCAGATTTTCGGCCTGGCGCTGGCAGGCGGACAGCAGAAGGCCGGCGGCTGCCGCCATCATGACCAGCTGTTTCCTCATGGCATTTCCTCCTTCTTGCGGCGGTAGTGCCGGTTCGCCTTGGCGCGGTTGCCGCAGACCGCCATGTCGCACCAGGCGCGGCTCCTGTTCTTGCTGCGATCGATGAACAGCCAGCCGCAATTGCCGCAGATCTTCATGCGCTCCGGATCCGGCATGGCGATCAGCCGCAGCACCGAATGGGCGGTCGCCGCGGCGAGACCCCCGGGGCTCGCGCTGCGCAAGGTCTTTGCCAGCGCCTCCAGCAGGCCGGCCAGCAGCCCGTCGTCGCCGCCATCGAGTATACGCTTGCGGAAATAGAGGTCGATCGCTTCGCGGAGCGCAATAAAATCCGCCTCTTCTTCCCCGGCCACCGGCGCGACATCGCCGAAGAGGGCGCGTTCGGCGCAGAATTGAGCGGCGGCGCTGGGAAAGCTCAGCATCTGGTCCCGAACCGCGAAGCGGTCGATCCGCCGATGGGTGTCGTGGCGCAGCACGACGCTGTTGGCGACATCGAGCGCCAGTGCGCCGCCCGCAAAGCGGTGAGGGGTCCAGGAAAAGCTCATGACGAAATTATAACTGGCGAAATAGCTTTTACCAGTTATAATTTTGCCGACGCGGAGTGTCTGGAATGGCCTATCTTCTGCAGCAGCTGGCGAATGCGGTTCCGCTCGCCGCGCTTTATGCAGCGCTCGCTTTCGGTTATGCCGTCGCCTTCGGCGTGACCAAGCGCGCCGACATCACCTATGGGGCGATCTTCGCCTTTTCGGGCCAGATCCTGCTGCTCTTCACGGAACTAGCCTTCAACCGCTTCTGGCTCGTGCTGCCGGCGGCTTTGGCCGTCGGCGCCTGCGCCTCCATCCTTTATTCGCTCGGGACAGGCCTATGGATTGGCCGCTCGATCATGCTGCCGCTGGTTAGGAAGTCGCCGAACACGGTCATCGTCGCCGCCCTCGGCATGATGATCGTGCTGATGGAAACCGCCCGGCTTGCCTCCGACACTCGGGCCATCTGGCTGCCGCCGTTCCTGAACGATGTCGTCATCTTCTGGAGCGACGGGCCGTTCAAGGTGACGCTCACCTATATTCAACTGATCGATACGGTGCTGATGTCGGCCATCGTGGCGATCGGTGCTCTCATTCTAAAGCGCACGGCCTGGGGCCGCGTCTGGCGCGCCGTCACCGACGATCCGCTGGCGGCCGAGCTTTGCGGCACCAGCGCCGATCGCGTCTTTCTCGTTGCGTATGCGGCGGCGAGCCTTGTCGCCACGATCTGCGGCATCCTCGCGACCTTCTATTACGGCTCGATGGATTTCGGCGCCGGGCTGATGTTCGGGCTGAAGGTGCTGCTGATATCAGCCGTCGGCGGCTATTCCGATCCACTGCGTTCGGCGGGTGGCGCCGCCGCGCTCGCCGTCGTCGAAACCATGTGGGGCGCCTACGGCCCCTTCGTCTGGCGCGATCTCGTCATCTTCTCGCTGCTCGTCCTGCTCCTGGTCATGAGCCGCAGGGAGCGCGTGATTCTTTAGAAAAAGCCGGTCACTTCCACTTGTCGCGCGCCGCATCGTCGGCGTCCTTCGCCGCGACCCAGTCGCCGGCGGCGCCGTCCTTGCCGTGCTCCTTCTTCCAGAAGGGGGCGGCGGTTTTCAGGAAATCCATGACGAAATTGGCGCCGTCGAATGCCGCCTGCCGGTGCGGCGCGGCCGCGACGACGAGCACGATATTCTCACCCACGGCGATTTTGCCGTAGCGATGGATCGCAGTCAGGCCGAGCAGCCCGAAACGCTCGACGGCAAGTTTGCCGATGCGAGCCATCTCGGCTTCGGCCATGCCGGGATAATGCTCGAGCTCCAGCGCCGCCAGCACACCGCCGTCATCGCGGCAGAGACCGGAGAAAGTGACGACCGCGCCGATGCCGGGCTTGCCCTTGGAGAGCAGGTCGACCTCGGCCTGCAGATCGAAGTCTTCGCGCTGGACGCGGATGGTGGGGGGGATGGTCACAGCGAAATCCTCCGCTGCTTTGATGCGCTGCCGAAGCCGCAACCTCCCTCATTCCTGTGCTTGTCACAGGAATCCAGCCACCGCGCGTCGGCGCGGTGAACGACTCTTTCCTTTTGGCAAGTGCTTCTCCCGCGCCCGAGGACTTGGGCGCACTGGATTCCTGTGACAAGCACAGGAATGAGGGAGCAGAGAGGGAAGTGCGCAGTCCTACCCATTGTAAGCTTTCTAAAACCCAGACGAACCGGGTTTCATCCCCCCGTCATCGGCGGAAAAATCCCGATCTCCTTCGCGCCGGAGATCGGCTCGTCATGTTCGACATGCTCCATGTCGAGCGCCACGCGGATCACGTCGGGATATTGAAGTGCGGCCTCATATTCTTCGCCCAGCGTCTTCAAATGATTCAGAAGATCGGCGACGGTGACGACCGAGGAGGGGAGGTCGATCTCCTCCTCGCCCTTGCCGATGCGTTCGCGCACCCAGGCGAAATAGACAAGCCGCGTCATTCCTCGTCATCCACGATATGTTTCAGCCCGGCGCGGAAATAATCGTAGCCGGTGTAGATGGTCAGCAGCGCTGCGATCCATAAGAGCGCGATGCCCGTCTGCGTCGTATAGGGGAAAATCTCGTCGCCGGCCGGTCCGGCGAGCAGGAAGGCGATGGCGACGAGCTGCAGCGTCGTCTTCCACTTGGCGATCCGTGTCACCGGCACGCTGACCTTCAGCGCCGCCAGATATTCGCGCAGGCCGGAAACCAGGATCTCGCGGCAGAGAATGGTGATCGCCGCCCAGATCGACCAGCCGGCGATGGTCTGGTCGGCCGCGACCAAGAGAAGGATCGAGGCGACCAGCAGCTTGTCGGCGATCGGATCGAGCATGCGGCCGATATTCGACGTCTGGTTCCAGATGCGGGCGAGATAGCCGTCGAGGAAATCGGTGATCGAGGCGATGACGAAGATCCAGAGCGCCACCCAGCGCGCCGTATTGCTGATCGACAATCTGCCTTCGATGAAGAAGCAGAGGACAATCACCGGCACGGCGAGGATACGGCCGTAGGTCAAAAGATTGGGAATGCTGTACGCACGCGATGCCATGGGATCGTTCTCTGAATTGATGCGCCGCGACAGCGCCGCGCGTCTTTACGAAAATCGATTCCGATTTTCGGGCCGATGCGGTAGATGACGGCTTTGACCGCGGACCGTCAACATTCTTTCTGTCTTTTCGCCGCCTTTGCGTGGAATTTGCGACGGAGGCCGGTTATTTCGCGGCGTCGTCGTGGAAATGGTTATAGACCTGCCTGGCGACGGCCTCCGATATGCCCTCCACAGTCATTAGGTCGGAAAGAGCAGCGCGCGAAACCGCCTTTGCTGTACCGAAATGCTGAAGCAGCGCGCGCTTGCGCGACGGACCGATGCCGCCGATCTCGTCGAGCGGGTTCTTGACCATTTCCTTCTTCCGCCGCGCCCGGTGCGAGCCGATCGCAAAACGGTGGGCCTCGTCGCGCATGCGCTGAATGAAGTAGAGCACCGGATCGCGCGGCGGCAGCGTGAAGCTTTCGCGCCCGGGCGGGAAGAAGCGTTCGCGTCCGGCTTCGCGGTCGACGCCCTTGGCGACGCCGATCGCCGTCACGCTGTCGGTGATCCCGAGCTCTGCCAGGATGGCGCGCACGGCGGTCATCTGCCCCTGGCCGCCATCGATCAGGATCACGTCGGGCCAGGCGGGGAAGGGCATGTCCGCGGCATCGGCGGCGGTTGCCTGTGCCGTCCGGTCGGGAATGCCTTCCTCCTTGATCAGCCGCGAGAAGCGCCGCGTCATCACCTCGCGCATCATGCCGAAGTCGTCGCCGGGGGTGATGTCGGTCGATTTGATGTTGAACTTGCGGTACTGGTTCTTCACGAAGCCTTCCGGCCCCGCCACCACCATGCCGCCGACGGCATTGGTGCCCATGATGTGCGAGTTGTCGTAGATCTCGATGCGCTGCGGCGCATAGGCAAGCCCGAAGGTCTCCCTGAAGCCTTCCAGCAGCCGCGATTGCGAAGCCGTTTCGGCAAGCTTTCGCCCATGCGCTTCGCGCGCATTGCCGATGACGTGCTCGACCAGATCGCGCTTCTCGCCGCGCTGCGGCACCAGGATGGAGACCTTGTGTCCGGCCTTCTCGCTGAGCGCCGCCGCGAGCAGTTCCAGCTCCTCGACCGTTTCCGACAGCATGATCTGTTTCGGCACCGGCTTGTCGTCATAGAATTGCGCGAGGAAGGCATTCAGCACCTCGGCGCTGGAAAGCTGCGGGTCGGCCTTCGGGAAATAGGCGCGGTTGCCCCAGTTCTGGCCGGTGCGGAAGAAGAACACCTGGATGCAGGAGACGCCGCCTTCGTGATGAATGGCGAAAACATCGGCCTCCTCGACGCCGGCGGGATTGATGCCCTGATGGCTCTGCACGTGCGAAAGTGCGGCCAGGCGGTCGCGATAGATCGCCGCCCGCTCGAAATCGAGGTCCTCGGCCGCCTGGTTCATGGCCTCGGCCATATGCGACTTCACCTTCTGGCTCTTACCGGAGAGAAAGTCCTTCGCCTCCTGCACCAGTTCGGCGTAACCCTCGTCGCTGACCTCGTGCGTGCACGGTCCGGAACAGCGCTTGATCTGGTAAAGCAGGCAGGGCCGGGCACGCGTCTCGAAGACGCTGTCGGTGCAGGTGCGGATCAGGAAGGCGCGCTGCAGCGAGTTGATCGTGCGCCCGACCGCGCCGGCCGAAGCGAAGGGCCCGAAATAGTCACCCTTGCGCGCCCTTGCGCCGCGATGCTTGAAAATGGCGGGCGCGCGGTGGTCGCCGGTGATGAGAATATAGGGAAAGGACTTGTCGTCGCGCAGCAGCACGTTGAAACGCGGCCGCAAGCGCTTGATCAGATTGGCTTCCAGCAGCAGTGCTTCGGTTTCCGTGCGCGTCGTCACGAATTCCATGTTCGCCGTCTGGCGCACCATCTGGGCGATGCGGTTGGAATGCACGCGGCCGACGGCGTAATTGCCGACGCGCTTCTTCAGGCTGCGCGCCTTGCCGACATAAAGCACGTCGCCCTCGGCATTGAACATGCGGTAGACGCCCGGGCTGTTCGGCAGGCGCTTGACGAATTCGCCGATCAGATCCGCGCCGATGAGGCCGGTCTCGTTGAGGCTGCCTGCATTCCAGTCGACGGCTGCCGCGAGCGGCGAGGCGGAAGCATCGCCTTCCACCTCGATATCGTCTTCATTCTCATCCGTTTCGTCGTAGAGAACGCCGCCATCCGGCAGCTTTCGTCCGTTCATTCCGTAATCTCCGCCACATCGGGCGTCTGCCAGGCAAGGTGCTGGCCGCCGTCGAGGGCAATCATCTGGCCGGTGATCGAGGGCGTGTCGTAAAGGAAGCGAATCGTTTGTCCGAATTCCTCCAGTGCTGGCCCTCGCTGCAAGATAAGGGCTGAGACCTGCGCTTGGAAGTCCTCCAGCGCCTGCCGCTCGCTCGGCATCGATGGACCAGGCCCGATGGCGTTGACGCGGATGCGTGGCGCCAGTGCCTGGGCGAGCGTCTGCGTCGCCGTCCACAGCGCGGACTTGGAGAGCGTATAGGAATAGAAGCTGGGCCTCAGCGCCCAGACCCTCTGGTCGATGATGTTGACGATCAGCCCCACTGCCTCGGCGGGCATCTGCTGCGCGAAGGCGGACGCCAGGATCGAAGGCGCACGCACATGCAGGTCGAAGTGCAGGGCCCATGTGGCGGCGTTGAAGCTGCGGGCGGAATCATGCTGGAAGACCGACGCATTGTTGACGAGCAGATCGAGCGGTCCAATGGCTTCGGAGGCCTTTGCAATGAGCTCTCCGGTTTGGCCGATATCGGTGAGGTCGGCCTGCAGCGCGATCGCTCCTTGCCCCTTTCGCTGCAATTCCGCCGCCAGCTCCTCGGCCTCGCCGACGGAGCCGTTGGCGTGGATCGCAACGGAAAAGCCATTTGCAGCAAGGTCTTCGGCGATTGCCCGGCCTATTCTCTTGGCAGCCCCTGTTATGAGGGCTGAGCGAAGTCTTTTGTGGTTCAAAATCCTGCCTTCTGGTCCCGCGAGTCTGTGTGCAACCTATATAAGGGCCGGCGGACATTATATAAATAGGCGGCGGCGGTTGCGTCCGCGGCCCGGATATTCTATGTATTATTTAAGAATGCGATTTCTTAAAATAAGTAATTTAAGTTTAACTCTTCAGTAGGGTTAATGAAGTGTATGTTGCTTCCAAGCAACATCGAATTTCGGCCATGCGGCAGCCACAATGATATCACAATTTGGCTCTTTCAAATCCGCAATTCAGTTCCAATTTCAGTCTCGATCCGGAAGGGACATCTGGCAAATTTCCCGCCAATGCTTCGCTGAGAGACAGTGATCAAGTGGTGCGGGACTGAAAGGAGAAAAGTATGCGTGTACTCATTGCTGGCCTCATGGCCTCCGCTTTTGCGATTGCGGGCATTTCGGCAGCTCAGGCGGCTGATGCCGTCGATCAGGTTCCGGAAGCACCGGTTGCCCAGGACGCCCCGGTCAAGCCGGCCGGCAACTGGGAGGGCTTCTACCTCGGCGGCGCCGGCACCTACAACATGGGTGACTTCGGTTCCGATCGCCACACCTACGGTTTCGGCGGCCAGGTCTTCACCGGCTACAACTGGCAGCAGGGCCAGATCGTTTACGGCGTTGAATCCGATCTCGGCTACAGCGGCGACGACGTTTCCTCGGGCGGTGTTGAGAACAAGTATGGCTGGAACGGCTCTGTCCGTGGCCGCGTCGGCTACGACATGAACCCCTTCCTGCTCTACGGTACGGCTGGTCTTGCCATCGGCGACGTCAAGGTTTCCGACGACACCTCGTCTGAAAGCAAGACGAACTTCGGCTACACGGTCGGCGCCGGTGTCGAAGCCTTCGTGACCAACAACATCACGACGCGCCTGGAATATCGCTACACCGATTACCAGAGCAAGGACTACGACCTCGACTCCGGCAGCTTCTCGCGCGGTTACGACGAGAACAGCGTCAAGCTCGGTATCGGCGTCAAGTTCTAAGCCGAGAGCATATCCAGAAATTAAAGAAGCCGGGCACGTCGCCCGGCTTTTTGCGGTTTGGCCGTCATTCGCAGGCGGCCCTGTACCGAGCCGCGGGTCAGGCGGTTGTCTTGAGCTCGCGATGGGCGGGGAATTTCTTTTCGAACTGCGCCAGCCAGTCGATCAGCGGCGCATGGTCGGCTTCCCACTGGTCCTTGAATCGCAGGTCGAGATAATCGAGCGTGGCGGCGAGCGCGAAATGCCCGCCGGTCAGCCTCTTGCCTAACTTCGGCGGGTTGGCGCCGAGATGAGCGAGCCCGGCCGTCGCCTTCTTCCATTGCCGATCGATCCAGGGCTGGTAAATTTTTTCCTCGTCGCGGAAGCGCCGCTCGTAGGTGATTGCGAGCAGGCAATCGCAGATGCCGTCACAGAGCGCTTCGAGAACCTCGGCATCCGTGCGCTTACCCTTCTTGGAAGGGTAGAGCCCGCCCTTCGTCAGCCGGTCGAAAAAATGCATGATCGCCACGCTGTCGAAGATCGAGGCGCCGTCATCGGTCAGAAGCGTGGGGATTTTGCCGAGCGGATTGTTGTCCACCAGGATCGCCGGCCCGGTATTGGTATCGACCCGTATGGCGTTCAGCTCGATGCCCAGATAGTGCGCGGCCATCCTGACCTTGCTGGAATAAGGCGAGGTGGATGAACAAAGCAGCTTCATGGGACACCTGATGAAAATTTGTAAGATCTGTAGGCGGGACAGTTTCCGACGCTAGCGCATAAGCCCGAAAATCGGAATCGATTTTCGGAAAGGTCAATCGTCCTTGACGGTCTTGTTCTCGCCGCGCAGCCAGAAGGCGCGGTGCGAGGCGAAGCGGTCCTGCGCCAGATGGTCCTTCAAGGCCGGCAGCATCTGATGCAGTTCATCCTTCAGCGTGAAGGGCGGATTGACGATGACGAGGCCGGAGCCGGTCAGTCCGGTAATGCCGCGGTCGCTGCGAACGGTCAGTTCGGCGCAGAGCATTTTCGGAATGTCGAGCGCCTGCAGCGTCTCGTGGAACTCCTTGATCGGCGCGCCCTTCTTCAGCGGATACCACAGGCAGTAAGTGCCGCCGGGAAAGCGGCGATAGGCCTTTTCCAGCCCCTGGGCCAGTCGCTCATATTCGTCCTCTTCCTCGAAGGGCGGGTCGACGAGTACGATGCCGCGCTTTTCCTTCGGCGGCAGATGCGCGCCGAGCGCCAGCCAGCCGTCGAGCTCGGTGATGCGGGCGTGGTGATCGCCTTCGAACAGCCGGTGCAGGCGGGCGAAGTCTTCGGGATGCAGCTCCATCGCCGACAGCCGGTCCTGCGGGCGGAACAGCATGCGCGCAAGCTTCGGCGACCCGGGATAAAAGCGGATGCCGCCCTCCGGATTGAGCTCGCGGATCGCCGAGAGGTAGGGTTCCAGCAGTTCGGAAACCTGGGATCCCAGATCCGCTTCCATCAATTTCCCGATGCCGCCCTGCCACTCTCCGGTCTTTTGCGCTTCCTCGGAGGAAAGGTCATAGAGCCCGATGCCGGCATGGGTGTCGAGCACCCGGAAGGCGCCTTCCTTCTTCTGCATGTAGCGGATCAGCCGCGCCAGCACGGCATGTTTCAGCACATCGGCAAAATTGCCCGCGTGGTAGATGTGGCGGTAGTTCATTTTCGCTGATGTCCGTATGAATTCACGTCATGGGGAGCTTTTGTGGCTTTTGGCCATTCAAGGCTTGGCATATACAAATGCCATGAACATTGCGACCCCCATCCACGCCAAATCCCCCAAGCTGGACAGCAAGGTCGGCCACACGGCCTGTCCGCACGACTGTCCCTCCACATGCGCGCTCGAGGTCGAGATATCAGAGGATGGCCGCATCGGCCGCGTGCGCGGCGCGGGCGATCATTCCTATACGGCGGGCGTCATCTGCGCCAAGGTGGCCCGCTATGCCGAGCGGCTTTATCATCCCGACCGCCTGATGCATCCGCTGCGCCGCGCCGGCGCCAAGGGGGCAGGGCAGTGGCAGCAGATTTCCTGGGACGATGCGCTGGATGAGATCGCCGAAGCTTTCGTGAAGGCCGAGGCCAAAGACGGCAGCGAGGCGATCTGGCCCTATTTCTACGCCGGCACCATGGGCTGGGTGCAGCGTGACTCGATCGATCGTCTGCGCCACGCCAAGCGTTATTCCGGCTTCTTCTCTTCGATCTGCACCAATCCCGCCTGGACCGGCTTCACCATGGCGACCGGCGTGCTGCGCGGCCCCGACCCGCGCGAGATGGGCCGCACCGACTGCGTCGTCATCTGGGGCACCAATGCGGTTTCGACCCAGGTCAACGTGATGACCCACGCGATCAAGTCGCGCAAGGAACGCGGCGCCAAGATCGTCGTCATCGACATCTACGACAATCCGACGATGAAGCAGGCCGATATGGCCTTGATCGTCAGGCCGGGCACCGACGCGGCACTCGCCTGCGCCGTCATGCACGTCGCCTTCCGCGACGGCTATGCCGATCGCCAATACATGGCTAGATACGCCGACGATCCGGCCGGTCTCGAAGCGCACCTGAAAACGAAGACGCCGCGATGGGCTGCCGATATCACCGGCCTTTCCGTCGAGGAGATCGAAGCCTTTGCCCGTCTCGTGGGCACCACGAAGAAGACCTTCTTCCGCCTGGGCTACGGCTTCACCCGCCAGCGCAACGGCGCGGTCGCCATGCACGCGGCTGCCTCGGTAGCCACCGTTCTCGGCTCCTGGCAATATGAGGGCGGCGGCGCCTTCCATTCGAACAGCGATATTTTCCGCATGAATAATGTGGAGCTGACTGGCCGGTCGATGAAAGACGCGGATATTCGCATGCTCGATCAGTCGCAGATCGGCCGCGTGCTGACCGGCGATCCGGTGGCGCTGCGCCATCGCGGCCCGGTGACGGCCATGCTGATCCAGAACACCAATCCCGCCAACATCGCGCCCGAGCAGCGCCTCGTCAGACGCGGCTTTGCCCGCGACGACCTGTTCGTCGCCGTCCATGAGCAGTTCATGACCGAAACGGCGGAGATTGCCGACATCGTGCTGCCCGCGACGATGTTCGTCGAACATGACGATATCTACCGGGCCGGCGGCCAGAACCACATCCTGCTGGGGCCGAAGCTGGTCGAGCCACCGCCCAGCGTGCGCACCAATCTCTTCGTCATCGAGGAACTGGCAAAACGCCTCGGCGTCGCCGATCGCCCGGGTTTCGGTTTCACCGCCCGCGAAATGATCGACCGCATCCTGAAATCGAGCGACCTGCCGGACTACGACCACTTCCTCGAACAGAAATGGTTCGATCGCCAGCCGGCTTTCGAGGAGGCGCATTTTTTGAACGGCTTCGCCCATCCGGACGGCAAGTTCCACTTCCGGCCGGACTGGATCAACCAGCCGGCGCCGAACAAGCCCCCGGCCGCGATCGGCGTGCTTGGGCCGCATGCCGAGCTGCCTGCTTTTCCCGATCAGGTCGATGTCATCGAAGTGGCCGACCCTGAGCATCCCTTCCGCCTCGCCACGTCGCCCGCCCGCAACTTCCTGAATTCGAGTTTTTCCGAAACCAAGACCTCCCGCCAGAAGGAAGGCCGCCCCGAGGTGATGGTCAATCCTGTCGATGCCGAGGCCAATGACATCGCGCATGGCGAACTCGTCCGCATCGGCAACGGCCGCGGCGATCTGCGCATCCACGCCCGCATCACCACCGAGGTGAAGACGGGCGTACTGATCGCCGAGGGCCTCTGGCCGAACAAGGCGCATGTGGACGGCGAGGGCATCAACGTCCTGACCGGCGCCGATCCGGTCGCGCCTTATGGCGGCGCGGCCGTGCACGACAACAAGGTCTGGCTTCGCAAGGACACGGTATGATGCAGCCGAAATCACGGGTGAAGATCGTCGGCGAGGAAATTCTGTCGAATGGATGGACGCGGCTGAGCAGCTATCTGCTCGACTATATCGACCGCAAAGGCGCGACCCAGCGGCTGAAGCGGGAGGTCTACCACCGCACGCCGGCCGCCTGCATTCTGCTCTATGATCCCAGGCGTGACCGCGTCGTCCTCGTCCGCCAGTTCCGTCTGCCTGTGCATCTCAACGGCGATCCTGCCTGGACGATCGAGGTGCCGGCCGGCCTTCTCGACGATGACCATCCCGAACAGGCGATCCGCCGCGAGGCGATGGAGGAAACCGGCTACCGCCTGCGTGAGGCCCGCTTCCTTTTCAAATCCTATACCTCGCCGGGGGCTATCGCTGAGGTCATTCATTTCTTCGTTTCCCTCATCGATACCACCGACCGCGTCGCCGAAGGCGGCGGTCTGGCCGAGGAACATGAGGATATCGAGGTTCTTGAAATTCCGCTGGATGAGGCGGCCCGGATGATCGAAACCGGCGAGATCTTCGACGCCAAGACGATCGTGCTGCTGCAATGGGCGGCCTTGAACAGACACAAAATTCGATAGCGGATGAGGCGGTCTTAGGGCGGCTTGGCGGCCCGTTTTCCGCATTGAGATAATAGCGCTTACGATTTCATACGAATGTCATGGAGCGGTTCTATCCGCTGCGGCTTGTCAACCTCGGATCGCTCAGGAGAAGGCCATGTGGCTCAGCAATTTCACCCTCGTTCTGCCAAACGAGGTGGTGAGTGAAGGTTCCGTGCGTGTCGAGGATGGCGCCATCGCCGAGATCCGGCCGGAACCGGTTGCCGGTGCCGTCATCGATGGCGGCGGGCGGCTGCTGATGCCAGGTTTCGTCGATCTGCACGGCGACATGATCGAGCGCGAGATCGCGCCGCGGCCGAATGCGACGATGCCGATCGATTTCGGCATTCACGAACTCGACAAGAAGCTTGCCGCCGCCGGCGTCACGACGGCATTTGCCGCCGTCTCCTTCGCGACCGAAAGCGTCTACGGCCATGTCCGTTCGCTGGAGACGACATCGGCCGTGATCGAGGGCATCAACCGGCTGCGCGACAATCTCCTGATCGACCACCGCGTCCACGCCCGCTACGAAATCACCAATATCGGCGCCGCCGCCGTGCTGGAGCGTCTGCTGAACGCCGGTGAGATCGACATGGTTTCGCTGACCGACCACACGCCGGGCCAGGGTCAGTACAACAACCTGCAGAGCTATATCCTCAGCATTTCCGAGCGCCGCGCCGTCTCCGAGGACATGGCGGCCGAGATCGTCGCCAAGCGCATCGCCATGCGCAACAATCCCGAAATCGAGACCAAGCTGAAGGAGATCGTCGCGCTGTCGCTGAAGCACAGGCTGTCGCTGGCCTCGCATGATGACGACAGCGTCGAAAAAGTTGCCGAAATGCACGATCTCGGCGTCACCATCAGCGAGTTTCCGGTTACCGCGCCTGCGGCCGAAGAGGCGCGCCGCCGCGGCCTCTGGACGCTGATGGGCGCGCCGAACGCGCTGCGCGGCCAGTCGATGTCGGGTAATCTCAGCGCGCTCGATGCTGCAAGGGCCGGACTGCTCAGCGTCATCGCCGCCGATTATCATCCAGCCGCCTTCGTGCCCGGCATCTTCAAGCTCGCGGAAATGGTGGAAGGCGGCCTCCCGGCCGCCGTCGCCATGGCGACCGGCAACGCTGCCCGTTCGGCCGGTCTTCAGGATCGCGGCGAAATCGCCATCGGCCAGCGCGCCGATCTGGTCGTGGTCGAGCCGGGCGACATCAACCGCATCCGCGCCACCTTCCGCGCCGGCCGCTTCGTCTACAGCGATGGCACGCTGCATCCGTTGCGGGCGCTGGCGGCTTAAGCCCGATCGCCGATCAGCGAAATCAGCTGTGCTTTGGGCACGGCGGCCGAACCCTGGGTGCCCACGGCCTTGCCGCCTTCCATCGCCACACCGCCTTCGGCAAAGAGCCGCAGCGCTTGCGGATAGATCTGGTGTTCGACGGTGAGCACGCGCGCCGCAAGGCTTTCGGCCGTATCGCCTGTGAGAATCGGAACGGCGGCTTGGCCGATGACAGGACCCTCGTCCATGCCTTCGGTGACGAAATGGACCGTGCAGCCGGCGATGCGCATGCCGGCGTCGATGGCGCGCTGATGGGTGTGCAGGCCAGGAAACAGCGGCAGCAGGGAAGGGTGGATGTTGAGCATGCGGCCTTCATAACGCTGGATGAAGGTCGCCGTCAGCAGCCGCATGTAGCCCGCCAGACAGAGGATGTCGGGCGAAAGCTTATCGAGGGCGGCAAAGATCGCCGCCTCATGCGCTTCCTTGCTGGCATAGTCCTTGCGAGGGAAGGCGAAGGTGGCGATGCCTTCGGCGGCCGCCTTGGCGAGGCCGCCGGCCTCCGCCTTGTCTGATATCACGCCGACGATTTCAGCCGGATAGTCGGCCGCTTTCGCTGCGGCGACCAGCGCCATCATGTTGGAGCCGCCGCCGGATATGAGGACGACGACGCGTTTGCGCGGCGCGCTCATATGGCAAGCGTGCCCTTATAGACTGTGCCGGCAGCGCCTTCGGCGCGGGCAATCATCCGGCCGAGCGTTATGACCTTTTCGCCTTCGGCTTCGAGCGCCTGCGATACCGCGGCGGCATTCTCTTCGGCGACGACCACGATCATGCCGACGCCGCAGTTGAAGGTGCGCAGCATTTCCTTGGCCTCGACGCCGCCCATCTTGGCGAGCCACGAAAACACCGGCGGGACCTTGACGGCGGCAAGATCGATCTCGGCCGCCAGGTGCTTCGGCAGCACGCGCGGAATATTTTCCGGGAAGCCGCCGCCGGTAATGTGCGCGAGCGCCTTCAGCGCACCCGTCTCGCGGATCGCCTTCAGCAGCGGCTTCACATAGATGCGGGTCGGCTCCAGCAGGGCTTCGCCGAGCTTCTTGCCTTCGGTGAACGGCGCCGGCGCATCCCAGCCGAGGCCGGACAGTTCCACGATCTTGCGTACCAGCGAGAAGCCGTTGGAATGGACGCCTGACGAGGCGAGGCCGAGAATCACGTCGCCCTCGGCAATGTCGCCGGAGGGCAGCAGCTTGCCGCGTTCGGCAGCGCCGACGGCAAAGCCGGCAAGGTCGTAGTCGCCGGAGGAATACATGCCGGGCATTTCGGCCGTCTCGCCGCCGATCAGCGCACAGCCCGCCTCGCGGCAACCGGCGGCAATGCCGCCGACGATCGCGGCACCCTGGTCGGGGTCGAGCTTGCCGGTCGCGAAGTAATCGAGGAAGAATAGCGGCTCGGCGCCCTGGACGACGAGATCGTTGACGCACATGGCGACGAGGTCGATGCCGACGGTGTCGTGATAGTCCGCGTCGATCGCGATCTTCAGCTTGGTGCCGACGCCGTCATTGGCGGCGACGAGAACCGGATCGGTAAAGCCCGCTGCCTTGAGGTCGAAGAGCCCGCCGAAGCCGCCGATTTCGCCGTCGGCGCCGGGACGGCGCGTCGAGCGCACCGCCGGCTTGATCTTCTCGACGAGGAGGTTGCCGGCATCGATGTCGACGCCTGCGTCGCTGTAGGTCAGGCCGTTTTTCCCAGACTGGCTCATGCTGGTCTCCGATGGCTGTTTTTCAGGCGGCCAACATGCCGCGTCATCTGCCGGTCGCAATTGCATGGCAGGGGCGTTTATGCAAGCGCTGCATGGGAAAAGCCCCCAATTTCCCGCGTCTTCAGCCGGCATTTTCCGGAATTGCCGCGACAGGGTTGACCATCTTTGCGCCTGCATCCTATGTGCTGATGACCGCGTCGCAGAAGACGCGGCGTTTAGCGGCGGCGAGCCATCAGCGGGGAAGCGATGCCACAGCATGTCAGCGGCAACAGTCTGAAGCGCCAGATCTTCTTCTGGCTGGCCGTGCTCGTCTTCTTCATCGCCTTTCTTTATGTCTTCAGCTCGATCCTGCTGCCTTTCATCGCTGGCATGGCGATCGCCTATTTCCTCGATCCGGTGGCAGACAGACTGCAGCGGCTGGGTCTGAGCCGCATGATGGCGACGATCGTCATCCTGATCGCCTTCGTCATCACCTTCACCCTGGCGCTGATGATCCTCATTCCCGTGCTCGTCAGCCAGTTCAACGATTTCGCCGAACGGCTGCCGGGTTATATCAGCCAGCTGCAGCAGTTCATCGACAATTCGAAGAACTCGCTGCTGCCGGAATGGGTCAGGAGCCAGGCCGGCACGATCAAGGACAATTTCTCCGGCATCCTCTCCGAGGGCATGGGCTTCTTGACCGGGCTCTTCGCGCAGATCTGGAATTCCGGCAAGGCGATCGTCGACGTCATATCGCTGCTGGTCGTCACTCCCGTCGTCGCCTTTTATATCCTGCTCGACTGGGACCGTATGGTCTCCAAGGTCGATCAGTGGATCCCGCGCGATTACGTCGCCGATGTCCGCCAGATCGCCAAGGAGATCGACCAAGCGATCGCCGGCTTCATTCGCGGCCAGGGCTCGCTCTGCCTCATCCTCGGCATCTATTACGCCGCCGGGCTGTCTCTCGTCGGGCTGAATTTCGGCCTGCTGATCGGTCTCTTTGCCGGCATGATCAGTTTCATTCCCTATGTCGGCTCGCTGGTCGGCCTCGTTCTGTCCGTCGGCGTGGCGCTCGTGCAGTTCTGGCCGGATTATCCCTGGATCGGCCTGGTGCTCGTCGTTTTCTTCAGCGGCCAGTTCCTGGAAGGCAACATCCTGCAGCCGAAGCTCGTCGGCTCCAGCGTCGGCCTGCATCCGGTCTGGCTGATGTTTGCGCTCTTCGCCTTCGGCGCGCTTTTCGGCTTCGTCGGTCTTCTGGTCGCCGTGCCGGCTGCCGCCGCCGTCGGCGTTCTTGTCCGTTTCGCGCTTTCACGCTACCTTCAGAGCGATCTTTATTTTGGCGGGTCGCCTGGTACCCGCGCCCGGAAGACGAAATCAGTTCCCAATGAATGACGTGAAGAATGCTGTGCTGAAGCGCAAGGCCGCGGAGCAGTTGTCGCTGCTCTTTTCGCACGATGCCGCAAGCGGCCGTGACGATCTGCTGATCTCGGAGCGCCTTGCCGCCGCCGTTTCGATCGTCGATGCCTGGCCGGAATGGCCGTCGCCGGTCGTGGTGCTCGCCGGCCCCGTCGGCTCGGGAAAATCCCATCTCGCCCGCATCTGGAGCGAGTTGAGCGGCGCCGTCAGCATCCATCCCGAGCTTGGCTCGGACGCCGCGGTTGCCGCAGCCGCCGGCCCGGTGCTGTTCGAGGATGCCGACCGCCAGGGCTTTGACGACAACGCGCTCTTCCACGTCATCAACAGCGTGCGCGAAAACGGCACCAGCCTGTTGATAACAAGCCGTCTCTGGCCGATGTCCTGGCCGGTTCAGCTGCCCGATCTGCGCTCTCGTCTCAAGGCTGCGACCGTCGTCGAAATCGGCGAACCCGATGAGGCGCTGTTGTCGCAGGTGATCGTCAAGCTCTTCGCCGACCGGCAGCTTTATATAGATGACAAACTCGTGCTCTATATCGTCAACCGGATGGAGCGGTCGCTCAACGCGGCCCAGACGATCGTCGACAGGCTGGACCGGCTGGCCCTGTCGCGGGGCACGAAAATCACCCGGTCTCTTGCTGCCGAAGTATTGAATGAATTGGGAAATTCGGAACCGGCCGATTGACTGTCACAGTTCCGTCGTGAAACTGATATATTCGCCGTCGCGATTGGAAACGGGGGAAGCGGATCATGGACAGCGCAGTCGCAGAAAATCAGGAAGTCTTCCCGCAGACCAACGACAACATGCCCCCGCTGGAAGAGCTGCTCACGAGCCCAGAGCGCTTCATCAACCGCGAATTCTCCTGGCTGCAGTTCAACCGCCGCGTCCTCGAAGAGACGCTGAATACCGAGCATCCGCTGCTCGAGCGGGTTCGCTTCCTGTCGATCTCGGCCGCAAACCTCGATGAGTTCTTCATGGTGCGTGTTGCCGGCCTCGAGGGCCAGGTGCGCCAGAACATCGCCATCCGCAGCCCCGACGGCAAGACGCCGGCCGAACAGCTCGACTCGATCCTGCAGGAGATCGATCATCTGCAGATGGAGCAGCAGGCTTCGCTTGCCGTGCTGCAGCAGTATCTCGCCAAGGAAGACATTCTGATCGTGCGGCCCGGCGCCTTGAGCGAGGCCGATCGCCAGTGGCTGGCAAACGAGTTCGAACAGTCGATCTTCCCGGTGCTGACGCCTTTGTCGATCGATCCGGCCCATCCGTTCCCGTTCATTCCGAATCTCGGTTTCTCGATCGGCCTGCAGCTCGTCAGCAAGAGCGGCCGCGAGCCGATGACGGCGCTGCTGCGCCTGCCGCCGGCGCTCGACCGTTTCGTCCGCCTGCCGGATGACGCCGGCACCATTCGCTACATCACGCTGGAAGATGTCGCCAACATCTTCATCCACCGGCTCTATCCGGGTTACGAGGTGCAGGGTTCCGGTACGTTCCGCATCATCCGAGACAGCGATATCGAAGTCGAGGAAGAGGCCGAGGATCTCGTCCGCTTCTTCGAGACGGCGCTGAAGCGCCGCCGCCGCGGCAAGGTGATCCGCATCGAGACCGACTCCGAAATGCCGGCCTCGCTCCGCCAGTTCGTCGTCCAGGCGCTGAGCATTCCCGACAATCGCGTCGCCGTTCTGCCGGGCCTTCTGGCGCTGAACACCCTGTCCGAGATCACCAAGGCGCCGCGCGACGATCTCAGGTTCCAGCCCTACAATGCGCGATTTCCCGAGCGCGTCCGCGAACATGCCGGCGACTGCTTTGCCGCCATCCGCGAAAAGGACATGGTCGTCCACCACCCCTACGAATCCTTCGACGTGGTGGTCCAGTTTCTCCTCCAGGCTGCGCGCGATCCTGACGTCCTGGCGATAAAGCAGACGCTCTACCGTACCTCCAACGACAGCCCGATCGTCCGTGCGCTGATCGATGCTGCCGAAGCCGGCAAGTCGGTGACGGCGCTGGTCGAGCTCAAGGCGCGCTTCGACGAAGAGGCGAATATCCGCTGGGCGCGCGATCTCGAGCGCGCCGGCGTGCAGGTCGTCTTCGGCTTCATCGAGCTCAAGACCCACGCCAAGATGTCGATGGTCGTCCGCCGCGAGGAGGGCAAGCTCAGGACCTATTGCCATCTGGGAACCGGCAACTACCATCCGATCACCGCCAAGATCTATACCGATCTCTCCTATTTCACCTGCAACCCCGTCATCGCCCACGACATGGCGAACATCTTCAATTTCATCACCGGTTACGGCGAGCCTGAAGAAGGCATGCAGCTCGCCATCTCGCCCTATACGTTGCGCTCGCGCATCCTGCGCCACATCGAGGAAGAGATTCAGCACGCCCGGAACGGCGCGCCGGCCGCGATCTGGATGAAGATGAACGCCCTCGTCGATCCCGACATCATCGACGCGCTCTATCGCGCCAGCCATGCCGGCGTCGAGATCGACCTCGTCGTGCGCGGCATCTGCTGCCTGCGTCCGCAGGTGCCGGGCCTCTCGGAAAAGATCCGCGTCAAGTCGATCGTCGGCCGCTTCCTCGAGCACAGCCGCATCTTCTGCTTTGGCAACGGCCATGGCCTGCCGTCCGACAAGGCGCTGGTTTACATCGGCTCGGCCGACATGATGCCGCGAAATCTCGACCGCCGCGTCGAAACCATGGTTCCGCTGACGAACCCGACCGTTCACGAGCAGGTCTTGTCACAGATTATGCTCGGCAACGTGATTGACAATCAGCAAAGCTACGAGATATTGCCCGACGGTACGTCGCGGCGCATGGAAGTGCGCAGAGGCGAGGAACCGTTTAATGCGCAGCAGTATTTCATGACGAATCCGAGCCTCTCAGGCCGTGGTGAAGCCTTGAAGTCCAGTGCGCCGAAGCTGATCGCCGGCCTGCTTGAAGGCCGCAACAACAAGTAAAACTGGACCTAAATGGTTGAATCTGAAGCCCAGGGGCGCCTTCCGGGGATCGCCCCGGTCTCCGTGGTCGACATTGGATCGAATTCGATTCGTCTCGTCGTCTACGAAGGACTGTCCCGCTCGCCGACCATCCTCTTCAACGAAAAGGTCCTTTGCGGCCTCGGCAAGGGCATAGCCCTCACCGGGAAGATGGATGAGGAAAGCGTTGCGCGCGCGCTCCAGGCCCTTCACCGGTTCAAGGCTTTGTCCGATCAGGCTCGCGCCGCCACCATGTATGTGCTGGCGACCGCCGCCGCGCGCGAGGCGAGCAACGGACCGGATTTCATCCATCAGGCCGAGACGATCCTGCAACGCCATGTTCGTGTGCTGTCGGGAGAGGAGGAGGCTCGCTTCGCCTCACTCGGGATCATCAGCGGCTTCTTCAATCCGGATGGCATCGCCGGTGACCTCGGCGGCGGTTCCCTTGAACTGATCGATATCAGGGGCAAGGACGTCAGCAACGGCGTGACGCTGCCGCTCGGCGGCCTGCGGCTGTCCGAATATGCCGGCGGCTCGCTCTCCAAAGCGCGCACCTTTGCCCGCAAGCAGGTCAAGATGGCCAAGCTTCTCTCCAGGGGGGAGGGGCGCACATTCTATGCGGTTGGCGGCACGTGGCGAAACATTGCCAAGCTGCACATGGAGATCACCCGTTATCCGCTGCATATGATGCAGGGCTACGAAGTCTCCCTCGGCGCGATGATACAGTTCCTCGATCAGGTGGTCGCCGCCAAGGATTCCAAGGAGCCGGCCTTTCAGGCCGTATCCAAGCATCGCCGCTCGCTGTTGCCCTTCGGCGCCATCGCCATGCAGGAAGTGCTGACTGCGATGAAGCCTTCGGTGATTTCCTTTTCGGCACAGGGCGTGCGCGAGGGCTATCTCTATTCCTTGCTGTCCGAATCCGAACGCAGGGCCGATCCGCTGCTGGCTGCTGCCCGTGAGCTCGCCATTCTGCGTGCCCGCTCACCGGAGCATGCCCGCGAGCTGGCGGAATGGACCGGGCGCATGATGCCCTTCTTCGACGTCCAGGAAAGCGAAGAGGAAAGCCGCTATCGCCAGGCTGCCTGTCTGCTAGCCGATATCAGCTGGCGCGCCCATCCCGATTATCGCGGCCTGCAGGCGCTGAACGTCATCGCCCACTCCTCCTTCGTCGGTATCAGCCATCCTGGCCGCGCCTTCATCGCGCTCAGCAATTATTACCGTTTCGAAGGTCTGCACGACGACGGCGCCACCGGTCCGCTGGCGCAGATTGCAACACCCCAGTTCATCGACCGCGCCAAGCTGCTCGGCGGCATGCTGCGCGTCGTCTACCTCTTCTCCGCCTCGATGCCGGGGATCGTCAAGAACCTGACCTTCCGCAAGTCGTCGAACCCGGATCTCGATCTCGAATTTGTCGTGCCCCCCGAATACCGGGACTTCGCCGGCGAACGCCTGGATGGCCGCCTGCAGCAGCTGTCGCGGCTGACGAACAAAAGGCTGGCGTTCCGGTTCGAATAGGCTGAATTGCGGCCGTTATGCCGCACGGCATGCCCTCAAAAAAGGGCGGAACCTTCGCGCCGCCCTCCATATTTCGTACCAGGAATCGCGATTACTTCGCGTTCAAAAACGCGCCGACCTCAAGCAGGCTGAATTCGTTGTTGTCGGCCTTGTCGACGGCGCGGCCGGCCGAGAAGGGCAGGTTGTTGTCGTTGCCGATGATGATGTGGGTGGCGTCGACGCGGTCGACGTTTTCGATGGTCACGAACGGCATGTCGTAGACGCCGGCCTTGCTTCCGGCCTTCTTCTTGTTGTCGGGATCCTGGATGTTCAGGAGATCGATATAGCCGATCTTGCGGACGGCCTTGCCGGCATTGGCGTCGTTGAACTCGATCTTGTAGACGCGCTTCAGCACGGCCGGAGCTTCGAAGCAGTCCGGCTTCGGCTGCTTCGGGTCCGCGCAGGCCTTGTCGGCAGTGCCGGCGCCGCTGTCGCGCTCGATGACGAGGGCGGTGGTGTCGTCGAGCATGTTGAAGTCGCCGATCGACACGCCCTTGTCCTCGAGCGGATAGAGCCAGCTGCGGCCGGTCCACTTCTTGGCGGCGACGTCGAACTCGATGACGCGGATGGCGGTGTGGCCGTCGGCTGATTCCATCTGGCTGTCATCCTTGTAGATGGCGCCTTCGAGCAGGCCGTAGAGCTTGGAGCCGTCCTTCGACATGGCGAGGCCTTCGAAGCCGCCGGAGCGCTTCAGGTTGAAGACCGGCATCTTTGCGACCGGATTGCCTGAGAGCTGGATCAGCGGATTGTCGGGCGAAAGCACCGGCTTGCCGTCGAGCGTGGTCGGGATCACGTCGGTCAGGCGGCCTTCCGTGTCGACCTTCAGGATGTAGGGACCGAATTCGTCGCCGAGCCAGAAGCCGTCGGCAACCGGCTGGATCGATTCGATGTCGAAGTCGGCGCCTGTGAGGTAACGCGTATCCGTGCCTTCGAGGACGATCGGGAAGGGCGCGATCTTGTTGGGGTCGGAAAGGAAGAGGTTCTTGACGACCTCGGCCTTGTTGGCCGTCCAGTCGAACTTCATCTGGTGCAGAAACAGCATGGAGTCCGAAGAGTTGGCTTTCGAGCCGAAACCGTTGTCCGAGAGCGTCCAGAAAGTGCCGTCGGTCATCGTCTTGACGCCCGAGAAGCCCTGGATCGGCTGGCCGTCGAAGGGAAGCTTCAGGTCGGTGACGCGGGCGCCGTCCTTGCCGGGAACGGTGGCGAGCGCCTCGGTGCGCTTGCGGTCCGCCGTCGTGAACTTGCCAGAATGCTTGAGGAACTCAGGAGCGTCGGCCGGAGCCGGGACCATGGTGTTGGCAGGCAGGATCGCCTGGCCGGCGAGCTTGGCCGGAAATTCCTGCTGGTCGGCCGAAGCGGGGCCGGCAATCAGAATGAAAAGCGATACGGAAGCAAAAAGGACCTTCTTCATAATATCCCCTGGGAACGGATGCCAATGCCTCCGCTTAACAGGGCTTCCGTGTCAGCGAATTGACGGTTGAATGAAGCTTTGGTGACGTGAGGCCAGGCCCGTTGCTCAGCCGTGCAGAATGACCGCGGGCGTGTTCAGCACGGTCACCGCGCGCGAGGAAAGCGCCATGACGCCAAGCGCCTGGCCGCGTCCCTTGACGGCATGGATGCCGAGATCCTCGCAGGAAATCTCGTCGGGAAACGTCATGCGTCCCGCGAGCTCTGCAGAGATCAGCACGTGCCTGTTCAGGCTGCGGCAGAGCGTCTCCAGCCGGGCGGTGGTGTTCACCGTATCGCCGAAATAGCTGATCTTGTGGTGATCGACGCCGACTTCCGCGGTAATGATCTCGCCGCCGTGAAGAGCGGCGCGAAGCTTCGGCACCTGCCCGTAGCTCTTCCGCCAGCCGGCGGCATTGGCCTCGATATCGGCAAGGATATCGAAGATGCAGCGAACGCAGCGCGCATCCTTGATGCCGCGGGCAAGCGGCCAGGTGATGATCGCGGCATCGCCGACATAGTCGTTGATCATGCCCTTGTGGCGCCGGACGGGCTCGGCGAAGGTCGCAAACAGCGAGCTCAGCAGCTGCTGCGCCCGGAGATCGCCATGCTTCTCCGCAAAAGCCGTCGAATCGACGAGGTCGATGAACAGGAAGACACGTTCTTCCTTGCGCGGATTGCGATAGCGGCTGATGAGCATGCTGATGAATACTTCGCGGCCGAGCAACTCGCGCACACGCAGGATAAAGATCAGCGCCGAGCAGACGGCAAGCGCATAGAGGAAGATCTCCAACGGCATGATGACGAGATCGAGGAGAGACGGCGGCTTCAACACGCCGAGCGCCCAGAGCAGCAGGCCGGCGCAGGCAAAGCCGATGCTCATCAGGATTTCGTAGATCACCAGCTCGGTGATGATGAAAACGAAAGTCGGCAGCCTCTGGATGCGCCTGTAAAGCGTGCGAAACAGCACCTTGCGCTCGAAAGCGAGGATCGGCATGCCGATGAACAGCGCGAAGATCGCTCCGATGACGGGCGTCTGATTGGAGTAGAACATCAGATCGTAGACGACGCCGCTGGCAGCCAGCACCAGCGCAATCAAGATCCAGTTCTGCGTCGGAGATATTTCCCGCATGCCGACTCTTCGTCCTGAAGTTTTCCCGGTCATTGTTTCAGCTGGGAAAAAAGCGTCAAGCGAATTCGATTTGGTTTCAGAGGCTGACGGTTTCGACCTTCCGGCCGGCGAACCGCAATCCGATCTGGCCCTGGATGAGCTGCAGCGCCGGCTCGCCGAAGAGATCGCGTCGCCAGCCGTGCAGGGCGGCGACATCGGCCTTCTCGCCGTCGGCGGCGATCTTGTCGAGGTCCTCGCTGTTGGCGATCACCTTCGGCGCGACGCCGTGTTTCTCCGAGATCAGCTTCAGGAGCACTTTCAAGAGCTCGACTGCGGCAGCAGCCCCCTCGGGCGCCTGCGTCTGGCGCGGCACATGCGGCATCTCGGTCTTCGGAAGAGCGAGCGCCGCATTGACGGCTTCGACGACCGCGGCGCCGGCGGCCGAGCGCTCCCAGCCTTTGGGAATGGTGCGCAGGCGGCCGAGTGCCTCGGCGTCCTTCGGCTGCTGCTGGGCGACCTCGTAGATCGCATCATCCTTCAGCACGCGCGAACGCGGCACGTTGCGGGCGCGCGCCTCACGCTCACGCCAGGCGGCGACAAATTTCAGGACCGCCAGTTCCTGCGGTTTGCGCAACCGCATCTTCAGCCGCTGCCAGGCATCGTCGGGATGCATGTCGTAGGTTTCGCGCGATTCGAGAATGTCCATCTCCTCGCGAAGCCACGACGTTCGGCCTTCGCGGTCGAGCTGCGCGCTCAGCGACAGGTAGACGTCGCGCAGGTGGGTGACGTCGGCCAGCGCATATTCCAGCTGCTTGTCGGAGAGCGGCCGGCGGCTCCAGTCGGTGAAGCGCGACGACTTGTCGATATGGACGTTCTTGATGCGGCTCACCAGCTGGTCGTAGGAGACGCTGTCACCGAAGCCGCAGACCATGGCCGCGACCTGCGTGTCGAAGATCGGGTGCGGAATGAGGTTGCCGCGATTGAAGATGATTTCGATGTCCTGCCGCGCGGCATGAAAGACCTTCAGCACCTTCGTATCGGCCATCAGCTCGAAAAAGGGGGCGAGATCGATGCCCTTGGCCAGCGGATCGACGAGAACTTCCATCGTCGGGCTCGCCATCTGGATCAGGCAGAGCTCCGGCCAGAAGGTCGTTTCGCGCAGGAATTCGGTGTCGATGGTAATGAAGTCGGACTTGGCCAGCTCTTTGCAGGCGGCCGCCAAATCGGCGGTGGTTTCGATCATATCATTTCATTCGCAAGGAAAAGGTCGGTTGAACCTTCCTTCTCCTTTCGGTTCGATATGTCAATACAACAGCATAAGCTTCCCGCACTGCTGGCTAAGAATCACGTCCAAACTGTGGCAAACCGAACCTCAGCTCACTCTGAGATAGCTCGTCATGCCCGTCTTCTGGTGCTCGATGATATGGCAATGCAGCAGCCAGTCGCCGGGATTGTCGGCGACGAAGGCGAGCTGGACCTTCTCGTCCGGCTGGATGAGGTAGGTATCCGAGACCAGCGGCATCACGGCCCGCGTCGAGGAGGAGATCACCGTGAAGCTCATTCCGTGCAGATGGATCGGATGCGCATGCGGCGTGGTGTTCTCCAGATTGAAGGCATAGCTCTTGCCGAGCTTCAATTCCGCAAGCGGAGCGGTCGGATCCGGCGTATCGCCCGGCCACGGCACCTTGTTGATTGCCCAGAAGCTGTAGCCGAGCGTGCCGCAGATACTCTCGACGGCGGCATTCTCCGCCGTGGCGCTCAGAACCAGCGGGATCTGCTCGGCGGCGGAAAGATCGGCCCTCGGCACGGGATTTTCGGCAAGCAGAGCAAGATCGCCGACATTGCGCTTCAGCGACTGTCCGATGGCGCGCAGGCTGGCGATCGTCTTCGGCGTCGTGCCGCGAATATCCTCGAGCGTCGCGACGGCGCCTTCGCCGTCAGGCATGCGCACGGCCAGATCGAGCCGCTGCCCCGGCCCGATCTGCAGCAGGTCGAGCGCGAAGCGCTTCGGCACCGGATTGCCATCGATCGCGATAACAGTCGCATCGGCGCCTTCCATCTTCAGTGAGAAGATGCGCGTCACGTCGGTGACGGCGATGCGCAGCCGCACCAGCCCGCCGGCCGGCGCGTCATATTGCGGCTCCCGGTGCCAGTTGGCGGTGCGCACCGTGCCGTAGGTGCCGGTCTTGGCGGCGTCACGCGGTCGGAAGGGGGCGATGAACTGGCCGTCGCCGCCAAGCCGCCAGTCACGTAGATTCAACACCACCTCCGCGTCGAACGCCGGATCGGCCGGATCCTCAACGACGATGACGCCGGTCATGCCGTGCCCCATCTGCGTCAGCGTATTGCAATGCGGATGATACCAGAAGGTGCCGGCGTCGGGCGGCGTGAAGGCATAGTCGAAGCTGTCGCCGGTATAGACGTAGGGCTGGGTCATGAAGGGTACGCCGTCCATGCCGTTGTCGATGCGAAGCCCATGCCAATGGACCGTCGTCGGTTCGTCGAGCTTGTTGATCAGCCGCGCCGCATAGGGCCGTCCCCTCGTCATTCTGAGAGTGGGCGGCATGCCGTCCTGGCCCCAACTCATGATATCGCGGGTCGGTCCCGCCGCGGTCAGCATCGCCTCGGTCTTCAACGCCGTCAGCACCTGCGGCTCCGGCGCTGCCTCGGCAAGCCCGAATTTACCGGCAATGCCGATACCGGCGCCATAGGCGCCCGCAACGGCGGATGCCTTCAGCAGGTTGCGGCGGGTCAGCAGAGGCATGGGGCGCTCCAAGATGAGAATGCGTCCTTTTAAAGTTGACCGGCATTTTCATCAATATGGAAGGCGCGGGCCAAACTGCCGCAGCGTTGACGCCGCAGCCTCGCCATAAACCCGTGCCAAACACCCGGCTGCGCGCGCCAAGCCTTGACAAATCGGACCGTCCATGCGCTTTTCCGCCCGATTTTCTTGTCGGCGCTTGAGGGTCTTTGAGCCCTTGCAGCCGTCTCACCACATGCCAGGATTTGAGATCATGCATCGCTACCGCAGCCACACATGCGCCGCCCTCCGCAAGACGGATGTCGGCTCGACCGTCCGCATCGCCGGCTGGGTCCACCGCGTTCGCGACCATGGCGGCGTTCTCTTCATCGACCTTCGCGACCACTACGGCATCACCCAGGTCGTTGCCGATCCCGACAGCCCGGCCTTCAAGCTGGCCGAGACCGTGCGTGGCGAATGGGTCATCCGCATCGACGGCCTGGTCAAGGCCCGCACCGAAGAGACCGTCAACAAGACGATGGCGACCGGCGAGATCGAACTCTATGCGCAGGAGATCGAAGTTCTCTCCGCCGCCAAGGAGCTGCCGCTGCCTGTTTTCGGCGAGCCGGACTACCCGGAAGATGTCCGGCTGAAGTACCGATTCCTCGACCTGCGCCGCGAGACCCTGCACAAGAATATCGTCAAGCGCACCCAGGTGATCTCGGCGATGCGCCGCGAAATGGGCACGGCCGGCTTCACCGAATATACGACGCCGATCCTGACGGCCTCCTCGCCGGAAGGCGCGCGCGACTTCCTCGTGCCGAGCCGCATCCATCCCGGCACCTTCTACGCGCTGCCGCAGGCGCCGCAGCAGTACAAGCAGCTGCTGATGGTCGCAGGCTTCGACCGCTACTTCCAGATCGCGCCGTGCTTCCGCGACGAAGACCCGCGCGCCGACCGCCTGCCGGGTGAATTCTATCAGCTCGACCTCGAAATGAGCTTCGTGACCCAGGAAGACGTCTGGAACACGATGGGCCCGCTGATGACCCGCGTGTTCGAGGAGTTCGCCGAAGGCAAGCCGGTCACCAAGGAATGGCCGCGCATCCCCTATGACGAGGCGATCCGCAAATATGGTTCGGACAAACCGGATCTGCGCAACCCGATCGTCATGGAAGCGGTGACCGAGCATTTCGCCGGCTCCGGCTTCAAGGTCTTCGCCGGCATGATCGCCTCCAACCCGAAGGTCCAGGTCTGGGCGATCCCGGCCAAGACAGGCGGCTCGCGTGCCTTCTGCGACCGCATGAACGCCTGGGCGCAGAGCCAGGGCCAGCCGGGTCTCGGCTACATCTTCTGGCGCAAGGAAGGCGACAAGCTCGAAGGCGCCGGTCCGCTTGCCAAGAACATCGGCGAGGAGCGCACCGATGCGATCCGTACCCAGCTCGGCCTCGATGACGGCGACGCCTGCTTCTTTGTCGCCGGCGAGCCGGAAAAGTTCTACAAGTTCGCGGGCGAAGCCCGCACCAAGGCCGGCGAAGAGCTGAACCTCGTCGATCGCGACCGCTTCGAATTGTGCTGGATCGTCGACTTCCCCTTCTTCGAATGGAGCGAGGAAGAAAAGAAGGTCGACTTCGCACACAACCCGTTCTCGATGCCGCAGGGCGGCCTCGATGCGCTGCAGAACCAGGATCCGCTAACGATCAAGGCCTTCCAGTATGACGCGGTCTGCAACGGCTTCGAAATCGCTTCCGGTTCGATCCGTAACCAGTCGCCTGAAACCATGGTCGCTGCCTTCGAGAAGGTGGGGCTCAGCCAGCAGGATGTCGAGGATCGTTTCGGCGGCCTCTACCGCGCCTTCCAGTACGGCGCCCCGCCGCATGGCGGTGCTGCCTTCGGCATCGACCGCATCATCATGCTGCTCGTCGGCGCGAAGAACCTTCGCGAGATCTCGCTGTTCCCGATGAACCAGCAGGCCCAGGATCTTCTGATGGGCGCGCCGAGCCCGGCAACGCCGACGCAGCTGCGCGAACTCGCAATCCGGCCGATCCCGCCGGTCAAAAAGGACTGACGGTTTTGTCAGCGTGAATGCAAAAGCCCGGCGATGCTGTCGCCGGGCTTTTTGCCGTCTCGGTCGCTCACCGTTCCGCGTAGATCGCTTCGCGGAGATCGACCGTGAACTTGCCCCACATGCCTTCCAGCGTCGTGTTCGTCAGCGCCACGACGGTCAATCCGTTGACCGGGTCGATGAACCAGCTATGGCCATAGACGCCGCCCCATTTCAGAGTGCCGGCGGGGAAGGGGACGCCTGCCTCGAGCGGATCGGTGAGAACGGACCAGCCGAAGCCGAAGCCGGAACCGGGCTCGTGTCGCTGGCGGTGGCCGCCGGCCTGGTCCGTCGTCATCATCCGCACGGTTTCGCTCGAGAGCAGCGGTGCGCCGCCCTTGCGGATGGTTTCGAGGATGGTCAGCACGTCAGCCGCCGTTCCCGCCATGCCGGCGCCGCCTGAATGATAGGAGGCGGGATCGAAGATACGGTTCGGCGCAAACCGGATGGGACCCATCAGCGACATCACCACGGCATTCTCGCCCATGAGCGCCGGCTCCGGCGAAGCATTCATATAGGCGGCCGCAAGCCGGCTTCGGTCACGGACGGAAAAAGCGGTGTCGGTAAGCCCAAGTGGCCCCGTCACCAGTTCGGCAACGCTTTCGCCCAACGGCATGCCGGTTTCCGCTTCGACGATGCCGCCGAGAACGTCCATGGCAAGGGAATATTGCCAGTCGCTGCCCGGCGCGAAACGCAGCGGCACGCTGGCGATCCGCCTGAGATTTTCGGCGAGCGGCAGTCCCGGTTCGTCAAGGCCGTCTGAAATGCCGGCGCTGATATAGGGACCGCCGTCCTCTTCGGAGAAGCCGTAGCCGAGCCCTGACGTATGGGTCAGCAAATGGCGGATGCGAATGGTTGCGTCGCTGCCGTCAGCCAGCCTCGGCCGGAAATCCGGCAGCCATCGCGTCACGGCGTCGTCGAGCCCGATCCTGCCTTCCTCGACGAGCCGCATCGCGGCGATGGTGACGATCGGCTTGGTGATGGAGGCAAGCCTGAAGATGGTGTCCTCGCGCATCGCCAGACCCTTCTCGCGATCGGCAAGACCGCCGGCGCGGCGGTGGACGATCTCTCCGTCGCGGGCGACCAGCACCACCGCTCCGACAAGCCGCTTTTCGTCGAGCGCATTGGTGATTACCGCGTCAACAGCCGCGCCGAGGGATGAACGCCGGTTGGCCTCTGCCTTTTCGAGGGGAAGACTCATCAGATTAAACCTTCTATAATCACAATGACCGTTCCTGAATATAGCAAGCTGCCTCGAATTTCTAGAGTGATCATTGTGAAAAATAGTGCCGACGTGAAAAACCCTCCCGCCCGCCGCCGCGGCCGCCCGCCGGCTTTCGACCGCGAGACGGTTCTGTCCGCCGCCCGCGAAACCTTCTGGGCGCACGGATATGAGGGCGCCTCGATCGCCGATCTCACGGCCGCCATGGGCATCACGCCGCAAAGCCTTTATGCCGCCTTCAATTCGAAAGCCGATCTCTATCGCGAGGCGCTGCAGCAATACCGAGGGCTTGGCGCGAACACTTTTTCAGCGCTTGGGGAACCGATCGACACCGTCTCCGCCTTCGAGCATATTTTGCGAGGGTCGGCTGCAATCTTTTCCGCGCCGGAACATCCGAAGGGCTGCATGATTTCGACGGCGGTACTGAACTGCGCCACCGAGAACGACGCCGTTGCCGATCATGTTGCGGCGCTGCGCCGCCAGTCGCTGAGTGCCTTTGCAGCAAGGATCGAGCGCGGCATGCGCGAGGGCGATATCAAGGCCGGGACCAATGCCCGCGCGCTGGCGCGATTCCTCGCCGCTATCGTCCAGGGAATGTCGGTGCAGGCGAGGGACGGCGCATCCCATGAAGAGTTGCTCGATATAGCAGACCTCGCCATCGCCGAGGTCGCCCGCCATCGTGCCTGAAAACGAAAAGGGCCTGACGGTCGTGACTGACACCAGCTGCTGGGGTCAGTCACACGCTGCCAGGCCCTTCAAGAATGAAACAGCCGATCAGTCGTTCGCCGAAACCTTGACGCCGAGCACCTGCGGCAGCGTGTTCGGAGCGCC
Source organism: Rhizobium sp. J15 (assembly GCF_002531825.1). Lineage (GTDB taxonomy): Bacteria > Pseudomonadota > Alphaproteobacteria > Rhizobiales > Rhizobiaceae > Rhizobium. Next base: position 158,908 of record NZ_NWSX01000006.1, on the reverse strand, counting down.
CATGGCAGCGCCGACGATCGTCGGGAACGGCACCGGCTTTTCAGGCGCGGCCTTCACCGTCAGGCTCTTCGGGTCGTCGAGGAAGGTGTTGACGGCCGCCGATACGGCGTTCTGCAGCTCCGGCACATTGAATTGCGCCAGCATGATCGGCGTCATCGCCTTCAGCGAATCCGCCATCTGCTGGCCGGAAATGTTCTGCTGCGCGCCGGCATAATCGAGCGCGCGCTTGGTGATCGAGGCATCTTCGAAGCGCACCTGTGCGCCCTCGAAGGAGAGCTGCTGCATCAAGCCGAGCATGGCGAGACCGAGCGCCTGCTGCGCCTGCTCCTTGTTCGGATTGGCCTCGGACTCCTTCATCGCATCCTGCAGCGACTTCACGAAAGCCATCGTGTAGCCGGAGATCTTGAAGCCGAGATTGAGCTTGCCGATGTTGTTGAAGTCCAGAGCGAATTCCGAAATGTCGATCGTGCCCGGCGCGAGTTCCCAGGCGCCCTTCATGGTGATGTCGCCCTGAACGTGCTGCAGGGCGAGCTTCTCGATCGCATCCTTGCTCTGCGGGTCCTCGGCCTTGCTGAGATCGGCCTTCATGCTTTTGAAGGCGCCGTCGAAATCGAAGCCGGATTCGTCTTCGCGCAGCGTCAGATTCATGTCGCTTTCGAGCACGGAGAAGACTTCCGCACCATCCTTGACCACCTTCAGCGGACCGGTATGGGCGTTTTCGTAGAGCATCATGGTGTCGAGCGAGTCACCGCCCGGCGTTGCCGGGACCGAGATGCCGCCGAGCGTCAGCTCCTGCGCCGTCACCGTGACGCCTTCCTTCGTCGTATTGATGTCGGGGAAGGCGGCTTCTTCGATGTAATAACCGCCGTCTTCGTCTTCTTCCACGCCGGAAAGGGTGACTTCGCCGATGGCGAGGCTCTCGCCGCCGGTCGGCTTGACGCTGACATTCTTCAAAATCACGGTCGTGCCGTCGATGTCGACGCCGTCAGCCGAAATCGTTCCGCCCTGTTCGGCATAGGCGGCATTGAGCTTCTTCAGCAAGTCGGCGCCGTCGAGAGCGAAAGCCGAGCCGGCGAGCGAGAAAAAGGCTGCGCTCGACAGCATCAGCCGCGTTGTCCGGTAAAAGTTCATGGGGTGATTCCTCTGGTGGCGTGTGGCGGTTTGGAAATCTGCAGTTACGCTACTACGGATTAGGCCGGCTTTATATTGCAGCCCACTAATTTTTTGTTGAAGGGAAGGGCAAACGAAATCGAAATTGCGACGAACAGCTTGTCTCATCCTTTGATGTCGGCCGGAAGACTTCATCCACAGCTGCAATAGGCTGGATTCCTTGCCCCCCGGGCTCTTCTGAGCTAGTCAAGGCCCATGGGACAAGAGATTTTGCCGCCTTCGGGCGGAGACGACGACAACATTCAACCGGTCGACCTCAAGGCGGCGCTTGAGCAGCGCTATCTCGCCTACGCGCTATCGACCATCATGCATCGCGCCCTGCCTGACGTGCGCGACGGGCTGAAGCCCGTTCATCGCCGCATCGTCTATGCGATGAACGAGATGGGGCTGCGGCCGACCTCGGCCTTCAGGAAATGCGCCAAGATCGTCGGCGAAGTGATGGGTAACTACCATCCGCACGGCGACCAGTCGATCTACGACGCGCTTGCCCGTCTCGCCCAGGATTTCTCGCAGCGCTACACGCTGGTCAACGGCCAGGGCAATTTCGGCAATATCGACGGCGACAGCCCTGCCGCCATGCGTTACACCGAATCGAAGATGACGGCGGTCTCGGAACTGCTGCTCGAAGGCATCGATCAGGATGCCGTCGATTTCCGCGACACCTACGACGAATCGAATTCCGAGCCGGTCGTCCTTCCCGGCGCCTTCCCGAACCTGCTCGCCAACGGCTCTTCCGGTATCGCCGTCGGCATGGCGACCTCGATCCCCTCGCACAATGCCCACGAGCTTTGCGACGCCGCCCTGCACCTGATCAAGCATCCCGACGCGACCGTCGAGAAGCTCGTCGAGTTCATTCCCGGCCCGGATTTCCCGACCGGCGGCATCATCATCGACAGCCGCGACAGCATCATCGAGAGCTACCGTACCGGCCGCGGCGGTTTCCGCGTGCGGGCGAAATGGCAGACCGAGGATCTCGGCCGCGGCGGCTACCAGATCGTCGTCACCGAAATTCCCTTCCAGGTGCAGAAGTCGCGGCTGATCGAGAAGATCGCCGAGCTGTTGATTGCCCGCAAGCTGCCGCTGCTCGAAGACATCCGCGACGAATCGGCCGAGGATATCCGTATCGTCCTGGTGCCGAAGAGCCGCAGCGTCGATCCGACGATCCTGATGGAATCGATGTTCAAGCTGACGGAGCTCGAAAGCCGCTTCCCGCTGAACATGAACGTCCTGTCCATGGGCCGCATCCCCAGGGTCATGGCGCTGAACGAGGTGCTGAAGGAGTGGCTGGACCACCGTCGCGAAGTCCTGCAGCGCCGTTCGCGCTTCCGCCTGGCGGCCATCGACAAGCGCCTCGAAATCCTCGGCGGCCTGTTGATCGCCTACCTCAACATCGATGAGGTGATCCGGATCATCCGCGAGGAAGACGAGCCGAAGCCCGTCATGATGGCGCGATGGGACCTGACCGACAATCAGGTCGAGGCGATCCTCAACATGCGGCTGCGCGCCCTGCGCAAGCTGGAAGAATTCGAGATCCGCAAGGAGTTCGACGAACTCACCAAGGAAAAAAGCGAGATCGAGGCGCTGCTCGCCTCCGACGACAAGCAGTGGCAGACGGTCGCCTGGGAAATCGGCGAGGTGAAGAAGAAATTCGCCAAGGCGACCGAGGTCGGCCGCCGCCGCACCCAGTTCGCCGACGCGCCCGAAACCGACGAGGAAGCGATCCAGCAGGCGATGATCGAGAAGGAACCGATCACCGTCGTCATTTCCGAAAAGGGCTGGATCCGCGCACTAAAGGGCCATATTGCCGATACGGCGACGCTGACCTTCAAGGAAGGTGACGGCTTGAAGGTGGCCTTCCCGGCGCAGACGACGGACAAGATCCTGATCGTCACGACGGGCGGCAAGGCCTTCACGCTTGGCGGCGACAAGCTGCCGGGCGGCCGCGGTCACGGCGAGCCGCTGCGCATCATGGTAGATATGGATAACGACCAGGCAGTGCTGACCGCTTTCGTCCACGATCCCTCGCGCAAGCAGCTGATCGTTTCGACTGCCGGCAACGGCTTCGTCGTTCCGGAGGCTGAGCTCGTCGCCAACACCCGCAAGGGCAAGCAGATCATGAACGTCGCGCTGCCCGAGGAAACACAATTGCTCGTGCCCGTCACCGGCGACCATATCGCCGTCGTCGGCGAAAACCGCAAGCTGCTGGTCTTCCCGCTGGTGCAGGTGCCGGAAATGTCGCGCGGCAAGGGTGTGCGCTTGCAGCGTTACAAGGATGGCGGCATTTCCGACGTCCGCTGCTTCGCGATCTCGGATGGCCTCGTCTGGGAAGACAGCGCCGGCCGCACGTTCACGAAGAACAAGGACGAGCTTGCCGAATGGCTGGGCGATCGCGCCACCGCCGGACGCACCGTGCCGAAGGGCTTCCCGCGCAGCGGCAAGTTCGCCGGCTGAGCCTTGCAGCGCGGCGCGCCTCACAGGCAGGTGCGTCGTAACGCCTTGATTTGACCCATAAGTAAATTCCGCGCTCCGCTCTTGGCGGGCGTGGGAACTTCTCTATCTCACTCCTGTTATCAAAAATAAGAGAAGGCCGGTTCCGTGGGCGGACGGTGCGGCTGTAGCTTTTGCGCCCTGGGGAGGCGCGCGGCCTTAACGGAGGAAAATCGATGCCCGCCGCCAATACCATCAAATTGCATGTCAGCCACACCTATAAGGCGCCGCCCGCTGCCGTTTACGACGCCTGGCTCAATCCCGAAATTGCCCGCCGCTTCCTGTTTGCGACCGATGAGGGCCATGTCATCCGTGCCGAGATCGATCCCCGTGTCGGCGGCCGTTTCTTCATCGTCGACCGCCGCCCGACCGGTGATGCCTTCCATCAGGGAGTTTTTCTGGAGCTGAAACGCCCTCGGCACATGGCCTTCAGTTTCTCGGTCGAGGAGCACGACCACAATTGCGACCGCGTCGAGATCGATATCGAACCTCTCGGCGGCGGCAGCCGCCTGACGCTGACCCACGAAATGTGCGCCGAATGGGCCGAACACGAGGAAAAGACCCGGCAAGGCTGGGCGCATGTAGTCGAAGGGCTCGGCAGGGAGCTGGAACAGCAGCAGCTGAAGGCTACGGGTTGAGCGGCACGCTGAAATCCTGAAGGAAGCGGGTTGCGCCTTCCTCATCGATCTCGCCGGCGGCGACGTCTAGCACAAATGCGATAACCTCCGGGTTATCGGCATCAATGATGTAACCGTTGATATAGAGAAAAGTAAACGCGGCAAGATAGCCGGTGCGCTTGTTTCCATCCACGAAGGGATGGTTTCTCACAATGCCGTAAAGATAGGCTGCGGCGAGTACGAAGATATCGGTTTCGCCATAGGCAGCTTTGTTGGGTGGGCGTGCCAAGCTTGTTTCCAACGCGTTGGCATCCCGTAGGCCCGACAAGCCGCCATGCTCGGCAATCTGCTCAGCATGCATATTTTCGACGGCTTGGCGGCTGAGCCATTTCAGCCGTATCATTTCGCGAGTTCGCGGAGCGCTACCCGATATTTTTCCATGCCGATGCGGGCTGCCCGCATTTGTTCAGCCAGATCTGCTGATTCCGGCACGAGGTGAATGTTGCCCTCGATCTCCCGCAGTTCCAGGCTGTCGCCGCTGCTAAGGCCCAACCGCTGCAACACCTCCTTGGGGATGATGACACCCTCGGAGTTTCCGATTTTGCGGATCGTGACGTTCATCGCTCTATCTCTCTGTGTGGCAACAAGGTTATAACATGGGTGCGGAGAGCCGACAACATCTACTCAGCGGCCTGCCTGACGCTCTTCCCTCGTACCATCCAGAAACAATGCCCGGCGATCGCGGCTACCAGGATACTGCCGCCGACGAGTGTCATCGTCGCCGGCGTTTCCGCGAAGATCAGCCAGACCCAGATCGGGGCGAGCACCGTTTCGAGCAGGTAGAACATGCCGACCTCAGGGGCGGAAAGATAGCGCGGCCCGGTCGCAAGGCACCAGAAGGCGACCGGCATCATGATGGCTCCGTTGACGAGGATCCAGCCGGGATGGGCGATGGAAAGCCCCGAGGGCAGAGCTTGCGCGAGGCCGAGCGCGGCCGGCAGGATGGCGGCAAGCAGCGGCACGAAGCCCATTTCCCGGCGCGAGGCACGCCCGATGGTGATGGCTGCAGCAAGAATGAGCGCGCTGAGCAGCGCCATGGCGTCGCCAAAGAAATGGCCGCTGGAAAGCCCTTCGCGTACGATCAGCCCGACGCCCAAGATCATGAACAGCATGGCGATCAGCGTCGCGGGCCGCGGCTTCTCCTTGAGGAAAATCCAGGAAAGAAGCGCCCCGAACATCGGGTTGAAGGCGACGATGAAGACGACATTGGCGGTGGTCGTGTTGAAGATAGCGAGCACGAAGGTCAGCGACGAGAGACCGTAAAGCAGACCGGCGAGAACGCCAGGCCGCCCGGGAACGAGGACCGGCCATTTGCCCGAGGCAAGGCGCATTGCTGCAAGGATGACGAGCGTGGCGACAACGGTGGCCGCGCTTCGCACTCCCAGGACCGACCAGATGTCGCCCTCGCCGAGGCGGACGAGCGGGATATCCATGGAAAGCGCCAGGCCGCCGATCGCCGTCAGCAGCAGGCCCTTCCGGTGGTCGGAAAGAGCGGTCGGAAAAGACATTCAGTCGTGGGTGCTTTCGGGCATCGTGGAGGGGTCGAAACGCTCCCAGCCGCGCGGCGTCAGATGCTCCTGCGGCTGGAAACGCGTTTTATAGTCCATCTTTCGCGACCCTTGCACCCAATAGCCGAGGTAGACATGCGGCAGGCCGAGCGCCTTGGTGCGCCGGACGTGGTCGAGAATCATGAAGGTGCCGAGCGAACGGCGTTCGAGCGCCGGGTTGAAATAGGAATAGACCATCGAAAGCCCGTCGCTCATCGTATCGGTCAGCGCAGCGGCGAGCAGTTCGCCCTTCGGCCGCTCCTCCAGCCCCGAGCCTTCCTCCCGCCGACGGTATTCGACGATTCGCGTGTTCACATGCGTGTCTTCCACCATGATCGCATAATCGAGCACCGTCATGTCGGACATGCCGCCCTGCTGGTGGCGGAAATCGAGATAGCGCCGGAAAAGCGAATATTGCTCGCTCGAAGGCTGGGCGGCGAATTCGGTGGCGATGATGTCGGAATTGGCGGCAAGCACCCGCTTCATCGATTTCGTCGGCTCGAATTCCTGGGCGAGAATTCGCACCGAAACGCAGGCGCGGCAGGACTCGCAGGCCGGTCGATAGGCGATGTTCTGCGAGCGGCGGAAGCCGCCCTGCGTCAGGATATCGTTCATCTCGGCGGCGCGCGGGCCGACGAGATGGGTGAACACCTTGCGCTCCATCTCATGCGGCAGATACGGACATGCAGCCGGTGCCGTCAGATAAAACTGCGGGGATGGCGTCGTCTGCGTATTCATTTGTCGCGGAAGTTTCCTTGTCGAGACAGTGCCGTTTTCTGACAGCATGACCTAAGAATAGAAAACGTCAACAGCGGGGCGGTTCGCGCCCTTCATTTCAGTCCTCTAATTTTAGATATGGAGCCCTGCAACACCCGGCAAAGGGAAGGCGGAGACTTTATTTCGTCTCCGCCGCGGGTTTCAGGCGGTGCGCACCGTCACCGTGCCGACCAGCAGGTCATGGATGAGGCGGCTGCGCTCGGTAAACAGGCCGACGAGCAGAATGAGCGGCGTCAGCACCGAGTTGAGGATCCAGAACAGCGCCAGATGCACGACCGCCGTCAGGAAATCCAGCGGCCGTCCGTCGACGCGCATCATCGCGATCCCCATCGCACGCATGCCGAGCGAGGCCTGGCTCGGCCCGCCGACCGTCAGGCCGAAGTAAATGCCGGCGACGATGACGAAGAGGGCAGGGTAGAGAAGAAAGCCGAGCCCGAGCGTGAGGATCGACAGGAAGAACAGCACGACCGCTGCTGGAATCCAGAGCAGCGCCACGATGACGTAATCGAGGATGAAGGCGAAGACACGGCGGCTCAACACGCCGCTATAGGCGCGCCAGTCCTCCGGTGCGGCATAAAGCGGGTTGGGGTTGTAGCTCATCTCAATCTCCTCAGGAAAAGCGATGCCGCTGATATGGTGTCAGCAAGACGAAATGCAATCATCGCCATCCAATTCAGCGTTTGCTGAGGATTTTCGCCACCTCGACCGCGAAATAGGTGAGGATGCCGTCGCAGCCCGCCCGTTTGAACGACAGCAGCGTTTCCAGCATCGCCCGCTCGCCGTCGATCCAGCCGCTCATCGCCGCCGCCTTGATCTGGCTGTATTCGCCGGACACCTGATAGGCGAAAGTCGGCAGGCCGAAGGCCTCCTTCATGCGCCAGCAGATGTCGAGATAGGGCAGGCCGGGCTTGACCATTAGCATATCGGCGCCTTCCTCGACGTCGAGGGCGGCGTCGCGGATCGCTTCGGTGCCGTTTGCGGGATCTATATAATAGGTCTTCTTGTCGCCCTTCAGCAGCCCGCCTGTCGAGATCGCCTCGCGATAGGGACCGTAGAAGGCGGAGGCGAATTTCGTCGCATAACTCATGATGCCGACGTTCTGGTGGCCGGCCGCATCGAGCGCCATGCGGATCGCGCCGATCCGCCCGTCCATCATTTCCGACGGCGCGATGATGTCGGCGCCCGCATCGGCCTGCATCACGGCAGCGCGCGCCACCTGATCGACCGTCTCGTCGTTGACGATCTCGCCGTCTCTCAAGATGCCGTCATGGCCGTGGCTGGTGAAGGGATCGAGCGCGACATCGGTGATGACGCCGATATTGGGCACCGCCTTCTTGATCGCCGCCGTCGCCTGGTTGATCAGGTTGTTGGCTTCGAGGCTGTTCGAGCCCGTTTCGTCGCGCAGCTCCATCTCGATATTGGGAAAGGTCGCAAGCGCCGGAATGCCGAGGCCGGCCGCTTCGCGCGCGGCTTCGACGGCCGTGTCGATGCTCATGCGGTTGACGCCGGGCATGGCCGGGATCGGATCGATAATGCCGGAACCCGGCACGATGAAGATCGGCCAGATCAGGTCGTCGACCGTCAGCCGGTTCTCCTGTACCAGACGGCGCGTCCAATCCGCCTTGCGGTTGCGCCGCATGCGGCGATGGCCGGTGATTTCGTCGACGAGATGCGTCCTGTCCTGCATGATATCTGCCCCTGGCCCATTCCATTTATCGGAGCGCTCATTATCATGGCGCCCGGAAAATCCAAACCGGACGATTGGCCGCGGCGGAAAACCGCTCGCAACGAGACAACCCCAAAACCGAAGTTTGCGCTATGGAAACCGATTCCCCGACGATACCGAAACGCACGCTGGCGGATCTTCTTTTCATTCTCTTCCTGAGGCTGGTGGCGGTGTCCTGCTTCTGGTTCGGCCTGCAGTATTGGGCGATGCTCGTCGGCTATTCGCTGGTCGGCAGCGGCCGCTTCGATCTTTTGAGCCTGCCGTGGAAGGTGGCGAGCACCAGCCTTGCCGTGCTGTTCCCCGTCGCTTCACTCGGCCTCTGGCTGACCGTCTCATGGGGTCCCGTCATCTGGGTGCTGGCGGCCGGTGGCCAGATCGTCATGCATGGGCTGCTGCCCGACATTTTCGGCGCCAACCAGCTGATCATCCTGCTGCATGCCATGGTCGCCGTCGTCTATTGGATTTTCCGCCTGCTGCTCTGGCTGGAAAAGCGCCGGCACCGCCGCCAGGTAAGCGTTGATTTACCCTGAGACAACGTGGGGTTTCCAGTAAGGCTCCGTTAAGCCTGCGGTTTAAGTCGAATTTTATATGTATTCGATAGGGTCTCACTCAAGGCGGGAAGAAAACGACACCGCCAAACAAACAGTGAGGCAGTCAATATGAATACGAAAATCAAGCCGCAGGCGGTATCTAACTTCCGTGACCAGCAGGATCAGGGCATCCGTGATCTTTACATGGAATCCCTTCATCTTGTCGAACGTCTTCACCGCCGTCTTCTCGACGTCATCAAGGACGAGTTCGACCGTCAGGGCCGCAGCGACGTCAATGCCATCCAGGCGCTGCTCCTTTTCAACATCGGCAATTCCGAGCTGACCGCCGGCGAGCTGCGCTCGCGTGGCTACTATCTCGGCTCCAACGTTTCCTACAACGTCAAGAAGCTGGTCGATCTCGGCTTCATCAACCACCAGCGCTCACGCATCGACCGCCGCTCGGTCCGCATCAGCCTGACCGAAACCGGCCAGGATATCGCCGAAACGGTCGCCAAGCTCTACGAACGCCACATCGCCTCGATCGACAAGGTCGGCGGCATCGGCACCGACGAGTTCACCCAGATGAACAAGCTGCTCCAGCGCCTGGACCGCTTCTGGAACGACCAGATCCTGTATCGTCTTTAAAGCGCGGATTGTTTCTGCTTCGATATCAGAGTGCTTTAACTGGCGCAAAACGCGTAAAAAGGCACAGGGTGGCGTAGGTTTACGCGCCACTTGCGCGCCAGAAATTCCGACCTCCAATCGGCGCCTAAAGCGCAAAGCGGCTTTCCCTCCGCGATGCGCTTTTCTGCTTGATGCTCTTCGATGAGGAGGGCGCGTTATGTCATCACGACGGTGACGGCAATCGTGTTCGCGCGCACGCTCAAAAACAGCATACGGCTCCGCCTCTAAGCCTCCGCGTTCACGGCAACCACCCGCCCATCCCGCTTCTGTTGGACAGGCGACTTCCGGACGTAAGTAATCGTGCGGTTTTTGTTCGTGTCTTGGCAGAAATTGAGATACTGCAACGCCACGAGTTTCATCGGATTGCGCGCTGCGGATAACCCTCCTCTCTAAGTTGAAAGGCATTTCTAAAACCGCTAGTTGATGGGGGTCGCTGGGAGAAAAACAATGACGCCGTCCAAAGTTAAGCAACCTGTATGTTTTGTCGTAAGTCCTATTGGGGAGGATGGAAGTCCGGAGCGCGTCCACGCTGACTGGCTGCTCGACGGCATAATCAAGCCTGTCTTCGCGGAGCATTATTCAAACTACAAGGTCATCCGTGCAGACAAGATGCCTGCGCCTGGGTTGATCGACGTTCAGATCATTGAACAGCTGCTTGATGCCGAATTGGTCATCGCTGACATTACGACGCTCAATCCCAATGTATTTTACGAGATCGGCGTCCGGCACGTCGTGAACAAGGCGATCATCCATATGAGCCGCGTCGGCGACCCGATACCATTTGATATAAAGCTGTTCAGGCACATCACATTCTCTGTGACAACGCCGCAGGCGCTCGTATCGGCAAAGGTCGCTCTGAAGGAGGCTTTGGACGCGACGTTCGCGGAGGGCTTCAAGGTCGACAACCCTGTCACGCGCACCCGTGGGATAGTGAAGTTTGAAGAAAGTGCAACGCCGAGCGAGAAGGTGTTGCAGGACCAGATGGCTACTTTCGATGCGCGTTTGGCGCTGCTCGAACGAGCGGAGTTTCCCATTTCGAATTCAGTAGCTGAGGCTCTGCTGCGGCCATCCGTTAAGCCCATTAGAGGGGCCGATTATGGGCGCCGAACTGTACTGCGTTTTGCTCAGGACGAGATCACGATCAAGGTCGTCGCGAACCTTCAATCTACTCGCCAGCTCCATCAAGACTCGCAGAGGGCCATGGAGACGCATTTCGAGTCATTTGCGAAGACCGAAGAGAATGAGGTTAGCGCCCTCTACAGCGTACTTTACAATGAGAGGAACCTCAAAGCTGCTCATGACATAGCGAAGCAGCTTGAGGCGATGGGGTATGGTATAGATATCTCGGCGGGTCGGCGCATAGAATAAAGCCCCGAAGGGGCTCGTCATGCTTTTTGAATGGATACGGTTTGACCCCTTCTCCCGTGAACCCACACCGCCGTTGTTGATGGTCACTAAAAAGCCGAGACCTAAAGGATAGGCATCGCCTCCACTTGCTCCCTTATGGCGGCCTAATTAAGTAAACAAATCAGGAACATTTACGGTTCATTCACAAAGGTTATCTCCGCATTAAGGGTTGTCCGATATGCTGCATGCAATTGACTTTGGATCGCCCGAGCTACAATATCGATACCGCTAGAGTGCATGCGGCGGACCTAGTCACCAACAAATTTAGTTTCCTCGGAGATAGAGGATGGATCTTACGTTCATACGTGGACGGGGGTTCAAGGTGACAATAACTCCCAAGTTCATTGCAGCCTTGAGCGGTTTCCTCGTGATTGTTTTGCACGGTGAAAAGTTTGCACCTTCGATGGAGATAGTGCGAGCGATCTTTCATTGACGGTCTATTGTCTGAGTGGCGCCAGGAGACGCCGTTGAAGCACCATTATATTCCGCAATTTTACCTTCGCCCATGGGAGGGAAATGACAATCGTCTACAGGAGTTTAAGCGCGGTTACCAAAACCAGGTGACAACCAAGCGCGTATTCACCAAGCAGACGGGCTATGCTCCAGACTTGTACACCTTACCCGGTGCTACTGAAGAGACGAAGCAGAATGTGGAGAAGGCCTTTATGGCCCTTCTGGACAATGAGGCCGTTAAAGCACGAGACATGATGCTGTCGGGCCAAATACCGGCCGATCCGAAAACGCGAGAATCATGGACGAGGTTCGTTCTCTCGATGGTCTTCCGCAATCCGGAAGAAATGGCAAAATTTAAAGAAAGCTTCTGCAACGAACTCCGGAAGCCTGACGCAAGAATTCAGGCGGAATATGAGAGTCTTAAGGCGCCGGGCGATCCGGAAACCTTTGAAGAGTGGCTGATGACTAATCGGCCAGCTCGTGTCGAGCGGTCTGCGATACTGGTGATGACCAATCTCGTGCAGCGGAACAACGTTAACTATCTTCTTCGAACGATGCACTGGAGAGTGATCGATATCAGCGTGGTCTCACGTCGGCTCATGACGTCGGACAGGCCGATAATGATGAGCAACGGGATGGTCCAATACGCCGGTCACTTCGCGCTTCCGATCAGCCCAACGAAGCTATTCCTGGCTTGTACGACGGTCCAGTTTGCCGATCAGTTTTGCGCCATGCCAACCGGCAAGATGGTGCGCGAAGTGAACAAGCTCGTGGTAGGACAGGGACGTAAATTTATCTACGCGCAGGATGCGGCTCAGCTGAGCGATGTACGTCAACAAATGGGTAGGCTTCCGTATCCGTCGTTTGTGCGACCTGAACGTAGCGATTGACATATGGGGCGGCTTCATCGAAGCCGCTTTTATAAATGCCTTCCCCTCGCCTTGACGTGGCATCTTTGCAACGCAAGGCAGGCAAGCGTTGTCGCCTGTATCCAAGCCGTTTTTTAGCCGTTATTAACCGGCACGATTTACGCCGTCATATGGTTCGTTGTGTCGTGTTCCCGGAGCCGGCGGCTTGTCTTCCCACCCGGCAACACGAATTGGCCATATTGGTGTGGCAGCGGAATGCTTAACAACCGGCGCTTTCAATGGACCAGGAACGTTCAGGCTTTCGCATCGCGATTTTGTGATGCGGCGGGCGGGATTTTCTGATGCGCCGGGAGAACGAATGGATAGGGATCTGCGTTAGCGCGCAGTGATATCGCAAAGGGCCGCGCTTCCTTCATAGCGGCATTCAGTGGTTGGGACTATGTCGAAGAAAAACGGAAATGAAGCTCTCTCGCGCCGCGCTTTCCTGGCGTCGGCAGCAACAGTTGGTGCTGGCGCGCTTGCCGCCCCCGCATTCGCGCAATCGGCGCTCGATGGGCTCCTGAATGCCCCGAAACGCGGCAACTGGGACGATCAGTTCGACGCCAAGGCGGCTTCGCGCACGGCAACCGCCGTCGTTTCCAACACGCCGATCCTCGGCCCCCAATCGGTCGCCAGCGCGCAGCAGGCGATCATGCAGTATCAGCAGATCGCGGCCGCCGGCGGCTGGCCTGAAGTCAACCCCGGTGACCAGCGCCTGCAACTCGGCGTCAGCCATCCCGCGGTCCAGGCGCTGCGCCAGCGCCTCGCGATCACCGGCGACCTGCCGCGCGAGGCCGGCCTGTCGAACGCCTTCGATTCCTATGTCGATGGCGCGGTCAAGCGCTTCCAGGCCCGTCACGGCCTTCCGGCCGATGGCGTTCTCGGCGAATTCACGCTGAAGGCGATGAACATCCCGGCCGATGTCCGCCTGCAGCAGCTGAACACCAATGTCGTCCGCCTGCAGACCTTCCCCGAAGACCTCGGCCGCCGCCACCTGATGGTCAACATCCCGGCCGCCTACGTCGAAGCTGTCGAAGACGGCAGCGTCGCGACGCGCCACACCGCAGTCGTCGGCCGTCTCAGTCGCCCGACGCATATCGTCAACTCGAAGGTCTACGAGGTCATCCTCAACCCCTATTGGACAGCGCCGCGCTCGATCGTCGAGAAGGACATCATGCCGCTGATGCGCAAGGACCCGACCTATCTCGAAAAGAACGCCATCCGCCTGATCGACGGCAAGGGCAACGAAGTTGCGCCTGAAACCGTCGACTGGAACGGCGAGGCGCCGAACCTGATGTTCCGCCAGGACCCGGGCAAGATCAACGCCATGGCCTCGACGAAGATCAACTTCTACAACAAGAACGGCGAGTACATGCACGACACGCCGCAGCAGGGCCTGTTCAACAAGCTGATGCGCTTCGAATCCTCGGGTTGCGTTCGCGTGCAGAACGTGCGCGACCTGACGAACTGGCTGCTGCGCGAAACACCGGGCTGGAACCGCCAGCAGATGGAGCAGGTGATCGCAAGCGGCGTCAACACGCCGATCAAGCTGGCCACGGAAGTGCCCGTCTATTTCGTCTACATCTCCGCTTGGGGCATGCCCGACGGCATCGTCCAGTTCCGCGACGACATCTATCAGATGGATGGCAACGCGGAGCTCGCGCTCGATACCACGGCGGGCATGGAACAGCCGGTCCAGTAAGCGGCGACCTCCGCATCGCATCTTCAAACCGCGCCCTCCCGGCGCGGTTTTTTTATGCCGGGGAGGGCGCTCGGTAACGTGACCGCCGGTTCTTAGTTTTGCGCTGTCGCAAAATGACTGGAGCGCGCGCTTTGCTCAGCAAATGTCGTTCTTCGTATTGCCCTTGCCACGGCGGAAGGCTAATACCTCAGCGCATTCCAGTTGAGGAGCCCGCCCATGACCAATGCTTCCACCGAAGTCTTCTTCAATCGCTCGCTTGCGGACGTCGATCCGGAAATTTTCGGCGCGATCGGAAAGGAACTCGGTCGCCAACGGCACGAGATCGAACTGATCGCTTCCGAGAACATCGTCTCCCGCGCCGTGCTGGAAGCCCAGGGCTCCATCATGACCAACAAATATGCCGAGGGTTATCCCGGCAAGCGCTACTACGGCGGCTGCCAGTTCGTCGATATCGCCGAGGAACTGGCGATCGAGCGCGCCAAGAAGCTGTTCGGCGTCAATTTCGCCAACGTCCAGCCGAATTCCGGCTCGCAGATGAACCAGGCCGTGTTCCTGGCGCTGCTGCAGCCCGGCGATACCTTCATGGGTCTCGACCTGAATTCGGGTGGCCATCTCACGCACGGTTCGCCGGTCAACATGTCCGGCAAGTGGTTCAACGTCGTGTCCTACGGCGTGCGCGAGGGCGACAACCTGCTCGACATGGATGAGGTCGCCCGCAAGGCCGAAGAGCACAAGCCGAAGCTCATCATCGCCGGCGGCACCGCCTATTCCCGCATCTGGGACTGGAAGCGCTTCCGCGAGATCGCCGACTCGGTCGGCGCCTATCTGATGGTCGACATGGCCCATATCGCCGGTCTCGTCGCCGGCGGCCAGCATCCGTCGCCGTTCCCGCACTGCCATGTCGCCACGACCACGACCCACAAGTCGCTGCGCGGCCCGCGCGGCGGCGTCATCCTCACCAATGAGGAGGATTTGGCCAAGAAGTTCAACTCGGCTGTCTTCCCGGGCCTCCAGGGCGGCCCGCTGATGCACATCATCGCTGCCAAGGCGGTTGCCTTCGGCGAGGCGCTGCAGCCGGAGTTCAAGGAATACGCTGCCCAGATCGTCAAGAATGCCAAGGCGCTTGCCGAAACGCTGATCGCGGGCGGCCTCGACGTCGTTTCCGGCGGCACCGACAACCACCTGATGCTGGTCGACCTGCGCAAGAAGAACGCCACCGGCAAGCGCGCCGAGGCTGCGCTCGGCCGCGCCTACATCACCTGCAACAAGAACGGCATTCCCTTCGATCCGGAAAAGCCCTTCGTCACCTCCGGCGTGCGTCTCGGCGCCCCGGCCGGCACGACTCGCGGCTTCAAGGAAGCTGAATTCCGTGAAATCGGCAATCTGATCGTCGAGGTTCTCGACGGCCTGAAGGCTGCCAATTCCGATGAAGGCAACGCCGCCGTTGAAGCCGCCGTGCGCGGCAAGGTGGTCAACCTCACAGACCGCTTCCCAATGTATGGCTACATGGGATAAGGAGTAGCGATGCGCTGCCCCTATTGCGGTTCGGAAGATACTCAGGTTAAAGATTCGCGCCCGGCGGAGGACAACACGTCCATCCGCCGGCGGCGTATCTGTCCGGATTGCGGCGGCCGCTTCACCACCTTCGAGCGCGTGCAGTTGCGCGAGCTGATGGTGACCAAGAAAACCGGCCGCAAAGTACCCTTCGACCGCGAAAAGCTGGTGCGCTCCTTCGAAGTGGCATTGCGCAAACGTCCCGTCGAGCGGGACCGCATCGAGCGCGCCGTTTCCGGCATCGTCCGCCGGCTTGAAAGCTCCGGCGAAACCGAAATCTCTTCCGAGCAGATCGGTCTTCAGGTGCTCGAGGCCATGAAAAGCCTCGATGATGTCGGCTTCGTGCGCTACGCCTCGGTCTATCGGGATTTCTCGCTGGCCGAGGATTTCGAGAAAGTTATTTCGGAAATCAACGCCAAGATCGCCCGCGACCCGCTGGACGGATGAGCCATGAGCATCTCGCCGCATGACGAACGTTTCATGGCGGCGGCGATCCGCCTGTCGCGCGCGCATCTCGGCCGTACCGCCAGCAACCCTTCCGTCGGCTGCCTGATCGTCAAGGATGGCGTCATCGTCGGCCAGGCGGTCACCGCCATCGGCGGCCGCCCGCATGCCGAGCCGCAGGCGCTCGCCGAGGCCGGCGAACGCGCCCGTGGCGCCACCGCCTATGTCACGCTCGAACCCTGCTCGCATCACGGCAAGACGCCGCCCTGCGCCGAGGCCCTGATCGCCTATGGCGTTGCCCGCGTCGTCATCAGCGTCACCGATCCCGATCCCCGCGTCTCCGGCCGCGGCATTTCCATGCTGCGCGAGGCGGGCATCGAGGTGGATGCCGGCGTGCTGGAGGCCGACGGCCGGCGCGCGCTTGCCGGCTATCTCACCCGCCAGACGAAGAACCGCCCCTATGTGACTCTCAAGCTTGCCGTTTCCGCCGATGGCATGATCGGCCGCCAGGGGGAGGGTCAAGTGGCGATAACGGGACCGGAGGCCCGCGCTGAGGTTCAGGCGCTGCGCGCCGAAACCGACGCAATCCTGGTCGGCATCGGCACCGCCATATCGGACGATCCGCTGCTGACGGTGCGAACACCGGGTCTCGAAGCGTATTCGCCTGTTCGTATCGTGCTTGATCCCGCACTGGCGTTACCGCTGACGAGCAAGCTGGTTGAAACGGCGCGGGAAGTGCCGGTCATCTTGGTGGCGAGTGAAGATGTTTCGCCGTTGGGGTCAGAGGGGGGTACTCCACCCACCGTGTCTGACATAGATTCCCGCCGTACCGCTCTCGAAGCCGCCGGTGTCGAGATCGTCTACTGCAATCCCTATCACCCCGAAGTCCTGCTGCCGGCCTTGGCGACGCGCGGCATCTCCTCGCTTCTGGTCGAGGGCGGCGCAAAGACCGCGAAGCTTTTCCTCCAAGCCGGCCTTGTCGATCGCATCCAGCTTTACCAGGCACCCGTCGTCATCGGCGAGGGCGGTATTGAATCCCCGCTTGACGCAACCGACATACCATCCGGTTTCGCCCACAGGGGCACGCATATGTTCGGCGCTGATCGCCTGGATGAATATGAAAGAGAGAATTGATGTTCACCGGAATTGTTACTGATGTCGGTACGATCGAATCCGTTTCGTCGCTGAAGGAGGGCATCAAGCTCCGCGTCGCGACGAGTTACGACCCGGCGACCATCGATATGGGCGCCTCCATCTCCCATTCCGGCATCTGCCTCACCGTGACCGGCCTGCCGCAAGAAGGCAGCAACGGCCGCTGGTTCGAGGTGGAAGCCTGGGAAGAGGCGCTGCGGCTGACGACGATCGGCACCTGGCGGGAAGGCAGCCGCATCAATCTCGAACGGTCGCTGAAGATCGGCGATGAACTCGGCGGCCACATCGTTTCCGGCCATGTCGACGGCAAGGCGGAAATTCTTTCCGTGACATCGGAGGGCGACGCCACGCGCTACCGCCTGCGCGCACCCGAACATCTGGCAAAATTCGTCGCCCCCAAGGGTTCGATCGCCCTCGACGGCACCTCGCTGACCGTCAATGCCGTCGACGGCACGGATTTCGACGTCCTGCTCATCCGCCACACGCTCGAAGTGACCACCTGGGGCGACCGCAAGGCCGGCGATTTCGTCAATTTCGAAGTCGACACCATGGCGCGTTACGCCGCCCGACTGGCGGAATTCCCTACCGCGAAAACTGAATAACTTCGCCGTTATACTGCGCGCGCGCCGTCTCGCGAAAGCCGAGCTTGGCTGCGACCCTGAGCGAAGCCTCGTTCTCGGGGCTGATGATGCAGCTCATCGGCTTTCCCGGAAAATGCGTTCTCCCCCAACCGATCAAGGCGGTCAGCGCCTCGGTGGCGTAACCGCGGCCGTGCGCCGAAGGCATCAGCGCCCAGCCGACTTCCATCGTGCCCTCGATCGACGGCTTCATTTCGCGGCGGGCTTCGAGGAAGCCCGCTTCGCCGATGAAGAGGTCGCTCTCTTTTTCCACGATGGCGAGAAAGCCGAAGCCCATATGGTGCCACATGCCGGCGATGCGCAGCATGCGGCTCCAGCTCTGCTCTCGGCTTGACGGCGCCCCGGTGATGAAGCGAACGACATCCTCGTCCGCCCACAGCGCCGCATGTGCGTCGAAATCGTCCAGGCGGTGAGGGCGAAGCGTCAGCCGCGCCGTTTCGAGGGTCGGAATGGTGGTCATGTCTGATCCCTGGGGAAATTATGCTCTCAGGCGCCGGGCTCGCCGTCCCAATAGTCGAGGTCGCTTTCCGGCCGTCCGATATGGCGGAAGCGCCCAGGCTTCGCGCCGTCCCTGTTGGTCTTGGCAAGGAACTTTCCGGAATCGGGATATTCGACGATCTCGGTTTTCGCCATCGTCGAAATGCCGAGATAGACGAGCGTCGCCGTGCCTGAATTGATGATCTGATGCGCCGTTTCAGGCCCGCCGGCTGGCGCGCCGAGCACGTCGCCCGCTTTGATCGCATGGCGCTCGTCGCCGAAACGGTATTCGCCGGCGCCTGAAATTACATAGAAGAGCTCGTCTTCGACGTGATGATTGTGGAAGGGGCAGCTCGATTTGCCGGGCGGCACTTCGTTATAGCTGATGCCGAGTCCGGCCAGGCCTAGAAGCGCCCCGAACGAGGTATCGGCGCCTTCGTAGAACGCGCCTTGTTTCCAGTGGTCGAGCTTGAGATCGGCGGTGTTGATCACCGCTTTCGGTTCCGTGGCCATGAGGTCCTCCTGTCGCAGGAAGAGAAACCATCATCGCGTCGAAAAATTCAATGATTTTCTGGGAGAGACCGGCATGGGCGGAGAGGAGACCGCCGCCCATGCGGGAAGCCGTCAGCGAACGTAGAAGGTCAGGCTTCCGTCGGCCGCCTGTTCGGCATTGACGATGTTGCGAACGTCGACGCCCTCGTTGTTAAGCCGGTGGGCGAGCGACCTGTTGGCATCGATCGAGGCCTGGATGCCGCGAACGGCCTGGCCGGAGCGCTCCGGCGCCGAGTGCGGGCCGGTCCACTCGTCGTCGAGGTTGCGCCAGTTATGGACCTGTTCGACATTGAAATCATTGCCCTGGAAGCTCCTGAGCGTCTGCTCGATGCCCCGGTCTGTGTTCATTCCAAGGCTTTCGGCCCGGCTGACGCCGGCAAATGCCAGGGAGGATAGAGCTGCGGCGAGGGTGACGGTGACAATACGGTTCATGATCATATCCTTTCATCTGCTTTGACGGTCGGCTGTCGTTGCAGGGGATCGTCGGTGTCACGACATGGAATTGGCCCTCTCCCTTTCGCGATTCAATGGCTTAAGCCACTGAAAATCCATTAAAAATTGTTCATGAAAACTGCCTTCGAATTGCCGTTTTCCAGGCATCCGGCAAAACAGGTTTTAAAGGTCTGTTCTGTCGCGTGCGGATCGTTCGGCTATCCCTTTGCGGATATTTCCTCTTTCCGTGTCGCGGCATCGGGCGAAATTGCTTGCCATTCTGATGAAGGCATGTTTTGACCGCGGCCTGCCGAGTGGAAAATGTCCTGCGAAACGAAGGTGAACCATGTCGAGAGAGACCGCTCCCCATATTTTGATCGTTGAAGCCCGCTTCTACGACGACATGGCCGACGCGCTGCTCGAAGGCGCGACCTTTGCTCTCAAGGAAGCCGGCGCCACCTATGAGGTGGTGACCGTTCCCGGCGCCCTGGAAATTCCGGCGGCGATTGCCATGTCGCTCGATGGGGACGACAATGGCGGCACGCATTATGACGGCTATGTCGCCCTCGGCATGGTCATTCGCGGCGAGACCTATCACTTCGATATCGTATCGAACGAATCCTCGCGCGCTTTGATGGATCTCGCGGTCAGCGAGTCCCTTGCCATCGGCAACGGCATCCTGACCGTGGAAAATGATGAACAGGCCTGGGCGCGCGCACGCCGCTCGGACAAGGACAAGGGCGGCTTTGCCGCCCGCGCGGCTCTGACGATGATCGAGTTGAAGCAGAAACTGGGTGCTTAACGAATGAACGACGACAAGACGGAACGGCCGGTCAAGACTGCGAACCAGCGGGGTGCTGCTCGTCTCGCGGCCGTGCAGGCGCTTTATCAGATGGATGTCGGCGGCACGGGCGTTCTGGAAATCGTGGCCGAATACGAGGCGCACCGCCTCGGGCAGGAACTCGACGGCGCGACCTATCTGAAGGCCGACGCGGGCTGGTTCCGCTCCATCGTCTCCGGCGTCGTGCGCGATCAGGTCCGTCTCGATCCGCTGATTGCCGCGGCCCTGCAGGATGATTGGGCTTTGTCCCGCCTCGACAGCACCGTGCGCGCCATCCTGCGCGCGGGCGTTTTCGAGCTGACCGACCGCAAGGACGTTCCGGTGGCGGTCATCGTCACCGAATATGTCGAGATCGCGCAGGCCTTTTTCGAGGACGACGAGCCGAAGCTCGTCAACGCCGTGCTCGACCGCATCGCCAAGCAGGTTCGCGGCGAGGCGAAGAAGTAAGCTCTTAGCCGCCGAACAATCTCCCTAAGTCTTTCTTCATACCGCAATGGTTTTCGCCCGTTGCGGTCTTGACGCCACGTGATCGACCACGCAATCTCCGGACCGCTTAGCTGTGGCATTTCTGTGGAGAGGAAAGGCGATTCGGCGGCGTTTTTGCCGGAGAAGGAGTGAGCTCCGGCCTACGGGAGGAAAGAGCGAAATGACCATTCTTTTATGCGTAATTGCATGCGGTCTGCTCTCGGTGGTCTACGCCGCCTGGGCAACCCGGTCGGTGCTTGCCGCCGATCAGGGCAACAGCCGCATGCAGGAGATCGCGGGTTATATCCGCGAAGGCGCTCAGGCCTATCTGACCCGCCAGTACAAGACCATTGCCCTTGTCGGCGTTGTCGTTTTCATCGCGGCATGGCTTCTTCTTTCCGCTACGGCCGCCATCGGCTTCCTGATCGGCGCCGTACTGTCGGGCGCTGCCGGCTTCATCGGCATGCACGTCTCCGTCCGCGCCAATGTGCGCACCGCCCAGGCGGCCTCCGCCAGCCTCTCCGCCGGCCTCGACATCGCCTTCAAATCGGGCGCGATCACCGGCATGCTGGTGGCAGGCCTCGCGCTGCTCGGCGTCTCCATCTACTACACCATATTGACGGTCGGGCTTGGACATGAAAGCGGCTCGCGTGAAGTCATCGATGCGCTGGTTGCGCTTGGCTTCGGCGCCTCGCTGATCTCGATCTTCGCCCGTCTCGGCGGCGGCATCTTCACCAAGGGCGCCGATGTCGGCGGCGACCTCGTCGGCAAGGTGGAAGCCGGCATTCCCGAGGACGATCCGCGCAACCCGGCGACGATTGCCGATAACGTCGGTGACAACGTCGGCGACTGCGCCGGCATGGCCGCCGACCTTTTCGAGACCTATGCCGTCTCCGTCGTCGCCACCATGGTTCTCGCTGCGATCTTCTTTGCCGGTGCGCCGGTCCTCCAGTCGGCGATGATCTATCCGCTGGCGATCTGCGGCGCCTGCATCATCACCTCGATCATCGGCACCTTCTTCGTCAAGCTCGGCTCGAACGGCTCGATCATGGGCGCGCTCTACAAAGGCCTCATCGTTACCGGCCTGTTGTCCATCATCGGTCTCGGCGCCGCCACTTCGCTGACGGTCGGCTGGGGCTCGCTCGGCACCGTCGCCGGCGCCGACGTTACCGGCACGAACCTCTTCATCTGCGGTCTCGTCGGCCTCGTCGTTACCGCCCTGATCGTGGTCATCACCGAATATTACACCGGCACCGGCAAGCGCCCCGTCGTTTCGATCGCCCAGTCGTCGGTGACCGGCCACGGCACCAACGTCATCCAGGGTCTTGCCGTCTCGCTGGAATCGACAGCTCTGCCGGCCATTGTCATCGTTGGCGGCATTCTCGCCACCTATCAGCTCGGCGGCCTCTTCGGCACCGGCATCGCAGTCACCGCCATGCTCGGCCTTGCCGGCATGATCGTTGCGCTCGATGCCTTCGGCCCGGTCACCGACAATGCCGGCGGTATCGCCGAGATGTCGCACCTGCCGCCGGAGGTGCGCAAGTCGACCGATGCGCTCGACGCCGTCGGCAACACCACCAAGGCCGTCACCAAGGGCTACGCGATCGGCTCGGCCGGTCTCGGCGCGCTGGTGCTCTTTGCCGCCTATGCCAACGACCTGCAATATTTCGCGGCGCATGGCGATCAGTATCCTTATTTCGCCAATATCGGCACGATCTCCTTCGAGTTGTCGAACCCCTATGTGGTTGCCGGACTGCTTTTCGGCGGCCTGATCCCCTATCTGTTCGGCGGCATCGCCATGACAGCCGTCGGCCGGGCCGCCGGCTCGATCGTCGAGGAGGTGCGCCGTCAGTTCAAGGCCAAGCCCGGCATCATGCAGGGCACGGAAAAGCCGGACTACGGCAAGGCCGTCGACCTTCTGACCAAAGCTGCGATCCGCGAGATGATCGTGCCGTCGCTGCTGCCGGTGCTGGCGCCCGTCGTCGTTTATTTCGGCGTGCTTCTGATCTCCGGCTCCAAGGCCTCGGCCTTCGCCGCCCTCGGAGCATCGCTGCTCGGCGTCATCATCAACGGCCTCTTCGTCGCCATCTCGATGACATCGGGCGGCGGCGCCTGGGACAATGCCAAGAAGAGCTTCGAGGATGGTTTCGTCGATAAGGACGGCGTGCGTCATATGAAGGGCTCGGAAGCGCACAAGGCCTCAGTTACCGGCGATACCGTCGGCGATCCCTACAAGGACACGGCCGGCCCCGCCGTCAACCCGGCGATCAAGATCACCAACATCGTGGCGCTTCTGCTGCTGGCCGTTCTCGCCGGTTGACGCATCCAGGCACCGCGCTTCGCCGCGGTGCCATACCCAACAATGAAAAAACCCGCCGGAGCGATCCGGCGGGTTTTTCGTTTGAAGCTTGTCCGATCAGCGCAGGCTGCTCGGGTTCTGCGGCGTGCCGCCGGCGCCGCCGCCGAACAGGCTGCGAGCAGCACTTGCGGCGCTGCCGCCGGAGAGCATCTGCTGCAGGAAGGTGAGTTCCTTGCCGCCGGTCGGCGTGACGCGCGAAATCGTGTCGAACACCTTGCCGTCCTGCAGCGTGTAGTTGGCGCGGCGGGTAACGACGCTGTCCTTGTCGAAATAGACGGCCAGAACGCTCTGGTCGACGACCTTCAGCTTCTGGAAGGCGACTGCGCGCGTGCGCCGCTGCGAGATATAATAAAAGACTTCGCCGTCGAAGGTCGCCGTCGTCGACGGCGTGCCGAGCGACAGCAGCACCTGCTCGCGGCTCGAACCTTCGGGAACCAGGTTCAGCGACTGCTGATCGACGACGTAGCCGCCGTTGAGCACGGTGCTGGTCTGGCAGCCGGAAAGAGCAGTGGTGGAGGCGATTATGAAGGCGATGGCCGCGCTGCTGAAGAATTTCATGTCAGACTTGAAATACCGTTTCTTCAACGACATCTACTCCCTTGAGTGTCGATAGCAGCCATTTGGGGCCTTACACGCTTCCTCCTGCAAAACCATTGTGGCCATTCCGGGTCGAATTTCCCGTTTTTGTTTCGCTGGCGCCTTGAAGGCATCGTCCCGAAACTGGCCACGATCGGCATTGCAATTCGCGCCTGCTTCGGTAAACCAGCTTTCGAAATCATGCAACAAGGCCAGACGCCAGCCGGCGCGAAGAATGAGGCATTTCCGGAAAAAACAATGATCTTCGGGCTCTTCCGCAAGAAAAACAACAATCAGGCAATCGTCGACCGGCAATATGCGGCGCTGACGGCCGCCGCGCGAATGCCCGAGCTTTACGAAGGCCTCAATGTGCCGGACACGGTCATGGGGCGTTTCGAGATGCTGTCGATCGCCATGATTCTGTTTTTCCGCCGCACGCGCGGTTCCACCACCAGCGGCCAGGAGATCGCCCAGGAGATTGTCGACGCCTTCTTCCAGGATATCGACTATTCGATCCGCGAGCTCGGCATCGGCGACAACAGCGTACCGAAACGCATGAAGAAGCTCGCCGGCATGTTCTACGGCCGGCTCGAAGCCTATTCGAAGGCGATGGATGCGGGCGATGCCGAAGCGCTCGCTCTCGCGCTCGAGCGCAACATCTATCCGGAACCCTCGACGCCGGCCGACATGTCCGGCCTCGCGGCATGGATGATGGCAGCCGAAGCCCATCTGTCCGCCGTTCCGGAAGAGCTGATCGCCACCGGTTCGGCAACGCTGCCGCCGGCCGCCTGAAGGAGGAAACGATGAAACACGATCGGGACGATGTTCCCTTCTCCTATCACGTCAAGGTCGGCCATATCTCGGCCAATCCCGTCGAGGTCCATATCGAGGCCGATGCCAGCGAATTGAAGGCGCTTGCCGAGACCTGGAGCGTGGTCTCCGTCGATGATTTGCGCGCCGATCTGCAGATCGCCCGCTGGAAACGCGACGGCGTGCGCGTCAAAGGCCGCGTGCAGGCGAAGATCGTTCAGTCCTGCGTCGTGACGCTGGAACCGGTCAAAGCCGCCATCGACGAGAGTTTCGAGCAGATTTTCGTGCCCGAGGGTTCCAAGCTTGCCCGCCAGCCCGGCAACGACGCCGGTGAGATGCTGCTCGACCCCGATGGCCCGGATCTGCCGGAGACTTTCGTCGGCGACACGATCGATGCCGGCGAGGTGGTTGCCGAATTCGCCGCTCTGGCGATCGATCCCTATCCGCGCAAGGAGGGCGTCGAGTTCCGTGGCCATATCGAGGATAGCGGCGAGAACGACAAAAAGCCCTCCGCTTTCGCGGTCCTCAAGGACTGGAAAAAGGACTGAAGCGCCTCTGGCGTTTGACATAATTCAGTTGTAAGGGACGCCAAAACCGGTATTTTGGCCGAAATTTCGCCCTCGGCGAAAAGAAGGATCAGGGACGCGTGATCAGAATATCTCTCGACCTCATGGGTGGCGACTATGGTCCCCAGGTTGTCATCCCCGGCGCCGCCAAGGCGCTGGAAAGGCATCCGGATATTTCCTTCGTTTTCTACGGCCTCAAGGAACAATGCGAACCGGTTCTCGCCAGGTTCCCGAAACTCAAGGAAAAATCGGTCTTTCACGATTGTGAGCTGGCCGTCAGCATGGAGGAGAAGCCAAGCCAGGCGCTGCGCCGCGGCCGCTATATCTCCACCATGTGGCGTTCGATCGAGGCGGTGAAGACGGGTGATGCCGACGTCGCGGTTTCGGCCGGCAATACCGGCGCTCTGATGGCGATGGCGAAGTTCTGTCTTCGCACCATGGCCAACATCGAGCGCCCGGCGATTGCGGCGATCTGGCCGACGCTGAAGGGCGAGAGCATCGTGCTCGATGTCGGCGCGACGATCGGCGCCGATGCGCAGCAGTTGATGGATTTCGCCCTGATGGGCGGCGCCATGGCGCGCGCTCTTTTCGAGATCGAGCGTCCGACGATCGGCCTTCTGAACGTCGGCGTCGAGGAGGTGAAGGGCCAGGAAGAGGTCAAGGAGGCCGGCCGGCTTCTGCGCGAGGCGAACATCGATTCGCTCGAATATTCCGGCTTCGTCGAGGGTAACGATCTCGGCAAGGGCACTGTCGACGTCGTCGTCACCGAAGGCTTCTCCGGCAATATCGCGCTGAAGACCGCCGAAGGCACGGCCAAGCAGATCGCCGAATATCTGCGTGCGGCCATGTCGCGCACGCTGCTTGCCCGCATCGGCTACCTCTTCGCCAAGAGCGCCTTCGACATGCTTCGCGAGAAGCTCGATCCGAGCAAGGTCAATGGCGGCGTGTTTCTCGGCCTGAACGGCATCGTCATCAAGAGCCATGGCGGGGCGAATGCCGAAGGCATCGCCGCGGCCATCGAGGTCGGCTACGACATGGCTAAGAACGGCCTCAATCAGAAAATAGAAAACGATCTTAAGAAATACCATGCCAAGCGGCTGCCTCCCATAGGCCCGGAAGCGGCATGAGCTACGGGGTTCAATCGAATATGATCCGTTCAGTGGTTCGCGGATTCGGAGCCGCGCTTCCGAAGCGCGTGATGACCAATCGTGACATGGAGGCCATCGTCGATACGTCGGACGAATGGATCGTCCAGCGCACCGGCATCCGCCAGCGTTACGTCGCCGGCGATGACGAGACGACGGCTTCGCTCGGCGAGGCTGCCGCACGCGCGGCCCTTGCCAATGGCGGGCTTACGCCTGCGGATATCGATCTCATCATCTGCGCTACCTCGACACCCGACAACACCTTTCCGGCGACGTCGGTCAACATCCAGAACCGTCTCGGCATGAGCCACGGCTTCGCCTTCGACGTCCAAGCCGTCTGCACCGGTTTCGTCTATGCGGTCACGACCGCGGACGCCTATATCCGCGGCGGCCTTGCAAAGCGTGTTCTGGTCATCGGCGCCGAGACTTTTTCGCGCATCCTCGATTGGAACGACCGCACCACTTGCGTGCTCTTCGGCGACGGCGCCGGTGCGATCGTGCTGGAAGCAGCCGAAGGCGAGGGTACCTCTGCCGATCGCGGCGTGCTGACGGCGCATCTGCGCTCCGACGGCTCGCACAAGGACAAGCTCTATGTCGATGGCGGACCGTCGAGCACGGGAACGGTCGGCAAGCTGCGCATGGAGGGCCGCGAGGTCTTCAAATACGCGGTCGGCATGATCACCGATGTCATCCAGGCCGCCTTCGATTCGACCGGCACCACTGCCGACGACCTCGACTGGCTGGTGCCGCATCAGGCCAACCGGCGCATCATCGACGGCTCTGCGAAAAAGCTGAACATCGCCGCGGAGAAGGTCGTCGTCACCGTCGACCTGCATGGCAACACGTCGGCCGCCTCGATCCCGCTCGCCCTTGCGACCGCTGCCGGCGACGGCCGCATCAAGAAAGGCGATCTCGTGATGCTCGAAGCCATGGGCGGCGGTTTCACCTGGGGCGCAGTTTTGCTGCGCTGGTAGGCAAGAATCCTAAAAAACTGGCGGCGAACAAGAGCTTGACCGTAAGGCGCAAGACAAATACTCTTCGTTCGCTTTCACAAAATATTTTGTAATGGGCGGGGAAACCATGACGGGAAAAACAGTGACGCGAGCAGACCTGGCGGAATCCGTTTTCCGAAAGGTAGGGCTTTCCCGGACCGAATCCGCCGAACTGGTCGAAACCGTCATCGATGAAATATGCAACGCCATCGTGCGCGGCGAAACCGTAAAACTTTCCTCCTTCGCGACCTTCCAGGTGCGCGACAAGAACGAGCGGATTGGCCGTAACCCGAAGACGGGCGAGGAGGTTCCGATTTCACCTCGCCGCGTGATGACCTTCAAGGCCTCGAACGTCCTGAAGACGCGCATCCTCAAGGCGCATGTCGCCCGCAAGGTCAAGCTGAAGCCGCAAAACCCGGCCTCCTGATCGCGACTTCCCGTTTCCCGACGGCAGTTTTTTCCTCTCGCGCTGTCCTTGGCTGTGCGCAACGTCAAGACATGACTTGAATTGTCGGCGCCAAACCTTTGAAATATGATGAGTCGCCGTTGGATCGAGCCGCGAGGTCGCGTAGCAGTATGACGTTGGACAAGAGCCCCGATGCCTTTCGCACCATCAGCGAAGTTGCAGACGATCTTGATCTGCCGCAGCATGTGCTGCGCTTCTGGGAAACGCGCTTTCCCCAGATAAAGCCGATGAAGCGCGGCGGCGGCCGTCGCTATTATCGGCCGGAGGATGTGGATCTCCTCAAGGGCATCCGGCATCTCCTCTATGATCACGGCTATACGATCAAGGGCGTCCAGAAACTTCTGAAGACCAACGGCAACAAGTTCGTCGTCGCTGTCGGCCATGGCGATCTCGCCAGCGTCGAGGCGCTTGCGTCTGGCGTGCAGGAGGCGGGCGCCGGCGAACCGCGCGTCGGCATGGCCGAGGAAGATCAGATCGTCGGGCGCGCCAAGCCGCCGATCACCCGCCGCTTCTTCAACTTCGTCGCCGGAGACGATGACCAGCCGGAAGTCTCGATCGGCAAGTCGAGCGTCGGCAAGGAAGACAGGGCGCTGCTGCAGGAGGCGCTTTACGATCTCCTGGAATGCAAGCGTCTGCTCGATCAGGTGCGCTGAGCAGGAAGGTCCTAAAGCGCGTCGCGATCTTTTGGATTCGCTCCTTGCGCTTTAAGTGTTGTTTTTACGCATGTCGTTGCCGTAAAACCGCTGCACACTTTTGCGCGACATGCGTCACGCTGCAGTCAGCCGCTTCATCGCCTCTTCGAGCTCGCTGAGCTGGAAGGGTTTGCGCAAGACGGGCAGCGTGCCTGCGCTGCTGCCTTCCGGCGCACTGCCATACCCGGTTGCGAAGAGATAGGGCTTGCCGCGTTCGTCGAGTAGCTTTGCGACGGGCAGCGAGCTGTGGCCGGCAAGCGAGACGTCCAGGATCGCGGCATCGAATTCCGAGTCTTTGGCCGTTGCCAGCGCCCGTTCCAGATCAGGGGCGCTCGCGCAGACCCGGTAGCCAAGATCGCTGAGCATATCCTCGAGCAACATGGCGATCAGCGCATCGTCTTCGACGATGAATATGTCTTTCATGATTCCCGTCCACCCATTTACCTTGCCGGGCATGCAGATATGTGGACTGCTTATGCGGCTCGTCAAGACGTCCTGCACGGCAGTGCGAGAAACTGCATATTGCCGGGTGAAATTCGATGTGCAAAAGCTGGAATGCCGGTGTCGAAGCGGAGGGAAGAGTCTGGAATGGATTTGCTGAGTGCCACGGACTGGTTGCGTCAGAGGCCCGCTTTTACATATCCGCTGGCTTTCGCCGCGGTTGGATTGACGTTTCTTCTGAGGCTTGCCGCCAGCGATTATCTTTCCGGGTTTCCTTTCCTGAGTTTCCTTCCGGCGATCCTGTTCGCGAGCTTCATCGGCGGCGCGGGACCCGGCCTCGTCGCGGCCATGCTCGCCTGTTTCGTCGTCCAGCAGTTCTTCGTCGAGCCGCATGATGTCTTCTGGCCTGTCAGCGCCGGGCAATGGGTCGGTCTTTCGACCTATCTCATCAATGCCGTGATCATCATCGGCCTGATGGAGATGATCATCGTCGCCCATGCCAGGCAGAGCCGCCTTCGCGACGAGCTCAACAGTTTCAACGAGCGTCTGGAAGAGACGGTGGCGCAGCGCACGGGCGAACTCAGGCATGAAATGGAAGAGAATGCTGCCGCTCAGGCGCAGGTGCGCCAGTTGCAGAAGATGGAGACGATCGGTCAGCTGACGGGCGGCGTTGCCCATGACTTCAACAACATGCTGGCGATCATCATCGGCAATCTCGACCTTGCCCAGCGGCGCTTGACCGGAAACGAGGATCCGCGCCTGCTGAATTCCATCCAGAATGCCAAGGACGGCGCCCAGCGGGCGGCGGTGTTGACCGCGCGCCTTCTTGCCTTCTCGCGCCAGCAGCCGCTGGCTCCCGAGGTGATCGATGTCAACAAGCTGGTCGGCGGCATGTCGGAGCTGCTGCGGCGTACGCTCGGCGAGCATATCCGCATCGAGACCGTGCTTGCCGGCGGTCTCTGGCCGAGCTTTGCCGATCTCAGCCAGCTTGAAAACGCCATGCTGAACCTTGCCGTCAACGCCCGCGACGCCATGCCGGGCGGCGGTCATCTGACGATCGAGACCGCCAACACCGAACTCGACGAGCGATATGCGCGCATGCACTCGGAAGTGGATGCCGGCCAATATGTGATGATCAGCATCACCGACACCGGAACCGGCATGTCGCCTGATGTGATCGATCGCGCCTTCGATCCCTTCTACACGACCAAGGGGCCGGGCAAGGGGACCGGCCTCGGCCTCAGCCAGGTCTATGGCTACATCAAGCAGAGCAGGGGCCACATCAAGATCTACTCGGAGATCGATAGAGGCACGACGGTCAAGATCTATCTTCCGAGGCATGTCGGTGCGGCCGACGCCCGCGCGAGCGCCGGCTCTCGGCCGATCCCTCAGGGCAGCGCCAATGATACGATTCTTGTGGTGGAGGATGACGAACACGTCCGCACCATGACTGCCGAGAGCCTGCACGAGCTGGGCTATACCGTCTTGCAGGCTGCGAGCGGCACGGAGGCGCTTCTCATTCTTGAGAAAAATGCGGCGGTGGACCTGATATTCACGGATATCGTCATGCCCGAGATGAGCGGGCGCCAGCTTGCCGATATCGTCGAGGAAAGATGGCCGGCGATCCGCATCCTCTATACGACCGGCTACACGCGCAATGCTATCGTCCACAACGGCGTGCTCGATCACGGTGTTTCCCTGCTGGCCAAGCCTTTCAGCCTGGAGCAGCTGGCCCACAAGATCCGCGACATTCTGAACGTGCCAGGAAGGGTACACGACGAGCGGACGTGAGGCCGCAACAAGGCCGCACGCCCGCTGCCTTCAGATCGTGTTATTCCAAAACCTGGATCACGCGATGCGTCTGCGGCTCAACGATGACGCGCCGATCGTTGACGACGGTATAGGCGTAGCCGTCGACATTCGGCACGGTATGCACTTCGATCGTGTCGGGCAGCGTCGTGCCGACCACGACGTCGCCGTCATAGACGACGGACGGCGTATTTTGCTCCATCACATAAGTGCGCACCTCGCCGGGCAGTACCACAGTTGAGTTGGTCGGTGCGGGATCGGTGACGATGACGCTGCTCTGCGCGAATGCGGAAGAGCAGATGGTCAGCATGGCGGCCGCAGCCAGCATGGTCTTGCGCATGGGTGTTCTCCTTTTCCTACCCCAGACACGAAGGCAACGTCGGCCATGCTTCATGGTTCCCCATGTCCCGGCGGCAGCGTTTCTATGTCTGCTTTTGTGCGCGCTTCAACAATCGCCGCGGGGGCGAAGGCCGGGGGAAGACCGATTAAGTTGTTGGCGAATCACTTTGCGCATCATAGGGTTGAGTCGTCCTAACAGCATCCAGCATGGGTTCGTCCGGTGACGCCGAGGCGCGGTTGGTTACTCTTCGTTAACCATGTTGGCGGTTTATGTCCGGTAGGCGGCCCGTGGGTCGTTGATTCGAAGATCCGTCGCGTTTCGGCTTGCGAATGGATATCTGGGAAACGATTGCGGCGGCTCGAGATATGCACTTGCGGAAAACGATATCGCTGGTGGCCGTGGCGGGCGCGATAGCCGGCTGCACATCGACAGGCGGTGTACGCGAGCCGTCGGGACCAGAGACCGTTGCGCCCGAAAAGGCGCTGGTTTTGCCGCCGCCGGGCGGCCCGTCGATCGTCAGCGTCGTGGAGCGCAAGCACGGCAATGGTGTCGAGCAGACGATCTCGCTGTTTACCTCATCCTCCGTGCCCGGCCAGAATTTCCTGAAGGTCCAGTTCTTCGGCGCCTCCGGCGCCAATCCCGGCACCGGTAATGCCGGTTACAAGATGATCAATGAGGGTGCGATTGCCCGCGAGGTGGCGCGCTCGGCTCCCGGCGTGCCGATGGCGACCTCGGCGACCTTTCTGCAGAACAGCTACGGCCCCTTCGGTTATGCCGCCGGCCAAAGCCGCGCCGGCGACACGTGCATCTATGCCTGGCAGCAGATCCGCTCGAGCGCGTCTGCCAATACTCAGGCGCGCAATTTCGGCATGATCCAGCTGCGCCTGCGGCTCTGCGACGCCAGGGCGAGCGAGCGCCAGCTGCTCGGCATCGTCTACGGCTACACCGTCACCGGCACCTTCGACGGTGAGATATGGAACCCGTACGGCAATCCGCCGCCCGCCGACGCAGCGCTCGGACGCACCGGTCAGCCGATCTATCCCGACGAAGGCGGTTATCGCACCGGCCCGATGCCGATCGGCTACGAGCCGGCGCCCGCCATTGTCAGCCGGCCGCGGACAGCTCCGGTCCGCAGTGCCCCAGCTTCGCAACCGGCGCAGAATACCGCGCCGCTGCCGGCGCCCATCGGCCCGCGCGTGCCGCTGCCGGGCGAGGCGCCGCAGGCGAGCGCGAAGCCGGCCCCGTTGGCTGCGCCTGTCGAACAATTCGCAAGGGCGATCGGCGTCACCGTGCCGTCGCCGGACTGCATAGGCGACGCGGCCATGACGGCCGCCTGCCGGAAATAATGAGCATATCTGGAGCGCCCGACGGTGCCTCCGGTTGAGCAATTTCGAAGGAAGGTCGATGCGCAAAGCCCGCAGTGTCATCATCTGGGCCGTGGTTTCGCTCTGCATGATCGTGCTGATCACGCTTCCGGTCAATTTGCAGACCCAGCTCATCACCAGCATCACGGTCGTGACCGTCATGGCGCTGATCAAGATCCTGAAGGGCGAGGGGACCTGGCGCCTGGTGGCGCTCGCCTTCGGCACGTCGATCGTGCTGCGCTATGTCTACTGGCGCACCACCAACACGCTTCCGCCTTTGAATCAGCCGGAAAATTTCATCCCCGGCCTGCTGCTCTATCTTGCCGAGATGTACAGCGTCGCGATGCTGGCGCTCAGCCTCTTCATCGTCGCGACACCGCTGCCGCCACGCCCCTCGCGCGCCGCAAATCCCGGACGCCTTCCTCACGTCGACATCTTCGTGCCGTCCTACAACGAGGACGCCGGCCTTCTCGGAAACACGCTGGCCGCCGCCAAGGCCATGGATTATCCGGCCGACAAGCTGCATGTCTGGCTGCTTGACGATGGCGGCACCTTGCAGAAGCGCAACTCCGGCAAGCTGCTCGAGGCCCAGGCGGCGGCTGCCCGCCATACCGAGTTGAAGCAGCTCTGTGAGGATCTCGACGTCAACTACCTCACGCGCGACCGCAACGAGCATGCCAAGGCTGGCAATCTCAACAACGGCATGAAACATTCGAGCGGCGAGCTCATCGCCGTCTTCGACGCGGACCACGCACCGACTCGCGATTTCCTGCTCGAGACCGTCGGCTATTTCGAAGACGATCCGAAGCTTTTCCTCGTCCAGACGCCGCATTTCTTCATCAATCCCGACCCGTTGGAGCGCAACCTGCGCACCTTCGAGAAGATGCCGAGCGAGAACGAAATGTTCTACGGCATCATCCAGCGCGGCCTCGATAAATGGAACGCTGCCTTCTTCTGCGGCTCGGCCGCGGTTCTGAGCCGCAAGGCGCTCGAATCCCAGAACGGCTTTTCCGGCATCAGCATCACGGAGGATTGTGAGACGGCACTGGCGCTGCATGGCAGCGGCTGGAACAGCATCTATGTCGACAAGCCGCTGATCGCCGGCCTGCAGCCCGCCACCTTCGCCAGCTTCATCGGCCAGCGCAGCCGCTGGGCGCAGGGCATGATGCAGATCCTGCGCTTCCGGTTCCCGCTTCTGAAGCGTGGGCTATCGATCCCGCAGCGTCTTTGCTACATGTCCTCCACGCTTTTCTGGCTCTTCCCGTTCCCGCGCACGATCTTCCTGTTTGCGCCGCTCTTCTACCTGTTCTTCGATCTGGAAATCTTCACGGCCTCCGGCGGCGAGTTCCTCGCCTATACGCTGGCCTACCTGCTCGTGAATCTGATGATGCAGAACTATCTCTATGGCTCGTTCCGCTGGCCGTGGATTTCCGAGCTCTACGAATATGTGCAGACCGTTCATCTGCTGCCGGCCGTCGTCTCGGTGATGCTCAACCCGCGCAAGCCGACCTTCAAGGTGACCGCCAAGGACGAATCGATCTCCGTCAGCCGCTTGTCGGAGATCAGCCGTCCGTTCTTCGTCATCTTCGCGGTGCAGATCGTCGCGCTCGTCATCACCATCTACAAGATCTATGCCGAGCCTTATAAGGCCGATGTGACGCTCGTCGTCGGCGGCTGGAACGTCATCAACCTGATCATGGCCGGCTGCGCGCTCGGCGTCGTGTCGGAGCGCGGCGAGCGCGCTTTGTCCCGCCGCGTCCGCGTCAACCGGCGCTGTGAATTCTCCGCCAACGGCAAGTGGTACACGGCTTCGATCGAGGATGTTTCCGTCCACGGCGCAAGGCTTCATATCTTTAACAAACATCTCGACGAGATGCTCGTCGGCGCGCCCGGCGAAATCCGCTTCCGGCCCTATAGCGGCGCGGAGCTGGCAACCTTGCCGCTCATCGTCCGCAACATCGAGCCGTCGGGCGACATCACCAATGTCGGCTGCCAGTACGTGCCGAAAAGC
Organism: Rhizobium sp. J15; assembly: GCF_002531825.1. Lineage (GTDB taxonomy): Bacteria > Pseudomonadota > Alphaproteobacteria > Rhizobiales > Rhizobiaceae > Rhizobium. The sequence continues at coordinate 124,714 of NZ_NWSX01000006.1, read as the reverse complement.
GCGCTCGACCATCGCCTGATCGCCGACCTGATGTTTGCCAATTCCGACCAGTGGACCCAGTTCCAGGAGTCGCGCCGCCGCAATCCGGGCATCATCCGCGGCACCATCTGGTTCCTCGGCCTGTCGCTCTATCAGACGAGCCGCGGCCTGATCTATCTCTTCCGCAGCATGCGGCCGGAAAAGGAAGCCCAGCAGCGAACGGCAAAGGTCAACGCCGGATGAGAACAGCCGTCGCCGCGTCGCTCATTTTGCTCCATGCTTCCGTCTTCGCCCAGGCGCAGACGGCGCCCTTCGACATGTCCGGCGAGCGGCCGCCCGGTGCGCCCATTGCTCCGAGATTGGCGCCGGCCGCTGCTCCTGCGGCGCCGGCGCCGGTTCCCGCCGCTCCGGCTGCCGTTCCGCCACCGATCGCCACCGAGCCGCAGCCGGCGGCGCCCGCGCCCCAGCCTGCCGTGGCGGCAAATCCAGCTTCGCCGCCGCGCTCCGTCGATGTCCGCCGCTATGTTTTGCCGTTTTCGAAACTTGCTCTTGCCGGGGAATACGACCGCCGGTCATGGTCGGTCTATCTGACGCCGGAGCAGGCGGCGGCCAAGGCAAGCTTTACCTTCGCCTACCAGAATTCGATCGTCGCCGCGCCCGAGGCGTCCGCGTTGACCATCTACCTCAACAACCGTCCGATCGGCCAGCAACGCATCAGTTCGCCGGATGGCCCGTCGGCAGTCACTTTCCAAATTCCCTCCGGTCTGCTGCAGCCCGGCGCCAACCTCGTCACCTTTGAAGCCGATCAGCGCCATCGCACCGATTGCAGCATCCAGTCCACCTATGAACTGTGGTCGAACATCGATCCGGCCGGAACCTATATGAGCTTCGCCGGCCGGGATGCCGCAGAGCTATCGAGCGCAGATGCCATCCGCGCCATCGGCGTCGACAGCGCCGGCAAGACCGAGTTCGACATCGTTGTCCCGGCGCTGGAACAGCCGGGAACGACCAAACCGCTGCTGCGGCTGGCGCAGGGCCTGTCGGTGTTGAGCAGCATGCCGAACCAGGTCTTCGCTTTCGGCACGGGCTCGCTTCCGGTCACCGGACCCGGCAAGCTCAGCGTGCTCGTCGGCACCGCGGCGGAGCTGCGGCCGTTCTTTCCGAGCCTTCCGCCTGCGGCCGAAAGTGCCGCGCTCGCCGCCTTCGTTACCGATCCGCGCAGCGGCTCGCCGGTGCTGCTGATCAGCGGTCCTTCCTGGCAGGCGGTCTCCTCGGCGATCGACACCATCGTCGCCCCGACGGACAGATCCCCGGATACGCGCCGCGATGTGCTGACGACGGAACGCTGGAGCGCGCCGAATGCGCCGCTCATCTTTTCCGACACGAACGTCGCTTTATCGCAGCTCGGCGTGAAGACCACCGAATTCTCGGGGCGGCGGTTCCGGACCGACTTCAACATCGGCGTGCCGGCCGATTTCTACGCCAACGCGTATGGCGAAGCGAAGGTGCTGCTCGACGCCGCCTACACAGACAATGTGCTGCCCGGCAGCCATATCGACATCTACGTCAACGGCAACATCGCCTCCACCGTGCCGATCACCACGACATCGGGCGGCATTCTCCGTCATCTGCCGATCCGCATGACGATGCGTCACTTCAAGCCCGGCCTCAATTCGATTGCGATCGAGGCGATCCTGATGACCAAGGACGATGCGGCCTGCACACCCGGCGCCAACGCCGGCGCCAATCCGCGTTTTGCCCTCTTCGATACCTCGGAACTGCATATTCCCGATTTTGCCCGCGTCGGTCAGCGGCCGAACCTGGCCGCGGTCGCCGGCACCGCCTATCCCTATGGCCGCGACCTTGAGCCCGTGCCGCTCTTCATCGACCGCGCCGACCCTGATACGCTTTCGGCCGCTGCCACGCTTCTTGGCCAGATGGCGATCGTGGCCGGCCATCCGATCTCGGTCGAAACCGTTGCCTCGCCGAATACGATCGGCGATCGTGATGCGATCTTCATCGGCTCGATCTCGCAGATGCCGGCGACCGTGCTGACGCAGACCAATGTCTCCACGACCAGCCAGGCATCGTGGCGGCCCGTCGTCGATACGCAGACAGCGGTCGTTGATACCGGCGCGGCCTTCGAACAGTGGAATTCCAAGGTCAGCGGCGGTGTGTTGCGCGGCCGGATCACCGCCTTCCGCGAATGGCTGTGGCGCAATTTCGATATTTCCCGCAGCTCGTTGCAATTCGTGCCCGGCGCCGAGGAGATCTTCACGCCGTCCAACGCCGCCACGCTTCTGGTCGCTCAGGGCGCCAGCCCGGCCGGAGGCGGCTCATGGACCGTGGTGACGGCGCCTTCGGCGAAGGATTTGCGCGAAGGGCTCGCGGCCGTGACCGAGCAATTGAACTGGTCGCAGATATCGGGCCACATCACCACCTATTCGAGCAAGACAGGCAAGGTCGACACGGTGCCCGTCACCCGTTTCGATTTCGTCCCGTCCACGCCCTGGTCGATCGGCAATTACCGCCTGATCGCCGCCAACTGGCTGTCGACGAACATCCTGTCCTATGCCTTCCTGCTTGTTGTCTTCGTATTGCTGATCGGCTTCGCCACGTCGAGCATGCTGAGAAGGCTGGGTCGGTCGCAATGAGAGGGTGGATCGCGCTCCTGTTTGCGGCAACGGTCGCACTCTCTCCCGTGGGCTCGCCCGCCCTCGCGCAGCAGGCGATGATCAATGCAGGGGCATGGTCTGCCTATAAGGCGAAATTTCTCGATGCGTCCGGCCGCATCGTCGACAATGGCAACGGCAATATCAGCCATAGCGAAGGGCAGGGCTATGGCTTGCTGCTCGCCTACCTCTCGGCAAGCCCCGCCGATTTCGAACAGATCTGGTATTTTACCCGCACGGAACTGCTGCTGCGCGACGATGGTCTGGCCGTGTGGAAGTGGGATCCGAACGTCAAACCGCATGTCACCGACACCAACAATGCCACCGACGGCGACATGCTGATCGCCTATGCGCTGGCGCTTGCCGGTACGGCGTGGAAACGCGACGACTATATCCTCGCCGCCTCCCGCATGGCGCAGTCGCTGCTTGCCGAAACCGTGGTGCGTACAGACGGCCGGACGCTGTTGATGCCGGGAGCGGAAGGCTTCACTGCCGCCGATCGCGACGACGGCCCCGTCGTCAACCCGTCCTATTGGATTTACGAGGCCATTCCCGTGATGGCCGTGCTCGCTCCCTCGGATGACTGGAAGAAACTGTCGGAAGACGGCGTGGCGCTGTTGAAGACGATGCAGTTCGGCCCGCGCAAGCTTCCGGCCGAATGGGTGAGCCTGCGCGGCCAGCCACGGCCCGCGGAGGGGTTCGATGCCGAATTCGCCTATAACGCCATTCGCATACCGCTTTATCTCGCGCGTGGCGGCGTGACCGACAAGGCGCTGCTGACCCACCTGCAGCAGGGCATGTTGCAGGACGGCCTTCCCACCACCGTCGATCTGACCACCGGCCGGCCGAAGGCCGTGCTGTCGGACCCTGGTTATCGAATTGTTAACGATGTTCTGGCCTGTGTAATCGATGGGACCAAGCTGCCGGCTTCGGCTCTGCAATTTGCGCCCGCACTCTATTATCCGTCCACGCTTCAGCTGCTGGGGCTGGCCTATATTGGGGAGAAGCATCCGGAGTGTCTGTGAAGACTTCTCTCGTGGCGATTTCGGCGGCAGCCGTGGTGGCGACCCTCGTCACCGGGTTGAAGGACCGTGGCGCTCTGCAGGAAAAATTCGGCCTTGGACCCGCGGCAAAGCCGGCGCCGGAATTGATGATGATGGGCCGGATCAAGCCCAGCGACGCTCCGGCGGTCGATCCCGAATACGTGCAGAGTGTCACTGATAAGATCGAGGCGATTACTTCTCCATCGCCGTCGGCACCGGTTGCACCCGAGGCGCAAACGGCTGCGCCGCAGCCTGCGGCACCGCAACCCGCTGTGCCACAGACGACCGCAGAGCCGACGCCGGTTCCGCCTCCGATCGTTTCGGCGCCGCCGCCACCGCAGCAGGCCGCAGAACAGCCGCAGCCACAGCCTGCTGTCGATGAAAGCGCGCTGCGTTATTTCGCCAGCCGCGGCGACAAGGTGCGCCTGCAGGCCGAAATTTCCCGCCTTCAGGCGCTCTATCCGAACTGGGTTCCGCCGGCCGATCCGCTCGCCGTGCCGCAGAATGGCGACAAGCGGCTCGAGGCCATGTGGCAGCTTTATTCCGACGGCCGCTATGCCGAGCTGCGCAAGGCGATCGCCGACCGTCAGGCCGAGGATGCCGGCTGGCAGCCGCCGGCCGATTTGCTCGACCGCCTCGACGTCGTCGAAGCCCGCGCCCGCCTCGTGAATGCTTCGGACCTCAAGCAATATGCGACCGTGGTCGATATCGCTGCCGTAACGCCGAGCCTGCTGACCTGCAGCGAGGTCGACGTTCTCTGGCGCGTCGCCGAAGCCTTCGTCCAGACGAAGAGGGCGCAGCGCGGGCAGGATGCCTACACCTATATCCTGAAGAATTGCACCGATCCCGCCGAGCGGCAGGCGACGGTCGAAAAGGCCTCGACGCTGCTCGGCTACCAGCCGATGCAGGCGCTGCTGGCGCTGGAAAAGCCGGCCGCCGGCGGCAGCAGGGAATTCGATGCGATCCGCGATAATCTTGCACGGCGCTTTGTGGCCGAAGGCAATGACGATCCGAAGCTCGCCATCGCGCCCGACTATGTCGCCCGCGTGGAAAAACTCGCCGCGACCGAGGGCCTTGCCTCGGATGCGCTGCTGCTCGGCTGGTATCAGCTTCGCCGCAACAACGATGCCGATGCCGAGAAGTGGTTCCGCGCCGCCCGCGCCAAGCAGGATTCGGCGGCCGCTTCGCAGGGGCTGGCGCTGGCGCTGATTGCCCGCAAGGCGCCTGAGGAAGCCGAGGACGTGATGTTCCGCTGGCGCGCCGATTCCGACGATGCGACCGCCACCTATCTCGCCGCCACCGCCAACCTGATGGCGTTGCAGCCGCCGGCCGATCTGGCCGAAGACGTGCTGCACCGTATCGCCGCGGAGATCATTGCCAGGAAATATGCGCCGACGGCGCAGCAGTTCGGCTGGTACGCCCGCTCTCTCAATCAGTTCCAGACCGCCGCGCGCTGGTTCGAGACGGCGCTCGCCTGGAAACCCGATGACGAACCCTCCGCCTATGGCCTCGTCATTACCCGCGAACAGTTGAACGACCGCAAGGCTGTGGCCGACCTCCAGCGCGCCTGGGCCGGCCGTTCGGCCCGGATCGCCAATCTGGAAGACACGGCCGCTCTGACGCCGGGTGCGGTCATGCCGCCGGAGAAGGCTGCGCTCGCCCCGCAGAAACAGGCTCCGCAGCAGCCGACGCAGCGCCCCGCCGCCATCGAGCCGCTTCCGGCCGAACGCGGCACCGCCCAGCAGCCGGAGCCGGAAATGGCCGTTCGTGCGGCAAGATCCGCAATGCAGACCGTGACCGTCCGGCGCGGTCCGCGCCAGACGCGCGGCTGCTCGACGACCGTCGACTCTGCGCAGCTGAGCCCGAACGACGCGCTGTCGCGCGGCTGGTGCCTGATGGACATTAATCGTCCGATGGAGGCAATCTCCGCTTTCGAGGCGGCATTGCAGAGCCCCGTGCGTAGGGTTCGCGAGGATGCAGCCTATGGCCAGAGCCTCGCCTATCTGCGTGCCGGCCTTTCCAGCAATGCGGCCGTTGCAGCCACCAAGGCGCCGCAGAATCGCCAGCGTGCCGCCGAGCTCCAGGTGGCGATCCTCGCCGATCGCGCCCTTTCGGCCTTCGATGCCGGGCGTTATCGCGAGACGCTCATCTATCTCGATCAGCGCGCCCAGCTGCAGCAGGAGCGCATCGACCTGATGGTGCTGCGCGGCTATTGCTATCTCAATCTGAAGATGTACGACGATGCCGGCCGCATCTTCCAGGCCGCCGCCGCGACCGGCAGTCGCGATGCGGCCCGCGGCCTTGCGGACCTGCGCAACGCGACCCACCCCGACGTCAACAACTGACGTTGACGTCGCCGCCGCTCTCCGCTACTCGCCTGCCTGAGGGGCCGTCCGCGCCTCGTCGCCCGCAAGGAAACGCCCGTGTCCGCTCTCCACAACATCCTCGACAGGTCTTACGACGCCTTCCTCTTCGATATGGATGGAACGCTCCTGAATTCCATTGCCGTCGTCGAGCGCGTCTGGAGCGAATGGGCAAGACGCCATGGTTTCGAGCCGGAGGTCTTCCTGAAGACGATCCACGGCATCCGCGCCTCCGACGTCATCCGCGGGCTCGGTCTGCCCGATGTCGATCCCGCCCATGAAGCGGATCTGCTGCTTGCCGAGGAGATGGAGGATGTCGCCGGCATCGTCGAAATCCCCGGCGCCATCCGCTTCCTCGGCGCCATCGCCGATGGCAAATGGGCGATCGTCACCTCGGCTCCGATCGAACTCGCCAGGCGCCGCATGGCAGCTGCCGGCATTCCGATGCCGAAGGTCATCGTCAGCGGCGGGGAGGTCAAGTCGGGCAAACCCAGCCCCGAGGGATATCTGCTCGGCGCAAGCCGCCTCGGCGTCGATCCGTCGAAATGCCTGGTCTTCGAAGATGCGGTTGCCGGCATTCTCGCCGGCGAAGCCGCAGGCGCTGACGTCGCCGTCATCACCGAAACCCACGCGACGCCCTTCGCAACGCCGCATTTTTCGATCGCCAACTACCAGGCCTTCCAGCCTCGCCAGACCGCCGAAGGCCGGCTGATGCTGGCCGCGATCTGACCATCGTCGCTAAGTCCCTCCTTTTTCTGCGAGACAGGCTTTTTCCGCTTGCATTGCACGCGCTGAAAAACTAAACGAAGCAAGCCGTTTCGGCAGGTCGGGGCGTAGCGCAGCCCGGTAGCGCACTTGACTGGGGGTCAAGGGGTCGCTGGTTCAAGTCCAGTCGCCCCGACCATTTAAAATAAATAACGCGACGAAATACTCCCCCAGAGTGCAGTCGCAAACAAATCCGGTAGTTCTTTTTGGGACTCCTCTAGTTTGAGGATGGGATATTTGTTGTCTTTTGTTAAGGCTATACCCGCTTCTTGCCTGAACAACCCAGTTCTGGACTGAAAAAGAGCTGAAACCTCTTCGCATTCTCGCGAATAGGTGTAGATTAACATTATCCCAGTCCCAGATAGCCCAGTGCGAGCGCATGGCGGATATGAAGCAGAATCTAACTTGCAGGCAGGCCCTCGCCAGCGCGTTTCAGGCTCTGTCGGACGAGGCCGTCAAAGCCGGCTGGCCGGAGGGCGAAGTGGCGCTCGCGCTTGCGGAACTCGCCGAGGAGCGGGTGGTCGAGATCACCGCCAAGGTGATCATGGAAGGCTCCATTCATCCTCAATTCGCCGCCAGTGGCCGCAGCAGCTAAAGCATGTAGTGCAGAAGTGATCTCATAGCAGCAATCCGGCCCTCTTCGCCGCCGTGACGAAGGAAGCCTGTGCCGCGCGTGGGCTGCGCAGTCCATCCAGCGCGTCCAGGCAGTGCTGGAGAGCCGCGCGATAATCGCGCCCGCGCTTGGCCGGCCATCGTTTCAAGTATTCGACGGCATCCCAGGCGGTGGAAACGATCAGGCTGCTGTTTGGAGAAAGGACCCGGACGGGGGAGGGAAAGCGCTTTTCGCTCACGTCTGCACTCACTGATTCCTACTTTAAAACCTCGCGGTAACGCACGGGACAAAATATCGTTCCGCCGAAATTTGCGTAGTTGCTAAAGTTCGGACCCTCGCGCATAATGATGATATTGTCGGTTGCGGAGGGCGTCCGGCGATGCAAGCGTCAGATGCGTTTGCCCTCGGAGGGAACTGTGACGTGATGTTGCGATCGTCAATTCACCCCCATGATTTGCCGCTTTTTTCGGAAGACCTCGATCTCCTCTCACAGGTGCTCGACAAGGTCTGCGATGAACGCGGTCTCAACAGGACGACGCCCGAGGCCGAGCGGATCGGCGCGGTGATCATTCAGCTCTATAGGCAGGGCGTGAGGGACGGCGGTAAACTCGCCGACCTCGCCAAGACCTATCTTTGATCGTTCGGTTCCGTCAGTCGTCGTTGGCGGCGTTGAGGTTTTCCGGCCGGATGCCGTCATCGCTCAAGGTGCGCGCACGCAACCGGATGCCGGGGCCGCCTTCGTCTTGATTGCCGCTGGACAGGAAGATGATGCCTTGCGCCTCGAGCGTTGCGCGCAGATCGAGCAACGCATGCGGCTCCCCCATCCATTCGCCTTTTTCCAGCGCCGCAACGGTCTCAGGCGTGAGACCGCTTGCGGCGGCGAGCTCTTCGAGGCTCATCCCGATCATGGCGCGTGCGCCGCGTATCTGCGTTGCCGTTATCATGACGGAAAATCTAGCGCATCGAACACAGTTCTCAAGTGGCGCGCCGGCCTCTCTTCAACTGCCGGCGCATTCTTCAGATTTCCCTGAATTTTACGCCAAACAGATCGTCATGCATGCGCTCGACCGCGATCCCCACGCCTCCGATGAGGGAGGCTCGGTTCCCGAAGCGGCTGATCTCGATGCGTGGCGGGTAGGGCGTGCAGCGCGGCAGGAAACGCCGAATGGCGTCTGCCAATTCCGGTCTGGCGCCGATGCTGCCGCCGACGATCACCATCTCGGGATCGAGAGTCGCTCCGATGGCGGCTATGGCGACCGCCACCAGTCTGGCCGTCTCTTCGATCGCGGCCACGGCGCTTGTTTCTCCTGCGTTGAACGCGGCGAAGAGATCGGCGACGGTGGAGGCGTTGCGTCCGCCGAACCCGGTGTAGCGGCGCAGCATCGCGACACTGCCGACCGCGCTCTCAAAAGTGCCGAGCGTAAAGCCGCCGGGATCGAAAGCATCTCCGCCGATCGGAAGATAGGCGATTTCGCCGGCCGCGCCGCGCGCGCCGCGCATCAGAGCGCCGTTGGCGATGATGCCCATGCCGACGCCCGTTCCGAGAGCAATGAAAGCAAAATTGCCGGTTTCGACACCATGTCCCCGCCAGCGCTCCCCTTGCGCGGCCAGGTTGACGTCATTTTCGACGATGACAGGTATGCCCATTCTGTCGCTGAAGACCTGCTTCAGATTTATGGCATCGATGCCGGGGATGTTCGGCGCCACGTTGATGTGTCCGGTGGCCGGATCGAGCACGCCGGGGCTGCCCAGAACCACGAGGCGGAGTTTGTCGGCGGTCGTCCCGGCCGCAACCGCAAGCTCGACGATGAGATCGCTGAACTGATTGACGAGGTGCATTCCGCCGCGCGGGTCGGTCGGCACCTTGGTTTCGGCAACGACGTTACCGAGCAGATCGCAAACAGCCGCGGCGATCTTGGTGCCCCCAAGATCGATGGAGACGGCCAGGCCTGCCCTGGCATTGATTTCGTAGGTGATGGCGTTCCGGCCCGGACGGCCGTCTGTTTGCCCGACGGGTTTCAGCCACCCGTCATTTTCGAGATCGCGGACGACATCGGAGATCGTCTGTTTTGACAGGCCGGTCAACTTGGCGATATCGGCGCGGGAGATTGACCCGTTCGCCAGAACGGTTCGGATCACTGCGTTCGTGGAAATTTTTCGTGCGATGGGAGTCTCAGCGACAGGAGATGTCTTTGCCATCCGGATAGCCCGTTCCAATTAGTTCGGAGCGCATACTTAATGAGGGCCATATTGGGTTGCAATTATCGCGACAACCCAGACTTTGGTACACTGTCTCCAACAATTTGTCTATGTCCTTGACAAATGTGGGTCGGCCTGTAGGCTGGAATGAACGTGCGATGATATGCACGGCGTAGAGGGTCAAGGAAAACTATGAGCCATACGTATCGTCCGGTTAGCCGCGCTCCCGTCGAGATCGCCCGAAGAGGACTATCTGGCCGCTTCCTCTTTCACGTCCTGATATCTCCTTGATTTGCCTGCCGGGGATCTGCTCATGATAAAGCCCTCGACCGATGGACAGCTTTCTTCCGATGACGCCGTTCTGCTGCCGGTCATGGCGCCACGTCTTCAGGCGGACGTTCATCCGGAGGGATATGCCGATCTTGCTTTGTGGGGCGCCGGCAGCCTGGGGCGGGTGAGATTTTCTCAAATCGGCGGCCCTTTTACCTATGCGCCGAACCGCATCCTGTCGAAACATGGCGGCGTATTCGTTGCGCAGTCGCTCCCGGTGATGCTGATCCGGGCGCGCCTTCACGGCATATATCCGGCGCGTCGTTGTGCCTGGTGGCACGAGCCGGACCGGGAAGGCGCTCGGGCAAGCGTCACGCGCGATGGTGACCGACAGACCTTCGAAATGGGCTGGGGTGTGCTCATCGTGGAGGTTTCCGCCTCCGATCTGCGGATTGCCGTCGGCGCCTCGCGAGACGAAGCCGAGAAGGCTCTGGGCCTTGCCGGTGAAGCCATCATCGCGGAAGCCGCGGAATACGTGGCGCGCTGCGATATGGTGCCGCAAGCCGACCCGCTGATGCGCAGCATGGTCAGCCAGGGAGTACACGCCGCCCTTTCCAGCATAAGGCGAGACGAAAACGGCGCCTTTGCCGGTCTCGCCGCTGGGCAGGCCTATAGCGCTCCGGCGCGGACCTATTACCGCGACGGCTATTGGACGATGCAGCCTCTGCTGACGCTTGCGCCGGAGGCGGTGCGCGACGAGATCCGGCTGCTCGCCAAGGGGGTGCAGCCGGACGGAGAGGCTCCGAGCGGCGTGATCTTGACGGGGCCGGCGCAATCAGAGGCCTGGCAGCGCTTTGTCGCCGACAGCAAGGCCAATCCCAAAATTCACAAAAGGGCAGTGCCGGAGTACCACAACCGTCCGCAGGACTGGTGGAGCGATCACTTCGACAGCCCGCTTTTCTTCATTCTCTTTCTGAACGACTATTTCGACGCGACCAAAGACGCGGCAGAGGTGGAGCGGCATTGGCCCGTCGTTAAGGCAATCATGGATCGCTATCTCAATCTGGCCGGGCCGGACAGCGTTCTGCCGCTGAAACCGCGCAACGACCGTGACTGGGCCGACAACGTTTATCGGGAGGGCCTCGTCTCCTACGATCTAGGCCTTTTCGTCGGCGCCATGGAGGCGGTGGAGAGGCTCGGCGTGGGCCACGATCCGGCTCTTGCCGAACGCGCAGGCAAGACCGCCGATTTTGCCCGCCAGGAAATCGAGGACAAGCTCTTCGTGCCGGCAACGGACGGATATATAGACTATGGAACGCCCGGCGCCTTCGTCGAGGATCATCTGGCGCTCGACAGCCTGACCCTGTCGCGGTTTGGCGCGATCTCCAGGCAGAAGGCCGTCGGCCTGCTCAACGCTTTTGAAAGCAAGCTGGAAACGCGCAACAACCAGGCGCAGCCCTATGGCAGTTGGGGTGTCATGTGCGTCTATCCTCCGTTCAAGCGGCCGAGGGATCTGCGATCCAAGACGGCATTTCCCTACCGCTACCACAACGGCTCGGACTGGCCCTATTGGGATGGCGCCTATGCCGAAGAACGCCTTCGCCATGGACTTGGAGGCGCACGCTATGCCTTGACGCGCTGGTGGAAAACCTGCCTCGACAATGGCTGGATCGGAGCGGTGGAATATTTCTCCCCGCCCTATGGGCGCGGTTCGCTGCTTCAGGGCTGGAGCGCCATGCCGGCCGCGGTCGTCCTGAAATACGGGTTGGACGCGGCCAATGCGGAGCCGGTGTCATGAACATTCCGGCGCCGTCAGCTTTGGCCAGATCTCCCATCGATCCGCATGGCAAAGGCTACGGCGTCATCCTGTTCGAGCTCGGAGAACCCGAGATGGCGGTAGAATCCCCTGGCGGCTTCGTTCTTGGGATCGACACCGAGATGCACGGCCTTGACCCCGTGCTGCCTGAGCGCCTCGAGCTCGGCGTTGATCATCCTGCGTCCCCAGCCGCTGGCCTGACGTCCGGGCAGGATGTTGATGTGGAGATGCGCGGGGTATTCGTCCTGAAGCCACGGCGTTCCGCTGCGCGGATTGTGAATCCGCTCGATCACGTCGGCGTCGCGCGGACGGGCGGGCGCCAGACCGGCGATCTGCTGGCGCACGAGCGGCCACCAGTTTGTCTCCAGGTCTCTGTCGAACCGACCGGTATCCGGCACGCCGACGACATAGCCGACCGTATGGCCGTCCTGAACCAGGACGAAAGCAAAGTCCTTGGCGAATTTGAGATAGGGCACCGACCAGATGTAGCCCGGCAGATGCGGGTCGCTGTAAAGCGCGCTGGCATCCTTGCCGCCGTCCGCGGTTTTCAGGCAGATTTCGAAAAGCGCCTCGCTGTCCGCGTCTGTCGCCGGGCGGATGAAACAGTTGCTGTCCATCACTTTGCCACCTCCTGCGTGGCGCTTCGTCATTTCTGGTTGCGAGGGAGGCTCATGCATTGACGATTACCTCAGATTCGCCGGCCCGGCAAAGCTCTGGGGGAAGAAAACGTTCGGCCGCTGCTTGGCGCGAGGCCTGAACGGGGAGTGGAGAATAAACCAAATAAGGTGGAACCCATGAAAAGAAGAGCGAAATCGATCAACATACTGTCGGCATGCCAATTGAGAGCAGCCGTCGCGCTTGCCGGCGCGGCGCTTGTAAGTTTCAGCCTTTCCGCCGCGCGCGCGGCCGATCTGCCTGTATGGGACGACCAGACCTATGAAGGTCAGAGCGCGGTCATCGAGCAGCTGAACAAGGACTTTGAAGCTGCCCATCCCGGCGTCACGATCAAACGCACCGCCCGCACCTTCGATGACATGAAGCTGACGCTGAAGCTCGCTGTTTCCGCAGGCGACGGCCCCGTCGTCACCAAGGTCAACCAGGGCGCAGGCGACATGGGCGCGATGGTCAAGGAAGGCCTGCTCCTGCCGGTTGACGACTACATCAAGAAATACAGCTGGGATAAGCGGCAGTCGGACTCCGTGCTTGCCCGAGACCGCTGGGAGGATGGAAAATTCGGGGTCGGCAAGACCTACGGCATATCGGGCCTCGGCGAGATCGTCGGCCTCTACTACAACAAGAAGATCCTCGCCGACGCGGGCGTCGAGGTGCCGAAAACCTTCGAGGAGCTCTTGGCCGGGCTTGATAAGCTGAAGGAAAAAGGCGTTGCGCCCTTCATGATGGGCTCCGCCAAGCAGCATCTGGCGCTCCATATGATCGGCGCCATCGAGCAGGCGCATATCGATGCGAGCAATCGCGCCGAACTTGACGATCTGATCTACGGCAGGGGCGGTTCCTGGAATACCAAGGGGAATATCGAATCCGCCAAGCTCGTGCAGCAATGGGCACAGGGCGGTTATTTCTTCCCCGGTTTCGAAGGCATCTCGGGTGACGACGCCGTTCAGCTGTTCATATCAGGGCAGGGCGCGTTCCTGATTTCCGGCACCTGGTATTTTGGGGACATGCAACACAACCCGGATATTGCCTTCATGGCCATTCCTGCACCGAAAGGCGTTTCCAAGCCCTTGAGTGTCGGCGGCGTGGACCTTGCCTGGGCGATAACGAGCCTTGCCAAGGAAAAGGCAACCCAGGACCTCGCCGGCGAATATATCGACTACATGGTTTCGGAGAAGGCTGCCGAAACCTGGGCCAATGCCGGCTATCTTCCTGCAACATCGCTGGCGGCGGACGCAAAGCCGAAGCTTACCCCGCTGCTCACCAGCGGTATCGAGATGTGGAAGACGCTCAATGCCAACGACGCTCTCGGCCATTATCCCGATTGGTCGAGCCCGACGATGCTGAAGACGATAGACGACAATACGCCGCTTCTGCTGTCCGGCAATATTACGCCTGAAGCCTTCGTCGATGCCATGGACAAGGATTACCAGGCCTATCTGAAGGACAAGAAGTAAGAGTGGGCACACTGGCCACGGCCGCTTGCCATGCGGCCGTGGCTGCTTCTGAGATCAACGGGCGCGGCAATCTCGGCTTGCGGCGCGACGACCATAGCTTTGGCTTGACGGAGTAATGGATGAAACGCTCCAAACTCGACGGTTCCCAACATACCAATTTGATCTACCTGCTGCCCGGGCTGCTGCTCTACGGAGCTTTCGTCTTCGGGCCGATCATTGCCGCCTTGGGTTTGAGCCTGACCAGCTGGGACGGCGTGAGCATGCCGAGATGGGTTGGCCTCAGCAATTATTTCGATCTGTTTTCCGACAGTCGCTTTTATATTGCCCTACGCAACAACGCCCAGCTGATGATTTTCTATTGTGTCTTGCCGCTCGTGCTCGGCATCACGCTTGCCGCTTGCGTCTGGAATCTGAAACAGCGCGAACAGCTCGCCCTGCGGACGTTCCTGTTCCTGCCCTACATCATGCCGACGGCCGTTTTGGGCATCATTTGGGCATGGCTCTACAATCCCGCATTCGGCCCGTTCAATCAGTTTCTGAGGGCAGTGGGATTGGGCATGTTCGCACTGCCCTGGCTCGGAGATTTCAATTTCGCGCTTTCGGCGGTCGGGATCGTCGCGACATGGTATTTCTTTGGCTTCTGCATGGTCATCTTCCTGACCGGAATTCAGCGCATCGACCCGTCCCTTTTCGACGCGGCCAAGGTCGATGGCGCTTCGGCGCGCAAAACCTTCTTCTGGGTAACGCTGCCGCTTCTCCTGCCTGAGATCAGGGTGGTGCTGCTCTTGACCGTCATTGCGTCGATCAAGAGCTTCGACCTGATTTTCACGATGACCCGCGGCGGGCCTGCGAACGCGACACTCGTGCCGAATATCTACATGTATCAGCTCGGTTTCGAGCTCAATCGCTTCGGCGCGGCGGCGGCCATCGCCATCGTCGGCGCGGCACTCACATTCATTATCAACTATGTAATTCACCGGTTCGTGGGCTCACAAAGCAGAGGGGTGGCTTGATGAGCCGTTCGTCCAACATCCCCGCCGCTACGCTATCCCTGCGCATTCTCCTCTGGCTTCTCGCTTTCGTAACGATCACGCCATTCCTGCTTCTGCTTCTGACCTCGATCAAGAGCAAGGCCGACGTGCTGAAGGGTGCCTTCGCCCTGCCGGCATATCCGCATTTCGAAAATTACCTCGATGCCTGGAATGCCGGGCATTTCAATATCTACTTCTGGAATTCGATCATCGTCGTCATACCGGTCGTCGCCGCCAGCGTTTTCCTGGGTCTGCTGACGGGCTTCGCCTTCGCGTTCCTGTCCTTCCCGCTCCGACGCACGCTGTTCGCGATCCTGACGATCGGCATGATGGTGCCGGCGGAAGCCTTCATCATCCCGCTTTATTATGAGATGCGCTACCTCGGCTGGATCAATACCTATGCGGCGGTGATCGTGCCGCAGATCGCCATGTCGATCCCGTTCTCGACGATCTTCCTCGCGAGCGCGATGCAGCAATTGCCGGAAGAAATCCTGGAAGCGGCGGTCCTCGACGGCGCCGGACGCTTCTATATTCTTCGCAAGATCGTCGTACCCCTCATGGTGCCGGCAATGTCGACACTGGCGCTGTTCCTGTTCATATGGACCTGGAACGAGTTTCTCATTCCCTTCATTCTGGTCAATGACGATGCCTATCGGACGCTGCCTCTCGGCATGCTGTTTTTCCAGGGACGCTACACGGTCAATACGCCGGTGCTGACCGCCGGTGCCGTGATCGTCATCGCTCCGCTGATCGTGACCTATCTCATCTTCCAGCGGCGGTTTATCGCCGGCTTGACGGCAGGGGCGACGAAATAGGCAGACCTCACGCCGCTGCCACGGAGCTTCGGCGCCTGTGCCGCGCTTCCAGCGCGACACAGCCCCAGACCGTGCCGAAGAGCAGGTAGACGTGCCGCCAATGATCGATGTCGATGACGTTGCCGATCGCCGCGTGGCCGAGCACAGAAATCCAGGCGATCATCAGGAAGGGTTGCCAGGGCCGGTCAAGCAGCAGGTTGCGAAAGCCGATGGCGAGCGTCCAGATCAGCATGCCGACATAGCTGATGAAGCCGAGCCAGCCATAGCTGGTCAGCGATTTCAGCCAGATATTGTGCTCGTCCTCGGGAAACATGGTGCCGAACACCAGCGGCCCGATGCCGAGCGGGCGCTCCATCATCATGGTGAAGCCGATCCTGTGGCGCTCGAAGCGGCCGAGATGCTCACCGTCATATTGCTGCACCAGCTGCGCACGGGCCGAAAACAGTTCTGCGACCTTCGGGATCTGCAGCGCCACGAGCAGCGACGCGATCAGCATGATGATCGCCGCCAGCGACAGGATCAGGACTCTCAGGCGAAAGGCGCCGCTGCGCTCCTTCAGCAGCATGATGAAGATCAGCAGCAGCACGCCGAGGGCAAAGAGGCCCCAGGCGGCGCGGGAAAAGGACAGGAAGATACCGAGCGCAATCACCAGCAGGGCTGCGGCCTTCAATGGCGACTTCTTCAGGTCGCCGACGAGGATGCCGTGGATGAGGTGGAGCGACGGCGGCACCAGAAAAGGGCCGAAAACATTCGGATCCTGGAAGGCGCCTTTGGCGCGGTCGTAGAGCGTGAAGACCTCGGAGCCGGGAAACGCGTGGAAATAGCCGAGCACGCCGAGCGCCGAAGTGGCGACGGCGGCGAAGGCCCAGGCGTTGAAGATCAGCGGCAGCCGCTTGTGGCTGTCCTCGATGATCGCCGCGTAGAAGACCGCCGTCAGCGCCAGGAAGGTCGAGACGGCGATATACATCGGCCCCGTCGCCAGGTCCTTCATCTGCGTCAGCGACAGCATGCCGCCGATATTGAAGGTGAGGAGCAGGGCAAGCAGCGGCGCCACGCTGCGCGAGATCTTCAGGCCGAGGATGAACCAGAGGCCGATCAGCCCCGCCATCCAGAGTTCATAGGGGGCGGGCTCGTCGATGACGAAGCCGGACAGAAAGACGCCGAAGGCGACGAAGGCCGAGCCGATCAAGCGCAGCGTCATCCGCTGCGGCTGGGCGACACGCGAATATGTCGCCTCGATCGCGCTCAATAGGCATTTTCCGTGTTGAGCAGCCGGATCGGCGTCAGGAACAGGATCTTGAGATCGAACCAGAGCGACCAGTTCTCGATATAGTAGAGATCGTAGGCCGTGCGGAACTTGATCTTCTCGTCATTGTCCACTTCGCCGCGCCAGCCGTTGATCTGCGCCCAGCCGGTCACACCAGGCTTGACGCGGTGGCGGGCGAAATAGCCTTCGACGACATCGGCGAAGGCGCGGTCACGTGCCTGGGCAAGAACCGCATGCGGACGCGGGCCGACGAGGGAAAGCTCGCCGCGCAGCACGTTGAAAAGCTGCGGCAGTTCGTCGATCGAAGTCTTGCGGATGAAGCGGCCGACACGGGTGACGCGCGGATCGCCCTTGGTCACCGCGGCCTTGCCTGTGGGGTCGGCCATGTTGGTATACATCGAGCGGAACTTGAAGACGTTGATGACTTCATTGTTGAAGCCGTGACGCTTCTGCATGAAGAAAACAGGACCTTCGGACGTCGCCTTGATGGCGATCGCGGTTGCGACCATCAGCGGCCAGAGCAATGCAAGCGCAATCAGCGTGAAGAAGATGTCGAAGCCGCGCTTGGCAACGGAATCCCAGTCGCGGATCGGCTTCTTGAAGATGTCGAGCATCGGCACCGAGCCGACATGCGAATAGGCGCGCGGCCGGAAACGCAGCCGGTTGGCATGCGCAGCCAGGCGGATATCCACCGGCAGCACCCAGAGCTTCTTCAAGAGGTCGAAGATGCGCGCCTCGGCCGACAGCGGCAAAGCGATGATCAGCATGTCGATGCGCGTCAGCCGCACGAATTCGACGAGTTCGGCCACGGTGCCGAGCTTCGGATAGCCGGCGACCATGATCGGCGAGCGCTTCTCGCCGCGGTCGTCGAAGATGCCGCAGATGCGGATGTCGTTGTCGGCCTGTTGTTCGAGAATGCGGATCAGCTCCTTGGCCGGTTCGCCACCGCCGACGATGACGGCGCGCCGCTCCATGATGCCGTTGCGGGCCCAGTTGCGGATGCCGTAGGAGACGAGGAATCGCTCGGCCGCGAGGAAGAGCGCGCCCGCCACGAACCAGGGGATATAGGCATCGACCATCGCCCATGTCGTCCCGCGGACCAGTGCGAAAAAGCCGGCGGTCAAGACAAGCGCGATCGTCCATGAGGCGAGGATGCGCGGCATCAGCCTGAGCTTGGCCCGAAGCGCGGGAATGGTGTAGGTGTCGGCAAGCTGTAGACCGACGACCGTCAGGGCCGAAGCGATCGCCGCCATGCCGGCGCGCACCAGCGGAGTATCGCTGCCATCGCCGGGCCAGAAATAGTGGGCGATCAGGGCGATGGCGAAGAGCGCCAGGAATTCCAGGAGCCGCAACTGCCCGATGATGATCACGGGCGATTGCGGGCCGTCGCGGAACTGTTCGGCGATCTGCCGGGCATAGGGATTGATCTCGATCGGCCCGGAAGATTTCTCCTCGGCCGCATCGCCGCGCGCCTCGACGTCGGAAACCTGCCTGCGCAGTGCTTCTATGTCGAACTGATCGCCTTTTTCCAGTTTGTTCATGGGGTTTTGTCGCTCGTTGTCAGCAAGCGAAATACCAGAAAGCCCCTAAGAAATATTTACGAGGCGACGGGCATTGCTTGCCTGGCCGCGGGATCGACGAGCTCATGGTACAATTTCAGAACATCCTGCGCCATCACGGCCGAGGAAAACACGGCCTTTACTGCTTCACGCGAGGGCATTGTTCTCGCGTGCCAGCCGGGCGTGCTCAGCGCTTCCGCCATGACGCGGGCGAGATCGTCGGAATTGCCGGGCTCCACCAGGGCCGGACTGTCCTTGCCAAGTACCTCGGGAATCCCACCGACGCGGCTTGCAATGATCGTCTTGCCGGCGCCGAGCCCTTCGAGCACGATATAGGGCATGGCTTCGGCACGAGAGGGAACGACGAGGTTCTGCGCCATGGCGAAGGCTTCGTGGATGCGCATGGCCGGCAGCATGCCGATACGCTTGCCGAGGCCGCGTTCCACCATCATCTCGCGGTAGCGGTCACGGTCAGGCCCGTCGCCGATCATCAGCGCCGAAAGCGGCCGGCCGAGCAGCCGCTCGGTCTTGGCGAAGGCATCGACAAACAGATCGGGACCCTTGAGGTCCCGGAGCATGCCGACATAGATGAAGTGGACAGCGTCCGACCGGGTATGGATCGGTTCGAACTCCCGTTCGCCGATGCCGTTGTAGATCAGTTGCGTCTTCGTCCGCGGCTTGCCCACCTTGCGCGCATAGGTGTCGCGTTCATATTCGCAGATGAAGACCAGCGCATCGGTGAAATATTCCTGCAGGCGCTCCATCCTGAGGACGAACTGTCCCGTGAAGGAGGAGCGCGAATAATGCAGGCTTCCGCCATGCGCAGTATAGAGGCGGGCTACGCGATACCTGTTCACCCGCAAGGCTGAGCCGGCAAGTCGCGCGAGCACGCCGCCTTTGGCGCCGTGCCCGTGCAGCACATCCGGCCGCAAACTTTTGATTTTCTTGTACGTATCCCACATCGTCGCAATGTCGGACGGGCTGACCGAGCGCCGGATCGGCACGCGTGTCAGGCCGAGCGAGAGATATGGGCGGATATCGTCGAAAAGGCTGTCCTCGTGTTCGCCGCCGGTCGAGCTGTCGCAGAGAATGCCGATTTGATGGCCGGCCTTGCTGTGCTCCTCGACGAGATCGCGGACATGGCGGAAAATCCCGCCGACCGGCGACCTGAAGCAATGGAGGATGCGGAGCGGCTTCTGTTTTGTCATCGCTCAGAAGAGCCGTTCGCGGACGTAGATCGTGTCGCCGGCGATGATCGGCCCGGAAATGTTGATCCGGCCGGTCAGCACCTGTCCGTTGATCTTGCGGGTCACGTCGACCATGCTCTGGTTGGCGCGGCTGGTGAAGCCGCCGGCAACGGCGATGGCGTTCTGCACGGTCATGCCGGGAACATAGGCATATTGGCCGGGCTGGCCGACTTCGCCCATGATGAAGATCGAGCGGTAGCGATCGACATCGATGGTGACGTCGGGGTCGCGAAGATAGCCCTGCTGCAGTTTTTGGGCGATCTGTCCCGAGAGCTGCTGCAAGGTCCGGCCGCGGGCAGGGACCTGGCCGATGAGGGGGAAGGCGATATAGCCGGCCTGATCCACCGTGTAGGTGTTGGTCAGGCTCTGCTGATCGAAGACGGTGACACGCAGCCGGTCGCCGCTATCAAGCGTATAGGGCTGGATGGTCGCCTCGTTGAAGGCTTTTGGAGCCGGCTTATACGTCGTGCAGCCGCCCAATGCTGCCGTCATGGCTGCAAGGCTCAGGGCCAAAAGGATCTTGGGCGGGGCGACAGACATCCGCTTGTGCTCACAGAAAATGAACTCGGTGATGTCGTTATCGATCCGTTAGGGTTAATGCCCGGTAAAAAACCTCTGCGATTTCCCGAGTTCCTTGTCGATCGGTGCTTATTTCTTGGAAGTTCGCCATTAACCGTTGAGTTACCATGGTCGTTTACGCTTACGGCACATTTGTTGTGGAGTAAGAGCATGTCCGGCGTAGTGCGTGATCAGGATGTGGACATCGACCTCGGCCAGTTGGCCCGCGCGGTTTGGGCGCGCCGTCTCAGGATTTTGACGATTACCCTCATGGCGGCGGGCGCCGCCTTCGCCGGCGCCAAGCTCATGTCGCCGCAATATCGCAGCGAGACACGCCTTCTCATCGAGCCGCGAGCGCCGGCTTTCGCCAGCACCCAGCAGGTCAATGATGTAAGCGCCAGCCCGCTGATGGATGAATTGAACATCGCCAGCCAGGTGCAGCTCCTGCAATCGGCCGATCTCCTCAAGCGGGTCATCAACGATCTCAAGCTCTACGACCTGCCGGAATTCGACGATGCCGCCAGTGGCTCGGCGATGAGCAGCATCCTGGTGAAGCTGCACCTGAAGAAGAACCCGCTGGAAAACCCGCCGGAAGAGCGCGTCATCGACGCCTTCACCGAACGCCTGCAGGTCTATCAGGTGCCGGGGTCGCGCGTCATCGGCATCACCTTCACTTCCAAGGATCCGAAGCTCGCCGCCGCCATTCCGAACGCCATGGCGAAGGTCTATCTCTCGATCCAGAGCGGCGCCAAGCTGGATTCCAATTCGGAAGCGACGCGCTGGCTGGAGCCGGAGATCGAAAGCCTGCGGCAGAAGGTCTCCGAGGCCGAGAAGAAGGTGGCCGAATACCGCACCACCCACGGGCTGTTGCAGACGAACGGCACGACCACTTTTCCGGCCCAGCAACTGAACGACATCTCCGCCGAGCTGACCCGTGTACGGGGCGACAAGGCCAATGCCGAGGCAAGGGCGCAGGCGGTGCGCAATGCGCTGTCGTCCGGCGAGTCCTCCGACACGCTGCCCGACATCATGTCCTCGCAGGCGATCCAGCGGCTGAAGGCGACGGAATCCGGTCTCCAGTCGCAAATATCAGACCTCCAGACCAGCCTTCTCAACAGTCATCCGCGGCTGAAGAGCCTGCGCGCCCAGCTCTCCGATATCCGCGGCCAGATCCGCCAGGAGACGCAGAAGATCCTGGCGAGCATCGAAAACGAGGCGAAGGTTGCCGATCTCCGCGCGAGTGAACTGGAGCGCCAGAAAGACACGGTTCAGGCCAACAGCGCCCGCGCCGGCGAAGACGAGGTCGGCCTCAATGCACTGGAGCGTGAGGCAAACGCGCAGCGCCAGTTGCTGGAAACCTATCTGGTTCGCTACCGCGAGGCCGCTTCCCGCGCCGACAGCAATTCGAGCCCCGCCGATGCCCGCATCGTTTCCAAGGCGATCGAGCCGGTCGATCCCTATTTCCCGAAGGTCGTGCCTATCGTCGTCGTCGCCGCCGTCGCGACGCTGATCGTCAGCGCGATCGTTATCATGCTGACCGAACTCTTCAGCGGCCGGGCGCTGCGCGCCGCCGACATCGCCCCGAAGGCGTCCGATGAGGAGGCCATTGAGGACGAGGCGCCGCAGGCCGCTCCGGTCGCCGTCGCCGCGAGAAGGCCTGTCCAGCCGAGCATGCTTGCCGCCGTCGCGGATGAGGACGAGGCAGTCGAGGAGCTTGAGGCCGCCGAAGAGGCGCCGGAGGACGACAATGAATTCTCCGTTGCATCGGTTGCGGATTATCTGACCGGCAGCCGGGCACCGCTGGCGATCGCCATATCTCCGACTGGCGACAATGGCTCGGCCGCGACGGTTTTGTTGACCCGCATGCTCGCCGACGCCGGCCGCCGCGTCATCCTGATCGACATGACCGGTTCCGGTTATCCGACCGAACTGATGGCCGAAGACCGGGCGGCCCCCGGCGTCACCGATCTGCTTTGCGGCGATGCGGCCTTTGGCGACACGATCCACGGCGACCGCTTTTCCGATGCCCATCTGATCCCGCAAGGCCGGAGCGATGTGCGCCGCGCCATGCGTGGCGTCGACAGGCTGTCGCTGCTTCTCGATGCGCTCGCCGCCGCTTATGACCTCGTGGTCGTCGAATGTGGTGCGGCCGATGTCGCCGGCGTCTCTCGGCTGACGCACAGCCGCGACGTCGAGATCATCCTTTCCCTGCCGGAGATGGAAGAGGCCGTCTTCGTGACGCTGATGACCGAATTCCAGGCCGCAGG
Source organism: Rhizobium sp. J15 (assembly GCF_002531825.1). Lineage (GTDB taxonomy): Bacteria > Pseudomonadota > Alphaproteobacteria > Rhizobiales > Rhizobiaceae > Rhizobium. The sequence continues at coordinate 102,121 of NZ_NWSX01000006.1, read as the reverse complement.
TTACGAGCGCGTCGTGCTGATGTCGGGCGGCGAAGGGGCGGAGCAGGAATTCGGTCGCGCGGCCTGAGCGATCAGCCGATTCTTGCCCGGATGCCCTGGGCGAATTTGTAAAGTTTCGGGCGCGCCTTGATATGCGCCTTGCCGCGGGTCACGAACCGGTGCGCAGCGGCGGCGGCGACGCCGAACGGCGTGATCGGCAGCACCACGTCGTGATGCGCCGTCTCGACCGGCGCCCAGGAACGCTTGTAGGTCTGGTCGCCGAGGCCGAAATCGAACAGGGCCACGCCCTTGTCGTGCAGTGCCGAAATGGTCTGCCAGTACAGGAATTCGCCGGGGCTCGTATCCGGCACGAGTTCTTCGTCGATCGCGCCGAACTGGCAGATGATGTGATCGCCCTTGCGCGAGATGCCCGAAATTGCGGCGATCCGGCCCTCATTTTCGCCTTTGAGCCGCAACGCGTGCATCTGCAGCCCGAAAGACTGCCTGATGTCGTCTCGGCTGTTGATGAGGCCGTGCAGGAAGGCCTGCGTCTCCTTGTCGGCGAAAACGTCAGGCAGGCCGAGGCTGGCGAAGCGGGCGCTTTTCAGCCGGAAGAACGTATCGAGGAGGTCGTGCTGTTCTTCCGAGGTTTCGGGAACGGCGTATTCGAAGCCGCCCGCCGCTTCGAGGCGTCGCGACTGAACCCGGAATTTCTTGCGCCGGCTCTTGGCGTTGAGCTGTTTCAGCGTTTCCTCGAAAGTGGAAAGGAGCGGCAGCTGGTAGGCATGGTTCTGGTTCTGCACCATCGGCAGCCCCGTCAGCGGCGTCTGCCTCCCGCGCCATTCCAGCGGAATGTTTTGCAACAGCAGCAGATCGGCCCGGCCCTTCAGCGCGTGCTGGAGCTGGCCGGCGAACTGGTCGGCATCGATGCTTCCGCCGCTTTCTGCAAAGTTTTCGGAAAACAGGCCGGTATTGATGTTGCTGTGGTCGGCGGCGATGAACTTGGCGATGGAAAGCCCGCGGGATTTGACGATCTCGACCGGCAGAATGAAAGCCGTCTGGCCGGCATGCGTGCCCTTGAGGATCGCAAGCGGCCGCTGAAAGGCGTCGACCCAGGCGGCGCACCAGTCATAGCTCTGGTGAAGCGACTGTAGATTGTCGCGCTCCAGGGCCCGCCAGTCGTCCTCAAGCGGCTGCATGCTGTCGAACACGCTGATGTCTATTTCGGCCATCGCGAGTTTCATGCTCAGCTGGCGCAGGTTCGAAAGGGCTGTTTCGGCCAAAGCTGCGTCATTCGACTGATGTTCATGGACATCGAGCTTTTGCGTCTGCACGGGTGGGTCTCCGGTCAAGAATGCTGAGCGGAAGGTAGGGATGCCTGACGTATATTTGGTTTAAGCGCGTGGAGTGGGCGAGGTTTTCCGCCGATCACGGTTATTCGGCCGTTAATGGCCTCACTGCTGCCGCGGTCCGGCCATCCATTTGATGATTACCATGGCCGGCAAGACCCAGAGCAGGCCGGTCAGAAAGAAATAGAGAAGATGTCCCCACCAGGGCGCATTGCCGAGCGTTGCCACCGCGATCGTATTGGCCAGCAGCGCATAGCCGAGCACGAGCACGATGATGAGGATCGTGCCGATGAATTTGCGGAGGCGGATGGGCATCGCTTATCTCTTGCAATGGATGGATCGAACCGGCGCGACGGCATGCCGCAAAGGTTCGGGGCTTGTTTTGCATGAGCCGGTGGGGCAAATCAACACCCGGATAGAAGGAGACATCATGGCCGTCGCGAACCTCACCACGGAACAGGCGATCCGCAGCGAAATGCGCAAGCAGGACCGCGACCGCCGCGCCGTGCGCCTCTGGCTCGGCTTCGTGCTCTTGACGCTCTTCTGTCTCGTGCTGGTCGGCGGCGCAACGCGGCTCACCAATTCCGGCCTGTCGATCACCGAATGGAAGCCGATCCACGGCGTCATCCCGCCGCTGTCGGCTGCCGAATGGGAGGAGGAGTTCCGCCTCTACCAGCGCATTCCCGAATTTCAGCAGCTGAACAGCTCCATGACCGTCGAAGAGTTCAAGGGCATCTTCTGGTGGGAATGGGCGCATCGGCTGATCGCCCGCGGCATCGGTGTGATCTTTGCCCTGCCGCTCGTCTATTTCTGGCTGACGGGGCGGATCGAAAGACGCCTGCGCTGGCCGCTCGTCGGCATCCTGGCGCTCGGCGGCCTGCAGGGCTTCATCGGCTGGTGGATGGTGTCCTCCGGTCTTTCGGTCCGCACGGATGTCAGCCAGTACAGGCTTGCGACCCATCTCGTCATGGCCTGCCTGATCTTCGCCTCCTGCATGTGGATCATGCGCGGTCTCTCCAGACATTCGGATGATCCGGCGCCGGCACGAAGCTCGCGCGCATTTGCTGCCGCGATCGCCATTTTCTCACTGTTCCAGATCTATCTCGGCGCGCTGGTGGCGGGGCTGGATGCCGGCTTTTCTTATAATACCTGGCCGCTGATGGACGGCGCGGTCATCCCGTCGGATCTGCTGATCCAGCAACCTTTCTGGATCAACGCCTTCGAGAACCCGAAGACCGTGCAGTTCATCCACCGGATCGGCGCCTATACGCTCTTCGCGCTCACGCTGATCAATATGGTGATCGCCCTTCGCGGCGCATCATGGACCACCCATGCGCGCCGCGCCGTCCTGCTTTTTGCGCTGGTGACGATACAAGCGACGATCGGCGTCGCCACGCTCTTGATGCAGGTGCCGCTTCACTGGGGCCTGCTGCACCAAGCCGGCGCGCTGGTGGTCTTCGGTTTCGCCGTCGCCAACTGGCGCGGCTTTTACGGTGAATATCCGCGCGAGACGCTGATCGCCGAGCATAATTGAAGAGAACCGTTCAGCGCAGCACGCCGTCGAGCAGCGGCATGCCGACGATCGCTGCGACGCCGATCAGCACGTAGCAGGCGATGCGGAAGGTCCGTTCCTCGGCGAGCCCGAACAGTTTCGAGCCGCCGTAGAGCCCGACCGCATAACTCGGCAGGATGACGACGGTGAGCGCGAAGACGGCCGGCACGAACAGGCCGCCGACATAATAGCTGATGACGCTGAAGACGGTCGAGATCGAGAAATAAAGCACGACATTTGCCCTGACGCGCGTGCGGTCGCTCTTGCCGCCGAGCCAGTAGGCGACCACAGGTGGCCCGCCGAGCTGTGCCGCGCCGCTGAAAAGCCCGGCGATCAGGCCGACGCCGCTGGTAAGCGGTGCGGAGGGCGCGCCGTGGTAACGCCACCCGGATACCAGAAGCGCAAGCAGGCTGATGGCGATGATCGTGATGCTCCAGCGCAAGAGCATCGGGTCCAGCAAAGCCAGTATGGCAGTACCGGCCGGCACGCCAAGGGCAGCACCCGCCGCCATGATGAAGACCTCGCGTCGGTTGGCGCCGCGCCAGGCGGGCGGGATCATCCCGAGCGTCGCCACGCCGTCGATGACGAGCAGAATCGGCGAGACCAGCTTCGGCCCGACGATCGCACCGCCGAGCGGAATGAAAATCAGCGCAGCGCCGAAGCCGGAGAAGCCGCGGGCAAGCCCGGCGATGAAGGCGAAGGCCATCAGCGCATAGATTCCGTGGTCGGGCAGGGCGGCGGCAAACCATCCCTGCACGCCGTCTATAAGCGCGTCCGGCGTCATGACGTCAGGAGGCGAGCATCAAGTCCATATTCTGGACGGCAGCGCCCGAGGCGCCCTTGCCGAGATTGTCGAGCAACGCCACCAGATTGACCTGCGAGCCGCCTTCCTTGCCGAAGACGAAGAGCTTCATCGTGTCCTTGCCTTCGAGCTCGACGGCGTTGACGCGGGGGAGCGCCTTGCTTTCGGCGAGCGGCACGACGGTGACGATGTCCTGACCGGCATAATGGGCGACGAGTGCGGCGTGGATGCTCTCCATCGTCGCGCCCTCGGCGAGATCGTCGAGATGCAGCGGCACCTGCACGATCATGCCCTGCGCGAACTTGCCGACGGACGGCGAGAAGATCGGCGCACGATCGAGCAGGCCGTGCACGGTCATCTCGGGCACATGCTTGTGGGTGAGCGGCAGGCCGTAAAGGAAATGCGGTGCGGTGATCGCATCCGGGTGGTCCGGATTTTCCATCTGCGCGATCAGCTGCTTGCCGCCGCCGGTATAGCCGGAGACCGCGTTGACCGTCACCGGATAGCCGTCCGGCAGGATGCCGGCGGCGCGCAGCGGCCGTATGACGCCGATCGCACCGGTGGGATAGCAGCCGGGATTGGCGACGAAGCGGGCGGCCTTGATCTTGTCCGCTTGCGCATTGTCCATTTCGGCAAAGCCATAGGCCCAGCCGGGATTGACGCGGAAGGCGGTCGAGGTGTCGATGACCCGGACATTGTTGTTGGCCGACACCATCTGCACCGCTTCCTTCGACGCGTCGTCGGGCAGGCAGAGAATGGCGATGTCGGCGCTGTTCAGCATGTCCTCGCGCATGGCGGCGTTGCGCCGCTCGGCTTCCGGAATGGACAGAAGCTCGACATCGCGGCGGCCGGCCATGCGCGTGCGGATCTGCAGACCCGTTGTGCCGTGTTCGCCGTCGATGAAGATTTTCGGTGCCATGTTAGACCTGCGCTTTCAATGGGTTCTGAAGGTTTCCGGATTCAGTTTGCGATGATACGTCAGCCTTGTGACACAGCGATGGCGCGTCGCTCGGCGTGAAGACCCAGCATATACATTGCCACTGTTGCCCCCGCAATGGCGGTGATATCGGCATGATCATAGGGCGGCGACACTTCGACCACGTCGGCGCCGCGAATGTCGAGCTGATGCAGGCGCTGCAGCACCGAGAGGATCTTGGCGCTCGACGGTCCGCCCGCGACCGGCGTGCCGGTGCCCGGCGCAAAAGCCGGATCGAGGCAATCGATATCGAAGGTGAGATAGGCGGGAGCGCCGCGCGTCTGGGAGATGATCGCCGAGGCGATGTCGCCGGCACTCATGTCCTCGACCTGATGCCCATAGAGGATGTTGATGCCGCAATCCTCCGGCGCATGGGTGCGGATGCCGATCTGGATCGAGCGGTCGGGATCGATGATGCCCTCGCGGGCGGCACGCGCCACGAAGGAACCGTGATCGATACGCCGCTCTTCGTCGAACCATGTGTCCTGGTGCGCGTCGAACTGCACGAGGGCCAGCGGCCCGTGTTTTGCCGCATGGGCTTTGAGCAGCGGCCAGGTGACGTAGTGATCGCCGCCGAGCGTCAGCAGGAAAGCGCCGCTGTCGAGGATGACGTTCGCCTGGCGTTCGATGGCCGCGGGCGTATCCTGATGGTTGCCGTAGTCGAGCAGGCAATCGCCGTAGTCGATCACGGCCATGCCGGCGAAGAGTTCGCGGTTGAAGGGATATTGCGCGTCGTTGTCGAAGATTGCCGAAGCGCGGCGGATCGCCTGCGGCCCGAAGCGCGTGCCCGGCCGGTTCGATGTCGCGGCGTCGAAAGGAATGCCCCAGACGGCAACATCGACGCCGGCAAGTTCCTTGGTGAAGCGTCGACGCATGAAGGACAGCGCACCGGCAAAGGTCGGGTCGCTGGCGGCGGAGGTGAGGCTGGTGGCGGTGAAGGCATGATCGATGGACTTGTTCGCCAAGAGGGGCTCCTTCTCTGTGGGCGCTAAACCAGAGCCGCGTTCGATGTCGACTGACATTGCCGGATCACCGGTCACGACTACACCGCGGGCGGCGGATCTGCTGCCACCCGACGAGGTCTGCCTGATCCCCCGGAAGGAGCTGGTGTTTCCTTTCGGGGCAGCAAAGGGGTAGGCGAGGTAGGCCGAGATTTCAAGCGATCCCGTTGTTTGACGGCCGCTCTTGGCTTTCGAGCGGCCGCCGTTCAGCAGCATTCGTCAGGCTGCCTTCCGCGGAAGCTGGCGCAATCCGACCAGGGTTATCAGTGCCGTCATGGCGGTATAAGCTGCGAGCGGCCAGGCCGTGTCGCCGTCGAGCAGAACCACGAACAATGTGCCTGCAACTGCGACCATGAGGCTTTCGACGCAGAAATAAAGCGCCACTGCCGTTCCCGCGGTATCGCCGAAGGCTGCGAGCGCACCGTTGGCGGTGACGGCCGTCGCAAAGACGATGCCGACTGCGATAATCCACATCGGCAGGATGAAGCTGACGAGCGGTGCCTGCAGAAACATCTCTCCCATGGCAAGCATCGCCGCTCCGGCAAGCAGCATCGCCATTCCTCTGGCGAGGCTGCCTGCGATGCCCCAGCGCATGACGAAGTGTTTGGCAAAGCGCGCCGTCACGATCATCACCAGCGCCACCGAGGCGAAGAGGAAGCTGAAACTGATGCCGGAAAAGCCGGCTTGATCGATCAGGATGCGAGGCGCAGTCGAGAAGAAGACGAAGAAGGCTCCCATCGCCGCACTGAAACCGGTCGTGTAGACCCAGAAGGGAAAGCTCGTGAGAATGGGGCGTAACGCGATGGTTGCCGCCGCAGCCGCCGGGCGGGTCTCATGCCATCGCGTGCCGGCATGGAGAATGGCGGCGACCGAGAGGAGACCGATGACGAGAAAGATGGCGCGCCACCCATAACGGTCCGCAATCACCGCTCCGACGATCGGCCCGAACGCGGGTACAAGAGATAGCATGGAACCGAGCAGGCTATAGATCACGCTGCTTTCCGGGCGCTCGGCATAGACGTCGCGCACCGTCGCGAAGGTTGCGACAAGAGCCGCCGAGGCGCCGATGGCCTGCAGCAATCGGAAGGCCACGAAGAGGGACGCTGATGAGGCGCCGGCAAGCAGGAAGGATGCAACGGCAAAGAGTGCCGCTCCGCCGAGCAGGACGGGCCGCCGTCCGACGATATCGGAGATCGGACCGAAGACGATCTGCCCGACGCCGAGCACAAGCATATAGAGGCTGAGGGTTAGCTGGATGACCTCAGGCGAGGTGCCGAGCGCCCGGGGCATCGTCGGCACGACCGGTAGATAGATGTCCATGGCAAGGGACGCCAGGATGTCGAAGGGAGCCATCAGCAACAATGCCGCCGGCACGGAATAATTCCAGGACGGAATTTTCGGATAAGACATGGGTAAGATCCGCTCAAATGATTTCATTCGGCGGCGATCTGTCTTTTCATCAGTATCGGATTTGCTGGGACAGACGCCGCAACAACAGCGCAAGGTTGTTGCGGCTTAGTTGTCTGCGGACTTGGTTGTTCCCATGAGGCGGCCTTGGCTGCGGCTTCGCACATTCGCGAAGCGCTTTGCCGGATTTCTATCAGCAGAACCGGAATGCGGCAATGGCGCCAAACAGGCCCAAGAGCTCCTCAACGCGCAAGCAAAAAGGCCGGGTTTCCCCGGCCTTCGTAAATTCCGTCTGTCCGAAGCGATTAGCGCTTGGAGAACTGGAAGGAGCGGCGGGCCTTTGCCTTGCCGTACTTCTTGCGTTCGACGACGCGGCTGTCGCGGGTCAGGAAGCCGCCCTTCTTCAGGACCGAGCGCAGGCCCGGCTCGAAGTAGGTGAGCGCCTTGGACAGGCCGTGGCGAACAGCACCGGCTTGGCCGGAGAGGCCACCGCCGGCAACGGTTGCGACGATGTCGAACTGGCCGTCACGGGCAGCCGCGACGATCGGCTGGCGCAGGATCATCTGCAGCACCGGACGGGCGAAATATTCCGCGAATTCCTTGCCGTTGACGATGATCTTGCCGGAGCCCGGCTTGACCCAGACGCGGGCGACGGCGTTCTTGCGCTTGCCGGTCGCGTAGGAGCGGCCGAGCGAATCGACCTTGCGGACGTGGGCCGGAGCAGCAGCTTCGGAAGCCGTGCCGAGTTCCTTCAGGGAGGAGAGGTCAGCCATATTAGGCGCTCCTTACGTTCTTTTTGTTGAGCGCGGCAACGTCGAGGGCGACCGGCTGCTGGGCTTCATGGGGATGGTTGGAGCCGGCGTAGACGCGCAGGTTCTTCATCTGGCGACGGCCGAGCGGGCCGCGCGGAACCATGCGTTCGACTGCCTTTTCGAGGACGCGCTCCGGGAAGCGGCCTTCGATGATCTGGCGCGCGGTGCGCTCCTTGATGCCGCCGGCATAACCGGTGTGCCAGTAGTAGACCTTGTCGGAATACTTCTTGCCGGTGAAGACGACCTTGTCGGCATTGATGACGATGACGTTGTCGCCGTCGTCAACGTGGGGCGTGAAGGTTGCCTTGTGCTTGCCGCGCAGGCGCATAGCGATGATGGAAGCGAGACGGCCAACGACCAGCCCTTCGGCGTCGATGATCACCCACTTCTTCTCCACCTCTGCAGGCTTCTGGGAGAAGGTTGCCATAGTGAATACTCTCTTTTAGGACCCTTGGCCCGAGGGCTTGAAGGGCGTTTCTTGTTGCTTGGATTGGCACGCCTGAGGCAGGCCAAAAAGAAAGCAGCCCGGAAAGGCTGCGTTCTGGCGCGGTGTATAAAGGCAATGTGACATCCGGTCAATACAGGCTTTTCTGACACCCGGAAAAAAGAGATAATAAAAACAGCATGTTAGATATGGGGTATTGCAATACCTCACATTTGTCGCCTGAAGAACGATCGTGCCTGATGCTTTCACGCTGCTTTGGAAGCAGGATTGCACGGTCGGAAGGGCCCTAATCTTCGAACTCGCGCAGGCATTTCATCATTTCGCGAAGCCCGCGTGTCAGATGTTTGTCCCGGCGAAGAACCATCCCGAGGCGGCGCGTGAGTTTGGGATTCAGCGGCGACGTCGCCACAAGCCCTGCACGGTCGCGCTTCAGCGCCAGCCCCGGCAGGATCGACCAGCCGAGCCCGGCGGCGACAAGCTCCTTGATCGCTTCGATGCTGCCGAACTCCATGGCTGGCCGGATCCTGTTTTCTGGGGCGACCAGCCAGTCGTCGATCGTGCGTCTCGTATTGCCTCCCTCGTAAAGCAGCAGCGTCCTGGCGCGCATGAAGGCGGCGTCCGGTCCGCCTTCGGGCATGCGGCTGCCCGCGGGCGCGACGGCCAGCAGCTCCTCCTCGTAGAAAGGTTCGATCTCGAAGTTCCGTCCGGATGCCGGCAGGGCGACGACGGCGATATCGAGGCTGTTGGCCTCCAGGTCGCGCAGGATGTCGTCGGCATTGCCGATGTGGACGGTGATTTCGAGGTTGGGCATGCTTTTCCTGGCGGCGGCGATGGCGCGGGGCAGCAGATGGATCGATGCGGTGCCGCCGCTGCCGATGCGCACGCGGCCGCTCGCGCCATCCCGATGCGGCATCATCGCTTCTTCAGCCGCGGCGGATTCCTGGAGCAGGCGCCTTGCATGCGCGAGCAGGTCGAGGCCTGCCGCGGTCGGCTGCGCCCGCCGCCCGACGCGCTCGATGAGCCGGACGCCGAGCCGCTGTTCCAGCCCCTTGACCTGCAGGCTGACGGCCGGTTGCGTCAGCCCCTCCTTATCGGCCGCAGCCGTAAAGCTTCCGAGATCTGCGACGTTGACGAAGGTCGCGAGCTGATCGAGATTCAGAGGCATTCCAAAGAAATCCTTATGCATATCATAATATCCATAAGCTTCTTTCACGATGTCTTCCAGTGCATCCTTCGTCCGTCGAGGAAAGGAAGAAGAGATGTCTTTGGAAGCAAGCGAGATCAACGAGGCGTCCCGCGATATCGTCCCGCCGAAGCTCCGCAAGCTTAGCGGCGTCGCCCTGCGGCTCGTCGGGGCTATCGAGCATTGGCTGGAAAAGCGCCGCAGCCGCCGCACTCTTGCGGAACTGAACGACGACCAGCTTCGCGATGTCGGCCTGACCCGCGCCGAGGCGAAGGCCGAGGTATCGAGGTCATGGTTCTGGATAGAGTAGCGGCCCCGGCCGCTTTCGCCTAAGCCGCCGATATTGCTCGAAATTGCCGGCGCCTTGTGGCAGAACTGCTGTTTGGAAAATCAAGCGCAGGGAGCTGCATCATGGCCGAAATCGTATCCTTCCGGAAGGACGCAGACAGTGCGGACGAGGGTGGATTGCTGCTCCGCTCGCTGCGGGACGGCGTGCTGCGGCTCGTCCTCAACAACCCGCCGACAAACGTGCTTTCGATCGCGCTTCTCGAAGCGCTGATGAACGCGCTCGATGCGGCGGCTGCGGATCCGGATGCGCGGGTCATCGTCATCGCCTCGACCGGCAACGTCTTTTCCGCCGGCCACGATCTCAAGGAACTCACCGCTCATCGCGCCGATGACGATCAGGGAGCCGCTTTCTTCGAACGGTCCTTCCGGCTCTGCGCCGATCTGATGCTCAAGTTCGCGCATCTGCCGAAGCCCGTCATCGCCGAGGTCGACGGGCTTGCGACGGCCGCGGGCTGCCAGCTCGTCGCCTCCTGCGATCTGGCGATCTGCACGGATACGTCGACATTCTGCACTCCGGGCGTCAATATCGGCCTGTTCTGCTCGACCCCAATGGTCGCGGTTTCGCGCGGCGCTCATCGCAAGCAGGCGATGGAGATGCTCCTGACCGGCGAGACGATCGACGCTTCGACCGCCAAGGATTTCGGCCTCGTCAACCGCATCGTGCCGAAACAATATCTGGCGCAGGTCGTCGCCAAATATGCCGGCGTCATCGCCAGCAAGTCGCCGCTGATTCTGAAGATCGGCAAGGAAGCCTTTTATCGGCAGCTCGACCTGCCGGTGGAGGCAGCCTATGACTTTACCGCCCGGGTGATGGTTGAAAACATGCTGACAAGCGATGCGCAGGAAGGGATCGGCGCCTTCCTCGGCAAGCGCAAGGCGGAATGGAAGGGCGAGTAATCACGCCAGTTTCAGAACCAGGCCGCCGATCGCGATGACGACTCCTGCGACATAGCGCCAGATGCTGGCCTTTTCCTTGAACACGGTGACGGAGATCACCAGCGCGAACAGAATTGCGGTTTCGCGCAAGGCGGCAACCGTGGCGACCGGGGCTTTCGTCATCGCCCAGAGCGCCAGCCCGTAGGAGGCGATCGAGCCGGCGCCGCCGACGAGGCCGCGCCACCAGTTGCGACGGATATGACGCGTCACCGCGAAAGCGCCGCGCCGGGATGTCGCCCACGAGAACAACAGGACGGGCGGCAGCAGCGACATCCACAATGTGTAGGAAACCGCATTGCCGGAAAGGCGTGCGCCGATGCCGTCGACATAGGTGTAGCTGGCGATGACGCAGGCATTGGCGAGCGAGAACATGACGGCGCGGCTGTTGCCTCGCCGCGCTTCGAGAGCGAGCGTCAGCACGCCGGCTGAGATCGTCATGATGCCGGCAAGTGCTGCGGGGGAAAGCTTTTCCTGCAGGACGAAGCCGCTTGTGGCGGCAATCAGTAGCGGCGCGCAGCCGCGCATCAGCGGATAGACGAGGCCGATATCGCCGGCCCGGTAGGCGGCGGCGACCAATTGGAAATAGGCGAATTGCAGGATGGCCGAGGCGCCGATGAAAGGCCAGGCCGAGGCGTGCGGCAACGGCAGGAATGCAAGGAACGGCAAGGCCGAAACCGCGCCGCCCGCCGAAATCAGCGCCGCATCGAGCGATTTGTCGCTGCCGGCCTTGACGATGGCATTCCATGTCGCGTGCAGCAATGCGCCGAAAAGAACGAGCAGGATGACGTCGAGAGGCAAGGAAGTGAACCCGAAAGGCCGAGGGAAGGGAAACGCCTCTCCATAGGCGGCTTAATTTTCTGAAAAGACAACTGGGATTTGCACGAAAATCGAAGCGGGCCACGACGGCGTCGTTCAAATGTCGATTATTATCCTTCGTTGTGTGTCCAATGGCGGTCCTTCTGATCAATTTTTACGTGCGCGCGATATGCGTTCAATCCAGGCGCTGCTTTCAACTATGAGATGTTTCTAATGGACGTAAGAACATAATGCGTCCATATCTAGAACGAAGAAAGAAATTATCCGGAGGTGTTCGATAGCTTATTATTCTATGCTGCTGAAATATAGATATTATTCTATAACTTTGACATAGGGGAAAATTAAAGCTGCTGATTGTATAATCTAAAACAAATCGCAGCGCGGGATTGAGTTGCAGCCTCTTCGCAAGCGCGAAGGGCATATGGTTCCCGCGCTTATTCACGGCGGCGGAATTATCAGAGTTGATAATGCGGAATGAACAGCATCCCGTCAAGGTTGTCGATGTTCTGGCAGTTCAAAACAGGGCAGCGCGGATTGTCTTTCGAGGGGATATGCGTCCATTCCGCATAATCGGTCGCGTCGCAGTAATTGCTGTTGCGGACATAGCGGTCGTAGAGCGGCAGGCCGCGAGGAGACTGGTAACGGAAGATGACGGCGCCCTGATTGTGGATGGCGGCGCGCACGCTGGCGCAGCTCATGGTGAGCGGATTGTAGCGCGAGATCGCCAGCGCAGGAGATGCGGCGAGCACGAGCGCGAAGGCAAGAGCGAGTTTTTTCATCGAATCATCCTCCTGGAGCACCCAACTCATATATACGGGAAACCTGCGCCTCCGGTTTCATGGAGACGCAGACAAACATTACGCCCCGCCGAGGGCATTTGGGAGTGGAGAAGCGGATATGAACCACAACATCTACACGGACGATTATCTTGCCGGCATCCTGCATTCGGTAAAGACCATCGCGCTGACCGGCGCATCGCCCAATCCTGCGCGGCCGAGCAACGGCGTCATGGGTTATCTGCTGTCGCGCGGATATGAGGTTATTCCCGTCAATCCGGGGCAGGCGGGCAAGCAGATCCACGGTCGTACGGTCTATGCCCGGCTCGCCGACATTCCCGTGCCGATCGACATGGTCGACGTCTTTCGCGCCGCCGAATATCTGGATGGGGTGGTCGAAGAGGTATTGGCGCTGAAGCCGCTGCCGAAGGTCGTCTGGGCCCAGCTCGGCGTCCGCGACGATGCGGCTGCGGTTAAGGCGGAAGCCGCCGGCATCAAGGTGGTGATGAACCGCTGCCCGGCGATCGAGTATCCTCGCCTCGTTGCCTGACGTGCCGTCCGCGGAGACGGATTTTCCACCGAACGCCCTTGGGTTGAAACGGATCGCGATTAACTTTCATCGGTGACAGGCTATGATCCTGCCCGTCAGCAAAACTGGAGGACGACATGGCCAAGAATGATCCGGGATTCAACACTTTGGCGATTCATGCGGGCGCCCAGCCCGATCCGGCGACCGGTGCGCGGGTGACGCCGATCTACCAGACCACCGCTTTCGTTTTCAATGATTCCGATCATGCCGCCTCTCTCTTCGGCCTGCAGGCTTTCGGCAACATCTACACCCGCATCATGAACCCGACGCAGGCCGTGCTCGAGGAGCGCGTCGCAGCGCTGGAAGGGGGAACCGCCGCCCTTGCCGTCGCCTCCGGCCACGCGGCGCAGATGATAGTCTTCCACACCATCATGCGCCCCGGCGAGAATTTCATCGCCGCCCGCAGGCTTTACGGCGGCTCGATCAATCAGTTCGGCCATGCCTTCGAGAATTTCGGCTGGCAGGTCCGCTGGGCCGATCCCGATGATCCCGCAAGCTTCGAAAGCCAGATCGACGATAAGACGCGCGCGATCTTCATCGAGAGCCTCGCCAATCCCGGCGGCACCTTCGTCGATATCGCCGCGATCGCCGAGGTCGCGCATCGTCACGGCCTGCCGCTGATCGTCGATAATACGATGGCAACTCCCTATCTCATCCGCCCGATCGAACACGGCGCCGATATCGTCGTGCATTCGCTGACGAAATTCCTCGGCGGCCACGGCAATTCCATGGGCGGTCTCATCGTCGATGGCGGCACTTTCGACTGGTCGAAATCCGGCAACTACCCGATGCTGTCGAGCCCGCGGCCGGAATATAACGGCATGGTCCTGCATGCGACCTTCGGCAATTTCGCTTTCGCCATCGCCGCCCGCGTGCTCGGCCTGCGCGACCTCGGCCCGGCGATCTCGCCCTTCAACGCCTTCCTGATCCTGACCGGCATCGAAACCCTGCCGCTCAGAATGCAGCGCCACAGCGACAATGCGATCGCCGTCGCCAGATGGCTGAAGGCGCACAGCAAGATCGCCTGGGTGAACTATGCCGGTCTCGAAGACGACCCGAACCACGCCCTGCAGGAGCGTTACTCGCCGAAGGGCGCAGGCTCCGTCTTCACCTTCGGCGTTCAGGGCGGCTACGAAGCGGGCAAGACGCTTGTCGAAGGCCTGGAGCTCTTCTCCCATCTCGCCAACATCGGCGACACCCGCTCGCTCGTCATCCATCCCGCCTCGACGACGCATCGGCAGTTGAACGACGAGCAGAAGATCGCCGCCGGCGCCGGCCCCGATGTGGTGCGGCTTTCGATCGGCATCGAGGACGTCAAGGACATCATCGCCGATCTCGAGCAGGCGCTTTCCAAGATCTGACCGTCCTTCGCAGCAAGAGTTTGTAAATTTGCAGACTACGTTTGCCCAATGCAATTATGGGATCAGCGCCCGGTTCGAGCAGAGTCGAGCGCTGATTTTGTTTGATCGAACTAAAAATCGAAAAAGAGGGGAGTGAGACGACGAGCCGTCCAACTCGATCCATAAGAGCGGTCATTCTCAGGCCAACAATAATTTGACCGAGGCGTATTTCGGCGGATCAGAGGTTATCTCTCCTATTTTCACCACGGTCGTGACAACATTCAAAACCCACCTTAATGATCTGTTAAACCTTGAGGGAGCGGGGGCTCGCATGCAGGGGCCTGCAGTCACGAAGCCATTTTACCCGAACTTCAACATGATCAGGCTCATTGCAGCCTCCATGGTCATCTTCTCGCATGCCTTCCTTATCTCGGAAAAGACCTCGGCGAACGAGCCCTTCATGCGCTTGCTCGGCGAGGGCAGGAATCTTGGCAGATTCGGAGTCTACGCGTTTTTCATCACCAGCGGCTTCCTCGTCACGCAGAGCGCGCAGTTTGGCAGCGTCGGTGGTTTTCTCTGGCGGCGGATGCTTCGGATATATCCGGCGCTTGTCGTCTGCACGCTGCTCAGCGTGTATGTTTTAGGTCCCTTTTTCAGCCCGTTGGGCATCGGTGGTTACCTGGGCTGGTCGTATCACGTGAGGACGACAGTGTATTCGGTGCTCAATCCGAGCTACGGCATGGTCCTGCCGAAAGTGCAGTTTTATGATCCGGCAATCTCCTGGCTTGCCACCTTCACCAACGGCTCTCTTTGGACGATCAGCCAGGAAATCTTCTGCTACCTCATCCTTGCGGCATTTATGGCCATCGGGCTCCTGCGAGCGCCGTTGATGGCGCTTGTCCTCGCCGTGGCCGTCACGTGGGAGCTTTTCTTCGACCATCCGTGGCCGGACAGAAAGCTGATCACGGATTTCACTTTTATCGCTCCCTTCTTCTTCTGCGGTTCGCTTCTCTGGTTCGTGATCGAAAGGTGGCAGCCAAATATTGTCCTGGCGGTGGTCTTCGTGGCGCTCGGTTTGCTCTGCGTCGCTGTTTGGCCCGACTATATCTACGGACCCATGTTGTTCGCCTATCCGCTTGTCTACATCGCAACCTCGCCAATCATACGCCTGCCGACGCTCGACCGCTTGGGCGACCTCTCCTACGGCACCTATCTCTATGGCTGGCCGGTGGAGCAGGTGGTGAACCATGCGCTCGGCCAATACAGCACGCCGTGGAGCGTGTTCGCGCTTTCCCTGCCGACAGCGTTGTTGTTCGGATGGCTTTCATGGCATCTCTTGGAAAAGCATGCGCTCCGCTTGAAGCGAATCTCATTTCTCCAACGACAGCCTGTTAGTCAGTGATGATGAACCCACGCCCGTCGCTAGTTGATTGAAGCGTCTGGGGAGAGGCCGCCCCTCGGTGCCGTTGCTTAGACTGCTCGCACTTCTGCAAGTCGCCTGATGGCATAGTCGTCGTCCCAGCAGACGGCGGCTTCCCACGCGGCCGACGCTTGTGCGGCGACGTCATACGCTGTGCCTTCGAGACTGGCGGCATTGTGGGGCAGGGCGAGGTCGAGATCGGGGACGTCGACATGCGACTCATCCCAGTCGATCAGTGCGACCCGGTTCGCGGTCATGCGGATGTTGCCAGGGTTGGTCGGGTTGCCGTGGACGACGCTCGTCTCGCGACCGATAAGCCGCGCCCACGCCGCTCGGCATCGCGCGACGCCATCTGGCGGCATCGTTGCAAGGTTGATCCTCGTCCCGGTTTCGGTGTGCAGGAGATCAGTCGAGGACCGCCAGCCGGGGCGCTGCTTCCAACCCCGCGTCAACCGATGCAACTCGCGGAGTGTCTCGGCGACGCGACGCCAGTCGTCTTCCGTCTCAGGTGGTCCGCCATCCATATATTCCATCACCATAATGCCGTCGGCGAACAGGCTTCCATCCGTCGCCGGGATCGGCACCGGCACGCTCAGCCCTTCGCGGTCAAGATGGCGAAGGAGGTCGGCCTCCCACGCGAGATCGGCGTCGCTCCTGGTACCCAAACGACCGACCGCAAGCCGCCCGTGGACGCGCACGCTCCAGACATCGTTGGCAACTCCGCCAGAGAGCCTTTCGATGCGAACCGCATCTTTCCCCCACAGCTCCAGCGCTTCCCACCCCATCAAACGCTCCTAGAGTCCCTCGGGTCTACCATTCCCTGGGTCGGTTGACGTTCGTTTCGACTGGTCTTGTCCGGGATGTCTCCTCGGTATGAGGCGATGTAGATGCTCTTCATCCTTGTTGAAAGCGTGTCTGGAAGGTTTTAATCGTTGTTGCGGTAGATCTTTCGTCGAGCTCGCAGCAATTGCAACGCTGCCTGCGAGGTAAGCTGCGATCGCACCTGAAAAATATAACGATTACAATTGCGACCCGACAAATATTTGCTGCGAAGAACATTGATATCGGAGAGGTCTGCGATGGCCGTGAGGAACTTCATTACCTTCAGCACCGATGGCGTCGAACCGGAGTTTGGCGCGCCCGAGCCCGGCCGCATCATTTCCGGCGATCCGCAATTCCGCACATGGAATCTGGAGGAGGCCGAAGGCGGCCTCTATTCCGGCATCTGGGAGGCGACGCCGGGCAAGTGGCGGATCGTCTATGAGGAATGGGAATATTTCAGCCTGCTGTCCGGCCATTCGATCGTGACCGAGGATGGCGGCGAACCGGTTCATCTGAAGGCGGGCGACCGGATGATCTTGAGACCCGGCTTCAAGGGAACCTGGGAAGTCGTTGAAACGACTCGCAAGGATTATGTGATCAAGGTTTAGGAAGCGGCTGCAAACCCGCTCTTGCCATGCAGGCTCTGTCCCGGTTTGCGGCGATTATGGGCCGGTTTTCCTGAAATCGCCGCTTCTCTTTCGCGGATAGACGGCATTTGATCATTCTCTTTAAGGGTGCCTACATCGTCAAATGGTAGACCTTATCTGCAGCGCATTGCGGACATGATGTCTCCTGCCGTCACCACAGACATGGCCTTACAATTCATCTTTCCGGGATTGGCATGTCGTCGAATCTTGCGGGTAAGCACGTTCGCACCCAAACGTTTTCCATCATTGCGACAACCGTTTGCTTCCTTGTCATCGCTCTCGCACTGACAGGCCTCATGGCCCATGTCGTCGCGACGATGACCCGGTCGGCGAACGAGATCGACGATGCCAGGGCCACGCGCGCCGCCCGTGCGGCGGTCGCAGCCTTTGTCGATCGCCTGAGCGCGACAACGACCGATAATGCCGTATGGGATGATGCCTATAAGGCGATCTCGGCTCCTGGTGCAGCGGATTGGGCCTATGAGAACTGGGGTAAAACCAGCGCGGACTACCCGCTCTATGACGGCGCCATCGTGATCGGCCCCGACCGCTCGTCGATCATCTCCGCCTATGCCAAGGGCAAGCCTTTCCAGCCCGGCACTTTTTTCGGCGCATCCTTTTATCGGCAGGTCGACAAGGCAGCCGATTCCGGACAGGCGCCGGTGGTCAATTTCATCAAGACCAAAACGGGTATCGCGCTGATCGCGTCACAGGCAATCCAGCCGTTCGAGAAAGAAGGCGAGCTTCCCAAGCTCAGCGTGCTGAGCTTCTACAAGGAATTTAACGCGGAAGTTCTCGCCACGCTTTCGAGCGAACATGAACTCGAAGGGTTGCGCCTTGCGACCGCGCCCGAGCAGGGTTTCCTGAATACGCCGATCACCGACCTGAAGGGCAGCGTCATCGGCCATCTTGTTTGGCCGAGCAAGGCGCCGGGTAGCGCCGTGTTTCAGGGGGTCTATCCCTATGTCGCGGCCGCCGTCATCATCCTTGTGCTGTTCCTGGCAGGCGTTCTGCTGGTAGGCGCGTCCGAGGCGCGGCGCCTGAACCAATTGGCGCAGGCGGCGATTTTCGAAGCGAACCACGACAGCCTGAGCGGCCTGTTGAACAGGCATGGGCTTCTCGCCCTCCTGGAAGAGCTGGAAGGTTCGGATTTTTCGCCGCCCCGGCTCTATCTGGTCGATCTCGATGGATTCAAGGCCGTCAACGACGCCTGGGGGCATGCGGTGGGAGATGACCTGATCCGCATCGTCTCGAAGGCGCTGAGCGCCTGCCATCCCGAAGTCGTCGCCGCGGCGCGGCTCGGAGGCGACGAGTTCGCTCTGCTGCAGGTTGGAACCGCCGCACGTGAAGAGATAGAAGAGACTATCCTGGCGCTGTTTGCCGAGCCCTTCAAAATCGACGGACGAACGATCGAGGTTGGCGCGAGCATCGGCGCCGCCGCGCGTGAAATGGACATCCCTGCGCTGGAGCTTCTCCGCAGGGCTGACATGGCGCTCTACCGCGCCAAGGAAAATGGCAGGGGCAGGGCAATCGAATACGACCCCGAGCTGGATCGCGAGCGTCAAAGGGTCGCCGAACTGGAAAGCTTGTTGAAGAGCGCCATCGGCAATGGTGCGATCGAAGCCGTTTTCCAGCCTCTCGTCTCTGCGACGACGGGCGCGGTCACCGGCCTTGAAGCGTTGGCGCGCTGGCGCACCGCAGCGGGCAATATCAGCCCCGAGATTTTCATTCCGCTTGCCGAAAGATGCGGCCTCATCGACGCGCTCGGCGTTCATATGCTGAAAACATCGATCGAGCATGCCAGGAACTGGCCCGGCCTGGCATTGTCCGTGAACGTTTCGCCGGTCCAGCTCTGCAATCCGGAATTTGCCGACGAAGTGATCTCGCTCCTTGAGGATCTCGATTTCGATCCGCGGCGCCTGACATTGGAGATCACCGAAGGCGTTCTCATGACAAATCCGGATCAGGCCCGCCGGTCGATCGATCACCTCAAGCAGGTCGGCATAAAATTCGCTCTCGATGACTTCGGCTGCGGCTATGCAAGCATCGGCGCATTGCGGCAGTTCGGGTTTGATCGGATGAAGATCGACCGCTCGCTCGTATCCGCTCTCGACCAGGCCTCCAACGGTGCCGATGTCCTCAAGGCAACCATCTCTCTGGCGACCGCTCTGCAGATCCCCGTTACCGCGGAAGGCATCGAGAATTCGCGCCAGGCAACGATCCTGCGGGAGGCCGGCTGCGACCAGCTGCAAGGCTACCTGATCGGAAAGCCGATGTCGGCGCTCGACATATCCAGCAAGCTTCAGGAACAAGCAGCGTAACGCCGCCAGATTGCGGCGGCACGCTGCGCGGGGACGGACGCGAGAGCACGTCGCCGGAACGCGACAAGCGCAGGGAAGACTACATCACCGGTCGTTATGGTTGATATCCGAGGGGCTTGATCACCACCGCAGATCCAGGCGGTCCAGCCCGTGGAAATGGTAGACGTCCTTGACCACCGGTGTCTTCGCCAGCTTGAGGCCGGGAAGTCGCTCGAACAGGATCGGCAGTACGACGTTGAGCTCCAGCCGCGCCAGCGGCGCGCCGATGCAGAAATGAATGCCGGCGCCGAAGGAGAGGTTCGCCGCTTCGTTGCGGTCGGGCCGGAAGGCGAGGGGATCGGTAAATTTCGCCGGATCGAGATTGGCGGCGGCGAGGATGAGGCTGACCTTATCGCCGCGCTTGAAGGAGACGCCGTCGATTTCGGCAGGTTCGAGCGCCCAGCGCTGGAAGATGTGGACCGGCGCGCATATGCGCAGCGTCTCCTCGACGGTGCGCTCCGTCGCCGCCTCGTCCCGGAAGAGCGCCGCCGGATCTGAACCGCTGTCGAGGATGGTGCGCACGGAATTGCCGATCTGGTGCACGGTCGCCTCGTGCCCGGCATTGAGCAGCACGATCGTCGTCGAAATCAGCTCCTCCTCGGTCAGATACTGGCCCTTATGCTCGGTATGGATCATGTGGGTCAGCAGGTCGTCGCGCGGTTCGGCGCGGCGTTCTGTGATCACGGTCCTGACATAGTCGGAAAATTCCTTCGCCGCCCGTTCGGCCTCGTCCTCCTGCTCGCGCGTCCGGCCGAACATGTACATGCGGACATAGGCATGCGACCAGGCGAGCAGCTGCGGCCCCATCTCTTCGGGAATGCCGATCATGCGGGCGATCATCGTCACCGGGATGATGTCGGCAAAGGCCGCGAGCAACTCGACCTCGCGCTGGTCTGCAAAGCCGTCGATCAGTCGGTTGGCAAGCTCGGCGAGCTCCGGCTTCATTTTCTCGACATGGCGGGACACGAAGGCCCGGTTTACCAGCGTGCGCAGCCGCGTGTGCTCCGGCGGTTCGAGTTCGAGCAGGGAATAGCGTTCCGAGAGATCGAAACTGGCAAGATGAGGGCTCGGCTCGGCAAGGCCGAGTTCCTCGCGGCTGGCGATATGCAGGATCTGCCGGCCGAAGCGACGGTCGCGCAGCAATCCGTTCACGTGGTCGTAGCCGGTGAAGAACCACTGCTGCTGCTCCTTCCAATAGAAGGTCGGGCAATGGGCGTGAAGCGCCGCATAGACGGCGTTCGGATTGCCGTAAAAGGCCGGATTGCGGGCATCCAGCGAGACATGGCGGCTGGCGGGGTCGATCGAGAGGAAGGGCGGTATCGTCATGCGCTGAGGCTTAGCGGATTTGCCCGGTCTCGAAAAGATGCAGGCGAGGCAACCGGCCTCGACGGCTGCGCGCCTCGCAGGCGCGCCAGCCGCTTTAAAACTTGTGCCCAACCCCGGGAATCGACTCCGGTTTTCGGGATTGTCAGGCTAGCCGGCCCGCGACAGCGTGCTCATGCGCCGCAGGGCCTCGACCTGATCGTCAACCGTCGGCACCAGTTCGCCGGCGGTGCTGCTCGGCATTGCCGGCGCTGGCGCTGCGGCTTCCGCTTCGCCGAACGTGACCGTGCAATTGCGGCCGGCGGCTTTCGCCGCATAGAGCGCCCGGTCGGAGGCCGAAATCAGCTTGTCGATATTGGCTTCGATCGAAGAGGCGAGTGCGATGCCGATGCTGACGGTGACCGGAACGATCGCCTCGCCGGTGCTGACGGGAAGGCGGCAGAACTCGGTGCGGATTGCTTCGGCGATCGCCTCGGCTTCCGTCTGGTCAGCGACGGCGGCGAAGGCTGCGAATTCCTCGCCGCCCATGCGGCCGAAGATATTGTTCGGAATATACTGGCGGGCCATGCGTGCAAAGGCAGTGAGCACGGCATCGCCCGACTGATGACCGAAGCGGTCGTTGACGCGCTTGAAATGGTCGAGGTCGAAAAGCAGCACCGCGACCTGGCGCTGCTCGTCATGGGCTCTTTCCTGAATGGTGTCGAAATAGCCGAGCAGGCCGCGGCGGTTGAGTACGCCGGTCAGCGCATCGGTCAGGCTCAGCGCGCGCAGGTGCCGTTCGGAGCGCTCCATGATCAGCCGACAGGTCAGCGCGAAGGCGATGGTGAGCAGGAAGGCGCTGGCCATCGCCGAGGCGCCGCCGAGATTGGTGGCGTCGATCTCGCTCGGCAGTGTCAGCGCCATCGTCAGTGCCGATCCGAAGCAAAGGCAGCCCTGGATGACGAAGACGCCCATCAGCTTGACGCGGGTGCGCTCGCGGCGCATGTCGCCGGCGGCGACCGCCATGGCAAGCGCCGTGGCGCCTGTCGCCGAAGCGAGGTTATAGAGGACGACGCGGTTGGAATAGTCGTCGTTGACCCAGGGCAGGAAGATCCCCGCCAGCCAGATCACCGGCGGAAGCAGCGCCCACCACTCGATCTTCTTGCGGTCGAGCGCGAGGAAACCCGCCACCCAGGCGCTCTGCCCGAGAAGCGCGATGGCATTGCCCGCCTCTATCGAAAGCACGCTGGGGATTTGGCCGCGCCAGGCAACCATCGCAAAGCCGATGCCGGTCAAAAGAAAGCCGAAGCCCCAATAGAGATAGGCCTCGTTCTTGACGTTGTGGCGCCATGCGACGAACAACACCAAGGCGAGTGTCATGGCCTCCGAGCACCAGATGGCGAGACCTGTAGCGATATTGAACACGGCAGCAAACCCCTCGTCTGTCGGCCCTTTTCTGTCAGGCTGCATCCTTGCCGAGGAAGCTCGCCACTTCCTTAATGCCGCTGCACTGCGGCATGGTTTTGCGCCGATATCTGCCGGTAGGCTTTCCGTGGGGTAAACGTGTGTGAGCACTGTCGAATGGAGTAAGCTTTTCTTCATCCTGTCATGGAGAAAAGCCGGGGGAGACGGCGCCCGGGGCTCGTCGTCATCAGGGGTTTGGGAGAAAGAGGCTGCCGGAGCCGAAGCTTAGCCGCCTTGCCCTGCCTTCTTAACGTTATCCTCATGCGTGTCTTGAAGAGAAGGGCAGGGACACTCTATGTAGGGATAAGACATTTTCTTTGATTCCCGGCGTCGGCCGGCGAGACGTTGACAAAGGACGCACATGAGAAACCCAGTCGATACCGCAATGGCCCTCGTGCCGATGGTCGTTGAACAGACCAACCGCGGTGAACGCTCCTACGACATCTATTCCCGCCTGTTGAAGGAACGCATCATCTTCCTGACGGGCGCCGTCGAGGACCATATGGCGACGCTCGTCTGCGCCCAGCTTCTCTTCCTCGAGGCGGAAAACCCGAAGAAGGAAATCGCGCTCTACATCAATTCGCCCGGTGGCGTCGTCACCGCAGGCATGGCGATCTACGACACGATGCAGTTCATCAAGCCGGCGGTTTCGACGCTCTGCATCGGTCAGGCGGCCTCCATGGGCTCGCTGCTGCTGGCGGCCGGCCATAAGGACATGCGCTTCGCCACTCCGAACTCCCGGATCATGGTGCACCAGCCCTCCGGCGGCTTCCAGGGCCAGGCCTCGGACATCGAGCGCCACGCCCGTGACATCCTCAAGATGAAGCGCCGCCTCAACGAGGTCTATGTCAAGCACACCGGCCGCACCTATGAGGAAGTTGAAAAGACGCTCGATCGTGACCATTTCATGGATGCGGACGAAGCCCAGGGCTGGGGTGTGATCGACAAGGTTCTGACGTCGCGCCTCGAGATGGAAGGCGAGCAGGCCTAGTAATTAATTGGGATGGTGTTTTTGCCGCCACAGTTCTATCTCATTTGTGATCGAACAAGGCTTTCATCAGGCGACGAAGACGCTAATAGTAACTATTAATGCTATGTTGAATTTTTATGACATAGCATTCGGCATTCGAAGGGGAATTCGTTGCCGCCGGGACCCGCACATGATTGACTGGGACCGGTTCGTACCCCTGAAGCCCTTCTCGGCAAAGGCTCCGGCAACGGAGTGCCGCCAGGAGCTGATAGAGTGGACCGCGATTTCGCCTTGAAATGCGGCGTGCTGGAAGGAAAGTGATATGAGCAAGGTCAGCGGCAGCAACGGCGGCGACAGCAAGAACACCCTCTATTGTTCGTTCTGCGGAAAGAGCCAGCACGAAGTCCGGAAACTGATTGCCGGACCGACCGTCTTCATCTGCGATGAATGCGTCGAATTGTGCATGGACATCATCCGCGAGGAGAACAAGTCCTCGATGGTCAAGTCCCGTGACGGCGTTCCGACGCCCCAGGACATCATCAAGGTCCTCGACGAATATGTCATCGGCCAGCGGCAGGCGAAGAAGATCCTGTCGGTCGCCGTTCACAATCATTACAAGCGCCTCGCGCACGCCTCCAAGAACGGCGAAGTCGAGCTGGCGAAATCGAACATCATGCTCGTCGGCCCGACCGGCTGCGGCAAGACCTATCTCGCCCAGACGCTCGCCCGCATCATCGACGTTCCCTTCACCATGGCCGATGCGACGACGCTGACGGAAGCCGGTTATGTCGGCGAGGACGTGGAAAACATCATCCTGAAGCTCCTGCAGGCAGCCGACTACAACGTCGAGCGCGCGCAGCGCGGCATCGTCTACATCGACGAAGTCGACAAGATCTCGCGCAAGTCCGACAACCCGTCGATCACCCGCGATGTCTCGGGCGAGGGCGTGCAGCAGGCGCTTCTGAAGATCATGGAAGGCACGGTCGCTTCCGTTCCGCCGCAGGGCGGCCGCAAGCATCCGCAGCAGGAATTCCTGCAGGTCGACACGACGAACATCCTGTTCATCTGCGGCGGCGCTTTCGCCGGCCTCGACAAGATCATCTCCGCTCGCGGCGAGAAGACCTCGATCGGCTTCGGCGCCACCGTCAAGGCCCAGGACGACCGCCGCGTCGGCGAAGTGCTGCGCGAACTGGAGCCGGAAGACCTGGTCAAGTTCGGCCTCATCCCCGAATTCATCGGCCGTCTGCCGGTTCTGGCGACGCTCGAAGACCTCGATGAGGATGCGCTGATCCAGATCCTGTCCGAGCCGAAGAACGCGCTGATCAAGCAGTATCAGCGCCTGTTCGAGATGGAAGACGTGGAACTGACCTTCCACGAGGACGCGCTTCGCGAGATCGCCCGCAAGGCGATCGTGCGCAAGACCGGCGCCCGCGGCCTTCGTTCGATCATGGAGAAGATCCTGCTCGACACGATGTTCGAGCTGCCGACGCTGGAAGGCGTGCGCGAGGTCGTCATTTCGGAGGAAGTCGTGCGCGGTTCGGCACGTCCGCTCTACATCTATGCCGATCGTCAGGAAGAAAAAGCCAACGCTTCCGCGTAATCTTGTGGCTTTCGCACCATTATTTTAAGGGGCTTGCCTTAGGCAGGCCCCTTTCTATTTGAAAAACCATGCGAGGCGCTGTTAGTATTTTACCGGTGGGAACCGGAATTGCCTTTGCCGATGTTGCGCAAGGGGCGGTGCTTGGCAAAGATGCAGCGATTCCGTGAGCCATTGCTGGCGTTTGTATTTTAGCCGGGTCGGAAGTGGTAAGCGCCGGTCCAGCCACGCGTTTCATAGTGTTGGCGTTCCGTTGTAATGAAGCTGTCACATCCGGGGAACGCGGGCGTTAGCGTGGCTTGAAAAGCGTAGTCAGAACCTCCACTTGTAGAGCCAAGTGAGAGTGCCGGCCGGTCCCAAGCGGCCGTGCAGAGAGCCCGGCAACGGGACGATGGAAAGGACATAAAATGACGAAGAAAACGTCTGTAGCGAGCAGCACCGCATATCCTGTTCTGCCCTTGCGCGACATCGTGGTTTTCCCGCATATGATCGTGCCGCTGTTCGTCGGACGGGAAAAATCGATCCGCGCGCTCGAAGAGGTCATGGGCTCCGACAAGCAGATCATGCTGGTCACGCAGATCAACGCCAGTGACGACGATCCGGATCCTTCCGCGATTCACAATGTCGGCACCGTGGCGAACGTATTGCAGCTGCTCAAGCTGCCTGACGGCACCGTGAAGGTTCTGGTCGAAGGCCGCGCCCGCGCCGAGATCGACGCCTATACCAGCCGCGAGGATTTCTACGAAGCGCTCGGCCATGTGCTCGAGGAGCCGCATGACGATCCGGTCGAGCTGGAAGCTCTGTCGCGCTCGGTCGTTTCCGAATTCGAGAGCTATGTGAAGCTCAACAAGAAGATTTCGCCGGAAGTTGTCGGCGCCGCCAGCCAGATCGACGATTATTCCAAGCTCGCCGATACAGTCGCCTCGCATCTGTCGATCAAGATCACCGAAAAGCAGGAGATGCTGGAGACCACCAGCGTCAAGGCCCGCCTCGAAAAAGCGCTCGGTTTCATGGAAGGCGAGATTTCGGTCCTGCAGGTCGAAAAGCGCATCCGCTCGCGCGTCAAGCGCCAGATGGAGAAGACCCAGCGCGAATACTACCTCAATGAGCAGATGAAGGCGATCCAGAAGGAACTCGGCGACGGCGAGGAAGGCCGCGACGAGATGAGCGAACTGGAAGAGCGCATCTCCAAGACCAAGCTGTCCAAGGAGGCCCGTGAAAAGGCCGATGCGGAGCTGAAGAAGCTGCGCCAGATGAGCCCGATGTCGGCCGAAGCCACCGTCGTGCGCAACTATCTGGACTGGTTGCTCGGCATTCCGTGGGGCAAGAAGTCGAAGATCAAGGCTGATCTCAACAATGCCGAGAAGATCCTCGAAGCCGATCACTTCGGTCTCGACAAGGTCAAGGAACGCATCGTCGAATATCTGGCCGTGCAGGCCCGCGCCACCAAGATCAAAGGCCCGATCCTGTGCCTCGTCGGCCCTCCCGGCGTCGGCAAGACCTCGCTCGCCCAGTCGATCGCCAAGGCGACCGGCCGTGAGTATGTCCGCATGGCGCTCGGCGGCGTTCGCGACGAAGCCGAAATCCGCGGTCACCGCCGCACCTATATCGGCTCGATGCCCGGCAAGGTCATCCAGTCGATGAAGAAGGCGAAGAAGTCCAACCCGCTCTTCCTGCTCGACGAAATCGACAAGATGGGCATGGATTTCCGCGGCGACCCGTCTTCGGCCCTGCTCGAAGTGCTCGACCCCGCGCAGAACTCGACCTTCATGGACCATTACCTGGAAGTCGAATACGATCTGTCGGACGTAATGTTCATCACGACGGCGAATACGCTGAACATTCCTGCGCCCCTGATGGACCGCATGGAAATCATCCGTATCGCCGGCTACACCGAGGATGAAAAGCGCGAGATCGCCAAGCGGCACCTGCTGCCGAAGGCCATCAAGGAACATGCGTTGCAGCCCGAGGAATTCTCGGTCAGCGACGATGCCCTGATGGCGATCAGCCAGCAGTATACCCGTGAGGCCGGTGTCCGCAGCTTCGAACGCGAATTGATGAAGCTCGCCCGCAAGGCGGTCACCGAGATCATCAAGGGCAAGACGAAGTCCGTTCACGTGACGGCCGCCAACATCGCCGATTATCTCGGCGTCCCGCGCTTCCGCCACGGCGAAGCCGAGGGCGAGGATCAGGTCGGCGTCGTCACCGGTCTTGCCTGGACGGAAGTCGGCGGCGAGCTGCTGACCATCGAAGGCGTGATGATGCCGGGCAAGGGCCGCATGACGGTCACCGGCAATCTGAAGGACGTGATGAAGGAATCGATCTCGGCAGCGGCCTCCTATGTCCGCTCGCGCGCCGTCGATTTCGGCATCGAGCCGCCGATGTTCGAAAAGAACGACATCCACGTGCACGTGCCGGAAGGCGCGACGCCGAAGGATGGCCCCTCGGCCGGTGTCGCCATGGCGACCGCCATCGTTTCGATCATGACCGGCATCCCGGTGAACAAGCATGTGGCCATGACCGGTGAGATCACCCTTCGCGGCCGTGTGCTGCCGATCGGCGGTCTCAAGGAAAAGCTGCTCGCAGCGCTTCGCGGCGGCATCAAGAAGGTGCTGATTCCGGAAGAGAACGCCAAGGATCTGGCGGAGATCCCGGATAACGTGAAGAACAGCATGGAGATCATCCCGGTCTCCCGGATGGGCGAGGTGATCAAGCACGCGCTGATCCGCCGGCCGGAGCCGATCGAGTGGGATGGCACGGTGGAAACGCCCGTCATCACCTCGGTCGAAGGTCTCGACGACACGGGCGCGGCCATAGCGCATTGAGTGGCATTTGCCACATTTGTGCCCAATTCGCGCAAAAGACGAGAAAAGGCCGGCGGAAACGCCAGCCTTTTTTGTGAAAACGTCATGGAGACGCTTGCTTTTCCTTGATTTGCAGGGCTTTTGGGTTTCCGGCGGGCCTGATGAAACCTATTCTGCGCCTAGCTTACATTTGAGTCGTTTCATACCATTTAGAAAGGGGTGGAAACATGAACAAGAATGAACTCGTGTCCGCAGTGGCCGAAAAGGCAGGACTGACGAAGTCTGACGCGGCTTCCGCTGTTGACGCGGTTTTCGACGTTGTCCAGGCCGAACTCAAGAACAAGGGCGATATCCGCCTCGCTGGTTTCGGCAGCTTCACCGTTTCTCATCGCGCTGCAACGAAGGGCCGCAACCCGTCGACCGGCGCTGAAGTCGACATTCCGGCCCGCAACGTGCCGAAGTTCACGCCCGGCAAGGGCCTGAAGGACGCCGTCAACGGCTGATTTGATCATCCGCCGGCCGTAAACGAGAACGGCTGAGCAGGATTTCGAGGGGTTCGGCATTGCCGGACCCCTTTTCGTTTGCCGCTTGCCGCATGCAGCGCTTTGTTTTACCAACAATGCTGTTCTCAGGGCGGGGTGAAAGTCCCCACCGGCGGTAAGGGCTGCGGCCCGAGCCCGCGAGCGCTTTCCCAAGCTGTCGCGCGGGAGGGGTCAGCAGATCCGGTGTGATTCCGGAGCCGACGGTATAGTCCGGATGAAAGAGAATGAGCATGGCCGCGTGCGGGCAGGGGACTGCCGGCATCAGCGTGTCGTCGTCTCATGCGTCCTGATTTATGTTGGTTCCTATTCTGGATGGAAGACATGAATCAGAATTCCCTTGCAGTCTCGCAATCCCGCGCCTTTGCCGGCGCAACCTTCATGGTGCTGGGAGGCGCGACCTTTTCGCTCCTCAACGTCGTCACCCAGTGGCTGACCATGAAGCTCGCCTTTCCCCCGGCCTCAGCGGTCTTCTGGCAATATGCCTTCGCCTTCCTTTTCTCCTTGCCCTTCCTGCGCAAATCAGGCCTTTCGGCTATGCGCACCACCTATCCCTGGCGGCATGTCGTGCGCGTGGTCTTTGCCGCGCTCGGCGGCGCGGCCTGGGTTTCCGGTCTTGCTTCGGTGCCGATCTGGCAGGCGATTGCGCTTGTCATGACCTCGCCTTTCTTCATCATCCTCGGCGCCCGTCTGTTCCTCGGCGAACGCGTCGGTCCCGCCCGCTGGATGGCGACCGCGGTCGGCTTCGCCGGTGCGATGATCACCCTGCAGCCATGGTCCGACAGCTTCACCTGGGCAACATTGCTGCCGGTGCTCTCGGCGCTGCTCTGGGGCGCCTCGTCGCTGATCACCAAGAGCCTGACCGGCATCGAGAAGCCGGAGACGATCACCCTCTGGCTGCTGGTGCTGCTGACGCCGATCAACGGCGGGCTGGCGCTTGCGGCGGGCCTCGCCGTGCCGACGGGTGCGACGCTAGCTCTCTTCCTTCTGGCGGGCCTCCTGACGGTCGTGGCGCAATATCTGCTGACCCTTGCCTATGCCAGCGCCGACGCTGCCTATGTGCAGCCGTTCGACGGTCTGAAGCTGCCGTTCAACGTGCTCGCCGGCTGGCTGTTCTTCGGCTATGCGCCGGCCGGCTATCTCTGGCTGGGAGCCGCGCTCATTCTTTCCGCATCGCTCTTCATCATGCGAAACGAGATGCGGCGGGAAAGGCAGGCGGCCTGACGCAAAGCCTCTGAAATGACGCGGACTGTCATGTCTCTGTCATGGCAGTCCAGCAAAACCCCTCTGTTCGATCTTTCGACATTGGGGGATTTCCATGACAAATTCATCGCGCAAAGCAGCGTTCGCTGCCATGCTTTTCGCATCCGCTGCCTTCCCGGCCGCGGCCGAGCCGGTTTTCAACCGCATCGCCTCCTTCCCGGTCGCCCAAAACCTGCCTGACGACAAGGACAAGCTTTCGCCGACCTCCGCCGAAATCATCACCGCGACCAACGACGGCAACACGCTGATCTATAGCGACAGCCCGCTCGGCGCGATCGGCTTCATCGACATCACCGACGCCAAGGCTCCGAAATCAGGCGGCGCGCTGATGATGGACGGCGAGCCGACGTCGGTCACGTCGAGCGCCGGCAAGGCGCTCGTTGCCGTCAACATCTCCGACAGCAAGGCCAAGCCCTCGGGCCGTCTGGCGATCGTCGACGTGGCGACGAAGAAGATCGAGAACACCTGCGATCTCGGCGGCCAGCCGGATTCGATCGCCCTCAACAAAGACAAGACCCTCGGCGCCATCGCGATCGAGAACGAGCGCGACGAAGACGTCAATGACGGCAAGATCCCGCAGATGCCGGCAGGCGATCTCGTCGTCTTCCAGGTCAAGAACGGCACCGTCGATTGCGGCACCATCAAGCATGTGGCGCTGACCGGGCTTGCCGGCGTTGCCCCGGAAGATCCGGAGCCCGAATTCGTCGCCTTCAACGGCCTGAACGAAATTGCCCTGACGCTGCAGGAAAACAACGAGATCGTCATCATCGACGCCAACACGGCTCAGGTGAAGACGCATTTTACCGCCGG
The DNA here is from genome assembly GCF_002531825.1 of Rhizobium sp. J15. Classification (GTDB taxonomy): domain Bacteria; phylum Pseudomonadota; class Alphaproteobacteria; order Rhizobiales; family Rhizobiaceae; genus Rhizobium. The sequence goes on along the minus strand of NZ_NWSX01000006.1, from coordinate 71,812 downwards.
CAGCGTCGATCTTTCCGGCATCGACACCAAGCGCGACGGCGCCCTGAAATTCTCAGGCGAATCGAAGGGCGTGCCGCGTGAGCCGGACGCTGTGAAGTGGCTGGACGACAGCCGCCTCGTCGTTGCCAATGAAGGCGATTACCAGGGTGGGTCACGCGGTTTCACCATCTTCGACAAGACGGGCAAGGTTCTTTACGATTCGGGCGCTTCCTTCGAACGCGCCGTCGCCCATATCGGCCACTATCCGGAAAGCCGTTCGGGATCGAAGGGCGTGGAGCCGGAAGGCTTGGAAGCCGCAAAGTTCGGCGACGACAATTATTTCTTCCTGCTTGCCGAGCGCGCCTCGATCGTCGGCGTCTACAAGGATACCGGCGCCGATCCCGAGCTGATCCAGCTGCTGCCGTCTGGCATTTCGCCGGAAGGCGCGGTCGCCATTCCCCAGCGCAACCTCTTTGCCACCGCCAATGAAGTCGATCTCGGCAAGGACGGCGGCGCGCGCTCGCATGTGATGATCTATGAGCGTTCGGAAGGCGAGAAGGCCTATCCGCAGATCGTCTCGGCCGAGAAGGACGGCAATCCGATCGGCTTCGCCGCCCTTTCGGGCCTTGCCCCCGTTCCGGGCAAGCCGGGCATGCTTTATGCCGTCAGCGACAGCGTTCTCGGCTCGCAGCCGACGATCTGTACCATTGACGCGACCAAGAAGCCGGCTGTCATTAGCGACGCGCTGGTCGTCAAGCGTGACGGCGCTCCGGCCCAGAAGCTCGACATCGAAGGCATCGCGGCGGCCGCCGACGGCTCCTTCTGGCTCGCTTCCGAAGGCTACAGCGAGCGCCTCGTTCCGCACGCCCTTTACAACGTCAATGCCAAGGGTGACATCAAGGCCGAGATTGCCTTGCCGAAAGAGTTTGCCGCCAACGAAATCCGGTTCGGTTTCGAAGGCGTGACCATTATCGGTACCGGCGACGACACCACGCTCTGGATGGCCGTTCAGCGCGAGTGGGGCGACGACGAGAAGGGCTTCGTCAAGCTCGTCTCCTACAATCCGAAGAAGAAGGAATGGGGCGCCGTGCGCTATCCGCTCGACAAGACGGAAAGCGGCTGGGTCGGCCTCTCCGAGATTTCCGCCCACGGCGATAGCGTCTACATCATCGAGCGCGACAACCTCGTCGGCGACGCGGCCAGGCTGAAAAAGCTCTACAAGGTCGCGATCTCCGAACTGAAGCCCGCCAAGCTCGGCGGCGAACTTCCGGTCGTCAAGAAGACCGAAGCGCACGACTTCCTCGGCGAACTCAAGACCGCGACCAACGGTTATGCCCTCGACAAGCTCGAAGGCTTCGCCTTCGACGCATCGGGCAAGCCCTACGCGGTCACCGACAATGACGGCGTCAGCGATTCCTCTGGCGAGACGCTGTTTTTCCCGGTCGATCTGACCGCGACGAACTGAGTCGTCATAGATGGAACAAAGAAGAGGCCGGGCGAAAGTCCGGCCTCTTCGGTTGGATCCAAGACGCCAAACGCGACGAGCTCCAGCCTACCAGCGCTGATGCACATGCGGCGCGATCAGCCGCCCATAGATCTCCCGCGTTGCCGCCATGACATCGGCCGAAAGCGGCGCGAGATCGGCAGCGGCCGCATTGGCCCTGGCCTGCTCGGCGTTGCGGGCGCCGGGGATGACGACGGTGACGGCGTCAGCCATCAGGATCCAGCGCAGCGCGAAGGCGGCCATGGTGGCGCCGGCGGCCACCAGCTTGCGCACTTCCTCGACCGCCTGCAGACCGACTTCGAAGGGTACACCCGCGAAGGTCTCGCCGACGTCGAAGGCTTCGCCATGGCGGTTGAAATTGCGGTGGTCGTCGCTGGCAAAGTGCGTGTCGCGGGTAATCTTGCCGGAGAGAAGGCCGCTTGCGAGCGGCACGCGGGCGATGATCGCGACGTTCCTGCGGCGCGCCTCAGCGAAAAACAGGTGGTCAGGGCGCTGGCGGAAGATGTTGTAGATGATCTGGATGCTGACCACGCCGGGGTATTCGATCGCCTTCAGCCCGTCTTCGGCCTTCTCGACGCTGACGCCGTAACCCTTGATCTTTCCGGCCTTCTGCAGCTGGTCGAGACCTTCGAAAACCTCGGGCTGGTAAAACACTTCGCGCGGCGGGCAGTGAAGCTGCACGAGGTCGAGGCTGTCGACGGAAAGGTTCTTGAGGCTGCGGTCGATGAAGCCTTCGAGATTGGCCTTGCTATAGCCTTCCGCGACGTGCGGATTGAGACGGCGGCCCGCTTTGGTGGCGACCATCGGGCGTGCGCCGCTGCGTGTCTTCAAAACCTCGGCAATGATCTTTTCCGAGCGGCCGTCGCCATAAACGTCAGCCGTATCGATGAAAGTCATGCCGGCATCGAGCGCGGCGTTCAGGGCCGCGCGGCCGTCCGCTTCACTGATATCGCCCCAGGAGCCGCCGATCTGCCAGGCGCCGAAGCCGACATTGGTGACCGTGAACGGCATGCGGCCGAAAGCATGGTGTTTCATGGAAAAATCCTTCGTAGGTCATGAAAGACATTGGGGTATCAGGCGGGCGACTCTGCGGCAATCGCCGATCCGGCCTTGATCGGCCGCGGTGATGAAATATCGTTGCCTCAAGATGCTTCAACCGTAATGGATGAAAAGGAACTGTCATGGAGATCAAACCCGTCGGCTCGCGCCCCTCTGTAAAGCCGTCGCCCGACTATTTCACCGGCGCGGTTCGCCAGGATCCGCTGATGGAAGCGCCGGCGCCAGCCCGGGTGAGGGCAACATCCGTCACCTTCGAGCCTGGCGCCCGCACCGCCTGGCACACCCATCCGCTCGGCCAGACGCTGATCGTTACGTCAGGCAAGGGCCTCGCCCAGAGCTGGGGCGGGGAAATCCAGGAGATTCGCGCCGGCGACACCATCTGGTTTTCACCCGGTGAAAAACATTGGCACGGCGCCGGCCCGGACACGGCGATGACGCACATCGCCATTCAGGAAGCGCTGGACGGCAGCATTGCCGATTGGATGGAGCCGGTCAGCGACGAGCAATATTCCGGCAGGACATGAGGGCCTACAGCCGCTTCAGGCAGTAGGAAAAATGCGCGTGTGATTCGACCGTCAGAAACTCGAATTGCCAGCCGTAATCCTTGCAGAACTTGGTGACTGCCTCGACGACGCCGTAGACGATCGGCTTTACCGTATTGCCGGTGCAGAAATCATGCCCGGCAATGCGTCCCGTCCGCTTCACCTTCTTTTCGCAGAGCAGAAGCTCCTGCCAGGTGAGCTCGAAGGAGTGGTCGGTATCGATATAGGCCCAGTCGAGGAAATCGTCGTCGAATTCGGCAAGCTTTTCGAGCGATGTTCCCTGCATCAGATGCAGCCGACCGGCCCCGATTTCGGCCGCGAACCGCGTGTGGATCGAATCGAGGCCGGAGCTGTAGCGGTCCATCGACCAGGGATCGATGAGATAGAGTTGCGACGGGCGATTCTTTTCCAGGATCTCAGCCGTATATTCGCCGAAGGCCGCTCCCACCTCGACGCCGATGCCGCCGTTCGGGATCCGGTAGAGCAGTTCGCCGCGATCGGGCAGCAGACGGGCGTTTTCCATATGATGGGCGCTGAGCGGCGTGCGCGGCATGCTCGCCCGCAGCGCCTGCCTTTCTTCACGTGTTTTCATCTCTGATCCCGGGATTGCGGGCGGCTGACGGCCCTGATGTGGTTCGAGAGGAACGTAAGAGCAGCCGATGCTGATGACAACCTCATGACGGGAATTTGCTTCTTTCGCGCAAACCGCTAAGTTTCATCCGTGGACTGACGAAAGAGCCTCGGGAGGAGCGACTTCATGAGACGCATGTGGCCTGAAGAATTCAACGCCATCATCAGCGGAGCCGAAGAGGTGGTGCTGGAATTGCCCGGCGAGGCCGGAGAGGCGCCATTGCGCCGCAATGCGCTGAAAGCGCGCATCACCATGGAGGATTACGAGCGAATCTGGCCGCTGGCCGAGATGCGATTCCGACTCGGCCACGAAAGTTTCGCCGGCAAGGCCATCACGCTGATCACCACCAATCCTCATTACCATGCCTGGCATCCGAAGGACGGCGGCAGCGTCGACGCCGTGTCGGAGAGCGGTCGCCACTACAAGACCGATTATATCGTCGTGCATTTCCTGCTCGACGATGTGAGGGAAACGTCTCCTGCCTGATGGCTTTCCGACCCGGTGCGGCCGGAAGCCGCACCGGCTCTATCCTGAAGCCCGATTGACCGACGCTGGTGACAACGGCGGCGATATCGCTAAGCTCGGCGAAAATCTTTGAAAGGGAGGCTTCCCGTGACAGGCAACGTGCTTGATATCCCTGTGAAGACGGTGGATGGCCGTGAGACCAAGCTCGACGAATACAAGGGCAGGGTGCTCCTGATCGTCAACGTTGCCTCGAAATGCGGGCTGACGCCGCAATATGAAGGGCTCGAAAAGCTCTACGGGGAAAAGCGCGAGCGCGGCTTCGTCATCGCCGCTTTCCCCGCCAACGATTTCAAGGGCCAGGAGCCGGGCACCGACGCCGAAATCCTCGACTTCTGCACCAGCACCTACGACGTGACCTTCCCGATTTTCTCGAAGATCTCGGTCAAGGGGGAGGCCCAGCATCCGCTTTACCGGCAACTGACCAAGTCAGGCGTGCCGACGACAGGCGACGGCCCGATGCGCGAACGCCTGAAATCCCACGGCATTTCAGGCGGCGATAAGGACGACATTCTCTGGAACTTCGAAAAATTCCTGATCGGCCGCGACGGCAAGGTGGCGGCCCGCTTCGCGCCCGACGTGCCGGCGGATGATTCGCGGCTGGTTTCCGCCGTGGACAAGGAACTGGCGAAGGGATGAAGCCCTCCAGGCCGCCAGGCATGACCGGGCTGCGATGATTTGCGAGCTGGGCTCGCTCATCAGATCCCAAGCACGGTCACGAGGGGAGGCGTAAAATCCTTGAAGCCGAGGCTCGGCCAGTCGCACCTTCTGTCGAATTTGGTCTTTGGTTCGTGGCGCTGACAATTCGGATTCGTCTTGAATGCATAGCCGGGCAGGGTGACGTATGTGGCGTTTGGCGCGCCAACGGCAATCGCGATGCACAGCGTCAATGCGGAGCAGAGAGTTCTCATGGCACCCCCCAAGGCGTGAGAAACCTTTATGCACGGAGACTTTCCGGGCGGCGAATAGTCTCACTTTGGCCGGCCCCCATCCATTCGCCTAATGGGAGGTGGCCGGGCGACTAGGAGTAGTCCGTTTTGGTGGAGCGTTGGCTCCCGACGGCGGGCCGAATCTGGATCTGCCGGGCGTAACACCTGCCGTTCCGGAATGTCCGTTTCGGCGGAAGGGTGAAAGGCGATCTCGTAACGACAGGCGCGCCTCTATCCCACAAGGAGCGCCACCGTCCGAGTGCAACGCCTCTTGGCTCTCGAATAGAGGGCGGGTAATTCAGAGATGTAATGTTGTTACATATGAGGATACTCACGCGTGCTGCCGTCGGTTCCTTTTGGTTGGCTATCCAGTTCTGAAGTCTTGCCCGGACTTGCGTAACTCATTCCAACGCCAGCTGTCAGACAATTCGGTGCGGCTATCATGTAGGATATCGCCCTGCATAGGGTGAATGACGAAACGACGAGCAGCGAGAATTTGATCTGCTTGGCTCATCTCAGCGAGACCAGGGAACAAACCGCCCGCCATCGCTGAGAATGCCGATTCGCTTCCCCCGATCTTGGCCGCAGCAAACCAAGCAATAAACACTCCGACCACGGGCGGACTACGTTTTGCGGCCATTGTGTAGTCGATGCAAGCGGTCAGGAGGAGAGCAGTGCACTCATCAAATGTGATATCCTCAAGTATTGCAGCAGGATCGCGATCGGCGTGCTTCATGAAATTTCGCGCTGAGTTGATGAGCATGTTTACGTGTTTGACTTCCCAACCATGGTCGTCAGCCACATGCTTTTTGATACGTGTTCCTCCCGACTTTTCGAGAAGTTTATCGCATACTTCGGATACGTTCGCGGCCAACTGATACACGGCAAGTGGCTCAACCAAAAACCAGTGCAGATGGATAGCGGCAAGCAACTGCCTCCGTGCCGCATCGAGCTTCGTAATGGCCACAGAAATCTCCTAGGTCTTCGCTCACACCAACGGTGGTAGCCAGTCGGAGGCGATCTCTTCGATAATATCCGGGATGTTGTTCTTGGGCGACCCCGCCTTGCCGATCGGCCACATCTTTCGGCGCGCGCCTCACATAGCAATAGACGCCGTGGCGTCTTCGCAGGATTGGTGATCAAACGCACCGTGTACATGACCCAGGGCTCTAGTAGCCCTTGATGTCGTTTAGGTTTTTGAAACGTAAGGGAAAAGAATGGTGGGCGATGAGAGACTCGAACTCCCGACATCCTCGGTGTAAACGAGGCGCTCTACCAACTGAGCTAATCGCCCATCGCAAACAAAGCCGGATCGGCCTGCCGCGTTGGTGGCCGTGATCTATGCGGATCGCGGCAAAACCGCAAGAGTGTTTGTGAAGATTTTTTGATTTTTTTGGTGGGGATCCTGTCCCTTGCCGCGCCAGCCGGGTGCGGCCGGCTGTGGATAAAGGGGAGGGGAGAACGATCGGCATATGCATTTTGCCGATGCGCTCGGCTTCAGTCGTGCTTCGGCACGGCCGCGGACCCTAGAATCGCCGTTTTTCATTCTTCGTACAGGGGCTCTGACGAAACAATTCAACAACTGTCATGGTTTTGTCTCCAAACCTCCTTGACACTAAAAGACGAACCCCGTAGTTAGCCGCTCATCGAAACGGGCAGCCGTTTTGATGAGGGTGCGAAGGCATCCGGATTGCTTGAAAATGAAGTGCGGGTGTAGCTCAGTCGGTTAGAGTGCCGGCCTGTCACGCCGGAGGTCGCGGGTTCGAGCCCCGTCACTCGCGCCATTTCCAAGCCGGCGACAAATCGCCGCTGTCCGGCTCTTCCGTCCGTCATGCGCGGGTGTAGCTCAGTCGGTTAGAGTGCCGGCCTGTCACGCCGGAGGTCGCGGGTTCGAGCCCCGTCACTCGCGCCATCTTCTTCAGAAAGCCATGCAGTTTCCAATGGTCAGACATGCAGTTCAGACGGTTTGCGCGGATTTGTCGCGACATCGTTGCATCTGCTTGATAATGTCCGCGCGCCACTCGTCGAATTGCCTCTGTAAAAGTCTTGCGCCGGGGCGTCGGCTGCGCTAACCACGGCTTGTTGCAACGCACGTTCGCTTGCCGGGCAATTGCCCATATGCGCCGCCTGGCGCCGCCGGCAAGCAGGGATGAACATGATGACTGAACTGCTCAGTTCCTATATTCCGATCGCTATCTTCATTGGTATCGCGCTTGTCATCGGCCTGGCTCTGCTCATTGCGCCGTTCGCCGTGGCTTTCAAAGCGCCCGATTCGGAAAAGCTCTCGGCTTACGAATGCGGCTTCAATGCTTTCGACGACGCCCGCATGAAGTTCGACATCCGCTTCTATCTCGTGTCGATCCTCTTCATCATCTTCGACCTCGAAGTCGCCTTCCTGTTCCCCTGGGCTGTTTCCTTCGGCGCCATCGGCTGGTTCGGCTTCTGGTCCATGATGGTCTTCCTCTTGGTGCTGACCATCGGCTTTATCTATGAATGGAAGAAGGGAGCCCTGGAATGGGAGTGACCCCTGTGAGCAATCAGCCGCTCGTCGCGCCGCAGCCGAAGGGGATCATTGATCCCTCGACCGGCAAGCCGATAGGCAGCAACGACGCCTTTTTCGGCGAGATCAACAATGAGCTCGCCGACAAGGGTTTTCTCGTTACCTCGACCGACGAACTGATCAACTGGGCCCGTACCGGCTCGCTGATGTGGATGACCTTCGGTCTTGCCTGCTGCGCTGTTGAGATGATGCAGCTGTCGATGCCGCGCTACGACGTCGAGCGCTTTGGTTTTGCGCCGCGCGCCTCGCCGCGCCAGTCCGACGTCATGATCGTTGCCGGTACGCTGACCAACAAGATGGCGCCCGCCCTGCGCAAGGTCTATGACCAGATGCCTGAGCCGCGTTACGTCATCTCGATGGGCTCCTGCGCCAATGGCGGCGGTTATTATCACTATTCCTATTCGGTGGTGCGCGGCTGCGACCGCGTCGTGCCGATCGACATCTACGTGCCGGGCTGTCCCCCCACGGCGGAGGCGCTGCTCTACGGCGTGCTTCTGCTGCAGAAGAAGATCCGGCGCACCGGCACGATCGAACGCTAAGGGTTAAGGACAAGGCATATGAGTGAAGCCCTGACTGAGCTTGCGTCCTATCTTGGCGAAGCGCGCGGCAACCTGATTGCCGCCTCGCAGATGAAGTATGGCGAGCTGACGCTGACGGCGACAGGCGAAAACCTGATCGCGCTTCTGACTTTCCTGCGTGATGACGCCAAATGCGGTTTCGTCAACCTGATTGATATTTGCGGGGTCGACTGGCCGCAACGCGAACTGCGTTTCGACGTCGTCTATCATCTGCTGTCGCCGAAGCAGAACCTGCGCATCCGCGTCAAGGTCGCGACCGATGAGGATACGCCCATTCCCTCGGCCTGCGCCGTCTATCCGGGCGCCGACTGGTTCGAGCGCGAAACCTGGGACATGTACGGCGTGCTCTTCACCGGTCATCCGGACCTGCGTCGCATCCTGACCGACTACGGCTTCGAAGGCCACCCGCTGCGCAAGGACTTCCCGACGACGGGTTTCGTCGAGGTCCGCTACGACGACGCGGCGAAGCGGGTCGTTTATGAGCCTGTCGAGTTGAAGCAGGAATTCCGAAACTTTGACTTCATGTCTCCCTGGGAAGGGACCGAATATGTGCTGCCCGGCGATGAGAAGGCGAAGCAGTGAGTAGCGAATAGTCGGTAGTGAGTAGTGGATAGATAGTTGGGTGACGAACGGGAAAATCAATTCCTATCGTGATTTGAAGGTATGGCATTTGCCATCGAGCTATCTGTCGTTTGTTATGAGGTGACGAGAACCTTCCCGCGGGAAGAGATCTATGGAATGACCAGCCAGATTAGACGATCTTCCGCTTCTGTGGCCGCGAATATTGCGGAGGGGTATGGAAGAGAAAATCGAGGTTCGTTTGCCCAATTTCTCAAGATCGCGCAGGGCTCGTTGAAAGAGTTGGAGACGCATTTGATCATCGCCGGACGAATTGGCTTTCTTCAAGCCTCGGCCTTGGACGAATTGCTCGACCGATGCGACGAAATTGGAAAGATGCTGGGATCGCTTATCCGAAGCGTTCAGGGCAGGAAAGCTGACAAATAGTGAGTGTGATGAAAGCTAAACACTACTCACTATTCACTACTCACTCTAAGCGAGTTGATCGCCATGACAGAACATAACGTCCGCAACTTCAACATCAATTTCGGACCGCAGCATCCGGCGGCGCACGGCGTTCTTCGTCTTGTCCTGGAGCTTGACGGCGAAATTGTGGAGCGGGTCGATCCGCACATCGGGCTGCTTCACCGCGGCACCGAGAAGCTGATCGAGACCAAGACCTATCTTCAGGCCGTGCCCTATTTCGATCGCCTCGACTACGTCGCGCCGATGAACCAGGAGCATGCCTATGCGCTGGCCGTCGAAAAGCTGCTCGGCATCCAGATCCCGATCCGTGGCCAGCTGATCCGCGTTCTTTATTCGGAAATCGGCCGCATCCTCTCGCATCTCCTGAACGTCACGACGCAGGCCATGGACGTCGGTGCGCTGACGCCGCCGCTCTGGGGCTTTGAAGAGCGTGAAAAGCTGATGGTGTTCTACGAGCGTGCCTCCGGTTCGCGCATGCACGCCGCCTATTTCCGCCCGGGTGGCGTCCACCAGGATCTGCCGGAAAAGCTCGTGCAAGACATTGGCGACTGGTGCGACCCGTTCCTGAAGGCGCTCGACGACATCGATGACCTGTTGACCGGCAACCGCATCTTCAAGCAGCGCAACGTCGATATTGGCGTCGTGTCGCTGGCGGATTGCTGGGCCTGGGGCTTCTCCGGCGTCATGGTGCGCGGGTCGGGTGCCGCCTGGGATCTGCGTCGCGCCCAGCCCTACGAATGCTATTCCGATCTCGAATTCGACATTCCGATCGGCAAGAACGGCGACAATTACGACCGCTACCTGATCCGCATGATCGAGATGCGCGAATCGGTCCGCATCATGAAGCAGTGCGTCAACCGCCTGCTCTCCGATGCCAAGACCGGTCCCTTCTCTTCGATCGACGGCAAGGTCGTGCCGCCGAAGCGTGGCGAGATGAAGCGCTCGATGGAAGCGCTGATCCACCATTTCAAGCTCTACACCGAAGGCTACCACGTGCCGGCGGGCGAGGTTTATGCGGCCGTCGAGGCGCCGAAGGGCGAGTTTGGCGTCTATCTCGTCTCCGACGGCAGCAACAAGCCGTATCGCTGCAAGATCCGCGCCCCGGGCTATGCGCATCTCCAGGCGATGGATTTCATGTGCCGCGGTCACCAGCTTGCCGACGTCGCGGCCGTTCTCGGCTCGCTCGACATCGTCTTCGGCGAGGTGGACCGCTGATGCAGCGTCTGCCGCTCGTCGTCGCGCTTCTTCTTTCGGCATCCGGAGTTTCGGCTCAGGAGGCCGACACCCTCGGCACGCCGTTGGGGCATAAGGAAGTGACGCCGCCGGCAGCGCAATCGTCCATGGGCGAGCTTTTGTCCAAGGGCTATCAGATCAAGGCTGCCGTTCCGAACGGCGGCAAATTCGTAGTGTTTATGCAGAAAGACCAGTCGGCCTATGCCTGCGAGATGCAGTCCTTGACTGCGTCGCGGTGTGGAACCCTAAACTGACAAGGCGTGAGGAAGAATGTCCGTTCGTCGATTAGCCGAAGATCAATTTCAGCCTGCCGCATTCGCCTTCAGCGATGAAAATGCGGTCTGGGCGGACAAGACGATCCAGAAATACCCCGCCGGCCGCCAGCAATCGGCGGTCATTCCGCTGTTGATGCGGGCGCAGGAGCAGGACGGCTGGGTCACGCGCGCGGCGATCGAGAAAATCGCCGACATGCTCGACATGGCTTACATAAGAGTGCTCGAGGTCGCGACCTTCTATACGCAGTTCCAACTGCATCCCGTCGGCACACGCGCCCATGTCCAGGTCTGCGGCACCACGCCCTGCATGCTGCGCGGCTCGGAAGCGCTGATGTCGGTCTGCAAGAGCAAGATCCACGCCCATCCCTTCGAGCGCAATGCCGAAGGCACGCTGTCCTGGGAAGAGGTCGAATGTCTCGGGGCCTGCGTCAACGCACCGATGGTGATGATCGGCAAGGACACCTATGAGGACCTGACGCCGGCGCGCCTGGAAGAGATTATCGACACCTTTGCCGCCGGCAACGGCGCAAGCATCAGGCCTGGCACCCAGATCGACCGGATATTCTCCGCGCCTGAGGGCGGCCCGACCTCGCTGACGACGGAAGAGCCGAAGGCGAAAACGCGCGCCAAGAAGGCCGATGCCGAAACCGTGTCGGCCCCCGTCGACGCTGCTCCGGTTCCGCCATCGGAGGCTGCCCGCCCGAAGAGCACCGACGCCGAGACCAATGCCGCGCTGAAGACGCCCGCAACGGCGCCGAAGGCGGCAGCGAAGAACGCCAAGGCCGCCGAGGAGCAGCCGGTTTCCGGCACCGCGGCTGCCGAGCCTGTCCCGGCCGCCAAGGCCGAAGCCGCTCCGGCGGCGAAACCTGCCCTGACCGACAAGAATCGCCCGGCCGGCATCGAAAAGCCTGCCGCACCGGATGATCTGAAGATGATCTCGGGCGTCGGCCCGAAGATCGAGGCGACGTTGAACGAAATCGGCATCTTCACCTTCTCGCAGGTCGCAGGCTGGAAGAAAGCCGAACGCGATTGGGTCGATGGCTACCTGAATTTCCGCGGCCGTATCGAGCGCGACGACTGGGTCAAGCAGGCCAAGGCGCTCGCCAAGGGCGGCGAAGCGGAATATATCAAGGTCTTCGGCAAGAAGCCGCGGTAAGAGGTGAAGCATGTTACAAGATAAAGACCGCATCTTTACCAACATCTACGGCCTCAAGGACAAGTCCCTGAAGGGTGCGATGAGCCGCGGCCACTGGGACGGCACCAAGCAGATCCTCGAAAAGGGCCGTGACTGGATCATCAACGAGATGAAAGCGTCGGGCCTTCGCGGCCGCGGCGGCGCCGGCTTCCCCACTGGCCTCAAATGGTCCTTCATGCCGAAGGAAAGCGACGGACGCCCGCATTACCTCGTCGTCAATGCCGACGAATCGGAGCCCGGCACCTGCAAGGACCGTGACATCATGCGCCACGATCCGCATACGCTGATCGAAGGCTGCGTCGTCGCGAGCTTCGCCATGGGCGCCAACGCGGCTTACATCTATGTGCGCGGCGAATATATCCGCGAACGCGAAGCGCTGCAGGCGGCGATCGACGAGTGCTATGACTATGGCTTGCTCGGCAAGAACAACAAGCTCGGCTGGGACATGGACATCTTCGTCCATCACGGCGCCGGCGCCTATATCTGCGGCGAAGAAACCGCGCTGCTCGAAAGCCTGGAAGGCAAGAAGGGCCAGCCGCGCCTGAAGCCGCCGTTCCCGGCCAATATGGGCCTCTATGGCTGCCCGACGACTGTCAACAACGTCGAATCGATTGCTGTGGCACCGACGATCCTGCGCCGCGGCGCTGGCTGGTTCTCGTCCATCGGCCGTCCGAACAATGTCGGCACCAAGCTGTTCATGCTCTCCGGCCACGTCAACAAGCCGTGCACGGTCGAAGAGGAAATGGGCATCACCTTCCGCGAACTGGTGGACCGCCATGCCGGCGGCATCCGCGGCGGCTGGGACAACCTGCTCGCCGTCATTCCGGGCGGCGCATCCTGCCCGATCGTTCCGGCCAAGGACATCATCGACTGCCCGATGGATTTCGACGGCCTGCGCGGTGTCGGCTCCTCCTTCGGCACGGCCGCCGCGATCGTCATGGACAAATCCACCGACGTCATCAAGGCGATTGCCCGCATCTCCTCCTTCTTCAAGCACGAGAGCTGCGGCCAGTGCACGCCCTGCCGTGAAGGCACGGGCTGGATGTGGCGCGTGATGGAGCGCATGGCCAAGGGCAATGCCCAGAAGCGCGAAATCGACATGCTGTTCCAGGTGACGAAGCAGATCGAAGGCCACACCATCTGCGCGCTCGGCGACGCCGCCGCATGGCCGGTGCAGGGTCTGATCCGTAATTTCCGTCCGGAGATCGAAAAGCGCATCGACCAATATACGGCAAGCGCGCTCGATCACGGTGCGGTTCTGGAGGCGGCTGAATAATCATGGCGGACAAGGCATCCAGCGGCAGGAACAGGGAAGAGGCAGCCGATTTCGCGGCCGGCTTCGGCCGTCTTGCCGCCGAGGTGCTGGAAAATGCGCGCGCAATGCCGGTGCATCCGCTGATGGCTCATCCCGCCGCCGCCTTCGCCGCCGCAACCGCGATCGGCTTCGGTTTTTCGACGCAGATGGCGGGCGCTTTCTTCGGGGCCTTCCAGAGCGCTCTGGAAACGACCGGCAAGCTTGCCGCAGCCCTCGACGACACGCCGCCGGAAGTACCGGCGCCCGAGGTCGATATTTGGCCGGAGAACATCCGCGCTGACGTCAAGACTGTCGCCAAGCCGGTAGTGGAAAAGAAGGCAAGGCCGAACCTGACCGTGGTCACACCGGCCAGCGAACCGGTGGCCAGCCAGGCGACGCCGACCGCGAAGACAAAGCCGGCGGCGCGGACGAGGAAGGCGGACGATCTGAAGCTGATCGCCGGCATCGGTCCGAAATTGGAGCAGGTGCTGAATGCCAGGGGCATTCGCAGCTTCGCCGAGATCGCCGCCTGGAGCGACGCGGAGATTGCCAGGCTCGACGCCGAACTCGGCTTCAACGGCCGTATCGCGCGCGACGATTGGGCCGGCCAGGCGAAGGTTCTGGCAGGGCGGGGCCGCAGGAAGAAATGAAATGCCCGGCCGTATCAGGCGGCCGGAAAAACGGGCAGATCGGCAGAGGGGCGGGGGCCTCAGGCTGAGATGCCGGTGCGGGTTCCAGGTCTGGAGCGCGCGACAGAGAATTTGGGCAACATCAGCTGCCAGCAGGACGAAAGATCCGGCTTGGCAATGAGACTGTTGCAAAAATAGATTTGTTTGCCGTCTTCAGGCAAACGGGAAACAGGACTGAGCGACGATGGCAAAACTGAAGATTGACGGCAACGAGATCGAAGTTCCGGATCATTTCACGCTGTTGCAGGCGTGCGAAGACGCCGGCGCCGAAGTTCCGCGCTTCTGCTTCCATGAGCGTCTCTCGGTCGCCGGCAATTGCCGCATGTGCCTTGTCGAAGTGAAGGGCGGGCCGCCGAAGCCGCAGGCCTCCTGCGCTATGAGCGTTCGCGACATTCGCGGCGGCCCGAACGGCGAACTGCCCGAGGTTTTCACCAACACGCCGATGGTCAAGAAGGCCCGCGAAGGCGTGATGGAGTTCCTGCTGATCAACCATCCGCTCGATTGCCCGATCTGCGACCAGGGCGGCGAATGCGACCTGCAGGACCAGGCGATGGCCTTCGGCATCGACACCTCGCGCTATCAGGAAGACAAGCGCGCCGTCGAGGACAAGTATATCGGCCCGCTCGTCAAGACGGTGATGAACCGCTGCATCCATTGCACGCGCTGCGTCCGCTTCACGACCGAGGTCGCCGGCATTTCCGAACTCGGCCTGATCGGCCGCGGCGAGGATGCCGAGATCACCACCTATCTCGAACAGGCGATGACCTCCGAGCTGCAGGGCAACGTCGTCGACCTTTGCCCGGTCGGTGCGCTCACCTCCAAGCCCTTCGCCTTCACCGCGCGCCCCTGGGAGTTGAACAAGACCGAATCGATCGACGTCATGGATGCCGTGGGTTCGGCGATCCGGGTCGACACCCGCGGCCGTGAGGTCATGCGCATCCTGCCGCGCGTCAACGAGGTCATCAACGAGGAGTGGATCTCCGACAAGAGCCGCTTCATCTGGGACGGCCTGAAGACCCAGCGCCTCGACCGGCCCTATGTCCGCCGCGACGGCCGCCTTCAGCCGGCCACCTGGGCCGAGGCCTTCGGCGCCATCAAGGCCGCCGTCAGCGCCACCTCGGGCGACAAGATCGGCGCGATTGCTGGCGATCTCGCCTCGGTCGAAGAAATGTACGCGCTGTCCGAACTGGTGAAGTCGCTGGGATCGGAGAATCTCGACTGTCGCCAGGATGGGGCGGCACTCGATCCGTCGCTCGGCCGTGCAAGCTACCTCTTCAACCCGACGATTGCGGGCATCGACCAGGCCGACGCGCTGCTGATCATCGGCGCCAATCCGCGCTTCGAGGCAGCCATCCTCAACGCCCGCATCCGCAAGCGCTGGCGCCGCGGCAAGTTCCCGATCGGCGTGATCGGCGAGCCGGGCGAACTGCGCTACAGCTATGACTATCTCGGCAGCGGTCCCGACACTCTGAAGGATCTTGTCGATGGCGGCCACGCTTTCGCTGATGTCCTGAAGAATGCCGAAAGGCCGATGATCATCATCGGCCAGGGCGCGCTGTCGCGCGCTGATGGCGCCGGTGTTCTCGCAAGCGCGGCCAAGCTCGCCGGTTCGGTCGGTGCGGTCATCGAAGGCTGGAACGGTTTTGCCGTTCTCCATACCGCCGCCTCCCGCGTCGGCGGCCTCGACCTCGGCTTCGTTCCGGGCGCCAAGGGCGTCAATGCCGCCGAAATGCTGACGGCGATGGACGTGCTGTTCCTGCTCGGCGCGGACGAACTCGACTTCACCGCCAAGAAGGCCAAGCTCACCGTCTATATCGGTTCGCATGGCGATAACGGCGCCCATCACGCCGATGTCATCCTGCCGGCTGCAGCCTATACGGAAAAATCCGGCACCTGGGTCAACACCGAAGGCCGCGTCCAGATGGGCAGCCGCGCAGGCTTTGCGCCGGGCGACGCCCGTGAGGACTGGGCGATCATCCGTGCTCTTTCCGACGTGCTCGGCAAGAAGCTTCCCTTCGATTCGCTGAGCGCATTGCGCGCCCGGCTCTATGCCGCTTTCCCGCATTTCGCCGCCATCGACGAGATCGCTGAAACCGATAGCGCCCAAATTGCCGCAGTCGCGAAAAAAGCCGGCAAGATGAACAAGTCAGGGTTTGCGTCGCCGATCAAAGACTTCTATTTGACGAACCCGATAGCGCGCGCCTCGGCTGTCATGGCCGAGTGCTCGGCATTGGCCCGCAACAACTTCAAAGTCGCGGCAGAGTAAGGGCAGGGACTATGGATTCTTTCTTTTCGAGCTATGTCTGGCCGGCGATCATCATGATCGGTCAGTCGCTGCTGCTTCTCGTCTGCCTGCTCGTCTTCATCGCCTATGTGCTGCTCGCCGACCGCAAGATCTGGGCGGCCGTGCAGCTGCGCCGCGGCCCGAACGTCGTCGGCCCCTTCGGCCTGTTCCAGTCCTTCGCCGACCTTCTGAAATTCGTCTTCAAGGAGCCGATCATCCCGGCCGGCGCCAACAAGGCGGTCTTCCTGCTGGCTCCGCTGGTGACGGTGCTGCTGGCGCTGTCCACCTGGGCGGTAGTGCCGCTCGCCGACGGATGGGTGATTGCCAACATCAATGTCGGCATCCTCTATATCTTCGCGATCTCGTCGCTCGAAGTCTACGGCATCATCATGGGCGGCTGGGCTTCGAACTCGAAGTATCCCTTCCTCGGCGCCCTGCGTTCGGCCGCACAGATGGTCTCCTACGAAGTCTCGATCGGCTTCGTCATCGTCACCGTGCTGCTCTGCGTCGGTTCGCTGAACCTGACCGATATCGTCAATGCACAGCACACCGGCCTCGGCACGATGCTCGGCCTGCCGGCGTCGTTCCTCGACTGGCACTGGCTGTCGCTGTTCCCGATGTTCATCATCTTCTTCATTTCGGCGCTTGCCGAGACGAACCGCCCGCCTTTCGACCTTCCGGAAGCCGAATCGGAACTCGTCGCCGGCTTCATGGTCGAATACGGCTCCTCGCCGTACATGATGTTCATGCTCGGCGAATATGCGGCCGTCTGCCTGATGTGCTCGTTGACGACGATCCTCTTCCTCGGCGGCTGGCTGCCTCCGGTCGATATCTGGATCCTCAACTGGGTTCCCGGCATCATCTGGTTCATGCTGAAGGCCTGCTTCGTGTTCTTCATGTTCGCGATGGTCAAGGCTTTCGTCCCCCGCTACCGCTACGACCAGCTCATGCGCCTCGGCTGGAAGGTCTTCCTGCCGCTGTCGCTCGCCATGGTCATCATCGTTGCATTCGTGCTGAAACTGATGGGATGGGCATGATGATGTCCGCTCTCGTTTCCGGCAAAATTGGAGGTTGAAGATGGCAAGCTTGTCCGGCTCCATCAACTCGCTGTTTCTCAAGGAATTCGTCGGCGCGTTCTTCCTGTCGATGCGTTATTTCTTCCGCCAGAAGGCGACGATCAACTATCCCTTTGAAAAGGGTCCGGTTTCCCCGCGTTTCCGCGGTGAGCACGCGCTGCGCCGTTATCCGAACGGCGAGGAACGCTGCATCGCCTGCAAGCTCTGCGAGGCGATCTGTCCTGCCCAGGCGATCACCATCGAAGCCGGTCCCCGCCGCAACGACGGCACGCGCCGCACAGTGCGCTACGACATCGACATGGTGAAGTGCATCTATTGCGGCTTCTGCCAGGAAGCCTGCCCCGTTGACGCGATCGTCGAGGGTCCGAATTTCGAATTTGCGACGGAAACCCGCGAAGAACTCTATTTCGACAAGGCGCGGCTTCTGGATAACGGAGACCGGTGGGAGCGCGAAATCGCCCGCAACATCGCGATCGATTCTCCGTACCGCTGATTGACGTTTTGAAATGCTGCGAGGGAGCCCGAGTGCTCCTCCCGCGGTCAATATGCACAGGAGCTTTGCCGGCCAGCGCCGCGGAAAGCTCCATCGGGCAGGGAAACTCCCGGCTGCCCGGGGGAAGATGAAAAAGGCACCAACATGGGTCTGCAGGCTCTATTTTTCTATCTTTTCGCCTTTGTCGCGATAGCGTCGGCGTTCATGGTCATCTGGGCGAAGAACCCGGTTCACTCGGTTCTGTTTCTGATCCTGGTGTTCTTCAATGCGGCCGGCCTCTTCCTGCTGGCGGGTGCCGAATTCCTGGCGATGATCCTGCTCGTCGTTTATGTCGGCGCGGTCGCGGTTCTCTTCCTCTTCGTGGTGATGATGCTCGACATCGATTTCACCGAGCTTCGCGCCGGTGTTCTCGAATATGCGCCGATCGGCGCGCTGATCGGAATCATTCTCGCAGCCGAGCTGATTGTCGTCATCGGCGGCAGCGTCATCTCGCCCGATATTGCCAAGTCCGTCGCCATGCCGATCCCGGCACTCAGCGAGCGCACCAATACGGCCGCCCTCGGCGACGTGCTCTACACCAACTACGTCTATTTCTTCCAGATCGCCGGTCTGGTGCTGCTGGTTGCCATGATCGGCGCCATCGTCCTGACGCTCAGGCACCGCACCAACATCAAGCGGCAGAACATTTCCAGGCAGGTTTCCCGCACGCCCGCCACCGCCGTCGAGGTGGTTTCGGTCAAGCCGGGGCAGGGCGTCTAAAGGCAGGTCAAGGAACAAAGAACATGGTCATCGGACTTTCCCACTACCTGACGGTCAGCGCCATCCTCTTCACGCTCGGCGTCTTCGGCATCTTCCTGAACCGCAAGAACGTCATCGTCATCCTGATGTCGGTCGAACTGATCCTGCTTGCCGTCAACATCAACATGGTCGCCTTCTCCCATTTCCTGAACGACATCGTCGGCCAGGTCTTCGCGCTGTTCATCCTGACGGTCGCGGCTGCCGAGGCGGCGATCGGTCTTGCAATTCTCGTTGTCTTCTACCGCAACCGCGGCTCGATCGCGGTCGAAGACGTCAATATGATGAAGGGCTGAGTGGCTCATGTTCCTCTATAAGGCTATCGTCTTTCTTCCCTTGATCGGCGCGATCATCGCCGGCCTGTTCGGCCGCGCCATCGGCGCCAAGGCTTCGGAATATGTCACCAGCGGCCTGATGATCATCGCCGCCATCCTGTCCTGGTTCGTCTTCTTCACGGTCGGCATGGGCCACGCCGAAGGCGGCCCGATCAAGGTCGAGGTGCTGCGCTGGATCCAGTCCGGCGGCATCGATGTCTCCTGGTCGCTGCGTATCGATACGCTGACCTCCGTCATGCTGATCGTCGTCAACACGGTCTCGACGCTGGTTCACGTCTATTCGATCGGCTACATGCACACCGATCCGCATCGCCCGCGCTTCTTTGCCTATCTCTCGCTCTTCACCTTCGCCATGCTAATGCTGGTGACGGCGGATAACCTGGCCCAGATGTTCTTCGGCTGGGAAGGCGTCGGTCTTGCTTCCTATCTCCTGATCGGCTTCTGGTTCAAGAAGCCGTCGGCAACCGCTGCGGCGATGAAGGCCTTCATCGTCAACCGCGTCGGCGACTTCGGCTTCGTGCTCGGCATTGCCGGTGTCTTCGTGCTGTTCGGCTCGATTGGTTTCGACACGATCTTCGCCAATGCTTCGAACTTCGCTCCGCATGAAGGCGGCGGCGAGGCGAGCGAGGTGATCCTCAACCTCTTCGGCATGCAGCTCGACAAGGCGCATGCGCTGACTGGCATCTGCCTGCTGCTCTTCATGGGTGCCATGGGCAAGTCGGCCCAGTTTCTGCTGCACACCTGGCTGCCGGACGCGATGGAAGGCCCGACCCCGGTCTCGGCTCTCATCCATGCCGCAACCATGGTCACCGCCGGCGTCTTCCTCGTCGCCCGCATGTCGCCGCTCTTCGAACTGTCGCACGATGCGCTCGTGGTCGTCACCGTGATCGGCGCGATCACCGCCTTCTTCGCGGCGACCGTCGGCCTCGTGCAGAACGACATCAAGCGCGTCATCGCCTATTCCACATGCTCGCAGCTCGGCTACATGTTCGTGGCGCTCGGGGTAGGGGCCTATGGCGCGGCGATCTTCCATCTCTTCACGCATGCCTTCTTCAAGGCGCTGCTCTTCCTCTGCGCCGGCTCGGTCATCCATGCCGTCGATGGCGAGCAGGACATGCGCTACATGGGTGGCCTGCGGCCGCACATCAAGGTGACGTTCTGGATGATGATCATCGGCACGCTGGCGATCACCGGCGTCGGCATTCCCTTCACGCCGATCGGCTTTGCCGGCTTCTTCTCGAAGGACGTGATCATCGAGGCGACCTATGCTTCGCACTCGCCCGTCTCCGGCTTCGCCTTCTCGCTGCTGGTCATCGCGGCTCTGTTCACGAGCTTCTATTCCTGGCGTCTGATCTTCATGACTTTCTTCGGCAAGCCGCGCGCTTCGCACGAAGTCATGCACCATGTTCACGAGTCGCCGCAGGTCATGCTGGTTCCGCTCTATCTGCTGGCGATCGGCGCGGTGCTTGCGGGCGTGATCTTCGAAGGCCGCTTCTACGGCGAAGAATATGCCGAATTCTGGAAGGGCGCGCTCTTCACGGGTGCAGAAAACGAGCTGGTGGAAGAATTCCACCACGTGCCTGCGCTCGTGGCCTTGAGCCCCTTCATCGCCATGGTGCTCGGCTTCGTTACCGCCTGGTACATGTATATCCGCTCGCCGCAGACGCCGCGCATCCTCGCCAAGCAGCATCGGGTGCTCTACCATTTCCTCTTGAACAAGTGGTATTTCGACGAGCTCTACGACTTCCTCTTCGTCGGTACCGCGCGAGCCCTTGGCCGCTTCCTGTGGAAGAAGGGTGACGTCGGCGTCATCGATACCTACGGCCCGAATGGTGTCGCCGCCCGCGTCGTCGCCGTTACCGACCGCGTGGTCCGTCTGCAGACCGGTTACCTCTATCACTATGCCTTCGCCATGCTGATCGGCATTGCGGCGCTCGTTACCTGGATGATGCTCGGGAGTTCCTTCTGATGACCGATTGGCCTATTCTTTCAACGGTCACCTTCCTGCCGCTCGTCGGCGTGGTGCTTCTGCTGCTGATGAACGGCGAGAGCGAAAGCGGCCGCAAGAACGTGCTGTGGATCTCGCTGATCACCACCGTCTTTACCTTCGTCGTCTCGCTCTTCATCTGGATCGGCTTCGACAATGCCAATCCGGGCTTCCAGATGATCGAGAAGCACAACTGGCTCGGCACCGGCATCGGCTACCATGTCGGCGTGGACGGTATCTCGATGCTGTTCGTGATCCTGTCGACCTTCCTCATGCCCTTCTGCGTGCTGGCGAGCTGGCTCTCGATCGAGAAGCGCCTGAAGGAATACATGATCGCCTTCCTCATCCTGGAAACGATGATGATCGGCGTGTTCGTCTCGCTCGATATCGTGCTCTTCTACGTCTTCTTCGAAGCGGGCCTCATTCCGATGTTCCTGATCATCGGCGTCTGGGGCGGCAAGGACCGCGTTTACGCGAGCTACAAGTTCTTCCTCTATACGCTGCTCGGCTCGGTGCTGATGCTGCTCGCCATTATGGCGATGTACTGGCAGGCCGGCACGACCGACATCACCGCGCTGCTCGCCTACAAGTTCCCGCCGGCAATGCAGACCTGGCTATGGCTCGCCTTCTTCGCCTCCTTCGCGGTGAAGATGCCGATGTGGCCGGTCCATACCTGGCTTCCGGATGCCCACGTTCAGGCGCCGACGGCAGGTTCGGTCATCCTGGCGGGCGTGCTGCTGAAGCTCGGCGGCTACGGCCTCATCCGCTTCTCGCTCGGCATGTTCCCGGTCGCGTCCGATTATTTCGCGCCGTTCGTCTTCGCCTTGTCCGTCATCGCCATCATCTACACCTCGCTGGTGGCGATGATGCAGGACGACATCAAGAAGCTGATCGCCTATTCCTCGGTGGCGCACATGGGCTACGTGACCATGGGTATCTTCGCCGCCAACATGCAGGGCGTCCAGGGTTCGATCTTCCAGATGCTGTCGCATGGCATCGTCTCCGGCGCGCTCTTCCTGTGCGTCGGCGTCGTCTATGACCGCACCCATACCCGCGAGATCAACGCCTATGGCGGCCTCGTCAACAACATGCCGAAGTATGCCGTCGCGATGATGGTCTTCACCATGGCCAATGTCGGGCTTCCCGGCACGTCGGGTTTCATCGGCGAATTCCTGACGCTGATCGGCGTCTTCCGGGTCAACACCTGGGTCGCGCTCTTTGCCGCCACCGGCGTCATCCTCTCGGCCGCTTATGCGCTTTGGCTTTATCGCAGGGTGATCTTCGGCGCGCTGGAAAAGGAAAAGCTGAAGGCACTGCTCGATCTTTCCAGACGCGAACAGCTCATCCTCTACCCGTTGATCGCGCTGACCATCTTCTTCGGCGTTTACCCGGCTCCGGTCTTCGATGCGACGGCCGCCTCGGTGGATCTGCTGGTCAACAACTACACGGCCGCCGTGCACGCAGCGCAGAATGTTGCGCTGTCTATGAATTGATGACGGGACTTATCGGACATGACCGCTGAAACAATCCTCCTCAGTCTGCATCTTTCCGCGCCGGAGCTCATCCTCGCGGTCGGCGCCCTTGTCCTGCTGATGGTCGGCGTCTTCTCAGGCGAGCGGTCGGGCCCCGTCGTCACCGGCCTTGCTATCGTCCTGCTCCTGGCTTCCGGCCTGTGGCTGCTCTTCGTTCCGGCGGAAGGCCTTGCCTATGGCGGCGTCTATATGGCCGATGGCTTCTCCCGCTTCATGAAGCTGGTGGCGCTCATCGGTTCGCTGGTCGCCCTGTTCATGACGATGGGCCATGCACGCGAAAACCAGCTCGACAAGTTCGAGTTCCCGGTTCTCCTGGTGCTGGCGACCCTCGGCATCTTGCTGATGATCTCGGCCAACGACCTGATCTCGCTCTATCTCGCACTGGAACTGCAGTCGCTGGCGCTCTATGTCGTCGCTGCGATCAACCGCGATAGCCTGAAGTCGACCGAAGCCGGCCTGAAATATTTCGTCCTCGGCGCTCTGTCCTCGGGCATGCTGCTCTACGGCATGTCGCTGGTCTACGGCTTCACCGGCCACACCCATTTCTCCGAGATCGCCCAGGCGCTGTCCGTCGAGGGCGCGCGTTCGCTCGGCCTCGTCTTCGGTCTGGTCTTCATTCTTGCCGGCATCGCCTTCAAGATTTCGGCCGTTCCCTTCCACATGTGGACGCCAGACGTGTACGAAGGTGCTCCGACGCCGGTGACCGCCTTCTTTGCTGCAGCCCCCAAGGTTGCCGCCATGGCGATGATGACCCGCATCGTCATCACCGCTTTCCAGCCGGTTCTGGCGGACTGGCAGCAGGTCGTCGTCTTCATCTCGATCGCCTCGATGCTGCTCGGCTCCTTCGCCGCGATCGGCCAGAAGAACATCAAGCGACTGATGGCCTATTCCTCGATCGGCCACATGGGTTACGCTCTGGTCGGTCTTGCCGCCGGTAATCAGACAGGTGTTTCCGGCGTCATGCTTTACATGGTCATCTACATGATCATGACGCTCGGGACCTTTGCGATCATCATGTCGATGCGCCGCAAGGACGGCACCGTCGTCGAGAATGTCGACGATCTCGCCGGCCTCTCGACCACCAACCCATTCATGGCTGTGGTGCTGACAGCGCTGATGTTCTCGCTTGCCGGCATTCCGCCGCTCGCCGGCTTCTTTGCGAAGTACTTCGTCTTCGTCGCCGCCATCGAGGCCAAGCTCTATGCGCTCGCCATCATCGGTGTTCTCGCCTCCGTCGTCGGCGCCTACTATTATCTGCGCGTCATCAAGCTGATGTGGTTCGACGAAGCAACCGGCGAATTCGCTCGTGTCTCCGGCTCGTTGCGCCTGGTCTTCGGTCTCTCCGGCCTCTTCGTCACCGCCTATGTCCTCATCGGCGGACCGATCGGCGGCGCGGCAGCGCTTGCCGCCGCGACGCTCTTCTGATGGCCTCCGACGGACGACGCCGGATATCGCTCGGCGATTTCCGGCACGAGGCTCTGTCGGAAACATCGTCTACCAATAGCGAATGCCTTGCCCGGGCTCGGGCAGGCGAGGGCGGAAACCTATGGATAACCGCTGAAAGGCAAACCGGCGGCCGTGGCCGTCGCGGTCGGCTATGGGTTTCCGAGCGCGGCAATCTCTATGCCTCGCTTCTCCTGATCGACCCCGCGCCGATGGAACGGCTCGGCTCTCTGCCGCTGGCGGTCGCAGTCGCCGTGCATCAGGCGATCCGCCAGGTGCTGCCGCCGGGCGCCGAGCCGCTCGAGATCAAATGGCCTAACGACATTCTGATCGGTCGAAAGAAGACCTGCGGCATCCTCGTCGAAGGCGAGGGGCTGCCGGACGGGCGCTATGCGCTGATCGTCGGCATCGGCATCAATGTTTCGGTAGTGCCCGATAATCCGCTCTATCCCGTCACCTGCCTGCGCGAGCAGGGGAGTGCGGCTTCTCCCGAGGAACTCTTCGCCCATCTCTTCGCTGCAATGGCTGACGTGCTCGATATATGGGATCAGGGCCGCGGCATCGGCGCGATTACGGAGCGCTGGCGCACTATTGCCTGTGGCATTGGCGAAAAGATCACGGTCAATTTACCGGACCGGTCGATTTCCGGACAATTCGCCGGGATTGATGATAATGGCTTGTTGATGCTCGATACTGGCGCTGGCAGGATGATGTCTATTGCCGCCGGTGATGTGTTTTTTGGATAGCGGAAAAAACGAAAATTATGGCGAAACAGGACGAATTGGTATTCCTGCCTCTGGGCGGCGTTGGCGAGATCGGCATGAATCTCGCTCTTTACGGCTACGGCCCGCCCGAGCATCGCCAGTGGATCATGGTCGATTGCGGCGTCACCTTTCCCGGCCCCGACCTGCCGGGCGTCGACCTCGTGCTGCCCGATATCCGCTTCCTCGCCAGCGAGCGCAAGAACCTCAAGGCGATCATCATCACCCATGCCCATGAAGACCATTACGGCGCGCTCGCCGATCTCTGGCCGGGCCTCAACGTGCCGGTCTTCGCCTCGGCCTTTACCTCAGGCCTGCTCGAAGCCAAACGCAATTTCGAGAAGGCAACGATCGGTGAAGTGCCGGTGACGCCGTTCAAGGCGGGCGACACGATCAATGTCGGCCCCTTCAGCATCGAAGGTGTGGCCGTCAACCATTCGATCCCCGAGCCGATGTCGCTGATGATCCGCACGCCGGCTGGCAATGTCATCCACACCGGCGACTGGAAGATCGACCACGAGCCCTCGCTCGGCCCCCTGACCGACGAGACGCGCTTCCGCCAGCTCGGCGACGAGGGTGTGCTGGCGCTGATGTGCGATTCCACCAATGCGCTGCGCGACGGTGTTTCGCCCTCCGAGAAGGATGTGTCGGAGAGCCTGCGCAAGATCATCGAGGATGCCGAGGGCCGGGTGGCGATCACCACCTTCTCCTCGAATGTCGGGCGTATCCGCACCGTCGCCGAGGCTGCCGAGGCGGCCGGCCGCGAAGTGCTGCTGCTCGGCAGCTCGCTGAAGCGCGTCGTCGATGTCGCCCAGGATATCGGCCTGATGGAAGGCGTGAAGCCTTTCATATCAGAGGAAGAATACGGCTATATCCCGCGCGACAAGGTCGTCGTCATCCTGACCGGCAGCCAGGGCGAGGCGCGCGCAGCCCTTGCCAAGCTTTCCCGCGACGAGATGCGCAATGTGGCATTTGCGGCCGGCGACATCGTCGTCTTCTCCTCGCGCGCCATTCCCGGCAACGAGAAGGCGATCCAGGACATCAAGAACGGCCTCGTCGAACAGGGTGTGCACATCATCACCGACACCGAGGCGCTGGTCCACGTTTCCGGCCATCCCCGCCGCAACGAATTGCAGAGGATGTACGAGTGGACGCGGCCGAAGATCGTCGTCCCCGTCCATGGCGAAGCGACGCATCTGACGGCCCACAAGGAGCTTGCCGAACAATCCGGTATTGCGATCGTGCCGCGCGTGCGCAATGGCGACATCTTGCGGCTGGCGCCCGGTCCCGTCGAGGTGATCGGCGAGGCGCCGCATGGCCGCATCTACAAGGATGGTATGCTGATTGGCGATTTCGACGAGATGGGCATCGGCGAGCGCAAGAAGCTCTCCTATGTCGGCCATGTCGCGGTCAGCATCGTGCTCGATGCGCGCTATGATATCATCGGCGATCCCGATCTCGTTTCGATCGGCCTGCCTGTTTATGACGACGAGGGCGACGAGATGGAAGATACGCTCTACGACGCGGCGATCGGCGCCATCGAGAGCATTCCGCGTGCCCGCCGCAAGGATATCGACATGCTGCAGGAAGCCGTGCGCCGCGCCGTCCGCGCCGCCGCGAACCAAACCTGGGGCAAGAAGCCTGTTGTCACCGCCTTCGTCACCAAGGTCTGAGCATGCTCGGCCGCGTGAACCATATCGCCATTGCCGTTCCTGATCTCGCCGCGGCGACGGCCGCCTATCGCGATACGCTGGGTGCTGCCGTTTCTGAGCCGCAGACCCTGCCGGAGCACGGCGTCACCGTCGTCTTCGTCGAACTGCCGAACACCAAGGTCGAATTGCTGCAGCCGCTCGGCGACGCCTCGCCGATCGCGGCCTTCCTCGAAAAGAACCCCGCCGGCGGTATGCACCACATCTGCTACGAGGTGGAGGATATCCTTCTCGCTCGTGACCGGCTGGTCGGGGCAGGTGCAAGAGTGCTCGGCGATGGTCAGCCGAAGACCGGCGCGCACGGCAAGCCGGTGCTCTTCCTGCACCCCAGGGATTTCTTCGGTACGCTGATCGAACTCGAGCAGGCCTGAGTGCTGCGGCAGAGTGACCTAACGGTGGTCAAACATTTCCTTCGCTTTGAGTTGGCCGCCATTCCGCCGTATAAAGATGCTTCAGGGCAATTCCAGCAGCACTGCGCTGGGTTTGCGTCTTGAATTGCGCAAAGACTGCGGCGCCGAGCCGGCATGAACGGGAACCATGATGCTCCAGATTTTTCTCCAGGGATTTGCCGTCTATTTCATCATATGGTGGATGACGCTGTTCGCTGTCCTGCCGATCGGCCTGCGCACCCAGGCCGAGGATAACGACGTGGTGCTTGGCACCGTCCCGAGCGCGCCCACCCGTTTTCGCGCTGGCTTCGTCTTTTCCCTGACGACGCTGATTTCGGCTGTGATCTACGGCGTCTGGTATGTGTCCGACACCTATTTCGGCTGGGGCTTCGATGCTCTTCCACAATTCGGGCCGAGCTTCTATTAAGAAGTAGCTTTTGCTCAAAGTTTGAGCAGATGTAAATGCAGGAGACGGTATACCGTCATACCAGCGTCATATTGTTACGGCAAAGAGCTTCCGTAACGTAATGAGGCCTGCTTCCTTATGAAGGAGAAGTGGCTTTTGGGAAACGGAAGAAGCCGAAAAACCAAAAAAAAACAAGGCTAAAAGCCTTGTTTTAAGTATCGCGTGATCTGTAACCGTTGCCGGGGCTGCGACGAGCGCGCCTAAGATCTGATCCTCCCAAGACTTGACCGCGAAATGGCAAGAATTAACTTCCTTGCCTGTTTTGTGAGCTAAAGCTAGCTCAAACATTGGGCTTTGTCATTACCTTTTTTTGCATTTTTGCTACACCCTAGCAAAATTTTTCTGTTGACAAGATTTTCGTTCAAGTCCTTATAAACACGCGCTTTTTCATGCCCTTTCATTTTGCGGGTGCGAACATGCGCGTGCGGGAGGTTTCCAAGGTCCGTTGCGGGTTTCCTTCCTGCCGCGAAGCGGCTATGAACGCTCCCGACATTAACAATTGTCTTCGATTCCGCTTTTCCGCGGGATCTCAACTTGTCCGGAATCCGCCATGCGTCTGTCCCGCTATTTCTTGCCCATCCTCAAGGAAAACCCCAAGGAGGCGGAAATCGTCTCCCACCGGCTAATGCTGCGCGCCGGCATGATCCGCCAGCAGTCGCAGGGTATCTATTCCTGGCTGCCGCTCGGCAAGCGCGTGTTGGACAAGGTCAACGCCATCATCCGCGAGGAACAGAACCGCGCGGGCGCTATCGAGCTGTCGATGCCGACCCTGCAATCGGCCGAGCTCTGGCAGGAAAGCGGACGCTACGATGCCTACGGCAAGGAGATGCTGCGCATCAAGGACCGTCAGGACCGGCCGATGCTCTACGGCCCCACCAACGAGGAGATGGTGACGGATATTTTCCGCTCTTCCATCAAGTCCTATAAGGATCTGCCGCTCAACCTCTATCACATCCAGCTGAAGTTCCGTGACGAGATCCGCCCGCGCTTTGGCACCATGCGCTCGCGCGAATTCATGATGAAGGATGCCTATTCCTTCGATCTGACGCGCGAAGGGGCAGAGCATTCCTATAACAAGATGTTCGCCGCCTATCTCAGAACCTTCGATCGGCTCGGCCTGCGCGCCATCCCGATGCGTGCCGACACTGGCCCGATCGGCGGTAATCTCAGCCACGAATTCATCATCCTCGCCGACACCGGCGAATCCGAGGTGTTCTGCCACAAGGATTTCGTCGGCTTCGATATTCCCGGCGACAACACCGATTTCGACAGCGTCGGCGGCCTGAAGGCGATCTTCGACAAGTGGACCTCGCTCTATGCGGCGACCTCGGAAATGCACGACGAGGCGGCCTTTAACGCCGTTCCCGAAGGCGACCGCCTGTCGGCGCGCGGCATCGAGGTCGGCCACATCTTCTATTTCGGCACGAAATATTCCGAGGCGATGGGCGCGAAAGTGCAGGGGCCTGACGGCAAGGAACACTTCGTTCACATGGGTTCCTACGGTATCGGCCCGACACGCCTTGTTCCCGCCATCATCGAAGCATCGCATGATGAGAACGGAATCATCTGGCCGGCGTCGGTCGCGCCCTTCGATGCCGTCGTGATCAACATGAAGGCGGGCGATCAGGCCTGTGACGATACCTGCGAGCTGATCTATGCCGCGCTGACCAAGGCCGGCAAGGACGTGCTCTATGACGATACCGACGACCGGGCCGGCACGAAGTTCGCGACTGCCGACCTGATCGGCGTGCCCGTCCAGATCATCGCCGGCCCGCGCGCGGTCGCGAACGGCGAAGTGGAGGTAAAGGACCGCAAGACGGGTGCCCGCGAAACGATGACCATCGAAGCGGCGATCAACAGGTTCGTGGCTTAAGGAAACGGAGGCGAAATGGCAGAGGCAGCAGTGGACCGGAGTTCAAAATCCGGCTTGGGTCCGGCTGGCAGGCCATTTTCAACCTTCGAACGCCTCGTGGCGTGGCGCTATCTGCGCGCCCGCCGCAAGGAGGCTTTCATATCGGTCATTGCCGGCTTCTCCTTCGTCGGCATCATGCTCGGCGTTGCGACGCTGATCATCGTCATGGCCGTGATGAACGGCTTCCGCACCGAGCTCGTCTCGCGTATCCTCGGCATCAACGGTCATATGATCGTGCAGCCTGTCGACGGGCCTTTCACCGACTATGCCGACCTTGCCGGCAGGCTCGCCGCTGTACCCGGCGTTAAGATGGCGCTGCCTTTGGTGGAAGGCCAGGTGCTCGCCTCCGCCCAGGCCGGCGGCAGCACCGGTGCGCTGGTGCGCGGAGCCCGCGCCGACGATCTGACCAAGCTCAAGACGATTTCCGAGAACATCAAATCGGGCGACATGGTGGGTTACGCTTCCGGCGAAGGCGTCCTCATAGGCACCCGCATGGCCGATCAGCTTGGTCTGCGCGTCGGTGACCTGATTACGCTGACGTCGCCGGACGGAGACGTTACGCCGATGGGCGTCAGCCCGCGCGTCAAGTCCTACAAGATCTCCGGCCTCTTTGAGATCGGCATGTCGGAATATGATTCCTCGATCATCTTCATGCCGCTCGAGGAGGCGCAGCTTTACTTCAATGCCGAAGGGCTGGTGCAGTCGATCGAGCTCTTCGTCGACAATCCCGACGATATCGACAATCTGAGGCCCAAGGTGGAAGAAGCGGCCGGCCGCCAGATCGCCATTACCGATTGGCGCCAGCGCAACCAGACCTTCTTCTCGGCGCTCCAGGTCGAACGCAACGTCATGTTCATGATCCTGACGCTGATCGTGCTGGTCGCGGCGCTGAACATCATTTCCGGTCTCATCATGCTGGTGAAGGACAAGGGCAGCGATATCGCCATCCTGCGCACCATGGGCGCCAGCGCCGGCGCGATCATGCGCATCTTCTTCATGACCGGAGCGGCGATCGGCATCGTCGGCACGCTTGCGGGCGTGCTGCTCGGCGTCGTCGTCTGCGTCAACATCGAATCCATCCGCCAGTTCTTTTCCTGGATCTCCGGCACCGTAATCTTCAATCCGCAGGTCTATTTCCTCAGCCAGCTGCCGGCCGAGATGGATATCAGCGAAACGATCTCGGTGGTCGTCATGGCGCTCAGCCTCTCCTTCATCGCGACCATCTTCCCGGCCTGGCGCGCCTCCAGGCTCGATCCGGTGCAGGCCCTGCGCTACGAATAAGGAATGCCGCCTTCATGAAACGCAACGTCGTTCTCAAGCTTACCGGCGTCGAGCGCCATTACGGGCAGGGCGATACGCTGCTCGCCATCCTGAGAGGCGCGGATTTCTCGCTGTCGAAAGGCGAGATGGTCGCGCTTGTTGCTCCCTCCGGCACCGGCAAATCGACGCTGCTGCACGTCGCGGGTCTGCTCGAACATCCCGACGGCGGTGAAGTCACCATCAATGGCCACGCCTGCGACGGCCTTTCCGACGAGAAGCGTACCGCGATCCGCCGTAGCGAGATCGGCTTCGTCTATCAGTTCCACCATCTCCTGCCGGAATTCTCCGCGCTCGAAAACATCATGATGCCGCAGCTGATCGCCGGGCTGTCCTGGAAGGAAGCCGGCGAGCGGGCTGGTCAGCTCCTCGATTACATGCGCATCGGCCATCGCGGCTCGCATCGCCCGGCTGAACTATCGGGCGGCGAACAGCAGCGCGTCGCGATCGCCCGCGCCGTCGCCAATGCGCCGACCTTGCTTCTTGCCGACGAGCCGACCGGCAATCTCGACCCGGAAACGGCAAGTTACGTCTTCGATGCGCTGGAGGCGCTGGTGCGCCAGTCCGGCCTTGCAGCCCTTATCGCCACCCACAATCACGAGCTTGCCCGGCGCATGGATCGGCGCGTGACGATCTCCGACGGAAAGATCGTCGACTTCTGAGGCTGGGATCAAGGGATGACCAGCCCGCCGCGATAATCGAGCATATAGGCTTTCCGGCCCTCGACCATGATGCATTCATGGCCGTTGAACCGGTCGCAGCCGCCTTCGCTGCGGTCGACATAACGGCCGAGCAGATGGTCGAATTCCATGCCGCCAAGAAACCGGCCTTCCCGATACATGGCCGAGAGAGCTGCCTTGATCACCGTCCCGGCCGCGCTCCCATCGATGAGATCAGGGGCGATGACGCAGCCGAAATAGTTCATCGCCCATACAGGTTGGTCGCCAAGCCATACCACTTCCTGTCCGGCGAAATCCGTGCCGCCGAAATAGCTGTCGAGATAGCGCCAGTCGCCGCGTTCGTATCCGATATCGTGAGAGCCGGGCCGGCAGGGCAGGCGAGGCACACCGTCGCCGACATAGGTAGCGGCCTTGGCCTCGACGATGAAGTCGTTCAGCATCGCGATATCGAGCATTGTCGTTTCCCTCAACTCATCTGCTATGCATGTAACACGGTGGAGAGAACGTAAGAAGAACAAAATCGCGAGTGAGGTCGCAGCTGTTAGATGATCAGCGCGGACCGGTTTTCAGTCGAAATACCGAGCCGGTTGACGAAGGCATTCTCACACCAGCGCTGAGCAAAGCTGATTCGCACGCGCCTCACGGGATTTTTCAAACGCAAGCACGAAGGAAAAGATTCCTGTTGACATCAGAACATAAATGGAACAAATTAAAAACATAACGAGTAAAGGAGAGCCAAATGACTGACATGATCCGTGATATCGCAGCATTCACCTCCATCGCAATGTTCGTTGCCAGCTTCTCGCTGATCGTCATCGCCATCTAAAGTTTTCAGGGGATCGCATGGCAGCCATGCGGTCCGGACGCGGGACTTCTTCTGGACATCATCGCCCTCAATGCCGACAATGCGTCCGATTCATTCGGGTGATTGGGAAGGCATGTCATGGCGGAGACGGCAAAGGATTCTACGGCGGAAGCAACCGGCGGCACGCCGGGCTTCATCCACCTGCGGGTCCACTCCGCCTATTCGCTCCTAGAGGGCGCGCTGCCTCTCAAGAAGATCCTCTACAAGGCGACCTGCGACAGCCAACCGGCGATCGCCATCACCGACAC
The DNA here is from genome assembly GCF_002531825.1 of Rhizobium sp. J15. GTDB lineage: Bacteria > Pseudomonadota > Alphaproteobacteria > Rhizobiales > Rhizobiaceae > Rhizobium. The sequence continues at coordinate 39,486 of NZ_NWSX01000006.1, read as the reverse complement.
CAACAATCTGTTCATCGCGCTGGAATTCTCCCAGAAGGCGATGGACGAGGGCCTGCAGCCGATCATCGGTTGCCAGGTCTCGATCGACATGGAAGACGGGCTGGAAACGGAAAAGCGCGGCGGCCAGCAGGCGCTGGTCAAGTTGCCGTCGATCGTTCTTCTTGCCGCGACGGAGGCCGGTTACGAACGGCTGGTCGATCTCGTCAGCCGCGCCTATCTCGGCGGCGAAGGCAATCAGGCCATCCATGTCCGCGCCTCATGGCTGGAGGAGGCGGGCACCGAGGGGTTGATCGCCCTGACCGCCGCGTTGACCGGACCGGTCGACGCGGCGATTAAGGAAGGCCATGCCGCCCAGGCGGAAGCCCGGCTACTCCTGCTGAAGCGCCTCTTCGGCGACAGGCTCTATGTCGAGCTGCAGCGCCATGGCACCTACGACAAGCGGCATGAGCAGAAGGTCGTCGGGCTTGCCTATGCGCACGACCTGCCGCTGGTGGCGACCAACGAAGCCTTCTTCCCGGCACGCGACGATTACGATGCCCATGATGCGCTGATGGCGGTTGCGCACAATGCAATCGTCTCCGACGACAGCCGCTTTCGTCTGACCCCGGATCATTATCTGAAGAGCCGCGCCGAGATGGCGAAGCTCTTCGCCGACCTGCCGGAAGCGCTGGAAAATACGATCGAGATCGCCAAACGCTGCTCCTTCGTGCTGAAGACGCGCAAGCCGATCCTGCCGCGTTTCACCGGCGCCACCGCCGATGCCGAGGAGGCGGAGCGCGCCGAGGCGAACGAATTGCGACGCCAGGCGGTCGAGGGTCTGGACATGCGGCTTGCCACCCTCGGCATGTCGCCGGGTTACGAGGAGAAGGATTATCGCGAGCGGCTGGAATTCGAGCTCAGCGTCATCGAGCGCATGCGCTTTCCCGGCTACTTCCTCATCGTTGCCGACTTCATCAAATGGGCCAAGCAGCATGACATTCCGGTCGGGCCCGGCCGCGGTTCGGGCGCCGGTTCGCTGGTCGCCTATGCGTTGACGATCACCGACGTCGATCCGCTGCGCTTTTCGCTGCTCTTCGAGCGCTTCCTCAATCCGGAACGCGTTTCGATGCCGGACTTCGACATCGACTTCTGCCAGGACCGCCGCGAAGAGGTGATCCGCTACGTTCAGGCCAAATATGGCCGCGAACAGGTGGCGCAAATCATCACCTTCGGTTCGCTGCAGGCGCGCGCAGCACTCCGCGACGTCGGCCGCGTGCTCGAAATGCCCTACGGCCAGGTCGACAAGATCTGCAAGCTCGTGCCGAACAACCCGGCCAACCCGACGCCGCTCTCCAAGGCGATCGAGGAGGAGCCGAAGCTGCAGGAAGAGGCGGCAAAGGAGCCGGTGGTCGCACGCCTGCTCGACATTGCCCAGAAGATCGAGGGGCTTTACCGCCATGCCTCGACGCATGCTGCCGGCATCGTTATCGGCGACCGGCCGCTTTCCAAGCTCGTGCCGATGTATCGCGATCCGCGCTCCGATATGCCGGTTACTCAGTTCAACATGAAGTGGGTGGAGCAGGCTGGCCTCGTCAAGTTCGACTTCCTCGGACTAAAGACGCTGACGGTCTTGAAGGTTGCGGTCGATTTCGTCGCCAAGCGCGGCATCAATGTCGATCTCGCCTCCATTCCTCTCGATGACAAACCGACCTACGAGATGCTGTCGCGCGGCGAGACGGTCGGCGTGTTCCAGGTGGAAAGTGCGGGCATGCGCAAGGCGCTGATCGGCATGAAGCCGGACTGCATCGAGGACATCATCGCGCTGGTGGCCCTCTATCGCCCCGGCCCGATGGAGAACATCCCGGTTTACAACGCCCGCAAGCATGGCGAGGAAGAGGTGGAATCGATCCACCCGATGATCGACCATCTCCTCAAGGAAACCCAGGGCGTTATCGTCTATCAGGAACAGGTGATGCAGATCGCTCAGGTCCTGTCTGGCTATTCGCTCGGCGAAGCCGATCTTCTGCGCCGCGCCATGGGCAAGAAGATCAAGGCCGAGATGGACCAGCAGCGCGAGCGCTTCGTCGACGGCGCCGTGAAAAATGGAGTGAAGAAGCCGCAGGCCGACGTCATTTTCGATCTGCTGGCGAAATTCGCCAATTACGGCTTCAACAAGTCGCACGCTGCCGCCTACGCTATCGTCTCCTATCAGACAGCCTATATGAAGGCGCATTATCCGGTCGAATTCCTCGCCGCCTCGATGACGCTCGACATGTCCAACACGGAAAAGGTCAATGATTTCCGTCAGGACGCCAAGCGTCTCGGCATCGAGGTGATCGCCCCTTCGGTGCAGACCTCCTTCCGCCATTTCGAGACCGGCGACAACCGCATCTATTATGCGCTTGCTGCCCTCAAGGGCGTCGGCGAATCCGCCGTCGACCATGTCGTCGAGGTGCGGGGCGACAAGCCCTTTGCCAGCATCGAGGATTTCTGCCTGCGCATCGACCCGCGCCAGGTGAACCGCCGCGTGCTCGAAAGCCTGATCTATGCCGGCGCCTTCGATTGCTTCGGCACGGACCGCGCCCATCTGGCGGCCGGCCTCGACCGCATCCTCGGTTACGCCCAGCGCGCTCAGGAAAACAAGCTGAGCGGCCAGTCGGATATTTTCGGCAGCACGCTGACGTCGGGACCGGAGAAGATCTCCCTGCCGCCCTATTCACCCTGGCTGGCTTCGGAGCGGCTGCTCAAGGAATTCCAGGTGCTGGGCTTCTATCTCACGGCCCACCCGCTCGATTCCTATAACAACATCCTGCAGAAGATGCGCGTGCAGACATTCGCCGAGTTTTCGGCCGCCATCAAGCAGGGCGCCACCAATGCGCGCCTTGCCGGAACCGTCATCTCGAAGCAGGAACGCAAGACCCGCACCGGCAACAAGATGGGCATCATCGTCTTTTCGGATTCGTCGGGCCAGTTCGAGGCCGTGCTGTTTTCGGAGATGCTGAACCAGTATCGCGACATACTGGAATCGGGAAAATCCTTCCTGCTGACCGCGACCGGCGAGGAGCGCCCCGAGGGCATCGGCCTGCGCATCCAGACGATCCAGTCGCTGGAAGAAAAATCGCTGCAGATGCAGAAGGCGCTGCGTGTTTATGTCCGAGATTCCGGACCGCTGAAGATGGTTGCCGGCCATCTGAACGCCAAGGGCGACGGCCTCGTTTCCTTCATCGTCATCAAGGAGGAGGGCAAACGCGAGGTCGAGGTGGCGCTGCCGGAGAAATACCGCATCACGCCGGAAATCGCCGCCGCTCTTCGCGCCGCCCCCGGAGTGGTCGACGTCGAGCTTGTCTGATCAGCCCGGGCGCGTCAGCCCCGGGTGATCGTGATGAAATTCGTGCCTTCGCCGGTCTCCGTGCCGAGGCCGGTATCGGAGATCGTCAGCGTCGAGCCCGGCGCGATCAGAGCGTCGATCTTGCGGCGCGTCTCCTCGGGGATCGCGATGCGGCTGAGCGAACGGGCGATCGGGCGGCCCGTGACGATCGAGCTTTCCTGATTGGTGATGCCGAGCCACTTCATCGTCTCGCGGGACAGGTTGTTGGTGAGCGTCACGCCGAGCCATTCCGCCGTGCCGGCCGTCTCGTCGACCGCATGCAGCGTGAAGAAATGCGTGCCGAGTGCCAGGCCGGGATCGGCGATCGTGACCGGGGCTTCGAGGATCGGCTTGAAAGCCCGCCGCACCATGATGACGCCGTTCGGCGGCTCGCCCTTGCCGGCGGCAGCGTAGATGGCCTTGAGCAGCGTGTCGGAGACGAGGCTCCTGTCACCGGCAAATTCCGCCGGCCGCAGCGCCTTGAAGGCCTGGATCGCCTGCACGGTCGTCGGCCCGAGCAGCCCGTCGGGGTCGCCGGCGGAAAAGCCGAGCTGGTTGAGAAGCGCCTGGATGTCGATCACCGTCTCACGCAGCGTCCGGCGCGTGATCAGCATGCTGATCGGCTCGGACGGCGGCTCGGCCTTCGGCGATGCAGCCGGCATCGGTATCGCAGCCGTATCGTTCATCGCCACCTGTACCGGCTTTTGCGGGCTGTCGGGCATTGCGGGCCGCAACTCGACATCGGAAAGCAGCGGCATCGCCGCCGGCGTGTCCGGATGGAAAAGAGTGGGATGGTCGATCGGCTGCGGCGCCAATTCGCCATCGCTGATAATGACGGGGATACCGGTGCCGGTCATGCCATAGAGCATTTTTGCGAAAGCCCCGGGCATGCGCACGCAGCCATGCGAGGCCGGATAGCGCGGCACCGAATTGGATTCGTGCAGCGCGATGCCGGACCATGTCAGCCGCTGCATGAAGGGCATCGGCGCGTTCGAATAGATGTTGGATTCGTGATATTTCTGCTTTTCCAGCACCGAGAAGATGCCGCTTGGCGTCGTGTGGCCGTCCTTGCCGGTCGAGACCTTCGAGGTCGCGACGACCTCGGTGCCGTCATAGACCGCAAGCGACTGCTTGTTCTTCGAGACGAAGATCTGCAGCGTGCGTGCATCCGCGGCAAAAGCCGGGTGCACGAGTGCTGTGGCCGACAGCAAGCCGAGGCCCAGGGCGAGACGCGAGAACATGATACCCAACCATACGCAATACTGGTCCGGCACATTATGGGACGAAGTTTAAGGAAGATTTTATAGGCGCGATCACGCGCTGGTCTCACAACTTCACTTTGTTTTGACGCATATCGCCCGGAGCCGCTACGCATTTCCAGGCGACATGCGGTCAGGGATCGCGCTTGCTGCCGCCGAACGTGTAGCCGGTCTCGACCGTATTCTTTCCGAACTTGTCGCGGAGCTTGTCCATCGCCGCTTCGGCGGCCGCTCTCCGGCCGGATTGACGGTCGATCAGATCGGGCGGGTCGGCGCGGGCGGCATCGCCGAGATCGGTGACGCCGATGCCGAGCAGGCGGAATTTCGTGCCGTCCGTCTCCTTTTCAAGAAGCTCGAGCCCGATGCGGAAGATCCTGTCGGCAAGCTGGGTCGGGTCCTCGAGCTTGCGGTTGCGCGTGCGTATCTTGAAGTCGGCGCTCTTCAGCTTGAGGACAACGGTCTGCCCGGCAATATCGTTTTTCTTCAGCCGCCATGAGACCTTTTCGGAAAGGTTGCGCAGGATCGGCACCAGATCGTCATAACGTGCGATGTCGTCGAAGAAGGTCGTTTCGGCCGAGACGCTCTTTGCCGCATCGTTGAGATGCACCTCGCGGTCGTCAACGCCGCGCGACAGCCGGGCAAGCCGCTGGCCGATGCTGCCGTAGCGGCGCATCAGGTCGTTTTCCTCCATCTGCTGCAACTGGCCGACCGTGCGGATGCCATCCGCCTCCAGCGTCGCCGCAAAGGCCTTGCCGACGCCCCAAATCGTGGTGACGGGGCGTGGCGCCAGGAATTCCACCGCTTCTTCGCGGCCGATGACGGAAAAGCCGCGCGGTTTCTGCAGATCGGAAGCGACCTTGGCGAGGAATTTGCAATAGGAAAGCCCGACCGAAACGGTGATTCCGATCTCTTTTTCGACACGGCGGGCGAATTTGGCAAGCGTGCGCGCCGGTGGATCGTGATGCAGCCTCTCCGTGCCGCCAAGCTCCAAGAAAGCTTCGTCGATCGACAGCGGCTGCACCAGCGGCGTCAGGTCCTGCATCATCGCCCGCACCTGGCGCCCAACCCGGACATATTTCTCCATGTCAGGACGGATGACGATCGCCTCGGGGCATGCCTCCAACGCCTTGAACATCGGCATGGCCGAGCGCACGCCGTGGATGCGGGCGATATAGCAGGCGGTGGAAACAACGCCGCGTTTGCCGCCGCCGACGATGACCGGCTTGTCGGCAAGCTCCGGATTGTCACGTTTTTCGATGGCCGCGTAAAAGGCGTCGCAATCGATATGCGCAAGCGTCAATGCGTAGAGTTCGCGATGGCGCACCAGACGGGGACTGCCGCAGGAAATACAGCGGCGCGCCTCACCCTTCTGCTCGGCAAGGCAGTCGCGACAGAAGCCGGGAGTCTTGTCGGGCGCGGGTGTCATGGTGAGAACAAAGGTTGAACGCCGCGACACTACGCTTTAAACTCCCGAGTCACAAGAGAGGGCTGAGCTTTGCCTTTGGATAACGAATTTCGTTTTGAGCCGGTGACGCCGGAACGTTGGGATGATTTCGAAACCCTCTTCGGTCCGCAGGGCGCGTTCTACAATTGCTGGTGCGTCGCGTTGCGCCTGCCGCATGCGGTGAGGACGAATATGTCGGCCGAGGAGCGCAAGGCGCATATCAAGGAACGGATCGAGACAGGCCCGCCGCCGGGCATTCTCTGTTATGCCGACGGTGCGCCGGTTGCCTGGGTGCAGGTCGGACCGCGTTACGACGTGCCGCAGTTCAATTCGCCGCGCACCGTCTCGCGGCCGCTGGAGGAGGGCGACGCGCATGATCCATCGATCTGGGCCGTCAGTTGTTTCTTCCTGCTGCCGAAACTCCGCGGCAGAGGATTAAGCCATCGGCTGCTCGCCGGCGCGATCGACCATGCGCGGCGCCAGGGCGCACGGCTTATCGAAGCCTGTCCGATCGATCATGTGAAACAATCGAAATCCGTGACGCTCTGCATCGGCTCGACGGCGATCTTCGATGCAGCGGGTTTCGAGACGGTGGCAAGGCGCAAGGATGGCCGTCCGCTCATGCGGCTGGAGCTGCGCGGCTAAACGTGCCGGAAAGGATGTGCGCCTCGATGAGTTCGGCCGCATGCGTCCAGTCGGTGGCCCGGGTGATATCGTCGGCCGCTGCCGGTGCGAAACGATGGACGGGCGAACTCGGCATCAGGTGAATGAGCAGGCAATCGGCGACGTGATCCCTGACGGAGTGCAGATTGCGCGCCATATCATCGATGAAGACGACAGGAAGGGAGCGGCTGGCATGCAATGCGTGAACGATCGGCCCTTTGGGCTGCTCACTGGCAAGCAACGGAAAGAGAAGGCCTATTCTATCGAGCAGTCGTCGGCGCTGATCCTGGAACCGCGGCGGCATCGCCGTCAGGAAAAGAATGTCGGCCTCTTGCGAAAACCGGCCGAGCGTCTCGACGACCCGGTCGAGCGGCGTCTGCCACAATTCCTGCGCTTCGAAAAATTCTTCGATCAGCCGGCTGACATGCTGGTCATCGATCTCCGTGCCATCCGCCACCGAGACGATGTTGCCGTGGAGATGGAACGATCGCGGCAGGAATTCATGACCGAGGCTTTGAATGAAAAGCTGGAAGGGTCCGATGAACTGCAGCACGACATCGTCGACGTCGCAAACGATCAGCGGCCGTTCGCCGAGGCGGATATGCGAGATGTCGAGTTCCGCTACGCCGGTCACCGTCAGTATTCCCCGGAATCGAGGCCGGGCGAAGAAAAATGCCGCCAGGCGGCGGTCACCGCCTCGGGGCTGATGCCGCTCGCCGTGCAGAAGGCCATCGCCGTCGGTTCGTGGTTCATCAGGAAATCCATCAAGCCGGCGAGAAATCCCGGATCGTTGACGGCGCCCCGCACCTGTGCGGGGGCCACACCGGTGAGCGCAAGGAAGCGGCCGAACATCTCGGGATCGTCGGCAAGCCATCCAAGAACGGCGATCGCCGTCTCGTGGGGGTCGGCGGCTTGTTGTTTCGAAGGCTTGAAGTTGCTTTGCATTTCGAGGGGTAAGTTACCTTTTCTTCAACCAAATACCGGTAGCGTGCGCTATCGGTCTCACGGAGCTATTTGTCCGCATGTGCATTTCTCATGGGACGAACGACTGCGCGAACGGACGTAGGGACAGCTTGTCATGCCCAAACAGGTAATGATTGTAGAAGATAACGAGCTCAACATGAAGCTCTTTCGCGACCTGATCGAGGCGTCCGGCTATACCACGATTCAGACGAGAAACGGCATGGAGGCGCTCGATCTGGCGCGCAAACATCGCCCCGACCTCATCCTCATGGATATCCAGCTTCCCGAGGTCTCCGGCCTCGAAGTCACCAAATGGCTGAAGGAAGACGACGAGCTGCATGTGATTCCCGTGGTCGCCGTCACGGCTTTCGCGATGAAGGGCGACGAGGAGCGGATCCGTCAGGGTGGCTGCGAGGCCTATGTTTCCAAGCCGATCTCGGTTCCGAAATTCATCGAGACGATCAAGACCTATCTGGGCGATGCCTGACGCATCGGAAAGACCGTTATGACTGCGCGAATACTGGTGGTTGACGATATTCCGGCCAATGTGAAGCTGCTCGAAGCGCGGCTGCTTGCGGAATATTTCGACGTGATGACGGCAGCCGACGGCTACGAGGCGCTGGCGATCTGCGAGCGCAACCAGGTCGACCTGATCCTGCTCGACATCATGATGCCTGGCATCGACGGTTTCGAAGTCTGCGAGCGGCTGAAGGCCAGCCAGAGAACCGCCCATATTCCCGTCGTCATGGTTACCGCACTCGACCAGCCTGCCGATCGCGTGCGCGGCCTGAAGGCCGGCGCCGATGATTTCCTGACCAAGCCGGTCAACGACCTGCAGCTGATCTCTCGGGTAAAAAGCCTGCTCCGGCTGAAGACTTTGAGCGACGAACTGCGCATCCGCGCCGACACCGCTCATACGATGGGCATGGACGACCTGATGCGGGGAGGCGAGGCCCGCGCCGACGAGGCCGCTCAGGTGCTGCTCGTCGACGGCCGCGCCAATTCGCAGGAGCGCATCGTCAAGGCGCTGAAGCCCGTCGCCGACGTGATTGCCCTTTCCGATCCGCAGGCTGCCCTCTTCGAGGCGGCCGAAAACGCGTTCGATCTCGTCATCGTCAACGCCAATTTCGATGATTACGATCCGCTTCGCCTCTGCTCGCAGCTGCGTTCGCTGGAACGCACGCGCTTTCTGCCGATCCTGATCATCACCGAGCAGGGCGCCGACGAGATGGTCGTCCGCGCGCTCGATCTCGGCGTCAACGACTACATCATCCGCCCGGTCGATCCCAATGAGCTGGTCGCCCGCAGCCTGACGCAGATCCGCCGCAAGCGCTATAACGACCGCCTGCGCAACAGCGTCAAACAGACGATCGAGCTTGCCGTCACCGATCCGCTGACCGGTCTCTACAACAGGCGCTACCTCGATAATCACCTCAACGTGCTCTTCAACCGTTCGATGGCGCGTGGCCGGCCGCTCTCGGTGCTGATCACCGATATCGACCGCTTCAAGCAGGTGAACGACACCTATGGCCATGATGGCGGCGATGAGGTGCTGCGGGAGTTCGCAAATCGGGTGCGCTCCACCATTCGTGGCGCCGATCTCGCCTGCCGCTATGGCGGCGAGGAATTCGTCGTCGTGATGCCGGACACTTCGCCGGAAATCGCCGCTGCCGTCGCCGAGCGCCTGCGCGCGGCGGTCGAAAGCGCGCCTTTCCTGCTGAAACACTCCGGTCAGGCGCTGAACGTCACCGCTTCCTTCGGCATATCCTCACGTATCGCAGCCGTCCTGACCCCCGATCAGCTGATGAAGCAGGCGGATCTGGCTCTCTACGAGGCTAAAAACACGGGCCGCAATCGCGTGGTCGCCGCAGCCGCCTGACGAATCATTTGCCGCGCTAGCCGCGCTTTACGGGTTTTCCACTGCGGTAAGCAAATTGTTACCGATTTTTAATCCCGGCCGGGCGCAGGCGGGGCGAAAATTTTGCAACTCAATAGCCCAAAAATGGACAGCCCGCATTGCTGTGATGTGCTGGCGCGCGATAGTCTTGAAACCCTCAGCGCATCGCGTCTGATGAATTGGAAACTATAAAAATTAGCGGGTGCCAACAAGGCTAAATAGAGTGCCGGGGTGTCACCTCACGTAAGGGGAGCGGGGGCGTAAGTTATTATCTTATATTGCCGAATTTCTTCGGGAACGTGAGCGTTGCGCTCTAAAGTCAAGCAGAGCCAATGATTCTTTGTATGTCCCAAAACTGAACTTTTAACCATAGAATCAGACTCAGATTTTTTACCATTAAGAATTTGTTGATTTTCTTTCATTTTTGCGCAAATTATCGGCTCATAAGAGAAGCGCTCCCGTAGAGGAGTTGTCGATACCCCATGATGCTCAGGTCCGCCGCATCTCCTGGGTCGTGGGGTCGGTCGGCTAGTAGGCAAGCTATAACGGTTCCTCGTGCCGTTTTGCATGCTGGCCGACCCCCTTTCAAGAAAACGCCGTCACTTCCCGAAGATGGAAGGGCGGCGTTTTTCTGTTTGCGCTGTCATCTCTCAAAGAGGGCCGATTCCGGCAATAAAAAACGCGCGACCCGTGGGCGCGCGCTTTTTCGAAATCCCAGATATCAAGCGATTACTTGATCTTGGTTTCCTTGAACTCGACGTGCTTCTTAGCAATCGGGTCGTACTTCGTCTTCGTCATCTTGTCCGTCATCGTACGGCTGTTCTTCGTCGTGACGTAGAAGAAACCGGTGTCGGCTGTCGACAGCAGCTTGATCTTGATTGTTGTAGCCTTGGCCATGGTCGTCCTGCCTTTAAGAAAATGAAAGCCGTGGAAGCCGGATGGGCTCCACGGCAAATTCTGGCGCGAAACTACGAATCCCGCCCGAAAAGTCAAGTCCGTTTTCGAATGAACATCAATCTGATGCCGGAAAGTAGCGCGTAGAAGCCGAAGAAGGCGGCGATTGCCCAGGCAAAACCGTTATTTCCTGCGACATCGATCGCCGCGCCGATCGCTTGCGGCCCGGCCACGGTTCCCATCGCATAACAGAAGACGAATGCGGCATTGGCCGCCGCAAGATCGGAGCCCGTCAGCCGCGAGCCGAGATGGCTGAGGCCGACCGTATAGAGGCCGGAGACACAGCCGCCCCAGAAGAGCAGGAGCCCGGCCATCAGCAGCCAGTTGTCGATCAGTACCGGCAACATCATCGAGCCGATGAAACCCATCAGCGCCATGCCGGCCAGAAGCGGCCGCTTGTCGCCGATGCGGTCGGAGAGCAGGCCGAGCGGAATCTGGAAGATGACGTTGCCGACGCCCATCATCGTCAGCAGCAGCGCCGCTTGCGATTCGGTGAAGTGGGCGCGCACGGCAAAGATCGGGAAAAGCGATAGTCCGCCCGCTTCGACCGCACCGAAGATGAAGACGGCCGCCGTCGCCGTCGGCACGAGAAATACGTAGCGCATGAAATGCAGCTCCGGTTTTTCCTCGAGTATCGGGCTTTCGTCGCGGGCGATGAAGATCGGAATGGCGGCAAGCAGGATTGCGCCGGCGCCGATCAGGAAGGGGAAGATGCCGTCGCTGCCGAGTAGCGAAAAGAGCAGCGGTCCGGCCGCAAAACCTAGGGAGAGCACCGTCGCATAAATGCCGAGCACGAAGCCGCGCTTGGAAGGCGGCGAGGCGGCGTTGATCCAGAATTCGGAGAGGATGAACAGGGTCGTCGTGGCGCCGTGGAAGGCGAAGCGCAGCGGAAACCACATCCAGAAATCCTGGGCGTAATAGAAGCCGAGCGCACTCAGCGCCGAAATCAGCACGGCCCACAGCATCGTCGGGGCAACGCCGTATTTGTGGGCGAGCTTAGTGGTGACGGGGGCTGCGGCCATCGCCGCGATCCCTGCCATCGCGGTGTTGAGCCCGATCAGGGTGGACGAGATGCCGCGTTTTTCGAGGATGATGCTGAGGAGGGGCAGTCCGAGGCCGATTGCTATGCCGACGGCTGAGATGGACGAGATGGCTGCCACCAGAGAAGGCCAATGGATTTCTTCGAGATCGCCTGGTGTGCCGTTTCTCGGCTGAGACATTTATCCATCCTTAGAAAGCTGCGCGAGCGAATCGACCTCTCGCCGCACATAGAAAGGCACAGACGTGCCAAATCCAGGTGACGAGCAGCGTTTCGCAGTATTTCCGATGTGATCTGCGGAATGTAAAGCCTGTTCAGACAAGAAAAGCTTACCATGTCAAGTCGTTGCGGATTATCGACTGCCGCATATCGGTGGTGGTCGGTGGAGGGCTGCCACTACACGCTAAATATGTCTGGAAGGTGAAGGCGCTCAATCCGGCCGGCGGGGAAGGTCGTAGTCGTCGGGACTGTCGCTCTCTCCGCCGAAGCCATGCATGCGCAGCGCCCATTGCAGACCGATGACACCGCCCTTGATCGGCTGGATCGAGGCAAGCGCGGTGATGACGGTGATCGGCGCCCAGATGGCAAGATGCACCCATACCGGCAGCAGGAAAGTCATGTCGGTCAGCATATAGCCGCCGACCACGACGTGGCCGAGGACGAGGATGACGATATAAGGCGGCAGGTCGTCGGAGCGATGGTGATGCATCGCCTCGCCACAGGCGGCACAATGATCGACAGGCTTCAGGAAGGCGCGAAAGAGCTTGCCGTTGCCGCAGGCCGGGCAGCGGTTCATCAGCCCGCGCATGATGGAACGCCCAAGCAGACGCTCGGCCTCGGGCCTATCCCCGTAGCGGACGACCGGATCGGTCGGTGTGCTCATCGCGTCTTCCTCTTTCAGGCTAAAAGCATCGGTCGTCATCGAACCATCGCTGCTTTCGGCACGATGCCTCAGCGGCGCCCGCGCGGTGGCCGCGTTCCCGGCTTCTTGCGAACCTGGCCCCTCTCGCGGCGGCCGGCCTTATGGAAGGAACGCACCGCCGCCGGCATCTCGCGCCCCTCGCTCAGCATTTCGAAGCGCAGCGCGCCGGCCAGCGGAATTGCCTCGGCAAGCTTCACGGTGACGCTGTCACCGAGACGATAGCCGAGCCCGGTCTTTTCACCGGACAGTGCCTGATGCGCCTCGTCATAGATGAAATAGTCGGTGCCGAGCGTAGATATAGGGACGAAACCGTCGGCCCCATAGTCCGGCAAGGAGATAAAGAGCCCCGATTTCGTTACCCCGGAGACACGGCCGGCAAACTCTTCGCCGACGCGGGTGCTGAGGTGGTGGGCGATCAGCCGGTCGATGGTCTCGCGCTCGGCCGCCATGGCGCGACGCTCGAAGGTCGAGATTTCGGCGGCGATATCGTCGAGCGTGGCTTCTTCCTCGGGGGTGATGCCGCCTTCGCCGAAGCCCAGCGAGCCGACGAGCGCGCGGTGCACGATGAGGTCGGCATAGCGGCGGATCGGCGAGGTGAAGTGTGCATACTTCATCAGGTTCAGGCCGAAATGGCCGATATTCTCAGGGCTGTAGATCGCCTGGCTCTGCGAGCGCAGCACCATCTCGTTGACCATCGTCTGGTGCGCCGTGCCTTCCGCCTTCGCCAGAATGCCGTTGAAGCTGTTGGCGCGCACGTTGCCGCCCTTGGCGAGCGAGATGCCGAGGGTCGCCAGGAATTCGCGCAGGACTTCCTGCTTGGCAAGCGTCGGGCCGTCATGGATGCGATAGACCAGCGGCTGGCGCTTCTTTTCCAGCGTCTCGGCGGCGGCGACATTCGCCTGGATCATCATCTCTTCGATCAGCTTGTGCGCATCGAGCCGCGGCGGCATGAAGACCCGGTCGACGGTGCCATCGGGCTTCAGCAGGATCTTGCGCTCCGGCATGTCGAGTTCCAGCGGCTGGCGCCGGTCGCGTCCGCGCTTCATCACCTCATAGGCGTGCCAGAGCGGCTTCAGGATCGGCTCGAGCATCGGTCCGGTCTTGTCGTCGGGATTGCCGTCGATTGCCGCCTGCGCCTGCTGATAGGAAAGCTTGGCCGCGCTCTTCATCATGACGCGATGGAAGGTGTGGCCGATCTTGCGGCCTTCTCCAGAGAAACTCATGCGCACGGCAAGCGCCGGGCGATCGACGCCTTCCTTCAGCGAGCAGAGATCGTTGGAGATGCGCTCCGGCAGCATCGGCACGACGCGATCCGGGAAATAGACGGAATTGCCGCGCTTCAGCGCCTCGCGATCGAGCGGCGAATTGGGGCGGACATACCAGGAGACGTCAGCAATGGCGATGGTAACGATGACGCCGCCGGGATTGTCGGGCGAGGGGTCGAGCTCGGCGTAGACGGCGTCGTCATGGTCCTTGGCGTCGGCCGGATCGATGGTGATCAGCGGCACGTCGCGCCAGTCCTCGCGATGCGACATCGTGGCGGGCTTTGCGGCTTCCGCCTCGGCGATCGCTGCCGGCGGGAAGACATGCGGGATGCCATGCGCATGGATGGCGATCATCGAGATCGCCTTTTCCGAGCCGACGGAGCCGACCACGGAAAGAACCTTGGCGCGCGGCAGGCCGAAGCGGCCGAGGCGGGCGATTTCGATCTCGACCAGATCGCCGTCCTTGGCGCCGCCGGTATAGTCCGGATCTATCACCATCTCCTCGCCGCGCCGCTCGATCGGCAGCAACCGGCCGCCGCCGCCCGGCGCACTGCGGAAAACACCCATCGAGGCGCCGCGGCGCTTGTCGATCACCTTGATAATGCGCGCCGTATAGGCCGGCCCGCCGCGATCGACGGCCGGGAAGATCTTTGCGAGGATGCGGTCGCCGAGGCCGGCGACGGGCGCCTTGCCCTTGCCCTGGCGGCCCGCAGGCGATTGCTGGCGAATGGCGACGGCAGGCGCCACGCCCTGGTCTTCCGGCCATTCCGCCGGCCGGCCGATCAGATCGCCGTCCTTGTCGCGCGTCGTGATGTCGAGAACGGTCACTGGCGGAAGCGCGCCCGGACGGATCAGCGACTTGCGGCTCTTCTGCAGCATTCCTTCCTGCTCGAGCTCCTGCAGCATGTGCTTCAGCTCGACGCGGCTGTCGCCCTTCAGGCCGAAAGCCTTGGCGAGTTCGCGCTTCGAAGCCTTCTGCGGATGATCGGCGATGAAGCGCAGGATTACATCGCGCGAAGGCAGCGCGCCGTGGACGATGTTCAGCGGCTCGACGGCGGAGGCATCCTTGCCGGCGCGGCCGATCTTGCCCGGGCGCTTGCCCGCAGGGTTCGTTCTCTCGCGCGGTGTCCTGCTCACGTCAGCTCTTTTTCGATTTTGCGGGCGCTTTCGCCTTCGTTGTCTTCGGCTTGGCCGCCGTCTTGGCGGTCTTGGCCTCGGCGACCGCAGCCTTCGGCTTGGCTTTGGCTTTGGCAGTCTTCGCCGCAGGTGCCTTGCCGGCCTTCTCGGCGATCAACGCAAGCGCCTCCTCGACGGTGATCGCCTGCGGATCCTTGCCCTTCGGCAGGGTCGCATTGACCTTGCCCCAATTGACATAGGGGCCGTATTTGCCGTCGCGAACGGTGATGGCGCCGCCATCAGGATGGTCGCCGAGCGTCTTCAGCGCTGCCGGCGTGCCGCGCGCGCCGCGGCCCGGCGCCTTGTTCGCCTTTTCGGCGATGACGGTGACCGCGCGATTGAGGCCGACCGAGAACACGTCCTCGACGGTCTCCAGATTGGCATAGGAGCCGTCATGCAGCAGGAACGGTCCGTAGCGGCCGATGCCTGAGGAGATCATCTTGCCGGTCTCGGGATGCTTGCCGATATCACGCGGCAGCGAGATCAGCGCCATCGCCTTCTCGTAATCGATGTCCTCGGGCTTCCAGCCTTTCGGCAGCGAAGCGCGCTTGGCCTCCTTGCCGTCTCCGCGCTGGATATAGGGGCCGAAGCGGCCGGAGCGCAGCGTCAGCTCCTCACCGGTCGTCGGATCGACGCCGAGGTTCTTCGGCTCGTTGAGCGCCACGCTTTCGGCTTCCCCGCCGTTCTCGGAGGAAAGCTGGCGGGTGTAATTGCATTCCGGATAGTTCGAGCAGCCGACGAAGGCACCGTATTTGCCGAGCTTCAGCGACAGGTTGCCGGTGCCGCAGACCTGACAGATTCTGGGATCGCTGCCATCCTCCCGCTTCGGGAAGACCAGCGGCGCCAGCGCCTCGTTCAGCGAATCGAGCACGTTGGTGACGCGCAGTTCCTTGGTGTCCTCGATCTGCGCGAAGAAATCCTTCCAGAAATCGCGCAGCACCTGCTTCCAGTTCAGCTCACCGGCGGAGATCCGGTCGAGCTTCTCCTCGAGATCGGCGGTGAAATCATATTCGACATATTTGGTGAAGAAGCTTTCGAGGAAAGCGGTCACCAGCCGGCCCTTGGCCTGCGGGATCAGCTTGCGCTTGTCGATCGTCACATAGTCGCGGTCGCGCAGTGTCGCGAGCGTCGCAGCATAGGTGGAGGGGCGGCCGATGCCGAGTTCTTCCATCTTCTTGATCAGCGAGGCTTCCGAATAGCGCGGCGGCGGTTCGGTGAAATGCTGCGTCGAATTGATCTTCTGCTTGGCGAGCGTCTCGCGCGCATTGATCTCCGGCAAGCGGCCATCCTCGTCGCCGTCGTCGCTCTGCTCGCCGTCTTCCTTCTGGTCGGTATAGGCGGCGATGAAGCCGTCGAAGCGGATGACCGAACCGACGGCGCGAAGGCCGGCCTTCTCCCCCTTGTTGTCGGCAATGATTTCAGCCGTGGTGCGCTCGATCTCGGCCGAGGCCATCTGGCTGGCGATGCCGCGCTTCCAGATCAGATCATAGAGACGGATCTGGTCGGCATCCAGGAACTTGCGCACACGGTCCGGCGACCGGTTGAAGTCGGTCGGACGAATGGCCTCGTGCGCTTCCTGAGCGTTTTTCGCCTTGGTGGAATAGAAGCGGGCCTTCTCAGGCAGGTAGCGGTCGCCGAACTGCTCGCCGATGGCGCGGCGCGCGGCATCGATTGCTTCCGGCGCCATCTGCACGCCATCCGTACGCATATAGGTGATGAGACCAACAGTCTCGCCGCCGATATCGACGCCCTCATAAAGCTTCTGCGCGATCTGCATGGTACGCGATGCCGAGAAGCCGAGCTTGGACGAGGCAGCCTGCTGCAGCGTGGAAGTCGTAAACGGCGGTGCCGGGTTGCGCTTGACAGGCTTCGCCTCGACGCTTTCTACGACATAGCTTGCGCCTTCAAGCAGAGCCTTCAGCTTGCCGGCTTCCTCGCCGTTGCCGATCGCCCGCGGCGGCAGCCGCTTGCCGTTCGCGGAGACCAGCCTTGCCTCGAACTCGTCGCCGCGCGGTGTCTTCAAGAGCGCTGAAATGTTCCAGTATTCTTCCGAAATGAAGCGCTCGATCTCCGACTCGCGGTCGCAGACCAGACGAAGCGCCACCGACTGGACGCGACCGGCAGAACGCGCGCCGGGCAGCTTGCGCCACAGGACCGGCGAAAGATTGAAGCCGACCAGATAGTCGAGTGCGCGGCGCGCGAGATAGGCATCGACCAGCGGCACGTCGATATCGCGCGGGTCGGCCATTGCGTCGAGCACGGCCTTCTTGGTGATCGCGTTGAAGACGACCCGCTTGACGGATTTGCCGTTCAGCACGCGCTTCTTGTTCAGCATGTCGAGGACGTGCCAGGAGATCGCTTCGCCTTCGCGATCCGGGTCGGTCGCGAGAAATAGGCCGTCGGAGGATTTCACCGCGTCGGCAATGTCCTTCATCCGCTTGGCCGACGCCCCGTCGACCTCCCAGAGCATTTCGAAGTCCTGATCGGGAAGAACTGAGCCATCCTTGGCAGGCAGATCGCGCACATGACCGAAGGAAGCGAGCACTTTGTATCCCGAACCCAGATACTTGTTGATCGTCTTGGCCTTGGCAGGCGATTCCACCACTACAACATTCATGATGATTCTCTAAAAAAGACGCCGCGCCAGCGTGGAAGCCAGCGCAACACGCAGCGCAACTTGGATACTGGCCCTCCGACATGGACAGGGAAATCGCTGCGGTCAAGGGGTTTGCTACAATTTTACCTCTTGCGTACGGTGCAATCGAGGGAAGATTGTGGGGTGAATACAATTTCAAGTGGCAATACTATCGGATTCGACGCGCGGCTACTGCAGTTCGCAAAGCCACTCGCTGATATCGCGCAAGGCTCAATCGGAAAGCGAGACCAGACCGCCCTGATGTCGATGCAGCCTGCCTGATATGTCGAGTTCAAGAAGAATGAGATAGATGGCGGATGCCGAAAGGCCGGTATGGCGGATGACGTCGTCGACCTCGACGGGCGTCGGTCCGAGTGCGTCGATGATACGGCTGCGGTCGGAATCGCCGGGCGGCACGATCATCGCCTTGCCGTCACGCGCCGGTTCCTCCGCCATCGAGGACGGGAAAAGATCGAATTGCGCAAGCGGCGCCAGGGCCTCGACGACATCGGCGGGCGTGGTAACGATCGAAGCCCCGTCCTTCAGCAGGCCGTTGGTGCCGTGACAGCGCGGATCGAGCGGTGAGCCTGGCACGGCAAACACCAGCCGCCCGAACTCTCCTGCAAGCCGCGCGGTGATCAGCGAACCCGAACGCTCTGCCGCTTCGATGACCACGAGGCCGAGCGCGATGCCGGCGATCAGCCGGTTCCGGCGCGGAAAGTCGCGGGCGCGGGGCTCCCAGCCGAAGGGCATCTCGCTGACGGCCAGGCCGTTGCCGCCCGTTATCTCCTCGAGCAGGCCGATATTCTCGGGCGGGTAGGGCTGGTCGAGACCGCCGGCAAGGGCTGCGATCGTGCCTGTCTCCAGGCTGGCCCGATGCGCCGCCGTGTCGATGCCGCGCGCCAGGCCGGAAACGACGGTATAACCCGCCCGGCCGCAGTCGCGCGCCACCATGGCCGCGAATTTGGCGCCGGCGATCGAGGCGTTGCGTGAACCGACGATGCCGACAGCCGGTCGCCTGGCGGCGGCAAGCGTGCCTTTCACGGCAAGCAGCGGTGGCGCGCCGTCGATCTGCTTCAGCGCTTGCGGATAATCCGGTTCGCCGATGCCGACGAAGCGGGCGCCGCAGCGATGCGCCGCCTCCAGTTCCCGATGCGCCTCGGCCTCGGTGGCGATGCGGATTGCCCGTGTGGCGCCGCCGCGCGCCGAAAGCTCGGGCAGCGCCGCGAGCGCGGCCTCGGCCGAACCGAAATGATTGATGAGGTCGCGAAAGGTCGCCGGGCCGATGTTGTCGGAGCGGATGAGACGCAGCCAGGCAATTCTCTGCCGTTCGGTCAGCACAACGCCTTTGGGTGCCGCGCTCAGCGCATCCATTATCCCTTCGCCCCGATCTTGCTTTCCGTCCCAGCCATCAGGCGGGAAATATTCGCCTTGTGCTTCCAATAGGAGATGAGCGTCATGATCGCCATGACAGCCGCAACCTTTTCGCTTTCAGCTATACCCAGCTGGTTGCCGAGGATCCAAAGCGCGATCGGGATGACGAGCATGGCGACCAGCGCCGACAGAGAGGAGTAGCGGGTGGTGAAGGCGATTGCCAGCCAGACGGCTGCGAAGAGCACGACCATGATCGGCGCAATGCCGAGCAGGGTGCCGATATAGGTAGCGACGCCCTTGCCGCCCTTGAAGCCGATCCAGACCGGGAAGAGATGGCCGATGAAGGCGAAGAAGCCGGCGATGATGGCGGCTTCCTCACCGAGGAAATAACCGACGATCCAGGCTGCGGCCGATGCCTTCAGGGCGTCGAGCAGCAGTGTCGCCGCGGCGAGCTTCCGGTTCCCGGTTCGCAGAACATTGGTCGCGCCGATATTGCCGGAGCCGATGCTGCGCACATCGCCGAGGCCGGCGGCGCGCGTAAGGATCAGGCCGAAAGGAATGGAACCGAAGAGATAGCCGATGGCGGCGGCGGCAAACGCGATCGGCAATGTGATCTGCCATGACATGAGATTGGATAGCATATGTCCTCTCAGCCCTCCGTGGCTTATCGTTCCAGCCGCCTCTTAGACTGCGTAAACAAGATTTCCCGAGACGTATGTCGCGACGGCCCGCCCGCTGAAGCGCGCATCCTCGAACGGCGTATTCTTCGAGCGGGAGAGAAGCATGTCTTTAGCGACAAGCCAAGGCTCATCGAGATCGATGAGCGCAATATCAGCGGCCGCACCAGGCTTCAGCGTGCCGGCATTGAGGCCGAAGATCTGAGCGGGACGGGTCGACATGGCGTCGATCAGGCGCATCAGGCTCACCTGGCCGCCATGGTGAAGCCTGAGAGCCGCCGCCAGCATGGTTTCAAGACCGACCGCGCCGTCTGCCGCCTCGCCGAAGGGCAGGCGCTTGGTATCGACGTCCTGCGGATCGTGCGAGGAAACGATGATGTCGATCGCACCACTCGCGACGGCGTCGGCCATGGCCACCCGGTCGGCTTCCGGGCGCAGCGGCGGATAGAGCTTGAAGAAGGTGCGGTATTCGCCGATGTCGTTTTCGTTGAGCGCCAGATTGTTGATCGAGACGCCTGCGGTCACCTTGGCGCCGCGGCTGCGGGCGCGCTCGATGGCCTCGACCGATTCCGGCACGGAGATCATCGCGGCGTGATAGCGGCCGCGCGTCAGCTCCGCGATCCTGAGATCGCGTTCGAGCGGGATGAGTTCGGCTTCTTTCGGAATGCCCGAGAGCCCGAGCCAGCTGGCGAAAAGCCCCTCATGCATGACGCCATTGGCGCCGAGATATTTATCGCGCGTCTCACAGGAGATGACCGCGCCGAATTCGCGCGCATAGGTCATGATGCGGCGCAGCACCTGGGTGTTATGGACGCTGGAATGGGCATCGGTGAAGGCGACGGCGCCCGCCTGCATCAACAGGCCGATCTCGGTCATCTCCTCGCCGGCAAGCCCTTTGGTGATGGCAGCTGCCGGATAGACATTGACGGCGGCCGTGTCGCGGGCCGTCTTCTTGACGAATTCGACGAGGGCGATGTCGTCGATGACGGGATCCGTGTCCGGCATCATGATGATCGTCGTCACGCCGCCCGCCGCCGCCGCCCGGCTCGCCGAGGCGATCGTCTCGCGGTGCTCGCCGCCGGGTTCGCCGATATGGACGCGCGCGTCGACGAGGCCGGGCGTCGCAACGAGGCCCGCGCAGTCGCGGACGACGGCGCCTTCCGGCGCGCCCTGGTTCTGCGCTGCGCTGCCGGCGGCAAGAATGACGCCGTTTTCGGCGATGATCGTGCCCACCTCGTCGAGATTGCGCGAGGGATCGACGATGCGGACGTTCTTGAGGACGATCGGGTTGCTCATGCCATCATTCCATCGGTTCGGGGACCCTGGTTCTGCGAGACGAGCAGCGTCTCCATGACGGCCATGCGCACCGCAACCCCCATCTCCACCTGTTCGGCGATCACGCTCTGCGGACCGTCGGCCACCTCGGAGGCGATCTCGACGCCGCGGTTCATCGGGCCGGGATGCATGACCAGCGCATCCTCCTTCGCCGCTTTCAGCGTTTCGGCATCCAACCCGTAGAAGTGATAGTATTCGCGCACCGAAGGCACGAAGGCGCCGGACATGCGCTCGCGCTGCAGCCGCAGCATCATCACCACATCGGCGTCCTTCAATCCTTCTTTCATCGAGTGGAAGACCTCGACGCCCATATCCGCGATGCCGGCGGGCAGGAGGGTGGCGGGTGCGACGACACGGACGCGCGCGCCCATGGCGTTCAGCAGCAGGATATTGGAGCGCGCCACGCGCGAATGCAGCACGTCGCCGCAGATCGCTACGATGATGCGTGAAAGCTTGCCCTTGGCGCGGCGGATCGTCAGCGCGTCGAGCAGCGCCTGGGTCGGATGTTCGTGCTGTCCGTCACCGGCATTGACGACTGAGCAGGAGACCTTTTGGGCGAGAAGGGCGGCCGCTCCCGCGCTCGAATGGCGGATCACCAGCACATCGGGGCGCATCGCATTCAGCGTCATCGCCGTATCGATCAGCGTTTCGCCTTTCTTCACGGAGGAATTGCCGACCGACATGTTCATGACGTCGGCGCCGAGCCGTTTGCCGGCAAGCTCAAAGGAAGCCTGCGTGCGGGTCGATGCCTCGAAGAAGAGGTTGATCTGCGTCAGTCCGCGCAGCGTCGACGTCTTCTTCTCTCTCTGGCGGCTGATCTTGACGGCTTCGTCGGCCTTGTCGAGAAGATAGGTGATATCCTGCTCGGTGAGGCCCTTGATGCCGATGAGGTGGCGGTGGGGGAAAAAGACCATGACCCTGCCTCTTGCTGTCTCTGGCGGGTCTATAAAGAGTGCGGCCCGCCGGGGCAAGCATGCGCTGTGGGCAAAGGCTTATGTCCCCATGCATTTTCGCCTGAATTCCGATAGAGCAGGATGACGCGAATCATAACTTCCGGTTTCCTTTTGCCGGGCTCTTGCACTAGAAGCGAATAATGACCTCCGCCAACCGGACTGACGACAAACTCGCAGAACTCAACCAGCCGAGCCTGTGGTCCGGCATCAATGCCTATCGGTCCGATCCGCTGATCGTTGATCTGACGGCGGCTTTGCCGCGCGGCATCCGCGAAGACCTGGAAAATATCGGCCGCTACGTCACCTCGCCGGAGGCGCTGGAGCTGGCGCGCATGGCCAACCAGGGCGCGCCGCAGCTGCGAACCCATGGCCCACGCGGCGAGCGACTCGACGTGGTCGAATTCCATCCCGCCTGGCACGCGCTGATGCGCCGCTCGATGTCGGTCGGCCTGCATTCCTCCGTCTGGGACCCGCAGGCCGATACCGAAGCCAAGGATGAGGCGCACAAGGTTCGCGCCGCGCGCTTCTATCTGATGGCGCAGCTGGAATCCGGCCATCTCTGCCCGCTGACGATGACGAGCGCCTCCGTTGCCGCGCTTTCGGCGTCTCCCGCCGTACAGAAGGACTGGGCGCCGAAGATCCTCTCGCGCAAATATGATTCGTCGAACAAGCCGGCCATGCAGAAGTCTGCCGTCACCATCGGTATGGGCATGACGGAAAAGCAGGGCGGCACGGATGTCAGGGCCAACCGGAGCGCGGCCGAAAAGGTCAGCGAAGGCATATACCGGCTGTCCGGCCACAAGTGGTTCATGTCCGCTCCGATGAGCGATGCCTTCATCATGCTGGCGCAGACCAAGGAGGGCATGGGCTGCTTCCTGGTGCCGCGCCTTCTGGAGGATGGCTCCGCCAACGGCCTGCAGTTCCAGCGGCTGAAGGACAAGGTCGGCAACCGCTCCAATGCCTCTTCCGAGGTGGAGTTCTCAGATACTTTCGGCTTCCTGCTCGGCGGCCCGGATGCCGGCATCCGCACCATCCTCGACATGGTGACGTTGACGCGGCTCGACTGCGCGCTGGCCTCCTCAGGCATGATGCGCGCCTCGCTCGCCGAGGCCGTGCACCACACCCGTGGCCGCAGCGTCTTTGGCAAGATGCTCGTCAACCAGCCGATCATGACGCGCGTGCTCGCCGATATGGCGCTCGATGTCGCCGCCGCCACCGCGCTCTCCTTCCGCCTTGCCGATGCCTTCGACAAGGCGCGCGGCAATGCCGAGGACGCGGCCTATGCCCGCGTCATGACGCCGGTCGCCAAATACTGGTGCTGCAAGATCGCCCCCGCCCTGATCTACGAGGCGATGGAATGCATCGGCGGCAACGGTTACATCGAAGAGCGCCCGATCGCCCGCCATTACCGCGAGGCGCCGGTCAACGCCATCTGGGAAGGCTCCGGCAATGTCATGGCGCTGGATGTGCTGCGCGTACTCAACCGTGGCAAGGACCTGTTCGAGACGGTCTTTGCGGGGCTCGCCCGCGATCTCGGCCCAGCCGGCAAGAAGACGATCGACGTGCTGCGCGCCGCAATCGCCCTCTGCGAACAGGATGAGGGGGCCGCGCGCCTGCTCGTCGAGCAATTGGCGCTTGCCGCCGGCGCTGCCGAACTCTATCGGCTCGGGGCAGGGCGCATTGCCGATGCCTTCATCGAGACGCGCCTTGCCGGCGGCTGGCGTTCGACCTACGGCATGCTCGATTCCCGCTTCGACGCCAGCTACATCGTCGACCTGCTCTATCCGCCGGCCGCCTGATCGCCAGCGCGGATATCATTCTTCATTCCGTCGAGCCGGGTGATCTCGCGGCGCAATATCCTATTGCGCTCGCGATCGGCGACGCTATCCATCCCGCGCAGAATTAAAACTTAAATCGCACTGTCGAAGACGCTCATCGTCCGGGTCGGGCCGGATCGACGATCTCGCCATCGTTGCAAAACAAAAAACCGGCCGCGTTGCCGCAGCCGGTTCTCTCATTTACGTCCGAAAATCAGCTTTCAGAAGAAGCCGCGGCGCTGCCACCAGCCGGCTTTCTTCGGCTTGCCGTCGTCGCTTTCGCCATTTTCGCTGCGGGTCGATTTCACCATCGGCTCGGAGGAGGAGATGTTGGATTCGCGGTTGGCGCGAACCGGCTTTGCCTCTTCCTGAACCTGTGTTTCGAGATCGGCGGAGGCTTCGACCACCTCCGGCTCGGCTTCGACGGCCGGTGCCGTTTCAGCCACCACTTCCTCGACGGGGGCTGCGGCGGGTTTGCGGCGGCCGCGACCACGGGCGGGCTTCACATCCTCGGTGACGACGGCTGCACCTTCGACTGCGGCCGCTGCTGCCTGGTCTTCGCCGGCCTGTTCGGCAACGGTCTCGACGACTGCGGTTTCGGCAGGAGCGACGTCATTCGAGACATCGTCGCCTTCGTCCTCGCCGCCATTGCCTTCGCCGGCTTCATCGGCCGCCAGTTCGGAGCCGTCCTCGGCGCGATTGCGGCGACCGCCACGCTTGCCGCGGCGACGGCGCTTGCGGCGCTGTGATTCCTCGTTCTCGGCGCGGGCCTCCGGCGAGGCGGCGGCTTCATCGCCCTCGCTGCCTTCGTCTTCGCCGTCTTCATCCTCATCGCCGGCTTCGCCTGCCGCCAATGCCGGCTGCTCGGCATTGCCGTTGCGGCCGCGACGGCGCCTGCGGCGCTTGCGCTTGCGGTTGCCGTCACCTTCGCCTTCCGAGCGCGCCGTGGCGGGGCGTTCGGTTGCGGCGGCCTTTTCCTCGAGCTCTTCGTCTTCGTCCTCATCCGCCTCGATGACGATATCGTCGTCGTCATCCTCGGGAATGGCTGCAAAGTTGAAGAGGCTTTCGATCTTGACCGGATTTTCGACCGGCTCGCCGCGATCGATCGCGAAGTGCTGCGCACCGACCGAGCCATCGGCATCGATGATGATCGCGACGCCGAAGCGCGCTTCGTAATCGACGATCGTCTGACGCTTGTGGTTGAGCAGGTAGAGCGCGATGTCGGGCGTGGTGCGCACGGTGATGTTGTGCGTCGTGTTCTTGAGCAGATATTCCTCGATGCCGCGCAGCACATGCAGGGCGACGGAGGACTGCGAACGGACGTGGCCGGTGCCGCCGCAATGCGAGCAGACCTGGGTGGTCGATTCGAGAACGGAAGCGCGGATGCGCTGACGCGACATTTCGAGCAGGCCGAAATGCGAGATGCGGCCTACTTGAATGCGGGCGCGGTCGTTCTTCAGGCATTCCTTCAGCTTCTTCTCGACGGCGCGGTTGTTGCGCTTCTCTTCCATGTCGATGAAGTCGATGACGATCAGGCCGGCGAGGTCGCGGAGGCGAAGCTGGCGGGCGATTTCTTCCGCGGCTTCGAGGTTCGTCTGCAGCGCCGTATCCTCGATCGAATGTTCGCGCGTCGAGCGGCCGGAGTTGACGTCGATCGAAACCAGCGCTTCCGTCTGGTTCATGATCAGGTAACCGCCCGAACGCAACGTCACCTGCGGCTGCAGCATGCGGTCGAGCTGGGCCTCGATGCCGGAGCGCGAGAAGATCGGATGGATGTCGCGATAGGGCTGGACCACCTTGGCATGGCTCGGCATCAGCATTTTCATGAAGTCTTTCGCTTCACGATAGCCTTCTTCGCCGGCAACGATGATCTCGCCGATATCCTTGTTGTAGAGGTCGCGGATCGAACGCTTGATCAGCGAGCCTTCCTCATAGACCAGGCAGGGAGCGGTGGACGCCAGGGTCAGCGTGCGCACATTTTCCCAGAGGCGCATCAGATATTCGAAGTCACGCTTGACCTCGACCTTGGTGCGGTTGGCGCCGGCGGTGCGCAGGATGACACCCATGCCCTGCGGCACTTCGAGCATGCGCGCGATCTCTTTCAGGCGCTTGCGGTCCTGCGGATTGGTGATCTTGCGGGAAATGCCGCCGCCGCGCGCCGTGTTCGGCATCAGGACGGAATAGCGGCCGGCGAGCGAGAGATAGGTGGTCAGCGCCGCGCCCTTGTTGCCGCGCTCTTCCTTGGCGACCTGCACCAGCAGGATCTGGCGGCGCTTGATCACTTCCTGGATGCGGTACTGCTTGCGCGGCTTGCGCTGCACGCGGTCCGGCACTTCTTCCATCGCGTCTTCGGCGCCAACGGATTCGATGACTTCCTCTTCGCCGTGATCGTCATCATCGTCGTCATCATCGTGGCGACGCTTGCTGGTGTCGATATCTTCGGAGATCGTGTCGGTTTCCACCATCGCGGCCATCGTGCCGCCGGTCGAACCATCATCCTCGTTGTCGACATTTGCACCGCCTTCGGCTTCGACGTCCGTGGGAACGGCGTCCTCGGTCGCGGTCGTTTCGGCAACCTTCTTGCGGCTGCGGCGCGGCCTTGCCTTCTTGACCGGCGCTTCCTCGGCGGCTTCGGGCGATGCCGCCACCTCTGCCGCTGCGGCAACCTCTTCCGCCGCTGCCTCTTCCGTTACGGCAACCGGTTCAGGCGCCTCGGTAGGCACGATGCCGACATCCGGCTGCTCCTGGGTCGAAAGATCGACGATCGGCGCGGTTTCCACATGCTCGACATCTTCGTCGCGGCGATGCTCTTCCGCTTCGGCCCGAAGCAGCGCCTGACGGTCGGCGAGGGGGATCTGGTAATAATCGGGGTGGATTTCGGCGAAGGCCAGGAAACCATGACGGTTGCCGCCGTAATCGACGAAGGCGGCCTGCAGCGAGGGTTCGACCCTCGTTACCTTGGCGAGGTAGATATTGCCGCGGATCTGCTTCTTGTGCTGCGACTCGAAGTCAAATTCTTCTATGCGGTTCCCGCGAACGACAACGACGCGCGTCTCTTCCTCGTGAGACGCATCGATAAGCATTTTGTCTGCCATGTAAGCTGTGCTCCTCGGCGTGGCCGCGAGAGCGCATTCCCGACTGCTGTAGAAACAGAAAGAATGCGGTCCACCGTGGCCGCGCCGGATAATGAAAGTCGCGCCTGGCGCGAAGAGGAGAGCAGCAGCCAGACCGCAGCCGGAACCATTTCGGTCCGGGGCCTGTAGACTTCAGATAAAATCTGCTGCGAAACCATCAACAACCAAGCGTGATCGACAATACGAAGACCCGTTTCGGGTCCGATGAGGGTGCTCCCTGAGAGCGTGGTGGCTGATCCACCAATGAAGTTCCGACAAAAGCCGGAAAATCAGGATCCAGTTCTGGGTTGAAACGCATAAGACGGCGGACGATGACCGATGTGGCGCCAGGTCCTGATCTGGCTGGCAGCCTTGCGGCGACTCTATCCCGTCAACACTTCTACCCTAAAATGCGTTGTATGTTTTCTCTGTCACAATAGCAAGGGAAAAGCCAAATGTGCCATAATATTGATGGATTTCGTAACGCATAGGAATCGGGGATAAAGCGATTGCGATTCGGCGGGCGGCGGAAGGTGTTCGCTCTCGGGCGAGCGCTCCGGCCATGCCGGGTCCATCGCGATATAAATAGGGTGTGGCGGTTTATTGTTTAAGAGGGCTCGGATCGCGGCGAAATCCGCAGCGCGGCGATCGACATTCGCAAGGCGGGTTCTGACAGCGGTGCTTGTCGCCGGCTGTCTCCTGCCTGCCGTCGCGGGTTCCGCCGAGACCAGGGATCCGCTGCTCGCCTATGGCGCGCGCATCATCGGCGATGACGCAAGAACGCGTATCGTCATCGATTTCGACCGCGAACCGCGCTTCTCCGTCCATTACATCGCCAATCCGGAGCGCATCGTCGTCGATCTGCCGGCGACCGCTTTCGGGTTCCCGGCGAAGGATCTGGCCGCCCGTGGCCTCTTCAAAGACATCCGCTACGGCAAGATGGATGAGGAAAGCGCCCGCATCGTGCTGACGGCTGCAAAGCCGGTGAAGCTGGCGCTTGCCAAGGTGCAGGCCGACGAGGCCGGCAAGGGCCATCGGCTTGTGCTCGATGCCGAGATGATCGACAAGCAGGCCTTTGCCGAGCTGGTCAAGACGCAATCCTGGGATGACCGGGCAGAGGCGGCCCAGACGACGAGCGCCATTCCCGCGCCTGAGAAGGCCGCCCCCGGCGATTTCGTCATCGCCGTCGATGCCGGTCACGGCGGCATCGATACCGGCGCGATCGGCGTCGACACCAAGACCGAAGAAAAGCAGGTGACGCTGGCTTTCGCCAAGGCTTTGGCCGACCGGCTGAACAAGGAGCCGGGCATCAAGGCTTTCCTGACGCGCCAGGACGACGAATTCCTGTCGCTTTCGCAGCGTGTGCTGATCGCCCGCCAAAACCACGCCGGCCTGTTCATATCGTTGCACGCCGACACGCTGAAGCAGAAGGACATCCGCGGAGCGACCGTCTATACGATCTCGGACAAGGCCTCGGACAAGCTCGCCGCCGATCTTGCCGAGCGCGAAAACCTTTCCGACCAGATCGCCGGTAAGGAAACGGTCGCCGAACCGCCGGAGGTCGCCGATATCCTGCTCGACCTGACGCGGCGCGAGACGCAGGCCTTCTCGATCTCCATGGCCGAGAGCGTGCTGAATTCCTTCAAGGACCAGGTCGGCACCATCAACAATCCCCACCGACATGCCGGTTTCCGCGTGCTGCAGGCTCCCGACGTGCCGTCGATCCTGCTCGAGATCGGTTTCCTCTCGAATGCTGAGGATGAGAAGCTTCTGCTGGACGAGACCTGGCGCGGCAAGATCGCCGATCTCCTGACCGACGCGGTGAAGCGATACCGCACGGCCGTCGTGGCGAATGGCGGCTGACCTCGTCCAGGCATGAAGTGGTTCTGAGACGATAAGACGTTTAAAAACAAAGATTAAACTCAGTTGGCTGAATCAAATTCCGAGCAAACTGCGTTATCCCGGCGGCGAGGAGGGGCGTTGCTTGGATGTGACACTCCTGATGAAACGCTGATATAGCGGTGAATGCGGCGTCAGGAGCCCTATTTTGCTCACATTCGCGCCGTTACTCCGGCTTATGTTTCGTAGCCTGGGGCGCGGAATCGGCTTGTGGCGGTAGCGCTCATGGAGTAAGCCGCGCGCAACGTGTAAATTGCCTTGATCTGTGCAATCGTTGCGGCTGCGCCGATTGAAGATCGAAGAGACCGGTAGCTGAAAATATGGTTAGACTTCTTGGATATTTCTTCGGAATGGCCTGCGTCCTGTTTCTGGTCGCGGCGGCGGGTATTGCCATCTATCTCGCCAGCGTCGCGAAGGATCTCCCGGACTATGCCGTTCTGAACAGCTACGCACCGCCGGTCACGACCCGCGTCCACGCCGGCAACGGCGCACTGATGGCCGAATATGCCAAGGAAAAGCGCCTCTTCCTGCCGATCCAGGCCATTCCCGACCGTGTGAAGGCCGCTTTCCTCTCGGCCGAAGACAAGAATTTCTACAACCATCCGGGCGTCGACCTGACCGGTCTCGGCCGCGCAATTCTCGTCAACTTGCAGAATTTCGGTTCCGGCCGGCGCCCGGTCGGCGCCTCGACCATCACGCAGCAGGTGGCCAAGAACTTCCTTTTGAGCTCCGACCAGACGATCGACCGCAAGATCAAGGAAGCAATCCTGTCCTTCCGCATCGAGCAGGCCTACAGCAAGGACAAGATCCTCGAACTCTACCTGAACGAGATTTTCTTCGGCCTGAATTCCTACGGCATCGCGGGAGCCGCGCTCACATATTTCAACAAGTCGGTCACCGAGCTGACCGTTGCCGAGGCAGCCTATCTGGCGTCGCTGCCGAAGGGCCCGGCCAATTACCATCCGTTCCGCCATCCCGAGGCAGCGCTCGAGCGCCGCAACTGGGTGATCGACCGCATGGTCGAGAACGGCTATGTCAGCCAGAGCGACGGCGAGGAAGCCAAGAAGCAGCCGCTCGGCGTCACCGCTCGCAGCACCGGTCCCTCGCTCTTCGCTTCGGATTATTTCGCCGAAGCCGTGCGCCGCCAGCTGATCGATCAATATGGCGAGAAGGTCCTCTATGAGGGCGGCCTTTCCGTGCGCACCTCGCTCGATCCGCAGATGCAGCTTGCCGCCCGCAAGGCGCTGCAGGACGGTCTCGTGACCTATGACGAGCGCCGCGGTTTCCATGGGCCGGTCAAGCAGATCGACGCAGGCGGCGATTGGGGCAAGGCGCTTGCCGATATTCCCGCGCTGTCCGACGTGCCCGAATGGCGGCTCGCCGTCGTTCTCGCCGTGTCCGACGACAACGTCGATATCGGCCTGCAGCCGTCCAAGGACGGCAGCGGCAAGGTTGCGGCGGACCGTCAGCGCGGAACGATCGACGTCAAGAACATGCAGTGGGCCTTCCGTTCGGCGGACGGCTCCCGCAAGACCGCGAAATCGCCGGAGGGCGTCTTGAGCCCGGGCGACGTCGTCTATGTCGAGAAGCTCGGCGACGACGCGTCGACCTCCTATCGTCTGCGCCAGCCGCCGAAAGTGCAGGGCGGTCTCGTCGCCATGGACCCGAAGACCGGCCGCGTGCTCGCCATGGTCGGCGGCTTCTCCTATTCCCAGTCCGAATTCAACCGCGCCACCCAGGCGATGCGCCAGCCGGGCTCCTCCTTCAAACCCTTCGTCTACGCGGCGGCGATGGACAATGGTTATACGCCGGCCTCGGTCATCATGGACGCGCCGATCGAGATCGTTTCGGGCGGTCAGGTCTGGAGGCCGGAAAACTATGGCGGCGAAGTCGGCGGCCCGTCGACGCTGCGCTCGGGCATCGAGCATTCGCGCAACCTGATGACGGTGCGCCTCGCCAACGATCTCGGCATGAATATCGTCGCCGAATATGCCGAGCGCTTCGGCATCTACGATCACATGCTGCCGGTTCTCTCCATGTCGCTCGGCGCCGGCGATACGACGGTGCTGCGCATGGTCTCGGCCTATTCGGTCCTTGCCAATGGCGGCAAGCAGATCAAGCCGACACTGATCGACCGCATCCAGGATCGCTACGGCAAGACGATCTTCAAGCATGAGGAGCGTCTGTGCGAGGGCTGTAATGCCGGCGACTGGCAGAACCAGGAAGAGCCGAATGTGGTCGATAACCGTGAAACCGTCCTCGACCCGATGACCGCCTACCAGATCACATCGATGATGCAGGGCGTCATCCAGCGTGGCACCGCAGCCGGCAAGATCGACCTCGGCGGCCGCGACGTCGCCGGAAAGACCGGCACCACGAATGACGAGAAGGACGCCTGGTTCGTCGGCTTCACGCCGGATCTCGTCGCCGGCCTCTATATGGGCTTCGATACGCCGGCGCCTCTCGGGCGCGGCGGCACCGGCGGTGGTCTTTCCGCGCCGATCTTCAACGAGTTCATGCAGGCCGCGGTCAAGGACATGCCGGAATCCAAATTCGTGATCCCAGCGGGCATGAATCTCATCCCGATCGACCGCAAGACCGGCATGGCCGCCGTCGATGGCGATCCGAATACCATCATCGAGGCCTTCAAGCCCGGCACCGGCCCGGCCGACAGCTTCTCGGTCATCGGCATGGACAGCACGATGGCGCCGGAAGAGATCCTGAAGACCTCGCCGCAGGCCAATCAGGCCGTCCAGACCGGCACGCCAGGCCTCTTCTGAGGTTCGCCTGAATTTTGAACGCCCGCCGCGGCTCTTTACATCCGCGGCGGGCGTCTCTATGTCACCAGCACTTGATAAGACCGATACAGAGAAGCAGGAAAATGCGAGCTGAAATCGAAAACGTGGTCGATGAAACCAAGCAGGCTATCACCCTGCTGAGGAGGCATCTTTGACTGGGACCAGGCGATAAGACGACTGGACTGGTTGAACAACAAGGCGGAGGATCCGAACCTCTGGAACGACGCGGCCGAAGCCCAGAAGCTGATGCGCGAGCGCCAGCAGCTCGATGACGGCATCAATGGCGTCAGGCAGCTCGAACAGCAGCTGAACGACAATATCGAGCTGATCGAGCTCGGCGAGGAAGAGGGCGACGAAGGCATCGTCAAGGAGGCCGAGGATACGCTGAAGGCGTTGAAGGCCGAGGCCGCGCGCCGCCAGGTCGAAGCGATGCTCTCCGGCGAAGCCGATGGCAACGACACCTATCTCGAAGTCCATTCCGGCGCCGGCGGCACCGAAAGCCAGGACTGGGCGAACATGCTGCTGCGCATGTACACCCGCTGGGCCGAGCGCCAGCGTTTCAAGGTCGAGCTTCTGGAAGTCCACGACGGCGAAGAGGCGGGCATCAAGTCCGCAACCCTGCTCGTCAAGGGCCACAATGCCTATGGCTGGCTGAAAACGGAATCGGGCGTTCATCGCCTGGTGCGCATCTCGCCCTATGACAGCAATGCGCGTCGCCACACCTCGTTCTCGTCGATCTGGGTCTATCCCGTCGTCGACGACTCGATCAACATCGAGATCAACGAAAGCGACTGCCGTATCGACACCTATCGCTCGTCGGGCGCCGGCGGTCAGCACGTCAACACGACCGACTCGGCCGTGCGCATCACCCATATTCCGACGGGCATCGTCGTTGCCTGCCAGCAGGAACGCTCCCAGCACAAGAACCGCGCCAAGGCCTGGGAAATGCTGCGTGCTCGCATGTACGAAGCCGAGTTGAAGAAGCGGGAAGAGGCTGCCAATGCCGAAGCCGCCTCCAAGACGGATATCGGCTGGGGCCACCAGATCCGCTCCTACGTGCTGCAGCCCTATCAGCTGGTCAAGGACCTGCGTACCGGCGTTGCGAGCACCGCGCCTGACGACGTGCTCGATGGCGAGCTGAACGAGTTCATGGAAGCCGCTCTCGCTCACCGCATCAGCGGCGCCGCCGACGCGGTCGTCGACGATGTCGATTGACGGTTAGAGCAGGATCGAGACGAAAAAGCCCCGGAAACGGGGCTTTTCTTTTGGCTATGTGCTTATTCTGGCCTTCCGGAACAGCGCGGCTGACAGATCGGCGATCTCTTCGTGAACGGCTGCGCGCTCGATGCCTGGCGGATCGGTGAAGAGTTCCGCTGCAAAGGCAAAGCCAAGTCCCGTACCCTCCGGCAGGAAGACATAATGTCCAAGGCCGCCGTCGAAGATCTTAAGGGTGCTGCGGTCCAGCCGAGCATGCAGCCATGACGAACATTCTTCGGCCGGCGCCGCCCGGTCGGCATCGCCGACGAGGATGAGCGCCGGTGCCTCGACCGCTTTCAGGCTTTCCTCGCTGAAACCAAGAACGGATCGGCCCGGTGCGCAGAGGAGGGCCGCCTTGATCCTGTCGTCTCGGTAAGGCTTTGACATGCGCGACCAAGAATCGCGAAATACGTCGCTGCTGCGAAGCAGTGCCGGGATATGATCGGCAAGGTCGGGAAATTCCCGAGGCCCGCGCGGACCGCCCGGCTTCAGCCTAGCAGGCTCGAACTGCGAAAACCGGGCGACGGCGCCAAGAAGCAGCGTCACGCTATAGGCGCCGGCCGAAAATCCGGCGGCGAATACACGTGACATATCGATATGGCCGCGAAGGTCACCCAGCCATTCATCACAGCGGTCGAGCATATGGCTGAGATCCGGCGCCCGCTCCCAAAGACAGGCAAAGCCTTCGGCGCGGTAAGGCTCGCCGCCGGTGTTGCCGTGATGGTTGACGCCGAGCGCTGCAAATCCGCGATGGACAAGGCGCCGCGCCAGCCATTCCAGCCCGGCCGTGGAGCCGCCGGTGCCATGCGAGAGAAGAACCAGGGGATAGGGCCCGGCCGCCGGCCGAATGGGCGCATCGCGGGCGACCGCCACTTTTTTGAACCAGCTTCTTTCCGGGAAATCGCTTTCCTGTGCCTCATCGGCAGCGGGATACCATAGCGACCAGCTGATGGGCCTGGGGCCGTCCGCGTCCCAGTTCGGCCGTTTCTCGTCGTAGAGGACGCCGTCGCGAAAGCCCAGTTTCATCTCTTGGATGCCTCTGAAGCACGGTTCAATTCGTCGCCTTCTCCACGGTGATGTCACCGAATTCGTCGATCAGCACGGTCCAGCCGTTCGGCTCTGCCGCCGGGTCGGTCTTGAGATAGACGGTGGCGAAGAGCCCCGGCTGCTTGATGATGCCGGTCGAATTCTCGGGGCGTATATCGGTCACGTAAGGCTTCAGATCGCTGAACTCCTGCAGCTCGATGGTCGAGACGATCGCCGGGCCGGCCTCGGCCTGGGCAATCTGCTGCAGATAGATCTTCGAAGTTCTGTCCGGCTGGCGCACGGCAAAGAGTTTGTAATAGCCGTGGCGCTGTGCGCCCTTTTCGCCGGTCTTCGCGGTGGTCTCGGCGCCGGCAGGCGCCCGCTCGACCGTTGGCGAATTGCCGTCGTCCTCCCAGTAGCCGGTGCTGGTCGCAAAAATCACCGAGGCCGGCAGAATGTCATCCTGTGCCTGAACGGCTGCGGCCGACCATCCGACCAGCAAAACTGTCGTTATCAACATCCGTCGCATTGTTATCGTCTCAATCCTTGAACTGCTCGGCGAGAATACGGTCTGACCATGAGCGGTCGGGATCGGAAAGGATGCGCGCCGTCATATGTTCGGACTGGGCGATGCGGACATGCAGCACCGATTTGACCTCGGTATTGTCGGCCACCGCATTCACCGGGCGCTTTATCGGCTCGAGAACGTCGATATCGACGGTCACCTTATTCGGGAGCAGCGCCCCCCTCCAGCGCCGCGGCCTGAAGGCGCTGACCGGGGTCATGGCGAGCAGCGGTGCTTCGAGCGGCAGGATCGGACCATGGGCGGAAAGATTATAGGCCGTTGACCCGGCCGGAGTCGCTACCATCAAACCATCGCAGATCAGCTCTTCCAGGCGCACATGCCCGTCTATCACGACCCTCAGATTGGCGGCCTGATAGGATTGGCGGAAAAGATAGACTTCGTTGATGGCGAGCGCCGTCGTGTTGGTACCGTCCGCATTGGCCGTCGTCATTTTCAATGGCCGGAAGGCGTTTTCGACGGCGGTGCAGATGCGCTCCTGAAGCCGGTCGGTGCGATAATCGTTCATCAGGAACCCGACCGAGCCACGGTTCATGCCATAGACCAGCTTGCCGGAGTTCATGGTGCTGTGCAGCGTCTGCAGCATGAAGCCGTCGCCGCCGAGCGCCACGATGACGTCGGCTTCCTCCGCCGGCACGTCGCCATAGATGCGAATCAGCTCTTCGCGCGCGGCGAGCGCCTCCATCGTCGGTGAGGCTATGAAAGAAAGCGTCTGAAATGACCGGCCCATGCAATGCCCTTTGTGAAGCTGCTCTAGCTAAAGGATAAAGGGCGGGCGCGACAAGGACGTTTTGCATCGTAATGCGTTTTGGATCGAGGCCGATCGCTGCCCGAAAGAGCGGATTTTCCTTTACAGAATGACAGAATCTGTTAGTTGGGCAGCTATTGCCCTTGTAGCTCAGTTGGTAGAGCACCTGATTTGTAATCAGGGGGTCGCGGGTTCGAACCCTGCCGGGGGCACCATCCTTTTCTGTACTATCGCCTGGTAACCGTGATGAACGTCGCCTGAAGGACCACTTCAGCGGCAATTCAGCCGTGGCAGTGCATCTTCGCCTCATCATCAATGAGGAAACAGCCATGAAGATCGCGCATATCATTCTCACCGCTGCCATTTCCGCCGGCGCGGCTTTCGCCATCATCGCGCCTCCCGCAAACGCCATGCCCGCCAATCGGCCGGCAGTGTCTGCGCAGACCGGCATCGTCCAGGTTCACGACAGCTGGCGGGATGACCGGGACTGGCGGGACGACCGGGACTGGCGCGATGGTCGCGATTGGCGCCGGTCCGAGTGGCGCTATCAGCGCCGTCATTGGCGGCCATGGCGCGCCGAGCGCTGGGAAGAGCGCGAGTGGCGTCATCGCCATCGCGAAATGCCCAGGCTCTATCGCAGCTGAGCATCACGATACCGGACGTTCTCGGTTCAATGGGTGACGGGTTCGTTGACGCTCGCTTCGATCCTGTCGCCATTGCCGGTCTGGCCGGCGCCGGAAGGCGACATCATGCCGATACTCAGCACGGAAGCGACCATGAAGGCGACGACGGCGATCATTATGCGCATAGGCGTTCAATCCTCGTTCGGTTCCGGGATTAACGCATGATTGTCATCCGCGTTCCTGCGGATGCTATTGCACCGTTCCCGGTGTCGCGGGGCCGGGCGCCGTCGGCGACAGGGGATCGGGCTGGTGGACCGGGTGTGTTGTGTCCACCCAGATGATACTCAGAATGATCCCGACGAAGACCGCGATGAAGAGGACACCGAAAATCAGTGGTCGAATGGCCATGGGGCGGATGTTCCTCCTTGCCTCTGGTCGGTTGCTGTAATCGGTCATCGCCCGATCATAATGCGCCGGAGCATCTTTCCAAGGCAAAAATGGAGATCCTTGGTATCGAACGGCCGCCCTCCGGTCATTGACGGCTTCCGCTTTCCATCTGTCCAGGCAGATCGAAACATGGCAGAGATACCGGAAATAAGGGGAAGCGGGAGCTGTGATGAGGCGGGCGGTCAGGATATCGGTCATCGTTGCGGCAATTATTTCCTTTGCCGGGGCCTCGGAAAATGCGGCGGCTTTTGACGAGCCGGTGAAGGTCGACGTCGTGGCGCTGCCCCGGGATGAGCTCAATCCCGATGCGAAACCGAAGATCAGCTGCAGCCGCTATCCGGGCTTTATGGTCAAGGAGGTCGATCTCGGCGAGGTCGGTGCGGAAAAGCTCGCGCTGCTGGCTGCCGATGCGCCTTGCGAGCGCACCGACGAGCGCGAACGGGTGATCGAGGATGACACTGCCGGCTATCTCATGGGCGCCAGCGGCGATTTCGTCTTCTTCCGTGCAGCGGATGGATGGAACGGCGGATTGCCGTTCGTCATCTACGATGCGGCAACGGGTGAACGGCTGCTCAACGATTCGCTGGATGGCGACAATTTTACCGCAATCAGAAGCGGGAAGGGAAAGCTGACTCTCGATTTTCGCCGCGTTTACACGGCGTCCTGCTCACTCTATCTGGAGGGCGCTGCCTGCGCCAAGGCAATTGCAGCCGAGACCGGACTGACGCCGAAGCAATTGCCGGATTGTTCCGCCGCTTACAAGGCGGAAATGAAGCGCAGCCCCGATCACGCCAGCGAGATCGGAAAACTGCCGAGCGTGATCGTCTATCCCGTTGAAGTCGGCTACGCCGCGGGCGAGACGACGCGCCGGCCGATGGATGGGCCGACCACCTGCGGGACGCCCGACTAAACGAGGATCAGCGACGTACGAGCGAAAGCGGCTTGCCGCCTTCCTGCTTCGATTTGTCGAAATTGCCGTCGGCGCGCATATCGAATCCCAGTGAAGAACCGTCGAGGCCCATCAGTGTCAGGCCGAACCCGTCGATACGCCATACCGCGAGCTTGAGCTTGGCGACATTGGCGGCGCAGTCACCGGAAAGTGACAATGGCGCATTGCCATCCGTGCCGACATTGCCGTCGAGCGTCACGCCGCAGAGCCTTTCGCCATCCGGCCGCTGCATCGTCCAAGCTCCCGCAAGGCTTGCGACGGTCGGCAGGTGGTCGACGCCGTCGGGTGCTGCGATCAGCAGCAGCGGCTTGCCGTCTTCCGTCTTCATGGGCGAGCCCTCGTTTTCGACGAAGCGGGCGAGCACCTTGCGCATGGGATCGATGAGGATGAGGCCGCCATTGCCGTCGAAATTCCATGCAGCGGCTTCGGCGAATGCCGACAGCTGCTTGGCGCAGGCTTCCTGACCGGAAAGCGAGTAGCCGCCGATCGCCATATCGGTTTCGAGCGTCATGCGGCATCCGGCGCCGCCGTCAGCGGGAGCGATGAGATAGGTTCCTGCCTGCGCTTTGAGAATATCTGGATCGATATCCTGTCCGTGGGCCATGCCGCAGAAAAGCAGCGCCGCTGGCGGAGCCGCGAGCCGAAGGATGAAACGGATCATGACAGTTCCCCTTTGTCGCGGCCCGCCTGCGGACCGGCCTATGCCTTCAGGTAGAGCCGCGCCGCATAAAGCGCGATCGCCGCCGCATTCGAGACGTTCAGCGATTTGATGGCGCCGGGCATGTCGAGGCGGGCAAGCGCGCCGACGGTCTCGCGCGTCTTCTGCCGCAGTCCCTTGCCCTCTGAGCCGAGCACCAGCGCCACCTTCTCGCCGGAGAAGGTGCCTTCGAGCGGCGCCGGTCCTTCCGAATCGAGGCCGATGGTGGAGAAGCCGAGCTTGTGCAATTCACCGAGCGCATCGGCGAGATTGGTGATCTGTATATAAGG
Source organism: Rhizobium sp. J15 (assembly GCF_002531825.1). GTDB lineage: Bacteria > Pseudomonadota > Alphaproteobacteria > Rhizobiales > Rhizobiaceae > Rhizobium. The sequence continues at coordinate 1,337 of NZ_NWSX01000006.1, read as the reverse complement.
TATCAGTTCCAGCGCGCCGGAGGCGGATTTGGCGAGCACGCCGGACTCGGTCGGGCTATGTCTCTGGGTAGTGATGACCGCGCCGGCATTGAAGGCGACGGCCGAGCGCATGATCGCGCCGACATTGTGCGGATCGGTGACCTGGTCGAGGACGAGCAGGAGAGGACTGTCCTTCAGCGCTTCCAGCCGGCGCACCGGAAGCGGCCGTGTTTCCAGCATCACGCCCTGATGGATCGCGTCGGGGCCGAGGACCTTGTCGATCTCCTGCGGCGAGACGACCTCGACGGGAATGCCGAGCGCCTCGACATCGATTTCGAGCCGGGCAAGCGCATTCTGCGTCGTAAACAGCTTGATCTTCTTGCGCTCGGGATTGTCGAGCGCCGCGCGCACCGTATGCAGGCCATAGAGATGAACCTGATCGGGGGCGAGGGCCGGCGGCTTCCAGTCTTCAGCTCCGCGCTTGCGCTTTTGTGGCTGCGGCGTCGGGATCTCGCCGCGCTCACGCTTGGCGTCGCGGTGGGCTCGCCGAAGATTGGCGTAGTGCGTATCCTTGGCGGATGGGTCTGTGACGGTCTTGCCGCCAAATTTCTTGTCTTTGCTCATGCGGCTTTATAGCCAGGGCGCTGGCCGTCGCATAGGCTTTCTTTCATGTGCGGGCTTTCGGCGGCGAATGAAATTTTTCGTGTTTTTTCTATTGTCATCGTGTTGACAGACTGAAATGGTCCGGTCATATACGCGGCGCAGACGACGGCGGCAACGCTTCGAAGTCTGACGAACTTGGTCTTCAAGATCCGGACGAAAACTGGAGAGATGCCCGAGTGGTTAAAGGGGACGGACTGTAAATCCGTTGGCTCAGCCTACGTTGGTTCAAATCCAACTCTCTCCACCATTCGTCATCGGATCTGACCATCCCGCGGGTATAGCTCAATGGTAGAGCAGCAGCCTTCCAAGCTGAATACGCGGGTTCGATTCCCGCTACCCGCTCCAGCTTCCCTTTAAACCGGTCTAGACGATTGCCGCTGCGATCTGCGCAGATATTTTTAGCCTGGCGCTGAAGAGGCCGGGAAGGGCTGTCGCCTGCCTGCCGAAAACGCGCGATCCATTCATTTTTCTTCGGGATTTCAGCGATTTTCGAGGAGGCTTCGGCGAATCGCCTTGCAGGCGGCGAATTGTCTCCCATATGCGCTGTCACGCCAAGAATGGCGTCTGCAATTAAGTCTTGCGCAATTTCGCCGAAAGCCTTAAACGGCGGCACTAAACCGGTTCGCCGGGGCCACCATTTCGTTCACAGGAAGCATTCAAATGGCAAAGAGTAAGTTTGAGCGCAACAAGCCGCA
>NZ_NWSX01000061.1 GCF_002531825.1 Rhizobium sp. J15 | reverse complement strand
CGAGAAAAACTCAATGTCAACGATTACATTGGAAATGCGGCAGCAACTGTCGGCAAATCAAGACTGCGACGCCATCTTTCACCTTTGGCGTGCTTCGCTGCCATATGATGGCGCCAGCCCCCAGCAACGGTATCTTTGAAGCAAAATGCCTAGATGAAGGTTGCGCTTTTACACAGCGTTCCAGTTGGTCAGGCAATCTGCGGCAGCAACTGCGCCATGCTCTCTCTTGCGTCGCCGTACAGCATCCGCGTGTTTTCGCGATAGAAGAGCGGGTTTTCTATGCCAGAGTAGCCGGCGCCTCGCCCGCGCTTCGAGACGAAGACCTGTTTCGCCTTCCAGACTTCCAACACAGGCATGCCAGCGATCGGCGACGTTGGATCGTCCTGAGCAGCTGGATTGACGATATCGTTTGAACCGATGACGATGGCGACGTCGGTCTGGGAGAAGTCGTCGTTGATCTCATCCATTTCCAGGACGATATCATAGGGAACCTTGGCTTCGGCAAGCAACACGTTCATGTGACCCGGGAGGCGGCCGGCGACGGGATGAATTGCAAACCTTACGTTTTTTCCTGCCGCGCGCAGTTTGCGTGTCAATTCCGCAACCCCCTGTTGGGCCTGCGCGACAGCCATGCCATATCCCGGAACGATGACAACGCTGTCGGCATCGTTGAGTGCTGCGGCGACACCATCGGCATCGATGGCGATTTGCTCGCCTTCGATCGCAACGGCAAACCCGGCCGTTGCGCCGAAGCCGCCGAGAATAACCGAGACGAAGGAACGGTTCATCGCCGTACACATGATGTAGGACAGAATTGCGCCCGAAGAGCCGACCAATGCACCGGTGACGATTAGAAGATCGTTTCCGAGCGTAAAGCCGATCGCTGCCGCAGCCCAGCCCGAATAGCTGTTCAGCATGGAGACGACGACGGGCATGTCCGCGCCACCAATACCCAGGATCAGGTGAAAGCCAATGAAGAAGGCGAGAAGCGTCATTGCGGCCAGCACCCAAATATCGGCGCCTTGCACATAGACCACCATTAAAACGGACGAAAGGATTGCTGCAGCGGCATTCAGGGCATGGCCGCCGGGGCAGCTTTTGCGCCTTGCCGTCGAGCTTTCCTGCCAGCTTGCCGAAAGCGATTGCAGAACCGGTAAAGGTGACCGCTCCGATGAAGACACCGAGGGAAACCTCGACTTTCATTATCGCCATTTCCAATGGTGTCTTGCCTGCGAGAATCGCCGCAAATCCTGAAAGCTGCGCCCTGCCGGCTTGGTCTAGTCCAGCAATAGTTGCTGTCTCGAAATGGGTATTGAAGCCGATCAGCACGGCTGCCAGGCCGACAAAGGAATGCAGAGCCGCGACAAGCTGCGGCATTTCTGTCATTTGAACCTTCTTCGCGACCAGCCAACCCGCTCCGGCGCCGGCTGTGATCATCGCCAACGTGATTGACAAGTTGCCGAAGGCCGGTCCGAGAATGGTGGCAACAACCGCAATCGCCATGCCAACGAAGCCGTAGCGGACGGCGCGCTTAGCGCTTTCCTGGCCGGACAGGCCCCCAAGAGATAAAATGAAGAGCACCGCCGCCGAGACATAGGCGGCGGAAATGACACCGATAGTCATATGTGTAACCCCAACTAATCAGGACTTCCGGAACATCGAGAGCATGCGCTGCGTCACGAGAAAGCCGCCGACGATGTTGATTGTGGCGACCAGGATCGAGATAGCAGCGAGACCGATGACGATGCCGTTGCTGGACCCGATCTGCAAAAGCGCGCCGACGATCACGATTCCCGATACGGCATTTGTCACCGCCATCAACGGCGTGTGGAGTGAATGGCTGACGTTCCAGATAACCTGGAACCCGATGAAACAGGCGAGGACAAAAACGGTGAAGTGCCCCATGAAGCTGGCTGGTGCCATTGCGCCGACCAGCAGGAGAAGCATCGTGCCGCCGGCCAGCAGCAGTGCCTGGGCCTTGGTCTGCTTTCGGAAGGCAATCAGCTCCTGCGAGCGCTTTTCCTCGGGACTGAGCTCCCTTGACCTTTCCCTTGGCTTCTGGGCGGCGATGGCCTGAACTCTTGGTGGCGGCGGCGGATACGTAATTCTACCCTCATGAGTGACTGTGGCGCCGCGGATGACGTCGTCCTCCATATTGTGGACAAGTCGGCCATCCCTATTCGGGGTCAGATCCGTCATCAGATGGCGGATGTTATTGGAATAAAGCGTCGAGGCCTGCTCCGCCATCCGGCTTGGAAAATCCGTGTAGCCGATAATCGTGACACCGTTCGCAGTCACCAACTTCTGGTCGGCGATGGTAAATTCGCAATTTCCACCGCGCTCAGCGGCAAGGTCGACGATCACGGAGCCGGGCTTCATCGTCGCGACCATATCAGCAAGCCAGAGTCTGGGAGCATCGCGCCCTGGTATCAGAGCGGTTGATATGACGATGTCGATCTGCGGCGCGAGCTCGCGGAACTTGCTCAGCTGGGCGTTGAGGAATTCCGGCGAGGACGGCGTCGCATAGCCACCGCTTGCCGCACCGTCCTGCTGCTCGTTGGCGAAATCGAGAAAGACGAACTGAGCGCCCATGCTTTCAATCTGCTCGGCGACCTCGGGACGAACGTCGAAGGCGTAGGTAATCGCGCCGAGCGCCGTCGACGTCCCGATTGCCGCAAGTCCGGCAACGCCTGCACCGATGACCAAGACCTTGGCCGGTGCAACTTTGCCCGCTGCGGTCACTTGTCCAGTGAAGAAACGCCCGAAGCTATTGCCGGCCTCGATTACCGCGCGATAACCTGCGATATTTGCCATGGACGACAGAGCGTCCATCTTCTGCGCCCTTGAGATGCGCGGCACCATGTCCATAGCGATCAGATTAATCTGGCGCATGCAGGCCTTTTCGAGCAGATCGACGTTCTGGGCGGGATGGACGAACGACAGGATGGTCTTGCCTTGCGTCAGCAGTGCCAGTTCCTCCTGTTGCGGCGGCCTGACCTTCACGACGACATCCGCTGCCTGCCACAGGTCCTGGGCCGTAGGCAAGATCGCGACGCCAGCTGTGCGATAAGCATCGTCCGAAACACCCGAGGTAAGTCCCGCACCCGTTTCCACCAGGCATTCATATCCGAGCTTTTGGAGGTGCAACGCGCTCTCTGGTGTCAGTGCGACGCGCTTTTCGTCGGCATGGATCTCCTTTGGCGCCCCGATTTTCATCTTTCCTCACAAATGGTTTGCTGACCAGCCAATGCCCGCGGGCACGATCGAAGCCCGTATGGGCTCGAATTGTTTTTTGCTGTCGTCACGAAGGACGTTCGCTTCGGTTATCAATCGTTATCGGTAGGCGATTTCTATCCGACGTTTTTCGACCAACGAAAGACGCGCCGCGTCAAGAATGACCGCCGCGTCATAGGCATCAGCCAACGTCGATAGCGGAAGCGAAGCCTTTGCGAGGCACTCGTTCAGAAAATATTGCTCGACCTGCAGGAAACTGTCCCAATAAGTCGCATCATCCCAGAACGGGATGGATGCCTGCCCGAACTTCGTCACGTCCCAGGGAACGACACCGCTTCCTTCGGTGCCCAGGACCTTAAAATAGCAGGACCATGGTTCGCGACTTCTGTCGTCGGCCGAGAAACTGCCCCAGAGGTTTGCGATTCTCCCATCGGCATATTCCGCGGTGATCATGAGCTGGTCGTGCGCCTGCTTATCGTCGAAATGCACGTTCGTGCCTGTCGCGTAAACATGCGAGGGACGCCCGAGGAAAAACAACATGCAATAGGCGTGATGAATCATCAATTCCCGCATCGTCAGGTCGGGTTCACCTATGGAGGCGTCATGACGCTTGTTATAGATTGCCCAGAAATTAACGATGTCACCCAGTCGGCCGTCCTCGATGTGGGCTTTGAGGCGGCGCATGCTCTCCGCATAGATGTAGTTATGCGACGGCATGCAGATACGGTCATGCCTTGCGGCGATGTCCGCAAGTTCCCTAATCTGTTCGGCTCTTTCGCAGAGCGGCTTTTCCAGGAGGACGTGCTTTCCCGCCTGGAGACTACGCTTGGCAAATTCGAAATGGGAAGCCGTGCTCGTGGCGACGAGAATGGCGTCGATCTTATCATCGGCGAGGAGCGCCTCGACCGAGGGGTACACCACCCCCCCAAAACGTCGGCAGAAATCCGCTGCCTTGTCCGCCGAGCGATTCCACCCGCCGGCAAAAATATCTGGTCCTATCTGACGAAGTGCCTGGACATGGAGCTCCGCCACCTTGCCAAGGCCAATGATCGCGATTTTCATGGGCGTTTTTCCGAATGTTAAACACTTTGGCCGTTAGCGAGGGATGTCGACCGGCCGGCACTCTTGCCATGACTCAGTTGCCGCATCGGCAATGAGTTGGGCGCGAAGTCCATCCTCGGCGCTCGGAATCGGGGCGGTCCCGGAAGAAACTGCCTCGATGAAATGGCGCATTTCGGCGAGGTAGGCCGCTTCGAAGCGTTCGAGGAAGAATGCTTGGGCGACAGACTGTTCAAAGCCGTTGTTTCCCGCCCGCTCGACCAGGTTCTCAAGCACGTTGGAGACGCGAAGCATCCCCTTGGATCCGTGGACTTCGAGGCGCTTGTCGTAGCCGTACGTCGTCCTGCGCGAATTGGTGATCTGGCAGATTCGTCCGCTGGCCGTCGTTAAAATGACTGCCGCAGTGTCGACGTCGCCGGCTTCCTTGATGCCCGCATCGACAAGATTGGACCCGACTGCAAATACCGTCACCGGCTCCTCGCCGAGAACGAACCTCGCCATGTCGAGGTCATGGATCATCATGTCCCGGAAAAGAGGTCTTGACATAGGACACGGGGGGCGGACCAGGGTCGCGCGAGACGATCGAAACGGTCTCCACATCTCCGATTTCACCTGCCCGCACGCGGGCCTGAAGAGCGCTGAAGTGAGGATCGAAACGCTGGTTGAAGGCTGTCATGAAGGTAACGCCGGCAGCATTGACGGCCTGGATACAAGAGCGAACTCGGTCGGAGGAAAGATCGATTGGCTTCTCGCAGAAGATCGCCTTGCCTGTCCGCGCTGCTGCGGTCACCAGATCGAAATGCGTGGATGTCGAAGTGGCGATGACCACAGCGTCAATATCGTTGGCATTGATAATGTCGTCGATGCGGCGAACGACCGTCTTAAAGCGCGCCGCACAGGCAGATGCCGCCTCGGAGGAAATGTCGGCAACGGCAGCAAGTTCGGCGCCTTCGATCCGTCCGATCGATGCAGCATGCACCTGACCGATGCGACCGCAGCCCAAAATGCCGAATCTAACCATCTTACGATCTCTTTCTGACCCAAGATCAAAAGGCGTCCCGCCAGGGGGTCACGTCGCTTCGACGAGGGCTCCGACGCGAACCTTCGTGAGAGACAGGTGCGCATCGGGATGCGCACCTGTCTTGTCCGCCGTAGTGTCAGTTCTTGCTGATGTACTTGTCGACGTTGGCAGGATTGACCAGTTCGAACGGGATCCAAACGGGCGATTGCACCTTTTCTCCCTTTGCCATCTTGATTGCGGCGTCGACGGACCCGGCGCCTTGACCGATCGCATCTTGGAAGACGCTCACATCCAGATCGCCGGTCTGCATGTAATGCATCGCCTCCTTGGTAGCGTCGATGCCTGCCACGACGACGTCTTTCATGTCCCAGCCGGCCGCCTTCATGGAATTGATGGCACCGAGCGCCATTTCATCGTTGTTCGCGATGACGGCAGCAGGCTTGTAGCCGGCCGTGATCCAGTTGGTCATCAGGTCCTGCGCTTTGACCGGATCCCAGTTGGCCGACTGTTCGTCGATCACTTTCATGAAGTTGCAGTCGGGCGTTGCGATAACGTCATGCACGGCCTTGCTGCGCAGTTCGGCGCTGTGCTGTGCCAGGATGCCCTGGATAATCAGAATCCCGGCATCGCTGGTTTTGCCGCTTTCCTTCAAAACGCGGCAAACTTCCTTCGTCTCGAGTTCGCCAGCCTCGGCTTCGTTCGATCCGATGAATGCAGCCTTCGAGCCGAGCGCATCGAGGTCGCTTGGGGTATTGTTGACATAAATCAGCGGCACGCCGGCATCGGCCGCCATTTTGGTGATCGCCGGGGAAGCCGAGCTTTCGACGACGTTGACGATGATCGCATCGACCTTTGCGGCGATGAAATTCTGAATTTGCGACAGCTGCTTGTTGATGTCGGCTTCGGCAAACTCGATCTGGAGCGGCTGCTTTGTCTTGGCCGCCTCGTCCTTCATTCCCTGAACCATGACGGCGAGAAAAGAGTCGCTATGAGAGATCGCCACGCCGATGTCCCCGGCATAGGCGGTCGACGTCGCCAAAAGCAGTGCTGCAGTTCCAGTGATGAGCTTTTTCATGCGCATTCCCCTCCTTCACGCGGCGTGCTGGCGGCACCCGCTGTCACCGAAACGGCCTCCTCCGAGACCGAATGATATGTTAACGTTTACATACCTCGACCCATTAGATTTTTGCGCGCTGATTACCTTCTTGAGGCTATCTAACGACAAAATATGCTGTGTTCGGTCGATGTTAACGTATACAACATCAAAAAATGGCGATGTCAACGATTACATTCTTATTGACCAATTATTTTTTTAATCTATCATCGACAAAAAAGGGAACTTAAAAATGCACATCTCCAAGGCAGCGATCCGCGGTGCGCCATTGCTTTCAGCCGCCGTTTTAATGGGTATTTTATATGGTCACCCAATCTCCGCCTTTCTCGCACGGGAGGGCGCTATCATCGGTGATCTTCGGCTGATGCAGGCCCAGGCGAGCCTAGCTGTTCTGCAGCGCGCGGTCGGGGTCGACCAAGCTTCCGCCGAAACGGTTCCTGCAGCTTCGGCGGTTGCTGCCGGACGATGAGTCCGGCGGACTTCACGACGCAGTTCCTGTTCCTCGAAGCGTTGGCCGAGCGTGGACACGAGAAAAACTGCCTCGCCAACCAAAACGGGCCGGCTTCCGTGGCGCTTTGCCTCGTGGCTATAGGCCTCGCCATCGGATTGTTATACATCCTTTAGCGGCCTGCTTCGCAGGATAATGCACGCTGTTTCATCCGAGCTTTACTCGTCAGCCTTTCGTCGAACACCGTTGCGCGATCGAGAATTTCAGCGCGGTAACGCATGATTGCCAGTCTGCGTTTCCCGATGCCTTCGCGGCAGGGCGCCTCGGCAAGTCCAGCCGACGATATCTAGGCCGTCAGTCAACCTTCGACCACATCAGGACCCGTCGCAGGCGCTCCGGTTCCCCATCGTGTGATTAAGTCTCTTTTTACTAGAACTGTTTGATAATCCCGCGATCAGCTAACATTTTTGGAGAGGGAAAATGCGCCGAATTGTATTTTTATCATTGCTAATGTTAACGTTGACATCGCATGGAAATGCCGCGACGCTCGGCGTTTCGGTTTCCAACCTCGACGAATTTAATTCTACTTTGCTGCGGGGGCTTCTTGCGCACGCAAAAGGCGCGGGTGGCGTCGACGTCGTCACGACGGACGCGAAAGGCGATGGGGACCTGCAGAAGAAGCAGGTCACGGAACTCGTGGCTCGCAAGGTCGACGCTCTGGTTGTGCTGCTCGCTGACGGCGATCTCGGCGCGCAACTGACGCCAATTGCCTTTGGGGCGGGCATCCCCCTTGTCTATGTTAATAACGTTCCAGCCAACGTCCTTGACCTCCCACCGAACCAGGCCGTGGTTGCCTCCGACGAGAAGCAATCCGGTTCCCTTCAGGCTAAGGAGGTGTGCAGACTGCTGAATGGACAGGGCAACATTGCTGTACTCGTCGGCGAGCCTTTTCATGCTGCAGCGCGAGCCCGGACCACAGATGTCGATGATGTCCTTTCCACGCCCGACTGCAATGGTCTCAAAGTCGTCGAGCGTCAGACTGCCTATTGGTCGCCCGACTTTGCCGAAGCCCAAGTCGAGGAATGGCTGACCGCGGGCGTCAAGTTCGACGCGATCTTGGCGAACAACGACGATATGGCGCTTGGAGCCATCCGAGCCCTGAAGCGCAACGATGGCGCGACGAAGAACGTGATCGTCGCCGGCATCGATGCGATTCACCCTGCCCTCGAAGCGATGAAGGCTGGCGAACTAAAAGTCACCGTGTTTCAGAATGCCGCGGCCCAGGGCGCAGGAGCTGTCGATGCAGCACTCAAGCTTGCGCAGGGAGAAAAGGTGCCACGGGAAAACTACATCCCATTCGAGCTCGTCACCCCACAGAATGTCGATCAATACCTGGTCAATAGCCGGTAAGCTTTCGAGGCGCCATCATGCATTTCTGGAACAAACTCAGCATCCGTGCCCAAATCACGCTAGGCTTTCTTCCTCTCATCTTTTTCATGAGCCTCCTGTCGCTCAACGTCATGTTCGGGATGGATAAGCTCACGTCGGTCTTTTCGTCTTACCGCGCTACGGTCGGTGAAAGCCTCGCCATCTCGACTTATAGCGATCGGCTTCGCGACATTCAGATGTCGGCCGAAGCGTTTCGGTCTGAGCCGTCGAGGGAATTGATTGGACGTTTCAAATCAGGGGTCAGTTCATTCGCGCTTGACGATGCGCGTCTGGCCGGGAACCCAAGCCTGCAAGCCGCCGTCGCCACAATAAGGGGACAGATCGCAGCCTACGACCAGGCGTTCGACAGGCTGGTTGCGCTGCAGTCACGGCATGATCAGCTTCTTTCCAAAGTTACTGAATTCGGGCCGTGGACAGGCATTGCCCTGAATGACGTATTGCGCAGTGCCTGGCGTCAGAACGATCTGAAGCTTCTTTACGCGACAACGACGACCCTCGAAGCCCTCAACAAAAGCCTCTATTTTTCCGAACGCTTCGTTAATTCCGGCGATTTGAAGGCGTATGACGCTGCGCAACTTGCCCTGAGTGAGGCGGTCGATCTGAATGCCGCCGCCGCCAAAATGGCCCGCGATGAGCTGCAGCAAACGCGTCTTTCCGGTGCCGCGCAACTCATGCAGAACTATAGCGCACGTCTTGGTGAGATGCGGGACGTTTGGAGTGAAACCAAGCGCATCAGGGTAAGCGAAATTAATGAACTCGGTCCAAAGATAGCGACAGGTTTCCAGGCATTACAGGCAAGCGTTGCCAACACCCAAAAAGAACTCGATGGCTCCGTCGACCAGACGGTCTCGAGCGCCACGACAGTTACGCTTGCTGTCAGCGCGGCATTGATCGTGATCGGCCTTGCACTCTCATATTGCCTCGGGCGGTTAATTTCATCTGCTGTGCGCACCATAGCTGGGAAGATGGAACGACTGGCTCATGGCGAGGACCTGACCGAATTCGCCGGCGCCGACAACGGCCATGAACTCGGTGCCATGGCGCGCTCGCTGATGGTGTTCCAGGAAACCAAGCACGCCAAGGCAGCAGCCGATAACGCCACCGAAAGCGTCAGGCTTGCTTCCGAGGAGCAGCGCCAGCGCCAGGAGGGGCAACGAATGGCTGAGGCAGATGCGATGGAATTTGCCTTCCGCCAGATTTCGAAAGGTTTGGACGCATTGTCGACCGGAGATTTGACGGCCAGGATCGGTGACGTGGATGCCCGTTACTCCATTATCCGCGAGCGCTTCAACAATTCGGTAGCAAGTCTGGAAAGCGCATTCGACGCCGTCATTCAGGCCGTTTCGACGATAAGGTCGGGTCTGGGTGAGATCTCCACCGCGACGAATGATCTTGCTCGTCGCACTGAACAGCAGGCTTCGTCGCTCGAACAGACTGTCGCGGCGCTCTCGGAGGTTACACGAGGTGTCAACGGAATGGCTGACGGCGCCAGCCGAGCCAACGATGAGGTAACGACAACCCGTGCGAACGCCGAAAAAGGTGGAGAAATCGTCAATCGCGCAATCTCGGCAATGAATGAAATCCAAAATTCTTCCGCAAGAATCGAAAGCATCATAGGCGTCATTGACGAGATTGCCTTTCAGACGAATCTCTTGGCATTAAATGCCGGCGTTGAAGCCGCCAGGGCCGGCGAAGCCGGCAAGGGTTTTGCCGTTGTCGCACAGGAGGTCCGCGAACTTGCACAACGGTCTGCAAATGCGGCAAAGGAAATCAAGCAACTCATTTCGACATCGTCGGACCAGGTTGATGTTGGCGTTAGGCTGGTAGCCGAGTCAGGGTCTTCGCTTGAGCTGATCGTCTCTCACTTTAATACCATGAGCGCGACCGTGACCGAAATAGCCGTGTCGGCACGCGATCAGGCAATCAGCCTGCGCGAGGTTTCGGCGGCTGGCGATCAGATGGACAAGGTGACACAACAAAATGCAGCGATGGTCGAGCAAACCACCGCTGCCGCACAAAGCCTAGTGCATGAGACTGACAGACTTGCCGCCCTGATGGGACAATTCAAAACGAGAAGCCTGAAAGACATAAACCATAGCGCTTATGCGATGGCGTCCTAGGCAGAAGAACCATTGTGCGGCTGGGTATTCAGCCGCACAACACACTGTTGTGCCGTGATGGTTTCGAATGTTTGCTCCAACTTAAATGCCAGGGAAAGGATCCCAATCCGATTTTCGCCGGGGTAACCCGGCCCATCCGTAATTCACCATATGAATGAATTACACATGGGTGTCCTAGCTGGAGGCAGGTTGACGCCATCAATAGCTACTTCGTCTTGTTCATACGTTCTGTCAGCTTTCGGAACACAGGACGCTGCAGGATTGACTGGTCAAGGAATTGAGGTTGGCGGGCATCTGCGACATGGAGACCGGCAATGCGCTTTTGCCCGGCTTCATGGAGCACTATAACCAACGCTGCGCAATCGTCCCTGCCCGGCTGGCCGAGATCCTGTGCGAGCGCGAGCAGGGGTATGTCGGATCGCGATCATATTAGAGGAGGGCGAGGTGACGCGGGGTGTGGTCGATCGCTATGTCGAGATCGATGCACCAACTCTGTGGTACGGCCTTGTTCATCTTTGGCGTAAGCGGTCCACCTGGCAAGTTGTTCGAGTAGCATCGTCAGTTCACTTTCGTCAGAGATGGCGCCAAATATTACACGGTCGGGACGAACGACGATTGCGCGGAAACCCCGCTCCGACAGCCAACTTTCGAACATATGCTCTTCTTCCTCAAATCCATCCGCAACGCCGAACTCAAAAAGCGCTATTGCGAGCTGGGATAATTGATTCCGAACTGGATCAGTGATGTTCAACCCCTTGGCAATGACGACAAAATCGTTCCCAAGCATATCGTCAAACAATATCGATTTGCCACCCACAACTACGCGCGGCTGTGGGCAAGCTTCACCGGCACCAGGTACCGGCTGGCCGTTACTTGCAAAGCCGATGGCGCCGTCAGCTATCGGGGGAAAGAGGCTCTGCCTGACAACGGTGCCCTTCCCTTCCGCTACCAGGGCTTTCATCGCCGCATTTCTTGCCTCCGCCCGTTCTCGATCGATTTCGCATATGACCTCACCCAAACTTTTGGTGATAGAAATGACCTTATGGACGAGAGGCCTGCGCTCCTGCTCGTAGGTATCCAGTAATTTCGCAGGGCCGCCCTGCAGCACTCTTGCAATCTTCCAGCCGAGATTTGACGCGTCCTTGATGCCCTGCACCATCCCCTGCGCGAGGAAAGGCGGCGTCATGTGACAGGCGTCCCCGGCAAGAAACACGTTGCCCTTGCGCCAGGATTCAGCGACTAAGGCATGGAACCTGTAGGTCGCTGAGCGCCAGATTTCCGCTTGCCCCGGCTTCAGCCATGGAGAAAGAAGTTCCCAGATGCGCTCCGGCTGATTGATCTTTTCGGCAGTTTCGCCGGGCAGCAACATGAACTCCCAGCGCCGCAGGTTTCCCGGCAGCACCACGAATGTATGTGGTCTGGCAGGGTTGCAGAACTGTACGTTGGTCTCCGGCAAATTGACTTCTTCGTCGCCTAAAACGACGTCGATCACGAGCCATGGTTGGTCGAAGACAAGGTCCTCAAACTCAATATCGAGGGTCCGCCGGACGAAACTGTTGCCACCGTCACACCCGACGACGAACGTCGCATTGACCGACATGGTGTCTCCCGTGTCGATTTCCCGAAGTAATAGGCGGGGACTGGCAGGATCATCGAGCGAGACCATCTCGACCCCGGTCATAATCGTGACCGTCGGTAAATTTCTTGCCTTGTCTCGCAAAATCCGCTCGAGAGGCGGTTGCACAAAGGTGAGATAGGCGGGCCATCCGAGCTTATGGGGACGCGCCGGCGAAATGAACCTGCGCAGCAGTGTGCCATCGGCAGCACGATACTCCGAATCCCTGTACTCTCCGACGACAGAAGCGAGATCGTCGGCCACACCCAAGCCCTGGAAGACGCGCATGACCTCGTGGTCCATGCCGATCGCACGTGGAAGAGCAAACACGTCATCGCGCGCGTCGATTCCCAATACAGAAATCCCGAAGCTTCCTAGCAGGTTGCAGAGCGTGATGCCTACCGGGCCGAGCCCGATGACAACCACTTGGAAATCAGCCTCGGCAAGCTGCCTGAAATCGATCTTTTCCATCCCACTTGTTCCGTTCTCTAGTCCGCCCATGCAACGGGCGCAAAGCTCATTTTTGATCCGCTGTCTGTCAGTGCCCAAGGAAGGCTTTCCTGACACCCGGGTCATCCATCAGCGTGTCGGCGATACCCTGTCCAACGATACGGCCTGCTTCGAGAAGATAACCTCGATTCGCGATCGCGAGGCTGGCACGGACGTTCTGCTCGACGACAAGCATCGATATGCCGCTGTCCCGAACGCGCCTCAACGCCTGGAAGAGTTCGCCCACGACGATCGGAGCCAGTCCCAGACTCGGCTCATCGAGCAACAAAAGGTCCGGCTTCGACATCAGGGCCCGCGCGACAGCCACCATCTGCTGCTCACCGCCGGACATGGTGCCGACGCGCTGCCGGCTGCGTTCAGCAAGGCGCGGAAATAGCGTCAGCACCTCTTCGCGCCGAGCGTCCGCTCCCTGGCGCGCGCGTCTCGGATTTGCACCGAGTCGAAGGTTTTCGTCGACCGTCATTTCCGTGAAGACACCTCGTCCTTCCGGGACATGAGCGATCCCAAGCTCGACGAGCTTATGTGGGGCGATCCTTGCGATCTGCTTCTCGCGGAAGACCACTTCGCCGTTGTCAGCGAGTCGCACCATGGAGGTAAGTCCTCGCAGTAATGTCGATTTGCCCGCTCCGTTCGCCCCCAGTATGGCGACGCACTCGCCCGGCCCCACCTTGATGGAAACCTCGTTTAGCGCGAGGTGCTTTCCGTAACGAACCGACAGGTTCTTGGCCTCAAGCATATTCGAAATCTCCCAGATACGCAGTGACCACCTGCGGGTTGCTCAGAACCTGCGAGGTTGGGCCGTCGGCGATCTTGAGCCCGGCACTCATCACCACGCAGCGGGGACAGATTTCACGGACCGCTTCCATGATGTGCTCGACGAGGATGATCGTCATGTCCTGCGCCTTCAACGTGCAGATGAGGTCGATGCCAGTACGCAACTCGCTTGGGTTTAGTCCCGCAAGCCATTCATCCAGCAACAGGATATCGGGTTTCGCCGATATCGCACGGGCAAGCTCGAGCCTCTTCTGGTCGATGTAGTTTAGACTGCTCACCTCTGCGTCGCCCCTGCCCGCCAATCCGACCGCGGCAAGCGCACCGTCCGCTCGTTCGCGCGCGGCACGCCCCCACAATGGGTCGCGACCGAAGGCAAGCGACAGGACGATGTTGTCTCTCGCGTTGAGGGACTGTGCCAGACGCACGAGTTGGAACGTACGCGCGATGCCGAGCCGCGCCCTTCGATGAGCGGCCAGATGCTGCACCGGCTGGCCATTGAGGCGCACCTCACCTGATGTCGGGGTCAAGGCCCCAGAGATGAGATTCATGACCGTGGTTTTTCCTGATCCGTTGGGTCCGAGCAGACCCAGGACCTCGCCCTTCGAAACCGTGAAGTCGATGTCTTTCACGGCTACAAGGCCCCCGAACTCCTTGCGCAGGCCGCGAAGTTCAAGCGAGACGCTCATTGGACACCTCCTTGGTCAGATTCTCACGATCCTTCCGGCGTACAAGATGCTTCCATAACCGTTCGAACCGGCCGAGGACCCCTTCGGGGAACAGGAAGACGATCCCCATGAACAGCAGGCCGAGGATGATGGAGTAGTGGTCGGGGAAGCGGCCCGAAAGCCATTCGAACAAAAAGAACAGGGGTACGGCACCGCAGACCGGACCCCAAAGACGAGACGCTCCTCCGAGCAAGGCCATGATCAGCGTGAGGAAGGAAATCGTTGGGTTGAAGACGATGCTCGGCTCCACATAGGTCCACCGGGGCGCTTGCACCGCACCGACGAGCGTGATGAACACCGAACTGATGGAGAACAGGATCAGCTTGACCCGCGTGACATCTACACCCGCATGCCGGGCGACCACTTCGTCGTCACCGATGGCGCGCACCGCCAACCCAAGCCGGCCTCGGTCGATCCACCACCGAACTGTCAGTGCGACGGCGGCAATGGCAACGAGCATATAGAAGATCTGGTACGCTTCGACATCCACGAAGATATACCGCCCGAGGGTGCCCGAGATGTTCACCTCGTACCAGGTGAGCAACTGCCTCACCATCTCGGCCAGGCCGAATGTGAAGATGACGAAATAGATGCCCGCCAGTCTCAGGGTTGCCAGACCGACAACGAGGGAGGCGACAAATCCCGCCAATGCGGCTGCGGCCAGGATCGCGTAGAACGGTAGATGGTCAGCAAGAGCGGCGACCGTGTAGGCTCCTGTCCCAAAAAAGGCGACCGTGGCGAGCGACACATATCGCGTCGGGCCTGAAAACAGCGCCCAGCTCGAGCAAAGGGCGACATAACTCATCACGCCGATCGCAAGACCAAGCCCGTAGTCGTCGACGAACACGGGAACGAGGGCCAATAACGCCAGAATGGCCGCGAGTACGATTGGGAAGAAGAGGTTTTTCATGGTCGTTCTCAGCCGAACAGGCCGTTCGGCCGCCATAGCAGCACGGCCAAGAAAATCGCGTATGTGGCAGCCAGAGTCAGGCCCGGATCGACCGCAGCGGACACCCCGGCTTCCACAAGTCCAAGGATGAAGCCTGCGGCCATCGCCCCCGCCAGGTTTCCCAAACCGCCCATGATCACCACCACGAGCGCTTTCATCGTGAAGAAAACACCGTCGGTGGGCGTGAACGGTTGGTACATGGAGAGGACGACACCTCCTGCGGCTGCGAGCGCGCCGCCGACGGCGAATGCGAAACGTGCCTGGCGTTCGTTGTCGATGCCCACAAGCGGCGCGAAGCCCGGTCGCGTCGCCACCGCGCGTGTGGCCATGCCCCACCGGGTCTTCTGGATCGCCAGATAGAGGCTACCGCCGACCGCCACTGCCAGAAGCGCCCCGACCAGACGCCCGCTGGAAATTTTGGTGCCGAAAATGTCGACGGGCACTTCGAGCCAGTCGTAGCCCCTGAATCCGCTGCCGAACGAAGACAGGTAGACGCCCTGGAGGAGGAACATCAGGCCGAACGTCACGAGGATCGAATCCACCTCGAGCCTCCCTGTATTGCGGGAGCGCCTTTCCAGCGGACGCATGATGAGGTCGTAGCAGAGATGGGAAGCGAGATAGCTGAGCGGCACGACCAGAAGGAAAGCCACGAATGGGTTCAGCCCGGCGGCTGAAACCGCCAGGTAGGTCAGGAACGATCCGCCGATCACGAACTCGCCGTAAGCGAGGTTCATGATGCGGGCGACGCCGTATTGTATGGTCAAACCCAGTGCCATCAGCGCGAAAGTGCCGCCCAGCACGAGTCCGACGACGAGAGTCGTGACCATTGGAGTCTCCTTTGCGGTTATGCCCAGGCTGGCTTTGGAATCACGGCCTTTACGGCTCCCGCACGGTCGGCGGGGCCTACACCGACGAACTTTCCACCCTGCCACTGCCCGAGCAGCCAGAGGTCCGTCATCCGGTTTTCCTTGAGCTTCACGTTGCCGATGATGGTCTCGAAGCTGCCGGACGCGATCTCCTCCGTCACGGCGTCGCAGTCGAGCCCGCGTCTTTCGATCGCCTGTTGAAGGATCTGGAGGCTTGTATAGATGATCGAACTCGCCCAATAGTCTGGCGGGGTGCCGAGCAGTTTCTTGTGGCGCTCGACATAGGCCTGCATTTCCGGCCGTGAATTGTCGATCCCGCCGAGGCTCATTACGCCCTCGACCTTGCCCTCGTTGATGTCCGAATAGATGGGGAAGCTCGTGCCGACCCCGGTGTAGAAGACTTTCGGATTGAACGAGTTCAAACGCGCCTGCTTGGCGATCGCGAAGCTGTCGGGCGGGTAAGACAATGCCATGAACACTTCGGCGCCCGATGCGGCGACTTCGTTCAGCAGTCCAGTAAAGTCCTGCGTCCCAATGGGGTAGGACTTGTCCATCACGATTTCGAGACCAGCTTCCGGCAATTTGAGCCGCGCTTCCTTGACCAGTTCAATGCCGAAACCGTCAGCCACCGAGATGATCGCCAGCTTTTTGTTGGTGGCGTCGCCAGCCGCTTTCACGGCGTCGGCGAACGTGGACGCGTAGCCGCTCGCGGCCCCGAGGAACCAGAAGCTCCGCTTCCACTTCGCATGGACGTCGATCTCGTCGGGAATTAGTGACGTGCCGATGAGCTGGGGATAGCCGAAGCGGTCCATCAGCGGAGCCACCGCCAGATTGAATGCCGTCCCCCACGGCGGAAGTATGAAGTCGACCTTGTCCCGGCGAGCCAAGCGTTCGATGCCACGAACAACCTCTTCTGTTGTCGAGCGGTCGTCATACGTGATGACCTCGATCGGAAGGCGACTGCCGTCCGGCAGCTTCAGCCCTCCCGCCGCTTTCACGTCCGCTGCCCAAAGCTCGTAGTTCGGGATGGTCGTCGATCCTGCACCGGGCGCATTCACGCCTGTCTTGGAAACGACATAGCCGATCTTGACGGACTTCCGATCGTCGGCCGCACGCGCCGAAAACCCAGCCGCAAGGACGGCCGCCGATCCGGCTCCCGCGAGTATACTGCGTCTTGTCAGTCTCATCATGATCTTTCTCCTCAAAGGATATCGAGCCGAATGCGGACATGCCTCGTCGTTCGGCAAGCCCAATCGGCCGACCGCGCTGTCATGTCAGAGTCTGCGAGACGCCGTCGCTAGCGAGCGCCGAGCAGGACGACTGCGATGGTAGCGGGCTTTTCGTTCGGATTGCGCCAGCCATGTCGGGCACCGTGCTGCACGAACGTGTCGCCGGGCTTCAACTCGACGATCACGCCATCGTCAAGTTCAAGGCTGATCCGGCCATCGAGTACCACGCCGTAGTCCAGCGTCGGCGTCTTGTGCATGCCGGGATTTTCCATTTCGAACGTCTCTGCGATCCCGGGCGCCGCTTTGAGGTGCTCGGGGCCGGCGAGTTCAGGTTTGAAGTCATGCGACATAAAGACTGCGTCCGGGGGGAATGTGATCAACATGAAGGTCGATCCTCCGGGCGGCTGGAGCAATGTGCCTTCAGCTGCCATCGGGTCCGTGCCATTGTACGGTACCGAGGGAACCTCGCACGTCGTCCAGATCGGAGCCGACACGAAGCCCGGAGTATGTTGGAGTGCCATTTCCCTGGGCGAAGGCCCGTCGCTGATGACCACCGCTTTGCCGGCGGCGTTCTCGCCGAGGACGACACGTCTGACTGTCATGAAAACCTCCCGCATGACATTTAAAGCAAATGGCCTCCCGGTTTTCCGGCAAGCCCCGGTATTTAGGGATGGATCACGTAATTGGAGAAGCCACCATGACGTTGCGCTATACCCGAGATCGCCTTGTTGACCTCTGCCAGTGGATAGCCGTGGGTCTCAAGGATGGAGAAGTCCGCGACACCGGACGCCACCATGTCCGCCATCTCCTGCCCTTCCTGGGCCGTGAACCATGCCGACCCGTAGAGCCTCTGATTGTGGTCCATTAGCCAGTGGACGTCGATCGGGATTTCCCCGGAGACAGCACCGATGTCCACGGCGACACCGCCACGGCGCAGGCCGCGCAGACCCTGCAGGAAAGTCTCCTGTTTGGCACCGGGACCGAGGCAGTCGATAAAGGCATCCACCCCTTCCCCATCGGTATGAGCAAGCGCAAAGTCGGTTACGCTGCCTTCATCGATGGAAAAGACTTCGATCCGGTTGGGCGCAAGTGCCTTGATTTCCTCAAGGAGCCTCTTGTCGCGGCCAGTACCAAGGATTTTGTTCACCCCAAGAGCGAGCCCGAACACCGCTGCACCAATGCCCAGCGTGCCGCTTATGCCGTTCACGAGGATGGTGTCGCCAGGTCCGGCTTTGACCTTCTTGAGAGCCGAATAGGCTGTTCCCATGTAGCCTAGACGCGCAGCCTGGTCGAATGTCATGTTGTCGGGAATGGTCACGATCGCGGAAGCGGGGGCAACCATATATTCGCTGAGGCCACCGATCGGATAGTCGTCGAAGGTCTGGAGCGCCTCCGTGCTGAAGCCAAAGTAGCCCTGGAAAGCATAGTGGCGGCAGGAAATATGATCACCGTGACGGCAGTGACGGCAAGTTCCGCAGCTGCGACCTGGATTGACATAGACGCGATCACCCGGCTTGAGGCTGCGGACGCCGCTGCCGACGGCCGCGATTTCACCGGCGGGATCGAGGCCGAATACCGCAGGAAGCGGTGGCTGCGGCATATGCGGGAACCAAGTCGGCCAATTGGCAAGTATGTTGTGCAGATTGGGCACGATACCGCAGGCTCTCACTCGGACAAGAACATCCATGTCGCCAGGTTTCGGCATCTCCAGCGTTTCGATCCTCATTGCGTCACCGACCGCATGCATGCGCGCAGCCGTCATCGTTGTCGGGATATTCATTGCTTTCCTCCGATTGCTAAATTTGCCAGCCCCTCCAGCTGGCTCCTCCATACGGCAAGAGCTACTATAATATTTTCGAAAATTCAAGTGATTTCGTAAATATCATTGCTCGTCCGACATGGTCAGGATCGAGGTGCCAGTGGCGCCAGGCATTCAGACGACCGGTGCGGCACCAACCTCCCTCCGCGCTGGCAGCATGATGTTGGCGGAGCCTCAATCTTCAGCGCCATCGACAGATTCGCCGCGACTGGTTCAACGCGTGTTCAACAAAACGCGGAGCCAGCAGATGACATGCTTGTCAATCGACCTGGTGGTTGTTTACGATATTATCTGTATTTTCGAAATTAGAGGATGTTTCGAATGCGATATGTAAGCTTCATCCACGACAGCACGTCACGATATGGTTGTGTCAATGGTCATTCTGTTTGCGATCTCGGCCTGCGGACGGGCCTGCCAGACCTGAAGAGTCACATTGCGTCGCATTTCGACAACCTCGGTCGGGAATCCGATCTCAAGACGGATTTCGACCTCGCTGACGTGGTGCTTCAGCCTGTAATTCCTAATCCCGAGAAGGTCATCTGCGTGGCGATCAACTATCGTGAAAGCGATTCCCCTTCCCCGGACGAGCCTGAATACCCCGTTGTCTTCACCAGGTTCGCCAATGCCCAGACAGGCCATAACACACCGCTGCTCAAGCCCGATGTGTCTGACAAATTCGACTACGAAGGCGAGCTGGCCGTTATAATCGGTCGGGCGGGCCACAGGATCACCGAATCCGACGCCCTCGCACATATCGCAGGCTACTCGTGCTTCAACGACGGCAGCGTCCGTGATTGGCAGAAACACTCTTCTCAATTCACGCCTGGCAAGAACTTCGTACAATCTGCCGGATTCGGACCGTGGATGGTGTCCGCCGACGAGATTCCCGACCCCTCGGGATTGGATCTCCGGACCACGGTAAACGGCGAACTACGTCAGTCGACCAATACCAGGCGTATGATGTTCCCCATACCGTGGCTGATCTCCTACCTAAGTCAGTTCACGAGGCTGGAACCGGGCGATGTTATCGTGACCGGCACCCCAAAAGGGTTCGGTTCCAGCCTTCAGCCGCCAAGGTTCCTGCAGGTCGGCGATGTCGTGGAAGTAGAAGTCGACGGCATTGGCGTATTGCGAAACCCAGTGGCTTAAGAAACGCCTCTTTGAGAATTGGGAACAGGGGAGGCGACTCTCAGTCAAATATGCCAGACGGGTAGCAAACCAACATGCCGGGGTCGCGGGGGGGCTTGCCGGCTAAGATGCCAGGCGCTTGTCGGGTGGCAGCTATTCTCCCACGACAGGAGATAACATGGCTCTGTGTTTCAGCCGAAAGCTCGAGAAAAGTTTTCGGAGCTCAGCACTTTCGTTCACGAGACCTGCGCCCTCAGCACTCATCTGCTCGACCATGGAGCATTCTGTTGGGTGGCATGATCCATATGATGGACGGCCATATCAACCTCGGAATGCCCAGTCGACTGCTCCTGCGCGACCACGGAAATTGCAGCGATGTGCCCGACCCTCCATCAACGGCACCTCAGTCGCGGCATCGCCGTTCGTCATTGCTGCTAGTCCGCTCTGCGAGAACTGAGCCATTCCAGCCAGTTGCAAATCTTACCCAAATGCCGGCAGCAACTGTTCGATGCTCTTCTTCGCATCGCCGTAGAACATGCGGGTGTTGTCCTTGAAGAACAGCGGGTTCTCGATGCCGGAATAACCGGTTCCCTGACCGCGCTTGGAAACGAACACCTGCTTTGCCTTCCAGACTTCGAGCACGGGCATGCCCGCGATCGGCGAATTCGGGTCTTCCAGAGCGGCCGGATTGACGATGTCGTTGGAGCCGATGACGATGACCACGTCGGTTTCGTGGAAGTCGTCGTTGATCTCGTCCATCTCGAGCACGATGTCGTAAGGGACCTTGGCCTCGGCAAGCAGCACGTTCATGTGCCCGGGCAGGCGTCCGGCGACCGGATGGATGGCGAAGCGGACGCTCTTGCCGGCGGCGCGCAGCTTGCGCGTGAGTTCGGAAACAGCCTGTTGCGCCTGAGCCACCGCCATGCCGTAGCCTGGCACGATGATGACGCTGTCGGCATCGTTGAGTGCCGCCGCCACGCCATCGGCATCGATGGCGACCTGCTCGCCGACGATCTCCATTTGCGGTCCGCCGGTCGCGCCGAAGCCGCCTAGGATGACCGAGACGAAGGAGCGGTTCATCGCCTTGCACATGATGTAGGAAAGGATCGCGCCGGAGGAGCCGACCAGGGCGCCGGTGACGATGAGCAGGTCGTTGCCGAGCGAAAAGCCGATCGCCGCCGCGGCCCAGCCGGAATAGGAGTTCAGCATTGAGACGACCACCGGCATGTCGGCGCCGCCGATGCCCATGATCAGGTGATAGCCGATGAAGAAGGCGAGCGCCGTTATCAATCCGAGTGCCCAGATCTCGGCGCCGTTCACATAGATCAGCATCAGGATCAGCGACAGAATGGCCGCGCCGGCATTGAGGACATGGCCGCCTGTCAGCTTCCTTGCCTTGCCGTCCACCTTGCCGGCGAGCTTGCCGAAGGCGACGACGGAGCCGGTGAAAGTGACCGCGCCGATGAAGATGCCGAGGAAGACCTCGACCTTCATGATCGAAAGTTCGACCGGCGCCTTATGGGCGAGGATGCCGGCAAAACCGTCAAGGGCGGCACGGGCGGCCTCATCGAGGCCGGCGACGCGGGCAGCCTCCAGATGCGCGCTGAAGCCGATGAACACCGCGGCGAGACCGACGAAGGAATGCAGCGCGGCGACGAGCTGCGGCATCTCGGTCATCTGCACGCGCGAGGCGACATAGTGCCCGAGCACCGAGCCGCCGGCGATCATCAGCGCGATGACCAGCCAGTTGCCGACACCTGGCCCGAATATGGTGGCGATGGCGGCAAGCCCCATGCCTGATATGCCGTACCAGACGGCGCGCTTGGCGCTTTCCTGGCCGGAAAGGCCGCCGAGCGACAGGATGAAGAGAACGGCGGCGGCGATGTAGGCGGCCGAGACGATACCGATGGTCATTTTGAAAATCCTTAGCCGCTCAGGACTTCTGGAACATGGCGAGCATGCGCCGTGTCACGAGGAAGCCGCCGACGATGTTGATGGTGGCAATCAGCACCGACAGCGCCGCCAGTGTCGTCACCAGCGCGCTCCCGGAGCCGATCTGCAGGAGCGCGCCCAGGATGACGATGCCGGAGACGGCATTGGTCACGGCCATCAGCGGCGTGTGCAGCGAATGCGAGACGTTCCAGATGACCTGGAAGCCGACGAAGCAGGCAAGCACGAAGACGATGAAATGGCTCATGAAACTTGCCGGTGCAAAGGCGCCCGCGAGAAGCAGAAGCGCGGTGCCTGAGGCGAGCAGCATGCCCTGGTTCTTCGTCTGCACCCTGAAGGCGGCGGTCTCGGCCGCACGTTTCTCCTCCAGTGTCGGCTCCTTTGCCTTTTCCTTTGGCTTCTGTGCGGCAATGGCCTGGATCTTGGGCGGTGGCGGCGGATAGGTGATCGCTCCTGCGAAGGTGACGGTCGCGCCGCGGATGACATCGTCTTCCATGTTGTGGACGATGACGCCGTCCTTCGCCGGTGTGAGGTCCGCCATCATGTGACGGATGTTGTTCGCATAAAGCGTTGAGGCCTGGGCTGCCATGCGGCTTGGGAAGTCCGTGTAGCCGATGACGATGACGCCATTGTCGGAAACGACACGGCTGTCGGCGACGGTGAGATCGCAATTGCCGCCGCGCTCGGCGGCGAGGTCGACGATCACCGAGCCGGGCTTCATCATCGCCACCATGTCGGCGAGCCAGAGCTTCGGCGCATCCCGGCCGGGGATCAGCGCCGTGGTGATGACGATATCGATCTCAGGCGCCAGTTCGCGGAACTTTTGAAGCTGCTTCTCCCGGAACTCCGGCGACGATGGCGCGGCATAACCGCCGGTCGCTGCGCCATCCTGCTGCTCATCGAAGTCGAGATAGACGAATTCGGCGCCCATGCTCTCGATCTGCTCGGCGACCTCGGGACGCACGTCGAAGGCATAGGTGATGGCGCCGAGCGAGGTTGCTGTGCCGATCGCCGCAAGGCCGGCGACGCCGGCGCCGATCACCAGCACCTTGGCCGGCGGCATCTTGCCTGCCGCCGTTACCTGGCCGGTGAAGAACCGCCCGAAATTGCTGCCGGCCTCGATCACAGCGCGATAGCCGGCGATATTGGCCATCGACGACAGGGCGTCCATCTTCTGGGCACGCGAGATGCGCGGCACCATGTCCATGGCGATGACATTGGCGCCCCTGGCCCGAGCCTCTTCCAGCAACTCTGCGTTCTGCGCGGGATAGAAGAACGAGATCAGCGTCTGGCCGGCACGCAGGCGCTGTACTTCCGAGGTTTCCGGCGGACGCACTTTAACGATCGCATCGGCTGCTTCGTAAAGCGCCGTCGCCGTCTCGACCACGACAACGCCGGCTGCACGATAGGTGTCGTCAGAAAATCCGGCCGCTTCGCCAGCACCAGTCTCGACGACGCACTCATATCCGAGTTTGCGCAGTTGGAGTGCGCTCTCAGGCGTCACCGCAACCCGCGCCTCGCCTTCCCATATCTCTTTCAGGGCACCAATCAGCAAGTCATCCTCCCAACGCTTTAGAATTCTGATCAAATCGCGCAGTCAGCAGAAGACCACGCGACGGACGCTTTAGCCCGAAGTTCGAACTCCTTGTTGATGTCTTCGAGGGCCAGGTGTGGGTGACCGGTTTGATCTCGATCTTGCCCTGCATGTACCAGTCGGCGATGTCAGGCACGCCGGTGCGGCCGCGGACGCCTGCGATGCCGATGCGGCCCCCTTCAGCTCGGGCAGCACTTCGTTTCAAGCCGGCTAACTCCGGAGATCATCGAGAACACTCCAGACCAACTGCGGCGGAGCGTCGATCGTGATTTCGGTTTCCAGAACAAGCCTGGATAGACCTCTTGAAGGAAAGGGGTCTGGCCAGCGCCGTTTCGCGCGAGAGCGCTGCGGTGCCGGTCAAGAAAATTCCGCCGGCACGGCAACACCCCGCTTGACACCTTCCTCCGCCAGACGCTTGGCGGTACCTGCGGCAATTGGAATACCGTCAGCGCTTCGCCTTGCAGCCGCCAGATATCCTCGCTCTCCAGGCAACAGCACCTCCTTGATGCCGGCCGCCGGCGGCAGGCCTTTGATGGCGCGTGCCAGTGCCGCGATGTCTTCCACGACCGCATGCGGCAGTCCGAACGCCAACGGATTGATGGCTATTGCCAAGCCGTTAAAGCCGTTGTCCTTCTTCTCCAAGAGGGCTGCGGAAATCAGCGGATTGCCACCAAGTACACTCACCAGAACCTCAATCATCAACGATAGACCGGAGCCCTTTGGTCCTGCCATCGGTAGCACCGCCTTGACTTTGGAAGGATCGGTTGTCGGGACGCCCTCAACGTTCACGGCCCAGTCCGGAGGGATCGGGTGGCCCGCGTCCTTTGCCGCCATGATCTTGCCGAGCGCGACTGCTGCAGTCGACATATCGAAGATCAGAGGGTTTTGTCCTTCTCCAGCCGGTGCACTGATCGCAATCGGATTGGTCGAAACCCCCTCACCCCGGGCTCCATGATAGACCATCAATGGCTTTGAGGCCGACATGACAATACCGATCATTCCGGTCCGGGCGATCTTCTCAGCGAAATAGCCGATTGCGCCCGAATGGCTTATGCGGGAAATCTCGCACAGACCGATGCCGAACGTCCCGGCAAGCCCGATGGCCTTCTTTGTCGCCACCGACATCCCGATCGCGCCTGGAACAAGATTGCCGTCCAATCGGCAAATCGCGCCAAATTCATGCGACACGGTGGGCTCGGCGCAGCCCCTTACGATGCCGAGCTCCACCATTTCGATGTAGCGTGGGATGCGCAAGACGCCGTGGGAATCGGTGCCCCGCATATTGGCCCAGACCAAAAGCTCGGCGGACTGTTCCGCGTATTGTTCGCTAAAGCCACCTGCCTGCAAAAGCGCCGCGGCAAAATCCTCCAGCACCTGCCTGCTAATAGGCTTTGTCTCGGAAGCTTCACTCATGACGCAGTGCTCAGCGGGGACGGAAAGAACTTGTCGAGCCAACCTTTCATCATCGCCTTGGTGCGCGGCGCATCGCTTGGTGCGAGCGGGAAGTGCGCCGTCGTATCAATCAACATGAGTTCGGTTGGCTGGCCGGCCCTCTCGAACATGCGGATGGATTCGCTTGTCGGCGTGATGATGTCATTGGCGGTGTGGAACAAAAGCAACGGGCGCGGCGCGATATTGCCGATGACATCGTCCGCACGGAAATTATACATCGACCACGCAGTTTCGACCGGGATCTCCATGATCGCCTTCGGAGAGAGGTTCTTGCGCAGATGTTCAGGGATCGGGACGGCATCGAAGCGGGACATCCAGAGGCTTTCGCCAGTCTCTTGCTTATGCTTGCGACCGTTTTCGAGAATGCCGATGAACTTATCCCATGATTCCGGCGTCGGGTGCTGGCCGCGGAACTTTCGCTCGCCGTTACCCCAACCACAGGACGAGAGGCAGCAGGCAACACGCTCGTCGACGCCTGCCGTGTAGACAGAGACGGCCGCACCGAAACTATGACCAGTTATGCCAATACGCGCCGAATCCACTTCCTCTCGGCCGGCAAGGAACGTCAGGGCGTTCTTGGCATCAGCAACCTGGTCGAAGCAGCGCACCTGCGCACGCTCCCCCTCGCTTTCGCCGCAGCTGCGAAAATCGAACCGCAAGGCGATATAGCCGAATGTTTCCATCATTTCGGCCTGAATCTGCGCGTGGCTTTCGTCCTTGGAGCCGACAAAACCGTGGCAGACGATGAATGCGGGGAGCTTCTGCCCGGCCTGGCGAGCGTCCGGGATATGGAGCACGGCTGATATCTTCAGTCCGTCCGACATAAACGTGAGCTTTTCTTGCATGGCGTCTTACCTCAGATTTGTTCAGGCGATCTTGGTGAAAGGATGGAAATATTCACGCCATTCCAATGGCGCCGGCGTGCCCCAGACGTTCATGTCGCGGACGTTACCGGGGCGTTCCAAGTTCGTTATGACGTTCGGCTCGAAATTCGCATCGTCAGCGATATGCGACATCGGACCAGAGCATTCGATCATCATGCCGCTGGCATCGGTGTAATAGGCGTAGGTATTGTCGCCCGGACGATGCCGTCCCGGGCCCCAAAGAAGTTGCCGGTCAAAGCGGTCGAGAATATCGCCAAGCCGGCAATACATGTTGAACTCTACAAACTCGAACGAGACATGGTGCAGCCCGGCTGCGGCACCCTTGACCACACCGAGAACATGGTGCTGGCGGTTGCCTCCGTACATCCAACTGAGCGCATCATTGACCATACGTTCGGACAGCTTCATGCCGCCGATAGCTTCGAGCTGCGCCCTGGTGGCAACCGGATCCGGCGAAATCAGATTGATGTGGTCAATGCGGCGCGGCATGATGCCGTTCGTGGGAAAACGCTGCCCCCGAATGTTGTTGCGGATCGGCGTATGGACCTCGAAACGCAAGCCTTCCGGTGTCGCGAAGGTCACGCCTGCATCCATGCAGGACAGGCTTGGTTGGTGAGAGAGAATACGGCAGCCGGCAGACTCGATACGCGACACCACAGCCTCGACATCGGCCTTCGTCAGGGCTTCAAGACCGATCGTGTGAGCCGAATTCTCGTCCCCATGGATCAGCACCAGCTCAGCCGCACGCCCGTTCGAGCTGAGCCAGGTCTGATCCCTTTCCTGGTGAGAAACCCTTAACCCCAAGATTTCGGTCGAATCACGAATAACCGCATCCGGGTTCGTCACATTGACCTTCAGGTGCCCAATGGCGTGCACGAGGTGCGTCATTTCTTCCTCCCTTGAAATTGCGATGCTCTGTTCCGCTGCAGCCCTGATACGCCAGTTAGATTGTCCATGCAAGGTATTTTCGAAATTATAGAGTTTTGCGAAAATTATGAGTTGGGCGTATTTCGAATCTGTTTTTGCAGAATGGAAATGATAAATTTCGCCAAGATTGATTTTTTCGAAATTATCCTTAAACTTCGTTGCGGGTTGAAACGTGTGGCTTCTCAACACATGAGCCGGGAGATCGTCTTGAAAAAACAAAGTGCAGGCGGCGAAACACGAGCCGGCGACGTGCTGCAACGCATGCGGCGGGATATCGTAAATTGCGATCTCAAACCCGGTGAGAAGTTGCGCTTTGAAAGCTTGCGTGAACGCTACGAAGTAAGCTTCTCGACCTTGAGAGAAGCCCTCTCACGTCTCTCTGCAGAAAATCTTGTGGTTGCGGAAGGACAGCGTGGTTTTGTCGTAGCACCCGTCTCGATTGCCGATCTCAACGATCTCACGGATGCACGTGTCCTCATTGAACGAGAAGCACTTGCGAAAGCCATACGCAAGGGCGATGACCTTTGGGAAGGCGATATCCTTTCCGCGTTTCATCGAATGGAGAAGCTCCAGCAGCGCATCGGCGGAGAATATTATCTTTCGGACGAGTGGAGCGTGGTGCATGGCGAATTCCACTATTCGCTTGTTGCTGCCTGCGGTTCGCCAGTGCTGCTCGAAATGAGAGCCAAGCTTTTTGAGCGCGCCCATCGGTATCGACGCATGTCGTCACAGTTTCGCACGAAATGGCGGGAGAAGGACGTTGAACATAAGATGATCGTCGACGCTGTCATGGAGCGGAATGTCGATACGGCATTGAAGTTGATCGAGCTTCATATCCGGGAGACAAGCGCGAACGTCATTGAGCATGCCGGTCATCTATTTCCGGAATTGACGTCGGAAGCCCGGCGGCCCACCAAGAAGCCTCCGAGCATCGCCGCCGAATAGCGGTCATCGGAGTGGCTTTTTACCTCTGTTGAAAAGAAGGCGGTCGATGCGCAGGCTCAGGCTACCGGTCATCGTCTCCGTCCGGCGACTGGTTGAGACATGACGTCGTCACGTCAGCTAATAACTGCCGCGCCCAGCGATGCAAGCCCGATTTATGGGTCCGCTCTGTCCAATAAATGTCGATATCGATTGCAATGTGAACCGGAAAACGCCGCACGCAGAGTTGCCCGCCGTAGGCACGTGCCAGCCTGTTGGGAATAGTCGCAACAAGGTCCGTGCCAGCAATCATCAGCTCAATGCTATCGTGACTCGGAAGGGTGAGCTGCGGTGTGAGAAAGATGTCGTGTTCGCGCAGCGCCGCGAAATAAAGCGCCTGCCATTGGCCGTTATGCGTGACGGCGACATGAGCGGCTTTGCGGAAGCGCTCAAGCGTCAATTCGCCCGCGGCAAGGGGATTATGCGCATCCATGACACAGGAATAGTGGTCGGAGAATATCCTTCTACGGAAATAGCCTTCCCCGAGGATGCGGACTGGCCCAAGCACGATATCGGCGCTGTTTTCCTTCAACTGCTGCTTTCCGTTGACAGCCGATTCCAAGATATTGAGCACCACTTTCGGCGCCGCCGCCCGCAAGGCCGGGATAAACGTTGGCAACAGCAGGAAGCGCTCGTGGTGATTGCATGAAAGTGTCACTGTGCCGTCCGCGGTCTCGGGATCAAACTCCTCCGGCACGGCAATCGCCAGCATACGGTCGACGATCTCGCGTGCTTGCGAGACGAGATCCTTGCACTTGTCCGTCTCGGCAATGCTGTTGCCCTGCCGCACAAAGAGCGGGTCGCGGAATGCGCGGCGAAGGCGGTCGATCGCATAACTCACCGTGGACTGGCTAACATGCAACTGCGCAGCCGCAGCAGAAAACGATCTTGCGTCATGGACCGCAACAAGCACATGCATCGATCTCAAATCGATCTGGGCCAAATCGTCCGGAATCATCGCTTTTCCTGGGTCATCGAAAAATCCGATGACATTCATCGTATCCATCCAATTGTCGCAAGGAAAGTCCCTTTGTAATTTCCTCGGTGAGCAACTCGCTGGAGGGCGAGATTGGAGGAGATACAATGCCTGCAAACGATCAAAGATCTGTGCCCGTGATTTCTGATGTCTCGTTCGGCGAGCTTTTGAAGGATCCTTATCCGACTTTCGAACGCGCTCGCGGAATGGCTGCCATCGTCAGGATCGAAGCCGCCAATATCATGATTGCGACCCGCTACGACGACGTCGTGGCCATGGAACGTGATTCTGAGACATTCTCGTCGGTCAATCCGCAATCCCTCGTCAACAAGGTCATGGGCCATACCATGATGCGTAAGGATGGGGAGCTTCACGCACGCGAACGCAAGGCCATCGAGCCAGCGCTGCGACCGGGCGCGGTCAAATCCTGTTGGGCACCGCGACTGGAAATCATTTTCGACGAGGTGGTCGCCACCTTCGAGACAGACGGCGAGGCTGATCTGCTACATGCGCTCGCCGCTCCGATGGCCGGCCGGGCATTGGCGGAGGTGCTTGGCTTCATCGACGTCGACTGGCAGACGATGGCGCTGTGGTCGCAATCCTTGATCGACGGCGCTGGCAACTACTCGGCCGATCCCGAAATCTCCCAAAAGGCGGAGGACGCCGCACGCGGCGTCGAAGATGCAATCCGGCGCGCGCTGCCCTACCATCGTGACCAACCGAACGGTTCCGTTCTGTCTTCTATGCTCCATGCGGAGGATCCTCATAGTCTCGAGCAGATCTATGCGAATATCAAAGTCGCGGTTGGCGGTGGCCTGAATGAACCACGCGACTCCATACTGACGCTGTTGCTGGGACTTCTAGAGAACCCCGCTCAGCTGGAACGGGTCAAGGCTAACCCGGACCTTTGGCCGACGGCCTTCGAGGAATCCGTCCGTTGGATCTCGCCGATCGGCATGTATCCGCGCCGAGTGACGCGAGACGTCGTTTTTTCCGGCATCCAACTGCATGAGGGGGACCAGATCGGCTTATGCGTCGGCGCGGCCAACCGCGACGCAAGCCGCTTCGAGGCTCCCGACCATTTCGATGTTTTCCGGGAAAAGAAATCGCATCTCGCTTTCGGGGGCGGCCCTCACTTCTGTGCCGGCGCCTGGCTCGCCCGCCACATGGTTGGTCGTCTTGTCGTACCCGGACTATTCGAACGCCTTCGCAATTTGCGTCTTGCCCGCCATGACGCGGTGCGTATTCACGGATGGGTTTTCCGCGGGCCGACCACCCTGCCCGTGACCTGGGACGTTTGAGAGGAGGAAAAAATGGCCAATGTCACCTTTATACTTCCGGATGGAAGCGCACGCGCGTGCAACGCATCCCTGGGTCTCAGCCTGATGGAGGTTGCCCTGCAGAATTCGGTGACGGGCATCGTTGCCGAATGCAATGGCGCCGCCGCCTGCGCGACTTGCCACGTGATCATCGATGAAGACCTCGCGGGCAGGCTCGACTCTGCCAGCGACCACGAAAATGACATGCTCGACTTCACCACCGCGCCCCGTGAGCCCGGCAGCCGCCTCAGTTGCCAGATCAAGGTGGACGCTCGGCTTGACGGCGCGATAATCCGCGTCCCCAGGGGTATGTAAACGATGGCTACTCGCGTTGTCATTGTAGGCGCCGGGCAAGCCGGCTTCGCCGCGGCGGCAACACTGCGGCAGGAGAAGTTCGAAGGTGTAGTAACGCTGCTCGGTGCTGAGAAGGTGACGCCCTATCAACGCCCGCCGCTCAGCAAGGCATACCTGCTCGGAACGCTTGCGGCCGAGCGCCTGTCGCTTCGCAATGAAGACTTTTACGAGCGGCACCGGATAGACCTGCGGCCCGACGAACCCGCACTCTCTATCGATCTCGCCGGCAAGACCGTCGAGACATCACGAGCGCAATTGCCCTACGATCATCTCGTTCTTGCCACAGGGTCCAGTCCGGTGCGCCTGCCGGCGTGTATGGCGGAAGGCGTCGATAGGATCTTCTACCTGAGGAGCAAGGCAGATGCGGATGCACTGCGCCCGCGTCTCGTTCACGGCGCTCGCCTTCTCGTCGTCGGCGGGGGCTATGTCGGGCTAGAAGTGGCAGCGGCCGCACGCCAGGCCGGTGTCGCGGTGACGCTGGTCGAGATGGCGCCACGTATCCTCAACCGTGTGGCCGCTGAACCGACGGCTACCTATTTTCGGGAATTGCACCGCTCCCAAGGCGTCGACATCCGCGAGGGTACCGGCCTTGCCGGCCTCAAATCGGACGGTGCGGCGGTAATGGCCACGTTGGAGGACGGATCGTCTCCGTCTTTCGACGCAGTTGTGGTCGGGATCGGTGTCCGACCTGAAACAAGTCTTGCTGATAGTGCCGGCTTGGACACGCAAGATGGCATCCTTGTCGACGCACTCGGCCGCACATCCGACCTTGCAGTTTGGGCCGCAGGCGACTGCGCCGCGTTCGAACATGCCGGAGAGGTGATCCGGATCGAGTCGGTCCCGCGGGCAATCGACCAGGCGGAACACGTTGCACGCAATATCCTCGGCATGCATGTTCCCTACCGTCCCCGCCCCTGGTTCTGGTCAGATCAATACGCAACGAAATTGCAGATCGCTGGTCTCAATCGCGGCTACGATCGTACGACGACCACATTGGGCGCTTCAGAAGCCAGCATGACTGTTTCCTCCTGCGCGGCGACCGGCTCCTTGCTGTCGACTGCCTGAACGATGCGCGCAGCTTCATGCAAGCCAGGCGCAGTCTTGATCTCTGAAGGGTTGCAACGATCAAGGTCACACTGATGGACGGTGCCGCCGCCTCCCCTGCCCTTCTCGAGGGTCGTATCGACGCGAAAACGGGGAGCTCTCGATCATCGCGGCGTGTGCATTCAGCCGGCAATGCGGAAGAAGCGACTGAAAGATGCTCGTCACTATCGTCGCGCCAAGGGCCGGAAGTAGCCTCGCGCCGCCGGCTGTGGCGCCGCGTCGGAAATGGCGAGGATGTGGGTCGGCAGAAGAGCGTCAAGCGTCCGACTCAGACCGTCGACAACGTCGACTTCCCACCCGAGGCTCTCGGGCGGCAATCCGGAGCTCTCGGTCGAAGACGCCTTCATTGCCAGCTGGTGCGCGCTGAACGGCATCCTCCGCGAAGGCCGTCTCGCCGACGAACAACTCGCAGCGCTTTGGGAGCGCCGGTTGACGCCTCTGGCCTTTCTCTCTTCCACTCTCGGCGGCTTGCTGTGGGAAGGCGATGTGCGGCCAGAACATGATTCTTTCTGCCACGCCTATATGAGGCGCCTGATGAAACCTCAGAACGCCTCGGTGCTCGACGATGTGACAGAGATCTTCGGCGACAGCAACAACTGCGCAAACCTGGTGACGCCATGACCGAGGATAGCTGGGAGAATTTCGATCGGATCGCGCCGCGTTATGCTCAAAGGCTGGAGCAATGGCGACGGGGAGAAATCCGCTCCAAGGTTGACCGACCGTCAGAATAGCCGGCCTAATTTGAACTCCTTGGGCTGACGCATCGCGTGGACTCCCCTCGACATCCCGGCGCCAGCCATAAGCGCGAGAACTGGACCGATACGCTGGAAACCTTGGAGCGCGGGGTTATTCTGGGCCCCGCGCAACGGCGGATGTTCATGCAGATGTTGAGCGATGGCTACCGAAAGATTGAGCTCGATCAATCCTCGGATTGA
Source organism: Rhizobium sp. J15 (assembly GCF_002531825.1). Lineage (GTDB taxonomy): Bacteria > Pseudomonadota > Alphaproteobacteria > Rhizobiales > Rhizobiaceae > Rhizobium. The sequence goes on along the minus strand of NZ_NWSX01000061.1, from coordinate 2,268 downwards.
ACCGGGATCATCGCGGGGAGGAAATAGCTTGGCAATCGACATCAGGCATGAAGCCGCTAGGTCAAAATCGAGAGCCGAGTTTATAGCTTAGCGCTTCAATTGAAAATCGGGAATTAAAAGCCATATGGCGATTGCGGTGCCGGACGTCGGCGGGGTCTGGATGGCAGGGTTGGCGAGATCGTAACGCATTGAAAACATCGCAATATCCCGCTTCTCTACCGTCAGGGTGCGGATTGTGACCTGCATCATGGTTATCGATAATCATCGGTTATCGATAGTCAGCCATCTAATGCCAAATCCTTGCCATCTGCGGCCCGAATTGTTATGTTTAGCATCAATTCCGCCGAGGAAATGCAATGTCCGAACCACAGCTCTCCGTCCGCAGCTCCAAGGCCCGCGACCTGGCGCATGCGCTGGCACGGCGCACCGGCCAGCCGATCAACAAGCTCGTCGAGATCGCGCTCGAGCGTTACGACATCGAGCTTCGCCAGCAGAGCAATGTCCATCCGCTCGATGCCGTTTGGGAGCTCGCCGCCGAAGGCCGCCACAGCGTTCCGGCCGGCACGACGTCGGCGCACGACGATCTCTATGATGAGAACGGATTGCCGAAGTGATCGCTCTCGATACCTCGGTCCTGATCGCGATCATGCTTGATGAGCCGGAAGCCGAAACGTTCAAGGCGGTGTTGCGGCAAGAGCCGTCCATCGTCATCGGTTGGCCGACGCTGTTCGAAACAAGAACGGTTCTGGCCGCCAAGCGGTTTTCCAACCCCGGCGATATCGTCGCCCGCTTGCTCGGCGCCCCCAATATCACCGCCGTCGCTTTTGATGGAAAGCATTACCAGGCGGCCGAGCAGGCGCTCGAGCGCTATGGCAAAGGCCGGCATCCGGCCGGCCTCAACATGGGCGACTGCTTTTCCTACGCGGTGGCGGCGGTCGCCAGGGCGCCGCTGCTGTTCAAGGGCTTTGATTTCGGCAAGACCGATCTGAAATGCCACCCGGCATCGACGCGCGATAATCCCACCGGCTAAGGGAGTGGCTCGAAAGTTGACCGACGGTCCTGTCCCGCAACAAGGCCCCCTCCCCCGCGGTCAACAGCTGGACGCGCTGGCGGGGATCCTGCCGGCCGATCGCCGCGAGAGGCTGGCCGACATCCTCGCCGACGACGATGTCGCCACCCTGCGCCATCTCGCAAAAACCGGCACCGGCGACAACACGTTGCGGGCGCTCGCCTCCGATCTCGGCTATATCGAGCGCTGGTGCCAGCTGGCGACCGGTGCTCCCCTGCCCTGGCCGGCGCCGAAATTGCTGATCCTGAAATTTATCGCCCATCACCTCTGGGATCCGGCGGAAAAGGCAAACAACCCTGAGCACGGCATGCCGGAAACGGTGGCGTTCGTCCTGCGCGCCGAACAACTGCTCAAGGTTTTGGGCCCGCACGCGCCGTCGAGTGTCAAACGGCGGCTGGCCAATTGGAGCACGCTGACCCGGTGGCGCGGCCACGCGGGCGTGTTTGGAACCCAGGTCGTTCGTGATGCGCTGCGGCTGGCGGTACGGGCCGCCGGCCGGCTGCGGCAGCGCAAAAGCAAGAAGGCAGTCACCGCCGCCGTGCTGCAAAAACTGCTGGCGACCTGCGCGAGCGACCGTCTGATCGACGTGCGCGACCGGGCGCTGCTGCTGGTCGGATTTGCTGCCGGCGGCCGGCGGCGCTCGGAACTGGCTGAACTTCGCGTCGAGCAACTCGTTGATGAAGCGCCGATCCGGACCGATCCCAAGAACGACAACTCCCCTCCCCTGCCCTGTTTGACGATTTTACTCGGTCGCACCAAACGCGCCAACAGCGACGACGGCAGGAGCGTCGTGTTGATCGGACGGGCGGTGACGGCGCTGAAAGACTGGTTGGAGCGTGGAAAAGTTTCGGGCGGGGCGGTGTTCCGCAAGATCGATCGGTGGGGCAATGTCGTGCCGCGTCCCCTCACCCCGCAGTCGGTCAACCTGATCCTCAAAGCCCGCGCCCGACAGGCCTGGCTCGACGCCGCCGCTTTCTCCGCCCACGGACTGCGGTCGGGCTTCATGACGGAATCGGCCGATCGCGGCATTCCGTTGCTCGAGACGATGCAGCAGTCGCTGCATGCCTCGATCACGCAGGCCGGTAGCTACTATAGCAATGCCGAACGGAAAAATGGCCGGGCGGCGCGGCTGGTCATCTAAAGCGTGTCGCAGTCTTTCTGATTTAGGGCGCGGTGACGATTTAACGATTTGGGATTCC
>NZ_NWSX01000060.1 GCF_002531825.1 Rhizobium sp. J15 | reverse complement strand
CTCGACGACTATTATGGCCGTGGCACCGACAGCATTGCCTTTGCCGACGGCACGACGTGGACGCGCGATACGATGCGGGCGATATTGCTGGCCCAGACCTCGACATCGGGCGACGATGTGGTCACCGGTTTTGGTGCGGCCGACATCATCAATACAGGCGCCGGCAACGACACGATCGATGCCAGCGGTGGCAATGACAGCATCACCGGTGGAATCGGCAACGATACTATTACCAGCAGCTACGGCAACGACATGATCTATTATGCTCGCGGTGACGGAAACGACACGATCATGGAGTGGGGCGAGTGGGATGCCAACGACCGGCTGGTGCTCTCTGGCATCAACCCGGCTGATGTGACGCTGGTGCGCAACGGCAACGATGTGACGCTTGTCATCGCCGAGAGTGCGGCGGGTGCGGGCGATGGCGGCAGCATCCTGCTCAAAGGGAATCTCAACGAGTACTATCAGAGCGGCATTGACACCGTCGTCTTCGCCAACGGGACGACATGGAACAGGAATGATCTGAGGTCGCATATTTCCTATGTCGGGGGAACCTCAGGCAACGACACTATCACGGGGACCACCGGCGCCGACAGCATCCACGCAGGGGCCGGCGACGATATACTTATCGGCTTGGACGGAGACGACACGTTTGTATTCAGGTCTGCCTTCGGCGGCGACATCATAAATGATTTCGTGGCAGGAGCGCAGAGCGCCGACATCATTGACGTCGGCATGGATATGTTTGCCGACTTTGCCTCAGTGCTAGCCGCTGCCAGCCAGGTCGGAGCCGACACGGTAATTGCCCATGACGCCAACACGTCGATCACCCTGAAAAACGTCGCGCTGGCTAACCTCCATCAGGACGACTTCCGCTTTACGGCTTCGGCGTGACAAAGGGGAAATCGACTTGAACAACGCCGCAGAACAACCGTCACAAGTGTTTCTTGTGGCGGTCCTGTCGTCGCTTCGTAAGGCCCTCCTAGGTGTCGGCCTGACGAGCGGTGTCATCAACATCCTCGCCCTAACCGGCTCAATTTTCATGCTTCAGGTTTACGACCGGGTCATTCCCGGACGAAGCTTGCCGACATTGGTCGGATTGGGGATCATTACCGCGACGCTGTTTGTCTTCCAGGGTTTGCTGGAACTGATACGGTCGTTGATCCTCGTCAGGGTTGGAACAGCAGTCGATGAACGCTTCGGGGACCGTGTCTACGGCTCCCTAGTCTTATTGCCGTCGCGCATGCAAATGCCGGGCGACGGATTGCAAAGCGTTCGCGACCTCGACACCGTCCGCGGCTTTCTATCGGGGCAGGGGCCGACGGCTCTGTTCGACATGCCCTGGATGCCCTTCTATCTCTTCCTTTGTTTCCTCTTCCACTTCTGGATCGGTGTGACTGCGCTCGCCGGGGCACTTATGCTCATCTGCCTGACGATGCTGACGGAAGTCCGCTCGCGCCAACCGGCAAAAGAAGCGGCCAAGCTTTCGGCCGAGCGCATCAACCTTGCCGAGGCGACCAAACGAAATTCGGAAGCAGTCCTCGCGATGGGCTTCGGCCATTTCATTGGCGAGCGGTGGACCGATCTCAATCGGCGATACCTTGCAAACCACATCGCCGCCAGCACTGTCACAGGTGGGTTGGCGACAGCGTCAAAGATCCTGCGCATGATGCTGCAGTCGGGTGTTCTCGCCGTCGGCGCTTTTCTGGTCATTCGCCAAGAGGCGACGGGCGGCATCATGATTGCAAGCTCGATCCTGGTGAGCCGGGCGCTGGCGCCTGTAGAACTCGCCATCGGACAATGGAAGGGCTTCGTTGCCGCTCGTCAAAGCTGGACACGGCTGACAAAGCTGATGACGCTCATGTCGTCGGATCAGCGTGAAGTCGCTTTGCCGGCGCCGCGCGAGAGCTTGGTCGTCGAGAACCTTCAGATCGCCGCCCCAGGTAATCGCAACCTCATAGTTAAAGGGGTCTCCTTCAAGGTCTCGGCAGGCGAGGCGGTCGGGGTAATTGGTCCAAGCGCATCGGGGAAATCCACACTCGCGCGCGCGATCACAGGCCTTTGGCTGCCGTTAGGAGGCGCTGTGAGGCTCGACCAGGCATTGCTTACCCAATGGGAGCCGAGCGAACTCGGTCGCCATCTTGGCTATCTACCGCAGGACGTCTCGCTCTTCGACGGCTCGATCGCTCAGAACATTGCGCGTTTCGATCCGAAGGCCGACTCCGAGGCTGTCATCTCCGCGGCCAAAGCTGCAGGCGTCTACGATATGATCGTACAGTTCCCCGATGGGTTCGACACAAAGGTCGGGGAGCATGGATCGGTTCTGTCGGCCGGCCAGCGTCAGCGTATTGCGCTCGCCCGTGCACTTTATGGCGAGCCGTTCCTCGTGGTTCTCGATGAGCCGAATTCCAATCTCGACGTCGATGGCGAGGCCGCTTTGACAAGAGCAATCTCCGGCGTTCGTGCAAGGGGAGGCATTGCTGTTGTGATCGCGCACCGGCCGAGTGCGCTCACTGCCGTGGATCAGGTTCTTGTCATGGGCAATGGCCAGATGCAGGCCTTCGGGCCCAAGGACGAGGTGTTGAAGAAGACTACGGCGAGGCCGCCCATGCCAATGCCGCAGCCCATGCGTCTGCTGGTCGGCGGCGAGGAGACGGGATCATGAGCGAGACCGGAGCGCCATCGGCGGAACGCGCGATCCGGAAGTTGACAGCCGTTGCCCTCGGCATCGTCGTCCTGCTTGGCGGCGTGATGGGCGGTCTCGCCGCCACCACCCACCTTTCGGGCGCCGTCATCGCATCCGGAACGGTCGTCGTCGATACCTATGTGAAGCCGGTACAGCATCAGAAGGGCGGCACCGTCGGCCAGATTTTCGTCAAGAATGGCGATTTGGTGAAAGGCGGGCAGATCCTCATCCATCTGGACGACACCCAGACACGCGCTAATCTCGCCATCATTACAAAGCGTCTGAACGAGCTTTCCGCAAGAACGGCACGACTCATGGCCGAACGCGACGGCGTGCCGTCGATCAATTTTTCGCAGGAACTGCTGGCGAGGGCCAGCGACCCGGAGGTGGCGCGCTCGATCGAGGGTGAGAAGCGTCTCTTTGCCGACCGTAGGTCGTCACTCGTGGGGCGCAAAGCTCAATTGCGCGAGCGGATCCAGCAACTCAAGCAGGAAACCGAGGGCCTGGTCGCTCAGGAAACCGGCAAGCGCCAGGAAATTGCGCTGATCGAAAAGGAGCTCGAAAGCGTGCAGCGCCTGTTCGATCAAGGGCTCGTCCCCGCCAACCGGGTTTACGCACTCCAACGGGAGGCGGCGAGCCTGACAGGGGAACTCGGCAGTTTAGTTGCGACCGAGGCGCAGACGAAGGGAAAGATCACGGAAACTGAACTCCAAATCATCCAGATCGATGATGACCAGCGCAGCGAGGTCTCCGATCAGCTTCGGCAAGCCGAGGGCGATATCGGCGAATATTCCGAACGCCTTGTCGCTGCTGAGGATGACCTGCAACGTATCGATATTAGAGCGCCGCAGGGCGGCATCGTGCATCAGCTTGCCGTCCACGCACCGGGCGCCGTCATCGCCCCGGGTGAGGCGATCATGCAGATCGTCCCGGACGGGGATGCGCTGATTGCCGAGGTCAAGCTCTCGCCGACCGACATCGATCAGGTAACCATTGGGCAAACAGTGCATCTGCGGTTTTCCGCCTTCAGCCAGCAAAACACGCCTGAGCTGAATGGCGTCGTAACGAGTGTGGCGGCGGACCTCACGGCGGATCAGCGGTCGGGTCTCAGCTATTATGTCGTTCGCGCCAAGGTTTCCGATGGAGAGTGGCAGCGGCTCGGCCAGGTCACACCTGTTCCCGGCATGCCAGTCGAAGCTTTTATACAGACTGGCGAGCGGACTGCTCTGGCCTATCTGACGAAGCCCTTGATGGATCAGGTCGCGCGGGCATTCAAGGAAGAGTAGGGAAACTAGAATCCTGATTAGCTTGGCTGGTCAGCAAGCCCAGAGGATCGATGCAGCCGGTTTGCCAGCGCCGACAGAAACCGCTTCAGCTCATAGCTCATCGCACACAGTAGGCAGGTCGCCAGCAGCACGGGGATTGACGACCAAAGCTGCAGCAATCCCGAGTGCTTCAGCAGATAGGCCAGCAGCACGATGAATGTCTGATGTAGGACATAGTAAGTCAAAACTGCTCTATTGAGATAGGCCACTACAGGATTGGGACGGGTGATCAGCCGCCGCGCAAATGCCAGGATCGTCAGCAGCGTGCACCATTGGAACATTGAGCGGATCATCCGCATGGCAATAAGCATCTCCGGCGGCCATTGATCGCGCGGCAGCGTCAAAACGACTGCTGCCAACAGTGTACCCGAGAACAGGGAAATCAGTGCACATCGCCACTTGCAACGGTCGATCTCTTGCCAGAAGGAGGCATGGCCTGCCAGGAGAGCCCCCGCGAGGAACATTGGGAGGTAGACTGCATGAGCGCAATAATCATGCATGAAGTCCAACGTCTCGCCGAATGCGGGATAGAGCGTCGTTCGTGCAGCTGTCAGGTAGAGCACAGGTAGCAGGAGGAGCCATCGACCCCGTAATGTACCAGCCAGCGAGGCAGAAAGCTTGTCGGGCACGTGAGGGCCAAATCGGTGCATAAGCGACCAAACGAGTGTATAAAACCACAAATAGAGCAGAAACCACAGATGCTCAAACTGAATTCCGCCGTGGATGTAGTACGTCCAAAATTCCCAGTAGGTCATCCGCTCCCAAAATGAATCATATTGTCCGACGTAAATCTGGGGAGGGACGATGAACAGAACACCAAAAATAAACGGCGGCAGAAGTTGCCTTGACCTTGCACTACGGATTTCGCCGGCCGAACGGCGCTCGAAAAGCGATGCAGTAACAATGCCCGAAATGAAAAACAGCAGGCTCATCCGCCAAGGATGCGAAGCCACAGCGATGAGATCGACCACCCGGTTTGGGTCATCGGAATTTAAGTGCCATGACCGCGTACCGTAAAGCAGACTGGTATGAAATAAAATCAACAAGCCGAAACTTGCTACTCTTAGAAAGTCGATTTCATGACGCCGCCCTTGCTCGGCCATAGGCAATGACATTTGTGCGCAACCGTTTTTCAAAAATATCTTGGACAACTTCTAATAGCGTTAATCCTCCTAATAACGGATAAAGGAATATAGTAAATGCACGTGTTGCATGTAGCCAAGAGGCATTGCACCTCATTGTGACGGATCTGCCTTCGGGGCGGCCGTTCGAGTCGTCGGCGAGCTCGGAGATGGTTTATAACTCACGGCCAAAGGCGGCTAAGGCCGTGCAAGACGTCCGCTGACCAGCCCGCAGCCCTTGATAACAAGGTCAAGCGGCGAATAGCCGGCCACGGGGCGAGTCGAACGCTTCACCGGTAACGTCGCCGTTCTCCGCCTACCTGTCCGATGGCCCGGCGAGCATCGGCAGTGCCATCGTTTCCTTCACGGCCGGTTCCCGTAGGCCTGGCGTACCATGCACTCGGCTACACTCTTTTGGTGGTCTCCGATCGCGACCTCGTTCAAAAGGAAGGTCAGGCTGCCTTAGCTGATTGAGCCCGGCAATGTCGTCGGACACCGAAGGCGCCGACAACCTGCAGGTCGCGAACTGCCGATGGTGACGAAGATCGCCAGCAGGAGTTTTCATTTATACGTGGGAAAAAGCAGCGGGTCGTAGGTTCACATCCCTTCAAGGCGCTTTGTAAGTCCGACGAGCCACCGGCGGATCATATTCGCGCAAGCCAGCGTAACTCTTGGCTTAAAGCATTCTAACTGGACAGGGCTTAACTGAAGGACTTATGATTAGAGCGCCGATCAATGCGATGCCTCTAACATGAATATGGTCAATCCGCCTTTGCCGTCTGAAACTAGCCGGGAGGACAAGATTCAGTCGAATCCGGTGCGGCTTGGTGCGCGCCTCAAGCTTACGCGGCAGACGCGTGGGCTGACGCTGAAGGCGTTGGCACTGTCTGCGGATTGTTCCGAAAGCCTGCTGTCCAAGATCGAGAACGGCAAGGCTTCGCCATCGTTACCCATGTTGCATCGGCTGGTGCAGGCGCTCGATTCCAATATCGGTTGGATGTTCGAGGAGACGGATGCCGACGAGGGCGTGGTGTTTCGCGCCGGCACGCGGCCGTTGATCTCGCTCGATCCGCTACGGCGCGGCGAGGGCATATCGCTCGAGCGCATAATTCCCTATTCGCAGGGCCATCTGCTCCAGTGCAACATTCACCATATCGATGTGGGCGGCGAGAGCGCCGGGCCGATCCAGCATGTCGGCGAAGAAGTGGGCTACGTCCTCGTCGGCGAGATCGAACTGATGATCGGCGACAAGACCTTTCGCCTGTCCGCCGGAGATAGTTTCGTTTTCAATTCGGAGCTAGCCCATTGGTATCGCAATGTCGGAAACCAGCGCGCCTCGATTTTCTGGGTAAATACCCCGGCAACATTTTGATTTAAATCAAGAAAGTTTCCAAGTTAACTTTTGCGATTACCGACATTCAAGTGACTTGACAATAATTCAAGTCACTTGAATAATGCCCTTGTAAATTCTGTTGCCGTCCGCGGCTTCTAACAAGGGGAACCTAAAAATGGGTCGGACCAAATATTTTCTCGGCTGCGCTGCAGCCGCAGCCATGACGTTTTCCATGGGTGTTTCCAGCGCCTTTGCCGATACATACGCGCTCGTCACTATCAACCAGCAGGCACTCTTCTTCAACCAGATCAATGACGGCGCCAATGCCGCGGCCAAGGCTGCAGGTGCCGATCTCGTCATCTTCAACGCCAACAATGTACCTTCGGCGCAGAACGATGCGATCGAAACCTACATCACGCAGAAAGTCGACGGCATCATTCTGGTCGCTATCGATGTCAACGGCGTGAAGCCGGCCATCACTGCTGCCAAGAATGCCGGCATTCCGGTCATCGCAATCGATGCGCAGATCCCGGAAGGCGACAACATCGCCTTCGTCGGCGTCGACAACACTGCGGCCGGTGGCGAGATCGGCAAGTTCTTTTCCGACTATGTGAAGAGCGACATGGGTGGCGCCGCCAAGGTCGGCGTCGTCGGCGCGCTTAACTCCTTCATTCAGAACCAGCGCCTCGACGGCTTCAAGGCTGCCGTGAGCGAGGGCGGCCAGAAGGTCGAGTTCCTCAATACCGTTGATGGCCAGAACGTGCAGGACGTCGCGCTGTCCGCTGCCGAAAACCTGATGACGGCCAACCCTGACATGACAGCGCTCTATGCGACCGGCGAGCCGGCGCTGCTCGGCGCGGTTTCCGCTGTTGCCAGCCAGGGTCGCGGTGATAGCATCAAGGTCTTCGGTTGGGATCTGACGAAATCCGCCATCGATGGCATCGACCAAGGGTTCGTTACAGCTGTTATCCAGCAGGATCCGGCCGGTGAGGGCAAGGCCGCGGTCGAGGCGCTCGTCAAGGTCAAGAAGGGCGAAAAGATCGAGCCGATCATCAACGTGCCGGTCACCATCGTCACCAAGGCAAATGTCGATCAGTATCGCGCTATGTTCAAGTAAGCCGAACTGCCGTCGCCGCCCTGCCTGTCGATCAAGCTGGGCGGCCGGATTTTCAGCAAGGGCATTGAATATGACCGACACGCAAGTCAGCCGCGTCCGCATGACCGGCATTTCCAAGCGCTATGGTGCGCTGCAATCGCTCGACAACGCCTCACTCGATCTGAAGCCCGGGGAAGTCCTCGGCCTGGTGGGGGACAACGGCGCAGGCAAATCCACCATCAGCAAAGTTTTGTCCGGCGCCGTGATCCCGGACGCCGGCACCATTGAGATCGACGGCAGAGAGGTCGCCTTCACCTCGCCGGCAGATGCGCGCGCAGCGCGTATCGAGATGGTTTACCAGGATCTGGCGCTCTGTGACACGATCGATGTCGCTGGCAATCTCTTCCTGGGTCGCGAGCCGAAACGGCGGGTGGCCGGCTTACCGATGCTCGACAAGAAGCTGATGCATGAGCGGGCGCACGACATGCTCTCCAATCTCGGCATCGTCATTCCCGATACACACATGAAGGTGGAAAACCTTTCGGGCGGCCAACGCCAGTCTATCGCCATCGGCCGTGCCGCGTCCTTCAACCCCTCAGTGCTCATCATGGACGAGCCGACGGCGGCACTCGCCGTCGCCGAGGTGGAGGCGGTGCTCGAGCTCATCCGCACCGTCTCGCGACGCGGCGTTTCCGTCATCCTCATCACGCATCGCCTGCAGGACCTCTTCCTCGTCTGCGACCGCATCCAGGTCATGTATGAGGGGCGTAACGTCGCCGAGCGTCGGATCGAGGACACGAATATCGAGGATGTCGTCAATCTCATCGTCGGGCGAAAATTTGCCGCCCGGTCCGCAGGCCATAACCGGGAAAGAGGCGCTTCCGCATGAGTTCCGAACCCAACGCCTATGCCAGCCATCCGCCCCGCATGCGCGAGACGACGATCCTCGACAAGGTCGTGGCCAATGGCGGCGTCATGTCGATCGCGCTGTTCTTCGTCGTCTGTTGCCTGTTCTTTTCGGTGACAACGGATGCCTTCCTGACCGCGCCGAATCTCCTCAACGTCATCCGGCAATCCGCGCCGTTGCTGATCGTCGCGGCGGCCATGACCTTCGTGATCACGACGGGCGGTATCGATCTTTCGGTCGGCTCCGTTCTCGCCTTGACGGCTACGCTTTCGGCGGCAGCCCTCCAAGTCGGCGTGCCCTGGCCATTGGCTATCGTGCTGATGTTGCTGCTCGGCGGCGTGGTGGGCGTCATTCAGGGTTATTTTATCGCCTATGAGCGTATCCCCGCCTTCATCGTCACGCTTGCCGGCCTTTCCGTGATCCGTGGCTTTGCGCTGCTCATCACCGGCGGTTATTCGATCCCCATCGAGCCGACGAGCCCCTTCGTGGCGCTCGGCCGCGCCTGGGTGCTCGGCATTCCCGCTCCGGCGCTGATCGCCATCGTCATCCTCGCCGTCGCCTATATCGCCTTCAACGAAACCCATTTCGGTCGTTACGTCACGGGCGTCGGCGCCAACGCCGAGGCGACACGGCGAGCAGGCGTCAACACGCGCCAGGTCATCCTCCGGGTGTATGTGCTCTCGGGTACGGCGGCAGCAGCAGCCGGCGTCATCCTCGCCGCCCGTCTCGGTTCCGGCTCGTCGAATGCGGGACAGGGCTTCGAGCTCGATGTCATCGCAGCCGTGGTGCTCGGCGGCACCAGCCTCTTTGGTGGACGCGGCTCTCTCGTGGGGACCGTGCTCGGCGCGCTCACCGTCGCAGTGCTCGCAAACGGCCTTATCCTCTCGCATCTGTCGCCCTTCTTCACGCCGATCGTCACCGGCTTCATCATCCTCGTCGCGATCTGGCTGAATTTCCGCCTGTTCCGCGGCGGCGCAAAGGGGCGCTGAGAATGCTCGATGATCTCTTCAGGGACGCGCCGAAAACTCGTCATCCCATCGGGGTGAAATCCGGCGCCGCCATGACCGTCACCGGCCCTGTCCCGGTGGAGGATCTCGGCGTGACGCTAATGCACGAGCATATCTTCCTCGATGGCGCGACCAGCTGGATCTGCCCCTGTCATCCGGACGAAAAGGCGATCGCCGAACAGAAGGTCTCCATCGAGATTATCGGCGACTTGCGCATGAACCCCTATATGAACCGGGACAATGTCTCGCTTGATGACGGGGACCTGGCGCTTGGTGAGCTCAAGCGGTTCCAGGCGCTGGGCGGCTGTACCGTGGTCGAAATGACCAATTTCGGCATCGGCCGTGATGCGGCAGGGCTTGCCCGCATCGCGCGCATGTCGGGGCTGCGGATCATCATGGGGACCGGCTTCTATCTGGAGCACACCCATCCCGACTGGCTGAAAGCCATGGATGTCGACGCGGTCACGCAGTTCATCGTCGATGACGTCGGCGGCGGCGAGACGCAGCCGGAGATCATGGCAGGTATTATCGGTGAGGTTGGCGTCAGCCGGAATTTCACCGCCGAGGAGGAGAAATCCTTGCGCGCTTCAGCGCGGGCGTCGCGCATCACCAGCCTGCCGCTCTCCATCCACCTGCCGGGCTGGGAGCGTCTGGCGCATCGCGTGCTCGATGTGGTCGAGGAGGAGGGGGCAGATCCGCGCCATACCGTCCTTTGCCATATGAACCCCAGCCACAACGATCTCGACTACCAGACGGCGCTGGCAAGGCGCGGCGCCTTTCTGGAATACGACATGATCGGCATGGATTACTACTATGCCGATCAGGACGCCCAGTCGCCTTCTGACGAGGAGAATGCCCGTGCTATCGCCACCCTTGTCGACAAGGGTTTTGGCGACCGGCTGCTGCTGTCGCAGGATGTGTTCTTGAAGATCATGCTGACGCGCTACGGCGGCTTTGGCTATGGCTATATTCTCAAGCACTTCCTGCCGCGTCTGAAGCGCCATGGCGTCGATCAGGCGGCTATTGACCGCATGCTGATCGACAATCCGAAATCCGTCTTTTCCGCCATGCGCTGAGCGTTGGCCCATCGTCCAAGGAGTTTCCATGACCAAGAAGAAAGTGCTGCTCGCCGGCGAATCCTGGGTATCGACTGCCACCCATATCAAGGGCTTCGACCAGTTCCCGACCGTGACCTATCATACCGGGGCGGACGAACTGCTGAAGACCCTGGAGGATAGCCCCTTCGACGTTACCTTCATGCCGGCACACGAGGCGCAGAAGGAGTTTCCGAGCACACTCGAAGGCCTGCAGGCCTATGACGCCATCGTGCTCTCTGATATCGGCGCCAATACGCTCCTTCTGCATCCCGACACCTGGATTCACTCGCGTCGCACGCCGAACCGTCTGAAATTGCTGCGCGACTACGTTGCCCAGGGTGGTGCGCTCCTGATGTTCGGTGGCTACTATTCGTTCCAGGGCATCAATGGCGGCGCGCGCTTCCGAAACACAGCTGTCGAAGAGGTGCTGCCGGTGTCCTGCCTTTCCGTCGACGATCGTGTCGAGGTGCCGGAGGGCTTTACACCCGTTGTGTCGGGTGATGCTTCGCATCCGATCCTTGCGGGCATTGCCGGCGAGTTTCCCTATCTGCTCGGTTTCAACGAAGTGACGCTCAAGGAAGGCGCCAACCAGCTGATGACGGTTTCCTCCGAATACGGCTCGCTGCCGCTGCTCGTCACCGGTACCTATGGCGAGGGCCGCACGCTTGTCTGGACGTCCGATGTCGGCCCGCACTGGCTGCCGCCGGAATTCATCGCCTGGCCGGGCTATAAGACCCTGTTCGAACAGATGCTCGCCTGGGCAACGGACTGATCGGAAGGTCCAGGACCATGACCATCCACGTCGTCGGCAATGTCTGCGTCGATACGAGCTTTCGCCTGGAGCGGCTGCCGATGCCGGGCGAAACGCTAAACGCAGCCGCTGCCGGCGAAGGCGTCGGCGGCAAGGGAGCGAACCAGGCCGTTGCCGCCACTCGGGCAGGCGCGTCGGTGACGCTCTGGGCGCCCGTTGGCCGGGATGCCGCCGGCGACGGGATGGAGAGCGTGCTCTCCGCCGAGATTTCCGAACTGCGCCTCTCGCGGCTCGACCTGCCCAGTGATCGCTCGGTGATCCTGATTGATCGCCACGGCGAAAACGTCATCGTTACCGCCGCCGCCTGCGCGGAGGCGTTCGATCCGCTGGCAATGTGTCCACTCGCATCGACCTGGTGCGCCGGAGACATGTTGCTGATGCAGGGCAACCTGGGTGCCGATGTGACAGCGCAGTGCTTGAAGGCGGCGCACGCGGCCGGGCTTTTCACGGTCCTCAATCCAAGCCCGCTTCCTGCTGAAGAGCTGGATCTGGCGGCGGTGTCGCTTCTGATCGTCAACCGGCCGGAGGCCGAAGCCTTCACCGGCGAAACCCATGCTGACCGCGCTGCCGACCGCCTCCGTGCGATGGGTGTGGCCACAGTCATCGTAACGCTCGGTTCGGAGGGCGCCTTCGTTCTGGACGCATCTTCCTGGCTCCAGATCCCGGCTGAAAAACGTGAGGCCGTGGATACCAGCGGGGCCGGCGATTGTTTTGCGGGCACGTTGGCCGGGCTTCTTGCGCAGTGCGTGCCTCTTCCCGATGCCGCAAGACTTGCAACACGGGCGGCGGGTCTCGCGGTCGGCCGTGCCGGCACGCGTGCTTCTTTCCCCACCCGGGCGGAGCTCGCCGTCCTCACCAAGACATTGAAACTGGAAAACATGTGATCGCCATGAGCTACCCCATCGGACGGCAGGACAAGGATACGCTGAAGACGCTTTTCGGGCGCGACAAACCGGTGATCGGCGTGGTGCATCTGATGCCGCTGCCGGGCGCACCGCGCTATGACGACGGGGGCGTCGAGGAGATCTATGATCGCGGTCTTTCGGATGCGCGTGCTTACCTCTCGGGCGGCTGCGACGCCGTCATTGTCGAAAACCACGGTGATGTGCCGTTTGCCAAGCCCAACGATATCGGCCACGAGACGTCAGCGCATATGGCCGTTGTCGCCGACCGCATCCGCCGCGAGCTCGGTCGCCCGATCGGCATCAATGTGCTCGCCAATGCGGCGATCCCGGCGCTTGCCATCGCCTCTGCCTCGTCTGCCTCCTTCATTCGCGTCAACCAGTGGGCCAACGCCTATATCGCCAATGAGGGTTTCGTGGAGGGAGAATCGGCACGCGCCATGCGCTACCGTGCCCATCTGCGCGCCCGAGGCATCCGCATCTTTGCCGATGCCGACGTCAAGCATGGTGCACACGCCATCGTCGCGGACCGGCCGGTTGAAGAACAGGTGAAGGATCTCGTTTTCTTCGATGCCGATGTCGTCATCGCCACCGGTCAGCGCACCGGCCATGCCGCCGATCTTGATTATATCAGAATGATCAAGGAAGCGGGGTCGCTGCCGACATTGGTGGGTAGCGGCGTCACGCATGAGAATGCCAACGATATCTTGTCCGTCGCCGACGGTGTGATCATTGCAAGCGCCCTCAAATACGATGGCGTCTGGTGGAATGCGGTTGAGCTCGATCGAGTCAAGCGCTTCATTGCAGGCCTCGGCCGATGAGCATCAAGCCGGAGGTCAACGCCGCGCGCCTCCTTGCGTCCGTCGCCGATTTCGCAACGATCGGCGCGACGCCTGCCGGTGGTGTCAACCGGCCGGCCTTGGGCGTCGAAGACCGTGCGGCGCGCCGGCTGCTTGCCGAGCGTGCGCTTGCCCGCGGCTTCACCGTCTTTCAGGATGATATCGCCAATCTGTTCATTCGCCGGGAGGGCCGGGATGCTTTCCTGCCACCGCTCCTCATCGGCAGCCACCTCGACAGCCAGCCGACCGGCGGCCGCTTCGATGGCGCGCTTGGCACGCTCAGCGCATTTGAAGTGCTCGAAGCGCTCGCCGACGCCGGCATTGAGACCGACCGTGCCGTCGAAGTCGTCGCCTTTACCAACGAGGAGGGTAGCCGGTATTCGCCTGGCTGCATGGGGTCCATGGCCTTCGCCGGGGTGGGAACTATGGCGGACTGGGAGTCGATATATGCGACGGACGGCGCGCGGTTGGCCGATGAGCTGGCGACAACGCTCGCAACGCTGCCCGAAGCCGCAATGCGTTCAATAAGCCATGCCGTTTCTGCCTTTGTCGAACTGCATATCGAACAAGGCCCGATCCTTGAACAAGAAGATGTGCCGATCGGCGTGGTCACGGCAGTACAGGGCACGAAATGGCTTGAAGTGGTCTTCTCGGGTGTCGCCGCGCATGCCGGCACGACGCCGCTCGAATTCCGCAAGGATCCCATGAGCGCGGCAGCAGCCGCAATCGCAAGTCTTCAATCTGCGGTCATGCCCGCGGATCCGGAGGCACGGTTGACGGTCGGCCGTATCACCGCCGAACCGGGTTCCATCAACGTCATTCCCAGTTCTGTTGCCTTCACGGTCGATATCCGCCATCCGAACGCCGCTGCCCTCGCCGCAATGGACCAGCATGTGCGGAAGGAATGCGAGGCAGCGGCCGCGCGCTGGGACTGTGATGTTGCCATCAGCCAGCGCGTCGACATGGCACCAGGCCGCTTTGCATCATCGATCACAGGAACAATCGAGCAGGCCTGCAAAGCCCTTGGTCTCAAGAGCCGCCAAATGGTTTCCGGTGCCTTTCACGATGCGCTGTTTGTTAGCCGCATAGCCCCAACTGCCATGATCTTTGTCCCGTGTCGCGATGGTATCAGCCATAACGAGGCCGAGTTCGTAACCGACACGCATATGATTTCCGGTGCCCAGGTGTTGCTCAAAGTGGTCGAGTCGTTGGCGCTTATGGACCAGCTCGCGTGATTGTTTTATCGGCTGTCTCGTAAGTGAGGACCTATGGGTTACATCGCCTAACGCTCTTCTGGGGTTGTGCATCCCCAGTCTTAGGCTGATGTCCGGGGTTCGATCTTCATCAAGACGCCCGGCACTTTGAAAAGCCCAGGGTCGTCCTCGACCAACATCTTCTTTGATGCTCCGTTTGCGCCCTCGACAATAGTCGTCGCGCAACGGTGGTCCGACCGGGGACCGTCATGTGTTGACGACGCCGGCTGCATTGCGCTAACGTTAGCAAAAAATGGAGATCAAAATGAAGATTTTGCGTTATCGGGCGGTAGACGGAATTCACTACGGGATCGAAGCTGAGGGCAGGATTGAGCGGATCGCCGGCGATCCGTTCGAGGCTGTCGAGCGGACGGGAAAGGTGGATCGCCTTGCCGACATCCATCTGCTGTGCCCGGTCGAGCGGCCCCGGATATTCGGCGTCGCTTACAATTACCGGCAGCACACCGATGAGGCCGGAAAAGAGCAGCCGACGCTTCCGGTTCTGTTCATGAAGCCGAGCACGGCGGCGAGCGGCAATGGAGATGCCATTGAATATCCGAGCGATGGCGAAATCGTCCATTACGAGGCCGAGCTGGTGGCCATCATCGGCAAAAGCGGGCGCCATATCGGCAAGGAGCAAGCCTTGGAGCACGTTCTCGGCTATACCTGCGGCAACGATATCAGCGACCGCATCATCCAGCGGCAGGAAAGCAGGTTCGGCTGCCTGCTGGCCGGCAAGGGTTACGATACGTTTGCGCCGATGGGGCCGGCCATCGTCACGGATCTCGATCCGACGAACCTTGACGTCATCCTTCGTCAGAACGGCACCGTGAAACAGTCGGGCAATACGCGAGACCTCGTTTATCCGGTTGCCGACATCGTTGCTTATTTGAGCCGGTTCATGACACTGCTGCCCGGCGATGTGATCATGACCGGGACGCCCGCGGGCGTTGGGCCGATCGTTCCGGGCGACGAACTCGAGGTGGAGATTCCCGGTATCGGTATTTTGGGGAATCCGGTGGTTTCGGCACCGCACTGACCGGATTCTTGCAGGGCTTCGGCTGTGGCCGAAAATTCTGATTGACCTTAGGATCTCCGGCGCTATTAATGCTAACGTTAGCACCTGTTAATCGGTCGGTTCCGAACCGAGCCGCCTTGAACAGGGAGATTTGCGAAGACAACGCTGAGGGTGGAGAAATGGCACGCGTAAAATATGTCTCGAATACCGAACTGGCCGCGACGCAGCCAGCGCTCAATGAGCGCTTGCTGAAGGAGAGGAAAGTTCCGACCGGAAATATCTTCCTGGCGCTCGCCAACGCTCCCGCGATCCTCGGCGATTTCCTCACTTACGCCAATGCGGTGCGGGCTGCCGACCTCAGCCCGAAGCTGCGGGAGATGGCAATCCTCACGGTCGGGTACTGCACAAACTCTGAATATGAGGTGAAGCATCACCACTCTCATGGGCTCAAGGCTGGCCTCACGGAGGAGCAGTTCCATGCAATTCCACACTTCGAGACCTCGGATCTCTTTAACGAGCAGGAAAAGGCTGTGATGGCCTTTGCCAAGGAATCGACGCTGAACGTCGATGTTTCCGATGCGGTGTGGAACGGGGTTGCGAAGTTCCTGTCGGAGAAGCAACTTGTCGAACTCTCGATCAACGTCGCTTGGTACAATTCCGGCGTTCGCCTCATGGGCGCATTGAAGATCGACCTTGAAGAGGGATACCGCTGAGCAGTCAGGCGGCGCGCAAGCCGCGCCGCCTCGGCTTGCCGCATGGTCTAGCGGCGCTCATCGAGATCTTCCAGGGCTTTCAGCGTCCGGCCCTGGATACGGGATGAGTCGCAGCCGATCGAAGAGAGGTGCGTGTCGCCGGACGGGCGCCTCTCTCCGATCTCGCTTGCTGCGGGAAATCTGCAGCCTGTCGGCGTTCACGGAGCGCCCGTACTGCCGCGAATGACCAGATGGGGCGGAGAGATGAAGCTGTAGGGCTTGCTGAGGTCGCCCTTGTTCTGGAGGTGGTGCAGGAACCAAAGCCCGCAGGCGGTCGCCAATTCCGAAACGGGCAATTGGACTGTCGTCAGTCCCGGACCCCACCACCGATACCCAAGCTCATCGCCAAATCCGACGATCGAAATATCCCGAGGAACGCTCAAGGCCTGGTCCTGGATTTCGTCGATGACTCCGGAGGTGTTTTGAACTGCGCCGATCACAAGCGCCGTTGGTCGATCCTTTAGGGAAAGCAGGCGACGCACGGCCTCCCGTCCGAATTCGGGCGAGGAGGGGGCGCCAAGCTCCTCGTGAACGGTGATGGCTCGGCCGGAGCTTTTGACGGCGTCCCGGAAGCCCTGCACGCGAGCCGCGCCGGTGGGCAGTTCTTCCGTGCCGCCGACATAGGCGATCCGCTTGTGACCTGCATTGATGATATGTTCGGTGCTCTCGTAAAGCGCCCGTCTGTCATCGATCCCAAACCATTGGTCGCCGAGCAGCGGCGCTTTTCGCAGCAATTGGATGTGGGGCGTCATTTTCAGGATTCGCGCGGAATCGGGATGAGGTTTTGCGCTCGGGACCAGAATGATCCCGGCGACGTTGACGCTCGTGAGTTCCCTGATGTGGCGAAGCTCGTGCATTCTGTCGTCATCGGTTTCGCACAAGGTCAGCTGGTAATTCGCCGAAAGAAGGCACTGCGAGAGAGCGTGGGCAATCGTCGAATAAAAGCTGTTCCGGATATCCGGAACGATCAGCCCGACGAGATTGCTCTGCACCCCGCGCATCATGCGTGCAGCACGATTGGCAACATACCCCGCTTGAGCCGCGGCTTCGTTCACCTTTCGCTTCATCTCGGCGCTGATGCGGCGATCGTCCGCAAGGGCGCGCCCCACGGTCGAGGGGGAAACTTGAAGTATCGCCGCTATGTCTTTAATTGTTACCATCGTGTTTGGCTCGGAATGATCGCTTTGGCCAACGATAGCATTGGTATCGCGGTTGTCAAACCTTCTGTACCGTTTAAGTGGCAATCATTTGATTTTTCGCGTCCAGCACTTGGGTGCGGTCGCCGACTGCCATAAAAATCAAAAATATTCAGACACTTAAATCTGTGAATTGACGTTGCTGCGCCGATAGTGGTGCGTTCGCCCAGGCGCTTGTGGACCAATTAACTTCTTCAAAGCCGTTGACAGAAGGGTCGCCTTGTGGGACGAATGTTTGTGCGAACGTTAGCGCAAACGGGAGGAGGCATAACGTATGGATATCCTGGTGTTCCTGGCATCGATCATCACGTCCGCAGAGGGACGTAGATTCTGATGACCGTCGCTCTTTTCCTGCAATCCGCTGTTGGCGGCGTCCTGTTGGGCGGGATCTATGGCCTGCTGGCGATGGGTCTCAGTCTGAGCTGGGGCCTGTTGAAGCTTGTGAACCTCAGCCACTTCGCGCTGGCGTTCCTTGGCGCCTACCTGACCTACCAGCTCGGCACCGTCTATGGCGTTCCGGCATATTTGAGCGCTCTCCTGATCGCTCCGCTGTTCTTCGCGCTCGGCATCGCCCTGCACAGCGTGTTCGTGCGCTTCAAGGTGAAGGAATTCGCTTCTCTCCTGGTGACGTTCGGCGTCACGATCCTGATCGAGTCGCTGATCCAATGGATCTGGTCGGCCGACTTTCTTCGCTACGAAACGCCATATGCGCAGACCACCATCCGGCTCGGTCCGATCTTCGTGCCGGTATTGGATCTTTCCGCCTTTGCTTGTGCCGGCGTGCTTGCAGGAGCGGCCTGGTACGCGTTGAACAAGACCATGCTCGGCAAGGCACTGCGTGCCGCTGCCCATGACGCTCCCGTGGCGTCGGCTTTCGGAATCAATTCCACCCGCGTGTCATACATTCTGGCTGGTCTTTGCTCGGCAACAGCAGGTATCGCGGGTGTCTTCATTGCCCTGATCGGAACTTTGGCTCCATCTCAAATCGAGGCCTGGATCGGGGTCGTGTTTGCCGTCGCCATCATTGGTGGATTGGGCAGCCCCATCGGCGCGCTGGGTGCCGGAATGCTGATCGGCGTGGCCGAGAGCCTTACCATGTCCGTCGTGAACCCCGCTTGGGCGCCGCTCGTGGCATTCAGCGTGCTCATTGTCATCCTCCTGCGCAAACCGGTGATTTGACCATGAAAAAGCTCCTGATTGCAGCGCCTGTCGTGGCCGTCCTAGCCTCCCTGCCTTACCTGGGAATGGCGGATTATTACCTCTCTTACCTGTACATCATCTTCTTCTGGGTCGTGCTGGCGACGAGTTGGGGCATCCTGAGCGGTTACACCGGCTACTGGAGTTTCGGTCACGCCGCATTTTTCGGGATTGGCGTCTACACGACGGCCACGCTGGCAACGCAGCTGTCATGGCCTTTCGTCGCGACGATACCTGCGGCGGCGCTGCTTGCGGCGGCGGTCGCCGTTCTGATCGGCTTGGTCGTCTTTCGCTCGGGAGCCTTGCGCGGCGAATTCTTCGCGCTGCTGACGCTGTCGGTGACGTTCGTCATCGCGGCCATCGTGTCGAACACGGCGCTGGACTCGGGCACCGGCGTATTCCTCTCGGGGATCGAAATCCCGATGATCGGTGTAACGGCGTCCGGCTCCCTCTACATGTTCGGGCTTATCGCGGCTCTTGCCGCGCTGGCGACGTCCTATTTCATCTTTCACAGCAAATTCGGTCAGGGCCTGCTCGCAATCCACGACGATGAAGACGTTGCGGAAGTGAAAGGCGTTCCGACGTTCCGCTATAAGCTGATCTCGTTTGCGGTCTCATCGGCGCTAGCCGGCGCAATGGGTGCGATCCACGCCGTATATGTCGGTTACGTCACGGTTGGCGAGACATTTGCGGTGACCGTTCCTCTCTATGTCGTGCTCATGAGCATTCTTGGCGGAGCCCGCCATTGGGCTGGGCCTGCGATCGGCGCGGTCATCATCACCGTGCTGCAGAGCGCTATCGTCAGCGGCGCTCATGCGGAATTCGGCCGCGCGGGCGTGGCTCTTGCGCTGATCGTCGTCATCCTGGTGCTGCCGTCCGGCATCGTTCCCAGCCTTGTTCGCAGGTTTGCCGGCAGGCGCAACGGAACTGGCGCGCCGGCAGAGACCGCTGAGGCCGTTACGCAGTTTGCGCCTTCGGCGGCGGCAGGTTCCGGTCCCGTGCTTCTCAAATGCGAGGATGTCACCAAGTCCTTTGGCGGTATCCGCGCCTTGACCGGCGTGACCCTGGATGTTTGGCGGGGTGAAATCCTGGCCCTGGTTGGGCCAAACGGCTCCGGCAAGTCCACGCTGATCAATATGATCAGCGGCCACTACGCCATGACCTCCGGCAAGATCACCCTGGAAGGTGAGGAGATTTCCGGTCGATCACCGCATCTGATCGCGCAGCAGGGCGTGGCACGCACCTATCAGATCCCGCGCCTGTTCGATAACCTGACCGTCCTCGAAAACGTGCGGCTCTGCGCGAAGTTCGGCAGCGCGGATGGCATGGCCGCAGCTGCTGTCGAGGCGGTCACCAGGGAAGCGCTCGCCTTCACCGGCCTTGCCGGCAAGGCCAACGTGCTTCCCGAAACATTGAACCTACATGACCGAAAGTTTGTTGAATTCGCCAGAGCACTGGCCGCAAAACCGCGGCTGCTCCTGCTCGATGAGGTGCTTTGCGGCTTGAATCCGGCCGAGGTCGACCACGCGGTCGAAATGATCAAGCGGATCAAGGCCGGTGGCACGACGATCATCTTCGTCGAACACCTCATGCGTGCGGTTGTCGCACTGGCGGACCGTGTCGCAGTGCTGGATCAAGGCAAGGTTCTGGCGCTTGGGCATCCGGGCGAAACGATGCGGGATCCGGCAGTGGTCAGCGTATATCTGGGAGGCAGTCATGCTGCTTGATGTCGATAAGATCGAGGTCGGCTACGGAGACGCGATCGCTCTGTGGGACCTGTCCATCAGTGTAGGGCCAGGGGAGATCGTTTCGGTCGTCGGCCCGAACGGCGCGGGCAAGAGCACGCTGGTAAACGCCATCGCCGGCATTCTTCGCCCGCACAAAGGAAAGATCGTTATCGAGGGTAACGACGTTTCCAAAGTGCCGAGCCACCGGGTCTGCGACTACGGCATAGCGGTGGTCCCGGAAGGGCGGCGTCTCTTCACGGCGATGACGGTCCTGGACAACCTGTTGCTCGGTGCGTACCGCTCGCTCGCTCGTGCGGAGCGCGATGCCACACTCGCCGAGGTGTTTCAGCTTTTCCCTGTCTTGAAAGAGCGCCAGGATTCGTTGGCGGGCTCCTTGTCGGGTGGGCAGCAGCAAATGGTTGCGATCGGCCGTGGCCTGATGGCCAAGCCGCGCGTGCTGCTCATGGACGAGCCGTCACTCGGGCTGTCGCCTTTGATCGTCGGGGAAATGTTCAAAATCATTCAGATGATCAATGAGCGGGGCGTAGCCGTGCTGCTCGTCGAGCAGAACGTGAACAAGGCGCTTGAAATTGCCCATCAGGCATACGTGATCGAGCAAGGCCGCGTGACGGCCTCCGGAACGCCTGAGGTTCTCATCAATGATCCAAGCATCAGGGAGGCGTATCTTGGTATCTGAAAATTCGAGCGGGAGAATTCCTGCGCATATCAGACGCGTCGTCACGAAGCACGGCAGTCAGGGTGTCGCCGGGTTCGCGGAGGACGGCGCCGTTCCGCGCACTGATATATTCAGAACGGTCCCCGGACTGGTCTCGCGGATGGTCTGGTCGACTTCGGCTTCCACGACGGTTCCATTCGACGGGACCGATCCAACTCCGCTGGTGACGAGTTTCGTTCCCGAGCCGGGCGAAACGCGCTTTCTAGTGCTAACGTTCCCACCGGATGCGGTTTTCATGTCTCCGGATTTCGACGGTCCGGCGGCGATGGCGGAGAACCTGGTGGTCAGCCCGGGTTTGGCCGAACGTTTCGAGCCGGATGGCAAGCATCAGACTCCCACCGTCGATTGCGGCATCGTTCTCGACGGCGAGATCTGGATGGAGCTGGACGATGGCAATGAGGCCCGCCTGGGCCAGTTCGACACCTTCGTACAGAACGGAACGCGTCACGCCTGGCGAAACAAAAGCGACAGACCGGCAACCATCGCCGTGGTGCTGGTTGGCGCACGGACCGCCGATACGACGGATTAAGATGACGGCCTGCGAGCCTCGATGATCCAAAATCTCAATCTGACTTATGGACCAATTGAACATGACCAACACCGAAATCCGAAAAGTTCAGGGCCGTCGCGTCTGGGATTCCCGTGGCCGGCCCACCGTTGAGGTAGAGATCGAGCTGGCGTCCGGCGCTGTCGGCCGCGCCATTGCGCCTGCCGGCGCATCGACCGGCACCGGCGAAGCTCTCGATCTGCGTGACGGCGGCAGCGCGCTTGCCGGCTTGGGCATCAACAAGGCCCTGGCGGCCGTCAACGGCGAAATCGCCAGGTTGTTGGTTGGCCGGGACGCCAGGCTTCAAGCCGAGCTGGACCGCGCCATCATCGAGCTGGATGGCACCCAGAACCGGAGCAGGCTGGGCGGGAATGCATCGGTCGCAACGTCGATGGCCCTGCTTCACGCCGCCGCGGCCGCGGCCGATCAACCGATCTGGCGGTATCTCGCGGGCTCCGACAAGGGAATTACCATGCCGTTGCCGGAAATCCAGATTTTTGGTGGCGGAGCGCACGCAGCGCGCCGGGTCGACGTTCAGGATTTCATGATCATGTGCCCTGCCGCCTCGACCTTCTCGGAGGCTTTGGAGTGGACCGCCGAGGTCTACCGCGCCGCGGGCGACATCATGAAGCGGGCCGGCAAGCTCCAGGGCGTGGCGGATGAGGGAGGCTACTGGCCGGCCTTCACCAGCAATGAAGAGGCTCTGGATGCCTTGGTGCGTGCGATCGAAGCTGCCGGTCTGAAGCCGGGCGGCGAAGTGGCGATATCGCTCGACATCGCGGCTTCCGAATTCGGCCGGGAGGGCAGGTATTCGCTGGCGCTGGAAGATCGGCAGCTCGATACGGCCAAGATGATCGACATGCTTGGCGGCTGGTTGAAGGCCTATCCGATCGTCTCGATCGAGGATCCGCTTGCCGAAGACGATCCGGATGGTTTCAAGGAATTTACCGCCCGCTACGGCTCCAGATGCCAGATCATCGGCGACGACTTCCTCGTGACGAACGCGGCGCGGGTAACCGAAGCGATCAGGGATAAAAGCGCCAATGCCGTTCTGATCAAGCCGAACCAGGCGGGCACGATCACCGAGACCTTCGAGGCGCTCGCCGTCGCCAAGAAGGCGGGTTTTCGGACAATCGTTTCGGCGAGATCCGGCGAGACGGAGGATGTGACGATCGCCCATCTTTCGGTCGGTTGGAATGCCAAGCAGCTCAAGGTCGGATCGTTCTCCCGCTCCGAGCGGATGGCCAAGTGGAACGAAGTTCTCCGGATCGAGGAGGCGCTTGGAAAAGAGGCTTCGTTCGCCGGATGGTCGGCGCTGGACCTGGCTGAAAAGCCGGCTGCGGTTGCCGCTGTAGGCTAGAATTTGGATGGGCCGGCTGCGGGTCTCGCGTAAAAACAGGCGTTGACAAAATACCCGGCCGTTTTATGCTAACGTTAGCAAAACTCGATGAGGATGACATGCTTCCGGCTGTTAATTTGAAACCTCCCTTCAACATCACGCGCTTCAGCCACGTCGTGCTTGAGGTCAATGACGTGGGGCGCAGCCGGGATTTCTATATCAATGTCGGCGGCCTCGTCGAAACGGAATTCGAAGATGGTGTCTCCTATCTCCGCGGACTGTCCGAGGCCTGCCACCACAGCCTGGTGCTCGCACCTGCCGGTGGCAAGCCGGCGTGCCGGCGGATCGGCTACCGGGTGTTTCTGGAGGAGGATCTCGACAAGGCCAAGGTCTTCTTCGAGGAGAAGGGGCTTCCGGCGGAATGGATCGACGTTCGAAACCAGGGGCGGACCCTGCTTGTCAGCGATCCCTCGGGCGCTCGCATCGAGCTTTGCTCCAGCATGAGCGTCCATCCCCGCAAGTTTCTCGAGGTGCACGAACATCGCGGCGCCCGAGCCCAGGGCCTCGACCATTGCCAGGTCATCGTCGCCGATCCGCTGGGGCTAAGCGCGTTCTACGGCGAACTCGGTTTCCGGACTTCGGAATATATCGCGGCGGGCGACGATCTCATTGCGAACTTCATGTATCGCAAAGGCGTCTGCCTCGACCTGGCTTTGGTGCCCGGCATCGGCCCGCGGCTGCACCATTTTGCCTATACGGTTGCGGAAAGCAGCGACATCTTCGCCGTCTGCGACTTTGCCAGCCGTTACGGCTATGGAGACAGCGTCGAGCGCGGGCCTGGCCGCCATGGCCCTTCGGGAGTCCTGTTCGTCTATCTGCGCGATCCGGATGGACACCGAGTGGAGTTCTTCAACAATCACTACACCACGATAGACGCTGAATTGGAGCCCATTCGCTGGGACGCGGCATCCCTGAGCACCAATGTCCATTGGGGCATGCCGGCCGCCTCGAAATGGTTCTTCGAGGCCAGCGAGTTTACGGGAGTACCGCTGGAGCGCCCGGAGAAGATGCCGAACCCGATGACGCTGGAACGCTATGCAGAGGGGCTCGCGAAGAGCTGAGGCCTGCCGCCGGCGGGCAGGAGACCGACGCGCCGCGAGACCCGTGAGCGCGATGACATGCCGGAAGCACTTGGGAGGATGAGATGAGTGCGAATTCCATGAAGTTGAACAGACGTGCATTTCTCGGCTCTGCCGCCGCCGCGGCAGCTTTCGGCGCGATGCCGAAGGTTTTCGCGCAAGGTGGGCCGATCCGCGTCGGCGGAACGCTGCCGTTGACGGGTCCGCTTGCCGGCGTCGGCGCAATCCATAAGCTCGCGGCAGAAGTATTCGTCGAACAGATCAACGCCAAGGGCGGTATTCTCGGGCGGAAGGTGGAGTTCGTCCTTCTCGACGACCAATCGCTTCCCGCCAATGCGCGAACGCTCTACGAGCGCCTGGTCACGGCCGACAAGGTCGATCTCCTGATGGGGCCTTATGGCACCTCCTCGATTATCGCGGCAATGGGCGTTGCCGCTCGGTTCAAGAAGATGCTTGTTCAGAGCAGCCTCGGCGACCCGAGCCTTGCGCCCTATCCGCTGCAGTTCCCCTCGCTTCCGATCGGGGCCGAGCCGCAGTTGACCGACACCGAGATCGTTCTCGATGCCTATGCGAGCCTGCCGGTTCCTCCCAAGACGATCGCCTTCGTCACCAGCAAATTCCCGTCGGCCCTGACGATCGCCAAGGGCGGCCAGCAGGTCGCCGAGAAACGCGGCATCAAAAGCCTGCTGGACCTCGAATATGAATTCGGCACGAAGGACTTCGGGGCAATCGCGAACCGCATCAAGGCGGCTGATCCGGATCTGCTGTGGTCGGGTGCGATCGGCATGGAGGCCGTGCAGCTTCTCGATGCGATGAGCCGGATCGATTACCAGCCAAGGAACCAGTTCTATCTGTTCCCGGCGCCCGGCCCGACCGCGGCGCACCCGAAAGCGAATGGCTTGACGTCGCTCACCTGGTTCGAAGAGCACGAACCCTTCCTCACGTATCATGGCGCCCAGGAGTTCGTCAGCGCTTATGACAGCAAGGCGAAAGCGGCAGGATTCCCCTATCCGCGCGCCGAATATCAGGCCGCCGTCGAATATGCGGCGTGGCAGATCCTTGCCGCGGCAGCTGAAGGGGCGGGGAAGCTGGATGATGCCGCGATGGCTGTGTGGCTGCGCGCAAATCCCGTCGAGACGGTCGTCGGGACAAGGACTTTCGACGGCAAGTTCAATGCCGGAAAGCCATCGACAAAGCTCAAGCAAGTTCAAGGAAAGGATTGGGTGACTGTCTGGCCTGCGGACTTCCGACCGGCCGGCAAGGAGTTCCTGGCCGCCCTCTGACGAAACCGCTCGGCACTGCCGCGCACCTGTCTGAAACTGAAAAAATGCGATCGGTCGGGCACGGTTCGACCGATGTCCCTATGGAGGAGTAAATGGTTAAAACTATGATCGCCGCCCGGCTGCATGCTCTGCATCAGCCGATGTCGTTGGATGAGATTCCGGTTCCCACGCCCCGGCCCAACGACGTCCTGGTGCAGGTCAAGGCCTGCGGCATCGTGCCCAACATGGCCAACGTCATCAATAACTGGCCAACTTGGTTTCCCCACCAGCCGCTGCCGAAGTTTCCGGCAGTGTTCGGCCTGGATCCGGCCGGGCTCGTCGCCGAAGTGGGCGAGGCGGTCACCAATGTCAAAATTGGCGATCGCGTCTATGTTAGCCCGCTCAGATCCTGTGGTTCCTGCAAGGCGTGCCGGTCAGGCAACCGCAGCCAATGCCGCTACTACACCTTGAACGGCTACTTCAGCACCAGCCGTGATGGTCAACGAATCTTCGACCTTTATCCCTATGGCGGCTTCAGCCAGTACATGACCGCCCCGGAATATTCACTCGTATGCCTGCCGGACAATCTCAGCTTCGAACAGGCCGGCCGCTTCGGCTACCTCGGCACATCCTATGGCGCCCTGAAGAATGCGCAGGCCGGAGCCGGCCAGGTTTGCCTCATCGACGGTATTACCGGCACGCTCGGCGTTGCGGCCACCAAGCTCGCTCTTGCCATGGGCCTCTCCAAAATTCTGGGCACCGGCAGAAACAGGGAATTGATGGACCGCATCAAGGCCATCGCTCCGGACCGCATCGACACGATCATGCTCGGCGAGGGCTCGACGGGAGCATGGGCGAAGGCCCAAACCGGCGGCGAGGGCGTGGATTTCGTCATCAGCGCGCTCGGCGCGAGAGCCCCCGCCGCGACCGTGGTCGATTCCATGCGCGGCGTTCGTCGAGGCGGCCGTGTGGTTGTCGTTGGCGGCGTCGCCGAAGATGTTCCGGTCGACGTGAAGTGGCTGATGGACGAGCAGGTTCAGCTCATCGGCTCCAACTGGTTCAGCGCTGCCCAGGGGCAGGAAATGGCCGATATGGTCCGCACCGGTGCGCTCGACCTCTCTTATCTCGAGCACAAGATCTATCCGCTCGAGCGGGTGAACGAAGCCATTTCCGGCATCGGCGAACGCGATGGCGGCTTCAGCAACTACGTGGTCGTTCCGCCGGTTCCTGCCGCCTGGCAATAACAATCACCGGCGCCGGCTGCGGCCGGCGCCTCCCTCACGCGAGAAGAGAAAACATGTCCAAGAAAGATATCGCGGTCCTGGTCGGGAGCCTTCGTCAGGCTTCGATCAACCTGAAATTCGCCCGTGCCATGCAGAAAGTGGCGCCTGACGGGCTGAACCTGGAAATCGTGCCGATCGGCGATCTCCCGCTCTATAACCAGGACCTGGAAACCGAGACGCCGCCGGCGGAATGGACGTCCTTCCGCGAGCGCATCAATGCCTGCGACGGCGCAATCTTCGTGACTCCCGAATACAATAGATCCGTGCCGGCGGCATTGAAGAATGCGATCGAAGTCGGTTCTCGGCCGTTCGGGAAAAGCGTGTGGGATCACAAGCCCGGCGCGGTGACCGGCGCTTCTCCCGGTCTCATCGGCGGCGCAGCGGCAGCTCTTCAGCTTCGGGTTATCCTAACCAACATCAACGTGCCGACCATGCCCCAACCTGAAGTTTACCTCAGCACCGCCGACAAATTGGTGGGCGACCATGGGATATTCCTCAACGAAGGAACCCAGAAGTTCATCGAGAGCTTCCTGGTTGCGTTCGAAAGCTGGGTCGCCCGTTTCTGAGCCGAAGCCACTGCAAGACTTATCAGCCGTCGCGAACAACAGCGCGACGGCTCTTTCATTTGCATTGAAGTGAAAAGCGTACTGCTCCGGAAAAGCCTGGGCTCCTTACGGAAACCAGGCCTGCGCCACGTCAGCGAGCTTTTGCGGCGGTGACGCGATCAATGGAATAGCCGCCTTGCGGACCGCCTCGCGCTGACATTCGTCGGTTATGTATTCGACGGGCGATTTGCCATCGACCCGGGCGAGGAAGAGGGCAGGCAGCAGGCTTGCGGCCCGGGCCTCGAGAGCGCCCCGATCTTCCCAATCGACCTGGTCCATGTAGGCTGCCGTCAAGGCCGCGAATGACGATGCGAGCTCGGATGCCGCCTTTGCGGCAACGATCTTCTTCAGCAGCAGATGGTTCAGGCAGAAGGCCAGGTCGAAAGCCGGATCGCCGAACCAGGCGCATTCGGCATCCAGGAACACGGGGCCGTTCCTGCCCAACAGGATGTTCTTCGGGCTGACGTCGCCATGGACCAGCGCCAGCTTTGTTTCGGCCGTGCGCTGAACCAGCTCGGCGAGGCGATCGCTGACGAAGGGATGTTTGGCGGCGGTCGCCACCAGGTAGGGTTCAAGCCGGAGAGCATAGAAGTTGGATCCGGAGTCAAACCTTTCCGCCAAGCCCGATGTGCGGGCACTGACGGAATGGATCTGTCCGATCCGCCGGCCAGTCACCTCTGCCGCCTTTCGGTCGACGTTCCCGTGAAGAAGGCTGGTCTTCCACAGCTGGTACTCGTCGCTCGGCAGAAATTCCATTGCGAAAACGCCAGATGGCGCGTCGTGCGCGAGAGGCTTCGGAACGGCGGAAGGGAAATGCTCCGCCACGAAGGAGATCCAGTTCCATTCGTATAGATTTCTCGACACCGGCGCCTGCCAATCGGCGGATACTTTAAGCTTGGCAAGTGCGCGTTTCACGCAGATAAGCCGGCCGGGAAGCTCCACGCGGTAGATATCTGAAGAAACGCCACCCGTCAGTGGCTTGTAGATCGCTTGCTCGGAAGCGCTCTTCAGGCCGCTCTTCAGCAGGAAATCGTCGAAAATCGTCGTCTCGGCTACAGACATGAATTCAGTGTCCTTGCGGCATTAGCGGCGGGGGCTGTTGCGGGCTTGTTCAGGCATCTCTCCGGAGAGAACCCTGACGACCTCCTCCGCTGCCCGGCGGCGCAGCTCGATCAGCGAAGCATCCGAGGAGAAGGCGACATGCGGCGTGATCATCGCCCCCGGATGAGCAATCAGCTCCGGGGGAACGCATGGTTCATCCTCGAGCACATCGAGGCCGACACCGCTCAGAATGCCGGAGGCCAAGCCTTCGATCACGGCGGCAGTATCCACGACACCGCCCCGGCTGACGTTGATCAGCAGACATCCACGCCGCATCTTCGAGATGGCGTCCTTGTTGATCAGATGGCGCGTTGCAGGCGAAAGCGGCGCGTGGACAATGATGATATCGCTTTTGCTGAGAAGCGTATCGAAGTCGGCAAGCTCCACATTGGCAGGCACGTTCGAGGCATGGGGATCATGTGCCGTCACGCGGCATCCGAGCGCCTGCATTTTTGTGGCCGTCGCGCGGCCGATGCGACCGAAGCCGACGATGCCGCAGGTCAGCTCCGAAAGCCGGCGGAGATTTGCCGAAGCCGGGTCCCAGCGGCCATCGCGCACCTCGCGATCGAAGTGGATCAGGCCGCGGGCCCAGGCAATTGCAAAGCCGACGGCGTGGTCGGACACTTCCGTGACGCAATAGTCGGGAACGTTCGTGACCCATATCCCCCGCTCCGTGGCCGCATCGACGGCAATATTGTCCAGGCCGACTCCGAGACGCGCGACGATCTTGAGATTGGGAGATGCAGCGATCGCCGTCTCGCTGACCTGAGCCCAGCAGGTCAGGATGGCGTCCGGCTTATGCTCTGCGGCCAAAGCGTCGATCTCGGCGGCGGGCGACGGCTCGGCGGGGCCGCTGACCAGGGTGAACCCGGCCCGCTCGATCACCTCGCGCTCCACCTTGTCATCCGGCCAAGCGTAGTCCGTCAACAGCACGGTCCGTGTCATGATTTCCTCCCAATTTGTGCAAACGTTAGCGCAATATTTTCGCCAAGGTCAAGAAAATAGGCTTGCCGCATCCTAATCGGCGGTTCGCTACCCGCTGTTTCGCAGCCCGGCGGCAATTCCATTGATGGTCAGATGCAGAGCCTCTTCCGTGTCGTGATCTCGTTCTCCGTCGCGGTGGCGGCGAAGAAGGTCGATCTGCATGTGGTTCAGCGGGTCGAGGCATGGAAAGCGATGATGGATCGATTGCTTCAGCGCCGGATTATTCTCCAGGAGCGAGGCCTGATCCGTTATGCCGAATAGTGCGGCTGTCGTCGCTTCCCATTCGTCTTTTATGCGTGCGAAGATTTTCTCATGGACGGATGCGTCGGGGGCGAGGTCGACATACCGCGCCGCGATCGCCATGTTGGTTTTGGCCAGCACCATCTCCATGTTGGCGATCAGCGTCTGGAAGAAAGGCCAGTCCCGATGCATCCTTTGAAGAGTTTGCAATCCGTCGGGGTGGCTGGCCAGCCACTGTCCGATGGCCGAGCCAAATCCAAACCAGCCGGGCAGCATGATGCGGCTTTGCGACCAGCCGAATACCCATGGTATCGCGCGAAGGTCTTCAATGCGGCGAGACGAGCTGCGTGAGGCTGGCCGGCTGCCGATGTTCAGTTTTGCGATTTCGCCGATGATCGTGGCTTCCCAGAAGAACCGTTCAAATCCTTCGGTCTCGTAGACCAAAGAGCGATAGGCGCCAAAAGCGAGCTCGGACAGCTCTTCCATGGCGCCGAGATATTCGGGATCCGGCTCTTGTGCGTCGGAAGGCAGCAAAGACGCTTCCAGCGTCGCGGCGATCAGCAGTTCCAGATTACGGCGGCCGAGTGCCGGATTGGAATATTTCGCTGCAATGACTTCTCCTTGTTCCGTCAGCCGGATCGATCCGGCAACCGCGCCGGGCGGCAGGGCGGTGATGGCCTCATAGCTTGGACCGCCGCCGCGGCCCACGGAGCCGCCGCGGCCGTGAAACAGGCTGAGGCGAATGCCCTCACGCTCGAAAAGCCGAATGAAGGCCATCTCTGCCTTATAAAGTTCCCATCCCGACGTCAGATAACCGCCGTCCTTGTTGCTGTCGGAATAGCCGAGCATGATTTCCTGTTTGCCGCCGAGTGCCGCCAAGTATGTCCGATAGGCTTCTATGGTCAAAACTGTCTGCATCACGTCATGCGAGTTTCGAAGATCCGAGATCGTCTCGAAAAGCGGTATGATATTGACCGAGGCCGCTTCAGGCTCATCAGGCCGGAACAGTCCAGCCTCCCGGAACAGGATCATGACCTCCAGCAGGTCGGAAGGGCTTGCCGCCTTCGAGATGATGTAATTCGGGATGCTGGCGCGGCCATAATGCTTATGGGCTTCGGCGGCTTCACGCAGAACGGAAAGCTCCGACATCGTCTCGGCCGAATAGGTCTTGAGAGGTGTAACCAGCAGCCGGGAAGAGCGGAGTTCCTCGGTGAGCAAGCAGATCCTGTCGCTCTCTGCGAGCGCCTCATAGTTTGTGCCGGGGCGCACACTCTCGAAAAGCTCATGGACAACCCGCTGATGAACCTCGGAATTCTGTCGCAAATCGAGGCTGACGAGGTGAAAGCCGAAGACGTCTACGGCGCGTCGGAGGCTGTGCAGTTTTCCAGCGGCGATCTTTTCTGCGCCATTGGCTTTCAGGGATTTGCTGATCGTCGCCAGGTCCTCGGCGAATTCTGCGGGGCGCCGGTAGTAGGCGGCGGCCGCTACAGGCTCGCGAACGAGCTCCATGCTGCCGAATTTACGCGCCGTGGCCGCCAGGCGAGCGTAGATGCCCGAGATCGCCAGGCGATACGGCTCGTGCCGGCGCTGCTCGGATCTATCTGGAGAGACGGTCGCAAGGCGCTGAAGGTCCTGCGAGACCTTCACATACCGATCATCCAAGGAAAGTTCGGCGCCAAGATTGTGCAGTTCGCCGAGATAGAACGAGAAAACTCTCTCGCTCTGCAGCCGGAGCGCCTCCCTCAGGGTCTCGCCGTTGACATAGGGATTGCCATCCCTGTCGCCGCCGATCCACGAACCCATGCGCAGGAATGGCGGCAGCGCGTCATGACCGAAGCTCCAGGGCGAGGTTCGAAGCTGATTTTCGAGAGCCCCATAAACTTCCGGGATGACGCGGAAAATGGTGCTGTCGTAATAGGATAAGCCATTGAGGATTTCGTCCACGACCTGCAGCCGCCGCCCTCGCAGGCTGTTCGTTTGCCAAAGCGTCGTCGTCGCTCGTTCCAGATCCTCCCGATATCGATCCGCCTCCTGCGCCGTCAGGCCGGCCTGGTCGAGACGGCTCAAGCATCGGGCAAGCTCCTGCTCTATGTCGATAACGCTCTTTCGCCGGACCTCGGTCGGATGCGCCGTGAAAACGGGCGAGACGACCGCTTCCGACAGCAGCTTGCGGATATCCTCCACCTCTACGCCGGCGGCAGCGAGAACCGAAAGCGATCTGGCAATCGTTCCCGGCATGGCAGGTTCGCCATCGGCGATGCCGAAGCGCTGCATTCTGGCCTGGTGAGCGTCTTCAGCGATGTTCACGAGCTGGGAAAACTGGCTGAATGCCCGGATCACGCGCTTCAGGGTGCGGGGAGGCATCTCTGCGCAGAAGGGGGCGAGCTTTTCGTGCAGGCGCGGACTGGTTTTTCTGTGGCCGGTCACCGAAAGAGTGCGGACCTGTTCGATGATCTCGCGGACCTCCCTGCCGTCGCTTGCTTCAATGGCTTCGCACAAAAGGCGCCCGAGCATCCGAACATCCTTCACCAGGGCTCTGGCCGTGAGGCGCCTTCCCGGCATGCCTGTTTTTCTCAACTGAAGATCCACACGTGCATTCCTTATGCTAACGTTAGCATAAAACTGACAGGATTTGGCTGAAGAGTCAAGAATGCTTGCAATCGAGCAGGAGCGAATGGTCGAATAGGCCCGGATTAGCCGCCAGCGCCTTGCTGGTAACGCGCGACCTCTTCCAAGAGCCATGCGCGGAACGCCACGACAGGACGGAAGTCCTTCCTGCTGAGTGGTGCGACCGCATAATAGGCGCTGGGGCTTTTGACCTGATGCGGAAAGGCTTGAACGAGCTGGCCATTCGCAAGCTCGGAGTCGATGAGGAAAAGCGGCATCAAAGCGAGCCCCAGCCCGGCGATGCAGGCCTGGGCCACGCTGCTGAACTGTTCGAACCGCATCGCCTGCGACGGGGCGCCGCTGACCTGGAGGCTTTCGAAAAAATGGCTCCAGGCCCCCGGCCGCGACGCCATCTGCAGCAGCGGAAGGCGAAGCAGATCTTCAGGCTTCAAGATGGGATGCGAACTCAGAAAAGACGGGGAGGCGACCGGCGCCACCATCTCCTCCATCAGAAATGTGCTTTCCGCACCCGGCCAGTCGGGCTGGCCGATATGGATCGCCATATCGATGTCGTCGCGGTCGAAATCGAACAGCCCTATGCGCGTCGCGAAGTTCAGCGTGATCTCCGGATGTCTGGCGACAAACTGCGGGATGCGCGGCATCAGCCAGCGGGTGCCAAATGTTGGCAGGATGGCGAGATTGAGCTGATCGTTATGCTGTTTGGTCATGGCGTGCAGCGAAGCGGAGCGGATTTCCGCAAGAGCGCTGGCAACAGCCCGTGCATAATTGGTGCCGGCCTCTGTGAGAATGACGCCGCGGCTGGTGCGCTCGAACAGCAAAACGCCCAGCTGTTCTTCCAGCGCGGCAATCTGCCGGCTGATGGCTCCTTGCGTCAGGGAAAGCTCCTCGGCCGCCGCGGAGAAGGTGCTCAGCCGCGCGACGGAATCGAAAGCCGCGAGAGCGGAGGTCGAGGGAAGCAGTCGTCGCGAAAGGTTTGCCATAAGCTATTACTATAGCTCATAGGCCGATGAGTAAACCTCGCTTTCGCAATGCCGGAAAAACGGCTTTCATTCCACCAAATCGAACTGCCAAAAACCTCAACGGGAGGATGACGATCTTGGCCTTTTCCTGGAATGACCCCTTTCTGCTCGATGAGCAGCTGACCGAAGATGAACGGATGATCCGAGAGTCCGCCGCGGCTTTCGCGGAATCCGAACTCCTGCCGCGCGTTGAGGACGCTTACCTCGAAGAAACGACCGACCCGGAGCTGTTCAGATTGATGGGGCAGACCGGCCTTCTCGGTGTGACGTTGCCGGAGGAGTACGGGGCCGCGAACGCATCCTATGTCGCTTATGGCCTGGTCGCTCGCGAGGTCGAGCGTATCGATTCTGGATATCGCTCGATGATGAGCGTGCAGTCCTCGCTGGTCATTTACCCGATCTTCGCCTACGGCTCAGACGAGCAGAAGAAGAAATTTCTGCCGGGCCTCGTGTCGGGTGAACTGATCGGCTGTTTCGGCCTGACCGAGCCCGACGCCGGCTCCGATCCCGGCGGTATGAAGACCCGCGCCGAAAAAATCGAGGGCGGCTACCGATTGCGCGGCTCGAAGATGTGGATCTCGAACTCGCCGATTGCCGATGTCTTCGTCGTCTGGGCAAAGTCGGAGGCCCACAACAACGAAATACGCGGCTTCGTTCTCGAAAAGGGCATGAAGGGACTTTCGGCCCCGAAGATCGGCGGCAAGCTTTCGCTGCGTGCCTCGATCACAGGCGAAATCGTGATGGACGGCGTCGAAGTCACCGAGGACGCGCTTCTGCCCGGCGTTTCCGGCCTCAAGGGGCCGTTCGGCTGTCTCAACCGCGCCCGTTACGGCATCTCCTGGGGCGTCATGGGAGCGGCCGAGGATTGCTGGTTCCGCGCCCGTCAATATGGTCTCGACCGCAAGCAATTCGGCAAGCCGCTGGCGGGGATGCAGCTTTATCAAAAGAAGCTCGCCGATATGATGACCGAGATCACGCTCGGACTGCAGGGCTCGCTTCGCGTCGGCCGTCTGATGGATGAGCACAAGATGGCTCCGGAAATGGTCTCGCTCGTCAAGCGCAACAACTGCGGCAAGGCGCTTGATATAGCGCGGCAGGCCCGGGACATGCATGGCGGCAACGGCATTCAGATCGAATACCATGTCATGCGCCACGCGCAGAACCTGGAAACGGTCAACACATATGAGGGCACCCACGACGTCCACGCCCTGATCCTTGGGCGGGCCCAGACGGGTCTCCAGGCGTTCTTCTAAAGCCCCGTCATCTGTTCGGCAGAGATCGTCCTTCAACTTCCGGATCAACGAGAGGCAGCATGCCTATAGCGAATAAGATTTCTACCGTCGCCGTCATTGGCGCCGGCCAGATGGGGACTGGGATTTCGGAAGTCGTGGCGAAACATGGGTACGCGGCCTTGGTTTACGATCTCGATAAAAGCCGGGTCCGCGCGAGCATCGAAGCGAGCGCCGGATATTTTAGACGCCAGGTCGAGACCGGCAAAATGCCGGGCGAGGCGGCTGAAGAGGCGAGCTCCCGAATAAAGGGAGCGTTCTCTCTCCAGGAGCTGGCGAGCGCCGATCTGGTCGTCGAAGCGGTAAGCGAGAATGAAGGCATCAAAAGGAAAGTCTTTACGGACGTGTGCACCGTTTTGAAGCCCGACGCGATCCTGGCGACGAACACCTCGTCGCTCTCCATAACGCGGCTTGCCGCGTCAACCGACAGACCCAACCGTTTTATAGGGATACACTTCATGAATCCCGTACCGGTTATGAAGCTGGTCGAGCTGGTCCGCGGCATCGGAACGGATCCGGAGACCTTCGCCACCGCCAAGGAATTCGCCGAATCCATCGGCAAGACCGTCACCGTCTCCGAGGATTTTCCGGCTTTCATCGTAAACCGCGTTCTCATCCCGATGATCAATGAAGCGATCTACACCCTGTATGAAGGTGTCGGAAACGTCGAAGCCATAGATACCGGCATGAAGCTCGGCGCCAATCATCCGATGGGGCCGCTCGAGCTGGCCGATTTCATCGGTTTGGACACATGCCTTTCCATAATGCAGGTCCTTCATGAGGGGCTCGCTGACAGCAAATACCGTCCGTGCCCGCTGCTGGTCAAATATGTCGAAGCCGGCTGGCTCGGTCGCAAGGCGCAGCGCGGGTTCTACGACTACAGCTACGCTCCGGCTCGGCCAACCCGCTGATCCTACCCGTCCAACATCGAGATTGTCAGGCATTCATCATGACCGAAGAACACGCAGGCGAGAGTCGCGAGAGCATGGAATTCGACGTGGTGATCGTTGGCGCCGGTTCGGCCGGTCTGTCGGCGGCGATCCGGCTGAAGCAGGTCAATCCGGAGCTGTCGGTCGTCGTCTTGGAGAAGGGCGCCGAGGTCGGCGCCCATATCCTCTCCGGTGCGGTGGTCGATCCGATCGGCATCGACCGGCTGCTGCTCGGCTGGCGCGAGGATGCCGATCATCCCTTCAAGACCGAAGTGACCGATGACCAGTTTCTGTTGCTTGGCCCCGCCGGCTCGATCCGCCTGCCGAATGTCATGATGCCGCCGTTGATGAACAACCACGGCAATTACATCGTCTCGCTCGGCAATGTCTGTCGCTGGCTGGCCGGCAAGGCCGAGGAACTCGGCGTCGAGATCTATCCGGGCTTTGCCGCCACCGAAGTGCTCTATGACGACAAGGGGGCGGTGATCGGTGTCGCCACCGGCGACATGGGGCTGGAGAAGACCGGCGAGCCCGGCCCGAACTATACCCGCGGCATGGAGCTGCGCGGCA
>NZ_NWSX01000059.1 GCF_002531825.1 Rhizobium sp. J15 | reverse complement strand
CTCAACCTCGCAAGGCGGCCTTCACCGGGGGCTTACCGCGGTCCTGGATATTGGCCGGATGCGGGAACAGCACCAGCGCCCGACCGTCGGTGTCGACCAGTGCATGGCGCTTGCGGCCCTTGATCTTCTTGCCCGCATCATAGCCGCGCGGCCCGCCGCTCTCGCAGGTCTTGACCGTCTGGCTGTCGATGACCGAGGCCGTGGGCGAGGCCTCGCGTCCGCATCGCTGCCGATCCTGCATCAGAAGCTGGTGATTGATCTTCTCGAACAGGCAGTCGTCGCGGAACCGGCAGAACCACCGGAACACCGTGCTTCTCGGCGGAAAGTCGGACGGCAGAAGCCGCCAGCCGATGCCGCCGCGCATGACATAGAAGATTGCATTCATGATCTCGCGCAGCGGCCATCCGCGCGGACGTCCCGTCTTCGCCGCAGCCGGCATCATCGGCGCAATCAAATTCCACTCGCGATCCGTCAGATCGGTTTCATAACGCAGGCTTTCTCGGTTATGCTGGCGACGGGTAGCTGGCGTCCACATCAGGTCTCTCCGATTAGGCTTCGACACCCAATTCGGAATCACGACCGCGCCAGCTACTCAACCCTTTCGAGACGGGCTCTTAGGTATGCTTCCGGATCACCGAGCATGTTTTGTATCGGAGACGTCACCGGGAATATGCCGTGGATCTATCAACCGATACAAATATACGTCTATTTCGCTCTCTTCGGGTGGTGCAGTTACATCGGCGTTCAGACAAAGAGAACTTGGTCGAAGTTTCGCGGAACTGATAGTGTCACCAATGCCAATTCCCAGGGTTAAGATCGGAACGCTCAAGATCATCCTTTGCTTTCTGAGCGGCATCGGCGATCCCCTTCGCGAGATCGGCGGCAGCCTTCGCGGCGGCATCTGCTGCAGCTTTGGCGTTGTCGACTGCGCCCTGAACGCCTTTCGTCCCCTCCCGCCAGGCGTTGTCAGGAAGATCTTTGAGGGAGTCGAAAGGCCGCTCGTAGAGCTTGGTCAATTCTTTTTTCGTTTCCTCCGCCACATGCTGCCCCGCCCGAACGGCGTCCATGATTGCTTTGGCAAGCAAGTTCTTATCTAGTAGCGTGACATTCCAAGACTTAAGAATGAAGTTGTCATCGGGCTCGCAGGCAATAGCGGGAACGGCTTCGTTAAGGGCTGTCTTGAAAGCGTCAAACTGTTCCTTCGAAACCGGACCCGCATCACCCGTTTTTGGAACTATCGAGTAACCTGCGGAGAGCTCAAGATAATCCGCCCCCACCACGACGTCCTTCGGATCCCATGCGACCTCAACACCTCTGCGACCGAAGTTCGTATACTCGCGTTCGTCGGGCCTTGGCTCCTCGTTTTTGCCGAAGGGGTAGAATGTCGGGAGGCTGGAGATCAAAATTGAAGGCGCTTGTTTCCCGCCGCCGATGTTGCGCTCAACGTCAATCCTCAACTGATGAATGGTAAGCCACGCATTCGCCGCGATGTCGCTAGGCGCGCTCGGGGTAACGCCAATGGTTATACGTCGGCAGGCAAGCTCGGGTATCAGAACAATCGCCGAGCCGGCGGCGACCGTTTGCTTCGCCACTTTTATCGAGACTGGAAGATCGAGTGACGTTTTGGCGTGAAGATCGATATCATTGCCAAAACCTCCTCCAACAAAGGCGGCATTCGTGTGGGTGTGCAGTTCCACTTTCAGGCTTGCATCTGCTCGAAGTGCGGTTTGAAGGCCAACCCCAGGCACCCACTTGATGTCTGGTGGCTGAACGTCGAACAATCCGGAGAGAAATGACGGCCCACGTGGCGTGACGACAAGGCTGACCTCACCTAAGAGGTCGTCCTTCAGCAAGGCTGGGTGAGCGATCTCTCCGCTCGCATTGGAACTGCTGATCGAGCCCGTCGTTGCCTGACGGAGCTCTGAAGCCATCTCTAAAATCGGAGTATTGTGGATTCGGACATAGACGAGATCGCGATCGTCGCGGAAAGGGCGCAGACGGTCGGAAACCGATTTCCTGCGGCGCTCAAGCGCTTCAGAAGTCGTTTCTTTTGTTTCGGCCAAGTGCGAGAAGACCTCGTCGATAGTTTTTCCGCCGAGCATCCAAATGCCGTTTGTCGTCGATACGGGGATTTCGGCTGCAATGCTTCTATGAAGCTTGTCGCGATTGATCTTAATCGCAAGATCATACCCGCCGCTCACTTCGAACTTGTTGTGACTGGAATTCGCTTTGCCAATGTCCAGTTCTAAGTCACTCACAATGCTTGGCCCCGGAATAACGAGTTCCTTGCCCCAACCCGTAAAAGCTCCGTCGGCGATTAGTTCGGCTAAGAGGTCCCCCGAACTTAATGATAAATTTCCCCAATTGAATTTAGGCTTAACTGCGTACGGGACGAGATGAAGGCGGATTGCGTTCCGGCCTTTGTCGTCCTTGTCGGGCAGCGGAAGGAGCATGGTATCGAGTTCAGCAAATGCTGTCGTTCCTGCCCACCAAGACGTCTTTTTATCGGCTTGATAATGAGCGGAAAGCGATAATTTGGCATGAAATGAGCCATCGTTCGTGCTCAGCACCGCTTCTTCGACCCGCACTATGACTGCGCCATCATAGTGTCCTTCGGGATCCTTATCGCCGAGGCGAACGACGCGTTCGATCCCATTGAGCCCGCTTACAAGTCCTCTCAGCGCGCGCTCGGGTAGAAAGATGCGGTTGCTCCAGTCGTCTGGCTTGGCCCCGGTTTGTAGAATGGCTTCGGTGAGGGCCAGCGAGCGCTCTTGCAACGCAAGTGTCTCTTCGAGTCTCCGCTCTTCAAACAGATGATAAAGATATGTCCCAGCTACACCGCAGACCAACACGACGATGGCGGCAAGTCCAATTAAAAGTTTCCTCATGTCGTTCCCCCAGGTTGCCACAATGGTGCACATTATTATTGTATTTTTCACCATAAATCTTGCACCGGCTGGCGAACTCAAGCGTCCCTAAGATCGACCCGGACATATCCGGGCGATCATACATGAGTGTACGGCCGGCTCACTGAGCCGGAGCCGCTTCGGCATAGCCGATCTCGTCGAAGACGGTGAAGGTGATCTCGCTCGGGCCGGCAAGCTCCTTCATGCGGCGAGCGATATGGAACGCGATGACAACAATGCACCCGGAAGCGCTGCTTCGACACAACTTACTATTGACGCGCCCGGCTGCGATTGGACGACCCCATGAGTTTAACTGCGTGCTATCCCTTGACCCAGGATAATAGAATTCGATCGCATTGAGAACGACCGTTGCGCGGTCGCTCGATGGTAATATCTAAAAGATCATGCCGCCCGCGACGTCGATCGTGCTTCCCGTTATCCAATCCGCGTCGCTAGATACCGCGAAGGAGACTGCTGCGGCGATGTCAGTAGGCTCGCCTATTCGACCTAGCGGCGTTTTACCGATCAAGTAGCCATCGGACGCAACGTCTCGGATATCGGCGTTGCCTTCCGTGGCGGTGAAACCGGGGGCGATCCCTACTACCCGAATCTTGCGAGATCCCAGCTCAAGCGCGAGAGACCGCGTGAGCGTGTTGACCGCTCCCTTCGTTGAGCAGTAAGCGTGCACAGTAGGATAAGGACTTTGCGCCATTCCGGAGCTGATATTAACGATCACGCCTCCTTCACCCAATTCGCGAGCCGCGGCCTGCGTCATAAGAAGAAGGCCGCGCACGTTAAGAGCAAAGTGCTCGTCGATGCTCGCAGCGGTTAGGCTTTCAAGGCTGTCCATTTTATAGACAGCCGCATTGTTGATGAGAATGTCCAACTTTCCGAACTTCTCGATGGTAGCGCGAACGAGGGACGAAATTTCGGCCGGGTTGGAGATGTCGGCTTTGATTGCGAATGCGGAGCCGCCAGCCGCCGTAATTCTATCGACGACGGCCTGCGCCATGTCCGACGATCGGGCGTAGTTCACGATTACAGAGGCGCCATCCGCAGCTAAACGCTCGGCGATGCCAGCGCCAATGCCCTTCGACGACCCCGTCACGATCGCGACTTTCCCAGTAAGCTTCGTCATATTTTAATTTCCTATCAATCACTAGGAAACACATTTATGGGACTTGAACACAGCCGTCAAGAGTTTAATAGTGATCACTATGATTGATGACGTTTTTCATACGCCTAGGAAGGGTGGACGGCCGCTGTCCTTTGACCGGGATGCGGCTCTCCAAAAGGCAATGGTGCTGTTCTGGCGGTACGGCTATGAAGGGACATCTCTCGCTACATTGACCACCGCGCTCGGGGTCAAACCGTCGAGCATCTACACCGCCTTCGGAGACAAGAAGCGGTTGTTTCTGGAGGCTGTCGAACTCTATCTCGCGAGCGGGCCGGCAGTTGAGGACGTGGTCAGCGACGGAAAGTCGCTCACGGAGGTCGTCCACGAGTTGCTTGTCAATGCGGCTACCAAGTTTACCGGAGAGGAAACCCCTCGGGGCTGCTTGCTGGCAACGTCGGTCATAAGCTGTTCACAAGACTCGATGGATCTGCAGGAGATGCTTGCCGGCATCAGGCGCCATCTTGAGGCACAGCTACTGATTCGAATTTCCTACGCCATAGATAAAGGCGAAATAGGCCCAGACGTAAATCCGGTAGCGCTTGCGGGGCTCATCATGGCTGTTGCGCAGGGCATGTCGACCCTCGCACGCGATGGCGCATCGCGATCCCATCTTATGTCGATCGTCGATATCACGTTAGCGTCATTACCTTTTCGAACATAAGTCTTAGGTGCCGTTGCTCTTGAATATCAAATAAAGCGGCGGGCCTCGCGCGACGTGCACTAATGGCGCAGGCTCATCGCGCCGTACGAATCGTTCGCGCTCAGCATCCTGGTTCCACGTGTGTAACAACGCCTGATCCCGCACTATATGGAGTCCCCGCCATTCCGCCGTATCCGCTTATACGCTTCTAACTGAGCGGCGAGATGTGCTTCACAGAGTATCAGGAATATCTGTGCCAGTGATGACGCTAAAGGCGGAATGGTGACCTTCGATGCTGATTTTGAATTGGTCATGGCGCGGCTACGGCCGCTAACGACTCCACAACACAGGTGCACTTCTGGCTTCGATACTGCAGTTCCCATAAATAGACTTTGGCAATATGTTATAACGCCACAGTGCAATCATCGGCACAGGCCGGCCTGCAGCCGGACGACGTTATCGTCGCTCTCGACCAGCAGCCGGTGACGGACGTCGGGCAACTCCTCTCAATACTCGTGAAGGAGCATGCCCGTGCTCTCATCACCGTCGTGAGGAACGGCCACCGCCTCTTCGTGGCCGCTGACGTGCAGACCCAGTAGCAGCCCGCAGACCGTGTTCTGTCCGCTGAAATTCCAAGGTCGCTCTCGTGCTTGATGAAGATCAACGACGAAAATCTGCGGCGCTGTCACGATCGGCACGTCGCAAACCTGAAGGAGGTTGTCATGAACGACATTCAACTCAGACAGAACATTCTCGACGAAATGGAATTCGAGCCCAGCATCGACGCGGCTGATATCGGCGTCGCGGTCGATAGCGGGATCGTCACACTGACTGGTCACGTGCGCACCTACGCGGAGAAAGAAGCCGCAGAGCGCGTGGTTAGTCGCGTCAAGGGCGTGCGCGGAATAGCTGCCGATATCGAGGTCCGGATTTTCGGGCCGAAGGAAACAGACGACGACTACATCGCCCGGCGCGCTGTCAAAATGCTCGACTGGAACGTTTCCGTGCCAAAGGATTCGGTGCAGGTGCGGGTCCTCAAAGGGTGGATCACCTTGCGGGGAGAGGTCGAGTGGCAATATCAAAAGAACGCGGCCTACGACGCCGTGCGGGATCTCGCCGGCGTAGTAGGGGTGTCCAACCTAGTGGAGCTGAAGCCGCATATTACGGCGGTGGATGTCAAGAAACGCATCGAGGATGCTTTCCAGCGCGACGCCGCTCTTGAGGCCGATGCAATCAGAATCGACGTCCAAGGCAGAAAGGTAATCCTCTCCGGCAAGGTGAAGACCTGGTCGGAACGGCAGGCGGCGGAGCGCGCTGCATGGTCCGCTCCAGGGATCAGCACTCTCGACGACCGACTGACGGTCGGGTGATCGAATATCGGGATTGGCTAGACATTACTGCTCTGCCCACACTCAGCAGCAAGGGCGCCGCTGAGCGCCCTTCGCATAGAGCCCAATTTCCTTGATCGACTTGCGCGCAGATCTCGTCTTCGGAACGAAATTCCGCACCACCCGTTGCAGAGCCTCCGTCGCGAGCACAAGGCGACCATTGATGTTCTTGGAGAGCGACCTTGGGTGGCGACGTAGGCTGGGATCTTCCGCGAAGAAAGATATGAGTCCCCGCAACGGCAGCGCGATTGAGGTTCGGGTTTGATTTTTCTAAATTGAAATCCTGCTGTCGAGCAGAATCGCTATTAGGCCTCGCGGCGAGCAGCAGCCTGAGACGGGTCGACATCTCCGATGCAGTGTACGGCTTCTTCAGCCAGCCGGCGCCCGCTTCGATCTCCTTGTCCGCGGCATGGGGTTCAGAAAAGCCCGACGTCAGGAGAATTTTCACCCTCGGCCAGCGCTCCCGGACATTCCGGGCCAGTTCGTCGTCGTTCATTCCCGGCATGGCCACATCACTGAACAGGAGCGCTACGTCATGCCCCGCCTCCAGCTCCTTCAACGCGTCGATCCCGTTCGTAGCTTCGATCACGAAGTAGGCAAGCGTCTGCAGGCGGCTGACCGTCACTCGGCGAACTCTCGCGTCGTCCTCG
This sequence comes from Rhizobium sp. J15, assembly GCF_002531825.1. Classification (GTDB taxonomy): domain Bacteria; phylum Pseudomonadota; class Alphaproteobacteria; order Rhizobiales; family Rhizobiaceae; genus Rhizobium. Next base: position 29,385 of record NZ_NWSX01000059.1, on the reverse strand, counting down.
ACCACCAGGATAGTTTCCGTGCCCCGAGGCGGGGCTTCCTCAGCCCGCTGCTCGTTCGGATGAGAATCCTTTCCGGCGTCGGCGCGTGGAAGAAAGAGGCGCACCGTCGTCCCTTCGCCAAGTTCGCTGTAGAGCTGCAGGTGCCCTGCGGATTGCTTTGCGAAACCGTAGACCATGCTCAGCCCAAGCCCCGTTCCCGAGCCCGTCGGTTTCGCGGTGAAGAACGGTCGAAAGCCCTCTCCATCACATCGGACGTCATTCCGGTGCCGGTGTCGGTCACGGAAATGAGGACGTAGCTGCCGGGGCGGATCGCCGGGTACATCAGGACATAGTCGGAGTCGATCTTGCAACAGAGCCCTTGCAGGCGGGCACCTCAAAGCAGACAGGAGCTGCGATGGAGGACAAGGCTTCGCAGGTTCTATCGAGCACGAAATACAGCACTGCTACCAAGCAGTTGGCAGGATCCGTGCTCTCACAATCCAACAAAAAGCGCTGATGAACGAACAAGAACTTTCGAACCAGTTTCTGTTGTTTTTCCCGGGCTTCTCGTCAACCAGTCTTATTCCGTTTCCTGCCACCTTAACTCATCATCTTCCGGAAAAGCGGCAGTTGGTTGCGAACATCCAGTGCCTCGGTCGGTGGACTCCGCTGAAGCGCCTATTTGAAGTCACTCTGCCCCACGCTTCAATGCAGCTAGGAATGGGAAGCGATGAGCAAAGTGCGTAGGAGATCAAAGTTTCCCACTCCTTGTGGCCTGCCGAGGTCGGCGATCGATGACAGGCGTAATCGAGAGACACTGGCCCCGAGACATCAATGCCGCTTGGGGGAGACGTATCTGACAACGTTGGTTGTAAATCCGCTTTTGTTTGCCGATGCACATTCAGTGCCATGGCTGGATCGCATGGTTCAGATACACGCAGATAGACATCGCGACCGATCGCGCGCGTGCCCGGCCTCGCCGAAAAGGTGCCAGATGTGACGGCAGCCTTGCATGCAAAGCTCGACGAGCACCGGGCGTTCGTACGGGAGCGTGGAGAAGACTTGCCGGAAATCCAGAATTGGCGCTGGGCACGCTCCTCCTAGTGCGACAGAGGACCGGATTGGGTAGCGACTACCACCAGCCATACTGCCGCAGCTACGCCGGCACGCAGGAGAAAGGATTCGAGTGCGAGGTGGCAACCTCGCCTTCGACTTGGGGTGTCCCACGGCAATCGCAGCCTTTGCAGCGTCAGCTATCTGTTTCGAGTCCTGTTCGTTCTGCAAACGATGCGATCTTAATACGTCCTGGAGAATGATCGCCGGGTCATGCTGCAGCCGTCAACGAGAGGCAGCTAAGGGTGAAGCCCGGTCCCATCGCCGTCAGGACAGTTCTCCTGGGTAGTCCTTGCGCAAGAAGCTTCTCGAGTACGAACAGCGCGGTTGGCGAGGACATGTTCCCATAGTCCGAGAGAACCTCACGTTCCTGGTCGAGGGTTCCCTGGCTTAGTTTAAGCGCCGATTCCAAGGCGGTGATAACCTTTGATCCACCGGGGTGGCACGCAAACCGGTCAACGTCGGCAGGAGCAAGATCTGATCGGGCGAGTATGGACGTTACGCCCTTCAGCACATGAGTTTCGGCGAACGGTGGTATCGCACGATCGAAGATCACGCCCAGACCCTCCGGATCGACGCTCCATCCCATGATGTCTAGCGTGTCGGGCCACGTATGCTGGCCTGCAAGTTCGACCTCGGCCAGACCGGTCTCACTAGCACGCACCACGCAGGCGGCGGCCCCGTCGCCGAAGAGGGCGGTCGCCACGATGTTCGCCTTCGTAAGCTTGTCCATGCGAAATGCCAACGTGCAGGTCTCGACGGCGACCACCAGCACGACTGAGCCTGGCCGGGATGCCGCCAGCCGTGACCCGATTGAAAGCCCAGAGACTCCGCCGGCACAGCCGAGGCCAAACACGGGAACCCGTTCGACATCGTCCCGGAAGCCCAGTTCTCGGCTTACCCTCGCTTCCAGACTAGGTGTCGCAATACCAGTCGAGGAGACGGTTACGATCGTGTCGACATCGCCTGCTGCAATGCCCGCCGACACGAGAGCTTTGCTGGCGGCGGCGACGAACATTGCACCCGCGCCCTCGATATGAGCGAGGTTTCGTTCGGGCCATCCCGACGTCTCGAGATACCACTCGATCGGCCGGACGGCATAGCGGCGCCGAATTCCCGAGGTTTCGAACACCCTTGCCAGCTTTTCGAAATCGTCAAATCGCGATGAGAACGCGGTGTGCGAGGCTCGCGCCGCGTCACGCTGGTCGATGACATGTGGCGGAACGGCGGTGCCGACGGATACCAGCTTGACGGGTTGCTGCATAAGACTCCTTGCGACGGCGCGGGAAGAATTTGGTACGCCGCGCGAGGACGAGACCGAACCGTAACGCCTCGATCCTCAATAAGTTGCAATGCGGGCGAGCCTGACGCCGCACTTCGTCGGAAGGCTTCAGAGACGACGACGCGTGAAGAATGCCTCCCGCGGCTTCGTGTCTGCCTTGATCCACGTCAATGCGCTCAACAAGTTGGCTCCGTAATTGTCCGATCGAAAAGGAGACAGCGCGATGCTTGCTAGAGACATCATGACGACCCCGTGACGACGCTCGACGAGGGACACAACGTCAGGGAAGCCGTCGAGATCGTCAACGCCAGCAAGATCGGCGCGGTGCCCGTCATCGATGGCGAAGGGCGGCTCACCGGCATCGTCACCGGGGAGACCTGCTGCGCCGGGTGGCGTCATCCTGGGCGAGACGGGCGGTACCGCATACGCGCGACCGCGAAGATGCACTGGCGGACTATGTGAAGGCCCGAAGCTGGCGCGTCAAGGACGTGATGTCGACGCCCGTCGTCAGCGCCGCCCCGAGCGCAACCGCGAGCCAGCTCGCAGAACTCCTGCAGGCCCACGACATCAAACACCGAACGGCAGACTCGCCGGCATAATCAGCCGTCACGACTTGATGCGAGCGCTTCTCGATGTTCGACGGCAGTGTACTGCTTCCGGCGACGAGGCCCTAGGGACGGCCGTTCGTGGCCGCCTGGAAACCGAGTTCGAAATAAGGTTCCCCATCGTCAATGCGACCGTCTCCAACGGGGCAGTCACCCTGAGGGGAGAGGTCGAGACGGAGCTGGAATGCTCGGCGGCCAGGGTGGCGGCGGAAAGCATCCGCGGCGTCGGCGGCGTGGTAAACAACATCACCCTGGCTACCGCATGGTGAGCTCTCTCAAACTATGAAATCGTCCCTGGAGTTTCCGTCATGTTTGTCAGGGTCATCGCAGACGCCGTCGTGTCGAGGCTTCTCCTCATCATCCTGATCCTCATGGTGGGGACGGTCGTGAGCGTCCTACTGGTGAGGCCATCCCACGACTCCCGAACCGGGCGCGTCGAGCGCTCTCTCTGACCCGTGAGTGCGCGATGAACATCTGGCCCTCCAGGATTTAATTGTCCGGCCGCGTCCCGCAAAAGACCGGAGGCGCGACGGATTCGATGCTCTCCGAACTATTCGGCTTCATCTGGCTGATGGGAAGGCGTCATCAGGCGTTGGTCGCAGGGCTGTCCCTGGCTCTTTTCGTTATCGGCGCGGCGCCTCTCGAACTCCAGCGCCGGATCGTCAATGAGGCGACCGAGCAAGCGTCATACCGGTCTCTTCTCTTTCTCGTATCCCTCTATCTCGCGGTCGCAGTGTTGAAGGGCGCGATAAAATTCACCTCCAACCTCTAAAGAAGCTGGGTGGGCGAAAAAAGCACGCTTTGGCTCGGGGCGCGCGTTCTGCATCGGGCCGAGACGCCGCCATCGGAATCCACGCTCGAGGGGGTTGAGCTGTCGATCATCTTTGCGGAAGCGGAACCGGTGGGCAGTTTCGTTGGGACCAGCATCTCCGAGCCGCTACTCCAGATCGGCATCCTTGTCACCGTGGGCGGTTATCTGATCTATCTCCAGCCGCTGATGAGGATGGCCGCCCGCAAAGCCGATCACCCGCTACAGCGCAATGAAACGCGCGGGCGCTCGGCTTTACTCCCTACCGTCACCTACGCCACGTACTGGGACACGATCCAGTAGAACGGCCACCTTTTCCCGCGTGCAAGTGGCCATATGGGGGTGGCGTAATAACCAGGCATACGCGAGGTCGGTATGGCAGGTTTGATCTCTCCTTCCAGGTCGCTCGCGTCATAGATCGCGACGACGCCGGGCACCGAGAACGCATCGCCGACATCGATGTTCAGGATTCGGGCATGTGGCTGGTCGGAGCGTCGCAATGCGATATGCAACATACCGCGGCGCCATGTATCGACATACTGACCAACACCCGTCAGCAGACGTGGATCTTCGGTGCGCTTGTCCCGCTTGCCGACAAGTTTGGGCCGCAGCTCGACGGAATGGTCCTGCTGGCTCATTCGTAGAACTCCACACCCTTTCGCAACTCTTGCCATTGCGCGTCGTCGTGGCCGAAAATGATAGAAGCTCCCCGCTCCCGAAGAGCTTTCAGGCGAGCGAGTGCCTCTGCGGCGAGTTCGATGTTCCAAGTATTTCTCGGAGCGATACCGGTGTCGACGCTCGCCTGGAGCGGGGCAGCATCTGAAGCGAGTATAAATGAACCATCTTTTTCCAGCTCGACACGGGCGACGGTCATTCCGGGGGTATGACCCGGCATGGGCAGCAAGACGATGCGCCCGTCGCCAAAGACGTCATGCTCGGCATTGAAGGTCTGGAAACCCTGGGGCTGGTCCCATTCTCCTCGAAGATAGCCTTGATTTTCTGCACCGCTTGCCGTGGCGGCCTGCGCCTCCGCTTCGTGGCAGAGGATCGTTGCGCGCCGAAAGTACGCGTTGCAGCCGCAATGATCGGGATGCAGATGTGAACAGATCACAACATCTATGTCCTCGGGATCGAGAGCAAGAGTCTTCAACTGATGAACGACCGTCCGCTCTGGCGAAAAGATCGGGGTCATAACCTTGCTTAACCCACCCCATCGCGCGCCTGGATCGATGGCGGCCTCTGGATTGCATCCGCTATCGAACAGCGCGTTGCCTTGGGGATGGCGCATCAGGGTGGCGTGAACCGGCAATTCAATCGCTTCTTCCTTCAGCGCCCCAGGGACGTAAATGGACCGGCGCATACGAAGCCGGCCGGCCTCGAGAAAATGCATCTTCATCTTAAAGGTCCTCTCTTGCTAGCCAGTTCGCGGACGGCGTTGACGATGTTTTCATAGCCCGTACAACGACAGATGTTTCCTGAGAGCGCTTCCCTGATCTTATCATCGGTTTCCAGCGGATGGTGGCGAAGAAGGTCGATGATCGCCAACGATGAAACTGGGCCTACAAATTCGCATTGCAGGCCATGATGCTGGCGGAACGCTTCTTGGATTCGTCCGAGTATCGACGCTTCCCTGGCCATGGTTTCGATTTCGCTCCCGTCTGCCTGCACTGCAAGCATCAGACAGGAGCGTGCGCTCCTTCCATCGAGAATGACGGTGCAGGCACCGCAAACGCCATGTTCGCACCCGACATGGGTTCCGGTCAGGCAAAGGATCCTGGCGCAGGAAGTGGCTCAGCAGCGTTCGTGCTTCGATCGTGCGCGTCATATACGCTTCGTTGACGCTGACGGTGATCGTCTTCTCACTCATCTTGCTTGAAGCCTTTCGTGGTTCGCGCGGCTCCAGGCGGCGCGAAGGGCCCGTTTGGCAAGGACGCCTGAGAGATGCCTGCGGTAATCTGCAGAGGCATGGATATCCGTGTTGGGCGTGAGGATTCCAGCCAGGCGATCCGCCACCGTATCGAGAACCGGCTCGGAAACATCCGTCCCCTCGATGATGCCCTCGATCTCTTCAAGCCGCAGCGGGGTTTCACCAACGCCCATCATGCCAACGCGAACGTCAGACGCCCTGCCATCTACACAATGCAGCGTCGTCGCAAAGCAAGCGAGTGCGAAGTCCCCGTGGCGTTTTGCAAACTCCTCAAATCCCCATCCGGCATCCGGTCTCATCGCGTCGAGCTCGACGCGAATTACAAACTCGTCCGGTTCCAACGAGTTGACCAGCGATCCGACAAAAAAATCGGCTGCAGGTATTTCGCGTCTGCCGCGCTGAGAGGAGGCGATGACCGTCCCACCGAGGAACCGTGTCATCATCGGCATCTCGGTCGCTGGATCCGCATGCGCGACGCTGCCGCCGAAGGTGCCGCGGTTGCGCACGGTCATATGGGTGACGTGATGCATCGCCTCATGCACGATCGGCAAGTGTTGGCGGATGATCGGGTCTGTCGCGGTCATGTGATGGCGTACCGTCGGCGCCGATTCTCACCCGATCTCCGTGCAGTTCGATCCGATCTCCATGAACCGAAGTTACTACGCGCGGCGCCCAAAATCCCGCGGCCCTGCTCGGATGGATACGATCTCTCTGAGCAGTTCGAGGTTCTCGCCGGTCATGGTGGCCACGTCTTCGATCGTGCAGATATGCATCGAACGAGCCATCAGGCGGCCTTTTGCGCAGTGGAGACCGTCGGAAGCATATTCCACGGCAACAGGTCTTCAAGCCTATCTACCGGTTAATCTTTGATCTGGGTTAGGACGTCCGTGAGGTAGCTCTCGGGGTTGCGGCCATGCAGTTTGTCCGTTCCAATGATGGTCAAGATATTAGCGTTGCGCTATCCCGTTCGTAATTTGCATCGTGTAAGTCTTCACTCCTGATGCTCGTTCTCGGGCCGCGCCACGCAACGCGCGGCCCGTCTTTCGGTTTTCTCAACCCGGGAAATTGCTACTCGGATTGATTGATTATTACGAGTTTATATGCAACCTTCGGTACGATCGCCGACGGTCGGCGCACATCAGGAGGAAAAACCATGATCCGTACTAATGCAGTTGCAGCACTTGTGTTTGCTGTAGCAACCTCAGCTCTTGCTTTCGATGCAAGCAACTTCAAGGATTTTTCAAGCATCGCATCGGCTTCCAGCAGTTGGCAGAACCAGTCCGGCTCGACGATGATCATTCAAGTCGACTCGTTCGGAAACGTCTCCGGCCAATATGTAAACAGAGCCCAGGGCACCGGATGCCAGAACTCGCCCTATCCGCTAACAGGAAGGGTAAACGGGACGTTCATCGCATTTTCGGTCGGCTGGAACAATTCGACGGAGAACTGCAATTCCGCAACCGGATGGACCGGCTACGCACAGGTCAACGGCAACAACACTGAGATAGTCACGAGCTGGAACCTCGCTTACGAAGGCGGCTCCGGTCCGGCCATTGAGCAAGGACAAGACACTTTCCAGTACGTGCCGACGACTGAGAACAAAAGCCTCTTGAAGGATTAATCTCCTCTGCCCTGCCGGCGCTGGCCCGTCAGAGATTGTGGAGCAAGAATTCATCGAATATGGCCAAAGGCTTAGACGAAGCTGCTTTCCCTGCCGAATAAAAGCGCCGCGTGCTCGTCCGCGCGGCGCAAATCCTTATTTGATGAGTTCAATGCGGCCAAAACGGCAAGCTTTCCGGACAAAAGTAAGCATCCGAGGATGCGCCGCCTTGGGGCAAACGCGGCGATCTGATCAAGGTCGTTTGGCACGATGGCCAGGGGGCCTGCCTGTTCACGAAAAAATTGGAGCGAGGAAGGTTTATCTAGCGTGACGGCCAGGGCGCTTGTCTGTTCACGAAGAAGCTGGAGCGCGGCCGCTTCATCTGGCCGTCAGCCGCTGACGGCACGGTGGTGATCACACCGGCGCAGCTCGGTTATCTGCTCGAAGGTCTACAGAAATATCCCTGCTTGTGAGTCTGACGAATCATCACCGGACAAGATCGAGGTGCTGGATCCGAGCCATCCGTTATTTGGACGCTCCTTTAATGTGATCCGTGAGGTGGGACGTAGAGGCGGCAACTTCGCGCCGTCGTATGAGGTTGAACATCGTGGTGGATCGACCTTGCTGATACCCGTGTCTGCGACACAGGGATATGTCGAAGCCTGAAATACTGACGCGCAAAGGACACCATTCGCCCAATTGTGAGGAGAAGGTTTTGCCAATCACTGTGCAACGCCTCCGCCTTGCAGCGGGCATCTAGGTAAAGGCACAGCGCAACAGATGGACACACGAACCTAGTTTGCTCAGCGCCGTACAACTTGCCGCCAGGCTCGATATTCCCGTCAATTGGATTTACGTTCAAATCAGGCGGAAGCGCCTGCTCATCGACCAGCAATCAACCGGAGCATATTTGTTCCAAAATTCCCCGGCGGTCGTCAACGCGGTTCGCGACCTTCGCAACCGTACCATTCATCAACTCGATCTGAGAATCATTCAGCCTCACCAGGAGGGGCATCAACATCCGTTGTCGCTGGAGGGAATTGACTGGCGCGCACGGCAGGAAACCTGGCGCCCCAGCCGGGTTTGACTGAATTTTTACATTGAGATTGTTGAGAAATCTGATTCAATGTCGTTATGACATTGCCGCCGCTTACCCTGCCATCGGACCTTGCCAGCGCTCATCCGGCGCTGCTGGCCGAACCTGCTGCGCGGCTGCAAGCTGAGGCGGAAGCGGCCAACGCGAAGGCGCGGCTGTCGAACATTGAGGCGCTCAACGTGCATTTGCAGTTGCTGATCGGCAAGCTGGAGCGCGAGAAGCACGGGCCGCGCCGCGAGCGCACGCAGCGGCTGATCGATCAGTTGGAATTTGCAGCTCGAAGAGCTCGTGGCGTAGGCCGCCGAGGACGAACTGAGCGTCCAAGAGGCCGCGGCCAGAACGCAGTCCGTGCGCGCCTTCGCCCGCAAGCGTCCAGTGCGCAAGGCGTGGCCCAAAGACGTCGAGCGCGCACGCATCGTCATCGAAGCGCCGACGGCATGTGCCTGCTGTGGCGGCTCGCGGCTGTCGAAGCTGGGCGAGGACGTGACGGAAACGCTGGAGGATATCCCGCGCCGATTCAAGGTGATCGAGACGGTGCGCGAGAAATTTACCTGCCGCGATTGCGAGGCGATCAGTCAGGCTCCCGCACCGTTCCATGCGACGCCCGCGCGGCTTCATCGGCCCTCAGTTGCTGGCGACGATCGTGTTCGACAAGTTCGGGCAGCACATCCCGCTGAACCGCCAGAGCACGCGGTTCAAATGTGAGGCATCGGTCCGTCGACCCAGACCCTGGCCGGTGAATGTTGATCCGAATGTCTTCGAGCTGCGGCAAATGCTGGAGCATCACTGTCGCACGGCATACCAGGAGGCAACGTAGCCGGCTGCGGCGACCCCATGCGAATGCGGGACGTCGCGGACGATGCTACCGACAATGGCGTCCCTTTGATCGACGCCATTCGGCCAGTTCGGCACGATGTAGCCGCGATAGCTGTAGATCCAGGTCTCGCCGGCCACATCGCCCTTTCCAGTGAATTGCAGCTCGACAGGGTCTCCCGGACGCACCGTACCGGTCAATTCCAGCGACCACCCGGGCCCACCAATGGTTCCGCCGACCTTGCGCCGAGCCAACTCGGTCAGCACCAGCGTTCCCTGGCCAAATTCCAGTGCATTGAAATCAACCGATAAATCGGGATTGTTGATCAGGCTGCGATAACTCCAAGTGCCAGTGAAGCTCATAGTTCCTCCCAATGGCGATCGACGCCCTAATGATGGCCGGAAACGGTGCCACCCTGGCCGTCCGGCAGGGTGATCCTGATGTTCTGCATCATGCCCTGGTCCTCATGATCGAGGATGTGGCAATGCAGAACGAACTCGCCGATATAGCGCTGGTAGTGCGTCCGCACGGTGATCGTGTAGCGCGCCGACGGATCGGTGCCGGGATTCTTGATCCACAGCGTGTCCTTCCAGACATTTTTCAAGCCTGGATATTGCGGATCGCCGTCGTCATCGGCGCCAAGCGCGCTGACATCGTTGCCGGCCGCATCGACAATTTTGATGATCTGAAACGGATTGACATGGATATGGAATGGGTGGCTGACGAAATCCGAGCGGAGCGTCCATTCGTCGACTCCGCTCAGCGGCAACGTCCGGTCGATGCGGTTGGGATCATAAGGTTTGCCGTCAACCTCGAAGAAGGTGGCACCCGGCTGTTTCACATCGATGTTAAACACCAGTTGCTGCTCGCCGGTGACCTCGCCCGCGTCGATCTCCGGATGGGGAATAAAGCTTGAGAGCGACATCTCGTTCTTGAGGTCATCGATAACCTTGCCGGCGACATTCTGTGACATCGTGCGCTCAGCCGCCGAAATCAGCCAATCCTGCAGATAGGTGCCGATCTCGCCATTGACGGCATGGCCGCCTACTGCAGTGACTATGCCGAGAAGCCGTCGGCTTGGAGCCTCCTGGTTGACGCTGGCCGCTGCCGGTGCGGCGCCATCGATGATGCAGTAGTCACCCGCTCCTGGCAACACCACCAGCGCGTCAACGCGGTAGCCCGGTTGCAGGATCGCTTGCTGCCGCATCTGCACCTGCGCCATTGTCAGCCCGTCCTGGGCCACCACCCCATACGGAATAGTATCCTTGCCGCAATTCTGGTCGATCCATCTGTCGGTGTCCGCTGCCGCAAGCGTGCGGAACGCGGTCGTCCCGGTCTTGCGCCGGATTTCGAAATTGATGGTGTCGCGAACCCCGGCGTGTATCATCCGCCACCGCTCGACCGAGCCAGCCTCCGCTAATGCCAACTGACCAAGCACCTGGCCGTTGACGCTGGTGAAGCGGCCCGAAGCCGGCCAACTGCCAGGTCCGAACTGATCGTAGCTTTCGATGCCGCCCACCTGTCCTGGCTGGCAATCATAAGTGATGTCGCCATTGTTATCGGTGCAAGCATATTGAATCTGCTGTAGCACCAAAACCCGTTCGGCGATATCGGAGCCGCCCGGCTGCTTCAATAGGCGGTCGATATCGCCAGTCTCGGTCGGTGTCGGCATGCGATCGCCACGGATGATCAACGCCCCGGACATGCCACTCGACACCTGCAATGCGGTTGATCCGTGTAGGTGTGGGTGATACCAGAAGGTGCCGGCGGGATGCTCAACGGCGATGTTGTATTCATATTGGAACGAAACGCCGGGACGGATTGAGATCAGCACATTATCGCCATTGCCAGACGGATTTACCCAGAGACCGTGCGAATGCAGGTTGGTACCGTTGAAGCAATGGGGGGTATTGGCACTGCCACCGCCGATGCCGCAGGTGGAATCCTGAGGGAACAGGTTGTGAAGCGTTACCCGCACCGTCTGACCGGGCCGTAGATCGATGGTCGGTCCAACCAATGGCGTGTCGGCACCGGATAAGCCGGTCTGGCGGGCGTCTTGATAGCCGCGCAGTTTAACGTGGTCGTAGCGCGCCGTGGCCGGATTGTAGATCTGTCGGTCGAGATAGGTAGCGTTCATATCGAGCAGAACCTCGCCCGGAAATGTCTCCCGGCTTTGTTCGAAGGTTTTCAGCATCCCCTGGGATTTTGTGATAGGTTGCAGCATATAGGCCAGGGGGTTAGTCACGGCCCTGGCCTCTTGAGCGACTGCGAATAGCGCATGGGTGACCGAAAAAACGCTCGCCATACCGAAGATCGCAATTTTGTCAGACACAGACAAACAACCCTCCCAAACCTCTGCCCGGAGTTTTGTTCTCCCCGGGTCGAACCGCATCCACAAAGTTCTACTGCGTCACCATGCGTTCACCTGCAATTCGACTTTGACTCGCGCGCTTTCTCGGGAGAAGACAGCTGCCGCCGCGCGACGAGAAAGTTTCAAGACTCATGCCACTCTGGCCGGATCGAGCCTCAGAAGGAATCTTGTGCCTATGCTTCAAGGACTTCCACGAGAGCGCGGTAGGAAGTCGGGCGGAACAGCACCATGGCGCGCACCTGACAAACCTGACAGCAGGTGTAGTAGGCCCGACATTTTTGTGGGGAGCATCGTTACGTGCGGCAATACGCGTCTCACCTTGTTTGTTTGTCGAGCTGCACTCGAGCAACGCCTTGACGCTCATATCGCGGTCACCGCCGCGGGCATTAATGTCGGCGTCACATACCGTTCATCACACCGCCTAATCGGAGAGACACCACAGGCAGACTACGCCAGTTCTTCCGGCTCTCTGCGCTGCGCGATGATCTCGAAACAAGGTTGCTTGCTCAGGAGTATCGCGCCCTGCTCCTCGACGATCATTTCGACGACGGCAGGAGGGAGCCCTTCCACGATCTTCTCCTATGGACGTCTCTTATGGACGTCCAACGCGATATCTCAGATGCACGGAGCCGAGGCCAGCGGCTTCGGCGCTGATAAACGTGAGCCTCGCCCTGCCGGCAAGCCCATCCTCGCCGCCCTCGAATATGGCCGGTGTATTCGACTTGCCTCCGATCGCAGGGAAGATGACCAGGCTGACCTCGTCAACAAGACCCGCCTTCAAGAAATGGCCATTGGTTTGCGCCCCGCCTTCCAGCATCAAGCGCTTCACACCGAACTCGGTTCCAAGAAGGTCAAGCGCGTTTTTCAGATCGACGCCATCTTTCTCCGAGACGATATAGGAAACGCCAGCCTGGGTGAGGCCCGCCAGGTAAGCATCATCCACGTCAGATCCTGTCAGGACCACAAGGTGAGCTCCCTCAATGTCGCTCTTGTCCCAGCGTAGCCGACCGTCCTTATCCACGATGACAGCGAACTCGCCGGCGTCCGGGTTGGCGATATGGATCGGTCGCGCGGCTGTGCCGGTTGCTTGATAGGGGCGGTCGACGGCGTCCGCGAACTCTTCTCCCGTCGCTCTTCCCGAAAGCCAGGCGTCGGCACCGATCTTCTCATGCAGGCCGTCATAGATCTTCACGAGCTCATCGACCGAATGGCCGGTTGCCTCGGCCCAATCATTGACGATCAATCGGCCATCCAGCGGCGACATCATGTGACAGATTACATAGGGTCTGGGCATTGGATTACTCTCCTCTACAAACATTCCACCATCAGTGACCTGACTTCAACCAGGCTGCGAATTTATCCATCAGTCGGGGTGCCAGCGTGAAAGCGCCGGCCGGTTCAGGATCATGTCGTCGGCCGCCCAGCGGATCCTTCTGGCATCGATCGCAGACGTAACCGCGTTATCCGGACAGATGATGTAAAAATTCTCGTCGAGCAGACGGACCAGGAAGTATTCCACCAGTTGCTCTGCGGTCCATGCCTCATCGGGTTTCGCAATGCCCTGCGGCTTGAGTGCGATGTTCATGGGTGTCCACGTGTAGCCAGGGACGAGGAGATGAGCCGAAACACCACCTCCCGTCGCCTTCAGAAGCTCGTGCGACAGCTGTTCGGTCAGGACTTTGACAGCTGCCTTCGCCACCGAATATGCGGCGTTACCTGGAGGAGTCGTAATACCTTCCTTGGAGCCGAGGTTGACAACGGCCGACTGGCGACCGGCTTCGATCATGTAGGGCACGAAGACGTGTTGCGCGGCCAGAACACCTCCGAAGTTTACATCGATCTGGCGTCGCCACTTTGCAGGATTGTCCCAAGGGCCGGCTCCTTGCGTTATGCCCGCGTTGTTTACTAGGACGGCCACGTCGCCAAACCGCGAAATCGTTTCGTCCCGCAACCTGGTCAGTGCCGACAAATCTGATACGTCGCCGCTCACGATCAGGATGTCCGTGTCGAGTGTCGAAGTAACATCCTCAAGTGCGTCGGCGTCGAGATCCAGCAGCGCGAGCTTCATGCCGCGGGCCGCGAGAGCCCTCGCGATTGCCAAGCCGATGCCCTTCGCAGCTCCCGTGATGACCGCAACGCGGCCAGGAGCAACGACGCTGTTCATTCTCTCGCTCATTTTTTGTCTTTCCCGTCATTGGACCGTCACCGCTGGAAGGTGTGCCGGACAAGCCGTCGCCGTGGAATTTTTCTCCGAGAAGCGTGCCGGCCGATGGCACCAGCGCAGAGAAGTCCATCAACGCTACTCAGGCGCTTGGGTCGTCGGATCATATCCGCGGGCTGCGAACGACCGTTCGATCGCACTATAAGAATAGGGTAGCGCGACGGCTACTTGAAGTGAGCGGGATCGCACGCACCGATGAGCCGTGTTCACTCAAGGGCCTTCGTGACGTAGGGAATGCCTGGCCAGTTCGACCGCGGACGGGACCAAAAAGGTAACGCACTCCTGGTCCCTGCCAGATCGGTGGATGATTTTCACTCACCGCCCCGATCAATTTTGCTCATGTAACCAATCGGCTCCACGGGCATTTGGTCACCAGCGCCTCGAGACGATCGTGGTGCTGACCAAACCAAAGGAGTGAAATCATGACAGGGAATAAACCACTCGCAATGATCACGGGCGGCTCATCTGGAATAGGCTTCGAGCTTGCCAAAGAATTCGCCAAGAATGGATTCGATGTCGCCATTTCAGGCTCAAGCGACAAGGTGAACGAGGCCGCCGATGCGCTACGAAGCCTTGATGCCGAAGCATATCCGTTCAAAGCGGATGCCTCGACGTACGATGGCGTCGAGAGGTTCTGGGCCTTTACGCAGGGGCTGGGGCGCCCCTTGGAAGCCGCGGCTCTGAACGTCGGTATCGGTATCGGTATTGGCGGCGCCTTTGTCGATAACGATCTCGAGGATGAGCTTCGCCTGCTTGCGATCAATGTAACCGGGACCGTCCATATGGCCAAACGCGTCGTCCAACATATGGTCAAGAACGGCCGCGGCAGGATTCTCATCACCTCCTCGGTTTCGGCGACCCTGCCCACGCCATACGAAACCGTTTACGGCCCGTCGAAGGCATTTGGTTATATGTTCGCGGAATCTCTGCGCGAGGAGTTGCGCTCGACCGGGGTCACGGTGACGGCACTCCTTCCGGGCGCCACCAACAGCGACTTCCACGCGAACGCTGGAATGGGCGGTACGAAGCTCGGTGGCCAACAAAAAAACGACAAGACGCTCGTCGCCCAGCAGGGGTTCGAGGCTCTCATGAACGGCATCGACCATATCGTCGGCGGAGATCAGGAAACCAAGCGCCAGGTGTTGGAAAACCGGACGACCCCCGAGCCCGTCAAAGCCGCGCGGCAAGCCGAATTGACCCAACCGCAGTGAAGGAGCACGTCATGTCACATCTGAAAAACAAGGTCGCCATCGTCACAGGGGCTTCCTCGGGCATTGGAGCGGCGACCGCCAGAGGATTGGCGGAAAAAGGTGCGCGCGTCGTCCTTGCCGGCCGCAATGAGAAACGCCTTAGTCAGATCGTCGAAGACATCACCGGTTCGGGAGGTATTGCCAGCTACAAGGTTGCTGATGCCACGGATTTTGAGAGTACCAAGGCCCTCGTCGCGTTCGCCACAACGACGTACGGCCCGGTCGATATATTGGTCAACAATGCCGGCCTCATGCTCTTTTCCTATTGGAAGGATGCCGCCGTCGGCGATTGGAACAAGATGATCGATACCAACCTGCGTGGCTATCTGCATGCGATCGCCGCGGTGCTGCCGTCGATGTTGGAGCGCCGGTCCGCACGAAGTTCTTCATACGCGGTATTACCGAAAGCCTCAGGAAGGAGGTGGGCGTGGGTAGCGGGATCCAAGTGTCTATGATCAGCCCTGGCGTGATCGATACCGGCTGGGCCGACAAGGTTCATGACGAGACGGGCAGAAAGATCGCCGAAGAGCTCAACAAGCAGGGTATTCCGCCGTCGTCGGTGGCTGAAGCCGTGGTCTATGCACTAGACCAGCCCCCGGAGATCACGATCAACGACATTTCGTCCATCCAACCCGGCAGGACTGGTAGCCCGCGTTTTCGAGAGCTCAGAACTAGAACCTCCGGGACTGTTAGACCGCCTCGCGGAACCAACCGGTGCCGTCTCTCGTGGCTGTGGACACGAAGATCTTCATTGCATGACGATCTAATCCCGGACGTTTTCGTTTTTCAGCGACCGGGCCATCTCCGCCGTCCTTCGCAGGATCCAACATGGATCACTAGGTCAAATTTTTGACTGCTTCCTCGGCTATCACATACCAAATACAGGGCCAGTTAAATAAGGATTGAAGGTGCCGGCCGGCCTGAAGCAAGGTCGGCGCCGGCAAGGGCGATCTTTTTCAGTACAAGTGCGAGTATCCATAACTCATGGTATCAACGCGGGCCGATCTGGCCGACCTTGAAACTTTCGTCGCGATCGCGCGTGCGGGGGGGGGTCCGAAAGGCCGCCGCGCTTCGCGGCGTTTCCGGGTCTGCCCTCAGCCACTCGATCAGGGGTTTGGAGGCCCGTCTGGGCGTCCGTCTGTTTCATCGGACAAGCAGGAGCATCAGTCTCACCGCCGCCGGCGAAGTGCTGCTTGCCGAACTGGAGCCCCGTTTCCTCGGCATTCAAGCTGCGATGGATCTCCTAGACAGTTTCAGGAGCGGGCCTACGGGCAGAGTGAGAGTGACCACCCTGCGTGACGCCGCCGAGCTGCTGATCGCTCCTCGACTGCACAGTTTTCGCAAGAGCTACCCAGATGTCGAGGTCGAAGTCAGCGTCGAGGATCGCTTCATCGATATGGTCGCCGAAGGTTTTGACGCGGGCATCCGTTATGGGGGAACGGTTCCCGAGGGGATGATCGCGTCGCGTCTGACATCCGAACTCGAATGGATCGTAGTCGGTTCTCCGGCCTATCTCAACGAACGAGGGCGGCCCGCGCGGCCGGAAGATCTCTTGACGCACGAGTGCATCCGGATCCGAACCGGTACGGATCACCTCTGCAAATGGGAACTTGGCGACGGCGATCGCATGGTTTCTCTCGACGTTCCGGGACTTCTCACGCTCGGAGATTCGGAACTATCTATCCGCATGGCGGAGGGGGAGGCGGTCTCTTTTATTGCCTGCAGGCCCGGGTCGAGGACAAACTTGCGGCCGGTTCACTCGAAGTCGTGCTGCCGGACTGGACCTCTACCGGGCCGGGTTTTCATGCATACTACGTTTCGCATCGACAGGTGCCGTCCGCTCTCCGGACGTTTCTCGACTACCTTAAGGCGCCGGTTGCGGGCGATTGAAGTGACGGCCAGACGAGACAGCTTCACCAGGCAGGAGAATCGCATATGGATGGTAAGGAGTTGTTTTGCTGAGGCAAATCGACTCAAGAACTCTCCGATAATTTGGAGGTTCGGATGAATCGATTTGCCACCTGTTTTAAAGATCTGCCCGACCCTCGGGGGCGCAACACACGTCATCCGCTGATGTCGATCCTGTTCATTGCCATTGCCGCGATCGTTTGCGGCGCCGAAAGCTGCGCCGACATGGCCGATTCGGCGTTTCCAAAAAGAAGTGGCTCAAGACGATCGTGCCGCTGCCCTATGGCATCGCCGGCCATGGCACCTTCTCCACCGTTTTCCGCTGCCTCAATCAGGTTGCCTTCGAAGCCGCTTTACCGAAGCCTTTGCAAAGGGCATGGAAGGCGTGGTGGCGGTCGACGGCAAGGCGGTACGAGGCGACGCCGCTGCCCCTCGTCAAGGTCTGGGCTGCCGGTTGCGGCCTGGTCATCGGCCAACAGACCGCGCCGGGCCGCAACGAGGTCCAAGGGGCGCTCGATGCGCTTGCGCTTTTGTCGCTGGAAGGTGCCATCGTCACCGCCGATGCCCTGCATTGCCGCGCCGATACCGCTCATGCCATCCTTTCCGCCGGCGGCGACTATGCCCTGGCGTTGAAGGCCAATCAGCCCGGCCTCCTGGCACAGACGATTGCTCGTCTGGACGACGTCGAGCCACTCGGCGTCCAGACCGCCGCCGAGAATGACCATGACCGCTGCGAAAGACGCCGTGCCTGCATCGTCGCCGTCAATGACATCGACTTCCCCGGCCTGCAGGCCATAGGCTCCGTCGAGGCTACAAGCCGCCATGCAGATGGCCGTCTGACCAGTCATGTCCGCTACTTCCTCCTCTCCACCGTCATGTCGGCCAGCGCCTTGATCGAGGTAACCAGAACCCATTGGCAGATCGAAAACAAACTGCACTGGGTCCTCGACGTCCAGTTCCGCGAGGATGCCGCCAGAAACCGTAAGGATCACGGACCGGCAAACATTGCTCTGTTGCGAAAGATTGCCCTCAACCTCATCCGAGCCCATCCAGATAAGGCATCCATTCGTCGCAAGATCAAGAAGGCAGGGTGGGACGATCAGTTCCTCATCTCTATCATCGCTCATATGCGATAGCCCTGCTTCACCAGGGGAATTTGAGTGCCGGCAGAAAGCGGTCGCTCGCAGCCAGAAAAATAATTGGCAGCAAGATCGCCTGGCATCCTTTAACATGCCGAAAGCGAAAAAAAATACGTGACAGCCTCCGATCCCTCTCTGAGCCGAGGCCATCCATGATGGTAGAGAATCCGCAAGTCTTCGGCTGTCTGACACGACCAGCCGGTACGAATGCGGTACTGCCACGGCTCTCCTCCAGGCGCCCGTTTTTGATCTCTCGATATCTAAATTTGTGCAGACGAGCAGGCAAAGCTATAACGGCAGGATCAACGAATACTGGTAGCTCTCAGACAATCTGGATCGATATCAACCGGGAATGCCTGCATATGTAGGGAGGATTCAAGCACGGCGTGAGGGCGATGCAGACGGACGAGGCGGAGACGTCACGGAAACCCGAGAGCACCTGCATCACCTCGCTCGAGGTTTCCAGGCGGCCTTGTAGGAGACCCGCGGCGTAGTGCCCCGAAAACCCCACCGCGCAAATGCTGATTATGAAAGACAGTACGAAAATGATTACTCTGTAGCCGGAAACGGGACAACAGCCTGTCCATTGTGGTCGATCCTTGTCCATAGGCGGTGAAGAAACTTCATCAATCGGGATCCGCCTCCGAGGGAAGCATCGAATCATCAATGACGACACGAAAGCTGCGCGACCGAGGTTGTCTGTCAACAGATTGTCTGATAAAGCTTGCTAAGGTTCAAACTGTCTCACAAACTTGCGGAGGAATAACTCCGTAACAGAACCGGCGCTGCCGCAGCCGGCACAACTTTCACTGCTGAAATCGATTGCCGCGATGTTCCTTGTTTTCAATGGAAAGCGGTGACCGCATCTCGGCTATGTGAAGGCTTCGAACATGTCGTCGTCCTCGCGACGGCGGGACGCGACGCCTTGATGAACAAACGGGCGTCCTTTTTATCGATGGACGGCTCCATGGCGCCGAGATCACCAGCTTCCCCGATATGCATCTCGAGATGTTGATCTGGGACAGGTAAGTATTGAGATTCAAGAAGCAGAGAAGATGATTGATAAGAAAGCATTGCTCGATAATATGACCTTGGCGGAGCAGGTCTCGCTACTTTCCGGCGATACGTTCTGGTCTTTACCGCCCATCGACCGCCTAGGGATAGGGAGATTGCGCTTGACCGACGGCCCCAACGGCGCCCGCGGGGCGGGGTCTTTTGTCGGAGGTGTGACTGCAGCGGCTTTCCCGGTGGGCATCGCCATCGGAGCGAGTTGGAACCCGGATCTAGCCAAGGAAATCGGCAGTGCCCTAGGTGACGAGGTTCTTTCAAAAGGTGCCCACGTCTCGTTAGCCCCCACCGTTAACATCCAGCGTAGCGTCACAAACGGCCGCAACTTTGAGTGCTTCTCTGAGGATCCGATCCTGACGGCGGAACTTGCAGTCGGCTATATCGAAGGTCTGCAGTCCACGAAAGTCGGTGCCACGATAAAACATTTCGTCGGCAACGAGTCCGAGATTGAACGTACAACCATCTCTTCAGATATCGATGAACGCACGCTGCGCGAAGTCTACCTGATACCCTTTGAGACGGCGGTGAAGCGGGCAAAGGTCTGGGCCGTGATGTCTTCGTATAACAAGCTAAACGGTACTTACACGGCGGAAAGCCATTGGCTGTTGAACGAGGTTCTGCGCGGTGACTGGGGTTTTAACGGCGTGGTGATGTCGGACTGGTTCGGCTCGCGTTCGACCGCACCCACCGTGAATGCCGGGCTGGATCTGGAGATGCCGGGCCCGACTCGCGATCGCGGCTCCAAGCTACTGGCTGCGGTCGAAGGCGGCGAGGTTAGTGTCGAGACGATCCGCGCCTGTGTGCGCAATATCCTGACTTTGATGGAACGCACCGGCGCTATCAACGATCATCGCGAGTTTAAGGAGTACGCCATTGATCAACCGAAACATAGGGCATTGATCAGGCGCGCGGGAGCGGAAAGCGCAGTTCTGCTACAGAATGACGGGATCCTGCCATTGGCTCAGCAAGGTATGGTCGCCATCATTGGACCCAATGCCAAGGTCGCGCAGGTGATGGGAGGCGGCTCGGCGCAGTTGAACCCTCACTATGTCATCAGTCCGTGGCAGGGGCTGGTGGACGCGCTGGGTGAGGAGAATCTGTGCTACGCTCAGGGTTGCAACAATTATCGGTTTCAGCCGCTAATCGAAAACCCCACAACCTTCGAGTTTTTCCAAGGAAGGGAGCTAGCTGGCGAACCGGTGAAGGTCGTCGAGGAACCGTCGAGCCTTGGTGTATGGTTGCCCCCCGTGGCCGAGGGCCTCGTCGATCCGCATCGCTTTTCGGCCCGAATGCGCACCATCTTCACAGCCTCGGAAGCCGGCGTCTATCGCGTCGGACTAACCTCCGCCGGGCTTGGCCGGGTCTATGTGGACGGCAGACTTGTGGTGGACGCTTGGGCTTCCTGGACGCGTGGTACCACATTCTTTGAAGAAGGCTGCGAAGAGGTCGTGGGTGAAATCACGCTCGAAGCCGGCCGTACATATGAGGTCGTCGCCGAGTACGCCCGGCACGATCACGTCAACCTCTATATCGCCGCAATTCGGGTAGGAATAGGCAGGTTTTCGGCCGAAGCGGAGATTGCCGAGGCAGCAGCCGTCGCCGCAAAGGCTGATCATGCGGTAGTCTTCGTGGGCAGAACGGGCGACTGGGATACCGAGGGTTCCGATCTCCGCAGCATTGCACTTCCTGGTCTGCAGAACCAGCTTGTTGAGGCGGTAATTGCGGCCAATCCGAACACGATTGTCGTACTACAAACCGGTGGACCGGTGGAAATGCCCTGGCTTTCGGGCGCTCGTGCAGTACTGCAATGTTGGTATCCCGGACAGGAGGCTGGCAACGCGATCGCCGATGTGCTCCTCGGCAAGGCCGAGCCCTCGGGCCGACTGGCACAGACCTTCCCCGTGCGCTGGGGTGACAATCCCACACATACCGAGGATGACGCGGTCTATCCAGGCAAGGATGGCCATGTGCGTTATGACGAAGGTGTGTTCGTCGGTTATCGGCACTACGATCGCCACGGCATTAAGCCGCTGTTCCCGTTCGGTCATGGTCTCGGTTATTCAAGCTTTGCGATGTCGGACCTGACGGTAGCGCTACCGGACGCTGCCGGCGCGGTGACAGTGACACTGGGATTGACCAACATCAGCGAGCGGCCAGGTTCGGCAGTGGTGCAAGTCTATGTCGGCGATGTTGAAGCATCTGTACCCAGACCGGTTAAAGAGCTGAAAGCCTTCTCGAAAATCGCCCTGGAACCCGGTGAGAAACGAAGGTTGCGTTTCATACTTGACGCCCGAACATTTGCCTTCTTCGACACGACCGAGCGGCGTTGGCGGATAGAGGCGGGGGAATTTGCAGTGATGGCTGGGTTCTCGGCCACCGACATCCGTTTGAGTTTAACTGTCACGCAAAAGGGCGCTGTCTTGGCGCTCTGAATGGGCCGCAAATCAATGACCACATTGGGCAGTGGTTGAGTTCCAACGTATGCGGTTTTGGCGGTGAAGCTGGGTGAGTTGAGTGAGAGAATGCCTCAAAACCGGTACTTGGTTAATGGCATGGCGAAACACCGCCTGCGCCTCCAAAAACAGGCAATGTTTTCTGAACGATCGTAAGCGCGATTTTCCCCGCACCTTCTGCAATTGAGTGAGCTTTGGCATGAGGTGTCCACCAAAATAGGTGGACACCAAGGGATGGAAGAAGTGACCTGCCACTGAATTTTCATCCGGCGGCGATTAGAGCCTCGGCCGGGGTCTGGTATCCGAGCGATGAGTGCGGCCGGAAATGGTTGTACAACACGACGACAGAACACCCACGGGACCGAGGTTCGCGAGCTTTTGTATCGCATCCCTGGTCCGGGCAACCCGTTCACGTGCATGAGGCGGTGTCCAAAGGGAAGCATATTTCCGCTGCAGCCTTTCTGGTTCTTCTTCTGGTCGACTTCTTGAGGTCCCATCGTGGATGTTCGACCGATCAATGAGTGGTTGTTGGCGCAGCCTGGCGGTCCCGCACGTCGATCTCGCAAGCCTGCATTCTTTGGCAAGATTGCTGAAGGACGCTGATGCCTCATCGCAATCTTCTGTAATGGGCGCAGCACTTTGGTCGACTCAGCCTATTCAACGCCATGGTGAGGCAGCTAAATGCTGACTTCCAAGAGAACCTTGAGCCTGCCCATCGATGCAAAATAGCTAAAAATATAGCGCGGCAATCAGGATGAGACGCTTGCGACAATCTGGATGAGATTCTTAGGTCGCGGTCGGGATCAAATTATCATGCTGATTGCCGCTGACAAGTTCTTCGTCGTTTTCTGATTGCCGCTCCGCGACAGACAGCGTTGATGTCCTGATTGTCGCAAACGAGGCCGGTCGGCCGCGCTGGCGTTTTTCCTCAAGCGCAGTTCTGCGGCGATAGCTTTCGACGTTCATCTCGAAGATCGTGGCATGGTGCACGAGCCGGTCGACTGCTGCGAGTGTCATGGCAGGGTCGGGAAAGACCCGGTTCCACTCTCCGAACGGCTGGTTGGCGGTGATCAGGATCGACCGGTGCTCGTATCGTGCCGAGATCAGCTCGATAGCACGCTTGTTTCCGCCTGGTCCTTGGTGACGTAGGCGAGGTCATCGAGGATGAGCAAGTCGTACTTGTTGAGTTTGTCGATGGCAGACTCAAGCTGCAGTTCCCTTCGGGCGACCTGAAGCTTCTGCACAAGATCGGTGGTCCGGGTGAACAGGACCCGCCATCCGTTCTCGATCAGCGCAAGGCCGATGGCAGCAGCAAGATGGCTCTTTCCTCCGCCGGGCGGACCGAACATGAGGATGTTAGCTCCCTTGGCAAGCCAGCTGTCGCCGGCGGTGATTGCCATGACCTGCGCCTTCGAGATCATGGGTACAGCGTCAAAGGCGAAGCTGTCTAAGGTCTTTCCGGGCGGCAGGTGCGCTTCGGCGAGATGCCGTTCAATCCTGCGATTGGCACGCTCTGCCAGCTCGTGCTCGGCAATAGCCGACAGGAAGCGAGCTGCCGGCCATCCTTCCCGGTCCGCCTCTTCGGCAAATCGTGGCCACAGCATTTTGATCGTCGGCAGCCGGAGCTCGTTGAGCATGATGCCGAGGCGTGCTTCATCGATAACGTGGGCGTTCTTCATGCCGCTTCTCCCGTCCCGATCAGGGCCTCATAACCGTTGAGCGATGCGAGTTGCACACGAACGGTCGGCAGCTTGGCTGGATCCGGACCGAAGAGCGCTCGCATGGTAGCCAGATTGGGTAAGTCACCAGCATCGAGTATCCTGGCCAATTCTTCGGCAAGTTCGCGTTCGCAACCACGGTCATGCGCGAGCGCCAGGAGTTCGACGGTGATCTTGCAAGCCTGCTTGTCGGGAAGATGCTCGATGAGGGCTTCGAAGGCCTTGCGATATTCCTGACGCGGGAAGAGCTTGTCGCGATAAACGAGGCCGCGGAGCGCCATCGGCTTTTTGCGCAGGGAATGGATGACGTGGTGGTAGTTGACGACCTGGTCGTGTCGGCCGTCGGGATGGCCGCGTCCTCGGCGCAACGTCATCAGATGCGTACCGCCGACAAAGACATCCAGCCGATCGTCGAACAGGCGAACTCTTAACCTGTGGCCGATCAGGCGGGATGGCACGGTGTAGAAGACCTTGCGCAAGGTGAAGCCGCCCGTCCGGGACACCGTAACGACAATCTCTTCGAAGTCCGTGGTCCGGCGCTCGGGCAGCGCCTGCAGATGGGATCGCTCAGCATCAATGCGCTTGCCATGGGCAGCGTTGCGACGGCTGACGATGTCATCGACAAAGGCGCGGTAAGAACTGAGGTCGTCGAATTCCTTGGCCCCCCGCATCAGCAGGGCGTCATGAACAGAGTTCTTGAGATGGCCATGGGAGCTTTCGATAGAGCCGTTCTCATGCGCGACGCCTTTGTTGTTGCGCGTCGGCGTCATTCGATAATGGGAGCAAAGCTGATCGTATCGGTGGGTGAGATCGACCTTGGCATCGGCGTCGAGGTTGCGGAATGCCGCCGACAGGCTGTCGCTTCGATGATAAAGCGGCGTACCTCCCACGGACCACAGGGCATTTTGAAGCCCTTCAGCCAGCGCGACAAAGCTTTCGCCGCCGAGAATGACATGGGCATGTTCGAAGCCCGACCAGACAAGCCGGAAGTGATAGAACAGGTGATCAAGCGGCTGGCCGGCGATGGTCACACCAAGACCGCCGGCGTCGGTAAAATCCGAAAGGCCCAACCGGCCTGGCTCGTGCGTTTGGCGGAAGATGACCCCCTGCGCTTCGCCATGGACAGCACGCCACGACCGAATGCGTCGTTCAAGCGTGCGGCGGATACCTTCAGAGAGTTCTGGATGTCGGCGCAGCATCTCGTTGTAGACAGCGACGGCACGGATACCGGGTGCGGCCTTCAGGAGCGGGACGACTTCGGTCTCGAATATCAGCTCTAAGGGATCAGGGCGGCGGCGTCCGCGCGGCGCTTTGCTCTGAGAAGGCAGTTGTACCTCCTTGTCGAGGCGGTATGCCGTGGCTCGGCTGATCGACGCTTTTGACGCGGCGACCTCTACGGAATGCGTTTGTCGGTACTTCATGAAGAGTCTCATCTGATGATCGGTTAAATGGCGACCCGGCACAAACTGGTTCTCCAATCCAGAAAACCGCAAATGTACCGGACCGACCGCGATCATGAGACGCCGAAAATCTGCGCCACGCCGGGGTATGACTACGATCGGGCTACGCCCTCACTCCGTCACACCCCGGCGCGAGTCTCATCCTGATTGACGCTGAATCTCATCGAGATCGCCGCTACGCATAAAAGAGCCAGCCTGCCCGTCTAACCAATGCGAGCAGAACTCTCGGGACATTGTCACCCAACTTGTAGAGGGCCATCTTCGGCGTCAAGGCGCAGACCTCAACCGCTTCCGAGCAGAGAACTACGTCGGGTGCTGGACATATTTGTGAAGAACCCAACACGGCACAATACTTTTATCATCACGGAATGGGCGCGGCAGTCGGCCAGCAGCCAGGCGCCTGTAAAATCCAGGTGTCGAGCCGACAGGGCCTTGAAGGCATGCCTGAAACCAGGATGAGGGAACATATCGCCGGATTGGGCCGAGTTGAAGAACGTTGTGGGCAAGAATCTGTGCCCTCACCTCATCAGTCCAATTCCGCCGCTGCCGCCGACAGGTGATCTTTGAGCTCATTTGGGGATCGTTAGCGTTCAGCTTCGGTAGGCGGACGTACATTTTTGCGATGGCGGAAGTTGTCGGCAGGTGGGCAACACGTGAAATATGGTTCTTCACTGAAATCGAGGGCATCAGACACGTCCCGCGCTCGCCGCGACAGAGCGTCCGACGAGACCTCGAACCATCTTCCGCGAACACTTCATAGCACTGCCTGCAACGTGCTTCGTGTAGACTGCAATCTTCAGTACATCGTTAAGCGAGGTCGTGTCTGAACAACACCGTAGGCATGCCGGATCCTCCGTATTCGAGATGGAATAGAGCGCCTCAGGAATGGTCCCATTTCATCCCGAGGAGGAGAAGTGAAATTGCCATAGTGGCGTGGCGGCGTTTGTTCGCGAGGCTCATGCTACGTGAGTGTCGAGAAGATTGCGACGGATTTAAGTTTCGATCGCCGTGGTTTACCGGAATGCACCTTCCGCTATCTCGCCGCCGAGACGTCGGTCGAGTTCCTCGTGCTGGCCGTTGCGGCAACTTGGCGATTCACGCCGCCACCGCGCGCCTATCGCTGCGGCAGCACAGCCGGCTTCGACACATCTTCATTCAGACAAGGCGATGGCAAAAATCATCGTCACGCCCGGGCTGGCCCTGTCGAGATTGCGGCCTTCCTGATGAAAGGCGACGTCGATCCGCTGGACGCCAAGGAAGTGACCTTCGTCTTGTCGACCCCCCTGCGGGAATAGAGCCAATCAAGCGTGCGGCGCGCCAGTGGGAGGACGGCACTTGGCGCGAGAACGTACCGTTGCGGCAAGTGGAACATCCGCGTCGATTCTCGCGTCAGCGATTTTGAGCTTGCTCGGGCTTCCGGCGAGATTGAAATTGGGAATTAGAATGCCTTCACTACAAACACACCGGATCTTCATTTTACGTGGCGCAACTTTCCTCAAACGAACCCGCACCCGTGCGGTATTTGGCCACATCCTCGCCGAGGCCGGAGCCGGAATAACCGGGTCCGAGCTTCACTCTCATCACATCAAGGGTGCCTGCCACGAGCAAACGCCTAATAATTGGCGCGAAGCCAAACCGCGTCGGTGACAGGGCACTCACAGTAATGGGCAGGTGCGGCTGTGGGCCGGCAATTGCTTATTTTGACGCGTCGCTTTTGTTGGCATGCGCCTGAATTTGCGTGCATCGCTCGATCAGGTGCTCGAACGGCTCGGAATCGCCGAGCAGCAGGCCGTCGTCGACCATGCGCGCGTAATCCTCGCCGAGCGCACGCACACCTTCTCCGGATGGCGTCAGAACCAGATTGCCGTTGACGGCTGCGGCGTAGTCGATGGGCGAGCGGTTGGCCGCCTTTTCCGCAAAAAACATGGATTTGTGTTTCGCCACGGCATTGGCGAGTTGCCGATCCGCGGATGCTTTGTCGGCGAAACCAGCATCGTCCAGCCGGACGACATCATGCCAGTGGCGGGCAAAACGATCGCCGCGAAGGCGCTCCTGCAGGCAGAAGACATGGATGGCGGTCGCTTTCTCCCAGAACGTCCGCTCCGCGTGCATGACGCGGGGAGTCGCTTTCGGAAATTCGACACCATCAACCTGGCCCGACGCGTCACAGTCGATATCGCGGATACTGGCCGGCTCGCCGGTCGACCGCGCTCCGAATTCGAGCATGACGCTCGGGGCGACATAGCCGGATCCGCTGCTCACCGCTTCATAGTCGAGGTAGAGCGTATCGTCCTCGAGGCGGATTGCCGCCGGAAGAGATTGAACGCGCAACGCGCCATAACCGGCTCCACCGAGCCCGCCACCCAGACCGGAAGCCGCTTTCGCACCTCGCTGGTCCAGTGTTTCTCCTCGCTGCGGGTTTCGGCAGTGCTTCGTCATTGCCGCCAACCAAGTCCGGCGCCAGGGCGCGGATATCGTAGGTCAGGTCGACATCCTCGGAGAACCTTTTGATGACACCGTAGGCTTTCGAAAGCGAAGTGCCGCCCTTGAAGACGAGATGCTCACCGAGCTTGGACGAAAAGAGCGTCTGCAGCGTCCAGACGACCCAGACATCCTTTTCGAGGAGATGAATGGGCCGTCCGGTGCGGTCGGCCGCCACCGCCAAGGCTTCGCGTCGGTTATCCTTTGACAAGGTCAGAAACAGATCAGCGATGCGCAGCCTTTCCTACGCTTCTTGCAAGCCAGGTCGGAAACTGCGGAGCCGCCGCCACCAGCTCGCCGAACGCGTCTGGCGGCAGCTTTCGCTTGATCCGCGACAGTGCTTCATCGACCCTCTCCGGCCCAAGCCATGCAAGTGCGCGGACCGCCACGCCAGCAGGTCGATCTGCCAAGGCCAATTGCCAGCGCGGCACGTGCTTGAGCTCGACCGTCTGCTGTCCAAGGGGCATCGTCCGGCTACGGCCGGATGTCGGGTAGACGGAGCGGACCGGGACCTGGGAGGTCAGGCCCAGGGCATTTGCCGCGGCGGCGCCATTCGAGACGATGACCTCACCGCGCTGCTGCGCCACCGCCTCTACGGCCTGTTCGACCGTCGGCGGCCGACTGCCAAAGCGACTTTTGACGGGCCGCATATAGATACCACGGCCCGCCCGGACGAGCTCGCCACGCTCGGCCAGGCGCGACAGAGCCCGATCCAGGGCGGCTCGATTTCCGAGATGCAAAAAGCTCTTTGCCGAAAGCGCGGATCCCTTCCGGCAGTCGTTCAGCATGTCCCATGATTTGCGATGTCAGCTTTTGCATGGCATTTCTGTTGTCAGAAATATATGCAAGTTTCTGACAGTTTGCAATGAGAGGGGAAGACGGCGAGCCCGGACGGTGCTGACCAATTTTTATCGGTCAGTGACCCGCTGTCTCTTCACAATCACGATTCATCTATCAGGCCGTCAAACACTTCCACCATCGCATCGCTGATGGCCTTGCCTAGCGCGGCTGCAGCGTTTGCAAGCGCCTCGTCGTCCATATCGCGAGCGGCCATCGCAAAAGCAGTTCCCTCGGACGTTACGATTTCCCGCGCCCGCTCAATTGCCCAAAGGCCGAAGTCGCTGCGGCTGCTGATTTCCACGGTTTCCATGTTGTCTCCTGATTTGTTCGAGAGGACGGCTTATACCGATTTGCCGGACAATGCAGTCTGAAAACCGAGCCCGAGGACCGACTTCGATCTGTCTCGTGAGCGCATTCCCTACGGGACCGTGCTCTATTGCGCCGCACCTTGGCGACTGCGGTGTCACCAGCATTTGTACTGCGGTATAATTTGGAAGCGCTATGTGGGGGTCAATGGTTCAATTTTGCCGCTCCGATAGCACCCATTTGTCATATCACTGAAAAACTTCTGACCTAACGAGGCTTTCCGGGCCTCCGTTCAGGGTGCGGCCGTCGATCAGGAGTGACGAAATCATGTTGGAACGTGTTGGCAGCGGATCGAAAGAGGTCGAAACCCTGGTCGTGGACCTCGGCCAGAAAGACGTGACTGGCCGTTCTGCATCGACAAAAACCATCGACGCCGGCGAAATACGAAAGATCGCGCCGAGCGGTAACGGGCAGGCACTCGACATCTCCGCTGCGCGGGGCTTCGTCGGGTTTACCCAGAGCAAAAGCGGCGCCACCGCGATCCTAGTCGATGCAAAGGTGAGCACGCCCGAAACCGACCCGGGCAACGATCTCAAGATCGACCTGGACGGCTTGAAGAAGGTTGCCGCTTCCGAATTCGGCAGCACCGTGCCCAACAATATCACCCACCTGTTCAACCCGACCATCCAGACGATGGCCAACCAGCTTTACGGGGGAGACAGTTCCGAGGTGCGCGATCAGTTCAAGGCCGACGTCAAGGCGCTTCTCGGTCCGCTGCTCGACAAGGTCGGTGCCGGAGAGGTCAGTCAGGCTGATCTTGGCGGCCTTCTGGAGCGCCTGACGTCGCAGTTGGCGGCTCCCGGCGGCAAGGAAGTCTGGGGTTACCGCCACGCGGTGCAGACCGCGCTCGAAGGGCTCGTCATGGGCGCCAGCCTGGTCTCGAAGT
>NZ_NWSX01000058.1 GCF_002531825.1 Rhizobium sp. J15 | reverse complement strand
CATTCAGAGCCGCCGCCTCGCCGCCTGACGTCCACCAGTGCAGCATCTGGACTTCTTTCACGTCAGCGGCGCGGGCGGAGACATGCGCGCCGGCCAGAGCCAATGCGATCACGGCAGTCGTGGTCAGAAACCTATTCATCGAAGAACCTCCCAGTTCCAGTATCGATAGATGCGGAACCCATTTCCGCACCCGATCACCCGCCCTCCTCAGGCGCAGTTTCATTGCCGGCTAGGCCAACCTCTCGCTCTGGGGCATCCACCAGCTGGTGCGCTTGCCGATATGCATGTTCAGCGTCTTGGTCTCGGTGTAGTCCTCGACCGCATGGCGGCCGAGTTCGCGGCCAAGGCCGCTCTGCTTGTAACCGCCGAAGGGAAGCTCCGAGGCGCCGTCCATGAAGGTGTTCATCCAGATCGTGCCCGCCCGCACCGACCGGCCGATCGTCAGGCAGGTGTCGAAATCACGGCTCCAGACACCGGCCGACAGGCCGTAATCGATGGAATTGGCAATGCTTGTGGCTTCGGCAGTCGTCTCGAATGTCAGGACCGACAGGACCGGGCCGAAGACTTCCTCGCGCGCCACCGCCATATCGGGCGTGACCGCTTCGAGGATCGTCGGCGACATGAACTGCCCCATGCCGAGATCGAGCGTCTCGCCGCCATGGGCGACGCGCGCGCCGCTGCCCCTCGCACCGGCGACATATCCCGAGATCTTCTCCAGATGCTGCGGCGTGATGATCGCGCCGACCTGCGTCGAGGGATCGAGGGGATCGCCGACCCGCACTCCCTTCGACAGCTCGGCAACACGCCTGACGACGTCGGAAGCGATCGACTTGTGAAGGATCAGCCGCGAACCGGCATTGCAACACTCGCCGGCATTGAAATAGGCGCCGAAGACGGCGGCATCGACGAAGGCATCGAGATCGGCATCCGGGAAAACGATCTGCGGGTTCTTGCCGCCGAGCTCCAGCGAGACCTTCTTCAGCGTCTGCGCTGCATTCGACATTGTCAGCTTACCGACACCGGTCGAGCCGGTGAAGGAGACCATGTCGACGTCTGGATGGGACGTCATGACCGCGCCGACTTCAGGTCCCGTACCGGTGACAATATTGACGACACCATCCGGAACGCCCGCTTGCTGCAGGATTTCGCCCAAGATGAGGGTCGAGCCCGATGTCAGCTCCGAGGGCTTGACGACGGTGGTGCAGCCGGCGGCAAGCGCAAAGGGCAGCTTCTGGCCGACGATCAGGAAGGGGAAGTTCCAGGGCGTGATGATCGACACCACGCCGATCGCTTCGCGCAGGACGACGCCGAGCGTGCCGTCGCCGAGCGTGTTATAGCTTTCGCCGTGGAGATCGCGTGCAAGGGCGGCCGCATAGCGCCATATGTCGACGGAGCCGGCGATTTCACCCCGCACCTGCGTGATCGGCTTTCCTGCCTCGATCGCATCGAGGAATGCCAGCTCTTCGGCGCGCGCAGCAATCAGATCGGCGGCCTTCAGCAGGATGGCGGAACGCTCGGAAGCGGTCATGCGCGACCACGGCCCGAGGTCGAATGCCTTGCGAGCGGCGGCAATCGCACGCTCGGCATCGCTCCTGCTGCCGGTCGGGAACCGGCTGACCACGATGCCATGGCTCGGCGCAACACGCTCGATCGGATCGGAAGCGCCGGCTTCCCATTTGCCGTCGATCAGCATCCTGAAATCGCGCGCCTTGTGGTCGCTCAGCGCCGTGGGGTTGACGAGGACCGTCATTACCATTCTCCCTTGAACGTTGCCGGGCGCTTCTCGCTGAACGAAGCGACGCCCTCCTTCAGATCGCCGGTCTTCGCGGCGAGGATCGAGCCGAGGGCTTCGACGGCGGTTCCATTGTCTTCGCCATTCGCCGATGCGATCATCAATTTGGCGATCTCGACGGCAGCTGGCCCTCTCGCGGCGATGCGCGCGGCATATTCCTGGGCCGCGGCAACCGAGTTTCCGGTCGGGACGACCGCATCGACGATGCCGAGCAGGCGCGCCTCCTCGGCGCTGAAGATCTCGCCGCCCAGCGCCATGCGCCGGACGACCTGCGCACCGAACCGG
Organism: Rhizobium sp. J15; assembly: GCF_002531825.1. Taxonomy (GTDB): domain Bacteria; phylum Pseudomonadota; class Alphaproteobacteria; order Rhizobiales; family Rhizobiaceae; genus Rhizobium. The sequence goes on along the minus strand of NZ_NWSX01000058.1, from coordinate 34,655 downwards.
CGCACGAGACGCTGGGTGCCGGACCAGCCCGGGACCATTCCAAGGCCGGTCTCCGGCAGGCCGATCTTGATGTGCTCCTCTGCGAGGCGAATGTCGGCAACGCCCGCAAGCTCCAGCCCGCCTCCGAGAGCGTGGCCGTTTACAGCCGCGATCAGCGGCATCCGCAGGGTCGCCAATCTTTCGAAGATGCGGTGGCCATGCCGAACCCAGGCATGGCCGAACTCCTGCGGCAGCATTCCGCCCCAGGCCTTGATGTCGCCTCCGGCGGAAAAGCCCTTACCCTCACCGGTGAGAACGGCGGCGCGAACAGTCGGATTCGCCTCGACGGCATCCGCTGCATCCGCCAACGCTTTCAGCATGTCCAGATCGAGCGCATTCAGCTTCTCCGGACGGGAGATCGTCAGCGTGGCGACGTGTCCGTCAATATCGATCCTGACCGTACCGCTAGCCATGGAAGGTACCCTCCAGTGTCCGCGCACTCTTTGCCGGAAGCGACAGGCCGATATTCGCCTCCCTGAAAAGCGTCGCGTCCATGAGCTTCAGATCGGGTGCGACGATCAGCGGGAATTCGGATTGATCGAAGATGTGGGCCTGAAGATCGACGCCGGGAGCGATCTCGGTGAGGACGATGCCGTCAGGCGTCAGCTTCATCACGCACCGCTCGGTGACATAGGTGATATCCTGCCCTTGCTCGATCGCCCGCCTGCCGCTGAAGGTGACGTGTTCTACTTCATTCACCAGCTTCTTCAGCTTGCCCTCCTTTTCAATGAGGAGAGCCGCATCGGCGATCGAAAGCTTCGCCCCGGCATTGAACATGCCGGAGAAGACGATCTTCCTGGCGCGCGCCGTGATATCGACGAAGCCGCCGGCGCCGGCCGTCACATGCGGCCGGAAGGAGAGCTTGGAGACGTTGACAGAACCGTCCCTGCCGATCTCCAGGAAAGAGAGCAGCGAGGCGTCGAAGCCAGCCCCTTGGAAATAGGTGAACTGATAGGGCGACGGCATGTAGGCGTCGGCGTTGGAGGCGCAGCCGAAGGCGAAGTCGAGCAGCGGCACACCGCCGACCGCGCCCTGCTCGATGACCCAGGTGACGGCACCGTGCAGCCCCTCCTCCAGCAAGATGCGCGGCACGTTGGCCGAGATGCCGAAGCCGAGATTGACGCAGCTTCCCGCCTGAAGTTCCTGCGCCACGCGGCGCGCGATGACCTTCTGGACGTTGAACTCAGGAACGCTGAAGCTATCGAGCGGGCGGAAGATCTCTCCTGATATCGCGGGATCGTAAGCCGTCTGCGTCGTCTGCTTCTGATCGGGATCGACAATGACATAATCGACCAGCATGCCCGGTACGCGGACGTCATGCGGCTTCAGCGAGCCTTCCTTGGTGATCCGCTTGACCTGCGCGATGACGATGCCGCCATTGTTGTGGGCGGCAAGCGCCTGGTCGAGACCACCGAGATAGGCGCCTTCATGTTCGTATGTGAGATTGCCGCGCTCATCGGCGGTCGTGGCGCGGATGATGGCGACCTGGGGGGCGATCGAAGGAAAGAACAGCCAGTCGTCGCCCTCGAAGCTCACGCGTTTGACCACCGGATCGTCCGACGCGAGAGCGTTCATCGCGCAGCCCTGCCGCCGGGGATCGACGAAAGTATCGATGCCGACCTTGGTCAGGACGCCCGGCCGCTTGGCGGCCGCTTCGCGATGGATGTCGAACAGGATGCCGGAGGGAATGTTGTAGGCCGGGATCTCGTTGTTGGTGATCATCTGCCAGATCAGCGGCGGCTCGGCCGAAGACGGGCCTGAAGGATAGGAGCCGCCGATGATGCGCTTGAGCAGGCCTTTCCTGGCGATGTAGTCGACGCCCTTGATGCCGCTCATATCGCCGGCTGCGATCGGGTGAAGCGTCGTAATGCCGGAGGGATGGCCGGTCGCATCGAAACGCTCACCGATCGCCTTCAGCATCAGGTCAGGGCAGCCGAGGCCGCTCGAGGACGACACCGTGACAACAGCGCCATCGGGGATCAGCGCGGCCGCTTCGGCTGGTGTGAGATGCTTCTTCATGTGCGTCACTCAGAATCCCGCTTGAATTTTCACGCTCTGCCGGCTCTCGCCGGCGCGGCTTTGCCGGCTCCGCAGCTCTCGCGAACGACCAGCCGAACGGCTGTGGTCACGGTCTCGGCCTCGGCCTTGCCCGCATTGATCTGCTTCAGCAGCATCTGTGCGCCGCGCCGCCCGATGCCCTGCGGATCTACCGAGACCGTCGTCAGCGCGGGAACCGCCGCCTGCGCTTCGATGACATCGTCGAAACCCACCACGGCGAAGTCGGCCCCGGGCTCCAGACGGCGCGCGCGCAAGCCGTCGCAGACACCGAAGGCGACGGCATCGTTGAAGCAGACGGCTGCCGTGGGCCGATCGCCGAGACCGATCGCTTTTCCGATCGCCTCCACCCCGCCCGCCCGCGAAGGCGCGGACGAGATGACAAGCTCTTCGTCATAGCCGAGCCCGGCCGCCTCGATCCCGCTGCGGTAACCGGCCAGACGATCGTCGAAGACGGCGGTGTCGGGGAAGCCGCCGAGAAAAGCGATGCGCTTGTGACCGAGCCCCACCAGATGTTCGACCGCGGCCATCATGCCCGCCCGGTTGTCGGAGACGATGGAGGAGACTTTTGCGCCGGGCAGATTGCGGACGACGACCACGACGGGAATGCCTGCCGCGACGAGCGGCTTGAAGTCCGCGGCATCGGTGGCCCGCGCCGGCGACACGATGAGACCCGAAATGCCGTGCTCACGCATCGACGCGACAACCTCGCGCTGCCTGTCGATGCTCTCGCTGGTGTTCGACAGGAATTGCACGAAGCCGGCCGACTGGACGACCATATCGACGCCAACCGCGAGTTCGGCAAAGAAGCTGTTCGTCAGATCGTTCACGACGACGCCAATGATCCTCGATTTCGCGCTGGCCTGCCGGAGGTTCGCCGCGCCGCGATTGTAGACGTAGCCAAGCTCCCGCATCACGGCATTGACCTTGGAGCGCGTCCCTTCGTTGACCAAAGACGAGCCCTGGAGCACCAGCGACACCGTCGACTTGGAGACACCGGCAGCCTTCGCAATGTCGATGACGGTCACCCGCGGCTTTGTCACTTCTTCCTCCCGACGCCATCGTCGACTGGCGCCTATTTATTTGGAACGTTCCAATTCTGTCAAGCGGAATCGGACTGACACCCAGTATTTTCGGGGTTTGCATTCACCAACGTTTTGTTGAGATCAGGATATTGATATTGGAACGATTTAATTTTTCCAAATCGCCGGAAAGAATTTTCGGCATGCTGGACGCTCGGAACGGTCTGCAAAATTTCTGACTGGCGTCTTTGCGCGAATCCGTTCAGATCGGCTTATGACCAAAACGATCCGCATGTCGGCTGCTCTCGTCCTGCGCGACGATGGCCTTGCGCTTCTGGTGCGCAAGCGCGGCACGCTGGCCTTCATGCAGCCCGGCGGCAAGATCGAGCCGGGGGAGACGGCCGAAGAGGCGCTGACAAGAGAGCTTTGCGAGGAGGTCGGGCTTGTTGCGACGACGGCAGCGCTTGAGTTTCTCGGCCGGTTCGAGGCGCCGGCCGCCAACGAGCCCGATCATATCGTCGTCGCCGATGTCTTCCTGCTGCATGTCGGCGACGGCGCGGTCAGCGCAACGGCGGAGATCGAGGAAATTCGCTGGATCTCGCCGATGGAGCCCGGTGATATCCTGATGGCGCCGCTGACCGAGCACCATATCCTGCCCTTCTACCGGCAGCGCAAGGCTGCGATTGCGGATTAGGAAAGCTGCGATGGCGGGGACAGATTGATGTCGACAGCCTCCGCTCTATTCTCCCAACGGATCAAGGGAGGGTTCTGCCATGGCTTTCATTCATACCCCCAATGCATCCGCCAGCGAGAAGACGACGTCGATGTACGCCTCGGCGGAAGCGAACTACGGTTATCTGCCCAATATGTACCGCGCCTTCGGTCATCGGCCCGAAGTGATGGAGAATTGGGGAGCGCTGCTTTCGAGCATTCGCAGCCATATGAGCCTCAGGCGCTACGAACTGGTGACTCTGGCGGCGGCCAAGGAGTTGAAATCCTCCTATTGCATGCTGGCGCACGGCTCGGTGCTGCTGCGCGAAGGCTTCACCAGCGATGGATTGACGGCCGTCGTCAACGAGACGGAGAAGGCGCCGATCGACGGCAGCGAACGGGCGGTCATGGCCTTTGCCGCCAAGGTGGCGCGTGATGCGACGTCGATCACGCAGCAGGATATTGACGGGCTGAAGAAACACGGGCTGAGCGATGCCGATATTTTCGACGTCACGGCGGCGGCAGCGGCGCGCTGTTTCTTCTCGAAAGTGCTGGATGCGCTGGGCGCCGCTCCTGATCACGCCTATGTCGAGCGGCTGGAACCGAATGTACGAAAGGCGCTGAGCGTCGGGCGGCAGGTCGAGCAGCCCCTGTCGCCTTCGCCGTCCCGCAGCACATCGCAATGATGCGAAGCCCGCCGGGCGCTTAGTCCTCCGGGCTATTCCTTCGGCTTGTCCTGAAAATGCCGGATCGCAAAATCTGCGATGTTCTGGTTTGCCTGATCGGCATCGTCGAGCAGCGAGGGAAACAGCTGCCACTGATGCGGCATGCCCGGCCAGACCTCGGTGGTGACATCCACGCCCGCCTGACGCGCCTTGTCGGCGAGGCGCAGCGTGTCATCGAGCAGGACTTCGCCGGAGCCGACCTGCAGCAAGAGCGGCGGAAAGCCGTTCATGTCGGCATAGAGCGGCGATATCTGGGGATCGGTCGGCGACCGGCTGCCGAGATAGGCTTTGCGTGAGGTTTCAAGCCAGGCCTTGTCGACCAGCGGGTCGCTTTCGGCATTCGATGCCACCGAGCCGCCCGTTGCGGCAAGATCGGTGATCGGGCTCAGCGCCACAACAGCCGCCGGCAACGGCTTTGCCGCCTTCATCTGCCGCAACACCATCTCGATCGCGATATTGCCGCCGGCGCCGTCTCCCGCCACGATGACGTTTCCGTTGTCATAGCCGTTGTCGAGAAGCCAGCGATAGGCCGTCAGCGCGTCGTTGATCTGCGCGGGATAGCCATATTCGGGCATCAGCCGATAATCGATGAGCAGCACATCGCTGGATGCAGCCTTGGCGAGCGAGCCGGCAAGCAGGCCGTGCGTGCGCACGGAGCCGCTGGAGAAACCGCCGCCATGGATATAGAGAATCGCCCTTTTGCCGATCGGGTGATGAAGACGGGCGGGCCACATCAGCTCGGCATCGACGCCGTCGGCATCGACCTGCCGGAGCTGGATGCGCGTCGGCCCCGGCGTCGTCTCCATCAGCGTCCTGAAAGCCGTCCGCCTCTCCTGCAGGCTGTCGGCGCCGGCAAAATGCTCCTTCCACAGGCCCACGAGTTTTTCGACCTGCTCGCGCGAGGCCTGGCTTTGCGGCTCCATGTCCTGCCCGACCGCTTCCGATGATAGCAGCATCAGTGCGGCCAGGGCGGGAAGCAAACATCCCCATCGCTTCGGTTTTTTTCGATCCGCAGCTGGCAAATTCCGACCGTTCATCAACTTCTCCCGACGATGCTGGCCATGGCGCATCTTTGGCCGGTTCGCCGACAGGAGTCAAAAGGGAGGTGGGCGCAAGCCTCAACCTTTTTCGCTGCACGCGCATCGCGGCGGTTTCCCGAAAAATTGCACCACGCCCGCCGGCACGGCTTGCCATTTGGCGTGTTTCCGTCGGAAATGGGTTTTGTGCCCGGCACCAGCCGGCGCGTCGTCTCGCCTGTGAATGAAGGATATCATGACCACCATTTATCTTGCCGGGCCGGAAGTCTTCCTTCCGGATGCCATGCCCATCATGGCCGAAAAACGCCGCCTGGCGCGCCAGTTCGGCTTCGAGCCGACCGGCCCCGGCAGCGACGAAAACCAGACGCCGGTGAAGCGGACGGCCGCGGAGATCTACGCGCGCAACGAAGACGCCATGCGCCGGGCCGATATCTGCCTGGCCAACATCACGCCCTTTCGAGGCGTCAGCGCCGATCCAGGCACGGTCTACGAGATCGGCTTCATGATTGCGCTGGGAAAGGCAGTTTTCGCCTATACCAATCATCCCGACGATTATGGTCTGCGTGTTCGTTCGATCTGGTATGCGGGGCGTGAGATCGATGAGACGAGCGGGCGGCCGCGCGGACCGGACGGCATCGCGATCGAAAATCACGGCATGGCCGATAACCTGATGATCGACGGAGGGATCGAGGCGACCGGAGGCAAGGTGTTTCGTGCGGCCAAGCTCCCATCAGATCCTGCCCGCGACCTCGCGGTCTATTTTGAAGCGCTTCGGACGATCGCCGGCCTGCGCGGATAGGATTTGGCTTCTTTACTCCGCTCTCATCGCGTCGATAACGGCGCGGAAGCCCGCCGACATGTGGCGGCGGCTCGGATAGTAGAGATAGAGTGGTTCCTCCAGCTGGCACCAGTCGTCCAGCACCTGGATCAGCTCGCCGCGGGCAATCGCCTTCTCCGCGCGCGGCTCCCAGATATAAGCAAGGCCGACGCCACCAAGCGCTGCCTGCAGCATCAGCTCGTGATCGTCGAGCGATAGCGGCCCGGTCGGCTGAAAGCTCACCGTCTGGCCATCCTTCTCGAATTCCCAGGCATAACGGGCGCCTGATGGAAACATGTTCTGGATACAGAGATGGCGCTTGAGGTCGTGCGGCGTTTCCGGCTTCGGGCGGGCCTCGAAATAGGCTGGCGAGCCGACGACGACCAGGCGAATGCGCGGCTTGATGCGCAGCGCGATCATGCCCTCCGTGATCCGTTCGCCGAAACGGATGCCGGCATCGAAGCCTTCCTCGACGATATCGACCAGCCTGTCGGTCGCGTTGATTTCCAGCTGCAGATTGGGGTTCCTTTTGAGCAGCGGACCGATGACATGGCCGATGACGAAAGGGCCGATCGAAGTCGGCACGTTGATCCTCACCTTGCCGAAGGGCGTGTCGCGGTAGCGGTTCAGCGCATCGAGCGCAGCCACCATCCCACCAAAGGCCGGATCGAGATGCGAGATCAGGAGTTCGCCGGCCTCCGTCAGCGAAACGCTGCGCGTCGTGCGGTTGAGCAGGCGGATGCCGATCCTGTCTTCCAGATTGAGAACGGCGTGGCTGACGGCAGAGGCGGTCACGCCCCGCTCCTCGCCTGCCTTTCGGAAGCTCTTATGCCGCGCAACAGCCGCGAAGGCTGCGAGTTCGGATAGGTCTGTGGCGCGCATTACTGAATTTCGCTCATCATAGTTTCGATAATAACGAATCTTATACATCAGCGGATTTTCGGTCAAATTCACCCCGTCAGCACAGAGATGCGACGCCAAACAAACAGCTCGGAAGGAATTCGTCATGAAAGTCTGGTTCATCACCGGTGCATCCCGCGGCTTCGGCGCGCTGATGACCAAGGAAGCCCTGGCAGCAGGCGATGCCGTCATCGCCACCGCCCGCAACCCGAAGACCGTCACCGAGCAGTTCGGCGATCATCCGAACCTGATCGCCGTCGCCGTCGACGTTACCAACGAGGCTCAAGCGAAGGAGGCTGCGGCCGCCGGCATTGCCCGCTTCGGCCGCATCGACATCCTCGCCAACAATGCCGGCTACGGATTGCTCGGCGCCGTCGAGGAAGCCTCGGCCGAGGAGATCGAAAGACTTTACGCCACGAACGTCTTCGGTCTCCTGAAGGTGACACGCGCCGTACTGCCCTATATGCGCCGCCAGCGCTCCGGCCACATCCTCAATTTTTCCTCGATCGGCGGTTACTTCGGCTATCCCGGCTGGGGCGTCTACGGCTCGACGAAATTCGCTGTTGAAGGCCTGTCGGAATCGATGGCGGCCGAACTCGAGCCTTTTGGCATCAAGGTGACGATCGTCGAGCCCGGCTTCTTCCGCACGGATTTCCTCGCCGACACCTCGCTGGCGATCAGCCCGGCCTCCATCGCCGATTACGAAGGCACGCCGGCCGGCAACATGCGCAACTTCGCCGCCGACGCCAACCACGCCCAACCCGGCGACCCGGCCAGGCTCGCCGCCGGCATCATGACGATGGTCGCCTCGGCCAACCCGCCGCTGCGCATGCCGTTCGGCAGCGATACGGTAGCGATGATCGAGGCGCAGCATGCGAGTGTCGAAAAGGAACTTGCCGTTTGGCGCCAGCTCGCGCTCTCGACGGATTTTCCCAGCGACGCAACAAGCGCAGCCTGAAGAGAGACATGCGCTGCCGCCCCACTTCCGGTCTCGGAAGTGGGGCGGCAGCGCATGTCTTAACGGTGGGGAAGACGGTAGGCCGCTCGCCTATTTTCCGACCTGTTCGGCCCAGTTCGGCGCCTTGCCGCCGCCGTCGAGGAAGGTCATCGCCATGGTCGCCATCAACGGCGAGGCGAAGGTCTCGTAATGGGTGAGATCGGGCAGGATCGCCAGACGGTTCTTCGACATGTTTTCCCGCATCCAGCCGGCGTCGCGCAGGCCGCCGCCGAGCTTGTGATAGAAGTCGATCATATGTTCGGGGCGGATCATGTCGGCATCGCCGTACATCAGCATGACGGGCATGGTGAGCTTGGCGACGGCATCGCTGTAATCGATGGGCTTGCGCATCAGCACCCCCATGGCGTCGAGCAGCTTCGGAAATTCGGACACGTCGGGCGCCACCGCCTTATAGGAGAGGAACATCGGCGTGTCCTTCATCATCTCGGCCATGCCGGCACCGACGGCCGCCTGCTGCGGCAGCATCTCCGGGAAGAAACCGTTCTGCGCATAGGGCGCCGAGAGGATCACCAGCCGGCGCACCTGGTCAGGCGCGCTCGCCGCCATGTGAAGGGCCACACCGCCGCCGAAGGAATAGCCGAAGACGTCAAGCTTGTCGTAGCCGAGCTGCTTCACCAGGACCGCGAGATCGGCGCCGATATCGGGAAGCTCGATCGGCCGATTGCCGAGGGGCGTGCGGCCATGGCCCTGCAGATCGACGGCGATCACCTGGCGGTGATCCGTGAAAATGGGCATGACGGGCGCGAACATATCGATCTGCCCGAGGCCGCCGTGAAGCAGCAGCAGCGGCTCGCCCTCGCCGCGGATCTCGTAATAATAATCGATGCCGTTGACCGGCACCCTTCCCTTCCTGACGATCGGCGCAATGGCCTTGTCTTCCTCGACAACTGGCGCAGCGCCGCCTGCGGCCGAGATATCCGGCGCAGCCAGGAAGGCAGCGGCCGTTGCGATCATCGAAATCAGCGTCATCTTCGACATGTCCTTGCTCCATCTGTGCGTCGATATCGCAAGGACGGCGGCGGTCATCGTTTTCCGACACTCTGCATCGAAATTTCTGGCACCCGCCTTTATGACATTCCTATATTTTCGCCCCTCGCCTCGAATGGATTTCCTATCGCGGCCGGCAGTAGACTCTCGCGGTTACTGCAAAGGTCAAATGCCATGCGAAACATCATGTCTTCCGCCTTCCACCCTCTTCGCCCACACAGGGTCACGCGCGGCAGCCGGCAGATGCGCGAGAAGCGCACCGCCCGGGCGCTGATCGTCTTCAGCATCCTGCTTGCCTGCGTCGAACTTTACATCGTTTACGCCGCGCTTTGAGCCATTCCACGCCTGGTTTCGGCGTGGCGGGAAACGCGGACTGGAGGAATGGCGGAGCTCCAACTTTTCGTTAACCGGCGTGCTGGTAAAATCTCGTTGTAGAGATTTCAGATGCCGCGAGACCGATGCCGAAACCGAACTTCCGCTTCACCCATTACGATCTCAAGGAACAACGCGCCGGGACGATCGTCGAGGTGTCGCTGAATGCGGTGAACAATGTTCGGCTGATGACGGCGCCGAATTTTCAGCGCTTCACCGAAGTTCTCGATTTCAAATATATCGGCGGCGTGGCGCGCAAATCGCCGGTCAAGCTTGCCGTCCCGGAAAGCGGCCACTGGCATGTCGTCGTCGATATGGAAGGCCATCACGGGCTGGCGGAATCCGCCGTGAAGGTGATCGCCGCGCCCGTCAATCAGAAAATGCCGCGCCCTTCCTGAGATTCGCAACACCGCGCATCTCCAGACGAGCCCGCAGAACGCGCTTCATCGAAAACCCGCGATCACGACGCATCCAATCATCCTGATCGTTGATCGCGATCAATGAATGAGACCGCTGCGTCGATCACAATTCTTCCGGCCGTCAGCCGGCACGCCCTTTCATGCTGCGAAAGCAATTGGGAGCCGAAGGCTGCCGAATAATCAGAGCATCACAGCGTCTTTGCGCGTCAGACCCGCGGCGCTGCAGATCTTCATCACGTGGGGAGCAGTCCATGACTTCGAACCCGACTGGCCGTATCACCACCATCATCGATCCCGGCGATGCGCTCGGCGAAGTCCTTTTCGGCTTGATTATGGCCCTGACTCTGACGGTTGGTTCGCGGCTTGTTTTTGAAGAAGAAGGATTAGATGTCCGGGAGCTGGTCGTCGCCACAATCGGATGCAATGTGGCCTGGGGGATCATTGACGCCGTCTTGTTCATCCTGGGTACGACGTTTTACAAGAGCAGGCGGCTGCGGCTTTTTCGGCAAATCAAAGCCGCCAGAAGCGAATCTGCGGCGCTCACCGCGCTTGCGCGTGAATTCCCGATTGAAAAAGCACCCTTCGCTGCCGAGGCGGCCGATACGGACGCTCTCTATCGATCGCTGCTGACGCTCGCAGGCCGGGCAGACCCTGTGAAGGTGTCGCTCGCAAAAGGCGATCTGCTTGCCGGAATCGCCGTCTTCCTCCTGGTTTCGGCGACCTCCATCCCGGCCGTTGCCCCTTTTCTTCTGATCGACAATGCCGACCTTGCCCTGAGAGCCAGCAACCTGTTTCTCATCATGCTGCTATTTGTGACTGGCTATGCGTGGGCGGCCTTTTCGGGAGGCAGACCCTTTTACGCAGGCATGACGATGACGTGTCTCGGATTGCTTCTGGTCGCGATAGCGATCGCTCTTGGCGGCTGAGCCCGTCACCGGCCGAGCAGACTTGGCCACGTCAGCGCGGATTGCGCTCCTTGCGAAGCTTCGCCCACCATTCCAACCGCTTGCGGATATCGCGCTCGAAGCCGCGCTCCGGCGGATCGTAGAAGGTCTGCCGGCCCATCTTCTCCGGAAAATAATCCTGGCCGGAAAAGGCGTCCGGCTCGTCATGGTCGTAGCGATAGCCTTCGCCGTAACCCTCGCCTTTCATCAGCTTGGTCGGCGCATTGAGGATATGCTTCGGGGGCAGCAGCGAGCCGTTCTGCTTCGCGGCCTGGCTCGCCGCCTTGAAGGCCGTGTAGACGGCATTCGATTTCGGCGCAGTGGCGAGATAGACGCAGGCCTGCGCCAGCGCCAGTTCACCCTCCGGCGAGCCGAGATACTCATAGGCATCCTTGGCGGCGTTGCAGATCACCAGCGCCTGCGGATCGGCAAGGCCGATATCTTCCACCGCCATGCGCACCAGCCGCCGGCCAAGATAGAGCGGGTCCTCGCCGGCATCGAACATGCGGGCGAGATAATAGAGAGCGGCATCCGGGTCCGAGCCGCGCACGGATTTATGCAACGCCGAGATCAGATTGTAGTGGCCGTCCTGCGCCTTGTCATAGACCGGAGCGCGACGCTGGACAATGCGCGTCAGACCTTCGGTGTCGAAGCTCTCGCCTTCGCGGGCTGCGCGCCAGACCTCCTCGGCGAGCGTCAGCACGGCACGGCCATCGCCATCGGCCATGCGGATCAGGCTGGCGCGCGCCTCTTCCGTCAGCGGCAGCGGCTTCTGCTCGATCGTCTCGGCGCGCTTCAGCAATTCCTCGAGGCTCTCCTCGTCATGCGACTTGAAGGTGAGAACGCGGGCGCGCGACAGCAGAGCGGCGTTGAGCTCGAAAGACGGGTTTTCGGTGGTGGCGCCGACGAGGATGACGGTGCCGTCCTCCATGACAGGCAGGAAACTATCCTGCTGGGCGCGGTTGAAACGATGGATCTCGTCGACGAAGAGCAGCGTCTGGCGGCCGTCCATGCGGCGCAAGCGAGCGGTCTCGAACACCTTCTTAAGATCGGCGACACCGGAAAAGATCGCCGATATCTGCTCGAAAGCCAGCCCCGCCTCGCCGGACAAGAGCCGCGCCACCGTCGTCTTGCCGGTGCCGGGCGGGCCCCAGAAGATCATCGAGCCGAGCGAGCCGCTTTCGATCATTCGCTTCAGGACGCCGTCTTCACCGGTCAGATGCTCCTGACCGGTGACATCGGCGAGCGTCTTCGGCCGCAGCCGGTCGGCAAGCGGCCGCCTGGCGGCAACCTCCTCCGGAACGCGCGGCGCGAAGAGATCGTCACTCATCGGAAGAACTGCCGGATGCGCTGACCGTCACGCTCGATCTCCACCCGCCACAGGCCGGGGTCGCTGTTGGCGATCTCGGCCAGTTCGCTGGTCGACTTCACCTCGGTGCCGTTGATCGAGACGATGATGTCCTTGGGCTCGAAACCGAGACGGGCGGCCGGCGAATCCTCCTTGATATCCGAGACGACGACGCCGGCCGATTCCGACGGCATGCGCAGTTCGTCGGCGACGCGCGGCGAGAGGTTTTCGACGACAGCGCCGGTAAAGGGCGTATGTCCGCCGATGGTGCGCTGGTCGCGCGGCGAGGTTTCCGGCGCACGGGCGAGCGCCAGCGACAACTGTTCCTCGCGGCCGTTCTCGATGACGGTGAGGTTCACCGACTTGCCGAAGCCGGCCGTCGTCAGGCGGTACAGCAACGCGTCGGGATGCTCAACCGGGATGCCGTTGACCGATGTGACGATCTGGCCGGCTTTCAGCCCAGCCTTCGCCGCCGGCCCGCCATCGGAGACCTTGACGACAAGCGCGCCGCGGACCCTGTCGAGCCCGAGAGCCTCGGCGACCTCGGACGTTACGGCGTCGAAGCTTGCGCCGACATAGGGCCGCTCGAAGGATTTGACGCCGGCATCGGCGGAAGCGAGGAAGACCTTGACGAGATTGGCGGGAATGGCGAAGCCGATCCCGTTCGAGCCGCCGCCACGCGAGAAGATCGCCGTGTTGATACCGATCAGCTCGCCCTTCATGTTCATCAGCGCGCCGCCGGAATTGCCGGGATTGATCGAGGCGTCGGTCTGGATGAAGAAGCCGAACTCGTTCCTGACCACCTGGTTGCGGGCAAGGGCGGAGACGATGCCGCTCGTGACCGTCTGGCCGACGCCGAAGGGGTTGCCGATCGCCAGCACGAGGTCCCCGACTTCCACCGTGTCGGAGTTGCCGATCGGCAGGGTCGGGAAGTTCTCCTTGGTATCGATCTTCAGCACGGCGAGGTCGACCCGGTCATCGCGCAGCACCACCTTGCAGGGGAATTCGCGGCCATCCGACAGCGCCACCTTGATATCGTCGGCGCCTTCGACGACGTGATTGTTGGTCACGACGGTGCCGTTCGCCTCGACGATGACGCCGGAGCCGAGCGAGGATTGCTTCTCGGACCGGTTCGGCATCTGCTGGCCGAAAAACTGCTCGAAGAAGGGATCACCCGCGAAGGGCGATTGGCGCTTGATGATCTTTTCCGCATAGACATTGACGACGGCGCCCGAGGTCTGCTTGACCAGCGGCGCGAAGGAGAGCTGCATTTGCATCTGGCTCTCCGGCACGGTTTTCGTGGTCTGCGCATGAGCGGCAGCCGGCAGAAGGAGCGTCAGAGCGAGCAGCGAGACGGAGGCGTGCTTGAACAGGCCTTGCATGGGTATCCCTTTTTGAATTCTCTTGAGCAACGTTGTAGAGCATGATGCCGAAAAGTGTGAGCGGTTTTCGGACGACATCATGCTCTAACTATTTCATTGCGAACAGGATTCAGAGTTTAGGCCAACCGGCCTAAAATCATCCTGTTCTGCGGCCCGACGCTAGAAAGGAAAGAGGGCGGAAGCATGGAAGAATGAGGCAGCCGGCGCCCAAGAGATTTTGCTTGAAGCCCTTGCCAATTCGATTCAGGAAGAGCGGCCATGCAACTGATATCAAAAGCCAAAATCTGGGCGAAGTCACTGAAACGTGACATCGTGGCGCTGTGGCTGGCCGCGCGTGACGCCCGCGTGCCGTGGTATGCGAAAGCGGTGGCTGGCGCGGTTGCAGCCTATGCGCTTTCGCCCGTCGATCTCATTCCCGATTTCATTCCCGTGCTCGGCTATCTCGACGATCTCGTCATCGTTCCGCTCGGTATTCTGCTGGCGATCCGGCTCGTTCCGGCCGCTGTCATGAGCGAGCTTCGCGCGGAAGCCGCAAGGCGCATCGAGCGCCCGTCCGGCCGAGCCGGATTGATCTTCATCCTTGCCGTCTGGCTCGTCTGCATCATCTTCCTGGCTCTGGCATTGCGCAAGCTCGCCTGATGGGCGGCAACAGGACAGAGGAACGATGACGAAAAAAGCGATGACGATGGCCTTTGGCATTGCGATCCTTATCCTTGGATGGGAGGCGGCCAAGGCGGCAAGCTTCGATTGCGATGCGAAAGAATTGAAGCCGGACGAAAAAGCAATCTGCGACAACCGCGCACTCAACGATGCCGATGTCCGGATGGTCACGACCTTCGAGCTGCTCTCCGGGCTGATGGCCATGGGCTCGCGCGGAACATTGCAGGACGAGCAGACGACCTGGCTGAAGAAGCGGCAGGAATGTGGGGCCGATGCGGCCTGTATCAAGGCGGCCTATGACGAGCGGATGAAGCAGCTCGGCGAGACCTATAAAAACATCAACCGGCCGCTTTGAAAGCGGCCGGTCGCCAAAGCAACTGACTTTTAATCAGCAGGTCGAGGTGCCTCAGCGGGCGTTCAGATCGCGCACGGCGCCGCGGTCGGCGCTGGTTGCGAAGGCGGCATAGGCCTTCAGCGCGGTCGTGACATTGCGCTTGCGGACTTCCGTGGGCTGCCAGCCCTTGCCGTCCTGCTCGGCGCGGCGAGCAGCGAGTTCGGCTTCGTCGACTCGCAGGCTGATCGTGCGGTTCGGGATATCGATATCGATCATGTCGCCTTCGCGCACCAGGCCGATCGTGCCGCCGTTGGCCGCTTCCGGCGAGACGTGGCCGATCGAGAGGCCGGAGGTGCCGCCGGAGAAACGGCCATCGGTGATGAGAGCGCAAGCCTTGCCGAGGCCCTTCGACTTCAGATAGCTCGTCGGATACAGCATTTCCTGCATGCCCGGGCCGCCCTTCGGGCCTTCGTAGCGGATGACGACGACGTCGCCGGCCTTGATTTCATTGGCGAGGATCGCCTTGACCGACGCGTCCTGGCTTTCGAAGACGCGGGCGGGGCCGGAGAATTTCAGGATCGATTCATCGACGCCGGCCGTCTTGACGATGCATCCGTCGATCGCAAGGTTGCCCTTGAGCACGGCAAGGCCGCCGTCCTTGGAGAAGGGATGCTCGACCGAACGGATGACGCCGTTCTGGCGATCCGTGTCGAGCTCGTCCCAGCGGGCCTCCTGGCTGAAGGCAACCTGGGTGGGGATGCCGCCGGGTGCGGCGCGATAGAAGTTGCGGACGGTTTCGCTGTTGGTGCGGGTGATGTCCCAGCGATCGATCGCATCGCCAAGCGTCTCGGCGTGGACGGTCGGGCAATCGCGGTTCAGGAGACCGCCCTTCTCAAGCTCTCCGAGGATCGACATGATGCCGCCGGCACGGTGGACGTCTTCCATATGCACGTCGCTCTTGGCCGGCGCGACCTTCGACAGGCACGGCACGCGGCGCGACAGCGCGTCGATATCGGCCATGGTGAAATCGACCTCGCCTTCATGGGCGGCGGCAAGGATATGCAGGACGGTATTTGTCGAACCGCCCATGGCGATGTCGAGCGCCATGGCGTTCTCGAAGGCCTGCTTGGAGGCGATGGTGCGCGGCAGCGCCTTGACGTCGTCCTGCTCGTAATAACGGCGGGCGAGATCGACGATCAGGTGACCGGCCTCGACGAACAGGCGCTTGCGGTCGGCATGGGTGGCGAGCGTCGAGCCGTTGCCGGGCAGCGACAGGCCGAGCGCTTCGGTCAGGCAGTTCATGGAGTTCGCGGTAAACATGCCGGAGCACGAACCGCAGGTCGGACAGGCCGAGCGCTCGATGACCTTGACGTCTTCATCAGAGATCTTGTCGTCGGCTGCGGCGACCATGGCATCGACGAGATCGAGGGCATGTGTCTTGCCGTGCAGCACGACCTTGCCGGCCTCCATCGGGCCGCCCGAGACGAAAACCGTGGGGATGTTAAGACGCAGCGACGCCATCAGCATGCCGGGGGTGATCTTGTCGCAGTTGGAGATGCAGACCATGGCATCGGCGCAATGGGCATTGACCATGTATTCGACGCTGTCGGCGATGAGCTCGCGCGAGGGCAGCGAATAGAGCATGCCGTCATGGCCCATGGCGATGCCGTCGTCGACGGCTATCGTGTTAAATTCCTTGGCGACGCCGCCGGCAGCCTCGATTTCGCGGGCGACGAGCTGGCCGAGATCCTTCAGATGCACGTGGCCGGGCACGAACTGGGTGAAGGAATTCACCACCGCGATGATCGGCTTGCCGAAATCCGAATCCTTCATGCCCGTGGCGCGCCAAAGGCCGCGCGCGCCCGCCATGTTGCGGCCGTGGGTCGTGGTTCTGGAACGGTAAGCTGGCATCGGTGTCTTCCTCGACGTATCGGAAATATCAGGCGAAGCGGGCGGCTGTGGAGCTTGCGGGCCAGGCAATCGCTGCTGTTTGGAATTGTCCTAATCCAATCGAGGGGGACTGTCACTACCGGGAAGGCCAAATCCGGTACGCCGCCGGATGAAGCAATATGACGCGCATCGATCATATACGGTTCGACGAGACGTTTTGTTACAGCCTATTCCATCACAGGCGAACACAAAAAATTGGCTTCCCGTCGATCATATTCAAGGCATAGAGATTGATCCGAACATGCGGGCGGTTCGTTTAGGGACTATACTCGGAAAGCCGCCCAGGAGGTTTTGACATGCCGACCTATCGCCCACCGAAAATCGCCTCGTCTGAGATCACGCCGCGCCAGGTCTATGTGCGCCGCCGCGAATTCCTCGGCGCTGCAGCGCTCGGCGCCATGGCGCTTTACGGCGCGGGCAAGGCGAGCGCGGCCGCCCTTTCCGCCGTTCAGAGCAAATACAAGGTCGACGACAAGACGACGCCGCTCAAGGATGTGACGACTTACAACAACTTCTATGAGTTCGGCCTCGACAAAGGCGATCCTGCCGCTCTTTCCGGCGATTTCAAGCCGTTGCCTTGGACGGTCAAGGTCGACGGCATGGTCAACAAACCGGGCACCTTCGACATCGAGGCGCTGATGAAGGAATTCCCGATCGAGGAGCGCACCTATCGGATGCGCTGCGTCGAGGCCTGGTCGATGGTCATCCCCTGGGACGGCTTTCCGCTGGCATCGCTGCTCGACAAGGTGGAGCCACTCGGCAGCGCCAAATACGTCGCCTTCGAAACGGTAGTGCGGCCGGAGGAAATGCCGGGGCAGAAGGGTCTCTTCCAGTCGCTCGACTGGCCCTATGTCGAGGGTCTGCGCCTCGACGAGGCACGTCATCCGCTGACGCTGCTTGCCGTCGGGCTCTACGGCGAAACGCTGCCGAACCAGAACGGCGCGCCGATCCGCCTCGTCGTGCCCTGGAAATACGGCTTCAAGGGCATCAAGTCGATCGTCAGGATCACCCTCACCGACCAGCAGCCGAAGAATACCTGGCAGGTGACCAATCCGCAGGAATACGGCTTCTATGCCAACGTCAACCCGGCCGTCGACCATCCGCGCTGGAGCCAGGCCACCGAACGGCGCATCGGCGAAAGCGGCTTCTTCGGCGCCAGCCGCCATCCCACCCTGCCCTTCAACGGTTATGCCGACGAGGTGGCGAGCCTTTATGCCGGCATGGAGCTGAAGGCGAATTTCTGATGGCGGAATTGTCGTTCGCCATTCCGAAGCGCTGGCAACCCGCTTCCGTCTGGCTGCTTTATGCCGTGGGGCTCGTGCCTGCCGCCTGGACCTTCTATCTCGGCGCGACCGATCAGCTCGACGCCGACCCGGTCAAGACCTTCGAGCTCTTCCTCGGCATCTGGACGATCCGCTTCCTGATTTTGACGCTTGCCGTATCCCCAGCCCGCGAGCTTTTCGGCTGGAACTATCTGCGCTATCGGCGCGCCCTCGGCCTGTTGACCTTCTACTACGCGCTGATGCATTTCACCGTCTACATGGTGCTCGACCAGGCAATGGATATCCAGGCCGTCATCACCGACGTGCTGAAGCGGCCTTTCATCATGTTCGGCATGGCCGGCTTAGCCCTGCTTGCGCCGCTCGCGGCAACCTCCAACAATTTCTCGATCCGCCGCCTCGGCAAGAACTGGACCTGGCTGCACCGCCTGGTCTACATCATCGCCGCCTGCGGGGCGCTGCACTTCGCGCTTTCGACCAAGATTCTCGATTTCGAGCAATATATCTATATCGGGCTGATCATCGCGCTCATCCTCTACCGCTCCTGGCGGCCGATCGCGCGCAGCCGGAAAAAAGAGCAAGGACGGCCGCGCGGCCAGACCGTAAGCTCATCAGCTTCGTGACGATCCCTTTAAAGCCGCTCAGGCGATGATTGCCTGTGCGCGGGATCGAAAGCATAGGCCACGGCTATCCCGATAGCGTATGCCAGTATATTCCAGAGCGAGAAGAGCCGCCCAAGCAGCAAGGCTCCGGCGGTCGTCAGTCGAAATGCATCGAGCCAAGGTGTGTGGTAGAGCCGGAAGAATTCAACGCAGATGGCAACGGTCAGCGCCAACGCCGCAGTTCCCGCGCGCGGCATTCTTGCCGTGAGAGCTGCCACAGCAAGCGCCAGCAGGACATAAACCATCGATCCCCAAAGCAGCGACCCGCCATATTTGACGAGGAAGAAGGGCAGATCGGCAGCATAGCCGAAACGTCTGAGCGCCAGACCGGAAAGGATGATGACGAGCAGCGCCGCCAGGCGTTGGGCTTGCATGCGCCCGAGCCGATCTGAAAGGACAGCTTTCACGTGCCGACTACCGGCTGGTTGATCATTGCCTCGATATTGTAACCGTCGGGATCAAGCACGAAGCAGGCGTAATAATCCGGCGCGTATTCCGGGCGTGGACCGGGAGCGCCGTTATCCCTGGCGCCGGCTTCGAGTGCGGCGCGATGGAAGGCATCGACCTCAGCCTTGCTGCGAGCCCTGAAGGCGACGTGAATGCGGGTCAAGGGCGGCGGGCTATCCGTCTGCTGGATCTCGAAGAGGCAGCCATTGCCGATATCGAAGGCCCAGAAGACGTTCTCCTTCCCGAAGGTAAGCTTATAACCCAACGGCAGGAACGCTTTCTCGTAGAAGAGCTTGCTCTTCGACAAATCGCTCACCGCGATGGTTATGTGGTCGATCATGGCGCTGCTCACTCATCAGGAATGCGGGCAGAAACGAAAAAGCCGGGCGCAAGGCCCGGCTTTCTTGTCTTCCGAAATCGGAAAATCTTAGGCAGCGACGGCCTGCTCTTCGGCGGCGACGCGAGCCTTATCGGCTGCGCCCTTGGCGTAGGTGTCGCGGTCAACGAACTCGATGACGGCCAAAGCGGCATTGTCGCCCTGACGGAAGCCGGCCTTCATGATGCGCAGGTAGCCGCCGTTGCGGGTGGCGTAGCGCGTTGCGATCGTGTCGAACAGCTTCGAAACGACAGCGGCATCACGGATCTGCGAGATCGCCTGACGGCGAGCGTGCAGGTCGCCGCGCTTGCCGAGCGTGACGAGCTTTTCGACGATCGGACGGATTTCCTTGGCCTTCGGCAGGGTCGTGACGATCTGCTCGTGGGTAATCAACGAAGCCGCCATGTTGGCGAACATCGCCTTACGGTGGCTTGCGGTTCTATTCAGCTTGCGGCCGGCTTTACCATGGCGCATTGCTATTCTCCTTTAATGCAGGTGCCCTTGACACTAAGTGGGCCTGCCGTTTCCTGGCACATGCAGGCGATCGGCCTGCTGTTTGACGGGGAAAGGCAGCCGAAAGAGCCTGCCTTTTGTTATGTTCTTGCGATCGGCGTGCGGGCGGAAAACCGCTTTACACTTTTCCTCACGCCGCTCAGTACTGGTCTTCGTAACGCTTGGCGAGATCTTCGATGTTCTCGGGCGGCCATGCCGGCACTTCCATGCCGAGGTGCAGGCCCATGGAAGCGAGAACTTCCTTGATTTCGTTCAGCGACTTGCGACCAAAATTCGGTGTGCGGAGCATTTCTGCTTCGGTCTTCTGAATGAGGTCGCCGATGTAGACGATGTTGTCGTTCTTCAGGCAGTTTGCCGAACGGACCGACAGTTCGAGTTCGTCCACCTTCTTGAGGAGAGCCGGGTTGAAAGCGAGTTCGGTGACTGCTTCCTCTTCGGTTTCCTTCTGCGGCTCGTCGAAGTTGACGAAGACGCCAAGCTGATCCTGGAGAATGCGCGCCGCAAAAGCGACGGCGTCTTCGCCGGTGATCGAGCCATCGGTTTCGATGGTCATGTTCAGCTTGTCGTAGTCGAGAACCTGTCCTTCGCGGGTGTTTTCAACCTTGTAGGACACCTTCTTGACTGGCGAATAAAGGCTGTCGACCGGGATAAGGCCGATCGGAGCATCTTCCGCACGATTGCGCTCGGCCGGAACATAGCCCTTGCCGTTGTTGACGGTGAATTCCATGCGGATCTCGGCGCCCTCGTCGAGCGTGCAGATAACATGCTCGGGGTTGAGGATTTCGATATCGCCGACCGTCTGGATGTCGCCAGCCGTGACAACGCCCGGGCCCTGCTTGCGCACGACCATGCGCTTTGCGTCGTCGCCATCCATCTTGATGGCGATTTCCTTGATGTTGAGCACGATGTCCGTCACGTCCTCGCGAACGCCCGGGATCGAGGAGAATTCATGCAGCACGCCGTCGATCTGCACCGCCGTGACGGCAGCACCGCGCAGCGAGGAGAGCAGAACGCGGCGCAGCGCGTTGCCGAGGGTGAGGCCGAAGCCGCGCTCCAGCGGTTCGGCAACGAGCGTCGCCCTGGTGCGCGAGCTCGAGGAGAACTCCACCTTGTTCGGCTTGATCAGTTCCTGCCAGTTCTTCTGAATCATGAGTTTGCCTTCCGTTCGTTGCCACCATCCAATCGTGGCAACCGAGCTTGAAAACCACCGGGAACGCCAGGGCGCTCACCGGTGACGAGAGCGATGATCAGACGCGGCGCTTCTTGCGCGGACGGCAGCCATTGTGCGGGATCGGGGTCACGTCGCGGATGGACGTGATCATGAACCCTGCAGCCTGGAGCGCGCGCAGAGCCGATTCACGGCCGGAACCCGGGCCGCAGACTTCGACTTCCAGCGACTTCATGCCGTGCTCCTGGGCCTTCTTGGCGCAGTCTTCGGCAGCGATCTGGGCAGCGAACGGGGTCGACTTGCGCGAGCCCTTGAAGCCCTTGGCGCCGGCCGACGACCAGGCGATCGCATTGCCCTGCGCATCGGTGATGGTGATCATCGTGTTGTTGAAGGTCGAGTTGACGTGAGCGACACCCGACGAGATATTCTTGCGCTCACGACGGCGAACGCGGACGGCTTCCTTAGCCATGGTATTCCTTTCGTTGATCTCTTCACCGCCGTAATGCCAGCGGCTACACCGGAACGACGCCTGTACGGCCCCGCTCCAAACTCAAAAGAGGCCGGCGCAGACCGCCAGCCTCCCCACTCCGGTTTCCCGGAAATTACTTCTTCTTGCCAGCGATTGCCTTTGCCGGGCCCTTGCGGGTGCGGGCATTGGTGTGCGTGCGCTGACCACGGACCGGAAGGCCGCGGCGGTGACGCAGGCCACGGTAGCAGCCGAGGTCCATCAGGCGCTTGATGTTCATCGCGGTTTCGCGACGAAGATCACCTTCGACCTGATAGTCGCGGTCGATGGCTTCACGGATCTGAAGGACTTCAGCGTCCGTCAGCTGATGCACACGACGTTCAGCCGGGATACCGACCTTCTCGACGATTTCCTGTGCGAATTTCGGGCCGATCCCGTGAATGTAGGTCAGCGCGATGACGACGCGCTTTGCAGTCGGGATGTTGACGCCAGCGATACGTGCCACGCCTGTTCTCCTTGCATTCCAGTTGCCATCCGGCAAGTGGGCTTCGTTATGCGGTCCATAGAACCGCCCGTTCAAATTTAGGTCCGCAACATGTCAAAACGACCGAACCCGGACTTCCCTGGGAAATCCGCGCCGATCGCATGGAATGTCGCGAGTTGGCGCGGTGTTTAGCGGAATCACTGCTGAAAAGCAACCGTTCCGCCAAGTTTTATTTTCAAAGCCTTAAAGCTTGGAAAGAATGGCTTCGACCTCGGCGGTGACCTGATCGATCTCGGCCATGCCGTCCACGGACTTCAGCTTGCCCTTGGCATGATAGTAGCCGATCAGCGGTGAGGTCTCCTTGTAATAGACCTGCAGCCGCGCCGTCATGGTCTCCGGCGTGTCGTCCGGACGGCGCTTGAAGTGGGTGGAACCGCACTTGTCGCAGACACCTTCATTGGCCGGAACCTTGTCGGTGTCGTGATAGACGCTGCCGCACTGCGCGCAGGAGTAGCGGCCGGCAACACGGCGAACCAGTTCGGCATCATCGACGCGGAATTCGACGACGACGGAGAGATCGAGCCCTTTCGCCTTCAGCATCGCCTCGGTGGCATCCGCCTGGACCAGCGTCCTGGGGAAACCGTCGAGAATGAAGCCGTTGGCGCAATCGGGCTGATCGATTCGCTCCGAGACGATGGCGATGACGATCTCATCCGAGACCAGCTTGCCGGCGTCCATGACGGCCTTCGCCCGCTTGCCCACTTCCGTGCCGGCATTGACCGCCGCACGCAGCATATCACCCGTGGAAAGCTGCGGAATGCCGTGCTTTTCCACGATCCGCTGGGCCTGGGTTCCCTTGCCAGCGCCCGGCGGCCCCAAAAGGATAAGTCTCATCGCCCCCTCTTTCCTCCACGCAACTTCGATTTCTTGATCAGGCCTTCGTATTGCTGCGCGATCAGGTGACCCTGGATCTGTGCAACCGTATCAAGAGTTACGCTAACCACGATCAAAAGCGAAGTCCCACCAAGGGATAATGGAATGCCGGTTTGCGACACCAGAATCTCCGGGAGGATGCAGACGAAGACCAGATAGATCGCGCCGATGACCGTGATGCGGGTCAGCACGTAGTCGATATATTCGGCAGTGCGCTCACCCGGACGGATACCGGGAATGAAGCCGCCATGCTTCTTCAGATTGTCGGCCGTGTCCTTCGGATTGAAGACGATGGCCGTATAGAAGAAGGCGAAAAAGGCGATCAGCGCCGCATAGAGCACCATGTAGAGCGGCTGGCCGTGGCCAAGCGCCGCAACGATCGAGGTTGCCCAGGCGGGCATCGCCGTGGTGTTGGCGAAGCCCGCGACCGTCGCCGGCAGAAGCAGCAGCGAGGATGCGAAGATCGCCGGAATGACGCCCGAGGTGTTCAGTTTCAGCGGCAGGTGAGAGGTGTCGCCCTGGAACATCCGGTTGCCGACCTGACGCTTCGGATACTGGATCAGCAGGCGGCGCTGGGCGCGCTCGACGAAGACGATGATGCCGATGACGGCGATCGCGACGACGATGACCAGCAGGATGAGGCCGGTCGACAGCGCGCCGGTGCGGCCGAGCTCGAGGGTACCGGCAAGAGCGCCCGGAAGGCCGGCCGCGATACCGGCGAAGATGATCAGCGAAATGCCGTTGCCGATGCCGCGCGAGGTGACCTGTTCACCGAGCCACATCAGGAACATCGTGCCGCCGAGCAGCGTCAGGACGGTGGATACGCGGAAGAACCAGCCCGGATCGACGACCAGCCCCTGCCCGCTCTCGAGACCGGCGGCGATGCCGTAAGCCTGCAGCGCGCCCAGAATCACGGTGCCGTAGCGGGTGTACTGGTTGATGATCTTGCGGCCCTGCTCGCCTTCCTTCTTCAGGTTTTCGAGCGCCGGCACGACCGAGGTCATGAGCTGCACGATGATCGAGGCGGAGATATAGGGCATGATGCCGAGCGCGAAGATCGCCATGCGCTCGACGGCGCCGCCCGAGAACATGTTGAAAAGCCCGAGGATGCCGCCTGCCTGGCCGCGGAAAGCCTGGGCATAGGCTTCGGGATTGAGACCCGGAAGCGGAATATGGGTACCGAGCCTGTAAACGAGGAGAGCTGCCAGTGTGAACCACAAGCGCTTCTTCAGATCCTCGGCTTTGGCAAAGGTCGAAAAATTGAGGTTAGATGCCAATTGTTCCGCTGCAGAAGCCATGCGTTTCTCCGCGCTACCAATTCCGGCGTCTCTGGGGGAGAGCCGGCCCCGGAATCAGTATGAAATTATTCAAAACCGGGCTTGGAACGGATTGCAGCGCAACCCCATGCCTCACCCTTGTTTCCAGTCTTACCGGCATGACGCGGGCGCGTCAGCCAAGTTTTTGTGAGGCCCACATATGGGAGCAAAATCGCCCGGTGTGAAGCACCCCGGGCGACATATCATCAGATTATTATTCGGCTGCTGCGGGAGCCGAAAGCAGCGTCACCTTGCCGCCGGCCTTTTCGATCTTCTCGACGGCAGACTTGGAAGCGCCTGCAACTTCGAGTGTGATCTTTGCCTTGAGCTCGCCATCGGCGAGAACGCGAACGCCGTCCTTGGCGCGGCGGATGACGCCGGCAGCCTTGAGGGCAGCTGCATCAACGGTTGCCTTCGCGTCCAGCTTGCCGGCGTCGACAGCGGCCTGGATGCGGGCCAGCGATACGACGACGTAGTCGGCTGCGAAGATGTTGTTGAAGCCGCGCTTCGGCAGGCGACGATAGATCGGCATCTGGCCGCCTTCGAAGCCGTTGATGGCGACGCCGGAACGGGACTTCTGACCCTTTACACCGCGACCGGCAGTCTTGCCGGAGCCGGAGCCGATACCACGGCCGAGGCGCTTGCGGCTGTGGGTCGAGCCTTCGTTGTCCTTGATTTCATTGAGTTTCATGAGCGTTTCCTCCGTCTCACTTCTCGTCGACGACGCGAACGAGATGCTGGACAGCACGGATCATGCCACGAACCGAAGGAGTGTCCTCCAGCGTGCGGCGACGGTGCATCTTGTTCAGTCCGAGACCGATCAGCGTGCGCTGCTGGACGTCCGGACGGCGAATCGGGCTGCCGATCTGTTCGATCGTGACAGTCTTCGCTTCAGCCTTCTTGGTAGCCTTGGCCATTGGTCAGCTCCTCTTATTCTTCAGAGGCGTTGCCGGAGGCGGCACGGCGAGCCTGGAGCGTTGCATACTTGATGCCGCGCTGAGCTGCGATGTCCTTCGGGTGAACCTGGTGCTTCAGAGCGTCGAAGGTGGCGCGAACCATGTTGTAGGGGTTCGACGAACCGGTCGACTTGGCGACGACGTCGTGCATGCCGAGCGTTTCGAAAACGGCACGCATCGGACCGCCGGCGATGATGCCGGTACCGACCTTGGCCGAGCGCAGCAGAACCTTGCCGGCGCCGTGGCGGCCATGAACGTCGTGATGCAGCGTACGGCCGTCACGCAGCGGTACGAAGATCAGTTCGCGCTTGGCGGCTTCGGTTGCCTTGCGGATGGCTTCCGGCACTTCGCGTGCCTTGCCATGGCCGAAGCCAACGCGGCCCTTCTGGTCGCCGACGACGACGAGTGCTGCGAAACCAAAACGACGGCCGCCCTTGACGACCTTGGCGACGCGGTTGATCGCGACAAGCTTGTCGACGAATTCGCTATCGCGCTCTTCACGGCTCTGGCGGTCTTCCCGCTGCGGCCTTCTTTCCTGTGCCATTGTCCTCTTCCTTTTTCTTTTCCGGGTGCAATCGGCAAACAAATGAGGACCGCATCAGCCTCCCCTCTCGGAGAGTGCCTGCGGTCCGGCGAAAATCCGGCCGGCGCCAAAAGCGTCCGGCCGGAAACTGATCAGAAGGTGAGACCGCCTTCTCGGGCTGCATCGGCAAGAGCCTTGATGCGGCCGTGATAGATAAAGGCGCCACGGTCGAACACGACCTCGGTGACGCCCGCCTTCGAAGCGCGCTCTGCAACGAGCTTGCCAACGAGAGCAGCTGCTGCGGTGTCAGCACCGGTCTTCAGAGAACCGCGCAGATCCTTATCGAGGGTCGATGCAGCGGCAAGCGTCTTGCCGGCCACATCGTCGATGATCTGAGCGTAGATGTTCTTCGAGGAGCGATGAACCGACAGGCGCGGACGGCCGTTGGCCACCGACTTGAGATGACGGCGCACGCGGTTGGCACGACGTGCAAGTGCTTCTTTCCTGCTAGCCATTTCGCGTGATCCTTACTTCTTCTTGCCTTCTTTGCGGACGATCCGCTCGTCAGCGTACTTGACGCCCTTGCCCTTGTAAGGCTCAGGACCGCGATATTCGCGGATTTCGGCGGCGACCTGACCGACCTGCTGCTTATTGATGCCAGAGACAACAATTTCGGTCGGTTTCGGAACGGCGATCGTGATGCCGACCGGCGGCTCATAGATCACGTCGTGGCTGAAGCCGAGGGCCAGCTGCAGGTTCTTGCCCTGCAGGGAGGCGCGGTAACCGACGCCGTTGATTTCGAGCTTGCGCTCGAAGCCGTCCTTGACGCCCTTGAAGATGCCTTCGATCATCGTGCGGGACATGCCCCACTTCGAACGCGCATCCTTGGTCTGGTTTACGGGCGTCACGACGACCGCGTTGTTTTCGAGCTTGAGGCTGATTTCGTCGTTAGCAACGAAAAACAGCTCGCCCTTCGGGCCCTTTGCAGTAACCTTCTGGCCATCGACCGTAGCCGTGATCCCAGCAGGCACCTGAACGGGCTTTTTACCGATACGAGACATGTTTCAATCCTGTCTGTTCGCTATGGAGATCCCTGCCCGATCTTAGAAGACCGAGCAAAGAACCTCGCCACCAACGTTCTGTTCGCGAGCCTGGTGATCGGCCATCACGCCCTTCGGAGTCGAAAGGATGGTGATGCCGAGGCCGTTCGCGACCTGCGGAATGGACTTGACCGAGACATAAACCCGGCGGCCCGGCTTGGACACACGGCCGATCTCACGGATCACCGATGCGCCTTCATAATATTTCAGCTCGATGCTGAGTTCCGACTTGCCATTGCCGAAATCGACAACGGAATAGCCACGGATGTAGCCTTCGGACTGCAGGACATCGAGAACACGTGCACGGAGCTTGGACGCAGGCGTCGAGACCGACGACTTGCGGCGGGAAGCGCCGTTACGGATACGGGTGAGCATATCGCCCAACGGATCAGTCATTGTCATCTAACCTGCTCCTTACCAGCTCGACTTGACGATGCCCGGCACCTTGCCGAGATTGCCCAGTTCACGCAGCGCAATACGCGACATGCGCAGTTTGCGGTAATATGCGCGCGGACGCCCCGAAACTTCGCAACGGTTGCGAATACGGGTCTTCGATCCATCACGCGGCAGGGATGCCAGCTTGATCGAGGCCTTGAACCGCTCTTCGATCGGAAGAGCCTGGTTCATGATGATCGCCTTCAACGCAGCCCGCTTAGCGGCCTGGTTGGCGACCGTATTACGGCGGCGCTTGTTCTTTTCAACTGCGCTTGTCTTCGCCATGTCAGGTTCCTTTTCTACGCTCGTCGTTACGGTTATTGACGGAACGGGAAGCTGAACTCTTTCAGAAGAGCCCGTGCTTCGTCGTCGGTCGTCGCCGTCGTGCAAACGATGATGTCCATGCCCCACATCTGATCAACCTTGTCGTAGTTGATTTCAGGGAACACAATGTGCTCCTTGATGCCCATGGCGAAGTTGCCACGGCCGTCAAAGCTCTTCGGGTTCAGGCCGCGGAAGTCGCGAACGCGCGGGAGCGCGATGTTCACGAGACGGTCCAGGAACTCGTACATGCGGGCGCCGCGCAGGGTGACCTTGGCGCCGATCGGCATCTGTTCGCGGACCTTGAAGCCTGCGATAGAGTTGCGTGCACGGGTGATGACGGGCTTCTGGCCGGCGATCGCTGCGAGGTCGGCGGCAGCTACCGTCGGCTTCTTCGAGTCAGCGGTCGCTTCGCCGACACCCATGTTGATCACGATCTTGTCGAGCTTCGGGATCATCATCTCGTTGGCGTAGGAGAACTGCTCCTGCATCGCCTTGCGGATGCGCTCGACATATTCCTTCTTGAGCCGCGGCTCGTAGTTTGCCTCAGCCATCGATCACTTCTCCAGAACGCTTGGCCACACGGACCTTCTTGCCGTCAACGACCTTGAAACCGACGCGGGTCGGCTTTCCGTCCTTGTCGACGATTGCAATGTTCGACAGGTGAACCGGGGCTTCCTTGTTGATGATGCCGGCTTCCTGGTTCTGCGTCTGGCGCTGATGGCGCTTCACGACGTTGACACCACGGACGACCGCACGATCTTCCTTCGGCATGACCTGAACAACTTCGCCGGTGCGGCCCTTGTCCTTGCCAGCGAGCATGACGACCTTGTCGCCTTTACGAATCTTCTGCATCGCTTCGCTCCTTACAGTACTTCGGGAGCCAGCGAGATGATCTTCATATGGTTCTTGGCGCGAAGTTCGCGCGGAACCGGTCCGAAGATACGGGTGCCGATCGGCTCTTTCTTGTTGTCGATGAGGACTGCTGCGTTGGTGTCGAAGCGGATGACCGAGCCATCCGGACGACGGATGTCCTTGGCGGTGCGAACGACAACCGCCTTCATCACGTCACCCTTCTTCACGCGGCCGCGCGGGATCGCTTCCTTGATCGAAACGACGATGACGTCGCCGATCGAGGCATACTTGCGCTTCGAGCCGCCCAGCACCTTGATGCACATGACACGACGTGCGCCGGAATTATCCGCGACGTCGAGGTTTGTTTGCATCTGAATCATATCAGGTCGCCTTCTTGGTTTACCGGAATGGTTGGGCTAGCCCCCTACTCCGGCTTATGAAAATGTCCGCCGGCCAGCCTGCCATGACGGCAAGCAGAACGCGGCAATAGCTGAATAGCGCGGGGTCGATCGTGCCAGGGTGGTTTCCCGAACGGGACCTTCCGTGCGCTCAAAGCAAAAGAACGCCCGGCATTCGAGCGTTCTGACGCTGCTTCATACAGATATTTCGGCGAGACGCAAGGCCTCGCGCAAAATTCTGTTTACTTGCCCTGGGCGGCGATCACCGTCCAGCGCTTGTCCTTGGAGATCGGCGCGCATTCCTCGATGGATACGGTATCGCCGATCTTGTACTGGTTGTTTTCGTCGTGGGCCTTGTACTTCTTGGAACGACGAACGGTCTTCTGGAGCAGCGGGTGAGCGAAACGACGCTCGACGCGAACCACTACCGTCTTCTCGTTCTTGTCGCCAACGACGACGCCCTGCAGGATGCGCTTCGGCATGTTTTTCTTCCTTTAGGCCTTAACTTCTGCCGCCTTCTGGCGGGCAATGGTTTTCACGCGAGCGATGTCCTTGCGGACTTCGTTGATGCGCGAGGACTTTTCGAGCTGGCCGGTCGCCTTCTGGAAGCGCAGGTTGAACTGCTCCTTCTTCAGCTTGGCAAGCTCGTCCTTGAGTTGGTCGGCGGTCAACGCGCGAACATCTGAGGCTTTCATGAGCTCAATCCCTTACTCTGCAATGCGCTGAACGAAGCGCGTCTTGACCGAGAGCTTGGCAGAGCCGAGGCGAAGCGCCTCGCGGGCGATCTCTTCGCTGACGCCGTCGATCTCGAACATCATACGACCGGGCTTGACCTTGCATGCCCAGTACTCAACGGAGCCCTTACCTTTACCCATGCGGACTTCGGTCGGCTTTGCGGTTACCGGAACGTCCGGGAACACGCGGATCCAAACACGGCCGGCGCGCTTCATGTAACGCGTGATCGCGCGGCGGGCCGCTTCGATTTCACGTGCGTTAACGCGGTTCGGCTCCTGAGCCTTCAGGCCGAATTCGCCGAAGGCAAGGTCGGAACCGCCCTTGGCTACGCCCTTGATGCGGCCCTTGAACTGCTTGCGGTACTTAGTACGCTTTGGCTGCAACATTTTCTTACTTCTCCGAGCTTATCTTTCGCCAGCGCTAATTACGCGTTGTCGCGTTCGCGGCGACGATCGCCACGGTCGCGTTCGCGGCTTGCCGGACCCTGTGCGTCGCCTTCCAGCGCGCGACGTTCGGAAGCCATCGGATCGTGCTCAAGGATTTCGCCCTTGAAGATCCAGACCTTGATGCCGCAGATCCCGAATGCGGTTTCGGCTTCAGCCGTACCGTAGTCGATGTCGGCGCGCAGCGTGTGCAGCGGCACGCGACCTTCGCGGTACCATTCCGTACGGGCGATTTCCGCGCCGCCGAGACGGCCGGCGCAGGTGATCTTGATGCCTTCGGCGCCAAGACGCATCGCGGACTGGACGGCGCGCTTCATGGCGCGGCGGAAAGCCACGCGGCGCTCGAGCTGCTGGGCGATCGACTGAGCGACCAGCGTTGCGTCGACTTCGGGCTTGCGCACTTCGACGATGTTGAGGTGCGTTTCCGAATTCGTCATATCCGACAGCTTCTTGCGGAGCTTGTCGATGTCCGCGCCCTTGCGGCCGATGATCAGGCCCGGACGAGCCGAGTGGATCGTGACGCGGCACTTCTTGTGCGGACGCTCGATGACCACCTTGGAGATGCCTGCCTGCTTCAGTTCGCTCATGACGAACTTGCGCATCTTCAGGTCTTCGTGCAGCAGCTGGCCATACTCGGCATTGTCCGCAAACCAGCGGCTATCCCAGGTACGGTTGATGCCGAGACGGAAACCGATCGGATTGATTTTCTGACCCATTATGCGGCCTCCTCTGCTGCCTGCACTTCACGAACGACGATCGTCAGGTGCGCGAAGGGCTTTTCGATGCGCGACGCACGACCGCGGCCACGAGCGTGAAAACGCTTCATGACGATCGACTTGCCGACATAGGCCTCGGCGACGACGAGAGCGTCGACGTCGAGATCGTGGTTGTTCTCGGCGTTGGCGATCGCGGATTCGAGCGTCTTCTTGACGGCGCCCGCGATACGCTTGCGGGAGAACTCCAGCTCAGCGAGTGCACGCTCGACCTTCTTGCCACGGATGGCCGCAGCAACCAGGTTGAGCTTCTGGGGGCTGACGCGGAGCGTGCGGGCGACTGCTTGCGCCTCGTTGTCCTTCAGCCGGCGTTCGGCTTTTGCCTTGCCCATTGTTACTTCCTCTTCGCCTTCTTGTCCGCGCCGTGACCGTAGTAGGTGCGGGTCGGAGAGAATTCACCGAATTTGTGGCCGACCATGTCTTCATTGACGCTGACCGGGAT
This sequence comes from Rhizobium sp. J15, assembly GCF_002531825.1. GTDB lineage: Bacteria > Pseudomonadota > Alphaproteobacteria > Rhizobiales > Rhizobiaceae > Rhizobium. The sequence continues at coordinate 3,309 of NZ_NWSX01000058.1, read as the reverse complement.
ATGCTTGCTGCCGTTGTAGACGCCGAAGGTAAGACCGACGAACTGCGGCAGGATCGTGGAGCGACGGCTCCAGATCTTGATCACTTCTGCACGTCCGCCTTCACGAACCTTCTCAGCCTTCTTGAGAAGATAGCCGTCAACGAACGGACCTTTCCATACTGAACGAGCCATTGGAGACTTCCTCTCTTACTTCTTACGCTGATGACGCGAGCGCATGATCATCTTGTCGGTCGACTTGTTCGACCGGGTGCGCTTGCCCTTGGTCGGCTTGCCCCACGGAGTCACCGGATGGCGACCACCGGAAGTGCGGCCTTCACCACCGCCGTGCGGATGGTCAACCGGGTTCATGACAACGCCGCGGTTATGCGGACGCTTGCCGCGCCAGACGGTACGACCGGCCTTGCCGTCGTTGATGTTGGCGTGGTCCGGGTTGGAAACCGCGCCGATCGAAGCGAGGCAGACGCCGCTGACGAGGCGCTGTTCGCCGGAGTTCAGGCGAAGGATCGCCATGCCCTGGTCACGGCCGACGAGCTGCGCGTAAGAACCGGCGGAGCGAGCGATCTGACCGCCCTTGCCCGGCTTCATTTCCACGTTGTGGATGATGGAGCCGACCGGGATGTACTGCAGCGGCATGGTGTTGCCGGGCTTGACGTCGACAGCCTTTTCCGAAGCGATGACCTTGTCGCCGGCAGCAAGACGCTGCGGAGCGATGATGTAGGCCTGCTCGCCATCCGCATAGCTCACCAGCGCGATGAAAGCCGTGCGGTTCGGGTCGTATTCGATACGCTCGACGGTGCCTTCGACGTCGAACTTGCGACGCTTGAAGTCGACCAGACGGTAGCTGCGCTTGTGACCGCCGCCGATGAAGCGGGCGGTGATGCGGCCGAGGTTGTTACGACCGCCGCTCTTGGTCAGGCCTTCCGTCAGCGCCTTGACCGGCTTGCCCTTATAGAGGGCCGAACGGTCGACGATGACCAGCTGACGCTGGCTCGGGGTGGTCGGATTGAATGTTTTCAATGCCATTTTCTTATACCTCAGAGACCGGTGGAGACGTCGATCGTCTGGCCTTCAGCCAGCGTCACGACAGCCTTCTTCACGTCCTTCTGCTTGCCGGCGAAACCGCGGAACCGCTTGGTCTTGCCCTTGCGCAGCAGAGTGTTGACGGCCGTAACCTTGACGCCGAACAGCGCCTCGACAGCAGCCTTGATTTCCGGCTTCGTCGCCTGCTTGGCGACATTGAAAACAACCTGGTTGTTCTCGGATACCAGCGTGGACTTTTCGGTGATCGCCGGAGAGACGATCACATCGTAGTGGCGAAGATCGGTCACTTGAATCGCTCCTCTAGCGCTTCAACCGCAGCCTTGGAAAGCACGAGCTTGCCGCGGCGCACGATGTCGTAAACGTTGATGCCCTGGATCGGCAGAACATCGATGTTCGGGATGTTCTGAGCTGCGAGCTTGAAGTTGCCGTCAAGCTCTGCGCCGCCGATGAAGAGGGCGTTGGTCAGGCCGAGCGTCTCGAAAGCGGACGCGAGAACCTTGGTCTTGGCTTCGGCAGCAACCAGGTTGTCGATGACGATGACGTCATCGGCCTTGATCTTCGCCGAAAGGGCGTGGCGAAGGCCGAGTGCGCGAACCTTCTTCGGAAGGTCGTGCTCGTGGCTGCGGACAACCGGGCCGTGAGCCTTGCCGCCGCCGCGGAACTGCGGAGCGCGAGCCGAATGGTGGCGGGCGCGGCCCGTACCCTTCTGCTTGTACATCTTGGCGCCGGTGCGCGAAACTTCAGCGCGGCCCTTTGCCTTGTGCGTGCCCTGCTGCTTCTTGGCAAGCTGCCAGCGGATGACGCGGGCGAGAATGTCTTCGCGGGGCTCGAGGCCGAAAATCGCATCCGAAAGGGAAACCTTCCCGGCGTCTTTTCCCTCGAGGGTCTTGACGTTCAATTCCATTGATCTGGCTCCCTTACTTCGCGGCCGACTTGACGGCGTCGCGCACGATGATCCAGGCACCCTTGGAACCGGGAACAGCACCCTTGATCAGGATCAGACCGCGATCTTCGTCGGTCGAAACCACTTCCAGGTTCTGCGTCGTGACGCGCGTCTGGCCCATGTGACCAGCCATCTTCTTGTTCTTGAAAACCTTGCCCGGGTCCTGGCGCGAGCCGGTCGAACCGTGCGAGCGGTGCGAAACCGACACACCGTGCGTGGCGCGCAGACCGCCAAAACCGTGACGCTTCATGGCGCCGGCAAAGCCCTTACCAATGGTCGTGCCCGTCACGTCGACGAGCTGACCGGCTGCGAAGTGACCAGCCTTGAGCTCGGTGCCGATCTCGAGCAGATTGTCTTCCGAGACGCGGAATTCTGCGAGCTTGGCCTTCGGCTCGACGTTGGCAACGGCAAAGTTGCCGCGCATCGCCTTCGACGTGTTCTTCACCTTCGCCTGGCCAGCACCGAGCTGAACTGCGGTATAGCCATTCTTTTCGACTGTACGCGTGGCAACGACCTGGCAGCCGTCCATACGCAGTACCGTTACCGGGACATGCTCGCCGGCGTCGTTGTAGACGCGGGTCATTCCCACCTTCTGTGCAATCACACCTGAACGCATCGGTTCAATCCTTCCAACTCAGCTCGAGCAAGCTCAGAGCTTGATCTCAACATCGACACCGGCGGCGAGATCGAGCTTCATCAGCGCGTCTACCGTCTGCGGGGTCGGGTCTACGATGTCGAGAAGGCGCTTATGCGTGCGCATCTCGAACTGTTCGCGGCTCTTCTTGTCGATGTGCGGGGACCGGTTGACCGTAAACTTCTCGATGCGGGTCGGAAGCGGAACGGGGCCCCGGACGCTTGCACCGGTGCGCTTCGCCGTCGACACGATCTCGCGCGTGGAAGCATCGAGAATCCGGTGATCGAACGCCTTCAGGCGAATGCGGATATTTTGGCCGTTCATTCGACGTTATCCTTGTGTTTGTTTTCCACATGTCTCTGGACAAGACACGGGTTGTTCTTTCTTCCTAAGGCGGACCACCGGTTTCAAAGATCGAGAGGGCGCCGGTAGCGGCATCCCTATCCAGTCTTCAGGGCCTTCTAGCCCACCTTATTGGTTGTTTAGTCACTGCTTCGTCATCCAAAGCAGTACGCAAATCGCGCTCGCGCGCCATTTGCTACATTTCTGTGTAATAAGCAAGCGGCTTGCGCCGCCTGCATCATAATAATGTCATCGAATCGGCCGCCCCGCCGGAGCGGCCGAATGAATTACTCGACGATCGAAGCGACGATACCGGCGCCGACGGTGCGGCCGCCTTCGCGGATAGCGA
>NZ_NWSX01000057.1 GCF_002531825.1 Rhizobium sp. J15 | reverse complement strand
AAATCTCAAAGCCGGTCAAGGATGCTTTTGACAAGGTGCTGACGGACCTCAAGGCGACGTAAAAGCGGACTCGCACTTAAATCGCCTGGACTGATCGGGGGCGGCCTACCTTATTCATGGACGGAAAAGATGGTGACGGGGACCATCAGGTCGGGAGAGAGCTGGAAAGTGTGTCCTGCGATCTCGATAGCTCCAGCTAACAAGCTCCTGAAAACGGATCGCGGGCGGCCGGCGTGACATATTGGACGGTTTGAACTGGCGAAGAACCCACCATCTTGGTATCTAACCGCGTAGGCGGCAGGGGGCAGGGGGCAGGGAAGTGGTAATGGATTCACGCAGGGACATAGCCGAGCGGGTCATCGCGCGTTGGAAGGCGCGAGGAATCCGGATCGATGAAGACCCGGGTTTCATGGAACTGGTCGCTCTTTGGACGGCAGGGTCGATTGCGTCCGGTGAAATGCGCCGCCGGTATTCGGCGCTCCAGCGCGAGCGGTCGCTGTCCAGGTCAAATCCACTTGATGTGTATCCCTGCGACGAAGGGGCGGAGGTCGATCATCGATCGATTGCGATTCCAGACGACGAACCAGATGAACGGGGAGGTCTCGGACTGCCGGCGCAAGGGTGACTCTTACAAAGGGCTCATCACGCACCATTTCCTGGCGAGCGCGAACTTCACGAAACAGCGGGTCGACAAGCGCTGCGTCGCGTTGTGCATATTCTCGGGAAGAGTCCGAAAAATCCTTGCCACGAGCCGCAATGGCTGGCGGCTCAGCAAGGTAGAAGGTGAGGAGCGGCCGGCGGTACTGAGTCGACATCTTTATCAACTGTGGGCGTGTCGGCTCAGGGCATCTTCAAGCATGGCAAGGCGGTCGCTGCCCGCTATACAGGGTGCATCGCTAATGCCGAGCTTGTCGGCACATCTTCAACGCTGAGTCCCTCAGTCTCGTGCGCCCAGCGTCCGACAAGTTATTGTCTTCCATGGGAGTCCGGCTTGCGCAAATTGCCCCCGATGAAGGTTGGTCCGCCCGGGTCTTCCGCATGGAAAACGCGCGTTGCCTCAAAAACGCCGGTGCGCCATGCATAGGTCGTATCGTCGATCATCTGCGGCAAGACCTCCTGGTTTGTCGGACGGCCATACCATTTGGTGACGATGCGGGCGACTTTGGCGACGAGCGCGGTACTCATGCGAAGGTTCGAGTGTGCATCGAACATCTCCGGCGCCAATAGCATCGAGACCTCGTTTGGGCGAAAGGTTATTCCTTTGCTGCAAAGCCTAGCTCAACGCGGCTGACATCTAAGATCGCCCGAAGGACGTCGATGCCGAATTTGAGGCTTTCCACCTCGACATCCAGCGAGATGCCCTCGGTGACTGTGCCTTTTGCGTTAGCGATTACCACCTCCTCCAGGTCTTCGAACCACTGAGGACTGTTCCCTTTGTGAAGCTTCGATAGTTCCGCAATCGCGACACTAAATGCCGATTGGACCGCGATTAGAGCGGCGCCGAGCTTTCGTTCGTCTACACCCGAGATGCAAACAATGGGGCTGTTTTTCTCATCCATGGGCTGTTCCTCTGCTGGCTCGCCACGAAAACTCTATTTCAACTAATAGGCGACAGAGTCGTCGATCGCCGACGAATGCAAATAGGCCCGTAGGCTGGAGTCTCGGGTAGTTAGATCAACGAATACGCGATGCTGGGGGTGGACCATGTGGAAATGGTGGATGCGCTTGAGGCCTGTTGAAATCTGGGTCCAGCTTCCGAACGTTCCAACCGGCGGCAATGCCTCTAGGCCGTACGCGTCGCACCTCCTGGTACGCGATAGCGGGTAATCCTTTGTACGAACTGGCTCGCATGCAAGGTCGCCCGAAGGACACAAGTGCCGAGCCTGGGCTTTCCGGCCATAGTCTTCAGTGAGACGTCTGTTGCTTCCACAACTCAACATATTCCGGCGAGCGGCATAAACCTGCAAACTCATTGTTTTTGATCCGCACGCGTCATACCTGGCCTGCACCCCACCGCCATGGCTTCGGCAAAAGGCCTTTTACTCAAAACGCAGGGACCTAGTTTGGCCCGTTTGTCAGGCAGCATCACAAAAAGATCTGCGGAAGGCTCGTCCCGCTTTGCGCGCTCAGGTGCGCCCGCAGTCGATCTGGCAGCGGATTGTTATTCAGGTACACTTTGCAATGAGGCGGAAGCTGCGACAGAATGTACGGCAGTGCAGTTCGCCCGTCGCCAAGTCCTCTCAGGTTGTTTCCACGAACGCTAAGCTCCTCCAGCCCCCTCGGCAGGTTAGGGGGCAGGTGGGTCAGTTCATTACTGTCGGTGCTGAGCCACTTTAGGGTGGCCGGGAGGTCCTCGGGTAGGCTAGTCAGTTCATTGTGAGGGACTTCGAGCCTCGTGAGCTTTGCAGGAAGGCGCTCGGGCAGGCGAATTATATTATTGAGTTCGGCGCGGAGATCCGTCAATTCGAGGGGGAGATTCTCCGGCAGGTGCGCGATTTCGTTGCGGGTGACATGAAGCTCCCTGAGCTCAGGCGGCAGGTTATCGGGCAAACTGGTCAGCCGGTTGTGGTTGACGTAGAGATACTTTAGTCCGGAAGGAAGCTCGTTCGGCAATCTGGTCAGCCGGTTGCCGTCGACGTAGAGCGTCTCGAGCATGTCCGGAAGAACCTCAGGCAGCGTGGTCAGCTGGTTGTCGCAGGCAGAGAGCTTTCGCAGACCGGGCGGGAGGTTGTTGGGCAGCCTGCCCAACCGGTTGTCATTGGCGTTGAGCCGCTGGAGGCCGGCCGGTAAGGTGGGGGGCAGTGCCGTTAGGGACAGCGATGTTAAGTTCAGGGGGGCACGAAAATTGCGGGTTTCCGTCCAGGCCTCGATCCGTGCCATTGCCTCGTGCCGGTCCTCGTCCTGCTCCTGCTGCCCGTCTTCCGCCCAGGCCAGTAAAATTTCTTTCAGTGCCGCTTCGCCGGACGAGGAGCCAGTCAAGCCTTCAACCCAGTTAAAGGTGTCTTCACCGCCTTGTTCGGAACTATTGCCAACACCCCCCTGCCTTCTGCCGTACATTGCGTCGTTCCTTAGGTCATTGCGTCACTGCTGATGTTACTTCCGTCGCGACCTTTCCTTCCAATACCAAATTCGTATCCCGTTATGCTTCGGGGGCATGGCCAGCGTCCTCCCTCGAGCTGGACAGCGCATGATTTTTATCGCGACGTTGAACAATCCCACCATTGACATGCTGCGCAAACTCGGCCTGACAGGCATGGCCAGCGCCTATCAGGAACTCGAAACGCAAATAGAAGCGAGACACCTTCGAGCATGGTGAAAGGCTTCGACTGCTGCTCGAGGCGGCCACGCTCCGCCAGAAGCGCTTCGAGGCGAGAGCCCGCCCTGCAAAGCAGCGCTGTAACGCCCAGATCGAGAACGCTGATTTTTGCGCCGCCCGCGCCCTGATCGCAATTTCGTGACGCCGAGTGATAAAGGTATTTCATCCACCAGTTTCAGCTTGGTGGAGACCTAAACCAGACGCATTTGGAGCCGCTTGCGGCCGATTTCGCGTGGCAACTCCATCTAACTGAGGCGCAAGTTCCCGGAACAAACGCTCACGCGCGATAACCTTTCCTCATTTTCGGGCAATCTCGCAGTGTCACGTTGATTTGGTAGGTCAGCTTACGACGCCGAAGCCGTTACGCTTTTTCTCTACGCCTGCAGGGCCCTGCCGACTTAAAGGCAACGACTTCCGGACAGCCGAGGCCCAGAACCAGTTCACCTTGACATCGTGTCACTCGGGCGTAACAGGCGGCAGCCCGAGTGTCGCAATAAGCTTCATTATCGACGGCGTGGGTGGACCCGGTGTCGGCGGCGGCATGGAGACGATGGACCCGAGCCGCGGAGGCGTTGCCATAACGCCAATCATCGTGCCGATAATGGCGATCCCATCGCCGCTGATTTCGATGGCCTGCGGGCCGGTTCTGCCCGATACTACAAGGCGGATCTTGTCGGGTGTTACCTCGACGCGGCTACCTAAGGCCGCTGCGGCAGGGGAGTCGGGCGCGGCGCCGCCCGAGGTCAGGAGGAAGTGTCTCTTGACGTCGATGCTGTAGATATTCCCGACCTCGACGGTATGATTCTTCTGGGCCTTCAAATAGACCTCCTCACGGCCCTGCTTGTCCTCAAAGCGCAGTTCATTGTAGGCATTAGCGGCGCCGCCATCGGTATGCGTCCGGAAGGTCGACCGCGTTTTGTCGGTCGGCAGGGTTTCAGGCGGCAGATTTGAGCCATTGTATACGACGCCGGTCACCAGGGGCGTGTCGGGATTGCCGTGGATGAAATCAACCACGACCTCATGGCCGATCCGTGGGACGACCAGGTTGCCAAAACCCTTACCAGCGAAGTTCTGGGCCACCCGAATCCAGCAGGAGCTGTTCTCGTTCTTTCCGCCTTCTCGGTCCCAGAAGAACTGAACCTTCACACGGCCGTACTTATCCGTCGCGATCGACTCGCCCTCGGGGCCCACGACGACGGCCGTCTGCGGTCCGTGAATCAACCGCGCCGGTGTGCGGCGCCTCGGTCGGTACTGGGTGGTCGCGGGGATAATCTCTACGTTGCTGTGATAGAGGAACCGCTCGCCCTTCCCCCCCACGGTGTCCGCAGTGAGATCGTCCCCCACCTCACCGATGACAGTGAAGTCCTGTCCGACTGCCAGAAAGCGATCGGTGGGTTTCGGGCGGGAACCGACCTGGCCGTAGTAGAAGGGATTTGCCGCCTTGAATAATGACCCGGTCGTTATCTGGCGCGCAGTGCTTTCGATCCGCGCGCGATAAGCGTTGCAGGCGAGTTCCTCGGCACGGATGGTGGCGTAGAAATCGCCATCGCTTTTTTTTGTATACTGGCCTGGATACTCGAAGACCTCCCGCATTGCCGTGCAGCCGCTGCTTGCCGACGAGGTCTCGCCCGTTCTGACCGCCACGCTCTCCCGCGGTCGGGTGATGGCGCTTCCCGTGAGCTTGCATGGCGGAATGCCGCCTGTCCTCACGGGAGGAACACGCGCGACAGACGTCAGTTCTGCCATCGGCTTCTCATGGTCATAGTCCCTGAGAACGACCTTGTTCGGCTGTAGCGATACGACCTCGTCCCAATGCAGGATGACATCTTCTTGGTAAAGACTTCGGGCAGGCCTGAGATTGTGGTGGGTCTCTACGATCTCAGGCGTGCAGGCCATGTGACTCGCGGCGTTGTCGACCAGCACCAGGTCATGTTGGTCCTCAGCATGTTCAAAATAGTAGTAGATGCCGTCCTGCTCCATGAGGCGGCTGACGAAGGCCAGATCCGTTTCATCGTACTGGACGCAATATGGGCGCTGTGGGAACCGTCGGGCGGTCTGATTCTTGAAATTGCCTTTATGTTCTCGAAAAATCGTGGTGATGATCTCGATGCTCGTCTTGTTCTGAAAGACCCGACTGTTAGAGCGATGCTCGAGCAATGAAATCCACGGCCGCACCTGCGCCACGTAGTTGAGGTGCTCGGTATCGTCGAGGCCGAGATATTGGAAGCGCGTAACAACACCGTTGAAGAAGCGGGTTTGCGAGTCCTTGAGCTTAAGGCCGATTGTCAGGTTTTGACCGGGGATCGTAGCAAAGTTCTGAACTGGATTGCGGCTGGCGAGCTTCACCTCGTAGAGGAAAGGTTCCCCCAGCCGCTCGGTGCCACTGAGCCGCCGGAGAGAGATTTCATTCAACTCGGACGCGGCCGAAGTGACCGCAACAAAACGATTGTGCCTTAAGAGACTCTCGATTCTTGACTCGACCATGGTGGTGTGTGTTCCGCAGATTTGATGAGAAGGCGCGGTTGCGCCCGATGGCGTGAGTAGGATGCTGCCGAAGCCATCGGCGAAGATGCCGAAAAGCGTTTATTTCGTGCATCGAAATCGCCGACCGTTGCTCAGCCAAGATGTCTTGCTGGCCCGCATCGTCAGAGCCAAGCGGGGGAGGGCGGGGTGAAGAAAGCGTGTGGGTCTCTTGGAACTCACCCACGCTAAATCCCACCCAAATCTCGCCATGCGGCCTTGTAACATCGATGAGTTGGCGGATTCCGGCGGTGCTAGCGACGACGTGTCTCCTGGAAGATTCAACCAGGCCCAGGGCGCAGCGCCCGAGCGGACAACCACGGTGGTCGAGTTTCGCCGCGATCGTCGGCTCGATAGGCCTCTCCGCTGCTGAAGCCTCAAGGGCGTCAAAATGGCGATAACGTTCCAAAGAGGCGTCACGGCGAATTTTGCAAAGGGCCTTGGCGGTCCCATTGCAGTTTGCGTTGAGCTTACTGAAGAGAGTCGAGCTTCCGATGCTTGTCATAACGGGCCTTCCAAGCCGCCGCCCGCCGTGCCGCCGCACTTGGTATCGAGGTTACGTGGGCCATTCACCCGTTCCAGATCGATCTCGCCAAGGAGATCTTCTCCCCGCCCGAAAAGAAGGTCGAGCGGGCCCGCCGCATCATGGATGTCCGTTTCAGGAGAGTGCCATGCGGCAGCCGGTGGGCCCCGGTCAGTCGGGGTAGTTGTCAAGTCATCGGCGTGCTGGCGCGTTTTCCGCTTGCCCATCCAACTGGACCATCCGAGTCTGCCGCAGCGACCCAACTGCACTTCCGGGACCTGCTCCTGACGGAGAACGAGGTTAATCTCCCAGTCAAGTTCATCTCCAAGGTAGTTGCAGATGATCTCCGCTATCGACTTAAGGCCGGGAGCTGCGGGCAGAAGCGATTCGTAATGAGCCAGGCTGAGGGGACCCACAATGAGTCGGAACCGATGGTGCCACACTCTGACCCTCGCACCTGCAATAGCGTTGCTGTTCAGCGTGCCCGTGGCCGGGTCGCGGCCCAGGAGGCAGAGCGATATGCGGGGCAGATCCACCCACTTTGGGACAAATTCACGGATATCAACCGGCGCCTCGACGAAGCTGGCGAGGATGGCAGCGAGCCCCTCGGCGTTGCGGGTGTGTGAGGCGAGACGGCCGGTGAAGTGGAGTTTGGCCAGATCAGGCATAGCATCCCGCGCGCGCAGGGAGGTCATCCCGAAGCCGGCTAGCGCGCCGAGCTGAAGGGCAAATCGATCTTCTTGTGGCCTGTCATAGCTCACGGTCGGTTCGCCCTCCGCCCATGCGCGGAAGAAGAACGAGGCCATTCGATGATGAAAGGTATCAGCAAATCGGATCAGCGTCTCATCCGCGGCGTTGTGCTGCCGGAGAAGGGCGTACTCCGTCAGATGCAATGGGAGGGGACCGTGGGGTCCAAACAAGCCGAAGGCGTAGGTGGAGATTACGGGGTCGTTCTCCTCGTGCGCAGTCACGCCCGCGATCGATCGAGTCGGAAATGCAAGGGAGGGCTGCTGGGCGATCCGCACGCGATCCAGGCTGGGACCGCTCGATTCTCCCAGCCGAGGCCGATCTGAGCAGATTGCATCGATCCGCCGCAGAGCCTGGAAGAAGTCGCAGGCATGCGGTTCGGCCCTGAGCGAGCTTAGGAAGTCGCCGAGTGCCCCCGAAATCAAAGGATCGCCCGGCGGCCGGCCATCGTCGGCCATCGCATTACCTCCCCGCGCTGTAGCGTCGAGACGACCATCTCGGTGAAGCTGTTGATGGATACGTATTTCGCGAAGAACTGGTTGAGCACGGAGGCGAGCGGAAAGATGCCAACGCCTTCGAAGGCCGCTTCGTCCAGGATGATACCAACCTCAATCCCACGTGCTACGGCGGCTTGTCCACCGCTGGACAATCGCCTGACCGCAGGCCTGGACCGAATCTCCCGGATCCCGTCGATCTGCCGTGAGGCGAAGGCATTGACTGGATCGACGTAGAGGCGGAGGAGTTCACGTAGCGCTTCTGCGCCCCGGTGGTCGTTCCTATCGGAATTGCTGATCGAGAGGTAGTTCAGTGAAAGATGGCTAATTAATCGCCAAGTGATATCGCCATTGGCGAAGGAGTGGCGCGGTCGGCTCGGGGGCGATACGCACCGGGTGGCGGTAACTGGAGCGCCGATTTCCAGGGTGAAGTCTGTCTCGTCCCGGCCGATCGGCAGCAGCAGCGCCAGATCCCGGTTCGAGCACAGGCAGTTTACAGACAAATGCCGGAGTTCCGCCGAATAGGGAGCCGCTTGGCGATCAACTAGAGAAACGAACGTTTCGCTGCCGATGTAGCCAGTCCGCGCGCCATTTAGACGCTGGTGCTCCGACATGAGGCGCTGCTCCCGGCGGATCGCGTAGTATCTGGAATGCTGCTCCTCCTGACCGTGCGCGCTGATGCTATAGAACGGGTAGAACCTCACGGGAGCCGCTTCGTTTTTCGCCCCGTCTCCGCTCATCTCGAGGATCGAGTGGACCTCAAAGTCGAGCGGCCTCATCCTGTCAACAATCACATGATGCTCGGTGTTCTTGTCGCTCACGTGGACGAGATCTGCCTGGCGTTCGAAGAGATTAATCGCGGGCGTTGCGAAGAGAACGATATTTTGGGGTCCGAGCTGTCGTTCCAGCCGTGGCTCGACACGTCTGAGTGCGAAGACGATCTCAAGGGTCTCGGCAGTTGACAGGGCTACTGCGTCTGCCAGCCCGCTAACCTCGACGAACAACGTCCGCTCCGCGAGGGCGAAATACTCCTGTAGGAGACGGTACCCGTCGAAAGAGCGTGGCACCTCGGGCAGGAGAGCACAGCTCGGCTCCAAACCGCGTTGCTGCAGCGCATGAACCGGAATCTTTTCCTGCCAAGGGATAGGCCGGCCGACCGGACGGGCTATGATATTGCATGCGTCACCGAGAAGCTGTTCGGCGAGTGCGGCGCCGATGCCACCGGGGCCTGTTAGGTGCAGTGTGAGAGCCTCTAGTCCGAGTTTATTGAACGGCATGCCATTGGTGGTGCGAAGGCGTAGTCGCAAAGCAGCCTTCGCATCTTGCCGGGCCGGAAGATCCAGTGCGGCGATCTGCCCCGGCGTCGAAAAATAATCGGCAGCGCTCACCACAATTGGCCAGAGATGCACATCATGGGCCGTGCGGAACTCGCAATGTGTGACGGCGCCCGGAGCAAGACGGCCCAAAAGCTTGGTTCCCCGCGGCACGAGGTATCCATTTTCAAGTCGTCCGGCATCCTGGTCGGGCTCGAAACGGACGATCGTCATCGAGGGGAGCGGCGGTAGAAAATGCGGATAGACCATCTCCAGGAGGTGCTGGGTGAATTCCGGAAAGCGAGACTGAAGCTTCAATTGCACCCGCGCCGCCATGAAAGCGAAGCCTTCCAGAAGCCGCTCGACGTAGGGGTCGGCGACCTCCGCTGATTCCATCCCGAGCCGGGCGGCGACCTTCGGGAATGCGCGGGCGAACTCGGCCCCCATCTCGCGCATATAAGCAAGTTCGTCGTTGTACAGTCGCAGGAGCCGGGGATCCATCAGCTTATCTCTGTACCGAGATGAACGCGGGCGGATTCGAGCTCGGAATCTACCTCCGTACGCATCACCATTCGCACCGGCAACGGCTGCGCCCACAGATCGGCTTCGATCCTAAAGCGAAAAGTGCCGCAACCCTGACCATCGTCCAGGACCGTGACCTTCAGGGTGTCCGGTAAGAGACGCGGCTCAAAGCGCTGAAGGCTCTCGATTATCGCTTCGCGCAATGCGCTCTTATCCATCCCTTCGCGAATTTGTCCGCTGAGAGGCCAGGCACCATAATTAAGTGCACTGGCCGCTACGTGAGGGTACGCTTGTAGATCTACGGTTGCACCCAATTGATTGGTGTTCAACAACCAGGAAACATCGCGTAGAATCACCTCTTCCAGTTGGCGAACAGAGAAGCTGCGCTTGTCCTGCGCTTCACACGAGCTGCGCGGCTCATCGTCCGTAAGCCGGTCCAGGAGGGATGGTTGCACGAGATCCCGCTTAACATCTCTGCCCATGTTACAATCTCCAGGTGCAATAGCGACGAGTCGATCCGTCGTTTTCGCGCGCAGCCCCGAATATTCCCGGGTTGCCGATGGCCCCATCAGCCGACGAGCCTATTGAAGTCGGTGCTGTTCGCGATTTGGTTCCAGATGCCCTCGCCGGCTTTGGTAAGAGCGCCTTTTTCATCCTGCCTGTAATAAATGACCTTGCAGGCGCCGAACCGGAATGTGATCGTCTCCTCGGGGGCCTCTTCCGCATAGGACCACTCGACCTTCTCGACTACCAGCATGTTGAAACTCCAGTGCAAGAACAGGTTCGATTCTGATGTAGCTTGTCCGCTCCCCGTCGCTTTGAAAAGTTTCAGTTCGACGCTATTGAAGTGGGCGCCGCGACCACAGGCAACGTACAGAGAGGGCGATGACGTATCCACCTGCTTCTTGATAGTGAAGACCTCGAATTCGGCCTTGCCCGCGCCCGCCCCGGCGGTATGAGGCCCAATGTTCAGCTTGTTTTCGAGTGAAAAGCTCCATTCGTCCGCTAGGGTGATACCGTCCTTTAGAATGATAGATTCGCCCTTGGGCAAAATGCCGTCCTTGGACGCTTGCGTGAATTTTATAACCGCGTCGAACGCCATGATGGACTTTCCTTTTCTCGTTGATCTGATTGGGCCTGGATTGCATCGGCCAGCCCGGGGCAGCTATTCCGGAGTTTTGGCGCCGAGAACGGAGCACAATCATCTGCGGGTTTTCTCAGTCCTTGCGGGCGGATGGCAGGCGCGAGACAAGTCTCAAAGAGATGGTTAGGCCTTCGAGCTGGTAGTGTGGCCGCATGTAAAATCTCGCAACGTAATATCCGGGATTATCTTCGACCTCTTCCACCTTGACCTCGGCTGAGGAGAGCGGCTGCTGTGCCTTACTCTCTTCGCTCCCAAGCTCGGGCGAGGGGTGGACATAGCCCTGAATCCATTGGTTGAGCCACTCCTCGACCTCGTGGCGCTCCTTGAACGTGCCAATCTTGTCCCGGACCATACACTTCAAATAATGTGCGAAGCGGCAGGTTGCGAAGATGTAGGGTAGCCGTGCACTGAGTTCGGCGTTCGCTGACGCGTCGGGGTCTTCGTATTTGACCGGCTTGTTAATAGTTTGAGCGCCAATAAATACGCCGAGGTCCGTGTTTTTGCGGTGCAACAGCGGTAGAAGACCGTTTTTGGACAGTTCGGCCTCACGGCGGTCGCTGATCGCGATCTCAGTGGGGCATTTTAGGTCGACGCCACCGTCGTCGCTGCGGAAGGTATGTACCGGCAGACCCTCGACCAGGCCGCCGGATTCGACGCCACGAATTCTGGAGAGCCAGCCATAGAGCTTGAACGAGCGCGTGATATTTACGCCCATGGCGTAGGCTGCGTTCGTCCAAAGGTATTTCTCGCTGTCGCCGCCGTCTGTGTCCTCCTCGAAGGCGAATTCATCGACCGGGTTGGTTTTGGCCCCGTAGGGCAGCCGGCCAAGGGTGCGTGGTAAGGTCAGGGCCACGTACCGAGAGTTCTCGCTCTCGCGGAACGCCCGCCAAGGGGCATGTTCGGGCGTGAGGAAGATTTTTGTGATGTCACGCGGGTTCGCAAGCTCACGCCAAGAATCCATCTGCAGCAGATGTGGTGAGACGGCAGATATAAGCGGTGAGTGGCTCGCCGCCGCGATCTGCGCCAGTCCCGAAAGCAACTCTACGTCCGGTGGGGTATGGTCGAAATAGTAGTCGGCAATCAGGCAGCCATAGGGTTCACCGCCGATTTGGCCGTATTCGTCTTCGTAAATTTTTTTGAATAGCGGACTCTGATCCCAGGTGACACCCTTATATTTCCGCAGAGTTCGGGACATCTCCACCTTTGAAACTGGGAGAACGCGAATCTTCAACGTTTCATCGGTTTCGGTGTTGATGGCAAGGTGATGCAAGCCCCGCCAAGCTGATTCCACGCGCTGGAAATTTTCGTGATGGAGGATCTCGTTGAGTTGTGCAGAAAGCTTCTGGTCGATCGAAGCAATCATTGCTTGGATAGTCGTGACGACATCGTCGCTGATTAGCGACGTGTTTTGAAGTGCCTGCTCGGCCAGTGTTCGGACGGCACTCTCCACCAAGTCACGGGAGTGGTCCGAGCGGATCTTGAACTCGAATCGAAGCATGCGGGTGAAATCGCCGAGATCAACGGTGGCGACCTGTACATCTGTGGCATCTGCAGGCATCATGATCAGTTCTCCTCTGTGTCTGGGGATGGCAATGGCGGAGCGGCAACCAATGCATCAGGCTTCTCAGTCTCGATGCCATTGCCGAGGGCGCTTAGCAGTGCCGAATCCGCGAGGAAGTGGGTGAGCAACTCTTCGGCACCGTTCTTACCGTCCATATAGGCCAGCAGATTGGAGAGCTCCGTTCGCGCCTCGAGCAGCCTGCTAAGGCTGTCGACCTTGCGCGCCACGGCCGCCGGCGAGAAATCTTCGAGCCGCTCGAACGTCAAGTCGACAGCGAGTTGGCCTTCTCCGGTCAATAGGTTCGGCACCCGCATCACCACCCTGGGCCTCAGCGATCTGAGCCGATCATCGAAATTGTCGATATCGATCTCCATCATCTTGCGCTCCGCGACAGGGGCAAGCGGCTCGGCAGCATTGCCGGCGAGGTCGGACATCACGCCGACCACGAAGGGAAGCTGAACCTTCTTCTGAGAGCCATAGGTCTCGACGTCGTATTCGATCTGTACGCGAGGCGGACGAACCCGCGCGATGAACTTTTGACTACTCGCCTTTGTCATGTGTTCCACTCTCCTGATAGGGAAGATTGCGCACGTCACGTGCCCTCGCCGACCGCCAGACCGGCAATCGAACGGTATTGGGCAACCCCTTCTGGCGCCAACTCTTTGATAAGAGCCATGAAGTCCTTCGAGACAAGTCGCTGCGCGCGCTCCAGGAGGGCTGGCAGCGGGCTCGCGGGCTCATTCACCTGGTACCAGTGGCAAATGCGGCCAAGAATTTCGACAACGTCATCGCGGTTGCGGATCACTTCGGGGTAAGAGGCCTTGCTAGAGTCTGGCAATGGAGATGCCGGGGCTGCAGGCTGGGCCCTTTTCCGATGGGCGTCGACCAGATCCTTGGCCTGGGTGAGTAGCACTATCAGAGGGTCGAATCGAACGGCCTCGTCACTCGCGACGTGCTGCCGAACACTCGCGTCTAGATGGGTGGCGGCTGCCAGGCTGGCGTGGAGACCAGTGCTGATCTGCTCGAGCTGCAGTGGATCGGTGTCGATGAAGGCGTGCTCGATGGTCGAACGATCAATTTCCGTAGATTGGGACCGTAGCGCACCAGCCCAATCGCGGAGCGTGAAAGTCCCGAATTGCCTGGAGGAGGTGAGTGGGACTTGGCGTATTTCTGCCAAGAGCCCGGAGAGATCGCAGAGGCTCGCTAGAGCGTTGAGGCGAACGGTCTGATCTTCGTCATCTTCTGGATCCGGTCGCGGATGTAGCTCTGACCAGTAGAGCTCGACATAGGCCGCGAGCAGCTCAAGCCCCCGACTTAGACCAGAGAAGCCGAACTGACTGAGGGCGGATCGTGTGAGCAAGATTCCGACTCTTAGATCCTTAGTGCGGGCAGAAAGGTCGAGGCCAAGCCGCCACACCTCTGTCCAATCGGGAGCCTCCTCGGTGGCGATGGAGTCGCCTATCTGCTGGTGCGGCTTGCCATGCGACGCTATCTCCAGCTCCAGGAAGCTCAAATCGTAATCGAGAGCATCCCCGCATGCGTTGCCGTCGCTGATCGGTTTTAATAGATGATCTGCATCGAGCATGACCCAAATCCCAGTTTTCCCGACATAAAAGATCGTCGCGCCTCTGTTTCTCAATGTTTAGCAATGAGCAGACGCGATTGCTCATGCACAATCGACATTCGTATATGTCGTGAATGCTTGGGGCGTGAATGCCGCCGCTTCGGATCTTGACGCAGCTATGTGCTGCTCAGGCGCGAGGGACACCTTGTGAACAACAAGAAGCTCTTCCGGGTCCATCGGGAGGAGAAGCTCACGATGCGCAAGCGCCGTGGCCGGAAACGAGCGAAAGGCAAGCGTTGGTGTTGATCCCGCTGGCTGCCAATGATCGTTGGCGCGGGTTCAGGCTTCTGATGGTCGTGAGGAAAGCCGGACTCTCGTCGCCGATACTTCGCTCTCCGGCCTGCGGTCGCCTGTGGACTGGATCGGGTTATCGAGGAGCGTGGCAAGCCAAGCACTCTGGCCTCGGCTAACTAACCCTGCAGAGTTCGCCCAGATCGGCAACCCGCGACGTGATGCAGTGCTGCGCAGCCGGAATGGTCTCCGCACCTAAACCCGCCGATGCCGCCGCAGATGCGCAACCCACCGCTGGAGCGAACCCCAAACTGGATAAACTTGACGGTACAAGCTCAGCCAGATTGAATTAACATCGTCGGGCAGTCGTTGCAAAGGGCAACCTGCGGAGTACCGTTGCAAACGTGAGCCTGAAGGCCTCCAACTACGAAGTCTTCGCGCGGCCGCCTCCGCGCCAGTTGCTGCATAAGGTGGATGGCGTCCTCGGCGATCGCTCTTGGGGGTGTCGGCGCCATCGCGCGTGCAGCGACCCGGCGTCAGTGGTAGAACGGCTCGAGCACTTCAACGGCATTATATCTCCTGCGCTCCGCCGGACCGCCGCACGAGGCATATAGGGCGACAATCTGGATGAGATCCGTATTGACCGCATGTAACGATGCTCCCCGAGATTCGCACGTTGCCTCATTCATTTTGCTCCCAGTTGGAGCGAAGGAGTGGGGTGCGGAGATGGCGGGGTTTCGCAGCGGCCGGCCTCCTTCGTGAGCGCCATTGCCGTTTTCGACGGAAGTCGAAGGTTAATAACCATCGTCGCGGTATTTACTTTTGACAATGGGTGTGATGCGGCTTTGCGTGATCTTCTAAAAAGAATCGAGTCCCGCCGCCAATCCCCCGTTCTATCGCGCACCTACCGCATCCCAACGTGACTGTCGACCCTGCTTCCATTAGTCGTGCAGGGCAACCACGCGGTCTCTCGTGCAGATCCCTGCGATTTCGAATTGACGGACACCGACCCCGTTTGACGGTCGTGGAGTGCACGCACTTAGTCACCCTAGCCGCCCGCGCACTGCAACCCCGCTGTAGCGATCCTTCTACCTCTATGCTAAAGAAAGTTTTGGAAAAACTTGCCTCGTCGCCATCGTTCGACGGCGGCCTTGGCGCCAATCTTGCGAGGAGCGGGCTGATGGTCGCAGCGGCATGCGAGCCGACATTCTGCGCTCCCGACCGTCGAAGACGAGGTCGCTCTCGGCGTGTTAGTCAGCCGGAATGCGCCGGCCGTCGTGCCCCTAAATATCGATCTCGAGCCAGGTATTGGCCTCCAGACTGAAGAAAAATTCGGCGCTCTCACATGCTCATGCAATCCCGTGGTGGACAACCAACGCACATGATGGTGCAGTTCCTAGGGAATGTGGTGATGAGTCATGAGCCGTCCTATATCACCTTGAACGCTGCCCTCCTGGCTATCCGTTTCTTCGAGGCACCCACGATTATGGCGGCATCGGCGGCGCTGAGATCGGGATGGGCCGCCTTCAGCGCGTCCGCCCACGCCCCCTTGCTCTGCCCCGGCAGCTGCGGTGTCTGCCTAGCGATTTCGTCCAGCCTCGCCTGGTCCTGGGCCGACACCGTCTGGAACGCCGTCCTCACGGCGATATCGCGCCTTACGGCACCCACGACTATGGCGGCATCGGCGGCGCTGAGATCGGGATGGGCCGCCTTCCGCGCGTCCGCCCACGCCCCCTTGCTCTGCCCCGGCAGCTGCGGTGTCGCCGCCTTGATCTCGTCCAGCCTCGCCTGATCCTGGGCCGACACCGTCCGGAACGCCGCCCTCCTGGCGATATCGTCCCTAAAGGTGCCCAGGATGGTGGCGGCATCGGCGGCGCTGAGATCGGGATGGGCCGCCTTCAGTGCGTCCGCCCACGCCCCCTTGCTCTGCCCCTGTAGCTGCGGTGTCTGCCTGGCGATTTCGTCCAGCCTCGCGTGGTCCTGGGCCGACACCGTCTGGAACGCTGTCCTTTTAGCAATATCCTGCTTTACGGCATTCACGATTATGGCGGCATCGGCGGCGCTGAGATCGGGATGGGCCGCCTTCAGCGCGTCCGCCCACGCCCCCTTGCTCTGCCCCGGCAGCCGCGGTGTCACCGCCGCGATTTCGTCCAGTCTCGCCTGGTCCTGGGCCGACACCGTCTGGAACGCGGCCCTTTTAGCAATATCCTGCTTTACGGCACCCACGATTATGGCGGCATCGGCGGCGCTGAGATCGGGATGGGCCGCCTTCAGCGCGTCCGCCCACGCCCCCTTGCTCTGCCCCGGCAGCCGCGGTGTCACCGCCGCGCTTTCGTCCAGTCTCGCCTGGTCCTGGGCCGACACCGTCCGGAACGCCGTCCTCCTTGCAATATCGTCCTTAAAAGAGCCCACGGTTATGGCGGCATCGGCGGCGCTGAGATCGGGATGGGCCGCCTTCAGCGCGTCCGCCCACGCCCCCTTGCTCTGCCCCGGCAGCTGCGGTGTCGCCGCCTTGATCTCGTCAAGCCTCGCCCGGTCCTGGGCCGACACCGTTCGATACGCCGCCCTCCTGGCGATAACCCGCTTTACGACGCCCACGATTACGGCGGCATCGGCGGCGCTGAGATTGGGATGGGCCGCCTTCAGCGCGTCCGCCCACGCCCCCTTGCTCTGCCTCGACTGCCGCGGTGTCTGCCTGGCGATTTCGTCCAGCCTCGCCTGGTCCTGGGCCGACACCGTCCGGAACGCCGCTCGATTGACGAGATCGCCCGTTGAGGCCCCCACGATTATGCCGGCATTCGCGGCGCTGAGATCAGGCGCCAACGCCAGCGGCCTTTGAGCATATAACGTCTGCCTGCGGCTGGGCCTGGGATCTGCGTCCTTCTCAGTAGTCCGCCTCTTGCGCCCGCCACCGGTCGGATCGCTGGGCTCCGCGGGCACCTCGGACATGGCCGAATGCTCCTCTCTTCCACCCGGCACCTCGGTGGGCCCGGCAACCGCTGAGGCTTCTAAATTCCCAAGGCCATGCAGCCCCCCGCGCTGAGGGCCAGTCTCCAGCGGCTGGCCCTCGACGAGGTGAATAGTGCGATCGGCATTATTGTATTCATCTGTTGTCCTCGTGAGGTTGAACGCGGTCTCTGCCGGGACGACCGGAACTCTCGTCAGTTCCGTCATGTCAGCCATCATTTGCGGGGTTTGTTCTTCAGGGCTTTGAAGCTCGGTCGGCGGGCTTGGCTGGTCGACGCTTAGCCTTTCCACGTAACGCAATACCGAATTCTCTTGCCAGATGTCGTCCGAATTGAAGTTGTCGGCCACTTGATCGACACGCGCCACTGAAGACTGCGCTCTTTGATCCGCTGGGTGCCGGCC
This sequence comes from Rhizobium sp. J15, assembly GCF_002531825.1. Lineage (GTDB taxonomy): Bacteria > Pseudomonadota > Alphaproteobacteria > Rhizobiales > Rhizobiaceae > Rhizobium. The sequence continues at coordinate 19,537 of NZ_NWSX01000057.1, read as the reverse complement.
CTCATCCGGCCGCGAAGAGCCCTGCCCCTTAGTCCGAGGGTCCCTGTCAACCATGCTCACCCCCCTGGGATATGGCCTTCAGGAAACAAGGGGTCAGCTGTCGGGCACCGACTGCTGACGGAAGGTCAGAATTTATCAGGGGCTCAAGCGACTTAACCAGAGTGCAAGGGGCGCGATTGCGACCATCGACCGCTCCAGCTTGCCGAGCCTCGTTCGGACGCCGCTCAATCACCGTGGGTCCCGTTTTTTGCTGTTGTGGCATGGGGCGGCTCTGCGGAATCGAGCTCAGGTGACGGGAGGCCGGCAGATCCCGAAGACATGGCCAGGCCGTTGATAACTGGTAGCGTAAACGCATCATTGCAGCAGAACCTCAAAAACCACGGAGAAGAGCCCGCGATTCAAACTAGCGCAGTCCCGGTATTGGATTGCATGCACAGGTGATATGCTCGCATCCGGTTAGTGAGCGGCTATGGCGCAGCTCCTGCGTGAACCCATAACGACAGCGGCGATCCTTCGAGAGATGCAGCGACGACCCGTTCTCCAGACCGGAGGTCCGTGCTTGATGTGGCGATCGGCTCGGATTGCTATCAACGCTGACGGCCGCCGGTGCCGCGCAAGCCGGTTACGACGAAACATCGACATGATCTCTTCTATGGTGGGATTGGCCCAACGATACCAGGGTAGTGGCAACTGTCGCCAATTGCGGCGCCAGTGAGGTCGGCCTTCGTCTTCGAACTCCTTGCTGGCTTCCGCTAAACAACGCGGCCTTATCACAAAAGGCTGGGAGATCTAACGATGATCCCGGCATCCGGACTTCTGCGCATTGCCGGCCGGTAATAGCGCGAAAGACTTGCAGCAATCGCAGCGCCGGCGGCACCCGTGACTAGTATCCGCACTGCCTGGCCCGTAACAATGCGCTGTGACCAGCGGAAGCCGATCTCGTGGAAAGACAAGGCATGCTGCGGGCTGATATGATGAAAGACGCCGGCAATGGTGCGGCGGACCCGGGACCTGAAACCTCCCACCGAGTGGACGGCGACTTGGACGAATTCGCGGCTCGAATGCTTTACGTTCTCATGCGTAGCAAAGCTCTTGCCAATCGCCATGAACGCCTCACCGCCCATCAGGCAGGTTGCGGTTCGATCCCTTTCGCCGTCGCGCGCCCTGCATGTATCGAAAGGCCTTTTCGGCCCCGTCCAGGCGGTAGACCGTCCGGATCCATTCTCGGTCGCTCACCGAGATGAAAACGGTCGATCTCCACCGTGCCATCTTGCATGTGCTCGCGCGCCAACATGAGGCGCAGCGCATATCCCATTCGCTAGCTATTGGGCATCACCAAATGTGGAAATGCCTATCTTCGCCGCATGAATGATCCATGCCGCCAGGCTGCTATCCCGCACCTGGCGCGAACCGGGACTGCAACCGGTTCGTGGATCGTGTCCAGGAGGTGGTTGTCTAATCGCTAAACTGGTCGTCAAGGTGCTTTAGGGGCGGCGGCGCGTGAAGACGATGTTGGCGGCGGCACTGCCTCAGCGTATTCAGGAACATTTTCGACGAGGCAATGCGCATCACGTGTCACCTTGCCTGTTGCGCTGCTCTTTTGGCCCCGTACTTGCGGCGCCGGGTCTCAAGGCTTCCGGGCGGTCATTTGCGAGATTCATCCCGTACGAGTGACAGGACAGGCGAATTGGCGCGTTGTAGGTCAGTGTGAACATGAACGACCAATAAGGCTCTGAGGGCAACGGGCTACTGAGCGACAGTCTAGATGAGACCCCTTGCTTGTCGCGCTGCAAGGGGGCTCATGACCAATCCTGATGAGCTTCGGCGCTTGCATATCTGAGCTGTCCCGACACGCGATGCCCTTCTACCAGCGCATTGTTGGATATCAGATGTGCATGCAAGGGGGCAGTGAAGCTCTGCTACTTTTACGGAGAAAGCCGTTCTGTCAGGTGGACGCGAGGCGAGTCTTGAATGTCGTGGAATAATAGGGTCGTCTGGTCGGAGGGCTTGTTCCTCCGCCCGCAGCATTTTCAGCAGGCCGATCGTCACGTCGAACAGCTGGTGCGCAGCAGGACGGCGGTTTTGCATGGGTACGGGTGGGGTATCAGCGAGCTGCGGCTCAATCGAGAGCTGCTTGGTCTCGGTAAGATCGCCATCGAAGCGGCTCGCGGCGTCTTGGAGGACGGGATGCCCTTCAGTATTCCTGACGAAGCCAACCAGCCAACTCCCTACGACGTTCCGCCGGATTTTCGAGATTCGCTTATTCACTTGGCGGTACCGTTTTATCAACCCGGCGCTCTTGAAACCGACGCGCAAGCGGGAATTGACGTACCTATCCGCTTCGCAGTCTCCACTGAGGATGTTGTCGACACCAACGCTGGCGAGCGAGGCAGCGCCTCCATCGACGTAGCGAGGCTGGATTTTCGACTGCTGCCGGACGCGGCAGACCGGTCTGGCTACACTTGCATCCCAATCGCCCGTATCATAGAGGTCCGGGCCGACCGACAGATCATTCTGGACGAAACGCACGTGCCGCCAACCCCCGACTGCGCCAGCTCCCGGGTCCTCTCGAACTACATCACTGAGATCACCGGCCTGCTTCACCATCGTGGTGAAGCTCTGGCCACTCGGGTCTCCCAGTCGGGAACGAACCGGGTTGCAGAGCTCGCGGACTTCCTTCTGCTGCAGGCGATCAATCGGTACGAGCCGTACTTCTGCCACCTGTCCAAGGCCGCCGTTGTAAATCCGGAATCGCTGTATGTTCTCATGCTCCAGTTGGCGGGTGAACTAGCCACGTTCGCCCGCGTCGATAAACGTGCCCCGACCCTTGGTGTTTACAAGCACGACTCTCTCGCGGAGGCGTTTTTGCCAGTGATACAGTCGATCCGGGCTTCGCTGGGTGCAGTGATTGAGCAGACTGCGGTCCCCGTACCGCTGCAGCGGCAAAAATACGGTGTCCATGTGGCTGAGGTGGCCGACCGCTCTCTCTTTACGACCTCGAGCTTCGTGCTGGCTGCTCGGGCTGATATTGAGGTCGAGCGCCTCCGGCGCGAGTTCCCGTCTCAGATTAAGATCGGCCCGGCGGAGAAAATCACGGAACTCGTCAATGTCGCACTGCCCGGCATTATCATCAATCCCCTACCGGTCGCGCCGCGTCAGATCCCCTTCCATGTTGGATTCAGCTATTTCGAGATCGATCAAAATAGCCGCTTCTGGAAGGATATGCCCCAATCCGCCGGCTTGGCGCTGCACGTTGCTGGCGACTTCCCAAATCTCGAAATGGCTCTCTGGGCCATCCGAGCCGGACAGAACCCACATTTGAGTTAGCCCACCAATGCCCCTCACGCTACGTGTACACAGCAATAGATGTAGTTTTCCGGAATATCTCGTGCCGGGCGACGCGGCTGGTGGACTGACTACCAGCCGAGCAGGCAACAGCCTGGTTCTGCCGGATGATCAGCAGATGGTCTCGAAATCCCACTGCTCAATCGAGTGCATGGCACGGCGATACGTACTGATCGACCGAGGCCGCGACGACACATGTCAAAATGACGAGGCGGTGCCGCTTCCGTCAGAGGCGCCGGTCGCCCGGAAAACCAGCGATGTTATTCAGATCGGCGCCTATATGACCGATGTCGTCGCGGTGTCGCCTTCGATATCCATTGCGGAGAGTGCCGCCGAACCGGAGGGACAACTTGCAGCGACAAGTGAGGAGTTGAGTCTTCTTGGCCCCCTCGAAACGGCCTCGTCGCTCCTGGCGGGCAATTGCACCCGGGGTGAAGAAGCGCTGCTGGACCTGAGCGACGGCGAGTTCCTACCATTGCCGTTCTTAGGCACTCGTTTAGACGCGCTGGCGGGCATGATGAGAAGTCCGTGGGATATCTACGCAGACAGTGTGCCAGATCGGGCCCCCATCTTGACGCAACCCAAGGTGGAGCAATCATCTCGCCAAGAATCATCGAGCGGCGGTCACGGCTTTCCTTGCCGCCTGCGGCTTATCATTGGCAGATGTCCGGAATGCCGGCATCGTAAGCGTGCTGGATCGTGCAGGGAAAATGCTTCTGTATTCCGCCGCGCTGCACAGCATACTCTCCGAGCGAGAGCTGGCGAACAATTATTCAGAAATAAGAGTTCCGACGAAAAAACCCTGAGTCTCGTTCCCGATGTCGGCGAGGCGTTGCGCGCAGTTCTGTGCAATGACTCCAGCGGGTCCCTCCGCGGAGACCTGGCCGTTGAGCAAGCCTTCACCGACCGTGGGACGCATGACGTGTCATTCGCGGCTGTGCAGAAGGCTCTGTCCAGCGTCCGTGCACGCTTGTCCCTAGCAGGGATCGAGAAGGCGATGGGGCGGCCCCGTTCCCTTTTGCACCGCAACCATAAGGCGCGAAACCGGAGTGCGTACGTGCGCGTCTTCAATGACGTCGTATCGAGCATCGAAACCGATTTGCTCCGGAGCTTCGGCGCCGACTTCGCGCGCCCAGTGCGAGAGCGTAGTCGACCCGCCCGCCGATCCCACGATGAGAGCGTCCGCTCCGAAGGGAAGTGGGCGGGTTGATGATGGTGATTGAGGAAACGATGCCAAAATCCCAGCCACTCGTCCTCCTTCACGCCGAGGAGCAGTTGGCTGTCCCTTCGCCGTCATCGCCAGTGGCGGACGAACTTACCTGGGAGATGCTTGCGCTCGACCGACTTAATCCACTGGTCGCGGCCGCGGCGGCGCTGCTGGGTCTCAGCGCTCAGCTCAAGAGCAGTGCTAGCCATATCGACGTTGAAGCACTGCGCCTTAGGGTGCTGCGGGAGATCGATGCTTTTGAGCGTCGGATCACGCCGCTCGGATTGCCCTCGCGAGCGATCAAGGTCTGCAAATACGCCCTCTGCGCGACCATCGATGACATCGTTCTGAACACAGCCTGGGGCAGCAACAGCGTCTGGACGACGCGCAGCTTGGTGGGATCGCTGTTCAGCGATACCTGGGGCGGCGAGCGCTTCTTCGATCTGCTGACGCAATTGAAAAATGAACCGGCCATCAATATAGAACTGCTGGAGCTGCTCTACTACTGCATGAGGTTGGGCTTCGAAGGCCGCTACCGCGTCACTGCGGGAGGAGCCGCAGAGCTCAGTGTGCTGTGCGAAGACGTCTACCGCCTGATCCGAGCAGCCCGTGGTGACTTCGAGCGCGAACTATCCCCGCACTGGCGGAGGAACTCAAATAATCCGAAGCCACGCCGCACAATCGTTCCAATCTGGGCCGTCGTAGCGTTTGGGGCAGGATTACTCCTCTCGATCTATACCGGACTCCTGCATGCATTAAATGCCCGCGCCGACGCTGTCTTCAACGATATCGCGACATTGCCGCCGAACGGCGTTGTCAGATCGGCGAGAATCGCATTGCCACCAAAGGTTGTTATGAGCAGCGACCGACTGCGTAACTTCCTCGAGCCCGAAATCCGCGAAGGGCTTGTCACTGTGTCCGAGGACCCACAGCAGATCGTCGTTATCATTCGCGCCTCCGGGATGTTCGATTCTGCTAGTCCGGAAGTGAAGAAAATGTTCCTGCCGCTTCTTTTACGAATTGGTCGTTCTCTGAACGGTGAGTCGGGATCGGTCCTCCTGACCGGGCACACCGACGCCATTCCGGTGCAATCACTCGCCTTCCCTTCAAACGATTCCCTTTCGCTCGCGCGTGCGAGCGCAGCTGCCGAGATTATCAAATCCATGATGGATGACCCAGGCCGCGTGCGAGAAGAGGGCAGAGGGAGCGGAGAACCGGTCGCTTCGAACCACACGCCCGAGGGCCGCGCGCGGAACCGTCGGATTCAAATCATCATCACAAAGACACAATGAAGACAAGCCATGCAGTCAATCAAGAAAGCGCTTAGGTGGCAATGGCTCCGTGTCGGCGGGGCGGCGATCGTATGTGCCTTAATCTTCACGCTCGGACCGCATATCTCGGTCGGAGGATTTGCGCCGCTTGACAGCCTTCGCAGCCAGATCGCGGCATCGATGCTGATTCCGGTCGGATACACCGTGATCTACTTGATCCAGTCCCAGCTTTACAAGGTTCAGGCCTATTTTGAAGACCTCGTCCAATCACGAGTGTCGGGAGCGCTGGACGCGGGTGGGGCCGAGCAGAAGAAGAGAGACCCAAGGCCTTCCGACCGAAGTGTGGGGCAAGCCAGCACGCTTGCTGAAAGAGAGCTGGAGGCGATTCGTCATCGTTTCCGCGAGACCCTTACCACACTCAAGGGGCGCCGCTACGCAGGAGGTATCAGCAGGCGGTGGCTCTATCAGCGGCCCTGGTATGTGATGATCGGTCCGCCCAACTCGGGGAAGACCACAGCAATAGTCAATTCCGGGCTCAGCTTTCCGATGGCGGCGAGGTCCGGTCTGAGAGCCGCCGGTGGGTTAGCGGGTACGGAAAACTGCGACTGGTGGATCACCGATGACGCGGTGTTCGTCGACACTGCTGGGCGCTACACGGTACAGGAGGGTGATGCAGACCGGGACAAAGCGGTTTGGCGTGGCTTGCTTCGTATGCTCAGACGCTCCCGGCCACGGCAGCCGCTGAACGGTGTCTTAGTCACGATCGCAATCAGCGAGCTGAATTCTACATCCGAGGAAGTGCTCGCCGATCGCGCGCGCTGTATCCGTGAGCGGCTCCTCGAAGTGTACAGGGAGCTTCGCCTGCAACTGCCGATTTATGTGCTTTTCACTAAGAGCGATCTGCTGGCGGGATTTGTTGAATTCTTCGACGATCTGGGTCGCGAGGGGCGGGAGGCGGTGTGGGGGTTCACCTTTGCGCAAGAGGCGTCGGAGGACGAAGGCGATCCGATGGCGTTTGCCGCAGCATACGATGCGCTTGTTGGCCGCCTAAACGAAAGGCTGCTTGAACGAATGCAGCACGAAAGCAACCTCCAGCGTCGTGCGCTCATGTTCGGCTTCCCACAGCAGGTCGCTAGCCTCAAGCACCTGACGCAACAGTTCTTGAAGGAAGCCTTTGGCGGGAATTCGTTCCAGGAACCGCTTATGCTCCGCGGCGTCTACTTCTTAAGCGGCACGCAAATTGGCATGCCCTTCGATCGAGTTGCGAACGCCAGATCTCAGACCTTCGAGATCGCTCAGCCGCCCTGTACAGCGCTTCGTGGCCCGGGCCGTAATTATTTCATCAGCCGGCTGCTGCGCGAAGTCGTTTTCGCCGAAGCTGGGCTCGTCGATGCCAATCACCGCTTCGATCGGCGCCAGCGGCGGATCCGGTATGGCGCCTACACGATGATAGCGGCGGTCATTGTTACCGCCAGCGTCTTATGGACGTTCAGCTATATTCGGAATGTTCAGCTGATCGAGAGCGTTCGCCTAATGGCTGGCAGCTATGCCAGAGGGGCTGAAAAGCTGAAGCTCGACCGGGTTGAGAGTGGCGATCTTCGACCCATCCTGCCACTGCTTCAGCGGCTGCGTGATGCCAACGGCGACAGCGCGGGCGGCCGCCTATCAAGTTCGGGTCTCGACCAGAGTAAGAAAATCAAGGTTCAGACGCTCGCGGCGTACCGCCGCGCCGTGAACACCATCCTGCTGCCGCGGCTGATGTTCCGGTTGGAAACCTTATTGGTCGAGCGGCACGACGATGATCAGTTCGTCTACCAGGCGTTAAAGGTTTACCTGATGCTGGGTCAGCAGGGTCCGCTCCAGCGCGCGGTCGTCAAAAACTGGATGGCTGCCGACTGGCGAGTGATGTTTCCGGCCGAAGCCGATGCCGGCCTGCGCAGCGCGCTCGCTGATCACCTGGATGCACTCATGGAAGGGCCGCTGCCCCATAGTGAGCTTAATGGCGAACTGATCGAGAGGAGCCGCGCGAAGCTCCAGACCGTCTCGATGGCGCGCCGCGTCCTCGACATCATCGCGACCAGTCCCGAAGCCTCGCGGGCGCCAACCTGGCGTCTGGCCGACCATGCCGGGCCGCTGGCGCAGGGCGTCCTGGCTCGCAAATCGGGACAGCCGCTCAGCGAGGGGGTTCCTGGCATCTACACGAGGGCGGGGTTTTACGGAACCTTCCTGCGATTGCTGCCGCAAGTGGCTGACGCTGTCGCTGCAGAAGGCTGGGTTCTCGACTCACAGGTAGTCGCGCCGATTGCAGCCGGTGATGTGAGCCAGAAGCTGCGGCGTTCGGCGGCGGATCTCTACGCTCAGGAGTTCGCGTTGCGCTGGGACCAGCTCATTGGCGATATGTCCATCCGCCCGTCTGGGGGTATCGATGACGCGCTGCGCACCTTGAACACGCTGTCCGCGCCGACGTCACCAATGCGCCTGTTCCTTTTCGCGGCGGCGCAGGAGCTAAAGCTCAAGCAACCACCGGCTCCCGAGGACGGCTTGACGAAAGGTGACAGTGTCCCCCAGGGCGAGGTGTTGCCAAGCGAGCTCGAGGCACTGTTCCGGTCTCAACCGGCCGCGGACACGCCTGAAGCTCACGTCCAGCTCTATATGGGCGATCATTTCCGGTGGCTGCACCAGCTGGTCGAAGTGCCGTCGAACAGCCAAGCGGGCGCGCAGGCGCCGATCGACAGTGCTCTCCGGGATCTCGGCGAACTGTATCGCTCCCTCAGCCAGGCGCAGGGGCTGGCGGGTTCGAACATCTTGGAACACAACGGGCAGGCGGGCGTCGCCATCCAACAGATCGAGGCGGGGGCGGCCGATCTGCCCGAACCCATCCGGCAATGGATCCTCGGCCTCAGCCGCCACAGCTCGGACCTAACCGTCAGCGGCATGAGGCGCGGGTTGGCGAGCGGTTGGGCGGGCGGCCCCGGCGATTTGTGCCGACGGGCTACCGAAGGACGGTATCCCTTCGCGAGCGGATCCCGCCGGGATATCCCTTTGAGCGATTTCGCCCGGCTGTTCGGCCGCAAGGCGGAGATCGACACTTTCTTCGCCGAGAACCTTTCCCCATTCGTCGACAAATCCAAAGGTTCGTGGCAGTTTCGGCCAACGAGCGGTGTCGATTTCCCTATCGGCCGCAATACCTTGGCCCAGTTCCAACGGGCAGCCACGATCCGCGACACCATGTTCGATGATGCCGGCCAGGTGTCAGTTGGATTCCTGCTCACCGTCGCCGAGACCGATCCGTTGACAGACCAGGTGGTGGTAGACATCGACGGCCAGCGCCTCGAACATCGACGAGGAACGGCCGCGGCGGCCATGCATTTCCATTGGCCTACGGCCGGCGGCGTCGGCGGCGCTTCCGTCGCTTTCATCGGTTTTCAAGGCGCCACCCTCTCCAAGAGCGGCCATTGGGCGCTGTTTCGCCTCTTAAATGAGGCGGATAAGCAGCCATTGGGAGGAGGGGACCTTATTCAGGTACGACTGGTGTCCGGTCGCCATTGGGCAGTTTTTAACCTCCAGCCTGACAGCGTGATGAGCCCGTTGTCCCGCAATCTGCTGTCAGAATTCCGATGTCCAGATTTCTTATGAACGCCGGGATAGCATCCGACTGGCGCTGGGAAAGCCCTATGGGGTCACGAGACGCCCACGCAGGTCTGCGGCGGGAGAGGTCGGCATGTCGGTTGCCGGCCGGATCGGAGGCGGTCACGGCTGCGACTGGCGGCGATCGTCGCTTGATCTCGGCGCGCCGCTTTCCCGCTCGACTAGACCGCTGGAGAGCGCGGTCACCTCCATCAGGCAGATCTTCGGGAAGTTGGGTGATCAGATCCTGTCCCACCCTATCAACCGACGTACACTGATCTAGAACAGGAAACTGGAGAGATATAATGGCCGGAATGAAGCACAATAGGACAAGAGCGAAGAAATTTCTGCAGTTGATCGACCAGACGAAGAACAGAGCGGATTTGGAGTTCTGCTTTGCGGTCGGCACGGTTGGCGATCTGCGGAAGCCTGCTGTCCTGGTGAGTAAGAAAAAGCTCAATGGATTGGCACAAACTTTGAAAAACATGCCTTTTGAAGATGATGAGGATAGTAGTAAGGAGAACTTTTCGCTTCTGCGGAGAGGCACGGGCAGGATGAACGAAAACGGCGTTATCCTCGTCAAGTTGGCTGATGGTGGAAAGGCCGGGTTCCCGCAGGTCCAAAAGGTGATGAAGAAGTATTTCGTGAACTTCCGCATGAGGTTGCCTGACATGCAGGAAGCAGGAATCTTAACTGAAGAAGACATTCAGCAGTTTGAGATGAACGCCGAGGAGAACTCCCAATTTCTTCCACCCGACGACTCTGAAGAATTCAATCGGCCGATGACGGCGCTCGATAGCGCGGAAGGGAACTCTGCAGGGAGTGTTGAAGAAACTGAAGAGAGAAGCAAGCGTGAAGGCGGGGCTGAGCTCCTGGAGCAGCTTCTCCCGGAAGTGAAGGAGGGCATTGCCGCCGCGGCCGCGACCATTTCCAATCACGCAGTAAGTCTCAGCGCGCAAATTGGCGCGGGACAGACCGCAGAGTTGTCCCATCTGACCACGAAGATCGCGGATTGGCTGCAACGTGTGCTGGCTGCGACGCCTCCGGAAGAGCAGGAGGCAACGCTGCACAACTTCGCCGGCCGACTTCTGTTGATGCTGGCCTATCCTGAGAATCTGCGAAATCTTCAATATGTGGATGACATGCCCGATGGGGCGGGGCAGGGCGAGACAAACGGCGACCGCCGCGAAGAGGTCGTGGTGAATGGGATCGATCTGAACAGAGTTCCAACGGGCGCTCTCGATCAAGACGAGGTAGTAGAGTCCTTGTTCCGTCTGATCAAGGCAAAGGCTCAGGAGCGACAGCTTTCTTATCCGCTAGAGAACGCGAATTCTGAGAGGATTGCGAAGATAGTGTCGTCGCAATGGCCGAAGGAACTAGGCGATGCAGCCCGTAGGCGCGCGGTTGTGGAGCGTCTGATCGCAGCGGTGGTCCCGCGGCTCGGTAACGATGATCAACTTCTGGTCCTTCTTGGCATCGCAGACCAGCCCGAAAGGACCAAATCCATCGAGAACTCGGTCGAAAGTATCATAGCTATATGGCAGGCTCATCTCGACACTGCCTTGACGCTGCGGGATGAGGTAAAGAGCAAGATCAACCAGATGGTCGATGTGGAAGCCCGCGGCGGAACGTGGAGGTATGTCGACGACATCTTCCTGCAGTTCGGAGGAGAGCTTTCAGATCAGCTCTCCGCCATCACCGAACGCAACGGTGAGGCACTGTCGAGCGCGACCGAGCGTGTCCGAACCACAGTCCAGAAGAAGCTCGATTATCTCAACGGCAGCGACATTGTAGCCATGCTTGACAATCCTCCAATCGACATCGGTCCGGGCACTATAGGGCAGACGCTGCGGGAAGGGCTCGCGGCCATCACCGATGGACTGAAGCGCATCGAAACCTCGCGCGCCGCGCCCGCCGCGTAATAATCGCCTGTCTCGATGCCGGCCGACCCACCGGAAGGCCGGGCGAGCAGGCCATCAACGGCCTCATCAGCGACGGAAGGAGTTCCGCCGCTCAGGTGGGTCAGCGAAGCGGTGAAGGAGCGGCGCACCAACAGAGGCTCTTCTTCATCGGCTGCCGCTTCAACGACCAGATGCTGCGCACCTACGCCCGACGGATCATGACGCGATCCAACGCACCACGTTTTGCGGTGCTGGATGCGGCAGCGCCGACCAACAACCAACGCCGTTTCCTTGCAGCAAGCCCGATCACGCTTATCGACGTGCCGACTGGCGAAGCTGCGGCTAGGTTTATCGGCTGAAAACCAGAGTAGAGAAGGAGTGTTGCGGGTACGACGATACACGAGGATTTCGGAGGTCGGTCGTCGGCACCGACGTCGGAGGCGGATTTGCCGTAAACGTTGATCATCACGGCCGCTGTTTGAAAGTGCCGCTCGCCTTGCTATGAATCCACCCATTCCTTTTTGCACGCATTCCATCCACAAAAACGATTTTACTGCTCAAAACGATTGCCCTTAGAAAACGCTGAAGAGCGCTGTGTAGATTATGTGGAGTTCTAAAAAAATGGGTCCTCAGGTGCGGAGACGATGCTGGAAATTCGACCTGGAGCCCTCTGTCAGTTGCCTGGCCTCGATTGTTATCTTACGCTGGTCGTGATCGGGCAGAATCTTCACCGTTGCTTCTCCCGTTTCAGTGCTGATAGGGCTCTCACAAGAAGCACTGTTCCCTGGTCGACTAACCTGTGAGTGCATCTCCCACAATCACTAGAAGCCAGAGCAGGCGCGCTCGCAGCCGCGAGGACTTGGTCTGCGCCTTTTGCAGGGCCACCAAACCTCGTGATGTTTTCTTGCGGCTGTCGGGCCGAAATATGAAGGATTGAGTGATGTGGATAGGTTAGGCAGTTCTGCTGCAAGCGCTTCGGCCCGGGTTTCTGTGCGGCGTCGCAACAATGATCAAGAAGGTTGCGCAGGATCGGTTGTCGGCAATGTCGCCGCGCCGGTCACTAATGGTATCGGCTTCGACCCCGTGAGCTCTAGCTGCACTGTCAAGCGCCACCCTATGAAACTACGAAGGCCGGTGGCCAGGCCAGAGCGACCTACCTTCCGAAACGAACTGGAGAGCAACATGCTGTGTCTAGGGCTCAGTGGCGGTCTAAGCAAAGATTACGAAAATTCGTCCGATCTACCGAGCACCTTTATGCACGATGGGGCTGCGGTTCCCGTTCGCGACGGGCGAGTGATAGCGGCGGTCGAGGAGGAGCGCCTTAACCGGATCAAGCACTCCAACAAGTTACCAATGCGTTCGATTCAATATTGCCTCGCATCTGCAGGTGTTCACCTGAGCGACATCGACCGCATCGCGTATTATGCGACCGAGGCCTATTGCAACGCTGTGCTCGAGCGCGTGCGCCTCTTTCACCCAAGCACCCCAGCATCGGATCCGAGACTGTTGCAACGGGCTCGGGGAAGTCGACACGGGCGCTATATTCCTGTGGGACACCCCGATGTTCCATGTGATCGCCATCGTCACACAGATCTGGCCGCCCCTTGGACGCGTGATGGCACAATGCCATGAGGTTGTCACCCGCGCTCCACCGCCGAGATGAACTCGAAAACGTTGGACCCGGAATTGATTGTTGAGGAATGAACGTCATGAAACGCTATGTAGAAAAAGAGGTGACGGATCAACTCGCTTATAGGCGAAAGATGTTGCAAGATTGGAGAGGAGAGCGCCTCACTGGACACCAGATAAACTTGGCATCAATAGACCTCAACCTCCTGGTCGCGCTCGAGGCTCTGCTCGAATACCGGAACGTGACGCACGCGGGCCAGCACATCGGGCGGAGTCAACCGGCGATGAGCCGGGCACTGGGAAGGCTGCGCGGCATGTTCAATGATGACCTGCTGGTGCGGTCTTCAACGGGTTTGATCCCAACGCCGCAAGGCGAACACTTGGCTCAAAGGCTGCCGTCGGCACTGCGTACGATCCGAGAGATGGTGACAAGCCGCAGCGTAATCTCAAAAGAATGGGGGAGGGGGGCAACGCTGGCGATCCCCGATCATCAAGCTTTGGCTGTACTACCGCGCCTCCTGCCGTGGTTACGCGAGCGTGCCCCTCATCTCGACACACTCGCCTGTTTGCCGTTTGATCGTGCCGTGCGGGGGCTTGAGCAAGGTGATATTGATTTGGCCGTTGGGCATATTGACGTGCAACTGCCTGGCTATTTTCGGCGCAGTCTCTATACAGACCGCTTCGCGTGTTTGTTGCGCCACGACCATCCCGCGCTGGCGCAGGAATGGACGATCGACAACTTCGCGACCTTGCGTCACGCTGCCATCAGTACGGACTCCCCCGACCATTTCGGCCCGATCTACGACCACTTGCCCAACCTGCGAGAGGATCGTAGTCCCATACTTTTTTCCAGCGTTCTCACGGCAGCGGTGGTGGCTTCGGGGACGGATTTGGTATTGCTCGTCCCGCGCCGCGTTGCGACCCAAGTTTCTGCGATGCTGCCGCTTAGGGTTGTTGATCCACCCCTCGAGCCGGCACCGTACAAGGTCATGCTCATCTGGCACGAGCGGTGCCATCACGACCCGCAGCATAAATGGCTGCGCAAGGAGGTCGCCGCAGCGTTGGAGACGGGAGCAGACTGACACAGAAGCGGTGATCGGGATGCTCCCGAAGCATCAAAGAGAGCAAACGGGGATTTTGCGCGGGGAAATGACCAAGAGCTCAGCGCTGCTGCGCCCGAGAGTGCCAGGCATGTTGGACGAATATCGAGACTTGGATGCCTATGTGCTCGCGGGGTCTGCTTGTATCCGGGCTTCTGCTGAGCTGCGGCTCGGCCCTGCAGTGGCGCGGATATCTTCGCGCCGGCTCTCGGATCGACCATTTTGATGGTGATCGTCAAGTGATCAACATTTATGTCAGCAGGCTCGCCGACACGGTCTGGCACTGCCGGACCGTTGGTTGAAAGACACAGCTTGATATCGGGGACCTCTGTGGCTCCGCGTGCAAATGTCGCCTTTGTCTTCTTCCGGTCATAACAGGCATCGCTTGGTCCGGCGATAAAGAGCACGGAAAGCTGAGGGACTTCATTGGCGACCGCAACGACCTTTCGCAGCGCCTGGTCAGGCGTAGGCCGGCTTTCGTTGGCGCAGTATTTACTATTGCAGTAGTTGCACTGGATATTGCAAGCTGGTGCGGCTACGACGTGCATGCGCGCGAAATAGTAGTGCGCTTTTTCTAAATAGCAGGAAAGGTCCGTGATTTTCTCCCAGACAGCCGGCTCGACGTGGTGCGGCTTTGCGGACGAACCGCACAATGACGCGGCGCAAGCAGTGGACTTCGCTGTGGCCAGCAGTTGGTTCATAGTTGTCGTGCTGGTCAGGTTCTTGAGCGAAATCATTGGTGGGGGCATTAAAGGCTCCGTTGCTGCTTAACGTCGCGGTTCAAGAAGCAAGGGCCATGCCAATGAAAATTGCGTTAGTTTTCAATTGGTTAGAGTTTTTTGTCCGGTTCCCTCCATTTGCGACCCGACATAGGGTTGTCAGGCATTCGACAATAGACCTACACCGGTAAAATGGCGGCTCGCCTCGAGTGCTTGAGTTGAGGAGGGCAGGTCGGGCCGCTCGACCACACCAGGCTTAGAACTTTCTTTCACCCCGATTTGATGCCCGCGGATGGCATAACCAGCCTAACGTGGGGTGACGCCGAGAGGCGAGCCGCCTGGCCCCAGATTTCTCCCTCGCGTCGATCAGCCGCTCCCGCTCGGTCAGACGAGCCCGATTGGGAGCCAGGCAGGATCGTTCGGATACAGGCTTTGGAGGAGACTTCGCCGAGACAGGCACCGGCAGCCCCGGCGGCCGCAAACGGGGATCCAGTCGACATTGGGCTCTTTCTGGCGAACTCGTCGATCGCATTGTCGCCGAATGGACCGTTAGCTACCTTCCACACAAGCGCAGAGAGGCCCTGGCTGTTCTTGCAGACAAAATCCAACGCACCAATGGTCCTTGATTGCGCGGGAGTTGCTGTCCTACGCACGCTGTTTGAGTTCACAGACGTTCCCTGGGAAGTGGCATTGCGAGGCCAAGTCAAGCGCCGACGGCGCGAATGTCCGTTCGCAGATGCATAGAACGCCATTTTCAACTCAAGACCAGACTTGCGACGGGCCATGGACCACGAAAATGGGTCGAATTGCATGATCGCGAAACGATCCGCGACTGTCCTATCGGTATTGCCGCGGGATAGACGGGCGGACGAGGCGGGGCTGCGCAGCTCCTTCTGGCCTGATGCGCAGGACGTTCACGGAGCGTACACGGGCTCCGCCGAGGGATTCATTGAGTTCACGCTTGGTGTCTTCAAGACCGAACCGCGCAACATCCACCAGATCACCAACGTTCTGATTGAGTTTATCAGCCCGGCTGAAGCACCTGTCGAGAGCTACTTCACTGCGCTCCAACGAGGGCCGGACTGCGGCCGGATCAAACGTTGCCAGGTTTCTCCTATGTGGTCGATATTGCGACCATTTTCTGAAAAGGGAAGGGGAGTGGAGAATTGCCGACCGCACAGTGGTCTATGATTGGCTCGAGGAGCAGACACAGCAGGCGGCGTCGCCAGAGTTTGAGCGGTTCGGTTTCAGGCAGCCGATCGGAACATCGCATTCTAACGACCCGGTCTATACGCTCGGAAGCGGCAAAGAGCATGAAAAGCCGAGGCGGAATAGCGGCGCGTTCAGCTGGTGCCGAACTCTTCTTTTCCGGGACGTGGTGCTAACTTGCTGTCATCTGGCTCCTTTAGCGTTAGATCGCATACGCCGGAGCAGGAGAAGCTAATCCATGAAGCAAGCAGACACCCGCCGTCATTACACGCGCTGCAGGCGGGATTGGCCGCGCTCTGGTCGATGCCTTTGCGACAAACGGCGACATTGTCGTTGCCGTGGATCTTCCTGGAAGCGGA
Organism: Rhizobium sp. J15; assembly: GCF_002531825.1. Classification (GTDB taxonomy): domain Bacteria; phylum Pseudomonadota; class Alphaproteobacteria; order Rhizobiales; family Rhizobiaceae; genus Rhizobium. The sequence continues at coordinate 3,170 of NZ_NWSX01000057.1, read as the reverse complement.
ACGGTGCGGTGCGGCGTTGCCGCGCGGCCCTGCGATCTTCAATGTGGCCTCGCTGGGCGGGTTGCTGGGCGCCCCAGACGCAACGGCTACGCTGCCTGGAAGGGGCCTGATCTTGATCACGAAAAGTTTGGCATGCGAGTTGGCGTCGCGTCGAGTGGGCCTGACGGCCATAAGAGCTCGGCTATGTGCGCACGCCGATGGTCGAGAACTGGAACGCGCCGACGAGACGGATCTCGCCGCTATTCGCCGACGCGTGCCGATGGGGCCCATGGGCGCGTCCCGATGATGTCGACCGGACCTTGCGGTTTCCGGTCAGCTCGCACGTCGATCATTCATCGACATCGTGTCGGACGGTCGCCTTGGGCTTGGCGACGGGTCCGGATACGAGCGATTCGAGTTCAAGCGCTTCGGTGTCGTTATTCATGAGGCGCCTGGGGAGTACCTGGGTGATCTTTTAGGGGCTCAACCAGAAGGTTTTCGAACCCGACGGCCATTATCAGAAGATACCCCCAACGGCGATATCGTTGCGGACCACCCAGAAGCCAGCCCCGCCAATCTGCATCGCGGCAGGATCGGAGTGCAGCATGAGGCGGGCCGTCGCAGAGAGTCGCAGCAATTATTGCAGTCTCTAATCTTCGCCTGCGTCCTCCCGTAATACAAGGGCGTATCAACTCAGCCGGCGGCGCAAAAAGTCCTCACGATGAGGCAAGCTTTTAGCCGCGGTTCAAATTGAGGTGTTCGAAGTACCAAGACGGGTCATCATCGGATGAATCTGTCTCGACACTGGCGTCACTCGAATGCTCCTCGACACCTGCTTCATCGTCGCTAAGATACTCCACGGTTTTAGAGAGATAACTCCAAGGTTTGTCGGCGCGCTGCCATCCACCCTTGCTATTCTTTGTCCACTTGTCGGGATGTTGCGTAGGGTCGAGCACCCAGCGATTTTCACCCACATTAACGAAACCCATCTGCTCTAGACGGGTTCCCATCTCCGGCGTAGCGGGACGTGACATGATCAACGGCTGTTCGCCGTCGAGTTGAAGTTGATGTTCGAGCAGAATATCGCCTGCGTTCTCGACAAGCGGATGAGTAACGCGAAGGTCTACAATCGACGTGATTCTTCTTCGACCGGGAAATAGTTCCCGCCACGGCTCGTTTTCGATGCTAAATCCATCCTCTGTTCTTAAAAGCCCAACGCTTCGTTCTCCCAGATCATAGCTGAAATATCGCGCGCTGGGCGTATCATTGTCGGTGCCGCCGTAGAGTCGAGCGATGGTAGCCGTACGCAGGGCTTTAGAGGACACGAAGGGCGAGTACTCTTGTGGATTGACGGAAATGTGCTTGATTTCATCACCGTAAAATTCCCTTACTTTTCTGGCAAATGTCGATCTGTCGAGCACCTTAATTGGAGGTTCGGAAGAGAGCGAGTATGGTCGCGTTGGCGACGAAGGCGAAAGAGCATGGGGATCTGGCGTTGATCGGGACGGCATGCCCGTAAGCGTTTGTGCCCCGGTCATATTCTCGATCCACCCCGCCATGGCCCGGGTGCGATCATCTTCCTCGGAAATGTTGTAGCGCAGCGATCGTTCTGAGTTATCCATGGCGGTCTCTCCTGAGAGTGAAAGGTGTGATGAAGCGCATTCTTTTCAGTCGCTTCACATGGGAACGGTGCGCTCACATGTCCGGCCTATAAAGCGGATACGTGACTGCTAGACTCGATGAAGCGGGCGGTGCGCGTTGCATGCGCCGCTCCTGATCCCTTTACCTCAGCCCAAGCCTCGAGGATCCGCGAAAGCGTGGCTCCCTTCGCCAGACCATCGTCGAATCGGCTGACAGTCCGTCGGAGGTGTCTGCGCCGCGGCAGGGCTAAGATTAGCTTGAATGTTAGAGGCGTCTCGGAAAATTTACCGCCCCGCGGGCCTGTTCTGTTTTCACCGTTGTTGGTCTCCAATTGCAGATTACGCATATGCTAGTGCAACCGGACTGGTCGCCATCATGCAAAATCGATATTCTAAAATGCTTTGGAAAAGCGGAGCCACGTGACCCCTTAGGTGGTGAAGGTGACCTGCCACTGCGAATTTCCTCCAGAATTGATTAGAGTCCGGCCCATCAAAGGACGGACGAATGAAGAAGCAGAGGTTTACCGAAGAGCAGATAATTGCGGTACTGAAGGAGCAGGAGGCAGGCGCGAAGGCGGCCGACCTCTGCCGTAAGCACGGGATTTCGGAAGCGACGTTTTACAACTGGAAAGCCAAATACGGTGGTATGGAAGTGTCCGAGGCCAAGCGGCTGAAGGCGCTTGAGGACGAGAACGCCAGGCTGAAAAAGCTGCTGGCCGAACAGATGCTGGATGCGGCCGCGCTCCGCGAGCTTCTTGCAAAAAAAATGGTAGGGCCTGCCGCCAAGCGTGAAGCCGTCACGCATCTGAAGGCCGTGATGGGTCTTTCGGAGCGGCGGGCCTGCCAGATCATATCCGCCGACCGCAAGACGGTGCGTTATCGGTCCTGCCGACCGCCGGAGGTGGCGCTGCGGGCAAAGCTGCGTGACCTTGCAAACGAGCGTCGGCGTTTCGGCTATCGGCGACTGTTCGTCCTGCTTCGACGGGAAGGAGAGCCGTCCGGCGTCAATAGGATCGAGGTTCCAAATTTGATTTCCGGAGGACCGGCATCGATGTACCCAAGACGGAACCAGCCGCGCGATGACGATTCTCGCGAAGTAAGTGGGTGGATCGAAGGCGTGACCGGAGCTTTCGATACGGACGCCTGGATCCGGGAGTACAATTCACAGAGACGAGATGTGGAACAGGATCTGAGCGACTTGCGCCTCGGTTCGCACGACAGTGACGCCGGCGACCGTGTGCCGCGTCGCAGATCCGTGGGCGGTTCGATGCGAGTGACGCCGCAGTCGTTGGCGCCGGAGAACTCGTTGAGCGGCGCCCGCCACAGCATAGACGTCTCTCGGGCGGGCTCCAGCAGCTTGCGATTCGGCGGCTCGGGGAGCAAGACATCGAGCAATATGGCGGAGGCGGGCGAAGTCGCCGCGGCGCCGCAGGGCAAACGCCGCGGATTTACGTCGCGCATGGCGTCAGGGTTCAAGAAGGCGTTCGGATTGAGCAGCGGCAAGACGTCGTCGCGGAGTTCGGGGCAGCAAGACGTCGATGCCGCAACGGA
>NZ_NWSX01000056.1 GCF_002531825.1 Rhizobium sp. J15 | reverse complement strand
CAGCGCAAATTGAACATGCAAGGGGGCCACACGGCACCCCAATCATTGCTCTTCGCTTGCGCTCAGCGCACTCGCTCCTAGCGTCGCTCGCCCCCTCATCCGCCTGCCGGCACCTTCTCCCCGCTGGGGAGAAGAGAGATGCCGCGCCGGCACACTTCCTTTTGCTCCCGCAGCTTCGAACGACGCTACGCAAGCACGGCACACCAACCTCCCTCATCCTGAAGTGCCCAGACCAGCGGCCGGAGCCTCGAAGGACGAGGGCGGGTGATGGACGCCCACAGCCTCCTCCCCCACCTCCAGCCGGATGCGCGCCGCCATCGCCGGCCGCATGCCGGGCGGCGGCGAAACAAGCGACAGCCGTAGCGTCACCGTGCCCTTCTCCCTTGAGATGACAGGTGCGATCTTCGCCACCTCGACCGCAAATGGCCGGTCGGGAAAGCCGTCGAGCACCGCCTCGCCTTTGAGCCCCGGCCGCACCAGCGCCATATTGGCCTCGGCGACATCGGCATCGATCACCAGGCTCGCCGTATCGGTGATGACGAGCAGGCTTTCATTCTCCCGCACGCTGTCCTCGCGCGACAGCACCGTGTCGCCGGCATGCGCATCGAGCCGCGTCACGGTGCCCGAGATCGGCGCCCGCACGGTCAGCGCGTCCACCTGCTCGCGCGCCCGGTCGAGATCGAGCTTCGCCCTTTCGAGATCCTGCCGCGCCTGCTCGGCGGCATTGGCGGCCGCATCGAAAGCGGTCTTTGCCTGCTCCAGCGCCTCGGCCGGCATGGCGTCGCGGCCGGCGAGCCGCTCGGTGCGATTGAGCGACGAGCGCGCCTGGGCAAGCGCGATATTCCGCGCCTCCAGCGTCAGCTCCGCCGCCCGCTCGGCTATGCCGGCGCCCCGAAGCGCAAACGCGGCACCCGCATCATCGAGCCGCACCAGCACCTGCCCGGCCACGACCCGATCCCCCGCCTCCACCTCGACGGCGACGATCCGCCCCTCATATTTGGAAAAGACGGTGGCGATGTCAGGCGCCACCACATAACCGGAACCCGCGATCTCCCGCCCCGGCCCGGCCGCGCCGCGGGGAAGCGCAGCCACCGCCCCGGTCTGCGCCTGCGCCGCATCCGTCGCCTCGGCGCCGCTCGAGGCCGCAGTTCCATGATCCGGACCGTCAGCCCAAAAATCAGCAATCCCGGCCCGCCAAAAGACGTCCGCCCGCGCCATAACCAGCGCTCCCGCCCCAACCGCCGCAGCCAGCGCCAGCACCGCAAGCGGCATGATCCGCCGCCGGGCAGAACGCTCCGGCGGCTCCGTCTTCAAAATTGCCGGGTCAAGCGAAAGCGATGTCAGCCTGGCGGCAAGGTCATGGTGATGTTGTGTCGTCGTATCCATGCCGCCAGAATGGCCGACACCGGCAAAACCGCGACCTCGAACGCGATCCAGGTGGTGCTCGATCGCGATTGTGTACCTGCGACGGCGTGGCCATCCGTAAACGGGCACATGCGGGCGATCGTCGCCCCACCGTAAACCTTCGTTGGGACGCCCTTACCTATCCCTCCTCATTCCTGTGCTTGTCACAGGAATGAGGGAGGCTGGGGCGACGTTCTCGTCATATTTCTGCCAATGCGCCGGGAAAGCGTATCGTGCTGACCATAACCCAAAACCATCCCAAGAAGAGGCCGCAAGCAAACCGCCCGCCCTCACCCCTCCCTCTGCCGCCAGGCCACCGGCGTCATATCCGTCACCCGGCGGAACTCGCGATTGAAATTGGACTTCGTCTGGAAGCCCACCTCGAACATCACCTCCGTCACCGATTTGCCGGTGGCGGAAAGCAGGCGGCAGGCTTCGGCGATCCGGTAGTCGTTGACATATTGCGAGACGTTCTTGTCCATCGTCCGGTTGATCGCCGCCGAGATCTGGCGGCCGGGGATGCCGGCCTTACGGGCGAGCCGGTCGAGGTTGAGATTGGCGTCGCGATAGAGCTGCCTCGCCTCCATCAGCGCGTCGATGGCGGCGATCGTTTCCTTGTCCTCGCCGGTATCGGGCCTCGGCACCGCTTCCGCCACTTCCGCCGGCGCCGGGCTGCGGCTGGCGGCGGCCGCCGCAATGCCGAGAACGACGAGGGCGGCGAGGTTTCCGACGCTGATCAGCGCCAGCGCGCGCTCGCCCTTCGCCGAGATGAAATCGAGGAAGACGAAGATGTCGAACGCCGCCGACAGGCACAGCGCAGCGGCGGCGAAGATGATCGCCCGGTAGGCCGGCACCGCGCCTTCGAAAGGCGCCAGCCGCAGCGCATCGGCGCCCGGGCGCATCAGAAGCAGGATCGCCAGAGCATAACCGACGAAGACCAGCACCAGCGCGATGTCGATCGCCTCCCGCCAGAAGGCGACCAGCAGCAGGACGAGCACAGCCGGCAGCCCATGCAGCGCGATCCGCCCCGCCAGCGGTCGCCGGCTCGTCCTCACCAGCCGGGAAACCCCGGCATAGGCAAGTGGCGGCACCATCGCCGCGATGACGGGCGCGATCAGGCCCACCGCCTGCACCCCATAGCCCCAGCGCAGGCCGGAGAGCACGGATTGCAACGCCGTGAGCAGGATCAGCGCCAGAAACGGCAGGTTCGGCGCCGCCTCCTCGTCGCGCCTGACGACGGCGACGAAGAGGATGACGAGCAGCAAGGCGACGACGAAGGGCAGCGGAATGAAGATCATGGGCTCTGATATCGGAATGGCTATCGCGGCCATCATCGCCGACTCCGCCGCCCGGCGCGACCTCCATCACGTTTTAGGACGTGTTTTCGGCGGAAAAATTTTGGCGGTCGGCCAGGGCGCCCAGCCGTGTGGCTACGGTTTCCGGTGCGGCCCGCCTGCCGCGACCCTAAAACACGTTTGCAACAGGCTCCCCGCCATGCTAAAAATTGTGATTTCAGCAACATAATACAACAGGCCACCACCATGAACCTCACCACCGCCCTCGCCCGTGAAGCCGCGATTGCCGATGCGTTGCGCGCCATCGACGAAGCGATCGGCGAGGAGGCGCCGGGCGAGCAGGCCTTCCGCATCGTCGCCGCCATCAAGGCCCTGCGCGCCGACAGCGCGCCGCATGTCGCGAGCCTCGAACGCGTCGATTACCTGGAAACGCTGCAGAGAAGCGCCCGCGCCGCCTGGAACGGCCGGTATGCCGCCGGCAGCATCGGCCCCGACTTCGACGCGGTCGCCGGCCTCGACACCCCGCTCGGCCGGCTGAAGATGGTGACGTGGCGGCGCGCCTGGCGCGGCGGCAGGATCGCCTGGGCCAGCGAATATTACCTCGACGACGACCCCGTCAGCATCGCCGAAATCCGCGCCTCCGGCCTGGCTCAACGCCCGACGACGCGGAAGAGACGGAAGGGCTGAGGGTCGGGGGGAAGCGGGCATTTCGCTTGGCGCTCAAGGCGAAGCGAAAGAGAATGGAAGGTTGTGCCGTGTGGCCCCCTCATCTGCCTGCCGGCATCTTCTCCCCGCTGGGGAGAAGCGGAATCGCAGCAGCGTCTCACCTTTCTTGAACGCATCCTTTGTGGATGCGAAGCCTTCGGCTTGCTTCCTCTTCTCCCCAGCGGGGAGAAGGTGGCCCGAAGGGTCGGATGAGGGGGCCACACGGCACACGTCTCATCGCTGCTCACTTTGCAAAGAGCACAGTAAAACCGAGTCCACCAGATCTCAAGCGGAGGCTTGATCGACGCGCTCTCCAATCGCGCAATCATCGTTTTCTGCGTCGCGATTCAACATCACAACCATTGCCCCATTAAATCGACACCATCGTCGCGTCATCACCACAACTGACAACACCATAAACCCAACCTAGCCGCCCTCACCAGCCACCAACCCGCACGCCCATACCAATGCGATAATCACACCACAAAACCCCAGGATCACACCATGCGCGGACAGGTCTCGCTTTTCACCGACAACACCGCCTTCAAGGCCAGCGTCTCCGGCGGCCATGGCAAGGGGTATTTGTCGCTCGATATGGAGGCCGACGGCGTCATGGTCGTCATCTTTGCGCCGGCGGGGCGCAGGCGGGGGCTGGAGCGGATCGCCGCTGTCATGAACGAGGAGTTCGGCCGGCCGCCGGCCGAGGGGGATGGCGAGGACGAGGCGCTGGAGGCGGAGCTTGCCGCGGGCATCGAGGCGATCGGCTTCTGATCATGTTCGAAACGCGCTACACGCTGACGCGCGGCGAGGACGAGATCGATCTGGTGATCGAATATTCGCTGACGCCCTATCACCCCGGCAGCCGCCACGCGCCGCCCGAATTCTGCGCGCCCGCCTCCGGCGGCGAGGTCGAGCGGCTGAGCGCCCTCCTCGGCGGCGCGCTTATCGATCTCACCGATGCCGAATACGAACAGATCGAACGGCATATCGAGGAAAGCCACGATCATTTTCTGGCGGCCTGATTGCGCGGCCGGCAAAAACGGGGAAAGGCCGGCGAAGCATCGCCGGCCCGTTCGCCTTTCACCTGGAAGTGTTGCGCGGCCGGCGGAACGGCCCGACCAGGCGATAGCGCTCTTTATTCAGCGGTATCGTCGTCGGTGGTCTGATCCTCCAGCGAGTCGCGGATCTGGTCGATCTTGCCGACCTCCTCGCCCACACCGAGAATGCTCTTGGCCTCCGCGAGAACGGCGGGGCTGATCGTGCCGGTCTTGCTGGCCGATTCCAGCGCTTCCTCCAGCGCTGCGTCGCCGAGCAGCGGATCGTCGGCCGCCGGCTCCACACCATTGTCCAGCTCATACTGGGCATAGGCCGTCGCATAGGCGCGGATCTCCGCCATGCGCGGATCGGAGGTGTTCATCAGCGCCCGGTAGTTGCGCTTCAGCGAGTTCAGGCCGGCCATCTGGGCGGCGAGGTTCTTTTCCCTAGTGCTGACGGTCTTCGTCTTGGCATCGGTCGATTTGCCGCGCACCGTGTCGGATTTCTTGCCGCCGGAGGATGACTTCAGGCTGCCTGAACCCTTGCCGGAATTGCTGCTGCCATGGCCGGAATTGCCGCCGCCATGGCCGCCGCCGTTACCGCCGCCATTGCCTCCTCCGTTGCCGCCGCCATTCCCGCCGCCTTCTCCGCCCTTGGCGAAGGCGACTGCGCTCGTTCCCATGGAGGCGAGCGGGCTGGCCGCGACCGCGAATGAAAAGGCCACCATCGTTGCGATTGTTGCGATACGCATGACTTTCTCCTGATTGCCATCGATTCCACAACTAACCCTAAAGGGGTATCGCTATCCGCGCATCGGTCGAAGGTCCGGCCGCCGCGCGGCCTTTGGTCCGGCCCCCTTCCCCTCCGCGCCCGGCCAAAGCGAAGCGCCGCGGGAACTGCCCGCGGCGCGTGTTTTTCGGATCGAAGCGGGAAAGCCGGCCCGCAACCCCAGTCAGCCGATACCAGGGCCGATGATGGCGATGACGGCGGGCGATGCGTCGGCCTGCCCCTCAGGCGATCGCATTGACGAGGCCGCCTTCGGCCCTGAGCGCCGCACCATTCGTCGCCGCCGAGCGCGGGCTTGCGAGATAGGCGACGAGATCGGCGATCTCCCGCGCCTCGATCATCCGCTGCAGAATGGAGGAGGAGCGCGCGGTGGCGAAGAATTCGGCCTCGATCGTCTTGATCGGCGCGGAGGGATCGGCCGCCTGGCTGCGCAGGAAGGCTTCGATGCCCTCCGAGCGGGTCGGCCCCGGCAGCACCGAATTGACGGTGACATTGGTGCCGCGCGTCAGCTGCGCCAGGCCGCGCGAGATCGAAAGCTGCGCCGTCTTCGTCGTGGCGTAGTGGATCATATCCTGCGGGATGGCGATGGCGGATTCGCTTGATATGAAGATGATCCGGCCCCAGTTGCGCTCCAGCATGCCGGGCAGATAGGCGCGCGACAGGCGCACGCCGCTCATCACGTTGACGTCGAAGAGCCGGGTCCAGTCCTCGTCACTGATATCGCCGAAGGCCTTGCTCTCATAGATGCCGAGATTGTTGACGAGGATATCGACCGAGGGCGCGGCCCTGGCGATATCAGCAGCCCCTTCGCCGCTGCCGGCATCGGCGAGGATGCCGCGGACATCGGCCCCACCCGAGGCCTTGATATCGGCAATGGCGGCGTCGAGCTTGCCCTGGTCGCGCCCGGTGATGAGCACATGAGCACCTTCGTTGGCGAGCGCGCGGGCGATTTCGAGGCCGATGCCGGCCGTGCCGCCGGTCACGAGTGCAGTCTTGTCGGTCAGTTTCAGGTCCATGACGGATCTCCAGATTGTCTCTGGCAATAATCTATGATCTGAACCGCAGCCAGACTATTGCCTAGGAAAGACAAGCACCTGTGAATGGAGATCATCAATGCCGCGTATTCTGATGGAACGCTCCGGCGAAATGGAGGTCTTCACCCGCGTCGTCCAGGAGGGCGGCTTTTCCGCGGCCGCCCGCAGCCTCGATCTGACGCCATCCGCCGTCAGCAAGCTGATCGCCCGGCTGGAAAAGCGGCTCGGCGTCCGGCTTCTGCTGCGCACCACCCGGGCGCTGACGCTGACGGAGGAAGGCGAAGCCTATCATCATGCCGCGCTGCGCATCCTGCAGGAGATGAACGATGCCGATCAGCAAGCGGCGGGCGGCGCGGTGCGCGGCCGGCTGCGCGTCAGCGTCACCGTGCCGCTCGGCACCATGTTCGTCGTGCCCGCCATGCCCGGTTTCGTCGCCCGCAATCCCGATCTCGTCGTCGATCTCAGCCTCAGCGACGGCATCGTCGATCTGGTCGCCGAAAAGACCGATGTGGCGATCCGCATGGGCAACCTGCCGGACAGCGGCCTGATCGCCCGCAAGCTCGGCCAGTCCAGGCGCGTCGTCTGCGCTTCGCCCGCCTATCTCGCCCGCAAGGGCCGGCCCGAGACGCCCGCCGATCTCGAAAGCCACGATTGCCTGACCTTCAGCTTCCGCCGCGCCCGGCCCTCCTGGCCCTTCCGCTGCGAAGGCCGCGATCTCGAACAGCCGGTGACCGGAAGCCTCGTCGTCAACAATGGCGAGACGATGAAGCAGATGGCGCTTGCCGGCGCCGGCATCGCCCGCCTCGGCCTCTTCCACGTCGCCGCCGAAATCGCCGAGGGAAAGCTCGTCGCACTGCTGGAGGATTGCAATCCCGGCGACCTGGAAATGGTCCATGCCATCCACGTGCCCGGCGGCCCCGTCCCCCACCGCGTCCGCGCCTTCATCGACCATATGGCCGAAACGCTGAGGGCCTCGCCGCTGCTGCATGCGGAAGGCTGACGGCGCAGATCGAGACCCCGTTGCCGGCACGGCCCGACGCCCTATCCTTCCCTGCGCGTTCGAATGGGGAACTTTCGATGTTCGAAAAACTGCGGCACGGATTTCAGCAGCCAGGCGCTGGCCCCGCCGAGATCACGGCGCGCGAGGCCTCGCTCGGCATCAGGCTGCCGGAGGATTACAAGGCATTCCTGCGCACCTCGAACGGCTTCAACGACGATCTCGGCAAAGGCTACCTGATCCTCTGGAGCATCGACGAACTCGCCATGGCCGACGGCTACGAAATCTTCGCCCTCCAGCCCGACCGCTTCCTCATCGGCTCCAACGGCGGCCCCACCGCCTACGGCATCCTCGCCGGCAACTACATCTCCATCCCCTTCGTCTTTTCGGGCCCATGGCGGGATGAAGTGCGCGTGCTGGGCGGGAATTTCGAGGCGTTCATTGCGGCGATCGAAGCGGGGGATGGGTGGTAGGGATTGCTCTGAAAGGCAATGGAGGACGCGCCGTGCGGCCCCCTCATCTGCCTGCCGGCATCTTCTCCCCGCTGGGGAGAAGCGGGCAAGCCGAGAGCTCCCCGTCCACAAACGATACCTTCGAGAAGGGCAAGATGCTGCAGCGATTCCGCTTCTCCCCTCGGGGAGAAGATGCCGGCAGGCAGATGAGGGGGCCAAACGGCACACAGTCCATTGCCATTCGCCGCCCCGCCCTTCGAGGCTTCGCCCTGCTTCTACCGCGCCTGCCCCACCATCCGCCCGCCCACAACAAACCCGCGGCCTACAGCTGCGGCTACGTGGAGGCAGATCAGCCCGGCCGCCGCCAGCGCGTTGATCGCCAGCACCTCGGCCACGACGGAGAGCGAAAAGGCGCCTTCGCCCGATGGCAGCACCGCCGTTGCGGCATAGAGCACGCCTTCATAGGCGACGAAGCCGGCGAGGAAGGCGCCGGCCATGGTCAGGGTAAGATCGGCCCTCAGGCGCAGCGCCGCAAGGGCTGCGGCGAGCGAGGCGAAGGCCGCGATGCCGATGGCAAGGCCCCAGGCATGGCTGTCCCACGTCTGGGGATAGCCGAGCACGAGATAACCGACGAGCTGATTGGCGAGCCAGGCGAGCAGAACCGCCGTCACCGCCATCCGCCGAGGAAGCACCACCGCCGAGACCGCCGCCAGCGCCACGAAGGGCGTCACACAGGCAAAAACCAGGCTGAGCCCGACGCTGGCACCCGCAATGACGGCCACCCAGAGGGCGGCGAAACCGGCGGCAACCGGGCGCAGGGGAAGCTGATCTCGTGCGAACATCTCGAATACTCCGTTCGGCAAGGCGCGCAGGCGCTGACGGAAATGATAGCAAAACCACGCGCAAAGGCCAGTCACTCCGTTCAGGCCTCGCCTGGCCTCAAGCGGAGCCTGAGGCCGAGCAAGCCTGAACTTTGGCTATACCCGAGCGCAACCCATGCCCGACTTCGGGACAGCCACCGCGCCGCGGGTGGAAACGCCGCCATGACAGGCGCCCAAGGGAAGCCGGCGGCGGCCGTCTCAACCATCGGATGCAATGCAAGCACAAGCACGCGGGATCCAGCAAAAATCACGCAAAAACAAAGAGATGCAGTACCGCCACAAGGCCGGAAAACAGAAAAGCCGCCCTCGCCGCCAAAATGCGAGAAGTCAAAATTATTATTAAATCCGCGTTAATCAGTGAATGCGAATATTCGCCCAATGTGGAGGAATTGCCTCTTCTTAACCTGGGAGCATGGCGTGGATATTCTCGGTCGTGGTGCGAATGCTGTTGCGGTTCTGGATTCGCTCGCGAAATCCCAGGCGATGATCGAATTCGACCTGACGGGCAGGATTCTGACGGCCAACGAGAATTTCTGCCGCGCGATGGGTTACAGCCTCGCCGAAATCGTCGGCCAGCATCACAGCATGTTCGTCGAGAAGGAATACGCCGCCTCGGCCGAATACAAGGCCTTCTGGGCCAAGCTCGCCGCCGGCAATTTCGATCAGCAGCAGTACAAGCGGATCGGCAAGGGCGGGCGTGAAGTCTGGATCGAGGCCTCCTACAATCCGGTCATGCGCCGCGGCAGGCCGGTCAAGGTCGTCAAGATCGCCACCGACATCACCCGCCAGAAGCTGATCGCCGCCGAAGATGCCGGCAAGCTGGAAGCGCTCTCGCGCGCCCAGGCGATCATCGAATTCACGCCCGAGGGCGAGATCCTGGGCGCCAACGAGAATTTCCTGGCCGCGCTCGGCTATTCGCTTTCGGAAATCAAGGGCCGGCATCACTCGATGTTCTGCGAGCCGGCCTATGCCGCATCGGCGGACTATAAGAGCTTCTGGCCGAAGCTTGCCGCCGGCCAGCTCTTCGCCGACGAATTCATGCGCATCGGCAAGGGCGGCCGCAAGGTCTTCATCCAAGCCTCGTATAATCCGATCTTCGACATGAACGGCAAGGTCTTCAAGGTCGTGAAATTCGCGACCGACGTGACGCCGCGCGTGGAAAACGTCGAGGCGCTGGCGACCTGCCTGACGAATCTTTCCAACGGCGACCTCTCGCAGAAGATCGCCTCCCCGTTCATTCCGTCGCTGGAGCGGCTGCGCACCGATTTCAACAGCGCCTCCGACAAGCTGAAGCATGCCATGGCGACCGTCGCCGACAATGCCAAGGCGATCTCCTCGAGCTCGGAGGAGATCGGCAGCGCCGCCGACGACCTGGCCAAGCGCACCGAGCAGCAGGCGGCCTCCGTCGAAGAGACGGCCGCGACGCTGGAAGAGATCACCACCACGGTCAAGGACGCCAGCAAGCGCGCCGGCGAGGCCGGCGATCTCGTGACCCGTACCAAGGCCCATGCCGAGCATTCCGCCAAGGTGGTGAAGGATGCGATCGCCGCCATGGACCAGATCGAAAATTCCTCGCGCGAGATTTCCAACATCATCGGCGTCATCGACGAAATCGCCTTCCAGACCAACCTGCTGGCGCTGAACGCCGGCATCGAGGCCGCCCGCGCCGGCGAGGCCGGCAAGGGCTTTGCCGTCGTCGCCATGGAAGTGCGCGAACTCGCCCAGCGCTCCGCCGATGCCGCCAAGGAAATCAAGGCGCTGATCACCGCATCGAGCGGCCATGTCGCCACCGGCGTCAGCCTCGTCAGCAAGACCGGCGGCGCGCTCGAGGAAATCGCCGACCAGGTCCATCACATCAACAGCAACGTCATGGCGATCGTCAAAGCCTCGCGCGAACAGTCCGCCGCACTCGCCGAAGTCAACAATGCCGTCAACTCCGTCGATCAGAGTACCCAGCAGAATGCCGCCATGGTCGAGGAACAGACGGCGGCAAGCCACAGCCTCGCCCATGAGGCGGCCGCCCTCTTCGAACTGCTGAGCCAGTTCCGCTTTGACGACGCGCCGAAAGCGGCGAATGTCGCGACGCTCGCCCCGGCCAGACAGCCGGCGCCGAAGCCGGTTCAGCTCCACCGCCCCCGTCCGGTCAAATCCCACGGCTCGGCCGCCGTCGCGGAAGCCGGCTGGGAGGATTTCTGATCGGCGGGGATAGCGGTCAGTCCATCCGGTACTGGATGTGATGCCGGCCGTGCACGGCCGATTTCTGCACATGGGCGCGCACGCCGAACACCCTTGCGATCAGATCCTCCGTCAGCACCGCCTCCGGCGCGCCGGCGGCCACCACCGCGCCCTTCTCCAGCACCGCCAGACTGTCGCAGAACATCGCCGCCAGATTGAGATCGTGCAGCGCGACGATCGCGGTGATGCCGAGCCTGGAGATCAGCGAGAGGATGTCGAGTTGGTGCTGGATGTCGAGATGGTTGGTCGGCTCGTCGAGCAGCAATTCGCTCGGCGTCTGCGCCAGCGACCGGGCGATATGCACGCGCTGGCGCTCACCGCCCGACAGCGTCTGCCAAAGCTGGCCCGCCCTCGCCCGCATGCCGACCCTGAACAGCGCCTCCTCGACGGCGGCATCGTCCTCCGCGCCCCAGGGCGCCAGCAGCCCGCGATGCGGCGTGCGGCCGAGCCGCACCACGTCGCGCACGGTCAGCTGCGTCTCGGTCGTCGATTGCTGCTCGACGAAGGCGACGCGCCGCGCAAGCGCTGCGCGCGACAGCGAGGCGATATCGTCGCTGCCCAGCCGGATGACGCCGCTGCGGACCTTGCGCAGCCGGCAGATCAGCCTCAGCAGGCTCGATTTGCCGGAGCCGTTCGGCCCGAGGAGGCCGAGCACCTTGCCCTTTTCGACCGTCAGGCTGACACCGTTGACGATGACGGTGTCGCCGGCGGCAAAACTCACCGCGTCGATCGTGATGCTCATGCGCTCCTCCGCACGCGATAGAGGATGACGGCGAAGGCCGGCGCGCCGAAGAGCGCGGTGACGACGCCGATCGGCAGCACCTGCTGCGGGATGATGATGCGCGAGACGATGTCGGCGCCGACCATGTAGATCGCGCCGCCGAGCGCCGTTGCCGGCAACAGCCGCCGATGCCCCGGCCCGACGAGGAAGCGGGCGGCATGCGGGATGACGAGACCGACGAAGCCGATCGAGCCCACCATGCTGACGACGCTCGCCGTCATCGCCGCCGTCAGGGCAAAGAGCAGGATCTGGACGCGGCGGACAGCAATGCCGAGCGAGGCGGCCGCATCCGTGCCGAAGGCGAAGGCGTCGAGCGCCCGGACATGCGCCATGCAGATGAGGAAACCGGCAAGCGCGATCGGCACGGAGAGATAGACATCCGGCCAGCGCACGCCGCTGAGCGAGCCGAGCAGCCAGAACAGCACGCCGCGCGCCTGCTCGGCATTGGCCGAGGTCGTGACGATATAGGAGGTGAGGCATTGAAGAGCTGCGAACCGGCCACGCCGCAGAGGATGATCCGCTCGCCGGTGCCGCCCGACCCGGTGGCGAGAAAGCCGACCAGCAGGAAAGCGACGACCGCGCCGAGAAAGGCGCCGCTCGAAAGCCCGAGAACGCCATAGCCGAAACCGAGGATCATCACCGAGACCGCTCCCGTCGAAGCCCCGGCCGAAATGCCAAGCACATAGGGTTCGGCCAGCGGATTGCGCAGCAGCGCCTGCAGGATGGCGCCGGAGAGCGACAGCGAGGCGCCGGCGCTCGCCGCAACCAGCGCCCGGCTGAGGCGGTAATCCCAGACGATGCCCTGGTGGATGCGGCTGAGCTCGAACGCCGTGCCGAACAGCCGGTTCGAGACCGCCTCCGCCGTGGTCGTGAGCGGTATCGCGATCTCGCCGATCGAAACGGCAAGGCTGATCATCAGCCCGAGAAGAAGGACGGCGGCAATGATGAGCGCGGCAAGCGCCCACCATCCCGGCTCTCTGGCCGATGCTGCCGTCACTGGGTCAGGCCGAAGGACTTGATGCCCTTCGCCAGCGTCTCGATGCCGTCGATGGTGCGGATCGTCGGGTTCATCGATTGCGCGTCCATCATCACGAAGCGCCGGTTCTTGACCGCGTCCAACTCCTTGGTGACGGGATCCTTCTTAAGGAAATCGATCTTCACCTCGGGATCGTCGGCGGCATAACGGCGCCGGTCCATGGTAGCGAGCACGATGACGGCGGGGTTCGCCTCGGAAATCGTTTCCCAGCCGACCAGCGGCCATTCCTCTTCGGTGGTCACGACATTCCTCGCGCCGATCGCCTTCAGAATATAGGCCGGCGCACCGTTCTTGCCGGCGATGAAGGCGTCGCCATTGACCTCCTTGCTGGAGAACCAGAAGACGACCGGCAGGTTCTTGCCCGATGCGCCCGATATCGAAGCCACCGCATCGGCCTCGCGCTTCTTCAATTCAGTGATCAGCGCATCGCCGCGCTCCTTCACGTCGAAGATCTCGGAAAGCTCGGCGATTTCCCGATAGATCAGCTCCATCGTGAACAGCTCCTTGCGCACCCCGTCGCCGCCATCGGTATTGACCTTGGCGACGCAATCGGCCGGCGAAAGATAGGTGTTGATGCCGAGATCCTCGAACTGCTCGCGCTTGCCGACCGAGCCCTGCGCGCCGACATGCCATTCGAACTCGGCCGCCACCAGATCCGGCTCCTGGCCGACGACGGATTCGAAGCTCGGATCGTTGTCGGCAAGCCGCTTGATCTTGCTGTTGGCCTCGGCATATTGCGGCAGCACCGGGCCGAC
The DNA here is from genome assembly GCF_002531825.1 of Rhizobium sp. J15. Lineage (GTDB taxonomy): Bacteria > Pseudomonadota > Alphaproteobacteria > Rhizobiales > Rhizobiaceae > Rhizobium. The sequence continues at coordinate 25,138 of NZ_NWSX01000056.1, read as the reverse complement.
CCAGACCGCCGTGCCTGTGATTTTCTCGGCAAGGCCGAGCGAGAAGAGAATTTCGGTCATGCCCTGGCCGATCGAAACGATCTTCGACGGCGCTTTGCGGAAGGTCACCTCCTTACCGCAATTGCTGACGGTGAGCGGATATTGGGTGGCGGCAAGGCCCGGTGCCGCAAGGCCGATCAGCCCGAAGGCGAATGTCATGGTGGCGAGAAACTGGCGCATGAAAACCTCGATTGAAAGGGAAAGGAGCATGGCTTCGCCGCGCGGCCCACGGGCGGGCGCGCAAAGCCTAGCCGCAGGCGGCCCAATCGAGACGGATGCATGCCGCAGTTCGGCGAAGGGTCAGAAGGTCAATCATGTCTGCTCCTTGTCCGGGCATCCCCGCCCGGTTGATTGGATCGTGATTGACGGCAGGTCTCCTGGCTCGCGAATATCCGCCGCTCATCCGCCTTCCCGCGATAGCTCGCAGTGGCCGGGCCTCAAGGCCCCAGGAAACGCCGGCGCGCCGGCACTCCCGATATGAACGACAATCCGCTTACAGTTGCGGGGGCAGCCACGGTCTCGGTCCCTCTTGGGGTCGTCCTCACCGTGTTCCCTATTAATCCCCTCGGAGTCATCCTCAGGAAACCGTCACCCCCAGTTACGTCGCCACCCGGCCGGCGTCAATGATTATTGCGGGCGGCGTCGGGTTGCGGCCAAGCCCGGCACGGCTGCGCCACGGCAATTATCCTTTGAAATGGTCCAATGACCGGTCTAAATTAGCCGGGAGAAACAGGCTGCGCCTGGAGTACAGGAGAACGACATGCGGGTATCCGTGACCGATGCCAAGGGGCAATTGACCGAGCTGGTCCGGCGTGCCGAAGCGGGCGATGAGGTCATTCTCACCCGGCACGGCCACGCCGCCGTCAGGCTGGTTCCGGTCAGACCGGCGCCAGACCGCAAATCGCGCCGGGCGCTGCTGGAGACGGCGCGGGCTTCGGCCGCCGCCAAGGCCGCCGACGGCCCGCCGGCCGCGCGCAGCCAGGATTTCCTCTATGGCGATGACGGCCTGCCGGAATGATCGCCGTCGATACGTCAGCCCTGATGGCGATCCTGCTCGGCGAGCCGCAAGCCGACGCCCTCATCGCCGTCCTCGAAGCCGAAAACGAATTGCTGATCTCCGCCGGCACCGTCGCCGAAGCCCTGATCGTCGCCGCCCGGCGCAATGTCGGCGAGGAGATGGAACAACTGCTCGAAGGCCTCGGCTTCGAAATCATCTCCGTCACCCCCGCCTCCGCCCGTCGCATCGCCGAGGCCTACCGCATCTGGGGCAAGGGCATCCACCCTGCCGGCCTGAACTTCGGCGACTGCTTCGCCTACGAGGTGGCGAAGGAATATGGTTGCCGGCTCCTGTTCGTGGGGGATGATTTTGGCAGGACGGATGTGGAGGGGATGGTGTGAGAGGGAAAGCGATGTATGCCGCGTGGATACCTGCTATCTCATGATCGCCCTGACACCTCACTCTATCGTCGGACAGCGGTAAATCATGCAGCGTTTCACAGACCTCTCCGAAATCGAATGGATCAAAAATGGCATTGCGAAGGCAACGCCGGAGACGCTCGGAACGGTATCGCGCCTCATCCCGCCGATCTTCCCCGCCTACGTGAAAGTGTTTCATCCGATTTACGAGGATCTGACGGTCGAGGACGCACAACTCTCCTGGCAAGACCACGCAAAGCTTGCTGACGAATTCGCTTCAGCAAAGCCGGGAGATACCTTGGCGACGATCCAGAACAATTGCACGATGGTTTATGGCGGACCAGGGCCAGATGCTCAGCTCGTCCCACTTCGCTGGCGCGCGCTTTGCGACGCCCTTGGCATGCCCTATGCACCGACCCTATCGGTATGGTCGTTCACCCGGCGCTTCGCTGGCGGCAGCTGGCCAAAACGATTGATCGGGCCGGACGAGGGAAATCTTGCGCCACCTGAGCGCGACGCACTCATCTCTATTCTCCATCGTCATACGTCCTCAGCTCATTGCTTTTTTCATCTCTGGTTGCTGGCAACCGAGATTATGGAGGATCTGGTATTTCGAGCGACACTCACCGAGGCAGCTGCTTTCCCGGATGAAGTTCCCGACGCCCGCCTGACGCCAACGCATTGGTTCCCTGAAGATCGCAGCTGGCTTGTTTGCAGCGACTACGATCTGCCTTCACGCTCGTCGGAGGATCAGAATTGTTGGCACAGGACCTGTTGGACAGCCAGGCGCTCGAATGTGTACGAGTTTATCCTAATACGAGAATTGATTCCCACGCCGACATCCCCGATCCTCTATAGGTTCGCTCGCGAGACTCCGCATTCACACTACCGCTCCTGCCGCAACGCTGCTCCCTGCGTTCCTACAACCCATCCAGCGGTATCTTCAAATAGCGCCGCCCGTTCTCCTCCGGTTCCGGCAGCCTGCCGCCGCGGATGTTGACCTGCAGCGCGTGCAGCATCAGCTTCGGTTTCGCCAGCGTGCGATCGCGCGCCTGCCGGAGCGCGACGTAGGCGGCCTCGTCCTTGCCTGCTAAGTGCGGGTTGTCGCGTTTCTGGGCGGCGACCGTGCTTTCCCAGCGGGGGTGGCGGCCGTTCGGCTGGTAGTCGTGGCCGGAAAAGAGGCGCGTCTCCTCGGGCAGCGACAGGATCGCCTGGATCGAGCGCCAGAGGGCGGCCGCGCTGCCGCCGGGGAAATCTGTGCGCGCCGTGCCGGAATCCGGCGTGAACACCGTATCGTGCACGAAGGCGGCATCGCCGACGACATAGGTGATCGAGGCCAGCGTATGGCCCGGCGAAAACATCACCCGCGCCTCCATCGCGCCGATCTTGAAGGTCTCGCCATCGGCAAACAGCCGGTCCCATTGCGAGCCGTCGGTGGCGAGCGTGGGAAAATTATAGATCTCCTTCCACAGCGCCTGCACCTCTGTCACATGCTCGCCGATCGCCGTCGGCGCGCCGGTCCGGCCTTTCAGATAATGGGCGGCGGAGAAATGATCGGCATGCGGATGGGTGTCGAGGATCCATTCGAGCGCGAGGTGCTCGGCCGCGATATAGGCGAGGATGGCATCGGCGCTCGCCGTGCCCGTCGCGCCGGAGGTTTCGTCGAAATCAAGCACCGGGTCGATGATGGCGCAGCGCCGCGTCGCCGGATCGGTCACGACATATTGCACGCTCCATGTCGCGGGATGGAAGAAGGCCTTCACATCAGGCGCTTGGCCTGCCCGCTTTTCCAGAAACCGCTGCGCGCCGGCGAGATCGAAGCCGTGGCTCTGGCCGAAAGCCGCGACATCGCTTGATTTCATCCGCCCGTCGAGCACCTCGCCCAGCGCATAGAGCGTCAGCGCCCGCGTGCCGCTCTTGCAATGGGCAAGCACCGGCCCCTTCGCCTCGGCCATCGCCGCCTGGAAGGCGCGGATATCGGCCTCGGTGATCTCAGCGCCCTTCACCGGCACGAAACTGTAGGAAAGCCCGGCGGCGGCGGCCGCCGCCTTTTCCGCCGCATTGCCCGGCTGCCCGGGCTCCTCGCCATCCGGCCGGTCATTGATGACGCCGGCAAAACCGCGCGCCGCAAAATCGGCAAAGTCCGCTGCATCGGGCTGCCCCGCCACCGATATCAGCTCATTGACCCTCACGGACGTCATCGAAGCCCCCTATGCGGATAATTTCATATGGATGCGGCTCGCGGTCAAGGAAATCCAATGGGTGGTCAATGGTGGGAGGCAGGCGCAGCGCTGCGGCGCGATGCTTCGAGGCTCCAGCCTTCGGCTTGCGCACCTCAGGATCAGGTCCGTTGGATCATGCCGCGCCTAGGCCCCGAGCGCCTCATCCTGAGGTGTCCGTGGGGCCGCGATTGGCAGACACTCCCTCTCCTCCGTCATTCCTGTGCTTGTCACAGGAATCCAGTGCGCCCAAGTCCTTGGGCGCGAGAGACTCCCTTAGCCGTGAAAAGAGTCGTTCACCGCGCAGACGCGCGGTGGCTGGATTCCTGTGACAAGCACAGGAATGACGGAGGAAAGGTAAGTGGCCGATACAGAGGCAGAATGGAAGCAGCGCTGCGGTCCGATCCTTCGAGGCTCCAGCCTTCGACTTCCGCGCCTCAGGATGAGGTCCGTTGGAGCATGCCGTAGCAACGCCCCGAGAGCCTCATACCCAGCCGATCAAGGCCGCATCGGCCCCTGCAGGCGGTCCATGACCTGGAGCAGGAGATCGGCGCAGGCCTTCATCGGTTCGTCTTCGGCGCATTTCAGATCGATCCTCGTATCGCCGTCCTCGATGCGGAAGCGGGCGGCCTTGGAGGGCGGCGGTCCGCGGTGGTGGCCGCGGTAGAAGCCCATGTCGCCTCTCCTGCCGTGCGGCGAGAAAGCGAGGCGGTCTCTCGACGGTCCGTCCCGCATGACTTCCTCGCCGGGCGGAGACGGCGGCGGCGAACCGGCATCGGCGGCCGGCGGCGGGGCTGCGCCTGATGGAGGCGGGGCGGATGGTTCCTGGGCGAAGGCGGCGCCGGTGAACGCGGCAAGCGCAAGGCCGGTGAGCAAAAATCTTTGCATGGCGATCGTTCCTCTGCTGGAAGTGTCGGGCGTTCTCTAAACCCCGCAGCCCCGGCTTTGGTTCACGCCGCCTTGCCGCCTTCGCCGGGAAGCACGAAGTTGTGAACCGCGCTACCATCAAAAGGAGAGCGTCGCCGCGCCCTGCTTGATCTCGGCATGCAAGAAACAGCGCTGACGCACGATCCTTCGAGGCTCCGGCCTTCGGCTTCCACACCTCAGGATGAGGTCCTTTGGAGGATGCCGCCCTCTAAAAAACGCTGCCGACTGCACGGTCGGCAAGGAGCTGCAAAGTATTAATCGCGCCGTAAATTCCACGGCCGCCGTAATAAAAACTGGCCCACAGCAGCACGCTGAGAACAAAAGCTGCGATGAAGGCCCAGAACTTCACGCAAGACGTCTTTCTGATACAGCTAGACTTATTTTATATTAGGAATGTTTACTATATAAATCCTGCAAACGCAAATAGAATTATTCAACCTTCAGATTGCATAACATCGGCAAGCGCGACGGGCCAAAATGGCCGGCATGGGCTGGAGAAAGCCGCGTCGCCCCTTATTTCAAGCATGAGATCGGAAATGACGAGCCAAGGGAGCCATCCATGCTGAACAAGAACACCATCTGCCTCTGGTACGACAAGGACGCCGAGGCTGCCGCCCGCTTCTACACCGAGGTCTTTCCCGGCAGCGCCATGGGCGCGCTCATCCGGGCGCCGGGAGATTATCCCGAGGGCAAGCAGGGAGAGGTGCTGGTGGTCGAATTCACCGTCGCCGGCGTGCCCTGCATCGGGCTGAACGGCGGCCCGTCGATCAAGCACAATGAATGCTTCTCCTTCCAGATCGCCACCGAAGATCAGGAGGAAACCGACCGCTACTGGAACGCCATTATCGGCAATGGCGGCCAGGAAAGCGCCTGCGGCTGGTGCAAGGACAAGTGGGGCGTCTCCTGGCAGATCACGCCACGCGCGCTCAGCGAAGCGCTGAAAGCCGAGCCCGCCGAGGCCAAACGCGCCTTCGACGCGATGATGACCATGCATAAGATCGATATCGCCGCGATCGAAGCCGCCCGGCGCGGCTGAGGCGCCTCGCGACACAACGAAAGCCGTGCCGCCGCTTCCTGCGTCATGCTCGGCCTAGTGACGGATAGAGACAAGGCTACCCAGCAAAAAGCCCCGCCAATCATTGACGGGGCTGTTCTTGCTGAAAATCGCTTCGCAACAGATCCTGGGAGAATCAATAGCTGCCTTCTGCCAGGCCAGGCTGGCGCGAAGCTTGCGCCACGATAGGAACCACCGATGACCCGCTTCGTTTCCCGGAAAACAGCGAGGTGCAACATGTATGTGGTTCTCGGTGCAGCGGGCAATGTCGGCTCCGGCCTCCTGGAGGCGCTGCGAGCATCGGGCGAAGGCGTCATCGCGGTCGTCCACAGCGCGGAAAAGGCGCGTGCGATCGGCGGCGGCAATGTCGAGGCCGTGGTGCAGGATGTCTCGGATGTGGCAGGGTTGCGGGCCGTCTTCCGACGCGGCAGGCGTGCCTTTCTCCTCAATCCGCCGGCCGATCCCGGCACCGATACCAACAGGGAGGAACTGAAGACCGCACGCAGCATTGCCGCCGCGCTCGAGGATTCCGGCCTCGAAAAACTCGTAGTGCAGTCGACCTACGGCGCCATGCAAGGCGACGGCATCGGCGACCTCACTGTGCTCTACGAATTCGAGCGGCTGACCGAGGCCAGCGGCATCGCGACGGCGATCAACCGCGGCGCCTATTACTACACCAATCTCGACATGCTGCTGGAACCGGCCCGGCAGGGCTCCATCCCGACCGCCTTTCCCGAAGACCTTGTCCTGCCGATGGTCTCGCCCACCGATCTCGGCAAGGCTGCCGCCGCGCGCCTGGCAAGTCCGGTGAGCGACACCGGCATTCACTATGTGGAAGGGCCCGAGCGGTATGATTTCGCAGATGTCGCGGCTGCCTTCTCCGCGCTCGTGGCCAAACCCGTCCGCGTCGCGACGACGCCGCGCAGCGATTTGGAGGAGAGCTTCCGCGCGCTCGGTTTTTCACCCGCCGCCGCTCGCTCCTACGCCCGCATGACCGAGGCGACGCTCGACGGCCCAGAATTGCCACCGGCACCGCATCGCGGCGCGATCAGGCTTGAAGATCATATCGCAGCGCTTGGATGATCTGCCCTGGAAACAGCGACTTAAGGCGCATCGGCTGAATCAAATTCTGAGAAGCGTGCCGGTGACATCAGCGACCGTCACGGTTTTTTCGAACGCTCCCATGGATGCCGCCAACGCTCAACAGAGCCGATCCTGAGGTGCGATCCGCAGGATCGCCTCGAAGGACGAGGCGGGCGCACCGCCCCTCCTCCCGTCAATCGCCGACCGTAAATCCCCACGACGACGGGTCGATCAGCTCCCGCGGCGGGATCATCTCCTCCATGTCGACCGGCCGGCGTTTCGCCTCGACGGCGGCGAAGGTCTCGATGGCGCCGGATGCATCGCGGCCGATGAGTTTCAGCGGCATGCCATCCCGGGTGACGCATTCGGCTCTCAGGACATTTTTGACGGCCGGCCTCAGAATATCCGGCTTCAAATCGAACCAGGTGCACTCTTCTCCGCGATGCGACGAGGACGGCAGGTTCATGTCGACCCGCTCGAATGTCTTGTCGAAGGCGGTGTAGGGATAGCTGGAGGCGCGCGGCGAACGGCGGGCCTCGAAGCGATGCAGGTCGTCGACCGTGGAGACCGCCATGCCCTGGTTCTCGAGCTCGTTCCAAACCTTGAACTGCACCGCTCCATCAGGCCCGCGACGGTCTTCGAGCCGCCATGGATAATGCCTGAGCAGCCTGATCTCAGTCCGGCCGTCGGCTGTTTTCATCCTGACGTCGAAATCGGCACGATCTGCCGGCCTCTCAGAATAATCGCGCCGCGGCTTCAGCCAGAAGGCCGGCTCGAAGACCCTCTTCGGCGGCCGGACATCGGATTCCGCCACCGGTGCGCGCTCCAGCCTGACCAGATCCGTCCCGTCATTCGCCGTCATTTCGCCGAAGGGCTGGCTGGTGGCGACTTCGATGCCGTCGCGCGACAGGCAGCTGCGCCAGGGCGGCTGCAACCGGTCCTCCGTCTCGGCCTTCTCGCTGAGCTCCCACCAGCTGCAAACCTCGCCGGCCTTGACGCGCACCACGCCGGTGTCCTTCGCCTCCGGCGGCGTGACTTTCTCGATGATTGCCGTGGCGAAATCTTCGTCGTCTTCCGATTTTGCCAGCCACAGCAGAAAGGGATTGTCGAAATAATTGCCGTAGGCAACCGTCCTGACCGGCGTCTTGACCTCCTCGACCTTCGTCCATCCCTTGTGATGCAGGACGGTGCGGGCGAAGGTTTTCACCTCGAACCAGGTCTCCCGGATGACCATGGAAGCCTTGTAGTCGGGCACATCGCGGCTGGCGGAGAAGGGAATATCGTCGGCCCTGCCGCCGCCGGCCGCCAACAGCACCGCGCCTGCTATGACGACCGAGGCCGCTGCACGTCTTTTCAAGATAAAACCCTCGCCAATTCCGAACGCCGGGCACTGCAATCCCGCCTCTCACTCTGATTGACTTGAGGAGAAAATCAATATTCATTCAAGCAAAAGTTGAGGATTTATGATGAAAAACGCCTTTATATTCTTGATATTAGCGGCAACGGTGATTCCGCTGTCGAGCTGCACGACGACCTCCGAGGCCTCCCGCCGGCAGTCCGAGTCGATCACCGCCCGTAGCGGCGTCAGAACGCTGGTGGCCAAGAACTGGCACATCGACGACGACTGCCGCCACATCGATTACCCCGCCATCCACATCGTCGAACGGCCCCAACACGGCCGCCTGGAAATCGTCCACGAACCGCTCTTCCCCAAGCTCGACGGAAAAGCCTCGAAATGCGAAAAGACCAGGGTCAACGGCGTCGTCGGCTATTACACGGCCAACCCCGGCTACACCGGCAAAGACCGGCTCGTGATCCGCTCGCCCTATGAAGAGGGCAAGACGGAAGAAGGCGTGCTGAACGTGACGGTGGTGAAATAGACGGCCATCCGGCCGATCAATCGCTGACAGAAAATCCCCATGAGGACGGATCGATCAATTCCGGCGGCGGGAGCATTTCCTTGAGCTCGACCGGGCGGCGTTTGATCTCGACGGCGGTGAAGCTCTCCCCGCGTCCCCATCCCGAGTGGATGTTGATTTTGAGAGATACGCCATCCGGCGTCAGGCATTCGTGTCTGCCCGCATCGGCAAACCCAGGCTTCATGTCGAACCAGGCGCAGGCTTCTCCGAGCGCGTCGCCGCTCCGTTTTAAGTCGACCTCGCCGAGCTTGAGCTGGAAAATATTGTATGGCTGCTTAGGATCGAGCGGCGCACGACCGGCGTGAAGACTATGTCTGCCCTTGGAGTAAGTGATGTGGATCCCCTGGTTTTCCAGTTCGTTCCAAATCGTCAGTTTTAAAGCACCGCCCTTTTCGCGGCGCTCTTCCGAGCGCCAGGGATAGTGTCGTAATATTCTGACTTCCGACCATGCTCCGACCATTTTAGCTTCAAAATCGACAAGAGCTTCAGGCTCGGGATAATCCCGTAGCGGCTTCAGCCAGAACCATGGATCGAACAACCTCTTCGGCGGCGCAACCTCGGATTCCGCGACGGCTGTTCGGTCGAGCCGGACCAATTGCGTGTCGCTCATCGGCTTCCCGACGCGGAACAGAACCTTTTCGGCAACTTCAATGCCGTCGGCCGACAGACAACTGAACCAAAGCGGCGACATCGCGTCACTTGTGCGGATGAGTTGCCGCCAGTTGCAAGCTTCTCCAGCTTGGTTGTCAGTCTCGCCGGTTTCATTTGTTTGCTTCACGCTGAGGTCCAGACTCCGTTCGGTCCTTTCAATGCTCATCCACGTAAAGTCTTCGTTGCCGGTCTTGGTCGTCCGCAACACGGTGTTGTCGAAGAAATTCCCGTAGGAGACGGTTGTTTGGTCGCCATTGACCGATTCAACCCGCGTCCAGCCCTTGTGATGAACGACCGAACGCGACATTTCCTTCGGCTCGCCATAAAAGTTCCGAACGATCATCGACGCGGTGTAGTCCGGAACATTGCGTATAGGCGCAAAGGGAACTTCGCCGGCATTGCCGAAGCCGGCAGCGAGCATGAAGAGACAGGTCGCAATACATCTTTTCACCGACTGCACCTCAACGATTGCTGGAAGCAGAACAGGCGGAAACGAAGGCTCTGGACTCTGCTTGACTCCCTGAAAAATTCAATGTTTATCCACGCAAAAGTTGAGGGTTTATAGTGAAAAATATTCTTACTTATTTAAGCGCAGCAGCAATGATTGCACTTTGCGGGTGCACCACAACCTCCGACAGCTTCCGGCAGAAGTCAGTATCCAAAACGGTGCTTACCGGTGAGAAGACGAAGTTGGGCCAGACCTGGCATGTCGACAAGGATTGCAGCTTCGTCGGTTATCTGCCTACCCACGTCATTGAACAACCCAAGCACGGACGCTTCCAGCTCGTACATGAGCCGGTCTTTCCCAACGAAAAGGGGGCGCTTGCGAAATGCCGGACGGTCAAGGTGCAAGGTATGGTTGGCTACTATACCTCGGAGCCAGGCTACATCGGCAGCGACAAGATCGTTGTCAGATCTCCTTCCGGAAATGGGAGGGTCGACGAGATCATCATGAATGTGAATGTCATCAAGTAGGATGACCCGGCCCGACGGTCCGAAATACAACCGCCGGGCGCCACTCCTTTCATAGAGCTCCACGGCCTACTCTTGGCCATCCTTCGGCCCCTTGGCGTAGTCGCAGATCGACGTGAAATAGAGTGTCTGCCCTGCAAACTCCGCCTTCGACAACCCGAATTCGTAAACGGCGAATTTGTCACTGTGGTAGTAAAACGCTGCGGAGAGGAACTCCCCCAGGCGTCCGCAGTCCCCCATGCCGGCGCCGGTATAGACCGATAGAGTTTTGCCCTTGAAGGTCCCCTTCACCACCTTGTCGATCTCAAAGTCGCCGCGGGTCAGCCGTGGCGGCTCGCGATCCGTTTGCGAATCCGGCAACTCGACGCCGAAGGTGACGAGCTTCATGCGGCCTTTGACGATCAAATCCGCTTTCGCAAATCTCTCCTTCGCGGACGATCGCCCGCAACTGCACGCAGATGCCTCCGAAGCCGGCAGCGCCATCAGGACCGACGCGGCGACCAAGGCCGCGGCACGATATGAATTCATTGAAATCCCCCTCCCGCGCGGCTGAAATCGTGCGCGGTCAATCGACAGCATCACCGGAGATTTGTCGGGATTGAGGCGAAGGGCTGGCCGATTTCTCGCGATGGTGGAGAGAAGCGGTACAATCTAGCTATCACGAAGATCAGCCCTTCGAACTCTCAGAGTTTCAGCTTTTCGAAAAGTCCGCCGCCGTCAGGGGAACCGGCCTGTAGCCATCGACGTCGGCAATCTCGTATTCCCGTCCCAGTTCCGCCGCCACCAGAACCCGCCCGGATTTCGACATCAGCGCGGGGTCTCGCCAGAGTCCGGCAATGACATGGCCGATGAACTCGGGAGACTCGGAGTTGGACAGGTCGAAGTATTCGGCATTCTCCAGCACGGCTTCGGTGCGGACCAGACCGGGATAAAGCGAGACGGCGGCGACATTGTGCGGACGCAGCTCATGGGCGAAGTCCGCGACCATCTTGTCCGTGGCAGCCTTGCCGATGCCGTAAATGGCATTGCCCTCGTAGAGCTGCGCCGCCCAGAAGGAAATATTGACGATAAGGCCGCGCCGTGCCGGGATCATCATCGGCGCGACGGCGCGCGAGGTCATGAAAGCCGCCCTCAGCGCCGTGCCGATCATCGCGTCCCACCGCCAGACCGGCTGCTCCCAGAAAGGTCGGGGCCAGGTAAAATCGCCATTCTCGACCATGTTTTCATAGCCGGGCCAGGCATTGTTCACCAGAATATCCAGCCGGTTGCCGGCTCGGATCTCCTCGGCCACACGCTCGGTTTCGGCGTCGCTGCTATGGTCGCATCGATGAAGGACGACGGTTCCGGGCAGTGCCGCAGCCTCAAGCGCGAGCCCCTCCAGCGATCCCGCGCTCTTGCCGCCCTGGCTTGCCTTCGGTTCGGAAAGGGTCCGGCCGGTCACGTGCACCGTGGCTCCCTCGGCGAGCAGCGCAAGCGCAATCCCACGGCCGACACCGCGGCTTGCGCCCGTCACCAACGCGACGACATCCTTCAAGTCAGTCTCCCCGACGGCTGTTAACAGCTGCATGCATTGGAGCTGTGGTATATCGCCCTCAAGACGAGAATGAAAGGCGGCGGACCGCTGGAGACGGCGTGCCGAGAACTCTAGGAACGACCGCTAACCGCCTGCAACGCCGCCGCGATCGTGGCGAGCGGGATGACCAGCGACAGAGGCGCGTCGAGCAGTGGAAGCGCGCCGTATGTCTTGTACCAGCCGGCCACCCTGTCGTTCTTGGCGTCGATCGCCATCACGACGCCGCCGACTTCGGCGGTGACGCGCAGGCATCGCTTGCCGGCGGCCAGCAGCAATTGGCCGCCCATTCCCTGCCCTTGCAGCCGCATATCGACAGCCAGACGCGTCAGCCGGAAGCCTGGCACCTCGTGGCGGGCGAGACCGTGCTTGACGTTGTCAGGGACGATCTCCGGTCTGATGGATGTCGGGGCGAGGCTGTAAAAGCCGAGAACCGTCTTTCCATCGGCATCGTCTATCGCAAGGAAGGTCTTGGAGCCGCCCTGGTCATGGCTCTGACGGGCATAGCGCTGCAGAAAATCGTTAAGATCGGCATCGCCGCAGTCGAAGGATTTGCGATCGTGATGTTTGCCGATCGTCTCTTCATGCCAGGCGATCATATCGATTTCGGCAGCGCTCGGGCAGCCGCCAGCAGCCTCTCATTCGGCTGAGGCGGATTTTCCAGGAGCTCGAGAATGCGCCAGTAATCGCGTTCGGATGCCTTGATGACCTCTGCTTCGGCGATGACGGCCTCCGCCTCGCGCAATGCGGATTGCGTCACGAAATTGGTGAGATCGGTATTGCGAAGAGCCGCCGCCCTTACCAGCTTGGCTTTGGCGGATGCCGCGACCCGCAGGCTCATGCGCTCATTGTCTTCGACAGCCACTCTCGGCATGGCAGGCTCCATTTGTACTTATTGAAAGCGTACGGAAGATGTCGATGTATGTCAATCACCGTGCGCTTTCAATAAGCACAATGGAGGGGCCACTCTCTCACCCCACCACCCGCCTGATCTTCTCCGCATCCTCCGCCGTCGCCGGATTATACACAACCATGCTGAGGTCCGGCCGCCCGTCCACCTGGAAGGCCGAATATTCGAAGGAGAGCAGACCCAGCACCGGGTGTTTGATGTGCTTGGCGCCCTCGCCGTGGCTGCGCACGTCGTTGTCGCGCCACATGGCGAGGAATTCCGGGCTTTTCCGGCAGAGTTCGTCGACCAGCGGCTCGACTTCGGCCGCCGCCCCGGCGCGGGCGGCATCGACGCGGAAGGCGGCGACGACGAAGCGGGCGACGCTTTCCCAGTCATATTGGGCGGCGCGCACGCGCGGATCGAGGAAGATGAAGCGCAGCACGTTGCGCTCCTCGGGCGGCAGCGCGCCGTAATCGGTGAGCAGCACGGTCGCCGCCCGGTTCCAGGCGACGACGTCCCAGATGGCGTTGCGGATCAGCGCCGGGCTCGGGTCCAGCGCATCGAGCACGCCCTGCAGGCGCGGCGTCACACCCTGTTCGTTGCGGTAGCGCACCTCCGGCGGGCGGCCGAGGCCGATGAGGAAGAGGTGCTCGCGCTCGATATCGGTCAGCATCAGCGCCCGCGAGATCCGGTCGAGCACATCGGCCGACGGCGCGCCGCCGCGCCCCTGCTCCAGCCAGGTATACCAGGTGGGGCTGATATTGGCGCGGCTCGCCACCTCCTCGCGCCGCAGGCCCGGCGTGCGCCGCCGTTCGCCGGCAAAGCCGAAAGCGGCGGGGTCGAGCTTGGCGCGACGGTCCTTGAGATAGGCGCCGAGCCGATTCTCGGAGGTGACGAATTCGCTCATCCTGTTAGTCTTTATACCATGATAATATCACTACTTTACCATGATAGCACTCTCGCCGATATCTGTCCCCAGTCCATCGGGAGATATCGACATGCGCGTATTCGTCACCGGAGCCACCGGCTGGGTCGGCTCGGCCGTCGTCAGGGAATTGCTCGCCGCCGGCCACGAGGTGCTGGGCCTTGCCCGCTCGGAGAAGGGAGCGGCGGAACTTTCGGCCATGGGCGCCGCCGTCCAGCGCGGCACGCTTGAAGATCTGGAGGGCCTGACGCGCGGCGCGGCCGAAGCCGACGCCGTCATCCATACCGGCTTCAACCATGATTTCTCGAAATTCGCCGAAAACTGCGCCCTTGACCGGCGCGCCATCGAGGCGCTCGGCGAAGCCCTCCAGGGCTCCGGCCGGCCGCTGCTGGTCACATCGGGCCTCGGCCATGCGCCGGGCCACATCGGCACCGAGAAGGACCCGCCGATGCCGACATCGCAGACCTATCCCCGCGCCTCCGAGATCACCGCAATATCGCTCGTCGCCCGCGGCGTGCGCGCCGCCACCGTCCGCCTCCCGCCCTCGGTGCACGGCCATGGCGATCACGGCTTCGTGCCGATCCTGATAGAAACCGCGCGGCGCACCGGCATCTCGGCCTATATCGGCGAAGGGCAAAACCGCTGGCCGGCCGTCCACCGGCTCGATGCCGCCCGCCTCTACCGCCTGGCGATCGAACGCGGCGCCACCGGCGGTCCGTTCCTGGCTGTCGCCGAAGAAGGCGTGGTTTTCCGCCGGATCGCCGAAGTGATCGCCCGTCGGCTCAACCTGCCGGCCGCCTCGCTGTCGCGGGAAGAGGCGGCGGAGCATTTCGGCTGGTTCGCGATGTTCGCCGGCTTCGACGTGCCGACCTCGAGCGCGCAGACGCAGGCGTTGCTCGGCTGGCAGCCGACCGAGCCCGGCTTGCTCGCCGATATCGATCATGCGGCTTATTTTGGCGGGTGAGCCTGCCGCTGAGGAAGTCATCTGCCTTCGCTTGCCGCTCAAGGCGAAGCGACGACCAATGGAAGCCCTGCCGTGTGGCCCCCTCATCTGCCTGCCGGCATCTTCTCCCCGGGGGGAGAAGCGGGCAAATGGTGAGCTTCATGCCCCACAGGCGCGTTCAAGAAGGGCGAGACGTCGCCTCGATTCGGCTTCTCCCCAGCGGGGAGAACATGCCGGCAGGCAGATGAGGGGGCTACACGGCACATCCATTGCACAGCTCCGGTGCGCCAAGCCTTGCCTTCTCTCCAGCCTCATCGCCCACGTCCTTCGAGGCTCCGGCTTTCAGCTTGCGCACTTCAGGATGAGGGCTGATTGGCGTCTCTGGAATGGGCCTTAAGACGCGTTTGTCCGTTGGCAGAATTCCATTGGCAGCATGTCTTTCAGGGAGTCGCGAAAGGCTTGGTATTTCGCTTTCGCGTTTCCGCCAGCCTGCTGATCCATCATCCGCCACTCTTCCTCGGTGGGTTGAGGGCTATAGTGCAGATCTGTGAATCTCACCGATGTTCTATCGTCGGAGAATGTATAAACCGAAATCAAGGACAATTTTCCCCAACCATTGTCCGTCATCACGACCGTATTGTCTTTTTCGGACAGGCTTATATCGCGACCGATGGCCCGCGGCTCCTTGTCGCCGAACATGATCATCTGTTTGTTTTCGATGCGAAAATGAAAGCCCCGGCAATTCGCTCCTTTTTCATAGAGGTCCTTGCTCGTCATCTTGGCGATCATCGAAAGTTGCTCTTCTTCCGAGCAAGACGCGAGCAATGCCAGAACAAGCATTGCACATCGATTTCTCATGGTCGTTTCTCCCGCGGCGGGACCAGTTCCATCTGCCTTGACATAACGCAGGTTGAAAAACACTTGATTAATTTCAATCCAAATCTGAGTTTGGAAGACACTGAAATTGACGAATGCCAAGCTCAAGCAGCCGGAGACCGGCTACCTCTCTCCTTAAACCGCAATCTCGAAACGTCTTTCCCTACCGCGTCCGCCCCTCGTTCATCTCCGCGGGATCATAATTGATATCCCAGTCCTTCCCGGGCTTCTTCTTCCCCGGCGGGTGCTTGTGCACCGTCGCATCCTCCGAGCCGGTGATGACGGTCGGCTTGGCGCTGGCGACGCCGCTTGCCTTGCGGTCGGCGCGGGATTTGGCGAACTGGCCGGCCGCGTCTTTTTCGGGATTGGCCATGTCATTCGCCCTTCTGCTTCATCGCGTCGGAAATGTCGTTCATCTCGGGATCGCGGTTGTTTTCGCCGTTGGCGTCACGGTTCCTGTCCGGATCGTCCTTGGGTTTCAGGTACCCGCGCGGCCTGTTGCCCTTCGGCCCTTCCCAGCGGGGGGACTGGTCGGTGGTGCCGGGAGCGCCGTCCCTGGGTGTCGTCATGCCCATCGTCGTTTCTCCTTGGTTGAGTTAAGAAAAACCAGACAGGGCCGGAAGTGTTCCCGCCGTCATCGGATCGAAGCGAGCGTGGCGCAGCAGAAGGCGAGAAAGGTGATCCCGGCATTGACCGCATGCGAATATTCCCACTGGCGGCGCAGGCTTTCCCAGTTGTCCGGCTGCACCGTCCAATTCTCGGTCGCCGCATTGGCGGGCTGCGTGAAGATCATGAAGATGACGAGGTTGAGCACGATCATCCCCGCCGCGGCGATCGACAGCATCAAGGCTGTTCTGTCGGCCCGCAAGGCAATCGCATTGCCGATATTCGCGAAGAAGGCGAGCGGCAGGAAGAGCCCGACGATCCACCAGCCGGCATAGGCCTGCTGCGCGACGAAATAGTCCGCCTTCGTCATCCCGATCTTGTTGAGAAGCGAGAAGGCGTGCGCCGCAGGCGCCACGAGCGCCAGGCCGGTGATGATGACGGCAAGGAACCTCATGCGGGCTAAACCGGCCGCCGGGCGGCGGGTTCCCGAAAAAATATGGAACAGTGTCGGCCCTCATCGGTTGCTCAAAGGTCCTGAACCCCAAAACAGGGAGCCGAAAATGAGCAAGACCAACGTTCGCGAACTTCAGAAACGCGCCGAACAGCAGGTGAAGAACACCAGCGCCGGCGGCCACCTCGGCGGCACCTATTTCGGCCAGCAGCCGGACGGCAAAACCGCCTCGGACACTACCAACGACAGCGCCAAGGCCCGGCCGAACGACGGCAGCAACTGAGCGGCGGGCACGCTTCCCGGTGCGTTTGCGGTGATGGGAAATCTCGAAGGGTGGTGCCGTGGGGGGCTAGCTTGCGGAGTCTTGGCATTCTTCCCGCACCACTCAAGCGATCCCGCAATTTCCCCTCACCCGCTTTGAGCCGTCAGCCATCATCGGCAGAACGCGGCGGGACAATCGCAGCAACTCATTCATCTTCGAAAGGACCATCGGGAGCTGCGCTCGTCGCTGGATCATAGTCGAATATCTCCATGATCGTTCCCTCAGTCGTGCCGAATTTGAGGTTTGCTTGGTCCTGATCCATGAACCGTCTTTGCGCTCGCACAATTCGCTTGCCCTCCGACGCGATCCAGAAGTCACCATAGGCAGCGTAGGGATCCGAATGCCAGGTCATCCTGTAGTGCTTGACCTTCTTACCCTCCTCTAGGTCTTCGCCGACCAGGGTGCATGATCTGAATTTGGGACCATCGACATCAAGCAGAGACCAGTTCAGACGATTGCCCCGCGCCCACTTCTGTTTCCGAACATCGAGCAAATATGCCGTGCTCTGGCCAAAGCGCATCTCTCCAATCTGCGTGAGCGAGCCACCCGATCGAACATCGTATAACTTTGCACTGTAAAACCAGCTCAATCGGGTCGCCGAATAGGAATAGTTCACTTCGGCGCAGGACGGATCCAGCTTAATATCGCCGCCGGCAAGGGCCGGAGCCGCGCCAATCGCTGCCAAGAGCAACGCGCTAAAAATCCTAAATCTTAACAAGCTTCCTCCCGTTGGCACTGAAATCTTCACAATATGATTGGCATCAGTCGAACATGTTCGCAGCTGCTCTATCACGATCACACCACCGCACCTAGAGATCGCCTCGTAAAGCGGAGCATATGCGCAGCGCGGCGCTCGGCGGCTCTCATGCTGAGGCGCGCACCCCGGAGGGCGGAGCCTCGAAGCACGCGCCGCAGCGCCGCTCCTGGCATCCATCGGGCTTCGAAAGCCTCGCATCACCGTCATTGAACGGCAACGTCCCTGCCCTAGCTTATGCTGGCGGCCGGCCGGCCGTGGGGGCATATCCGGCAGCGAGGGGCGACGTGGCATCCTATTCGATTGACGATGCGATCCGGGAGCTTGTCCCGGTCCTTTCCAGGGCGCCGGCGGGTGCGGTCAGCGGCGAATGGACCGCCACCACCATGCAGGCCGGCCATTCCTCGAGCACCGGCGGTTATCGCGATGCGGCTGGAAAGCAGGTGCCGGACGATTCACGCGATCCGCTGCGCGCCATCGGCAACGCCGTCGAAAAGCTCGATGCCGCCTCGGCCGCCGAGCGCTTCAACACGGTGGTGGTCCGCTGGAAGAAGCCGGCCCTGCCCTTCATGCGGGCGCAGGTGATGATTGAAACCAGCTTCGACCCGTCGATCGTGCCGCGCGGCCCGGAAGACCCGGTCTATGAGCGCGCGGC
Source organism: Rhizobium sp. J15 (assembly GCF_002531825.1). Classification (GTDB taxonomy): domain Bacteria; phylum Pseudomonadota; class Alphaproteobacteria; order Rhizobiales; family Rhizobiaceae; genus Rhizobium. Next base: position 6,867 of record NZ_NWSX01000056.1, on the reverse strand, counting down.
CGCCGCCCGCCGCGCCTTCTGGGAGGGCCGCGGCAGCCTGCGCGAAGGCTTTGCCGCCGAGCGCGCCTCGGCCAATATCCACGCCCAGACCAAATGGTTCGGCCCGCACCGCCGCATCCTCGCTATCGATGCGCCGGGACGGATGATCCTCGCCACCGACGGCCTCTCCACACCCTGGGCCGGCATTTCCGAGCCCGAAAACGGCGTCGAATGCGAACTCTTCATGGAATTCGGCGCCGCCACGCTGGATGCGACGACGATCGGCGACTGGGGAAACCTGTTGATCAATCTCGGCGACCTCGTCGCCGACGGCCACCGCATCGCCCGCGATGTCGAAAAACACGGCGCCATCCTGTTCTGCCGACTGACGGAGGATTACGCGCCGCTCACCCGCATCGTGCTCAGCCGCGATCCGGCCCGGATCGACGGCATGCCCTTCGGCTCCGTGCCGCTGATCCGGGCGACGGCAATCGCCGAAGCCGAGATCGACGGGAGCGACCCCGACGAGGACTGGGGCGCGACGGCAGCGCGCCAGGCGCTGGCCAAACGCGGGATCGAACTCTGAGGAGACACGCTCCTCACGGCGCGTAGCGGGTGAAGACATAATCATGGTCTTTCACATTGCCGACATGGCAGGAAAGACAGGTCTGATGCTGCGCGACATCGACCGGCTTGCCGTCGACAAACCGTCCGAAGCCCCAGCCGTGGCTGTCGGGATATTTCTTCGAGTCCTTGACCATGACCTGCACCGTGGTCGGCGCGCCCGGCACCGTCGCCGGCGCGAATTCCGTTGATTGCTTGCGCTTATAGGCGAGCTTCACCAGGATCGATCCATCCGGAAAAGGCAGGATCCCCTTCTTATAGGCATCGACCGCAATATCGTTGCCGAGCACGGCGCGCAGCTCATCGAGCGGCGGCGCTTCCTGCGCCGGAGCGATGAACTTCCAGTCGCGGTAGCCCTCGGGGATGGTGACGCCATAGATCGGCGAGGCATTTTCCGGCGCCTCCTCGGCGGCGGAATGGGAAACGGCGATGCCAAGGGCGAGACTGGAAGCGGCAAAGATGCCGAGGAGAGCGAATTTCATGAATGACTCCTGCCGGGCTGATGGTCCGCGGCAGGATCGTTCCGGATTGTATCCGGCAGATGTCGGCAGCCGGCCGAAATGTATCGAAATGTATATGCGGCCGGGCCGACCGCACCGGAGCACCCGCCTCGCCCTTCGAGGCCCCCCGCGGGGCACCTCGGGATGAGGCGGGTGCACCGACGCTAAGGCCCTACTCGTTGATATCGGGCTCGACGACCTTGGCAAGGTTGCGCAGCGATTCCTGCCAGCCGAGATAGCAGGCTTCGGCCGGAATCATATCGGGCACACCGGCCTGGGTGATATTGACCTCGGTGCCGACCGAGACCTTCTTCAGCTCGACGGTGACTTCCATTTCGCCCGGCAGGTTCGGATCTTCGAACTTGTCGGTGTAGCGCACGCGCTCGCCGGGCACGAGCTCGAGGAATTCGCCGCCGAAGGCGTGGCTGTTGCCGGTGGTGAAGTTGCGGAAGGCCATTCTGAACGTGCCGCCGACGGATGCCTCCAGATGATACACGGTGCAGAGGAAGCCGTTCGGCGGCAGCCATTTGGCAAGGGCGTCGGCCTCGATGAATGCGCGATAGACCTTCTCCGGGCTGGTCGCGAAAACGCGGTGCAGGCGAATGGTGCTTGGCATGGTCGTGATCCTTTTGACCTGTTGGAATAGACGAGCCTAGGACGGGCAATGCTCGCCCGATCCGACACCGGATCGATCTTTTCTTCAAGAAAAATCGCTGCCATCCCGCCGCCTTGACAAAAAATACAGCCGTCATTAAATGAGTGAGCACTCAGTCATTCAGAAAGCGAAGCATGGCCCGGCCGCGCAGCCCAGACAAGCGTGACATCATCCTCAAAGCGGCGGGACAACTCTTCGCCGATGAAGGTCTGAACGCGCCGACCGTCCGGATTGCCAAGGCGGCGGGCGTGGCCGAAGGAAGCATCTTCACCTACTTCGCCAGCAAGGATGAGCTGATCAATGAGCTTTACCTGGAGCTCAAGGGCGAGCTTCGCGCCGCCGTGGTCCTGCCGCCCGATACGACGGATCTCCGGGAATGCCTCTGGAAAGCATGGCATGGCTATGTGAGCTGGGGGGTGGCACACCCAAGGGAACATCGGCTGCTGACGGTCCTCGCGCTCTCCGGCCGGATCACCGAAGCCGCCCAGGCGCAGGCGCTCGATGCCTTCGGCGATGTTGCCGAGGTGCTGCGGCAGGCAATGGCGCTCGGCGCGCTGCGTCAGCAATCACCAGGCTTCGTCGGCGCGTTGATGTCCGGCATGGCCGACACGACCGTCGATTTCATCCGGCATTGCGCAACCGATGGCGACCTCACCTGCCGGGATGGCTTCTCCGCCTTCTGGAATGCCATCAGCCATGGCTGATCTTCTTGCGCCAATTAAATGCGTGAGCACTCACTCATTATAACAGAAAGACAGACGATGACACATGATCTTCTCGGCAAGACCTTTCTCGTAACCGGAGGCACGGACGGGATCGGCAAGGCGGCCGCAACGGAATTCGCAAGGCGCGGCGCATCCCTCACCCTCGTCGGCCGCAACAGGGCAAAGACGGAACGGACGATCGAGGATCTGAAGGCCGCCACCGGCAACCCGCATCTGGACTTCCTCATCTGCGACCTCTCCCGCATGGCGGAGGTCGGCCGCGCGGCGGAAGAGTTCAAGGCGAGGCACGACCGGCTCGATGTGCTCGTCAACAATGCCGGCGCGATGTTCAAGACGCCGCTGATCGGCCCCGATGGCATCGAGCTGACCTTCGCGCTGAACCACCTCGCCTATTTCCAGCTCACGACCGCCTTGCTTGACCTGATCCGCAAGACACCGGGCGCACGCGTCGTCTCGACATCGAGCGCCATGCAGGCCCGGGGAGCATTGGATCTCCGGAAGACGCCGACTTCGACCGAAGGATCGGGCATGCGCGCCTATGCGACATCCAAGCTTGCCAACATCCTCTTCACGAAGGAATTGCAGCGCCGTCTGGACGACACCGGCGCAACGGCCACCTGTTTCCATCCCGGCACGATCCGCAGCCAGTTCGGCGGCTTCGGCGCCGATGTCGGCTTCTGGATCGGCCTGGCATTCACGCTCGCCAAACCCTTCGCCAAATCTCCGGAACAAGGCGCCGATTCCCTCATCTGGCTCGCCACCGCCCCGGAAGCGGCCTCGCTCAAGGGGCAGTACATTGCCAATCGCCGGCCGCTGACCCCGCAGAAACAAGCAATGGACGCACAACTGGCGAAAGACCTCTGGGCGCTGAGCGAGACGCTCTGCGCGCAGGCGACGGCCCGTTCGTGACGGATGCCGCGGCGGCGGCCGGAGCCTTTGGCTCTCTAAGCCGCGGCCTTCTTCTTCAAGGCGTTGAGCAGCGTGCGGGCGCCCTCCTTCGAGGAGGCCGGGTTCTGGCCGGTGATCAGCAGCCCGTCCTGGACGACATGCACGGCCCAGTCCGCCGTTGCCGAAAACTTCGCTCCCTGGTCCTTGAGCTCGTCCTCCAGCAGATAGGGAACGACATCGATCAGGTGCACGGCATCCTCTTCGGAATTGGTGAAGCCGGTCACCGTGCGGCCCTTGACGATCGGCGTTCCATCCGGCGCCTTCACATTCATCAGGATGCCGGGCGCGTGGCAGACGAGCGCCACCGGCTTTCCCGCCGCAAGCATGGTCTCGATGAGCGACAGCGCATGGCGGTCGTTGGTCAGGTCCCAGAGCGGGCCGTGGCCGCCGGGAAAGAAGACGCTGTCGTAATCGCCTGCGCGGATCTCGGCGAGCTTCGTGGTGTTGGCAAGCGCCGCCTTTGCCGCCGGGTCGGCCTCGAAGCGGTGCGTATCGTCCGTCTGGAAGCCCGGCTCGTTGCTCTTCGGATCGAGCGGCGGCTGGCCGCCCTTCGGCGAGGCGAGGCTGACATCGACGCCGGCATCGCGGAAAACGAAGTAAGGGGCGGCGAATTCCTCCAGCCAGAAACCCGTCTTCCGGCCGGTGTCGCCCAATTGATCATGCGATGTGAGAACCATGAGAATTTTCATTGCTCAGCTCCTTCGTCCCGGATCGCGGACAAGCCATCGGCGTCCGGTTTTACGGTGAATACTGCCTGCAGATCTCACGCTAGAACGAGAGAAACCATAAACCCGTGTTCCGTGCGGGACAAGCGCTGGCCTGCCTTCGCGATCAGACGCGGCTTTCGAGCGCCGCTGCCTCCCTGACGGGAACCGCATGGGCGGAACTCAGCGCCGCATCGGCTTCGGCCAGGCGGGCGGCGCGGCGGCGCATCCTGAGGCTCTTCGGCATTTCGGTGGGCCGCGAGGAGGACGCCAGGTCCTGGAAGCGCGGCTTGCTGCATGGCCGGGCCAGGCGCTCGCGGCCGATGAGCGCCAGCAGCAGCTTGCGTTTCGCATAGCCCGCCGAGGTGCGCAGGATCAGCCTGATGACGAAGACCGGGTCGGCCTTCAGGATCGCCCGGGCCGGCGCGGCGGCCAGGCGGTAATTCCCCGCGAGCATATATTGGTTCAGCGCATATTTATGGGCGGCAAGGATGGCGCTGCCGGCAGCATAGGAAGACAGTTCCGGGCCGGCGGCGAGCGAGCGGCGTGTCACCTCGGAGAGCGCGCTCGCCATCCTGACATGGTCGGACGACATGTTGCCGGCATATTTCCGGTAGCCGAGCAGACGCTCCGGCACGTATTCGATGCAGTAACGCGCCGCCAGCCTCAGCTCGAAATCGAGATCCTCGCAGCCGCCGATGCCGGCGGCGACATAGGAGCTGTCGAAACCGCCGATCTCAAGCGCTGCCTGCCGCCGCACCAACAGCGAGCTGCCGTTGCCGACATATTTGTAGGTGAGATGCCGGGCATAGATATAGCCGCGCGCCAGATGGGACGGCCCCAGACCGTAGAGCTCATCGTCCAGATTGATGAAATGATGCAGCACATAGACCGCGGCCCATTGATCCGGCAGGCGTTCGAGAGCCTCCACCTGCTTTTCGATTTTCGCGGGGTGCCAGAGATCGTCCGCATCGAGGAAGGCGACATAGGGCCCCGAGGCGGCCTCGATGCCGGTATTGCGTGCGGCGGCGACGCCGCGGTTTGCCGTGCGGAGCAGGCGGATCCTGGCATCGTTCACCGCCGCGCGCTCGACGAGGCGCGCCGTGTCGTCGGTCGAACCGTCGTCGACGACGATGATCTCCAGGGCCCGATAGGTCTGGGACGTGGCCGAGACGAGCGTGCGCTCGATGAAGGGCGAAGCGTTGAACGCCGGAACGACCACCGAGACCAGCGGCTGCAAATGCGGCGTTGCTCCGATCGACTCCACGATTACCTCCCGAACGGCACGGCCAAGCCGCCCGTCAGCGCATTTCCGTTTTTTCCCAGAGCAACGCCATGTCACCGACCGGCGATACGCTCAGCCGGTCTCCATGTCTTCCCGATCAGCCGGCCGTTCGCGGCTCGATGATGCCGGCCGGCATCGCCGCGAAACGATCGGCAAACGGCGTGCCGCTTTCAGGAATCTCTACACTCGCCGAAGTCCCTTCATTCGGCAAGTGGGACGACGTGCCCCCGCCTCTTAAAGATCGCCGCAGCGATCGCCGAAGCCAGTCGGCGCCGAAGGTGGCGAGCGCCATCGGAAAGCGGGCGGCGATCAACAGCGCCACTTTCCTGATCTGGTCGCGGTCTCCGGCCAGAAACGCCTTCTTCAGATACCAGCGCGCCGTGTCGAATTCCGCCGCCGTGATGGCGGCGGCAAGATGCGGATGGCGCTGCCGGACCTCGGCCATGACAAGCGCGTGCGAGGCCAGCATCCGGTGGGCGTTGCTGGACATGTTCCCGCTGGTGGAGCGGTATCCCGTCAGGAAAGCCGGCGCCACCGCGAAGGGCAGCCGTTCAGCGAGCGTGAGATAGAGCTTCAGATCCTCGCAGCCTTCGGCGCCCTGGTCCCGCAGGGCCGGATCGTAGCCGCCGCAGGCAAGCACCTCGGCGCGCGGCATCAGCGGCGTGCTACCGTTTGCGATGAAATTTTCGCGGACGAGCAGCGAAAAGACATCGCCCTCCTCCGTCACCGGGCGCGAATGGCCCGACACCACGCCGTTGCCGTCGATCGCCGCGAACCAGTTATAGGCGACGGCGCGGCCTTCGGGAAATCGCCGCAGCGCCTGAAGCTGCAGCTCGATCTTGCTTGGGTGCCAGAGATCGTCGGCATCGATCGGCGCGACATGGCTGCCGTTCGCCTCGCGCAGCGCATAGTTGCGGGCGCGCGCCACGCCGCCATTGGCCTGATGGAGAACCCGCACGCGCGCATCGCAAAGACTGTATTCGCTCGCCAGTTCGAAGGTGCCGTCGCTCGAGCCATCGTCGACGACGAGGATTTCGAGATTGTGGTAGGTCTGGTTGGAGACGCTTCGAAGCGTTTCCGCAAGCGTCTTCCCGGCATTGTAGGCCGGGATGACGACGGACACCAAGGGCGCGGATTCGGCGGGCATGGGCGGTTATTCCGAGGAGGCGACCATCGCGTCGCCACCCAAAACGCAGCACACCGGAACCCCTTCCCCTATCGCCACTCTGTCCTCATAGGCCGGAGAAACTGCTGATATCCGCGTTCTTCTGCGGGCGCGGGCGGCGCGCCACAGGCTTGCGCGGTCTGGCGGCACTGGCTTCCATCTCCGCCCTGAACCAGTCGAGCGTCTTCAGCACGCCTTCCTCGTAAGTGACCTTGCAGGACCATTCCGGCATGACATGTCTGGCATTGGTCAGATCCGGGCGCCGGTTGGTCGGATCCTGCG
>NZ_NWSX01000055.1 GCF_002531825.1 Rhizobium sp. J15 | reverse complement strand
CTGCATTTGCCGCAATCAGCGAGAGCAAATCTTGAGAAAATTCCGGCTCCTTGTTCTTCAATGAACCGAAGTAAAGACCGGCACGAAGGCACTGTCCGCGTGACTGATCGGCCGCTGGAGAAGAAGTGCCCGCCAATAAACTGACGAGAAGCGAGATGGAATAGCTCCGCCGTGTTTACGAAAGTCGTCACCTTCATTATATATTCTCCACAGGGAGAATGATTATGACCGGCACGTCACACGCATACACGCCCGCCGAGGCGGCGGCTGTCAGCGAGATCGCTGTGAAGTCGGTGCACAATGCGATCGACAAGCGCATCATCGAGGCTCATCTCGTTGGTAGCAGGGGTCGAGCGCTTTCCGACGAGGATCTGCTTCGGTTGAAGCTCTGGTATGGCGTCGGATCGATCTTGTCTGCCGAGCGCCGCAAGCGCCTGTTCGATACGATCGACCAGAACCCCGATGCCGAAACCGTGAGAGCAGACGACTGTCTCATTATCGACGTCGCGCGGGCACGGGAGCAACTGGCCGCGCGGGCCGAGGCGCTTCGAGAAGCCGAACGACTGATCGAAAGTGTGAAGGGTGTCGCGGGCGGCGAGCCGGTGTTCAAGAGAACCCGTGTTCCGGTGCGGACGATTGCCGCGATGAAGGCGCAGGGCGCAAGCACGGTGGAAATCGTTGAGGGCTATCCTTCGCTCACCGAGCGCATGGTGGAACTTGCCGAGATCTGGGTTGCGGCCCATCCCGCCAGGGGGCGTCCGCGGAAGCTATCGGAGCAGGGCCTCAAGGCGAAATCCGTGAAGCGTCTGCGACTCCGCAACGAGAGCACGTCCAAGGCCTCCGGCTCGTCCTCGTGAAGTTCCTTATCGATGAAATCCTTCATGGAATCGACACCGGCCCGACCTCAAGCAGCAGACTCTCGAGTTTCTGATCTTCGGAAGTCGGTGGCGATTTCGGATGATCGCACGGCTGAACTTTTGATGACACTCATCGGGGCATAGACCGCCTCAAAAAGGGATCCGACCAGCGGACATTCGGCCAAGTGGTGGGCGCGGCACCGTTCAAGGGCACCGCGCCAGCTCTTACTTCATCTTCTTCATCTCGGCGAAATCGCCAGACGCCTTGATGGCCACCGTGACGTTGTCCCCAGTGCGGTTCCGCCAGAACCAACCATGCAAGCCATCGAAGGCGGCCTCGAACTCACCCTCATCACCCGGTTGGGCGCGGCCCTTCTTGTACGAGTGGTCGAACCGCCTTCACCGTCGGCATGAAGATCGAAGTTCAGACGCCGCCTTCAGCCGTCCAGGAACAGGTCGCCTTGGCCCCCTGCTTCATCGAAAGCTTGATTTCGGTGGACTCGCCCGGTGCGAGCGTGGCCGACATCTGGTCCTGTTTCATTTCCTGGGCTTGCGCCGACGGCACGAAGAAGCTGCCAAGTATGAGCGGATCGAAAAGCTGGAGAACCTCGGCGCTGCTAAACGAGGCTCAGAACCCTTCCTCATCAAGGCCAGGTGACTGCTGCCCGTCGTGGCTCCAGCGCTCGACGGACCAGCATGCCCAAGGTTGTGATTTAAGGTGAGCAGTGTAGAATCGAGCCTAGCCGAATTTTAGTAACCGTTTTCAGCCGTCCGCGATCATTGCTCTCCATGATGAAATCGTCCCTCAACCATATGCCACTTCGCAAGCAACGCGAGATCAGCCGCGCTCTGGAGATCCTGCATGAGGAATTCGAGGATGCGCTGAAGGACGGCACGGCGGAATTCAAGAAGCGCGGCCGGATTGTGAAGATTATCCTCTTTGGTTCGTACGCGAAGGGTGGATGGGTCGATGAGCCTTTTACGATGAAGGGATATCGCTCCGATTTCGACCTCTTGATCATCGTCAACAATCGCAAGCTCACCGATTTCGCTGAGTACTGGCACAAGGCCGCAGATCGGCTGATCCATGACAAATCGATCGAAACGCCGGTAAGCTTCATCGTCCACTCCAGGCGTGAGGTGAACACTTAACTGAAGGAAGGGCAATACTTCTTCTCCGATATCCGGAGGGAAGGCATTGTTCTTTATGAACTCGATGACGAGCCGCTTGCAGAACCCAAGCCGCTCTCGCCGGCGGATCACCTCCGCATGGCGAAGGAGCATTTCGTGGAACGCCTTGAGGCCACGAAAGAATTCTTCGATCTAGCTGAGCATGCTCGTTCGAAACGCTACGTGAAGCGTGCGGCCTTTGTCTTTCATCAAGCGTTGGAACAGGCCTATTCTTGTGTTCTGTTGACGCTCACGAACTACGGCCCGCCGTCTCACAACATCAAATTCCTTCGCTCCCTTGCCGAGGAACAGGATCGGCGCCTGGCCGATGCCTTTCCTCGCGATCAGCATCGTGAGCGCGCCTGGTTCAACACGCTGAACGAAGCCTACGTTAAGGCTCGCTATTCCAAGCATTTCGAGATCAGCGAGGAGGCTCTCGGCTGGCTTGCAGAACAAACTGCCCTGTTGCCCCAACTGGTTGAGACGGTATGCTCCGAGCATCTGGCGATGCTTGAGGCGAATGGCGGGTAGCTGGGTCGCGCGACATTCGGACTGGCGAAAACAAGAACACAGCGTCCTTACGGATAGCACCTGGATCAGTGGTCAGGCATTTTGCGCCGCTTTCTGCCCCTCGCCCCACTTCGTCTTGTTTGTTCCGTTCGATCCATTATGCGATCTTTTTGGCCCAAAACGTGAACCCACTAGCAACAAGCTGCATCGGCCTCGTAACCTCTTGCCGTCTAAGCGCCATTCAAATGTCCAATGCTTCGGCGCTCCGCCCGCCGCTCGTTTTGAGAGCGTGCCCGATCGTTTGCCTCCCGAAAAAGGCGCGGCGTCCGTAGCGGTGGCTTTCATTCTCTCGCAATCGCAAGCCATACAAAGTGGCAGCTGCTACTGTGGCCAACAAAACCGCGCCGGTCGGTCATTTGGCGCTTCTAAGTTAATGGCGGACATTTAGAACCTCCTGCACTACGCGACCGCCTGCGCGGCTGTGATCGCCGCAAGCACGTTGAGCCTCCCAAACCCGAAGAAGTCATTGCGCCCCGCGTCAACGTAAGGATGCTCGCCAACCTTATCCGCCGTTTGCATTACAAGCGTGCGCACCTCTTGCTCTGTTAGTTCGGGATTTGCGGACAGGATGAGCCCGCAGGCGCCCGCAACGATGGGCGTGGCTGAAGAAGTTCCGTTAAAACTGGGCGTATAGTTCGTCGCATCGTAACCATCCGACCCACTGATGTCTGTAGTAAGGTTATGGACCCCCGGTGCGCACACGGAGATTTCTGGGCCAAAGCAGGTACCCCACCAGGTCTCCCCGTCGAGGCTGGTAGGTGTTTTGATCTGATCAAACTCGTTGCTCGCCGACACAGCGAGTACATTCGGAATTTTCGCAGGAAATTGCACTGGGCCGAAGGCGTTTCCAGCTGCTATCACAATGACGCACCCAAGCCCATTTCTGCCTTCTGTGCGGGCTGCCTCGAATTCCTCAATTATCGCTCCAGAGGGTGCTCCGCCGCCCCAACTGTTGCTTATCACGGAGGCCTCGTTCGTTCGTGCCCAGGCAATCGCTCTCGCTATTTTCTCGTTGCTGGTGATCCAAGGACCGCCCTTGAACTGGCTGTAAGCTATCCGCACTGCCAATAGTGAACAACCTACACCTGTTCCCCGGACGCCGGTTTCCGCGTTCCCGGCCGCTAGGGCCAGCCCCGAACATGACGTGCCATGCCCGTCCCATCCGTTAGGCTCCTGATAGGTGTCGTCGTCAGTCGCATCAAACGTGCCGACAACCGCATCCTTCAGGTCTGGATGATCCGTATCGACGCCTTCATCTAGAACGGCGATTCTAACATTCCGACTGCCAACCTGGATTTCCCACGCCTCGACAGCTTTGGTAATCTTCATGGCATATTGACGTGGGATTGCCATCGCCTCAAGAGGGATATTTGCGGTGGCAGTGCTGCGCTTAGGAATATGGCGGCCGATGGTAATGAAATCAGGTTCCGCAAATCTTACGCCCGGCTCTCCGCTAATTGCGTTCGATATCGCAAACGGGTCCGCCCCAGGAGCGATTTGCAGTACCACTTTCTTTTCGAAATCGCGTAGGACGGTTGCGTTGTACTTGGTCGCTAATTTCGCAGCTTCGCTCGGCACGTCGATACCTACGATTACACGGTCAGTCGCCACGACATGATTGCCGTTCACGTTAAAGACCGGAAGAGCCACGTCGACGGCGGCCTGCTGATTGAGGCGGCCAATTTTCGTCTCGATCGTCTTTTGCATCTGATCGGCACTGCTAGGTAGGATGCCGGGTCCCGCGGGAATGATCGTAAGGTTCTCACTGGGAATGTCGAACCGGTTCGCAAAAGGCCCAATCCCAGCAGCTTCGGCTGACATCGCACGACTGCTGTTCGGCTCAGACGGGCCGAAGCGAACCGCGACGACACTCGGATCCAGCTGCAACTGAACGCTTTGCCCAGAGACCTTATACTCGTAAGCCATCACGCCCTCCTGTATTTTGGATTGCTCTATCCGATTAAAAGCCGCTTAATTCAGCACCAACTTGAGATCATCGAGGTATATGGGGGATGAAGTTTGCTTTGTCGCCGGACTTACCCGCACCGTTACGCCATCAAGCCCTCGCTCGATGATATCCTTGAGGGCGTTACTTGCGTCCAACGAAAAAAAGAACGTCGCGCCACCTGGATCTCGCTTCGTAGTAGCACCAAAAACGTTAAATCGACCGACCCTTACCTCTTTCTCTTTGAATTGAGCCTGCTTGGGGAAGGCGAGGTAGACATCAAACCTGTCTCCCGGGTTCCCACGGGCGCGAACCTCCAACTCTACGGACGCGGCTTTAGCTTGACTAGTATCAAACCCCCCAATCGCAGTGGATTTTTCAAGACTTGCAGCCCCTCCTCGACCGACGATCTCCATCGGCACGCTAGAAGCTAAGTGTGCGATGATTTTACCACCCGATGCCGCCGCAGCCCCAACAGGGGTTACCACTGCAGCCAAGTCGTCGTAGTCATAGCTGAGTGAGGACAAATCCAGCGCCCGGGCGGCTTCCATCTCCGATAACTCGCCCATGGGATCCGAAAATGCAAACGTGGCGCCCTTCCATTCGTCCCGGAATGTCGTCTCGTCAGCTTTTCCCTTTTCTGACCTTCGCCAGATTTCCCAAAGTCGGTCAATGTTGCAGTGGTGTACCCAAAAAACCGGATCTCGACCGGCAGTTGGTACAGTTCCCATTCCGGGATCTTCGCCGGGGCCACCTATAGCGACGTGGACGTTGCCGTGAGGCGAAGTGTTCAACAGGCTGTTGAAGCCCTTGCGAGTATCCGGCAGATATAGGCCAGCCGATTGAAAAGCAGCCGAGGGGCTGACGTCCGCTGGATCCATTTCCCCGGCCCCGTTCTCCTTGTTCATCTCAGGATTTCTGTGCTCGTACCAGAGCGGGTTCGCAGCTTGGGAGCCGCCGATGCTTTCCCTAAACTCAATAGGCAACGCCCGATGCTCAGAAGATCCATTTTTCCCATAGTCCCAATATGGTAACGCGAAATCTTGGCCGACTAACGACGATACGATTTGCTCAAAATGCCAGAGATAAAGTCGGTGCCAACCCAAGAAATAGTACTCCACTGCATCGACATGCTGACAGGTTGACCATGTTCTTGAAGTCGCTCCGATCGCCAATGCGCGATGTCGAAGCACTTTCTCTGCTTCATCCGGAGACAACCCGGTCGTCGAGAATATAGCCTGAAGCGCTTCCTCTGAGTCGTCGTCCGGATGAACCCAATGGATGTTGGCTTGGAATTTCCATGACCGGGGGTCATGACGCGGGAATTTCGCTTCATCCCGCATCAATTTAACTGCTTCGCGGTAAAGCTCGAGCATCGCCTTCCCTTCGGGCGATCCTACTTCGTGTCGAACACGACCTTCACTGGCCCTCACACCTCCCCCAACGCCGGTTGAGAGGCCTGCCAGTGCAGCCAAGCCCATGCCACTTATCAATACTTCCCGCCTCGTAAACACTTTTAGCCTCCCTATAGGTGCAGCATAAAACGGCTGCCGACCACAGCGCCCCACGATGAAACCGAGAGTATATTATGAATTGACAATGCCACCACAAGAGAGCAAACATATATACGGTCGTCAAGAGTAAAAATACTAAGCAACTTAAACTTCTGAGCAACAGCCGAAAGGCTTGCTATGGCGTAGAGTATTGTTTTCTCGGGGGATTTCAATGTTAAAGCGAATAACGTTTTTTCTTGTTTGCTCATTTATGCTTGGATATAGCTGCAACGTGGTGAGTTCGTACGCTGCAGGACCCAAGATGAATTACTGCACGGTTGAACCTGTTCGTTCAGACGCCCTTGATTTCCCTAGCCGACATGCTTGGAACCTTTTCCTGGCGCTGAACCATCCAGCCGTAGACGAGAAAATAGAACGAGGTATGCCGGACTGCTCGAAACCGATTGGCTCACCTGGGACGACGTCGGTTTGGGAAACTTGGCGAAACGCCGCAACAGAGGTTTTCCCCCTCAATAAAGGTGGCGTGGAGCCACCGCAGTGGAACGACACTACATTGTTTCCTGATGAGCCACCCGGATCCGTTCCGGAGATCGCTGCGGCTAATGCTGAAAACATGTCGCCGCAGGAAAGAAAAGCCTTACTGTCGTTTCATGACATGGCGGACTCACTGATAAGTCCTCAGTTTTCACCCGGAGATGGCGTCTTCAAGGGCGGGGGCGGCTTCGGTGAAACGCGTATGAACCGGTCGACCTACGAATTCATAAAACGGAATTGCCTATGGTCGGCACAAGGGATGCAGCGTTATGCACAAGCAATACTCGACGGGAAAAAGCTTCCGCTCGTTTTTGATCCAGATTCTATCGAAGTGAAAGCTGCATGGCTGGATCTCAAAGCGCACAATATTCCCAATGAAAAATGGCGAGAGTACTATTCCACCACATGGAAAGACCCTGCGGACGGCGTTGAAAAAGTATACGGCCTCACCTCTCTACACATAATCACCAAAGATGTATCGAACTGGTTTTGGGCAAGCTTCCACCACAAGAATGCACCAGAGAATGATGCTTTCGAAACTGAAGATTCATATGGAATGCCCCCAGTCCTTAAGGGTACCGTTTGGGAGAAATACAAACTTGGCGGAACTCAAACAGATTTCGTAAAACCCACCGGGGAGCCGACAATACTTTCGGATTACTACGTTGAGTTTGGCTTTCAGAAGTCATCGTGCATCTCGTGCCATGCCACATCGGCCATTGGAGTCAAAATGCCCGACTTCCCTAGAGGTGGGCCCAACCAGGCCAAAGCCACCTGCTTACTGGGTACCAATATTTCAGAGGTGCCCTGCAACGAACTGATCGACTCCCGTCTTTTTGAAAGCGGCAAACTTATCCGTGAATTGGGAGCTCCCCTTCCCGAATGGTTCGAGGAGGACGGTAAGAAAGCATACTTTCAGACCGATTTTGTCTGGTCGATACCTTTTCGCGCAAGCCGAGTCATTGAGACCTCTGCACCGCCAGCGCGTTGCGTCTGGTAATCTTAGTGTGAAAGCCAATCGAGGAAAGTTCGATGACCATTGTCTTCTCTGATGTGAAAACAATACTCGACAGGATAATCGGGGACTGGGAGGTCGAGCATGGGCGAGCACCACAACTGAGCACTCACAGCGACAATTTTGGCTGGTCCAACAGGGCACAACTTCTAAACAGCACTGCTCGTGGACGGCGACTAATTCAGCCGGAGTTTGTCGGATCGGCCGACGCCTCTGAAGCCAACTTAATTAGGGTGCTTACGAATGGACTTCCTTTCGTTCCACGAATGCCAGCAGGCGGCCCGTTTCTTTCTGACGAAGAAATCCTGACGATCAAGACATGGATTGAATCGGGCGCTCCTGAATAGAATGAACCGCTTAAGAGGGTTCACCGATCTCACTTGGACCGATAGTTGACGAAAGCTTTAAGGAAAGCTGGTTCATCGATTCCGGGGATGCAGCTGCGGGGCGCAGCCTTCTGCTCGATTCGGCCGGGAACCTCCAATGCGGGTATCAACATCGTCGGTTATTCCGTCAGCTCACAATTTATTGCCCCAGCTAAAACGAATAAAGCAGCCTTACTTATGTTTTGTACGGGAGATTATGGCGATTCGAGATTACCGTCACAGATTTCATAGCCAGATTTATGGCGCTCCGGAAGCGATCACGACTACGGTCAGGCGGCAGACGATGAACGGACACGTCATACTCATGGGGCTTCGGGCGCGACAGTACGGATTTTCACGATATGGAGGCGATTTTGCAAAGCTCGGCTCCTGCCAAGTCATTCGCAATTTCTACGACCTTTCTGCGCGACCCTATTTGATACCTGCGCAAGCGTACTGCAACCAACTCACTGGAGGCAAGTCATGGCAAAGACTACTGGTGGAAGGAGCAAATCAACAGAGCAGATTTCCGAGGAGGCGCTACGTAGACATATCCGCGCCAAAGGCGCCGACTATCTGCAGGATCCTAACATCACGTCGGTGGGGATCGGCCTGAAGAATGGGAGCGGCCCAATCTGCCTGCAATTTACTGTCGGTACGAAGGGAGATTCTGCGATTGAATCCCTAGGCAGCCGCCGCATTCCTGAAGCGATCGAAGTTGAAGGTCAAATGGTGCCGACCGATGTATTGCAGCGCGCCTACCGTCCGTCGTTCGAAATAGTTGCGGAGGAGCAACTCGATCTCCGCCGCCAAAGAATTGATCCGATTCGGCCCGGTGTCAGCATCGCGCATACTGCTGAAACTGCTGGTACGCTGGGCTTGATCGTTTTCGATCGCGCGACCGGAGCGCCTTGCGTCTTGTCCAATTGGCATGTCCTCAACGGCAACGTCGGAAAAATCGGAGACACGATCGTTCAGCCCGGGCCCTACGATGACAACAACATCACGCTCAACGTCGCGGGAACCCTGCTCCGCAGCCATTTAGGCGCGGCCGGTGATTGCGCGCTATCGAAAGTTCAGCAACGTGGATATGATCGGTCGGTTTTCGCACTCGATGTAGTGCCGGCTCGAATGGCGCGCGTTGCACTCGGCGACAAGGTCATCAAATCGGGGCGGACAACCGCAGTGACCAGAGGCGTCGTGCGCCGCATCGACGTCATGGCCAAGATCAACTACGGCATCCCGGCCGGCGAACAGGCGATCGGCTGCTTTGAAATCGGTCCTGATCCACAGGACGTGCCTGCAGACGGGGAGATCAGCAAGGGCGGCGATTCCGGATCGGCGTGGCTGATCTTCGACAAGGGCAAGGCCACCGATATTTTTGCCGGACTCCATTTTGCTGGGGAAACCGACGGCACCAGCGATGAGCATGCGCTCGCCTGCTACCCGGCCTCCATCCAGAAGAAACTCGATTTCGTCCTGAAACCTCCGCCGACGGCGTCCTCCATAGTCCAAATCGAGGGCGTCGTGGCTCGACGAGGCTATGATGTGGGTTTTCTTGGGGCTGCTGTCCCGGAGCCGGGCCTGTCTGCCGCGCAGAAACGCGACGCCGTCAATTTCGAACAAGGCCAGACGATACCCTACACGCACTTTTCTGTCTGCCTGAGCGCAAAGCGCCGGATGGCGCGTTACGTCGCATGGAATATCGATGGATCGAGGCTGGTGGCACTGCCACGCCGCGGCTTTTCGATCGATCCGAGGATAGATGCCAAATACCAGTTCGGAGATGCGCTGTATGTCGAGAACCGGGTCGACCGCGGCCATATTGCGCGCCGCGCCGATGTCTGCTGGGGACCCGTTCCCGAGGCGGAACAGGCCAATCGGGATTCGTTCTATTTCACCAATATCGCGCCGCAGCACGAACGTTTCAACCAGTCATCCAGAAAGGGGCTCTGGGGCGAGCTGGAAAACCTCGTGTTTGATCAGGCCGACCTCAAGGACCTCAAGCTCTCGGTCATTGGTGGGCCGGTATTCGGAACGGAAGATATCGAGTACAGGGATGCCCTCATTCCTCGATCATTCTGGAAAATGATCGCCTATCTCGGTAATGATGATCGGCTGCGAGGTGCGGCTTTCATCCTGTCTCAAGAGAAGCTGCTCAACGATCTTGAGAGCCTCGATCTCGATCCCTTCCGTATCTACCAGGTGTCACTCGCCGAGCTTGCCCGAAAGACCGAACTCAATTTCGACCTGCTTTCGGGTGCCGACGTTATCAGTCGCCCCGAGCTCGTTACTCGACCAGTCGGTCCTGAATCGCTGGTCGATACCACCAAAGCCGTGACGGAGATCCGTTCGGAGCGCGACATACGTCTCTGATCTCTGAAACGGCTCCTGGCAGATGCGATGCTCGACAAATGCGTTGGAAGACTTGTGGGGAAAGAAGTGGTGACGCCCGCCGCGCGGAAAGCTGTCGCATCCGATGGATCACCACCAGATGAGCGAACGGCGGGCGTGTAAAGCCATCGGTTTTTGCCGTATGGCGATCCGTTACGAATCAGGGCGCAGCGATGACAGACCTTGCGCGAGCGGATGAAGGCGCTGGCGCAAGAACGCCGCCGCTTCGGATATCGGCGCCCTCATGTGCTGCTCAGGCGTGAGGGTCACCTCCGGCTCTATCCGGGAGAGAAGCCGACGGTGCGCAAGCGACGCGGCCGCAAGCGAGCAATCGGCGCACGCGCACCGATGCTGATCCCACTTGCCGCGCAGGGTCGCTCGGCGGCCGGCTGTACCTTTGAATGCATCGAGCGCGGCGTCTTCAACGTCCTTGCATGGACCGTGGTTCACTATTGTCACTGATGCCAGTGTGCCTTCCATCGAGCGCTCGCGATCAATGGGTCCTCGTCTCCAACCCTATCAAGACTAAAGGGAGTACTGGTTGTGCTCTTGCACGTGCAATATGATACTAGGTCAGACTTTCGCAATGCTGATTTATCTTGCTATCCCCACAGCCTCTCGGCGTTAGCTCGAGGAAGACCGATTGCCAGCAGAACGGGCGAATATGTAAACTAGGCGTTCATGAGCAGCAAATTTCTTTAGATGGATGTCATAACTTAGAACCTCCAAATACAAGACTTCCCATACTACAATTCCTCTGCAGAATTCCACGTGGCATTGCTCTTCCACAAGTTACACAATTGCAGAAAAACAATCATCATAGTATTGTTCATCGCGTTGTCGTAACAAATTCGCTTTTCTGATTGATGTGAAAGCGAGGAACGAAATGGCTCTTGATCCTATCAAATTGCTAAATGAGGCGCGAGAGGCGGTCCCTGCAGTCAATTACGCCTTAGCGCTGGCAGGACTTGCAGCCTCCGCTAGTATAATAATTGGGTTGATAGGAAATTCTCGTACAGCAATTTTGATTGTTGGCCTTGTTTTCATTGGAATGGTATTAATTTTCCTTTTTTCAAGCTTAATTACCGCAAAAACCCCTATAGTTGCGCTCGCGGGCACTATTTTAGTTTGGGCGATCCTCCTGTTCTTTTTGTCTTTTTTATTATTTACCGTTACGGCATTCGCAGCCGGGTTTCCCTGCCACTGGGCAAGAATCCTGGGGTTGACCGCGCAGTGCAACGATAGTCGAAAATTGGCGAGTAAGATCTCAGTCGACGGAAATGTGGTCGAACCTTATTCAGGCGGGCCGTCGGAGCCTAACCCTGGTTGTCAAGAAAGGCGCGCGACGAGTTGTGTGACCCCTCAGCACGGCGGAGAATTAATAACCGGTACTGGCGTGGTGATCATCAATTCCAGTCGGGGCAGGACGGGATACGAGGTTATTACAAACACACCTCAAAAAATTTGTGCCGTCTTGTGGGCCAACACCACAGCTTGCGAAACAAAACACTTCATAGCGGGCTATGTTTCGGCGGTGGAGAATTTTACAGCGCCATAATTAGTTGGGGATACTTAAGAGGTGGCGAGAACTTTCACTTACATAAGCGCCTTGAAGCGATTCGAACCAACGGTCCCATGATTGCCAGTCTAGCGAATGGAATGCACCGACACATCCGTTGAGTCCCGGCAGAAAGGCCAAAGAACGAAACCTGCTGACCGGTTGAGGTAAATCATGGCGTTGCTGAACTCATCGGAATGCCAATCTGACGGATTCTTCCGCCCACGTTCACCTGCTTTCCGCTGATGCCACTCGAAGCGATACCTTCGCCGCATCCAAAGCGACGCGGGCCTCGACCGGCGGCTCCTGGTCGGTGATAACAATTTCGAACTCGTCAACTGTGGCAAGGACATGAAGAGCGGTGTGATTGAAGCGCTTATGGTTCACGAGCAGGCAGCGACGCGCGGCGCTTGCGATCATCGCTCGCTTGGAGCGGACAACGTCATCATCCATATGGTAGACGCGCAATCCTGAAACCGCTGGCGTTGAGATGAAGGCGATGTCGGCGCTCAGACGCGACAGTGCCTCTTCGGCGACGACGCCGAAAAATCCATTGAACTTCACCGAATAGCTCCCACCGACCGCAATGAGGTCGATCCCTGATTCCGCCTTGAGCCGATCGATGACCGCCGCATTGTTGGTGATCACCGTCAGCGGCCTCTTCTGTGGCAGCATTTCGCCAAGCACCGACGCCATAGACCCGTCATTGATCATCACCGTCATCCCGGGCTCGACAAGTTCAAGGGCGGCTTCAGCCATGCGGCGCTTGGCGTCGCCCTCCTGCTGCTGGCGAAAGCGGAAATCGCTTTCGAAATGGCTTCCTGCCTCCATCGTTGCCCCACCACGGACTTTGCGAAGCATGCCCGCCTGCTCAAGATCGTCCAAATCGCGGTGGATGGTCATCTTCGAGACCGCGAACCGATCGGATAGGTCGTCCAGATCCACCATTCTCTGCGCGACCAACAGGTCCATGATGGCCTGCCTCCGATCATCTCTCTTCATATTGTAATCCTCCAGCGCACCGAATCCGATCTTCTAACATCAACCCCCGCACAACACAAAATCACATAATCATATTATTTGGTGTGATTTTGTGATTTTATATTGTGATATTTTTACTTCGGTGATACTGGCAGACGCAGCCGATTTGGCGCCGGCTGGCATCATCCGCGACGTGAGGGACTCGTGATTCAACGGAGCACTCGCCCTGACGGGTTGGAAGTTCCTTCGATGGTCAAAAGCGCTCGAACGTTTGCTACCGAAACAGGAGGATCGGAATGAAGATTGGAGCGCTGCGCGAGCGGCTGGACGGCGAGGCCCGCGTCGCGTTGACGCCGGATTCGGCATCGCAGCTCATGAAGTTAGGGCACGACATATTCGTCGAAACTGGTGCCGGCCTCATGGCGGGTATCTCGGATGAAGCCTACCGCAACGCGGGGGTCGCGGTCGTTCCAAGTCCACAGGCTCTCGCCGCGGCCGCCGAGGTGATTGTCAAGGTGCGCCCCCCGACGGATGAGGAGATCGCGCTGCTGTCGCCTGAAAAGACGCTGATCTCTTTCTTCCATCCCGCAGCCAACAAGGAGCTGCTCGAGCGTGCTCGGCATTCCGGCTCGACTGTCGTCGCCATGGACATGGTGCCGCGCATCAGCCGCGCACAGAAGATGGACGCATTGTCCTCCATGGCAAATATCGCGGGCTACCGGGCCGTCATCGAAGCAGGTGCGAATTTCGGCCGCTTCTTCACCGGGCAGATCACCGCGGCGGGCAAAGTGCCTCCGGCGAAAGTACTCGTCATCGGTGCCGGCGTGGCCGGATTGGCAGCGATCGGCACCAGCGTGAGCCTCGGCGCGATCACTTTCGCCTTCGACGTCCGCCCAGAGGTCGCCGAGCAGATTGAATCCATGGGAGCTCAATTCGTCTATCTCGATTTTGACGAGCAACACGATGGCGCGGTGACGGGCGGGTATGCGGCTCCTTCGTCGCCGGAGTTTCGCCAAAAGCAGCTGTCCAAGTTCCGCGAGCTCGCGCCGGACATGGACATCGTTATTACGACGGCCCTGCTACCGGGCCGGGATGCGCCGATACTCTGGTTGGCCGACATGGTCGCGGCGATGAAACCAGGATCCGTCATCGTCGATCTCGCCGCGGAGCGAGGCGGAAACTGTGAACTCACGGTCGCCGATCAGAAGGTGGTGTCGGACAACGGTGTGAACATTATCGGCTACACAGATTTTCCGAGCCGGATGGCGGCTCAGTCCTCGTCGCTTTATTCGACCAACATCCGGCACAT
Source organism: Rhizobium sp. J15 (assembly GCF_002531825.1). Classification (GTDB taxonomy): domain Bacteria; phylum Pseudomonadota; class Alphaproteobacteria; order Rhizobiales; family Rhizobiaceae; genus Rhizobium. Next base: position 24,605 of record NZ_NWSX01000055.1, on the reverse strand, counting down.
GATCGCCGATCTCACTCCGGGCAAAGATGGCGTGATCGTTCACAATATGGACGATGATGTCATCCGCGGCGCAACTGTGACGTTCCGAGGTGATATCACTTTCCCTCCACCGCCTCCCAAAGTGCAGGCGATTGCGGCGCAAAAGCCGAAGGAGAAGGCAAAGGAACTCACGCGCGAGGAAAAGCGGGCAGCCGAGATGGCGTCCTTCCGCTCAGCTACACGCACGCAGGTTGGCCTGCTTTTGGCGGGAGGCTTCCTAACGGCATTGGTCGGCGCTTACGCGCCGCCTGCCTTCATGGCGCACTTCATCGTGTTCGTCCTTGCCTGCTTCGTCGGCTTCCAGGTGATCTGGGGAGTTAGCCATGCCCTCCACACACCATTGATGGCCATCACCAACGCAATCTCGGGCATCATCGTGCTCGGCGCTCTTTTGCAGATGGGCTCCCCTGGCTGGCTGGTGCCGTTGCTCGGGAGTGTCTCAGTCTTGATCGCGACCATCAACATCGTCGGCGGCTTCATGGTCACCCGACGCATGTTGATGATGTTTCAAAAGTCTTGAGCGGGAGGCTCCCATGACCACTGGAATCCAGACCGCCGCCTACATCGCGGCCTCTGTCCTCTTCATTCTCGCGCTCGGCGGACTGTCCGGCCAGGAAAGCGCAAAGCGCGCCGTGTGGTACGGCATCACGGGCATGACCATCGCGATCGTCGCCACCGTTTTCGGTCCCGGCGCCGGCCTGTCCGGAGCACTCTGCGTTGCTCTGGCCACCGGCGCCATTTTCGGTACGCTCTTGGCGAAGCGCGTCGAGATGACGGGAATGCCGCAGTTGGTGGCAGCGTTGCACAGTTTTGTCGGCCTCGCCGCAGTGCTGATAGGCATCAATTCCGATCTCACCGTGCACACATTCGCAACGTCAGGCGAGCAGGTCATTCATGAAGTGGAGATTTTCATCGGCGTCTTCATCGGAGCGGTCACTTTCACAGGATCGATCGTTGCGTATGGAAAGTTGTCCGGACGGATCGGCGGCAAAGCGCTGGTCCTGGCCGGCCGCCATCTCTGCAACGCAGCCATGATTGTCATCTCGGTCGCGTTGATGATCCTCTACATGAATCACGCGGCATCCTGGACGCTATATCTCATGACTTTGATCGCGTTTCTTCTCGGCGCGCATCTCGTCATGGCAATCGGCGGAGCGGACATGCCCGTCGTGGTGTCGATGCTGAATTCCTATTCGGGCTGGGCGGCGGCGGCCACGGGCTTCCTCCTCGGCAACGACCTGCTGATCGTGACTGGCGCGCTTGTCGGATCGTCGGGTGCGATCCTGTCATACATCATGTGTAAAGCCATGAACCGCAGCTTCCTTTCGGTAATACTCGGTGGTTTCGGCAGCACCGCCGGACCGCAGATTGAGATCACGGGGGAGCAGATTGCGATTGACGGCGACGGAGTGGCTGCCGCGCTCAACGAAGCCCAGAGCGTTATCATCGTACCAGGTTATGGAATGGCTGTTGCCCAGGCGCAGTCTGCGGTGTCGGAGCTCACGCGCAAGCTGCGTGCAGCCGGCAAGAGCGTTCGGTTCGCCATCCATCCTGTGGCGGGCCGATTGCCTGGCCATATGAACGTGCTCCTTGCCGAGGCGAAAGTGCCATACGACATCGTCATCGAAATGGACGAGATAAACGAGGACTTCCCGGAGACAGACGTCGTCATCGTCATCGGCTCGAATGATATCGTGAACCCTGCGGCGCAGGACGATCCGAACTCGCCGATCGCAGGCATGCCTGTTCTGGAGGTATGGAAAGCGCGGCAGGTGTTCGTGTCAAAGCGTGGCCAGGGTACCGGGTATTCGGGGATCGAGAATCCGCTGTTCTTCAGAGAGAACACAAGGATGTTCTATGGCGACGCGAAGAACTCGGTCAGCCGACTGATCCCTTTGCTAAGGTAGATGTGGAAAAGGCCGGGGTCGGTGAACCGACCCCGGCCTTTTCGCTGCGCATCGTCTGGGAGGACGATCGTGAATTATCCAGCCTGGCGTCCGCGGCAATTCTGATCCATCAAACTCTCGATACTTCTCCGTCGGCCAAACATATTTCGACGAGCATGAGCTGGCGATCCGTCACGCGCGACGGATAGATTTTTGAGAGCTGTTCCTCGTGCATGGGAACGATACGTCGTTCGTCCATGCCGACGATTTTGAGCATCTCCTCGGCGGACTCGATCAGGCGTGTCTGGCTGCCATTCGCAAGGCCCGGCGGCACGAAGCAGGGATCGTTGGAGTCCCCACCCGTGAGGTTGCTGTAGGTGTAGATGACGTCGCCGGACAGGACAAATTTGCCGTCTCCATCGCCGGTCTCGACCACTACATATTGCGATCCTGCGGTGTGAGTGTCGAATGCAGGATAGACATGAACGCCGGGCACCAAGTTTTCCCGTTCTCCCTCGACCAGTTCAAGGCGACCCTCGATATTTGCCTGGGTTAGGTAGAGGATATCCGCCGGGTTCAATCCGGCCTGTAATGAGCGGAAGCGGCGACCCTTTGCCAGAATCCACATCCAGGATTCCAGTTCCTTTTTCTGAATGAAAATTTTCGCATTTGGGAAGAACTTCAGGCCGCCGATGTGATCGAAGTGAGCGTGCGTGAGGATGACGTGCGTGACGTCCTGGGGCCTGATCCCGCATTCCCCGAGAACAATGTCCGGCGGTGTCCAACCTGTGACGCCGATGGAATTGGCAATCTGGCCTCCGAAATCGCTGGCGTCGTGCCCGACATCGACCAGGACGACCGCATCTCCCGTCTTGATCAGAATATATGCGAACGGCAGGTTCATCGTGCCCTGATTATGGGCGCCGTAAAGGACTCCGCTGACCGGATGTACGGGACTGCGCGAGTATTCAAGCACCCAGATTGAATGTGCTCCCATGGTTTTCCTCCCCATGTTCAAATAGAAACCCTCCACAGCATGCTGTGGTGTCGAAGGTCGTCGTGCCTAAGAGAGCGGCCGATCGTTTCAGTTCGATCGCCGCGTTTGAAAGCAGCCCAAGCAGGGGTGCATCTGAAATTAGAAATCGGCGTCGGAGGTGCTCTTCCACCTTGGCAAGCAGACGATCTGTGTTTTCAAGATGGGACAGCGCGTGGCCCTGCCCCGCGACGCCGCGCAAGCCGGCCAGCGAATAACAGACGGATCGCTTGATCTCTGTGGCGCGATCGGCGAGTTCGCCAATCAAGAGACGCATGCTCTTCTCCTTCAATGCCAGATGCATGAATGAGTAGATCGCGAGGAGCTCGCCATATGTTCTGACGAGCGCCTCCAGGCATGCGCGCCCCTCCGGCAATGGTACCGAGCCTACCAGCGCTTCACAGCGGAAGCCTCCGCGAACGGTGCCTCCGCTGACCATTATCGTGCAGCCGTCGGCAGCGGAGCATTCGACGGAAGAAGGTTCGCTTCCGTCAAAGCATCCCAAAACGCAGCGGGTATTGTCTCGTTGATCGCCTTGACGTTCTGATCGACTTCGGATGCGCTTTTTGCGCCCATGACAAGGGTTGCCACTGCCGGATGCGCGTAGACGAATTGCATAGCCGCTGCAGGCAAGCTCACCGCAAATCTCGAGCAAATGCTCTCGATCGCCTTGACCTTTTCGACGACGGCCGCCGGAACCTTGCCATAGTCGTAAGTGGCCGTGAGTCCGCCGACGCCTGTCGCCAGAATTCCGGAATTGAAGATCCCGCCCGCGATCACGGAGACATTCCGCTGGAGCAATTCGTCGAACGCGGCCTCAAGCGGGGCATGGTTCAGGAGGGTGTAGCGGCCCGCGATCAAGGAGCAGTCGATCGGGAATTCACGGGCGACACCGACCACAGAGTCGGTTTCGTTGACCCCCAAGCCGATGGCTGAGACGGCTCCGCTGGAGCGAAGCTCGTCCAGTGCCTTATAACCCGAGACCCGAAGCTGATTCCAATAGAACTCGCTTTGGTCGCCGTGCCATGCCCGACCAACGTCATGCACGAGAAGAACGTCGATATAGTCCAATCCGAGGCGCTGCTGGCTGTCTTCGAATGCGCGCATCACGCCGTCATAGGTGTAATCGTAGGTATCGAGAAACGGAAGCGGGTCGATCCACTCGATGCCGTAGACGGTCTCTAGCTTCTTTGTCCTGCTTGCCGGCTTCAATACACGTCCGACTTTGGTGCTCACCACCACATTTTCGCGCAGCTTGTTCGCCCGGAGGGCATGGCCAAGATAATGCTCCGACTTGCCGAATCCATACATCGGCGCGCAATCGAAATAGCGGATTCCGGCCGCGTACCCGGCGAGGATCGTGGCTTCGAATTCGTCGTAGGAGACACCGGCGTTGAAGCCAGAGAGCGGCACTGTGCCTAGCCCAAGCGAAGTTACCTGCACTTTGCTTTTTCCGAGCGGCCTAGTTTCAAGTTCGGTCATGTGATCATCCCTAGATGTCGATAGGAGGCGTCGAAGCGATGTAGCTTCCGCCCTGCCGTCATTGTTCGGTTAAAGCCCGTGTCCCAAATGCGTGTCAGGTCGCGCCGGCGTCTGCCGCCAATCACACCAGAAATGCTTGATGGACCTCCGTGGCCTGACTCCTCAATCAGCAAGGTGTAAGGTATAAGGTCATACCTATATAGGCAAGTGTTTTTTGCATGCCGGCATCCGCGTTTTGCGAATTGGTTGGAACGCCCGCCTACGCACCACGCGGCGCAGCAGCTCGTCTCAGCCGATCATTGATCGCCCTGCCAAGGCCAATCAGAGGCACCGGGGCGAATGCAATCACGTCACTCGCGCCGGCCAAGGCGTCGGCTTCACTCATGGCGGTGTATAGGTTGCGGGCAGCTTCCTGAAGGTCACCGGAAGAAGACAGCGTCAATTGACAGCCCTCGCACTCCGGTCCGAAACCGACCCAGACCATATTGGCGGCAGGACTGTCGACATTCATCTGAACTGCGGCTTCCGGAGCATAATGGCTCTTTAGCTGGCCTGGTGCCGAGACTTTTTGAGGCCCAGTGTCTTCGTCAATCGGGCCGAGTAAAGCTTCCAATGCCTCCCGCGGAACCGACCCGTGACGTAGAATGATCGGAGATCCGACCAACGACAGAATAGTCGATTCCAGGCCATAATCGCATATGTCTTCTTCCACGATTCCCGAAATCCGTCCGTCCAACTGGCGGACAACTTCCACGAAGCGGGTCGAGGTGACCTTCCCGGAACGATTGGCCGAAGGCGCTGCCACCGGAAATCCGACGGCCCGGATCAGCCGTTGGGCGACACTCGACGAGGGAAATCGGATTGCGACATTTTTCATGCCCGCAGTAACCGCGGCTGCGAGCCCCGCATCAGCCCGCATCGGCAGAAGCAATGTCAGAGGTCCTGGCCAGAAGCTGGCAGCAACCAACTCTGCTTTCGGATTGAAATGTGCCATCCTCTGCGCCATTTCCAAGTCAGAGACGTGGATAATCAGCGGGTTATGCCGCGGGCGTTCCTTGGCTTCGTAGATGCGTTCGATCCCGGCGGCGCTGCTTGCGTCCGCGCCGAGCCCGTATACCGTCTCAGTCGGAAAAGCCACAACTTCGCCATTTCGCATTAGCCGGGCGGCAGCCTCAATTGCGCTATCGCTGCCGTCAAATCGACGGGTGACCGTCATTTTTCCCTCGCGCTGGTTCTGGAGCGATCGTCATCAGATTGTATGTCCCACTCGATGACGGGGAGGTTTCCATAGGCTGGCGTCGCAGAATCCGGAGCCACGATCGAATCGGGCCATCGATGGGTTCTTCAGGAAGCCCAGTTTCGCGTGCCTCCTGACAGTCCAACTTCGTTCCCGCTGAGCCAAACTCAGTTCAAGCCGACTACGCTATGCGGCACATATGGCTCCTCGAGTTCGCGGACCTCGTTATCGCTCAACGTAACGGCCAATGAAGCGACGGCGTCTTTCAGATGCTGAAGCTTCGTGGCCCCGATAATAGGAGCAGTCACGCCCGCCTTGGCGTTGAGCCATGCCATGGCAACGAGAGAGCGCGAGACGTTCTTGACGTCTGCGATCTTGGCGACGACATCTACGACGCGCCGGTCCGCCTCGTCCGCGTGTCCGTAGAACCGGGCCGTCACATTGTCGGTTTGAGACCGTAAACTGCTTTCCTCCCAGGGCCGGCTGAGGCGGCCACGCGCCAGCGGGCTGAACGCGATGATCCCGACACCTTCTGCCTTGCAAAGTGGCAGCATCTCCCGCTCCTCCTCGCGATAAAGGAGGTTCATCTGAGCTTGCATCGAAATGAAGCGTGACCATCCCGCAGCGTCAGACTTGTAGAGGGCCCGCGCAAATTGCCACGCGTAGCAATTGCTGGCTCCGATATAGCGGACCTTGCCGCTGCGAACGAGATCGGTCAACGCCTCCAAGGTTTCGTCGATGGGCGTCGAGTTGTCCCAGAAATGAATCTGGTAGAGGTCGATATAATCGGTGCCCAGCCGCTTAAGGCTGGCCTCGGCCTCCGCGATGATCGCTTTGCGGGAAAGTCCGACTGCATTCGCTCCATTGCGCATCTTGCCGTAGACCTTGCTGGCGATGACGACTTCGTCACGAGGCACCATCTCCCTGAGCAGCTTGCCGACGATCTCCTCGCTGGTGCCGTCCGAGTAGACATTGGCCGTGTCGAAGCAATTGATGCCCAACTCGAGCGCCTCTTTGATGAAGGGCCTGCTATCCTCTTCGGATAAGGTCCACGCATGGTTACCGCGGTCGGCGACGCCAAAACTCATGCAGCCAAGAACCAGTTGCGAGATTTTTAGACCTGACCGGCCAAGTTGACGGTATTCCATCTTGTCATTTTCCTTCCGCTACGGTTTTCGGGCCGAACTTGGCGAGTGCCTGGGCCAGCTCCGGATGAGATTTGGCGTATGCATGAAGATCGATACCCGACACGGCGGCATCCCATGCCGCGCGGACGGCCTTCACACCCGCTGAAGGCCCCCCGGGGTGGCTAACCACCCCACCGCCGCAAAGATAAAGGTGGTCGACCGTCTGCCCCGTCCTCCGATAGGTCTCCGGTGCCTGGCCGCCCCACTGACCCGAACACACGACCGGCAGAGGACGGTCGGCGTCACTGAAAATCGGTTTCTGGAGATCGTGAAACGACTGAACGAAGGAGTCGTCCGGCTCCCAGTATTTGGCGGCGATTCCATTAATCTGGAATTGGTCGACGCCGAGAAGTCGCCAAAGCTGCTGATAGACCGAGAAGTCGAACCCGAGACCTGGATGCCGCGTGAGAAGATCCCAGCCGTTGCGATGGGCGTGCAAGGCCAGAGACGACCTTCGACGCAGAAACAGGAAAGCGCCCATGCCGATCGAATTGATGTTGATCACGGCGGCGTTGCCACCCTCGCGCACAACCAGGTCGTGCTTGCGGACCATCTCGTCGGGATCGACGTCGGAAATGCCGAAGGCATACATCACCTTCTTGCCAGTCCGCTGCTCCTGATCACGGATGATCGGCATGATCGCTTTTACCCGCGCCTCCAACGAGGAGTAGGGTGGCGACGTCAGCTTCTCATCGTCCTTGATAAAGTCGACGCCGGACGCGACAAGTTCCGCAACCACTTGCGCAGTCTCGTCGGGGGTCAGCCCGAGCGCGGGCTTGATGATCGTGCCGATGATTGGCCTGCCGTAAACGCCGGTCAGGCGCCGGGAGCCATCGATGCCGAATTGGGGACCTGGATAGACGCCTTCGAACTCAGGAGGCAGTTGCAGGCCGACGATCCGGAGTCCAGTAAATCCTTTGATCGACCAAACGCCGCCAAGCGCAACTGTCGTCAGAGCAGACAGGTCGGTGCCGACCGCTTCGAGCGGATAGGCTATTGTCGCCTGAGCGCGATTGAACGCCCTCCCCTCAGCGGGAAGAGAGGGCACGCCGACAGCCTCCAGCCTTTGAAACGCTACGATCCTCGCGGCCGCACGAGCTTTGAGCTCTGGCGTCTCACCCGGCAAATCGACAAAAGTCCCCGTAGATTGATCGCTGGCAATTTTGGCGGCCAGCGCCTCGGGGTCCCCCGCCGTTTCGATGCGGTAAGTGACCAGGATGTCGGAGGGCCTTGGCTGAGCCAGTTCTATCGTCATTGGAGTCACGTGCTCGGTACTGGTGCGGCCGCGGGAATGAGGCCGGACGACTTCAAATCGTCCCAGAAGGCGACTGGAATTGGGGTTGAGATCGCTGCGACGTTTGCCGTCACGTGTTCCGGCGTCAGCGCGCCTTGCACGACCGCAGTCACAGCAGGATGCGCATAGACGAATTGTGTTGCCGCGGTTGGAAGGGAGACGCCATGGCGTTCGCAGACAACTTCCAGCGCTTCGACCTTACGCACTATGGCCTCAGGCGCGGGCTGGCAATCGTAGGTGCGAGTGGTGGTCTGTGACTTGCTTCCTTCGGCCAGAATGCCCGAGTTGTAGATTCCAGCGGCGATGATACCAATCCCGCGGCGCTGCATTTCCGGATAGAAGTGGTCGAGCGCGCCGTGATTGAGGAGGGTGTATCGTCCCGCTACCATCGAGCAATCGAGATCGAACTCTTCCGCCACTTGCAGAACCGACGCCATTTCATTGACCCCGAGACCGATCGCTTTAACCGAGCCCGTCCGCCGCAGTTCGTCACAAGCCTTGTAACCGCTCGATCTCAGCGCCGACAGATGGGTGTCATACGCCTCGCGGTGCCATTCGCCGCTCACGTCGTGGAGGTACAGGATGTCAACGTGGTCCATGCCCAGCCGCTGCTGGCTATCTTCGAATGCGCGCATGATGCCGTCGTAGGAATAGTCGTATTCATCGACGAACGGCAGCGCCTTCACCCAGTCGATCCCGTAGAGGCTCTCCGCGCGCTTGGCCCGGCTTTCCGGCTTGAGAATCCGGCCTGCCTTGGTGCTGACAACAACCTTTCCGACGAGATCGTGATTCCTGAGAATATGACCGAGAGAATGCTCGGATTTTCCGAGACCGTAGAGTGGTGCGGTGTCGAAATAGCGAACGCCGAGCTCATACGCTTTGAGCACGACCGCTTCGAAGGCCTGAAAGCTCACGTCAACATTGCAGCCACCGAGGGGCGAGGTACCCAGTCCCAGGGAGGTGAGCGTTACTTCGGTTTTTCCAAGTGTTCTCTGCAGCATTGCTGATCGTTCCTTATTGCCGTAATGCTTGGCGGACGGCCCGTAAGCCGCCCGCCTCAGTTCCTTGATTTACATGTATTTATCGACGTTGGTGGCGTCGAGGATGAGCCACGGAACGACGTAGTCCTTGTCCTTGCCGTCCTTCCATTCCATCAGCGAGCCCCAGATTTCGGCCTGCGGCTTGTAGTCGTCGCCCTTGATTGCGTGCAGCGCAAGATCGACGGCACCCTGGCCTTCGGCGCGGGCGTATTTGTAGAGGGACACCGCCAGCTCACCCTTCTTCACGGCACGCTTGGCATCCGGAATGCCATCGATCGACAGGACCGGAACGGTCTTGAGGTCGATGCCGGCGCTCTTCATCGCCTCGATCGCGCCGAGTGCCATCTCGTCGTTCTCAGCGAGAACGCCGTTGATCTGACCAGGATGGGCGAGCAACCAGTTCTCCATCAGAGCCTGACCCTCGGCGCGGCTCCAGTTGCCCGTCTTGTTCTCGATGAGCTTCAGATTGGGGAACTTGGCGAGACCGGCGTCGATGCCGGCGCGCCGTTCGATCTGGGCCGACTGGCCGATCGGACCTTCCATGAGGACGACGTTGCCGCCGTTCGGAAGGCGCTTGCCAAGTTCCTCAGCGATGATGCGGCCGCCTTCGGTGTCGTTGACGATGATGGAGGCAGTGTAGTTCGTCGACTTGGTCTTGAGCGCCGACACGATCAGCGGGATCTTTGCTTCGGCGGCCTTGTCGATCGGCGGCACCGAGGCCTCCAGGTCGAACGGTGACATAATGATCGCGTTGAACTGCTGGGTGATCGCGGTGTCGATCTGGTTCGCCTGTGTCAGCGGGTCGTACTTGCCATCGAAGACGGTGATCTCGACCTGGCCCGACTTAACGGCCGGATGGTTCTTGATTTCGGTCGACCAGGCCTTCATGTATTCGCCGGACTCGCCGAACGACATAGCCGCAATACGGATCTTGTCTTCCGCGAACGCCAACTTGGGTCCCGTCAGTGTCGCCGCGACGATCGCCAGTCCCGCACCTGCCTTGAGCAGGTTCCTCCTGAACATCTGCATTTTCTTGATCTCCTCTGGTGAAAACTGCCCGACCACGTCTTGCATAACCGGGCATTGTCGCCGACGACGTCGGCGGCAATTCCGAAATTCGCTATTTACGGATCTGGTCGGCGATGACCGCGACCACGATGATGGTGCCCTTGAGCACCTGCTGGTAGTAGGAAGACACACCCATCAGGTCCATGCCGTTGTTGATGGTGCCAATGATCAGCGCGCCGATTAGAGTGCCCAGCAAGGAGCCGCGACCGCCAGCGAGGCTGGTCCCACCGATGACAACGGCGGCGATCGCATCGAGCTCGTAACCGATGCCCGCCTGTGGCAGCGCCGCGGTTGTCCGCGCGGTCAACACAAGCCCCGCCATGCCGGCAAGGAGACCGGAGATGACGTAGGTGGCGCCGACGATCATCTTTGTCGAAATACCGCTCGTGCGCGCCGCCTTCTCGTTGCCGCCGACAGCATAGACGTAGCGCCCGAAAGTCGTGTAATTCAGAACGACCCAGCCGATGCCGAATACGAGAAACAGGATGATAATCGGGACGGGGATGTACATGACCTGGCCGGAGCCGATCCACTTGTACGCGTCGGAAAGATTGGGGATCGGGCTTCCCTGAGAAAAGATCAAGGTCAGACCGCGCGCCACGCTCAGCATTCCAAGTGTCACCACGAACGGCGGCACCTTGATCGCGGCCACGAGGACGCCGTTCACGAGGCCAAGGCCTGCACCGACTGCAAGGCCGGCCAAGATGCCGATCAGGACAAAGTGCTCGTTTGTTTCGGTCACCAGGCTGGCCGCGATCATGCCGGCGATGGCCATCACCGAGCCGACGGACAGGTCAATACCCTTGGTCAAAATCACGAAGGTGACGCCGATCGCCAGAATACCGTTGATCGACGACTGTCGGACCAGATTGAGCCAGTTGGGCCACGTCATGAAATAAGGGCTGGCAACCGAAAAGAACGCGACGATCAGCAAGAACACCAAGACGATGCTGAATTGCCTCATAATCTCGCCGGCACGGAAGCTTCCCGATTTTTCCACAGCGATTGTACTCATTTTGCAAATCCTCCCATTGGCGGATTGGGGCTGTCGATCAGCTCGCCAAATCCATGAGCGTCTGTTGTGATGCCTCGGCACCGTCGATTACGTTGACGAGCTGCCCCTGTTTGAAGATCGCGATCCTGTCACTGAGCTGCATGATCTCCGGCGCCTCCGAGGAAACCACCAGGACGCCGTTACCCTTTGCCGCGAAGTCCCGCAGAAACGCGTAGATCTCCTGCTTCGAACCTTCGTCGATGCCGCGCGTCGGTTCGTCGCAAATGAGCAGCTTCGGATTTGTCAAAAGGCATCGGGCCAGCACGACTTTTTGCTGATTGCCGCCTGACAGGGTTTCAACGGCAACATCCGGCGACGCCGACTTGATCCTCTGTGAGACGATCATGTCTTGGACTGCACTGCGCTCTTTGTCCCCGCGGATGAAACCGCTGATGGCCATCAGGGCGAGCGAGGAAAGCGTAATGTTATGGGCAATCGATGCCGACAGCACGAGACCGCTGTCCTTGCGGTCCTCGGTTACCATTGCCATGCCACGCTGGATCGCGTCTTTAGGGCTGCCTGGCTTGACCTTGCCGCCGTTGAAGACAACCTCGCCTCCTGTCGGCGAATGCAGGCCGAATATTGTCTCGAGGAATTCGGTTCGTCCGGACCCGAGCAGCCCGTAGATGCCGACCACTTCGCCCGACGCCACCTCCAACGAGATGTCCCGGAAATGAGACCCTCGCGCCAAGTTCGAGACCGAAAGCAGGATTGGTGCGTCTTCGAGAGGCTTGCCCTTCTCGACCAGCTTGACCTCACGCCCCACGATCTGTGTCACAAGATGACGGCGGTCGATATCCTTGATGTTTCCGGTCTCGATGAAACGGCCGTCGCGGAACACCGTATACTCATCCGCGATCTCAAAGATTTCAGTGAGTTTGTGAGACACGTAGATAATTGCGGAACCGCGCGCGGTGATTTTGCGGAGCGCATTGAACAAGACATGGACTTCGTGTTCGCCGATAGCCGATGTCGGCTCGTCCATGATGACGATATGTGCCCGATAGCTGAGAGCCTTCGCGATTTCGACCAGCTGAATCTGGGCAAGGCTCAATTCCCCCATCTTCCTCGTAGCGTCGACTTCGAAGCCGAGCTCGTCGAGGAATGCTTGGGCGTCCCTGCGCATCTGACTGAAATCGACAAGCACTCCGAGCCGTTTCGGTTCACGACCAAGATAAAGATTCTCAGCGACGGTCATCTCGGGGACCGGGGAAAGCTCTTGAGTGATGATCGCGATGCCGTGACGCAAAGCGTCAGCGGCGCTTTTGAAGTCGACTTGTTCGCCATCGATCTCAACTGTACCGCCATCGCGGCGGAGCAGTCCCATCGTAATGTTCAGAAAGGTCGACTTGCCGGCGCCATTGCCACCACACAAAGCGTGAACTGTGCCGGCCTTCAGGATCAGCCGGCCATCGACGAGCGCCGGAACACCGTTGAACGACTTTTGGACGCCCTCAGCCCGGAGAAGCACGCGCTCTGGCGCAGATTGCGCGGTTGTCTGGACTTCGATCTTCTCAGTTGCCTTGACCATGATATGACGTCATACCTCATGAAATCGAAAACTTCGGCGCATGCATGCTTGTGGCATGTCGCACTGGTTTTTAGTTGCTCACCAGTCCCAGGATTGCGCGTGCCTCAGCCGGTGTGGCAGGCTCGCGTCCGACTTTCTGGGCGATCTCTACGGCACGCGATATAATATCCGCGTTCGTGGGCGTGCCGAACTCACGATAGGGATAGTCACCGATGCCGATCGCCATATGGCCGCCCAACCGGCAAATCGCAGGAGCGATGTCGAGTAGATTGCCGCCCAGGCAATTAACCGTCCATTCGATCGGTCTGTCGTCCGGAAGGAAGGCGAGATGGGCCATCAGACCAGCCTCGGTCGGCGGGTGGCCGGTGATGTATCGCCCTCCTGTCAGATGGAGGAGAAAGTAAGCAGGCCCGCTCACGAGACCAGCATCCATCAGAGCGATCGCGCGGCGCGTGAATCCGACAGACCACGAGACCAGCTTCGGCTTTACGCCCCTTTCGGCCAAGGTACGCGCGTAATGCGCGAGACTTTCCGTGGTGTTGAGATACAACCGCTCGGGGTTTTCGAACGTGCTCGTCTCGGCATTCCACAGCTCGAGATTGGCCGATCCAGTATCGATCGGAGCGATATCGGGCCTTGTGGCAGGATCCAATGCCAGCGTTGCGACCGTGTCAATGCGCTTCTTGGCGTCGGAGTCATTCGAGATGAAGCCAAGCGTTGGCAGGATGAGCAGGTCGGTGGCCCCCCTGACTTTGCGAATGATTTCAGCATTCGCTTCGACAGTGTTCGTGGCACCCCCGTCGGGAGTTCTTGCGTGATAATGCAAGATCGCCGCTCCCGCTTTCCGTGCCGCAACGGCGGCGGCGACGATCTCGTCGGCGGTGTACGGTATATTTGGGTTGGAGGTACGCGGCGCGTACTCGTTGACCCTTGCTTCGAGGATGATCTTCTTTTGCATCGTCTCGTCCTTAAGCCGCCACTGATCCCGCGGTGCCAGCCTTGGCACGCAGGAAGAAGTCATCGGCACCAACCTGTCCGCCCTTCAGCATGACTTCGAGGCCATCGATATCGGCGTCGCCCGGTGCGTCCAGACGGCAGACGTGGCAATTCTGAACCTCGTCGAAAACTGCGATCTCAAGCGCCTCTGCGCCAATCGTCCGTACCGCGTAGCTCGAACTGTCGCCGCCGGAAAACACGATGCGCGGCAAGGAAATGACGCGACGCACCGCGCGCGCGATCTCGCAGTAGATGGCTCCCAAGCGTTCCGCAGGGACATCGCCGCCGGCGACGCGGCCGGACTCTCCTCGGGCCGTGTAAATGATTGTGGGCCGACCGCGATCGAGGCCTTCGATCGCCTTCAGTGCAGCATCCCGTGCAACTACCGCAGCATGCTCGTCAGACTCGATTTTGGAGACATCCAAGTGGACCAGCTTCCATCCAGCAGCTTCCGCCGCGGCGATCTGGCGACCGGTCTGGAGAGCGCAGCTGCCGGAAAGCACCAGCAGATTTTCCACCCGAGTGATTTCCGTCTTTACGGTCTTGGTAGGAGACAGCAATCCGAGGCGCGCCCAGAGAATTCCGAGCTGTTGTGCAAGGCCTTGGGCCGCGAGCGCGAAGATTGGTTGCTTCAGGGATCGCGTCCAAAGCAGATCAACGATCGCGGCGATATCCGCGTTCTCGAGGCCGTCGAAAATGACCCCTGCCCCGCCCTGGAAAGATGCAGATACGCGCTCCTCCATCGCAGAGCGGTTCCGAACCGTCGGAAGCGCCACATTGTCAAATTCCTTCGTCGTCTGCGTCGCAAGATGCATGCGAAGATCTGCCTCATGCATCGGCGTTCTCGGATGGCGCGACATGCTTGGATGGCGATCCAATCGCTCGACGCCGCCGGCGAAGCGCGCGAAATGATTTCCGAAACACGTATAGCGTCCAAAGTCTGGAGTTGCCGCAAGGACAGGAACGTCTCTTTTGCCGAAGTGAACTTCGGCACGCGCCAAAACCGCGCCGAAGCTTCCAACCGTCGGCGAGGAGTCGAATGTGGAGCAGATCTTGTACTGAACAAACGGACTGCTGAGGGTGCTTATGATCGAGAAGGCGCTGTCGAGTTCCTCGTCGAGCTCGGCTCCTGACAATGCCCGCGCCGTGCCGGCGAAACCAAGCACATCATAGGACCGAGAATCTGCGACCGCCTTATCTACCGAAGGGCGCGCCAGATACAGCTTGCCCTTCACGCCACTCCGATGGAACTGCGCCAGATTTTCTGACGAGCCCGTGAAGTCGTCGCCGTAAAACACGGCCTTGAGCCTACCAGCTGATGTCATCGGATTCTCCCAATCTCCCGGCCGAGGATATCTGCCTCCATACGTCAGCCGGGGTTCACTCTTGACAATACTCATAGAAGCAGCACATAACTCTGTCAAGGTCATACCTTATACCTTATACCTCATATCTTGAAAATTGGAGGACGAGATGAGACTTTCTGGACGCACTGCCGTGGTGACCGGAGCTGGCCGGGGCATTGGACTAGCGATCGCTGAAGCCTATGTTCGCGAAGGCGCGAACGTCGTGATCGTTGATCGCGATCTCGAAGTGGCTAACGAGGCGGCGGAACGGCTTGGGGAGCGGACTTTAGCGGTCCGCGCCGACATTTCCGTCAGCGAAGACGTCGAGACGATCGTCAAGGAATCGGTTGGCCGATTCGGCACAGTCGATATTCTCGTCAATAACGCAGGCGTGGGCGCCACCACGCTGTTTCTCGAAAGCTCAAGGGAGGAATTCGAGCGCGTCGTCCGGATCAATCTGACGGGAACATTCCTCGTGGCCCAGGCCTTCGCTCGGATCATGGCCGCCAAGGGCTACGGGAGGATCATCAATATCGCATCCTTGTCCGGCCAGAAGGGCGGCGTCGGGCGCTCGGCTTATGGCGCCTCAAAGGCCGGCGTCGAGCTTCTCACGAAGGTGATGGCGGTCGAACTCGCCGAATCGGGAATCAATGTGAACAACATCGCACCAGGCCCGATATTGACCGAGGTCTCCAAGGTGATGCACACGGTCGAAACGCGTGATGCCTACCATCGCCTTGTTCCGCAACGCCGCTACGGCGAGCCGTCGGAAATCGCTGACGCCGCGGTGTTCTTGGCGAGCGACGACGCTGCGTATATCACGGGGCACACACTGAACGTCGACGGCGGCTTCTTGGCCGCCGGCCTTATGTTCCCATTCGACCCGAAAGCCTCGAAGCGACTGGGACAAATCGGCGAATAACCTGGAGAAGTGGCCAGCTCGACCGTTAGGCATTTGTCGCAAAACGAAAAACGCGGTATGACCTCGTACCTTCTCAATTTCTGATTGGAGCGTGACCAGGAATGCTGTCTGTTGATCCAAAGAAAATCCCAAGCAGGTTGGACATAGCGCTCGACTACATTACGGGCGAAATTGCCAAAGGCAACCTTGGGCCCGGTGACAAACTTCCCAATGAAAAGGAGCTGGCCCAGCTTCTGGGCATCAGCCGCACACCAATCAGAGAGGCGATCAAAACACTCGCGGTGTCGGGACTTGTCGAGACGCGCCACGGCTTCGGCAACTACATCCGTAAGGACGAAGGCCTTCCGGCGATGCCGCTTGCGATGTTTCAGCTCTATCTTCAGAGTTCGACACCTGAAATGCTGATGGAGCTGCGATACATTTTCGACCGCAACTGTTCGGAACTCGCGTCCCTGCGGCGCACGGACGAAGATCTCGCCACGATGAGAGAGTGCATCGACCGACTGAAAAGGTTGTCGGAGGATCCGAACTCCGCGATCGAAGACCTCCTGAAAGCCGACCTCGATTTCCACCGAGCAATATACAAGGCTGCCGGAAACCCGTTGATCGTCGTGATCGCCGACTTCGTGCTGACGATGGTCGCGCCTTGGGTCCAGAAATCGCTTGAGGTCAGTGGAAAATGGCGCGCGGTCGGTCTCCACGAACACATGTTTGAAATGATCCGAGACAGGAAGACCGGTGACCTCAGCCGGGAGAGCGTCGAGGAGAACATGGAACATTTCCGCACGTCGCTGTTGAAATGACAGCCAGAACGTAAGGACAAAGCATGGCGCATCCCGCATTCCGCGCAGGTCGCACCGCCGTCATCACAGGTGCTGCCTCAGGCATCGGCCTGGCGGCGGCCAAGTGCGCTGTCTCGCTCGAAATGGCAGTCGTGATGATCGACCTACCGGGCGAGCGCCTTGACAGTTCTACCAACGAACTGCGCAGGCTCGGCGCGAACGTGGGAACGATAGGTGTCGACGTCTCCGATATCGAAGCCATGAAGCGAGCGGCAGAACAGGCCGCAGCCGAGATGCCGCCCGTCACCGTGTTGATGAACAATGCCGGAATGGGCCAGCCGTCAACGGCGGTCGATGACCGGGACGCCTGGGAACGCATGCTGGCAGTCAACTTCTGGGGCGTCCTGAATGGAACACAGGCGTTTTTCCCAATCGTTGAAGCTCATGGCGAAACGTCCGTTATCATCAACACTGGCTCTAAACAGGGCATCACAACGCCTCCTGGAAATCCGGCTTACAATGTTTCCAAGGCTGCGGTGAAATCCTACACCGAAGCCTTGGCGCACGAACTGCGGAACCGGAAGAACTGCGCGGTGTCGGCGCATTTGCTCATTCCCGGCTGGGTTCACACGCGGATGACCGCGCCTTCGGGCGAAAAAAACGCCGCGACTTGGACGCCCGAGCAGACCATCGACTTCATGCTTAACAGCCTCGAGCGGGGTGATTTCTACATCCTCTGCCCGGATAACGAAACTCCGCGAGCACTCGACGAGAGGCGCATCGAATGGGCGGCGGGGGACATCGTCCAGAACCGTCCTGCTCTCTCGCGTTGGCATCCGGAGTGGGCAGAGACGTTCGACGCCTTTGCTCGGCGATGAAAGCGGCGTGAAGCCCACCGATCGCAAGCCGCCCGGTTTGATCAAATATCGAAAACTGACCGACGCCGTTCGTCCGATCTGAGAATTCCAGACGGATCAGCCGGCAAGCAGGCATTATTGTCGTTAACAATCCAATTGTCTTCAGATCAGCGATTATATCGCCCACATCGGAGCGTGCCATGAGCAAAGGTGTTGACACCGTGCTGCTCCGCTACATCGACTGTGACTTTGGCTCCCCGGCATTGGGTAGCGCGGCTAGGGAAATCATCCGAGAACGATAGATACGCCAGGCTCACTTCGCCTGGCGCGTCGACCGCGCGGAGATGCTTGCCTATTTTCTCAGCTAGCGAGCGTGGTATTTCGTGTCGACCTTGTCGATCGCCGCAACGTTACCCGCAGAGCGGCCTTTCTCGTCGAATGTCTGGGCGAGAAAGGAGTCGACGATAGACTTCGCAAGTTCCGAGCCGATGACGCGGGCGCCCATGGTGATGATCTGGGCGTTGTTCGATAGGGCCGCCCGCTCGGCGGAGTAGGTGTCGTGCGTGAGGGCTGCCCTTATGCCCGGCACCTTGTTCGCTGAAATGCAGACGCCGATCCCGGTACCGCACACGAGGATGGCCTTGTCGTAGGTGCCGTCGAGCACTCCGTTGGCAACCCGCTCGGAGAGGTCTGCATAGAAATCGTCGAGACCGGAATCGGTCCTGGAGACTTCGAACACGTCGAAACGGTCCTTGAGATAATCGGCGAGGACCTTGGCGAGGCCTTCGCCCGCACTGTCGCCTGCTACTGCAACTTTCACTTCCATCACTCCTCAAATTTTGGCCGCGCATTTTGCCAGGATGTCGAGGTAGCCCTCGATCTTCCAGGCCGAGCGGCCTATGAACAGCCCGTCGACATGAGGGCAGGATATCAGCTCTTCACAGTTGTCCGCGTTGACTGAACCGCCGTAGAGGCAGGGTATACGCCGGCCGAGCATGGCTTCGGCGCACGCGATGATCTCGGCCTGGCGGGCGTCGGCGTAGTCCGCTGTCGCGGGGATCCCATTGACACCAATGGCCCAGACAGGCTCGTAGGCGAGCAGGATCGGTTTGTCCTTCTGGAGGGTGGTGAGGCGCCCCAACGCGCCGCAAACCTGGCGCTCGAGGATCTCCCGGGCGCGCCCGGCCTCGCGTTCTGGAAGTGTCTCTCCTATGCAGATGAGCGGGATCAAGCCGTGGCGAACCGCCGCCTCAACTTTCAGCCCTACCGTCACATCCGTCTCGCCGAAGTGTTCACGCCTCTCGGAGTGACCAAGTTCGACGATGTCCACGCTGCAATCCCGGAGCATTACCGGGGAAATCTCGCCAGTCCATGCACCCTCTTCGGCCCAATGCATGTTCTGGGCGCCGACCTGCACCGACGTACCCGCCAATGCGGTTTTCACTTCTCGGACAACAGTGAATGGAGGGATGACGAAGCGCTGGATGCGCGGATGGGCAGTGGAGTCTGCGACCCAGAGACCGTGCGCAAACTGCGCGGCATCGGCAAGCGTCTTGTTCATCTTCCAGCTGGTGCCAATCCAGAGGCGCTTCTTCTCGGTCATGTCCCGCTTCACCACATTTACATACAAGTTGCCGTTGACCGACCTACAGCGAGCCGGCTCGATACCGCTTCGCCATTTCCGCGAGTGGCATGACGTTGATAGAGCTTGCGCGCCCGGCCGTTCCGAAAGCTTCGAATCTTTCGCGACAGAGCTTCGAAAGCGCCGTCATTGCTGGCTTCAAGTATTTGCGAGGGTCGAATTCTGTCGGATCTTCGGCCAGCACTCTGCGCACCTGCCCCGTCATTGCCATGCGGCAATCCGTGTCGATATTGACCTTTCGTACGCCATGCCGGATGCCCCGCAGGATTTCTTCGAGCGGTACGCCCCAGGTCGGCTTCATCCGGCCGCCGAAACGATTGAAGATTTCCTGCAACTCCTCCGGCACGCTCGACGAACCGTGCATGACGAGATGCGTGTTCGGAAGTTTTCGGTGGATTGCCTCTATGACATCCATTGCCAGGACATCTCCGTCCGGGCGACGTGAGAACTTGTAGGCGCCGTGGCTGGTGCCCATTGCGACGGCAAGGGCGTCGACCTTGGTCTCTTTGACAAACTTCGCGGCTTCCTCCGGATCGGTCAAAAGCTGATGCGGATCGAGCTTGCCTTCGGCACCGTGACCGTCTTCGGCTTCGCCCATTCCGGTTTCCAGCGAGCCCAAAACGCCGAGCTCCCCTTCCACCGACACCCCTGCCCAGTGGGCCGTTTCACTGACGCTTTTCGTGACCTTTACGTTGTAATCCCAGTCCGCCGGCGTTTTCCCGTCAGCTCGGATCGATCCGTCCATCATCACCGACGTGAAACCGTGTTGTATCGCGGTGACGCAGGTGCTCGGTTCGTTTCCGTGGTCAAGGTGAACGCAAACGGGAATATGCGGATAGATCTCGGTGACAGCATCCATCATATGCTTGAGCATGATGTCATTGACATAGGCCCGCGCGCCGCGGCTCGCCTGCAGAATGACGGGCGAATCCGTCTCATCGGCCGCTTCCATGATGGCAAGCGCCTGTTCCATGTTGTTGATGTTGAACGCCGGGACACCGTAGCCGTGTTCGGCGGCATCATCCAGCAATTGGCGGAGAGTGATCCTGGCCATGAAGTGTCACTCGCTGGTTGGGTTGGAATTGAGATAGCTCGCGATCAGGTCGACCTCGGTCGCCGAACCGAAAACAAGCGGCGTGCGGCAATGGTGAGAGGTCGGGACCTTGTCCAGGATCGCCGAAGCGCCGTCTGTCGCCCGCCCCCCTGACTGCTTCATCAGGAACGCAATCGGGTTTGCCTCATACACCAGCCGAAGCCGTCCATTTTCGTAGCCCGGGCGCTTGTCGCCGGCGTAGAAGAAGACCCCGCCCCTGAGCAGGATCCGGTGGAGCTCTCCGACAGCCGATCCCAGCCAACGCATGTTGAAATCGCGGCCGCGTGCGCCCTCCTTACCAGCCAAACAGTCATGAAGGTACAGGCTGAGGCCAGGTTGAAGGTGACGGTGGTTGGAAGCGTTGTATGCGAGTTCGGATGTGTCCCGAGGTATCTGGACCTGCCTTTTGACGATCAGAAACTCGCCGGTTTGTGGATGCATCGTCGCCAGCAGCACACCCTCGCCGACCGAGAAACCCAGATCCACTGTATTGCCGAATGAGACATAACCGGCCGCGGCCTGTCGCTTTCCAGGGGCCAAGAAGGGATCTTCCCCCTGGCTGAATGGAATGATCGAGAAGATCGTGCCGACGGGCGTACCCAGTCCCACGTTGCCCGAACCGTCGATCGGGTCGATTGCGACCGCGAAATGCTGGCCTTTAAACACAAGCGGCGCGTCGGCCTCCTCGGATAAGACCCAGGCAGCCCCCGCCCGTTCCAAGATTTCGACGAACAACTCATGCGACGCGACGTCGATGGCCTTTTGCGCATCTCCGTCGGAATTGGATCCGACCAGGCGTGCGGGGTCGCCGTCCAGGGAACCCGCCGCAATGCGCTCGGACAGTAGACAGGCAGCATCCAGCACACCGTTGATCAGTGCCGCCACGCTCTGACGCGCCGTGTCCTCACCAGCCCATTTCGAAAGGTACTGATCAACCGACCCATACTGGGCGCGGGTTTGGTCGTCGGCGAGACCTACTGACGCGCTCATTCGTCGCCCCTCACTCTCGCAACGGCGCGCGCGACAATCGCGTCTTGAGTGATTCCGAACTTTTCGTACAAGGTCTCCGCCGGTGCGGACGCCCCGAACCCCGACATCCCGATCACGTCGTCCTCGCTGTCGACATACCTGGTCCAGCCGAACTTCGAGAGCGCTTCCACGGCGATGCGTGGTGCGTCTCCCAGGACCGCATTCCGATAATCCCTGGTCTGCCGCTCGAAGAGATCCCAGCTCGGCATCGAGACGACCGCGGCCGGAATGTTTCTCGCCTCGAGCTCTTCGGCTGCTTGGATCGCAAGTGCGACCTCTGTTCCGGTGGCAATAAGCGTAACGGCACGTTCGCTACTGGCTTCCCGCAATACGTAGGCTCCGCGCGCGCAGCGATTGGTGTCGTCACGCTCCGAGCGGAGCTGGGGGACGTTCTGCCGCGAGAGCGCCAGAACCGACGGAGTGTCCTTGCTGGTTATCGCAAGGTCCCAGCATTCCAGCGTTTCGATCGTGTCGGCGGGCCTGAACACATGCAAGTTCGGCATCGCCCTGAGGCTGGCGAGATGCTCGACGGGCTGGTGGGTCGGACCGTCTTCGCCAAGACCGATCGAATCATGCGTCATCACGAAGATAGAGCGGACGCCCATCAACGCCGCCACACGAATGGCGTTGCGGCAATAATCCGAGAATACAAGGAACGTGCCGCCATAGGGTATGACGCCGCCGTGAGCCGCCATGCCGTTCATCGCGGCGGCCATAGCGAACTCCCGCACGCCATAACTGACATACCGCCCGCTTGCAGTGGCGGTGAAATCGCTGTCCACGGCCGGAACCCGGGTCAAGTTCGAATGGGTGAGGTCCGCCGAGCCGCCGATCATTTCCGGAAGCAACTCCGTCAGCGCCTCCAGCGCAATCTGGCTCGCTTTGCGCGTGGCCACCGATTGCGGCTTGTCGAGCAGCTTCGCCTTGGCAGCGTTTACTGCTTCGACGTATTGCGTCGGCAATGAGCCGGCGGCACGACGCTGAAACTCGCTCTTGACGCCCGCATCCGCTGCCTCGAGCCGCGCTTGCCACTCCCCACGAGCCTTAGCGCCTCTTGCACCGATTTCGCGCCATCTCTCCTGGATTGAAGCAGGGATCTCGAATGCATCTGCCGCCCAGCCATAGACTTCCTTTGTTGCAGCGGCTTCGCTCGCGCCCAGCGGTGCGCCATGCGCCGAGCTTGTTCCTGCCTTAGATGGAGAACCATATCCGATGATGGTTTTCAGAGCGATGAGCGACGGTCGCGATGCATCCGCCTTTGCCTTCGATATCGCCGCGTCGATCGCATCTGGGTCGTGGCCATCGACGCGCTGCGTGTGCCATCCGTACGCGTCGAACCTCGCGAGCACATCTTCCGAAAACGCGATCGCAGTTGAGCCATCGATGGTGATGGAATTGTCGTCGTAGAGCACGATCAACTTGCCAAGCTGAAGATGGCCGGCGAGTGAGGCAGCTTCCTGACCAACACCTTCCATGAGGCATCCGTCTCCGCAGAAGACGTAGGTGTGGTGGTCTACAAGCGCAGTCCCGAATTCAGTCGCCAGGCGCCGCTCTGCGATAGCCATCCCAACAGCGGACGCAATCCCCTGCCCCAGCGGCCCTGTCGTCGTCTCGACGCCTGCTGTGTGGCCGTACTCCGGATGGCCCGGCGTTTTAGAACCCCATTGACGGAAATTACGAATCTCCTCGATGGGCAGGTCTTCGTACCCGGTCAGGTGGAGAAGGCTGTACAGCAGCATCGAGCCGTGCCCGTTCGACAAGACGAACCGATCGCGGTCTGGCCACCCCGGTTCGCTTGCATCGAATTTGAGGTGCCTGTCGAACAGCACGGCCGCTGCATCAGCCATACCCATCGGCATGCCAGGGTGACCGGATTTTGCCGCCTCGACGCCGTCGATGGATAGGACTCGGATAGCGGTCGCGAGATCGCGAATTGAAACTGCTGCTGTCAACTCTTCCTCCCTTTTGTCGGTCGCAATGTGACCCATTATCGTCAAAATAACAATACGAAATCACAAAGAAACACAATTAGTGTGATTTTGTTATAATTCCAACATCTTAGCAACAGCTTGCTTTGTTTGCGATCATACGTCATACCTTATACCTTATCTCGGCCGGTGATGTAAGATCGTCATTACCGCCGGTCTTTCTGGGGCCTGGGTTTCGTTTATTGGGGAGGTAAGCGTGGCCTTAGATCGCGCAGATCAAGCAGCTTCGACGACGATAAGTGCGGGGCCGCCTTCAGTAGACTTCAATGCCGAGCTTCACGCTCGGCCTTCGATTTATTTTGTCGGTCCAGCGATCGTCGAGCACGTTGCTTTCATGCCCATGGGTGAATCGATCAAGGAGTTCCACGACAGCCGCGAAGAAGATGGTGAAGTTTCTATCAGGGTCGAAAGGCATACCGAGTTCGTGACGGTCACACGCGTACGGCGGTTAGGGTCTGAGCCCGAGCGCTGGCCGCAATCTGAGCTCCGAGAAGGTGATTTTGCGCGGGTGGCGGGACTAAGCTCACCTCGCCTGGTATGCCACATCAGCATCCTCGTTTTAGAAGGTCCTCCGGACGAACTGCAATCGGTTCTGAAAACCTTCGATTTCGGCGACACCGCCGCATCATCGATTGCTGGTGGCTCGGCGCAAGTTTGCTCCGATTTTCGCGTCCGAGGGGACAATCCAAGCAGAATCATCCTGGTCAACAAGGACCTCAACGCACATCGCTTGGGGCGCACGGTCCGCCGGATCTTTGAGATCGAAACCTACAGGGCGATGGCACTGCTCGGATTGCCAGAGGCACGACGTCTCGCTCCGCTTCTCGGCGAGTATGATGCGGAACTTATTCAACTGACCAGCCGGAACTTGATCACTCCTGGACACCAGCACAAACGGCTACTCGAGGAGATCACAGTTCTCTCGTCGCACATCATTTCGGCCACGGCTGAAACCAGGAACAGGTTCGGAGCAACCGCTGCCTACGCCAAAATCGTTGAAGAAAGGATCGCCCTTTTGAGGGAAACCCATCTTCCGGGCTTTCAACGTTTCGGCACTTTCGTTGTCAATCAGCACCGAACATTGACCCCTTTTGCTTAT
>NZ_NWSX01000054.1 GCF_002531825.1 Rhizobium sp. J15 | reverse complement strand
GACTGCACCAGGCCGGCGAAGCCGGTTACCGCTGAGGCGCGGAAACGGCTTGCTTCGGCGCGGACGCATGCGGTCGACCCGGGAAGAACGGCGCTGACAGTCGGCGCCGATTTCTCGATCCGGCACCGCCGTCCGGCGCTTGCGAAAGACAATCGATTTTGCTGCGAACAATACGACCATGAGGACAAAAATGCGCTTGATCATTCTCGGAACCGGAGGATGGGCAAATACCCATGCCATGAATTTCTCGGAAATCGCCGGGGTCAAAATCGTTGCTGCCGTCGATACGGACGAGGTCCGGCTGCGGGCCTTCGCACTCAGGCACAATATCCCGCTGACTTTCACGTCGCTCGACGACGCCCTTGCCTGGGGAGAGTTCGACGCCGTCACCAATGTGACGCCGGACCGCGCGCACTATTCGACGACGATGAAGATACTCGCCGCCGGCAAGCATGTGCTCTGCGAGAAGCCGCTGGCGGTCAACTACCGCGAGGCCAGGGAGATGGCCGATGCCGCTGCGGCATCCGGCAAGGTCACGATGGTAAACCTGACCTATCGGAACGTCGCGCCGCTGCAGGCCGCCCGGAAGATGGTGCTGGACGGGCGGCTCGGCGCGATCCGCCATTTCGAAGCGTCCTATCTCCAGAGCTGGCTGGTCTCGAAGGCCTGGGGCGACTGGACCAAGGAATCGCAATGGCTTTGGCGGCTGTCGACGAAGCACGGCTCCAACGGTGTGCTGGGCGACGTCGGTATCCACATTCTCGATTTCGCGGTTTTTGCCGCCGGAAGCGACGTCAAGGCGGCGGCATCGCATCTCAAAGTGTTCGACAAGAGCCCCGGGAACCGCATCGGCGAGTATGACCTCGACGCAAACGACAGTTTCCTGATGATGGCCGAACTCGAAAACGGCGCGGCCGGCGTCATCCATGCAACGCGCTGGGCGACCGGCCATCTGAACGAATTGCGTCTGCGTCTGCATGGAGACAAGGGCGCGCTCGAAGTGGTGCACACGCCCGAGGGCTCGACCCTCAGGACCTGCGAAGGCGCCGATGCCGACAAGGCGATCTGGCGCAAGGTCGAGGTCGAGCCGGTCATCACCAATTTCCAGCGATTTGCAGAGGCCGTGCAAAAGGGGCAGCCGGACGAGCCGGGTTTCGCCCACGCCGCCAAGCTGCAATTCGTCCTCGATCACGCCGTGAAGACGGCCGGCGCTTTGGCGGAACTTTAGGCGAAGGGCAGCGGCCGCATGATCTCTTCGGAGGCCGGCGGCGAAGCACGTGGCCTTCAGGCTCTCCGGTTCAGCTCGTCTTCGCTGATGCCGAAATGGTCGAGGATGATGCCGACGTTGCGGCGATGCGATTTGAAATAGACGTCGAAGAGATCGCCGACCAGCGGAACCGTCCCGCCGGCCGCATCGATGCCGAGATTGACGGCCATGCGTGCGAGCTTGTGGTTGGGAACGCCGAGGCGGCGCGCCTCATTGAGGATGTAAAGCCCGATGAGCGATGTGGCGACGTCGCCGACGCCGGGGAGGAGGCCGAGCACCGAATCCGCGCCGATCCTCACGCCGAGCACCGGCAGACGGACCGCGGTGTCCATCAGCCTGGCGATGCGCGCGGCGCGCTGGATCCTGTCACGCTCGATCGAGGTGAGACGTTTCGTGCTGGTCGATGTTGGCATCAGAGCGAAGGTGCGATGTTACGACAATGACTTTCCATTGCCGTGAAACGCGGCACGCTCGATAAGGTTCGTCCGCGGCGTCGATCCTCGAGGCCGCCGGGCGTCAGGCGGCTCGCTGCGATTGTGTCCCGCTGACCGGCGCATCGATCTGAAAGCGGCCGACCACGCCCTCCAGCGTCTGCGTCTGGCCGCCGAGCGCGCGGCAGGCCGAGACCGTTTCCACGGCCATGGCGGCGTTGCGCTGGGTGACCTCGTCGAGCGCGCTGACCGAGGCGTTGATTTCGCCGATCGCCGTTGCCTGCTCGGAGGAGACGGAAACGATGCGGGCGATCAGGCCGGAGACCTGCTCTACCTGGCCTTCGATTTCCAGAAGCGCCTTGCCGGTGCGGTTGACGAGCTCGACGCCGGTGGAGACCTGGGTCGAGGAAGTGGAGATCAGCGCCCTGATCTCCTTGGCTGCGTTGGCGGAGCGGAGGGCGAGTTCGCGCACTTCCTGCGCGACGACGGCAAAGCCCTTGCCGGCTTCGCCGGCGCGCGCGGCTTCGACGCCGGCGTTCAGCGCCAGAAGATTGGTCTGGAAGGCGATTTCGTCGATGACATTGACGATTTCGCCGATCTGGGCGGATGAGCCTTCGATCCTTTCCATGGCGGCGATCGCATCGCGGACGACGGCGGCGGAATGTTCGGCGCTGCTGCGGGTCTCGGCCATCAGCCCGGTTGCCCTGCCGGCATGATGGGAGGCATCCTTGGTCTTGGCGTTCATCTCCTTGAGCGCGGCGGTGGCCTCTTCGAGCATCGCGGCCTGCTGCTCCGTGCGCGAGGCGAGATTGTCGGCGGCATTGGTGATGCCAGTCGAGGAGCTGCCGACCTGCCGGGAGGTCTGGGCGATCTCGGCCATCGAAGCGGACAGCGCCTTCATGCTGTCGTTGAACTTCGCGCGCAAGGCCTCGTAGGTGGCGGCGAAGGGTGTCTGGATCCGGCAATCGAGATTGCCGTGCGACAGCTGGTCCAGGCCGTATGTCAGCTGGTCGATGACCGTCTCGCGTGTCTGCTCCTCGGCGGCTTTTTCGGCCATCTGGCTGCGTTCACGTTCGAATTCGGCGTCGCGAAGCGCCGTTTCGCGCTTCTGCGCATCCTGGCGCTCCAGCGCGTTGCGGCGGAAGACCGCTACCGCCTTGGACATGGCGCCGATCTCATCGGAACGGTTGGCATAGGGAACTTCGGTCGAAAAATCGCCCTCGGCAAGGTTGCCCATATAGGCCTTCATGCCGTCGAGCGGCACGATTGCCCGGCGGCGCAGGAGATAGAGCCCGACCAGCAGCAGGGCGAAGGAACCGAAGCCGGCCGCACCCGCATAGATCGTCCAGGTGACGATTTCCGACGCTGCGTTCTTTTCCTCGCCCTTCAGGAAGGCGTCGGAATTCGCAACGAGCTTCTCGACCGCATCCTGGTGCTTATGGAAGGCGATGCGCAGCTGCTCGATCGCGCCGTGCGCCTTGTCTTCATCCTTCGCATTGAGCGCCGGGATGATCTCGCGGTTCATCACGTCCCAGAACGTATCGCCCTTGGCCAGCACGTCGTTCTCAAGCTCGTCCTTCAAGGCCTGCGGCAGCCGGGTGGTTTTCCAATAGGCGCGGCGATCGTCGTAAGCGGCCTTCAGATTGGCGATCTTCGCCAGGTTGGTCTCGGTGAGTTCGGGAAACTTGCTCGCTTCGAAGGAGAGCATGTAGGATTCGACCACGAAAAGCGGCGGCGGCAGAATATCGGCGATGAGATCCTTGCCGTAGACGACCTGCTCGTAAACCGGACCGTTGACCTTCAGCCTTTCGAGCGCCGATTGCTGCAATCCGATCGAGATGAAAAGACCTGTTGAAACGGCGACACCGAAGGCCACCAGACTGCGCGCAATAGTAAATGCCAAGACTGTCTCCAAATAACTTTTGGCGTCTCTGCTTCGAGACGGCCTGATCTACGTACCGCATTATTTCGCAAGAAAACTGAGATATGGTTAATTCTTTGGAGGGTAGGAATTAGGCTTTCCTATTCAGGGAGCTCTGGCGCCCGTCCAAAATTGGGGTTATTCAAGAGTGCGGGACCCGTATAGGAGATCAGCATGGCCGAAGCTCGACTTTCCATACGAAGCGCAAAGGCGCGCGATCTTGCACGCCGGCTCGCACGGCGTGAAAATCGTTCGATTGCCGATATCGTCGAGCGGGCTCTCGAATCTTATGAAATACGTGAAGCTGGCCGAGAACCGGCGGCGTCCTTTTATGCTCGTCTTTCACAGCAAGGCGGGAGGGATATCGACCTGGAAGCCGCCATCAAGGAGGGCCGGCAGGGTCACAAAGGTATCGACCTTTGATTTTTTTGATAGCGACGTTGTTTCGAACATCGGTCCTTTGAGGAGGACGGCATCCTCTGACATCGACGCCCGCCCAACGGGACGGTTTTTGCAGCCGCATCCGATTGCCAGAACGTCAGGCCAGTCGCATCAGCACTTCGTTAAGATCGCTGATCTCTCGCAGCAGGGCGACCAATCTGTCCGTGTCGTCCTGGCTGAGGCGGCCCGTCTCGCCGCTGCTGTTCCAGAGATGCTGGAATTCCTGGCTCATCTGAAGGGCGCTGCCCATGATTTCGATGATCTCAGCGCGGTTTTCCCAGGTTGCGACGACAGCCGGTTCGTCCATCTCGGTCGATGTGTCGGATTCGCGTTCCAGCAAAAGCAATTCTGTTTCCTTTGGACGGTTCGGGTCGGATGGCGCGCGATTGGGTGTGGCCGTCCGCTGCAATTATTCGGAACGCGGTTTTGACAATAAACGATTTGAAATCAGACGATTGGCTAGCGGGTGTGGGGCGGACCCGTTAGCCAATCGGCAATTCCCTCTTGAGATGACTCAAACGAGAATCGCAAGATCTATAAAATGGGAAAATTTCCCATTTGTCAACGCGGTCGATCGCAGTTTCAGTGCGGGCCTGGAAAACCGTTCGGCGGCGGCCCCGGTGGGCCGTCCGAGCCGGGTGGCGGGCCTCGTCTGTCCGGACCCGGAAAATCTCCGCCCGGCCCGCCTCTGCCGAAAGGCGAGTGGTCGGGCCGCGGCCCATCCCAGGGGCCGCGCGGCGGGCGAGAACCGAATCCATCGGGACCACGTCCGGGAAAGCCGGTCATTCTGCTCGAATCCCGCACGCCGATATCGACGAAGCCATGACCGTCGGGCGACGACGGGGTCGGTCCCGAGCCGGCCGCGCCTCTGTCTGTCGGCCGGAAGGTCTCGACATTGATGATGCCACGTTTCAGGCCCGGCACGATGGGTTCGGCCTGTACGCGCGTGATGACCAAACGGTCGGCGACTGCCTTGAGGCGCACGAGTGTCTGTTTGCCGGCCAGATATCCATGCGTGCTTCCAAGCGAAAGGCCGCCGATCAGGGTGCGGGTGCCGCTTTTGAACGGGATGCCGCGGACATGGGCGCCATCGGAAACGGAGCGGGGCTCGATGCGCCGTGCGAGGATCGTGCCATCCGGTTTGCGGATCCCGAACACCGCGACCCGCTTGCCTTTCCGCAGGCCCTTGGTGGCGATGTCGGTCATGTCGATCTTCTGTCCCAGTATGACGAGGCCGCTCTTGTCCATCCGGTCGATGCGGCCCTGGACCTCGCTGACGATCGTGATGCGGGCAGCGCGTTTTCCCGTCAGCAGCACCCGGGCGACATGGCCGACCTTCATCGCGCTCGCGCGAACGCGCCGTCCGTCGATCTCGATCGGCGTCGCCGCGCTGAACGGGATGTGGATGTTGTTGACGATGATGCTGCCAAAGCCCTGGATGGTTCCAACGATGCCCGTTCCGCCAATCCCGTGATCTTCGGTTTCCCCGCCTCCGATGGAGAGGCCGGACCCGCCGATGCCGTGATCGCTGGTGCCGGTCGGCTGTGCGGCGGCAAGCTTCGGCCCGAGGACCTGAAGCGCGATGCCGCCCAGCAGAAACTGTCTTCTCGAGATCGCCGACGGGCTCATTCGCCGGTCTCCGTCCTGGACGCGGTTTCTGGCGCGGGGGCGGTTTCGCTTTCCTCGGTCATGACATAGAGCCCCGCGATCCAGCGGCTGCTGCCGCCGGCATCGTCCTTGATCGCCTGATGGGCGATCTTGTTGAGCTTCAGGAGCAGCGCCATGCTTTCCTGGCGGGCGAGCTCGTCGAGCCGGGCCGCAAGCGCTGCGGACATGCCGTCATAGTGAACCGCGCGCTCAAAATAGGGAGGCGGCTCGTTCATCAGGTTCATGACCGACGCCTGCACATGGTCGCGAAGGTTGCGGGTGAAATAATGCCGGCGGGCGTCGTCGCCGGCATTCGGAACGATCGACGAGAGGTCGAGCTTGACCCGGCCGTCCTCATCGAGAAGGACGATGCCCCGGTCCAGCCAGTCATCCAGGATGGAGCGCGGATGCACGTCCTTGGTGATGTCGGTCACCAGGCTCTCGAATGACGGGCCGCCGTCGCTGGAGGTCCGGGGCAGGGGGCTCGGCCTGTCCTCGGCATCGCAATAAAGGGGATCGGCAAGCCATCGGGCAAGGATGCGGCTCGTCTGCGAAACGCCGACGGTCAGGAACGATGGGTCGAGCGCCTGTCCGCGCAGCCGGTTGACGTCCTTGCGGTGGACGCCTGTCAGAAGCGAGATGCGGCTGTCCGTCTGCTGCTTGTTCGGCAGCGCGAATTCGTTCTCCGCGACTTCGATGTAGAGGCGGCGAAGAACGGCCGAAAAGGCGGTGAAGTTGAAGCCGGAGGCAAGAGCGAGCCTCACCAGCGGGCGCAGGACGCGCACCAGCATGGCCTGCAAGGTCTCTTCTGAGAAGGGTAGCTTTGCGCGCGGCTTCGACATCAAGAACACACTCGGTCTCTGAAAGACCATTGCCGGCAGACCTTCGGCAGTCGCCCTCAGTCTCCCTATGGCAAAGTCCAGACTGCCGCAACGGAGGGGCCGCATGCAAGGCCGGCCTATGCCACGCTTCCCGGCGGCGTGGCCGCGGACACGCCGCCATTGGGAAGATGTTTCGAGTGTTCTGTCAATGCGTTACCGGATGCGGCTCGGGTGAAAGCACCGCGCCGTGGCTCCAGTCGATCAGCCGGTCGATGCGCGCAATCTTGTGGAAAACCTCGAAGACGTCGAAGGCCGTGCCCTTCTCGATATGGGCTGCCAGCAGTTCGCAAAGCTCGAATATCTCCGGCGGCGTGCCCGTCATCTCGACGCCGTCATCGGTGAAGACGCCCGATCGCGGCCATGCCTGCGCCTGCTGCTCGTCGAGCTTGCAGCCGACGAAGGGGATCGTATCGATGATGCCGGAGGCAAGCGCAAAGGCGGCCTCGGCGACGATTTCGGAGCATGTCATATTGGGTTCTTTCGATAAGGCCGGTATTTGCAGCCGCTTGAATTCCCGCATCTTCAATCCGTCAGAGATAGTTGACCAGGCTGAGGCTCTGGAGTTTCGAGACGAGCGTGTAGGCGGTCTCCAGCTGTGTCTGCAGCTGGTTGACGAGCGTCGAGGCCTCGTAGGTATCGACGCCCTGGAGATCGACGAGCTTGCCCTGAAGCAGGCTCGACTGGGCGTCGAGCGCATCATTTGCCTTTTCGAGCCGTTCCTGCGACAGGCCGAGCTGACTTTGCTGCGTCACGATGCCTGAGGTCGCCTGCGCGGCATAAGCGATCGCCTTGGATGCGACGGTGCTCTGCGCGTCGGAGCTCAGATCCTGGCCGAAGAGGGCGGAGACGACGACGGAGGCAAGCGCCAGATAGCGCATGCCCTCGGAATTTGCGTTGGTCGACGAGGTGATGGTTTCCGATCCGCTGATCCGGCTCGTCATGTCGGTGCTGGAGGCGGTCGACCAGCCTGACGAAGTGTCCGTCCAGGCGCTTTCGGAGAACATCGGCTCGACCGTGTCGGTAATGAACGTGCCGATTTCCTCGCCCGTCAGTTCGTTGACGTCCTTGCCGAGACTGGTTGCGTAATCGCCGAGCGCCGTGACGATCGCATCCGAGGCCGCCGAGGATTGATCGCTCAGCGGTTGGTTGTCGAGGTTCGTTCCGCCGAACAGGAACTCGCCGTTGACGGAGGTGTTCGCCGTCGAGGTCAGCTGCGCGATCGTGGCGCTCGCCGATTGCAGCGCAACCGCGATGCTCGTCGTATCCTGGCTCGCCTGGAGTGCGGTCAGGTTCGAGACCAGGCTGTCGCCGGCATCCTTGAGGCTGGAAAGCGCGGTCTGCGATGCTTCCATGCGCAAGGCGACGACGGAATTGCTCGTCTTGAACGAGGCGGCCTGGTCGATGGCGCTGGTGAGATTGATCGACTTTGCGGCGCCCGCACCGAGCGACACGCCGATATCGGCATAGGTTCCGGTCGTCGCCTCCGTCGAGGCCTGCTGCAGCTTGGATTGGGACTGGCTGATGGTGAGCCTCAGAACGTTCTGCATCGCCGATGATGAAACGAATGATGCCTTCATGACTAACTCGCTATGTCGAGGAGCGACTGGAACATCTCGTCGATGACGTTCAGGATCTTTGTCGCTGCCTTGTAGGATTGTTCGATATCGAGGAGGAGCGTCAGCTCCTCGTCGAGGTTCACGCCCGTTTCGTTGGAATAGGCTTCGTCGGAGCGCGACAGGGCGGCGGCCGTGGTTTCGGAGGCCGATGTCGCGTCGCTGCGATATTGTTCGAGCCAGCCGATGGAGGCGCTGGCATAGTCCGTCAGGCTCTGCGTCGTCGAAAGGCCGGCGTCCGAAGAGAACGAGCGCTGTTCCGTCAATGCCGTATAGAGAGCGTCGAGATTGTCGGAGAAGCCGCTGTCGCCTGATGTATTGAGATTGGTGATGCCGCTGATCGTTCCGTCGCGCAGCTTCGTCGCATCGCCGCCCTCGCTCGTGACGACGGCTGGATTGACCGAAATAGTCGAGGCGATCCCGGTCGTATCGTTCGAGGACGACGGCGTTCCCCCGGTTGCGCCCGCGGCGGTGGTCCAGACGAAAAGCCCGGGTGCGCTGGTGGTGCCGTCGGTTTCCGAGAAGACCTGAACGAGAGCCTTGGCGACTTCGTCGAGCTGGGCCTGGAATGTCGGGGCGATTTCGTCGCGAAGCTGCAGCAGCGCCTGCAGGCTGCCGGAGGCGCTTGTCGTCGATCCTTCGCCGGCATCGAGCGCAACGCCGTCGATATAGATGGCATTGCCTTCCGTCCCTGCGACGTAGGTTGCCGTCGAAGCGAAGGTGACGGTGCGCGGTATGGTCTCGAACAGCACGGTGCCGTCGGAGGTGTAGAGCGCCATGTCGTTATTGTCGCGCACGACGGAGTTGACGCCGACGATCGACGAGATCTGCTTCAAAAGTTTCTCGCGCTCGTCGAGCGCCGAAGACGTATCCGTGCCGGTCGCCGTTGCCAGCTTGACCGCATTGTTGGCCGCCTCGAACTGCGACAGCAGCGTGTTCAGCGTCGAGACCTGCGTGGCGATCTCCGCGTCCGCCTCGGCCCGGATCGACTGGACGCCGTCGCTTGCCGTATTCAGCGAATTGGCAAGGTCCTGCGCGGCGGTGACGGCCGATTGCGCCGCGGTCGTGCTGCTCGGCGAGGTCGCGAATGTCTGCAGCGCCTCCTGGAATGCCGAGAGATAGGTGCTCGGCGAAGTCTCATAGTCATTGCCGCCCACCAGCGACTTCAGGCTTTCAAGCCCGGTCACCAGCGTCTGCTGGGCGCTGTCCTTGGCATTCGACTGCAGATACTGGGCCAGCAGCGCAGTTTCCTGCGCCCGGCTGATGCTGACGACCTGCGCGCCGGAAAGAGACGTCGTGATCGACGCCTCCCGCCTGACATAGTCGGAATTTCCGACATTGGCGATATTGGTCGAGACGACGCTGCTTTGCTGTCCGGTATTGTTGAAAATACTTTGGACGCTGTTCAAGGCGGAGGTGAGCGACATCCAGGCGCTCCCTCTATCGCTTCAGGTTGACGAGGACATCCATGATGTCGGAGCCGGTCTGAAACACTTTCGAATTGGCGGTGTAGCTGCGCTGCGCCTCGATCATCTCCGTCAGTTCGCCGGCGAGGTCGACATTCGAGCTTTCGAGCGCGCCGGACTGGATGGAGCCGAGGCCGTTCGTCTGCGGAAAGCCGGTGACCGTGACGCCTGACTGGCCGTTGGCGGTATAGACGTTGCCGCTGAGCAGCGTCAGATTGTCGGGGCTTGCGACGTTCGCGAGCGGGATCTGGTAGAGCGCCTTCGTCGTGCCGTTCGCATAGGAGACCGAGACCACCCCATCGGTATCGATCGACACCGAGCTCACCGAACTCGCGGCCTGACCGTCCGCCGAGCCGGTTGCCGAGAAGTCCGAGGCAAGCTGGGTGAAATCGGAATAATCCATGGTGATCGTCTTTGCCGTCACGGGATCGACGATGTCGGTATCGGTCGCGGAGGTCAGCTGGCCATTGGCGTCGAAGGAGAGCGTGGCGACGCTGACCGCGCTGGAGGAATAGGGGAAGGACGTCGTGCCGCCGGTCGCCGCATCGGCATTGCGGTAGACCGCGACTTCCCAGGTGCTGCCGGTGACCGCGCCGCTCGCATCCGTCGTCACGCCCGTCTTGGTGAAGTAATAATCGTACTGGACGGTGGCGCCGAGGCTGTCATAGGCGACCAGCGACATCTTCTGCGTATCGTCGGTGACAGCTGACGTATTGGCGCTCGGCAGCGTCGTCGTATCGGCGACGACGGTCGCTTCGGAGTTCAGGTTGCCGCTGAAATAGGCGCTGGTCGAAGCAATCGCGCTCAAACCCGACTGGGCGACATTGACCGGCACCAGCCCGTCGAAGCCGTTGACGACAACTGCCGGCACGCCGGAATCATAGGAATAGCCCATCAGCGTGTAACCGGCGCTGTTGACGAGATTGCCGTCGCTGTCGACCGAGAAGTCGCCGGCGCGGGTCAGCACCGGCGTGCCGTCGGCGCCTTCGACGATGAAGAAGCCGTCTCCCGAAATCGCGAGATCGTATTCGGAGGTCGTATAGGAAATGTCGCCCTGCTGGGAAATCGCCTGGCGCACCGATGTCTGAACGCCGCCGGAATTGTAGTTGCCGGAGGAAGAGGGCAGGACCAGCGACGAAAAGGACGTGGAAACGGCCTTGTAGCCTGTGGTATTCGCATTGGCGATGTTGTCGGAAACCGTGCTCAGCCGGTTTGCCTGTGCGCTCATGCCCGAGACGGCGGTTTTCATGCTTCCAAAAATGCTCATGGCTCGATCCTTCAAGGTTTGGGAACATGCCATGTGACGAGGGTTTCCAGGTCCCGGATCCGGGCGCACGACATCGCTGGCGCCGGGCAGGACCCACACCGGTCGATGATCTGATTGTCTGGACTGGCCCCGTGATGGCGATAGGCGCCGCGGCTCATCCGCGCGCTGGCATGGTGCGCCTGTCACGGCGCACCATTTCAAACATGTCACTGGCGAAGAAGCGGCCCGGCCGACGGCTCTGCCGGCACGACTGCCGGGCCGCTGTCGGAGCGTTGCATTACAGTCTCTCCAGTAACTGAAATGCGACGCCCCTTATCGTCTGTCAGCCCGTGGATCGGGCCGACAGTGAACCGGTGTTCGATGTATCGAGCAGGTCGAAAAGTTCGCTCGCCTGGCTCTCGGTGACGTCATCCGGCCTGCCCGCCATGAACTCCTCGAGCGAGACGAGCCCGTCTCCATTCGTATCGAGATCGGAGAGCAGCGACGCAGACTGATCGTCCTCGGCCGGCGGCGGGCCGTTGGGCCGTTCGGACGACTGAGCGGACATGGCCTCGGTCAGAGCGTCGACCGACAGCGAGCCTGCGCCTTCGGTGTCGAAGCTGTCGAACAGCGTGCCGGCCTGATCCTCGCTCACATCGGAGGGACGGCCCGCGACGAACTCGGCCTTGCTCACGAGCCCGTCGCCATCGGTATCGAGTTCGGAGAGCCGCGATGCAAGCTCGTCATCGCCTTCCCGCGGCGGCGGCCCGCCGGCCCGCTCCGATCGCTGCGCCGACATGGCCTCGGTCAGCGCATCGACCGACAGCGAGCCACTGCCTTCGGTGTCGAAGCTGTCGAACAGCGTGCCGGCCTGATTCTCGCTCACGTCGGAGGGTCTGGCGGCCACGAACTCGGCCTTGCTCACGTAACCGTCGCCATCGGTGTCCAATTCGGCAACGTCCATGCCTTCGCCGCCATCCTGCTCCCCGCTGGAGCCGGACTGACCGGCAAGACCGTTCATCGCCAGCGACATCAACTGGGACATGAGCTTCTCGGCGCTGTTGGTCGCGTCTTCGTCGAGCTGCTGGCTTGTGGTTGATTTTTTTGCCGAAACAGTATTACAGGATAGAATGTCCTGGGCTGTGGACGTCGAATTCTTGCTATAGGAATAGGAAGAAATTGATGTCGCGGCGGAAATGGTCGTCATAAGCGCTCCATCGCTAAGAGGGTGGGGATGCAACGCATTACAGAACTGATGAGTTCTCTAAATCGAAATTGCTAATGCCACAACCGAAGAAATCATCCCTCAGAAATAGCAGTCCGCTTTCCATGCTGGGTGGCATGCTCTTCGGAAACGCGGTCTAGATCGCCATGGATATTGTCGATGAGCCCGCAGACGAGCCGCGCAAGCGAGGCCGGCCGAAAGTCTCCAGCGACGAGGACAAGCGGACGCATATCGTCGAAATCGCCCGACGCGTTTTCGTAAAATACGGTTATGCCGGAAGCACGACCGCGGTCGTCGCCGGCGAGGCGGGTGTTTCCAAGCAGACGCTCTACAAGCTGTTCCAGAGCAAGGAAGAGCTGTTTGCCGCCGTGGTCGGCGCGCATCGGCGCCTGATGCTCGACCTGCCGAGGCCGGACGAAGATCTTTCGATCGCCGAAAGCCTCGAGCGCATCTTCATGATCGACATGGACGAGGCGATGGATGCGGATCGCGCCGGCTTCCTGCAGCTCGTCTTCCGCGAAGCCGCGCAGTTTCCCGAGCTCATCGATATTCTCCAGCGCGAAGGCATGCTTGCCAGCCGTCAGCACCTTGCCGACTGGCTGAGCGAACGCCGGGCGGAAGGCAGGCTGACCCTGGACGATCCGGCAAGCGGCGCCCGCATGCTGATGGATATGGTCTTCGGCGGCATGGGTCCGCCGGAAGGGCGCGCCCAGGCCTGGCCCGACCGGGCCGAATTGCTCGCCCATCTGCGCCGCTGCATCGCCATCTTCGCCGCGGGCGTCGGGGCTGCGTAGACCCGCGGAAAGCGATCCCTCGACTTTCGGCTTCCAATTCCATTCCGGATAAATTATAGAACTATATAGTTCTTTTAATTTGATTCGGCCATATGACCGTGGCCGCATATCGCCATGACCGGCGGCGACATCCCAGCAAAGATCGAAATTTTCACCGCGGCTGCCGGCAGGCTTTCGCGCGCGTTGTCGCGCGCAGAGCGATACCGGCACGAGTGCGATTGCGTAAAAACAAGAGGTTAGAGGGACAGGCCTTGGTTTCCACCTATGTAAGCTATCTCGCGGTCGCCAGGAATCTGAACGCCAGTCTCTCCAGCGTGGCGTCCCAGGCCACGGTTGCCCGCGACAGCGCCTACTACAGGGAAAACAT
The DNA here is from genome assembly GCF_002531825.1 of Rhizobium sp. J15. Lineage (GTDB taxonomy): Bacteria > Pseudomonadota > Alphaproteobacteria > Rhizobiales > Rhizobiaceae > Rhizobium. Next base: position 27,519 of record NZ_NWSX01000054.1, on the reverse strand, counting down.
CGACAAGGTCACGACGGTCGACGAATTCATGAGCGATTACAAGCTCTATTCCTACGCCATGAAGGCCTATGGCCTTGAAGACATGACCTATGCCAAGGCCTTCATGAAGAAGGTGCTGGAGAGCGATCTCAGCGATTCATCGAGCTTCGCCAACAGCCTGAGCGACAGCCGCTATGCCGAGTTCGCCGCCGCCTTCAAATTCGGCGGCGAGACGAAGACGGCGCAATCGGATGCGCAGCGCGACAGCCTGCTCGATGCCTATGAGGAATCCTTCGACACCGAGGCGGAGAACATCGAGGACGAGACGGAATATTTCGAAGAGAATATCTCGTCGGTCACCTCGGTCGACGAGCTGCTGTCGAGTTCGAGACTGAAGAATTATGTGCTTACCGCCTTCGGCCTCAGCACCGACTATACCTCGACCAGCTTCCTCAAGGACGTTCTGACGAGTGATCTCGACGATACCGACAGTTTCGTCAACCAGCTCGACGATGATGTCTATCTCAGCCTGGCAAAGGCCTTCAATTTCAACGAGGACGGCTCGGTCGACGGCGAGGTGATGTCGGAAGACCAGCTCTCGCTTGTGACGAGCGGCTATGCGGTGGCCGCGTCGACGATCGCCTCCACGGAAACCGGGGAGGCCTACGACACCTATTTCGCCGCACAAATCGGCAACATCACCTCGGTCGATCAGCTGATGAGCGACGACAAGCTCGTCTCCTACCTCAGGACTGCCTATGGTCTTTCCGACGACGATCCGGACAATTACATCTCCGCAGCGCTGAAAAATGCCGACGTCGCCGAAGCGATCGGCTTGTCCGAGCTGCACGAGGCTTTCAATTTCGATGAGGAGGGCGCGCTTGCCGATGGCGATACCGCCCAGACCTCGGAACAGACCGCCGCGACCACGGCGGCCTTCGACGAAAACTATCAGGCGCTGATCGCCAACACCGATACGGAGGACGCCGTCGACAACTATACGACGCGCATTGCCAGCGTCACCTCCATCGACGATTTCCTGGTATCGAACGCCGATGACGACGATGACGACAACGACGATCTGCCGGAACTGTGGGAGATGGCGCTGCGCGCCTATGGCCTCGATTCCACCGAGGTTTCGAAGAGCGAAGTCCGCAAGATCCTCGAAAGCGATCCCTCGGACGCCAAGAGCTACGTCAACAGCCTCGATGACGACAGGCTCGTCGCCTTTCGCAAGGCATTCAATTTCGACAGCGAGGGCGATGTGAGCGTTCCGCTGCAGGCCATGTCGGAATCCGTCGTCGACGACTATGCCGCCTACTACAAGCAAAACAAGATCCGCTATCTCGAAGGCGAGGAGCTGACCGAGGCGACCGATGCCGCCGACGAGGAAATCACCTATTTCCGCGATCAGATGGCGACGATCACATCGGCCAGCGAATTCCTGGCCGACGACCGGCTGGTCGCCTTCGCGCTCGAGGCCAAGGGGCTGGACCCTGAGGAGGTGACCTCGGACGAGCTGGAGAAGATGTTCGCCTCCGACCTCGACGACGAAGACAGCTACGTCAACAAGCTGGACGACAGTCGTTTCGCCGAACTCGTCGGCGCGTTCAATTTCGATCAGGACGGCAATATTTCGGCCGATCCGACCGGCACGGTGCAGCAGCGCGGCGATGTGCTGGAGACGGTCGACGCCTATGTGCGCCTGACGCTCGAAGACGATCAGGGCGACAGCAATACCGGCGTGCGCCTCGCGCTCTATTTCGAACGAAAGGCGCCGGAGATCTCTAGCGCCTACGACATTCTGGGCGACAGCGCGCTCTTCGAATTCTTCACCACGAGCTTCAATCTCTCCAGCTATGTCTCGAACATGGACGTCGACAAGCAGGCCGAGATGATCGAGAACTTCATCGACATCGAGGACCTGTCGGACCCCGATAAGGTGGACAACCTGATCAAGCGCTTCACCGCCATGTATGACATGGCGAACGGAACCGGCACCACGTCGACCGCACTTTCCATCCTGACCGGCTCGGCGTCGATCAGCGCCGATACGCTGCTTGCCGTGGCGCAGCTGAAAAGCGGGTGAGAATCCGGGCGGGTTCAATGACGGCATACCCCCTGCGGTAGGCCGGCTTGTATGAAGCTTGACGTCGTGCCATAGCGCGCCTCAACTCAACAAGAGGCGAATACACATGAGCATCGATGCGCGCAAAGCGCTGGCTGCCTTCTTTCTCCTGACTGCCGGCAATCTTGCGTCCGCATTCGCTTCGGATGCGGAATCGCGCGCCCTTTGGGCGGCATCTGCGATGGCCGAGGCCGATTATCATCGCAGCAATCCGTGCTCGAACTGGAAGGTCGATGAGCAGGCGGTGAAGAAGGTCATTGTGTGGAGCGGCCGAACGCTTGAAGAATTGCGGGCATCCCAAGACTACAGCGAGCAGCTTGGCGCCATAAAAGGACTTGTCCAGCAATACGGCCTGGAGATGGCCTGCGATGGTGGCGCAGCGAACTTCGATGTCTCGGAAAAGGATTATGGTGTTCTCCGCCACTCAGGCTGGTGAGGCGGCCGGGAATGACGAAAGCGCGATTTTGCAGCCACCTTCAACCCGTCCTCGAGGCAGAGTTGCGGGCCGGAAATAGCCATCCCTTCTCTCCTCCACACACCGCCGACTGGCCTAAAACCGGATCGGTCTTTTGCGCGCTTGCTGAAAAACTGCGGACGCGGAGCTATGAGGGTGTCCCGGAGCTCGAACATCAGATTTGCACCGATCCGCACTATGGCTGGCATGACGAGCTCTATTGCTCCGCTTGCGGCGACATGCTTGTTGCAGGCGAGACCCAATTGCCCAAAGGACGGTAAAAAACTGTTCAGCTGGGGCGACACTCAGTCCGTGGTCGATCCCGCAATGATCGTCAGCCGGCGCATCGACGGTATGAAGATGGCGAACAGGAAGATGCCCCACCATTCGGCGCCCGCGTCGAAATAATCCGAAACCTCCGGAAGGCGCGGGTTGGACCAGTCGATAATCTCGCTTTGCCGGCCCGGCGGCAGGATGAAATCCCTGATCTCCTCGAATACCGCCTGCACCTCGATCGGTCTGGCCGCGAGCGGGTAGGGCGGGTTGGAGAAAGCGTAGGCGAACTGGCCGCCGCTTCCGGCCCCCGGGCAAGAGCTGCTCCCCGACATGATCCTGATATCGTCGAGTGAGCTCAGCACCGGATTCTCCAACTCCGTGCCGGCGGCGGTCTTATAGCGCCCGAGCTTCAGCAAATGCCCACGGTCGAAGTCGTACCAGTCGCCGAAAAACGTCCTGTCGGAGATCGGCTTGCCTCCGAGCTGCCGAAGCCTGTCCGCATAGAACCTCTCGGCGTAACGCAAAGCCTGCGGAATGGCGGAAAGCATGCCCTCCCGATCGCCCGTCGCACTCTCGAAGATGGCGAAGTCGAGCACGCCCAACATCGTTTCGAAGCGTTCGAAGGCAGGCGGCAGCGTCTCGATCCGGTTCATGCCTCCGTTTTATGGCGCTGCTCCGATCGCCGCAATGGGCGCCGAGCTTGCGAGTTGATGTCAAGCCCCATGCGAGGGATGGAAATGTTCAAGGGCCGCGGGTCTTTTCAGACACGCGGCCCCGCAAGAGGTTTGGGCGGCCCTGCGGAACGCTCAGTCGTTCGCGGTCACCTTGACGCCGAGCACCGTGGGAATCGTGTTCGGCGCGCCCATGGCCGCTCCCACGATCATCGGGAAGGGCACCGGCTTTTCCGGCGCGGCGCTTATCGTCAGGCTCTTCGGGCCGTCGAGATAGGCGTTGACGGCGGCCGAGATCTGGTTCTGCAGTTCCGGCAGGTTGAGCTGGGCCAGCATGACAGGCACGAGGCCCTTTAGCGACTGTGCGAGCTCGTCGCCTGTCACGCCCTGCTGCGAACCGGCATAATCAAGCGCCTTCTTGGTGATGGAAGCGTCGTCGAAGCGCAGTTCGGCGCTGTTGAACGTCAGCTGCTGCATCATGCCCATCATGGCGAGGCCCATTGCCTGGTTTGCCTCTTCCTTGTTCGGGTTGGCTTCGGCCGTCTTCACCGCTTCCTGCAGCGTCTTGATGAAATCGAGCGTATAGCCGGAGATATCGACGGCGAGGTTCAGCCGGCCGACATTCTTGAAGTCGAAGGCGTATTCGTCGACCGCGATCTTGCCGCTCTCGGCCTCCCAGCTGCCCTTCATCGTCACGGCGCCGTCGAGCGTCGTCAGTCCCAGCTTCTCGATCGCGTCTTTCGAAGCGGGATCCTCGACCTGCGAGAGGTCGATCTTCAGACCGGTGACATTGGCGTCGTAGGTGAAGCCGTTATCCTCGCGCCCGAGATCGGATTCGGTGCTTTCGATCGAGAGGACGTCCTTGCCCTTGATGTTGACAGCGATAGGGCCGGTGCTGACGACCTCATAGAGCATCATGTCGTCGAGCGTCGCGCCGCCGGCATGGGCGGGGATGGTGAGACCCTGAATCAGGATGTCCTTCGCGGAAAAATGGCCTTCCTCCTGCTTCATGTCGACGTCGGGGAAGGCGACCGACTTGGCGTAGTAGCCGCCGCCGTCGGTCTCCTTCACGCCCTCGAAGGTGACATCGCCGATATCAAGCTTGTCGCCGGGCAGGCTCGCAAATCCAACCTTGACGCCCGATGCCTTGACGGTGTCGCCATCGACTTCAGCTTTCTCGAAGGTGATGACCGTGCCGCCGGCGCTGGTGGCTGCATTGAACTTCTTCATCATGTCCTCGCCGTCCAGGGCGAAGGCCGGGCCGGCAAGCGTCAGGAATGCAGCGCTTGCCGTCATCAGCTGGAGATTGCGTATATGTTTCATCGAAAGGTCCTTTTGGAGAAATGGATGTGAGAAGCAGCTCTCTTTGCCCTTGGTCGAAGAGGCTGCGAGACGGCACGAACAAGGGCCGTGTGCTGCGGCATCATCCTGTTGGCGTGATTGCGGGACGACGGATTGTGAGAGCTGAAAGCTCCGGCAGAAGAACTATCGTGCGGCCGCGGGGAGGGCGGCGTCTCATTCGTATATCTCCGCGAATCTTGCAACCTTTTGCATATAGATTTCCAATTCGGAATCAATCGCCCTGCCGTCGTTTGGATCGCGCCCGGCTGGGCGGCCCGCCCTTACCCAACGATCTGGTTTAGGCGAAGTTAACGATTCTTCGCCTTTCGATTGAGAATCGAAGCAGATGTGCGGGGATCCGGCCGGAAGAGCGGGACGTGTGATCGGCTCAATGACCACGAAACCGCCGCAGGCCGTGGCAATATTCTCCACCACGGGTGCGCCACAGGAGGAGCAGGGGAATTTATGCGTCTTTTCGGCTGTTTTACTTTTGTTTTCGCTTTGGCGGGCGCCTCGGCGCATGCTCAGCAGCTGACGGAGACCGTCGTCCTGTCCGTGTCTTCCTCCACCGTAAGATGGGCCGACGTCTATAAAACCACCGGCCGCGCCGACGATCCGTATCTTCACCTGCGCGTCCTTGAGAAGAAGAAAGGCACCGACCCCTGGGTCTTCAAGGAACTCGCCCATCATCTCGTCGTCACGCCGCAGGCTCTGGAGGCCAGCCGGATCAAACGGAAGGCGAAGACATACGCCTACAAGGATGTCGAGTTTCTCGGGACTTATCGCCGATGGCTGAATGATCCGGCGATACGCGCCGAAACGCCTGTTTGCGATAAGACGATCCTCAGTTGCCTGAAGAATGCCGGTTCCGACTGAGGGGGAGATGATAGCGTTCGTCCATGCTGCTGGGATATGAGGGTGTAGCCCTGAAAAGGTGTGAAGCGGAGAAGAATTCAACTATAAATTGCTTTTGTGGCATAAGATAGCTTATGGAACTTTCAAAACTCTAGAGAGACGCTGCAGCAAAATTCCTTAAACCGGAAACCGCTCAAGGAGAAAACTGCGCGGCAGTTCAACACGTTACTGCGTTCTTCTCAATCCGTCTTTGCGTCGACCCTCAAGCGGCGCGGACCCGATCACGGCCGCTGAGCTTGGCGGCATAGAGCGCCTGGTCGGCGCGTCGATAGAGTTCGGGCGCGCTGTCCGCCGTCAGGCAGGCGGCAACCCCGGCCGAGCAGGTGTAGGAAAAATCGGGCGATTCCGTCAGCGGGCGGGAAAACCGGATCATCATCAACATGCGTTCGATGATCTCGATGGCGTCCTCCACAGAGGTTCCAGGCATCGCCAGAACGAATTCTTCTCCTCCCACACGCCCGAAACAGTCGCTGCGCCGGACATGCTGATGGATTCGCTGCGCGAAGTCCCGCAGCACGAGATCGCCGGCATGGTGGCCGAGCCTATCGTTGATGTGCTTGAAATTGTCGATGTCGAATACAGCCAGGCATCCCGCGCCGCCGTCCTTGGCGGCGACGAGCATGTCCTCTATCCGCGCCATGACGAAGCGCCTGTTGGCAACCCCGGTCAGTTCATCGGTTTGAGAGGCCTTGATCGCCAGGTCCCGGTCCTGCCGGACGCTTCGCTCCTCGGCGCGCAGGCTGGTGATATCGCTCGCGACACACAGCATCCAGCCGTTCTTCTGGACGGCCTCGGTCATCCAGAGCCAGCGGCCGTTCACCAGGTCGGTTTCGAACGCCCGGTAGCCGATCTTGCCCCGGCGGGATTGGGTCGAGCGCAGCCACTCCTCGAAATTGCTCGCATGAATGACCGTCCCCCGTCCAAGCTCGAAATTCCGCCGCATCAGATCCGGCCAAAGCGGGCTCTCGTCAGGTTCGATGAAATAGGCCGAACGGAACGCCCTGTTGGCATATCGCAGCCGGTCATCGGCATCATAGACCGCCATGAGCGTCGAGGTGTTCGCAGAAAGCTGCAGAAGCTGTTCGACGATCTCATCCATATCGAACCCCGCCTGGTTGCCGATAGCATCATATCGCGCGGATTGCGGGAGGAAAGACCTTTCGGGCGAAAGCCGTGTTCCAGCAGGCTATATCCACTAGGTGACGCGCGCTCGGGACAGGCCCGCGAAACATCGGCAGGCGGCGGGAAAACGAGGACGCTGCCGTTCAGGCGTTCTTGACCGCTGCCGATCGGCTCATATCTGCCCCGGCATGGATCTGCCTCGTCGCCCGCACCGCTCGTTCTCCAGAAGGCTCGCCCGTCTCCGGACCACCATTCGCCGTATAGAGCATGGCCGGGACCGCTGGGCGCTGCGCTGGCAGGCGCTGCTGGCGTCGATCGACATCGGCATTCTGGTGTTCTTCATTCTCGGCCCCTATTTCAGGAGCGGCCCCTCCTATCTCGTCATCGATTATGCCATCGCAGCCTGGATCGGCTGCGAGCTGGCGGCGCGGGCGCTTGCCGCCGACCGCCCGGCCAGTTTCCTGCGGCGGCTGACGACCTGGGTGGATCTCGTCATTCTGGCAACGCTCCTGTTCCCGGACTTGCTGTTCAACTTCGCCTTCCTCCGCGCCATGCGGATCTGGGCGATCGGCAAGAGCCCCCTGCTGCGCGAAGGTCTGCGCCGCGCCGGCTGCATCCGGTATCAGGATGTCGTGCGCGCCTGCCTCAACTTCCTGGTCTTTCTCTTTCTGGTCACCGGTTTCGTCTACACGGGCTTCTTTTACGGCAGGCCGGGCGGAGAGGGTTTCGTCGATGCCCTCTATTTCACGGTGGCAACCATCACGACGACCGGGTTCGGAGACATCACCCTGCCGGGGACACTCGGAAAGCTGACCTCGGTGGTGACGATGATCGTCGGCATTTCGCTTTTCGTCCGTCTTGCGCAGGCGGTGGTGCGCCCGCACAAGGTCAACTTCCCCTGCCCCAGATGCGGGCTCCAGAGGCACGATGTAGACGCGGTGCATTGCAAGGCTTGCGGCGAACTGCTGAACATTCCTGACTTCGACGACTGACCAGTCTGTTGGCGTCCGGTGGCCGAGATCATGGGGATCATTCAGTCTTCGGAGGAATGCCGGTGCGTGTTGCTTCCAAATGAACTAAACTCATGCGATCGCTTTATCCAGCTGACATTCATCGGATCATCATCATGAATATCAAGCAGATGACCGAGATCGCCGAGCGGTGGCTGACGACATTCGTCCTGAACGAATGGACGTTCTATCAGCTCGCGATCATCGCGGCCGGCTATGGCTTTGCGTCCTTCCTTGCCTCACGCACCGAGCCTGCAATGGAAGCAAGAGCGCGCCTGATCAAGGGCAATCCAGACCTGCTTCGGGTCATCATTGCTCTTATGCGCCGGCTTATGTGGCTTTTCTTGGTGGCCTGGCTGTGGCTCGCCAACGTCGTGCTGAGCATGAGTGCCTGGCCCTCGCAGCGCTGGCTGGTCTCCACCGCTCTAACGCTGGCGGCCGCATGGTTCGTCATCTCCGTCCTGACCAAGATCATCCGCAATCCAACCCTGTCACGGGCCGTCGCGATCGGCAGCTGGAGCTACATTGCCCTTTATGCAGTCGGCCTCGACGGACCGGTTCTGTCTGCTCTCGACGGGCTTGCGATCAATCTGGGCGCGGTGCGATTCTCGCTTTTGCTTGTGCTCAAAGTCGTGGTGCTGGCGATAGCCTTGATCTGGATTGCCGTTCTCGTCGGAAATGTGCTTTCCAATTCGGTTCAGCGGTCGGCCGACTTGTCGCCTTCCATCAAGGTCCTGATCAGCAAATTCATCAAGATCAGCCTGATCATGATCGCGGGAGCCATCGCCTTGTCGGCGACTGGCGTCGACCTTACGGCGCTGACCGTTTTCTCAGGCGCGGTCGGCGTCGGAATAGGCTTCGGCCTTCAGAAAGTGGTATCGAACTTCATCTCGGGCATCATCATCCTGCTCGACAAGTCGATCAAGCCGGGCGACACGATCACGCTCGGCGACACCTTCGGATCGATCCGCGACCTGCGCTCGCGGTTCGTTTCCGTCATCACCCGCGACGGCAAGGAATACCTCATTCCGAATGAACACTTCATATCGCAGCAGGTGGTCAACTGGTCGTTCTCCAGTGATTTCGTCCGTATCGACGTTGACTTCGGGACCTCCTATGACAGCGATCCGCATCAGGTCGTCAAGATCGCCATAGCGACAGCATCGACCGTGGCCCGGGTCGAAAACCGGTACAACCCACCCGTCTGCTGGCTGACCGCTTTCGGCTCATCCTCGCTCGACTTTCGGCTTCGCTTCTGGATCTCGGATCCGGCGAACGGGCTGACCAATGTTCGCGGCCAGGTTCTGATGGCGCTGTGGGACGCCTTCAAGAAAGCCGGGATATCGATCCCGTTCCCACATCATGAAATCATCATGAAAAGCCCTGTCGAAATCAAACAACCGGACTGATCCGTTGCTCCAACACTTGCCGATGAGAATCGCATCTGGGAACTTGCCGATCTCCGCTTCGTTTGCAGCGGCGCCTTTGTATCGCCTGCCCGTCCGTGACATTTCAGCTTTGTTTTGTGGAACCCCATGACGACGCAACAGATATTCGCCTTCTCCGTCATCGCGGTCATGATGGCAGTGTTCATCTGGGACCGGTTTCGTTACGACATCGTTGCCTGCTGCGCCCTGGTCATCGCAGTGGCCATCGGCATCGTGCCGCCGGAAAAGGCGTTCTCGGGATTTGCCGACGATATCGTCATCATCGTCGGCAGCGCCCTGATCGTCAGCGCCGGCGTCGCGCGGTCCGGCATCGTCGATACGGCCATCAAGAAATTTTTCCCGAACCTCAACACGCTGCCCACGCAGCTGGCGCTTCTCCTGGTCGTGGTGGCCGTGCTTTCCGCCTTCATCAAGAATATCGGCGCGCTGGCAATCATGATGCCGGTCGCGTTCCAGTTTGCGAAAAAGTCCGGCGTATCGCCATCGAGATACTTGATGCCGATGGCGTTCGCCGCCTTGCTTGGCGGGCTGATGACCCAGATCGGGACTTCGCCGAACATTGTCGTATCGCGGCTGAGGGAGGAGTTGACCGGCGACTCCTTCACCATGTTCGACTTTACCCCCGTCGGCGCCCTCCTGACGGTGGTCGGTATCGCATTCCTTCTGTTCTTCCACTGGCTGGTGCCGAGCCGCACAAAGCAGAACAGCTCGATCGAAGACGCCATCGAAATCAAGAACTATGCGAGCGAAGTGACGATCCCGGAGGGGTCGATCCTGCGGGAGGAGCCGTTGAGCGCCTTGCTCAAAATAGGTGACGGCGAGGTCATCGCCACCGCCGTGCTGCGCGGCGCCACCCGCATGGCTCCCTTCCCGGACCTCAGATTGCGCGAGAACGACATTGTCCTGTTGGAAGGCCCGTCCGCCGCGATTGACCGCCTCGTGTCGGGAGGCAAGCTTCAGCTTTCGGGAAAACCCTTGCGCGAGAACGGCCAGCCGCAAGCAGACATTATTTCCCTCGAAGCGATCGTTGGCCAGGAGTCCTCGCTTGCCGGTCTGTCGGCCAAGGAACTGGCGCTTTCCTATACCCGGGGTGTCAATCTCCTGGCCATCAGCCGCGGGGGCGAACGCCTCAAGGAGAGGCTCGGCAGCCTGACGCTGGCAACGGGGGATGTGCTCGTGCTGCAGGGCAGCCGTACAAGCCTGACCGCCCTGCTGCAGGACTTTGCCCTGTTGCCGCTTGCCCAGCGTGAGGTGCTGCTCGGCACCCGGCGCCGCGCTTTCGTCCCGCTCGTTATCCTGGCCCTCGCCATGGCGGCGACGGCCGTGGGAATCGCATCAGTACCCGTCGCGTTCTTTGCCGCCGCGCTCGGAATGGTCGTGTTTCGTGCGATCCCGCTGGCCGATGTCTATAAGGCCGTGGATGGCCCGATCCTCGTCATGCTCGCAGCCTTGATCCCGGTCTCGGATTCGCTGCGCACATCAGGAGGCAGCGAGCTGATCGCAGGCTGGCTTGGCGGCGCTGCGGCAGGTCTGCCGCCATGGGGTGCGCTGGCATTGATCCTGGTGACCGCCATGGCGGTAACGCCATTTCTCAACAATGCCGCGACCGTGCTGGTGATGGGCCCGATCGCCGCAAGTTTCGCGACAAACCTCGGTTTCAGACCCGAACCCTTCCTGATGGCCGTCGCTATCGGCGCCGGCTGCGACTTTCTGACCCCTGTCGGCCACCAATGCAACACGCTGGTATTCGGGCCTGGCGGCTATAAGTTTTCCGATTATCCGAGGCTCGGCCTGCCCCTGTCCCTGCTGATAATTCTCGTCAGCGTGCCCGCTCTGCTTTATGTCTGGCCGGTTCGATGAAAACGTATTGGCCCTCCCGCGCGACGGAGAGTCATCATGCCTGTTGCAGATGATGACGGCGCCACGCTGCCGGGGCCTCTCCCGTCATCCTGCGGAAAAAGCGCGAGAAATATGCCGGGTCGTCAAAGCCCACCTCCTGGCCGATGTCCTCGACGGAGCGGATGGTGAACAATAAAAGGCGCTTGGCCTCCAGCAGCCGCCGTTCCAACAGCAGCTCCTTGACGGACCGCCCGAAGACCTCGCGGGCCGCCTTGTCGAGAAGATGCGGCGTGGTCGCAAGCAGGGTCACATAGGTCCCGACTGGCCAATCCTTCCTGTAATGCAGATCGATCTCGCGACGCAGCGCCAGACCGAGCGAGACGGTTGGCGACGTGGACGGCAGAGCCACGCGGCCGCCGATGCGGCCCATCAGCGAAAGCACGGCTGAAATCAGGCCGGAGAGCACCTTTTCGCCTTCAGCGCCCCGCTCGCGATAATCCTCAAAGATCATGTTGAGCAATACCTTAAGCTTCGGCCATACCCGATCGGCCGGCTGGCCGGTCAGGAAGATCGGCGCGTCGAGATCGAGCACGACCTGCGGCGCGATCGCCTTCAGCATATCGTCGGAGATCGACACGACGATCGCGTCGGCGTTTTCGTCGACATCGAATGCATGCACCACATTGCTTGGCACGAAGCTCACGGCGGGAGCGGAAAAATTCCAACTCTCGTCTTCGATCCGATAGGTTCCGCTTCCCTGAAACCAGTAGGTGATCTGCCCCATCAGCGGATGTTTGTGCGGAGAGACATGGCCGAAATGCACGGTTTTCCGCTCCATCACCGTCTCGACATGCAGGAAGCCGACCTCGAGCGAACGGCTCGGCTCGCCATAGACGAAGAAATTCGGAACCTCTTTTCGCATCATCATGCCGGAAAAAGTACCAGCGAATTGCGGGCTTTGTCCATGGCCGCGCGCGCCGTTCGCGCTTAGTTTCGTCCCATCACAGGGAGGAGATGCTTATGCGAGCCGAAGATCACCGCAGCGACAAGACAAGACCGTTTACCGGCGCCGAATATCTCGCGAGCCTGCGCGACGGGCGCGAGGTCTATATCAACGGCGAGCGCATCGCCGATGTGACGGCCCATCCCTCCATGCGCAATTCCGCCCGTTCGATCGCGCGGATGTATGACGCGCTGCACGACGAGAAGACCAAAGACCGCCTGACCTCGCCGACCGATACCGGCAATGGCGGCTATACCCACAAATATTTCCGGGTGGCGAAATCCTCCGCCGAACTTGCGGCCCAGCAGGGCGCCATCGCCGATTGGGCGCGCATGTCCTACGGCTGGATGGGCCGCACGGCCGATTACAAGGCGGCACTGATGAATACGCTCGGCGCCAATGCCGACTGGTACGGGCCGTTCAAGGACAATGCGCTCGCCTGGCACAAGCGCGCGCAGGAATCCGTGCTGTTCATGAACCACGCGATCGTCAATCCACCGATCGACCGCCACAAGCCGGCCGATGCCGTCAAGGATGTCTTCGTTCACATCACCAAGGAAACCGATGCCGGCATCTATGTTTCCGGCGCCAAGGTAGTGGCGACCTCCTCGGCCCTGACCCACTACAACTTCCTTGCCCAGAGCTCGGCGACGGTGACGGAGGACCCCTCGCTGTCGGTCATGTTCATCGTCCCGATGAATGCGCCCGGGATCAAGATGTTCTGCCGCGTCTCCTACGAGCAGACCGCCAACACGGCCGGCCATCCCTTCGACTATCCGCTGTCGTCGCGTTTCGACGAGAACGACGCGATCCTGGTGCTCGACAATGTCTTCGTGCCCTGGGAGGACGTGCTGGTCCTGCGCGATGCCGCCAAGATCCTGTCCTTCCACCCGGCCTCCGGCTTCATGCACGGCTATTGCTTCCAGGGCTGCACGCGCTTTGCCGTCAAGCTGGACTTTATGGCTGGGTTGCTGGCCAAGGCGTTGCGCGCCACCGGCGGCGACGCCTTCCGCGGCAATCAGGCGGCACTCGGCGAGGTCATCGCGCTGCGTCACATGTTCTGGTCCTTCTCCAACGCCATGGCCCACAATCCGCAGCCATGGGCGAACGGCGCCGTATTGCCCAACATGGAGGCCGCCCTTTCCTACCGGACCTTCATGTCGGAGGCCTATCCGCGCGTCATCGAGACGGTGCGCAAGGTCGTCGCCTCGGGGCTGATCTATCTCCCCTCCTCGGCGAAGGATTTCGGAAATCCTGAGATCGACCGCTATCTCGCCCAATATGTGCGCGGCTCCAACGATATGGGCCATATCGAGCGCATCAAGATCATGAAACTGCTGTGGGATGCGACCGGCACCGAATTCGGCGGGCGCCACGCGCTCTACGAACTCAATTATGCGGGCGCGCCCGAGGAAGTCCGGTTGCAGGTGCTGAAGGGCGCCGAGCGCGGCGGGCGGCTGAGGGAGATGGAAGCGCTCGTCGACCAATGCATGAGCGATTACGACGAAACCGGCTGGACCGGCGACACCTGGCTGCCGCCGCTCGATCAGGCATCCTCCATCCGCAACGCGGCCGAATGAGGAGACTGTCATGGAGGAGCAAATCTCGAAAACCGAGTTCCGCGATGCGATGGCCAGGGTCTGCGCCCCGGTTAACGTCATCACCACCAACGGACCCGCCGGGCGCGGCGGGTTCACCGCCACCGCCATGTGCAGCGTCACGGACGAACCGCCGACCCTGCTCGTCTGCATGAACAGCCGCTCGGCCCAGACGGATCTGTTCTTCGAAAACCGCCGCTTCTGCGTCAACGTGCTGACCCAGGAACACAAGGATCTCGCCGGCTATTTCGCCGGCCAGCGGGCTGATATGAACGAGCGCTATGCGGCCGCCGAATGGACCGAGTTCCGCTCGGGCAGCCAGGCGCTCAGCGACGCCATCGTCTCCTTCGATTGCCGCCTGACCGAAGTCCGCCTCGTCGGCACGCACAATATCTTCATCGGCGAAGTCATCGACATAAGAAGCCGCGTCGATGGCCACGCCCTGCTCTACTTCGACCGGAATTATGTGCATGTACCGACACAGGCCGGCAGTTTTGGAGGATAGGCCGCCGGCTCCTCTTCGATACAAATACTACGAAGGATGCCGTCTCCGGACGTTATCCTTCGGCTTGTCGACAAAGCCTCCTTCGTCATGCTCGGCCTTGTGCCGAGCATCTGACCACAGTAATTGCTTGGCAGGAAAACATTCATTTTCAGACACTTAATTGGACCGTGGCAGATCCTCGGCACAAGGCCGAGGATGACGTCGCGGGTTTTGCAGTGGTTTGTCAGCCGCCTGAAGGAGGCGGTCTCCGGACGGCTTTTATCGTGTGGTCAACAATGCCGATCTTCGCATCAGTCCCGGAGAAATACTCCCTCAGAGCTGCACCCAGGCCGTTTTCAGATCGACATATTTATCGAGCGCATGCAGCGATTTGTCGTGGCCGTTGCCCGACTGTTTGACGCCGCCGAGCGGTACGCTGTTGTCTGAACCGCCATAGGTGTTGACGTGCACGACGCCGGCGCGGATGCCGCGCACCATGCGGTGGGCGCGTGACAGGTTCGAGGTCCAGACGGCGGAGGCGAGGCCATATTCCGTGGCGTTGGCGATCTGCAGGGCGTCCGCTTCCGTCTCGAAGGGAATGATCGACAGGATCGGCCCGAAGACTTCCTCGCGGGCAAGCGTCATGGATGGCGTGACATCGAAGACCGCCGGGCGCATGTAATAGCCGCCCGTCTCTTCCAGAATGCGCGTGCCGCCGGTGCGCAATTGAGCACCTTCCGACAAGGCCTGGGCGACATGGCCGAGGTCCTTCTGCAGCTGAACGTCGCTTGAAATCGCGCCGGCCTCGGTGGAGAGCTGCAAGGGGTCTCCGACCTTCATGGCCGCGGCAATGCCGGCGACCCTTTCCGAAAACGTCTGATGGATCGATTTTTCCACAAGCAGGCGGGAGCCTGCGACGCAGACCTGGCCGGAATTGCGGAAGATGCCGTAGGCGGAGACCTTGGCCGCCTGATCGAGATCCGGCGCATCGGCAAAGACAATGTTCGGCGATTTGCCGCCGAGTTCCAGATAGATGCGTTTCAGGTTGGAGCGCGCCGAATATTCGAGCAGCCGGCGGCCGACCGGGCCGGAGCCGGTAAAGGCCAGCACGTCGATATCCATGTGCAGCCCAAGGGCTTCGCCGCTGACGGCGCCGCGCCCGGTGACGACGTTGAGCACGCCATCCGGCAATCCCGCCTCGGCGCAAAGCTCGGCAAGCCGCAGCAGCGTCAGCGACGCGCCCTCGGCCGGTTTCAGCACCACGGAATTGCCGGCCGCAAGGGCCGGCGCAATTTTCCAGGCGCCGATCATCATCGGAAAATTCCATGGCACGATGGCGGCGACGACGCCCACCGGCTCTCGGTGAACGAGGCCGAGAATGTTGTCGGCCGTTGGGGCAATCTCGCCATAGACCTTGTCGATCGCCTCGGCATAATAGCGGAAGGTGCCGGCGGCACTGCCCGGCTCGGCCTTCAGCGCCATGGAGATTTCCGTGCCGTTGTCGCGCACGCCGAGCACGGCGAGTTCGAGCGCGTTCTTCTCGATCAGTTCGGCGATCTTCAGCAGCACCTTCTTGCGCTCGGCAGGCGCTGCCCTCGACCAGCCGCCCTTTTCGAAGGCGCGGCGCGCCGCCTTGACCGCCCGGTCGACATCTTCGGCGCCGGCATCGGCGATCGTCGTCAACCTCATGCCGTCGATCGGCGAGATGACATCCATCGCGGCGCCACTGACGGCCGGGCGCCAGGCGCCGTCGATGAACAGCGATTGGGAGGGAACGGGCAGCATCCGCAACTGATCGATCTTGTCCTGCATCTCATGCTCTCACGAAAAGGGTGGCGGATATGCTCCGCCACCGTTGACAGGGTTTGCGTCAGGCTTCCTGGCCGGCGCCGAGCCGGGCAAAGCCGATGGCATCCGCCGATTTCAGCCGTGCCGCCGCCAGCAGTCCGACAATCCCGGCGATCAGCACGAGACCCGGCAGGAACACGGCGAGCACGCCGTTGGCGCCGGCGATCGCGCCGAAATTCGCTGAGATATAATAGACCAGCGCCAGCAGGATCAGTCCTGTCACGACAGGCAAGATCTTGACGGCCAGGACATTGTGTTCGAGCCCCGGATTGCGGCTGAAGAACACGACGATCGCAAAGGCGGTGAAGGCCATCAGCAGAATGATGGCAAGCGTCGCGACATTGGTCAGCCACGAAAACAGCGCCAGAACGGGATCCTGGCCGGTCAGCGCAAAGAGCGCCACGACGAGAACCGCAATGACGGTCTGGATGATCGAGCCGACATGCGGGCTCTGGAAGACCGGATGCGTGACGCCGACGGACTTCGGCAGCAGGCCCTCGCGGCCGGCGACATACATGTAACGCGCAACGCCGTTGTGGAAGGCAAGGACGCCGGCAAACAGGCTGGTGATGAAGAGGACGCTCATCACCACGGTGATCCAGTGGCCGACATAACGCTCGGCAAGGCCGAAGAGGAAGGTGGTAGGATCGGCGAGGCCCTGAAGCTCGGGCACCAGCTTGTCGACGCCGGCGCCGTTCACCATCAGCCAGGAGGTCAGCATATAGAAAAGGCCGATGATCAGCACGGAGATATAGGTGGCGCGCGGCACGGTCTTGTGCGGTTCGCGCGCTTCCTCGCTGTAGATCGTCGTCGCCTCGAAGCCGATGAAGGCGGCAAAGCAGAACAGCAGGCCGACGGCCGGCGTTCCGCTCCAGAAGGCGGCCGGCGTGAACGGCGCGGCGGAAAGGCCGGCATCGCCGCCCTTGACGAAGATCGCCGCGTCGATGACGAGGACGACGAGATATTCGAGAATGACGAGCACCATCAGCACCTTGGCCGAGAGATCGACCCGGCGGTAGCCGAAAACGGCGACGAAGGCGATGCCGATATAGCTCCAGACCCACCAGGGAAGGTCGAGGCCGATCTGCTCGGCGAAAAAGCCCTTGGTCGCCGCGCCGAAGAGGCCGAGAACGCCGATCTGCATGGCGTTATAGGCGAGGATCGCGATCAGCGCCGCCGCCCCGCCCATCAGGCCGCCGAGCCCTTGCGCGGTATAGGCATAGAAGGCGCCGGCATTGCGGATATGGCGCGCCATGGCGACGTAGCCGACGGCAAACAGCAGCAGGATGCCGGTCACCAGCAGGAAGGTCAGCGGAATGCCCGGCCCGTTGCCGAGCATCATCGACAGCGGCACGCCGCCGGCGACCGCCGTCAGCGGTGCGGCGGCCGAAACCACCAGGAAGGTCACGGCGCCGACGCCGAGACTGTTCTTGCGCAGCTGGTTCTCAGCCGGGCCATGCGAATTTTGCGTATTCATCTGTCTTCGTTCCCCTTGCGTAAGAGTATCCGATCATCGCTGCGATTGCGCGCAGGCGACCTCCACCAGAACCGGACTGACGAGCGGTGTTTTCGGCTTTTGTTGATTTTGCCGCCGTCAGCGCTTATGGTTCATTATTTGAACCTCAGCTTCAAATATAGACTTGCAAACAATCCCGGCCTCTGTCAAGTTATTTCGCATGTTAAGTATCTTGGGTCGCTGCCATCGTGCCGCGGCACAGGGTTTGCGGGCTGATTTGGCGGATGGCGTAAAGCCGGATGCGACAAGCCGGGACATGAACCCTACCCCAAGAGGAAGAACGATGAGCACGATCGGAAAGGCGCTTTCATTGCTGGACACCCTGTCACGGCTGGACAAGGAGGTGGGGCTGACCGACATCGCCCGCCTGTGTTCGCTCGACAAGGCGACGGCGCGGCGTTTTCTCGTCGAGCTGGAAAAACACGGCTTCGTCGAGCAGGATGCCGATAGCCGCCGCTACCGGATCGGCTCGGCGCCGGTTCGCCTCGCCCGCATCCGCGAGGCCCGCTACCCCTTCCTGCGGGTGGCCGTGCCCTTCATCAAGACGCTCGCCGAATCCTCGGCGGAGACGGTGCATCTCTCCGAATTTTCCGGCGGCAGGCTGTCGACCATCCATGTGGAGGATCCGCCGCGCGCGCACCGCATCATCGTCGATGTCGGCAGCATCCTGCCCTTTCACGCCACCGCATCCGGCCTTGCCTTCCTCGCCTTCTGCCCACCCAGGGAGATCGACGCAGCGCTGCAAAAGCCGCTCGAAAAATTCACCGACCATACCGTCGTCGATCCTGAACTGATCCGCGGCCTGCTCGAGGAGACGGCCGCACGCGGCTTTTCGATCAGCCATCAGGGCCTAGAAGCCGGCGTCATCAGTGCCGCGGCACCGGTGCGTGCGCCGGACGGCCGGCCGGTCGGCTGCGTGGCCGTGGCCGCCCCGCTCTCGCGCACGACGAAGACAGCGATTCACGAATTCGGCGCGCAGGCCATCGCCGCCGCCAATGCGATTTCAGAAAAATACTACGGGTCGGAAAGACTCACGGGAACCAGTCCAAAAACCAGGAGGAGAGATTGATGAGCCCTGCGGCTCCCTCGCCAAAGATCCTCGTCATCGGAACCGGTGACACCAAATGCGATGAACTGCAATTCATGGCGTCCGTCATCGCCGAAGCCGGCGGCCACCCCGTCATGGTCGATGTCAGCATTCTCGGCGACCCGCCTTACGTTCCCGATTATTCCAAGCACGACATCGCCAAGGCCGCTGCCACCTCGATTGCGGCGATCGCCGAAAGTGGCGATGAAAACAGCGCCATGGCGGCGATGGCCAGCGGTGCGGCGGCGCTGACGCTGCGGCTCTACAGGGACGGGCTCGTCGACGGCATCATCGTGCTTGGCGGCTCGATGGGTACGGATCTGGCCCTCGACGTCGCCGCCGTCCTGCCGCTTGGTGTTCCGAAATTCGTGGTTTCGACCATCGCCTATTCCCATCTGATCCCGCCCGAGCGCATTGCACCCGACCTGATGATGATCCTGTGGGCCGGCGGCCTTTACGGCCTCAACAGCATCTGCCGCTCGGTGCTGTCGCAGGCCTGCGGCGCGGTCGTCGGCGCGGCAAAGCACGGAACCAAACCGGATCGTACCCGCCCGCTGATCGGCATGACCTCGCTCGGCTCTTCTTGCCTCAAATACATGAAGCATCTGCGGCCCGAACTGGAAAAGCGCGGCTACGATCTCGCCGTCTTCCATTCGACCGGCATGGGCGGCCGCGCTTTCGAAGCCATCGCCGCTGAGGCCGGCTTTGCCGCCGTCTTCGACTTCTGCATCCAGGAGGTCAGCAACCATCATTACGGCACGGTGGTAACGTCAGGGTCGGACAGGCTCGAAAATGCAGGACGGGCCGGCATTCCGCAGATCGTTGCGCCCGGCGCCGTCGACATGGTCGATCTCCAGGCCTGGCAGACGCTGCCGGATATCTTCGCCGATCGCCCCTACCATGCCCATAACCGGCTGATCGGATCGGTGACGACCTCGCCGGATGGGCGGCGGGAAGTGGCACGGGTGATCGGCCGGAAACTGGCGGGGGCCGAGGCCAGGGTCGCCTTCCTGCTGCCGACCGAAGGGCTGCAGGAATGGGACAAGCCGGAGGAGCCGCTGCATGATCCGGAAGGCCTCGCGGCCTTCCTCGACGAGGTGCGCCGCGCCATCCCGCCATCCGTCATCTTCCAGGAAGTCGACGCGCATATCAATTCTCCATCCTTTTCGGCCGCAGCCCTTGCCGTTTTCGACAGCTGGGTGGCCGAGGGCATCATTCCGGAAGGACGGCCATGACGAGCGAACGCGCCCTCATTCTCGATTTCGGCGGCGTGGTCACCCGCACCCTGTTCGAGACGCATGACATCACCGAGCGCACGCTCGGCCTTTCCCCGGGCTCGCTCACCTGGCGCGGCCCGTTCGACACCGCGACCGATCCGCTCTGGGTGAAAATGCAGAACCGCGAGATCACCGAACGCGATTACTGGCTGACGCGCGCCGGCGAGATCGGCCGGATGGTCGGCGAGAACTGGGCCGACATGCAGACCTTCGTGCGCCGCGCCCGTGGCGCCGAGCCCGAACTGGTGCTGCGGCCGGAGGCCCGAGACGCCATCCTGCGGGCCAGGGACGCGGGATTGAAGCTCGCTATCCTGTCGAACGAACTCGATCTTTTCTACGGCGTCGAATTCCGCCAGCGTTTCCCGCTGATCGACCTCTTCGACGTCATCGTCGACGCCACCTACACCAAGATCCTCAAGCCCGATCCGCGCGCCTACGAGCAGGTGCTGTCCGAACTCGGCCTGCCGCGCGAAGCCTGCGTTTTCGTCGACGACCAGAAGAAGAACATCGAAGGCGCCGAAGCCGTCGGATTGCCGCATGTGCATTTCGACGTCACCCGCCCTGCCGAAAGCTATGCCCGCGCGCTTGCGATGCTGGGCCTCTGAACCCGAGAGGAACTGAGATGCGTGAAACCAATTTCATAATCGAGAACAATGCCCGCCATATGTGGCACCCGATGGCCCATCCGGCCGAAATGCAGGCGCAGCCGCCGCGCATCATCCATGCGGGCGAAGGCGTCGAGATCGTCGACATCCACGGCAAGAAGGTGCTGGATGCCGTAGGCGGCCTCTGGAACGTCAATCTCGGCTATTCCTGCGAGCCGGTGAAAAAGGCGATCCGCGACCAGCTCGACGAGCTGCCCTATTATTCGACATTCCGCGGCACGACCAACTCGCCGCTGATCGAACTCTCCTACGAGCTCGCCGAATGGTTCAGGCTGGACGGTTTGAGCCGCTCCTTCTTCACCTCGGGCGGCTCGGATTCGGTCGAAACCTGCCTGCGGCTGGCCCGGCAATATCACAAGATCAACGGGCAGCCGGAGCGCACCAAATTCGTGGCGCTGAAGAAGGGCTATCACGGCACGCATTTCGGCGGCGCCTCCGTCAACGGCAACCAGAATTTCCGCCGCAATTACGAGCCGCTGCTGCCCGGCGTCATCCATCTGCCGGCGCCGTTTCCCTATCGCAACCCGTTCGACACGATGGATGGCGCGGAGATCGCCGCCGCGATCGGCCGTCTCTTCGAGGATGAGATCGCCTTCCAGGGTGCCGATACCATCGCCGCCCTGATCGTCGAACCGGTGCTGGGCGCCGGCGGCGTCATCGTCCCGCACGAGACCTTCCTGCCGCTGATGCGCGAGATCTGCGACCGTCACGGTATCCTGCTGATCGCCGACGAGGTCATCACCGCTTTCGGCCGCACCGGCGCCTGGACGGGATCGCGTCTCTGGGGCGTCAAGCCGGATCTGATGTCGACCGCCAAGGCAATCACCAACGGCTATTTCCCCTTCGGCGCCGTCATGATCTCCGACAAGGTGGCGGAAGTGTTCGAAGGCAGCAAGGGTGCGTTCGGCAGCATCGGTCATGGCTATACTTATTCCGGTCATCCGACGGGTGCGGCCGCCGCCCTTGCGACCTTGAAGGAGACGAAGCGGCTGAACGTCGCCGCCAATGCCGCCGCCCGCGGAGAGGAACTCATCGCCGGCCTCCGGAGGCTGCAGGACAAGCATGAGCTGATCGGCGACGTGCGCGGCAAGGGCCTGATGTGCGCGCTCGAACTCGTCAGCGACCGGAAGAAGAAGAGCGCCGCATCGAAGGATGTCCTGCAGACGGTGCAGGATGCCGCCTATGAGGCCGGCGTGCTGGTGCGCACCTCCGGCGCCAATGTCATCATGTCGCCGCCGCTGATCGTCACGTCAGGCGATGTGCAGAGGATCCTGACGGCGCTCGACGCCGGCCTTGCCGCCGCGGAGAGCTGATCATGTACGACAACGCAGCTCTTATCGCCCGGCGTGAGCGGCTTCTCGGCCGCAACATGTCGCTCTTTTACGACGATCCGGTGCATCTGGTGCGCGGCGAAGGCGTCTGGCTCTGGGATGCCGACGGCCGGCGATATCTCGATTGCTACAACAACGTGCCGCATGTCGGCCATTGCCATCCGCGCGTGGTCGAAGCGATCACCCGGCAGGCTTCGACGCTGAACACCCACACGCGGTATTTGCACGAAGGCATTCTCGATTATGTCGAGCGCCTGACGGCGACTTTCGACAGGAGCCTCGACGCCGCGATCCTCACCTGCACCGGCAGCGAGGCGAACGATGTGGCGCTGCGCATGGCTCAGGCGGTGACCGGCAAGACCGGCGTCATCGCCACCAACCACACCTATCACGGCAATACGGCCGCCGTATCGCAGCTCTCGACCCGCATGCCGCCGGTCGGCGGCTTTGGCGGCCATGTCCGCCATGTGCCGGCGCCCGACAGCTACCGCCCGCTCGGCGGCGAAGGCGGCGAGGCCTTTGCCATGGCCTTCGCGGCCGAGGTCGAGGCGGCGATCGCCTCGCTGCAGGAGAGCCCGCACGGTTTTTCCGCACTGATCATCGATCCGTTCTTCGCCAATGAAGGCTTTCCCGACCTGCCGCCTGGCTTCCTGGACAAGACGGTCGCGGCCGTCCGCAAGGCCGGCGGCCTTGTCATCACCGACGAGGTACAGCCCGGCTTCGGCCGCACCGGCTCTGATATGTGGGGCCATCAGCGGGCCGGTGTCGTTCCTGACATCGTGACGCTCGGCAAGCCGATGGCGAACGGCCATCCCGTTGGCGGCGTCGTTGCCAATGCCGAGGTGCTGAACGCTTTCCGCAAGGCCTTCCGCTACTTCAACACCTTCGGCGGAAATCCCGTCTCCTGCGCGGCCGCAATGGCGGTGCTCGACGTGATCGAGGATGAGAAGCTGGTCGAGAACGCCCGCAATGTCGGCGAATATACCCGCGACGCCTTCAAGCGGCTGGCGCAAAAACACACGATCATCGGCGACGTGCGCGGCAGCGGCCTGTTCATGGGCATGGAATTCGTGCTGGACCGGGCGACGAAGGGGCCGGCAGTTGCTGAAGCGAGCCGGATCGTCAACGAAATGCGCGAGCGCGGCGTGCTGATGGGCAAGATCGGCATCCATCAATGCGCCACCAAGATCCGCCCGCCGATGCCGTTTTCGCGGGAAAACGCCGATCTGATGTTGTCGGTCTTCGACGACGTGCTGTCGGGCCTGTGAGGCTGAGATGGCCGATCAGTTGCCGCAAACCATCCGGGATGCACTGCAGGAACGCTCGCTGGAAGCGCTCGAACATTGGGCGGTTCTGGCGGACGCACCGGTCCTCTTGAAATACCGGGAGAACGCCGTCTTCCGCATCACTCTCGCCGACGGGCAATCCGCCGCCCTGCGGCTGCATCGACCGGGCTATCACGACGAGACGAGCCTGCGCTCGGAACTCGCCTTCATGGCGGCGCTGCGGCATGGCGGCCTCGATGTGCCGAGCCCCGTGCCAACAGGCGACGGGCGCAACCTCGTCCGCCTGCCGGCAACTCGAAAATTTCCCGAGCAGCATGCCGATGTCGTCAGCTGGATCGACGGCGCAGCGCTCGGGCAGACCGGCACCCCGCTGTCGCAATCGGCGAAAAGCCAGGCGGATCTCTTCTTCCGCATAGGCCATGCGATGGCGACCCTGCATGATCTTGCCGATGCATGGACGCCGCCGCCAGGGTTCCGCCGCCCCGCATGGGACGCCGAAGGCCTGCTTGGAGAAGCGCCCCTCTGGGGCCGCTTCTGGGATTGTCCGGGGCTTTCGCGCGACGAGGCCACCGCACTCTCGGCAGTGCGCGACGACTTGCGCCGCCGTCTCGGCGATGCGCAGCGAAACGGCCTCGACTATGGCCTGATCCATGCCGATCTGGTGCGCGAGAACGTCTTCCTGACGGGAGAGGAAAACCAGGTCGCCTTTATCGATTTCGACGATGCCGGCTATGGCTTCCGTCTCTTCGACCTCGCCACGGCCCTGCTGAAGAACCGCCAGGAGCCCGCCTACCCTGCCATCGAGAATGCCTTGATCGCAGGCTATCGCAGCCGGCGCGGGCTTTCCGATGCGGCGCTGCAAAGCCTGCCGCTGTTCATGGTTCTGCGGAGCCTCACCTATATCGGCTGGCTTGCCGAACGGCCTGAAATCCCGGGCGCTGCCGAACGCCTGTCGCGTTATGTCGCCGAAAGTCTGGAGCTCGCAAGAAAGCTCGATGCCGGCGCTTGACATCTTCGATAAATTTATTAACGTGTTAAGTAAATATGGATCGGGGAGGATCGATGCCGCATCTCACCATCGAATATTCGGCCAATCTCGACGGCCGCGCCGATATCGGCGTGCTTTGCGAGAGGCTGCTGAAGACCGTGCTGGAGACGGGCCTGTTCGAGATCGGCGCGGTGCGCGTGCGCGCTTTTCGCGCCGAGCACTATGCGATTGCCGATCAGCTTGCCGAGAACGCCTTCGTCGATCTGAACTTCCGCATCGGCAAGGGGCGAACGGCCGAGGAGAAGAAGCGCACGGGCGAAGCGATCTTTGCGGCGGCGACGGACGTCCTCGGCCCGCTCTTCGAGACGCCGCATTTCGCGCTGTCGCTAGAGATCCGCGAGATCGATGCGGAGCTGAGCTGGAAGAAGAACGCCATCCATCCGCGGCTGCGCGGCAAATGACAGACCCCGCCTCGCGGAACGAGACAACATCAGGAAAATCGACGATGCCGACATTGCAGGAAAACATCGCAAAGGCCGAAACCTATCTTGCCCGCTTCAAGGAGCGCGGCGTCCTCAACCGCATCGGTGGCGAGGATGTGGCAGGCGGTGACGGCGCCACCTTCGAGACCCTCTCGCCGGTCGATCTGAAGCCGCTCGCCACCGTCGCGCGCGGCAATGCCGCCGATATAGACCGCGCCGCCAGGGCCGCCAAATCGGCCTTTGCCGAATGGGCCGCCATGCCGGGCGATGCGCGCAAGAAGCTGCTGCACAGAATAGCCGACGCGATCGTCGCACGTGCCGAAGAGATCGCCTTCGTCGAATGCATGGATACCGGCCAGTCGCTGAAGTTCATGGCCAAGGCGGCGCTGCGCGGCGCGGAGAATTTCCGCTTCTTCGCCGACCGCGCGCCGGAGGCCCGCGACGGCAAGGCGCTGCGCGCCGACGGCCAGGTGAACGTGACGACGCGCGTGCCGATCGGCCCGGTCGGCATCATCACGCCGTGGAACACGCCCTTCATGCTGTCGACCTGGAAGATCGCGCCGGCCCTTGCCGCCGGCTGCACCATCGTCCACAAGCCGGCCGAGTTCTCGCCGCTGACCGCCCGCCTGCTCGTCGAGATCGCCGAGGAGGCCGGCCTGCCGAAGGGCGTGTGGAACCTCGTCAACGGCTTCGGCGAGGATGCCGGCAAGGCGCTGACCGAACATCCGCTGATCAAGGCGATCGGCTTCGTCGGCGAGAGCCGCACCGGCTCGATGATCATGAAGCAGGGCGCCGACACGCTGAAGCGCGTGCATTTCGAACTCGGCGGCAAGAACCCCGTCATCGTCTTTGCCGATGCCGATCTCGAGCGCGCGGCCGATGCCGCCGTCTTCATGATCTATTCGCTGAACGGCGAGCGCTGCACCTCGTCCTCGCGCCTGCTGGTCGAAGACAGCGTCTATGACCGATTCACTGCGCTCGTCGCCGAAAAGGCGAGACGCATCAAGGTCGGCCATCCCCTCGATCCCGAGACGGTGATCGGACCGCTTATCCATCCCGTGCACGAAAAGAAGGTGCTGGAATATATCGCGATCGGCCGCTCCGAAGGCGCGACACTGGCTGCCGGCGGCGAGAAGTTCGATGGCCCGGGTGGCGGCTGCTACGTCTCCCCTACCCTCTTTACCGGCGCCGACAACCGGATGCGCATCGCCCAGGAGGAAATCTTCGGGCCGGTGCTGACGGCCATTCCCTTCAAAGACGAGGCCGATGCGCTGGCGCTCGCCAACGACGTCCAGTACGGGCTGACCGGCTATCTCTGGACCTCGGACGTCACCCGCGCCTTCCGCTTCACCGACCATCTCGATGCCGGGATGATCTGGGTGAACTCGGAAAACGTCCGCCATCTGCCGACGCCCTTCGGCGGCGTCAAGAACTCAGGCATCGGCCGCGACGGCGGCGACTGGTCCTTCGATTTCTACATGGAAACCAAGAACGTCGCCTTCGCCACCAAGCCGCACGCCATCCAGAAACTCGGCGGCTGAGCCGCCAATAGATAAGTACGCATAAGAGGAGGAACCCATGCCCCTGCCGACACCCAATCTCTATCCGCCCTTCAACATCGTGCGTCTCAGCCATGTCGAACTCGGCGTCACCGATCTCGCCAAGTCGCGCGCCTTTTATGTCGACACGCTCGGCCTGCAGGTGACGGACGAGACCGCCGATACGATCTACCTCAGGGCAATGGAGGAACGCGGCCATCACTGCATCGTGCTGAAGAAATCCGCCAAGGCCGAAGCCCGCGATCTCGGCTTCAAGGTCTTCGGCGAGGAAGATCTCGACAAGGCCGCGCATTTCTTCAAGAGCAAGGACCTGCCGGTCGAATGGGTCGAGCGCCCCTATCAGGCGCGCACCTTCCGCACCCGCGATCCGCACGGCATCCCGCTCGAATTCTATTCGAAGATGGACCGCCTGCCGCCGATCCACCAGAAATACGCGCTCTACAAGGGCGTCAAGCCGCTGCGCATCGATCACTTCAACTGCTTCTCGCCGAATGTCGACGCATCGGTCGCCTTCTACAACGAGCTCGGCTTCCGCGTCACCGAATATACCGAGGATGCCGAGACCGGCCGTCTCTGGGCCGCCTGGACGCATCGCAAGGGCGGCGTGCACGACATCGCCTTCACCAACGGCCGCGGCCCGCGCCTGCACCACACCGCCTTCTGGGTGCCGACGCCGCTCAACATCATCGACCTGCTCGACCTGATGGCGACCACCGGCTGGGTCTCCAACATCGAGCGCGGCCCCGGCCGCCACGGCATCTCCAACGCCTTCTTCCTCTATATCCTCGATCCCGACGGCCACCGCATCGAGATCTACTGCTCGGACTACCAGACGGTCGATCCCGATCTGGAGCCGATCAAGTGGGACCTCAAGGATCCGCAGCGCCAGACGCTCTGGGGCGCGCCGGCCCCGAAATCCTGGTTCGAGCACGGCAGCCTGTTTGCCGGCGCCGACGTGGTCGAGCCCGATTTGAAGGCGCAGCCGATCATCGCGCCTTAGAGCCACTGCTGTCCGATTCAACGAGTGGCCGCCCCTCACCCTAACCTGCCGGGGTCGAGCCACGCGTCTCGACCCGTCCTTCGGACCCCCGTTTCGACGGGGAGAGGGGACGTGCCCCGCGAGACTTTGGTGAGGGACGGAGAGGTTGCGGCAGCCGGATGAGGGGCAATTCCCGCAAAGAGGAGACAGTCATGCAATTGAAGGACGCAACA
>NZ_NWSX01000053.1 GCF_002531825.1 Rhizobium sp. J15 | reverse complement strand
CGACCCTATCCATCAAATGCCGGGACTAAACACTTAGAACAGGTTGCCGAAAACCGCTCGCACTTTTCGGCACCATGCTTTATCGGAAAGCCACTTCCAGGTGCTGCCGGTCCTGCGCGATCACCCGGCAATTCGTTTCGAATCCTTCTCCCTTGATGGCGAGAATGAATTCCGAGGGAATGCCCGTCGTATTGGAAACTGAAATCCCGGCGCTCTCGGAACCGATGGACTTTACGGTGCAGTCGATGGTCGAGCGCCGGTCGTTGAACAATATCGAGCCCGCCTTCAGCACCCGCCGCCGAGCGCCGATCGCGTTATCGGCGTGGATAGAGCTCCACGACACGCACTGGTTCCGTCCGTCACGTTTGGCCTGATACATCGCCGCGTCCGCCTGAGCGAGCAGCGTCTCTATGTCCTTGCTGACGATGGAAAGCGCCGACGTTCCAAGGCTGGCCGTCACGTGCAGGGAACCGTGATCGCCGAAAACCGGCTGGGAGGCGATGGCGGCTCTGAGCTTTTCTGCGACCGCAACCGAACCTTCCCGATCGACATGCGGCAGGACGACGGCGAATTCCTCGCCTCCGATGCGGCCGAAGAGATCGCCGACGCGAAGCGTTGCCTTGCAGATCGACGCAACCGCCTTGAGAACCGCGTCCCCCGCGGCATGTCCATGCGTATCGTTGACCCGCTTGAAGTGGTCGATATCGAAGACGATGCATGACAGGTCGTGCTGATGCCGCAGCGCAAGCGAAATCAGCTGATCGGCCTCCTGCTTGAAGGCACGCCGGGTCATCGCCTCCGTCAGGCTGTCGGTGGCGGCAGACTGCATGAGCTCGATGCGGTCCATCGCCGCTCCCGCCAGTTCCTCGAGAATGGCAAGGTCTCTATTGCCGAACGATCGCGGCCTGCGGTCGATCGCGCATACCGTTCCGATCATATGCCCGGCCTTCGTCCGCAAGGGAACGCCGGCATAGAAGCGGATATGATCCGCGCCGGTCACCGAAGGATGTCGCGCAAAGCGTGAATCCTTGGTTGCATCCTGCACGATGACTGGTTCATCACAGTCCACCACGCAGCGGCAGAACGTGTCATCGAGCGCCACCTCGTCGGCTGACAGGCCGGAACAGGCCTTGTACCATTGCCGATGCCCGTCGATCAGGGAGACGATGCCGATGTCGATGGCGAAGATCTGCTTTATCAGGCGTACGATCCGCTCGAAGCCTTCGTCCCTCGGCGTGTCGAGGAGATCGAGCTGCTGCAGCGCAGCCAGCCGCTCGTTTTCGCGCTGGATGGCTTCCGACGACGACTTTCCGAATACGCGTGCGACCACCATGCAGCATGCCTCCTGACAGCGTTAACATGATGGGTTCCACAAATTTGTGAAGAAATTGAATACGATGGCGGCCCCGGACTGCATCGGCCTCAAATTTTTCAGGCTTCACAACCCTCGATATCGAAGCGGAGACGGCCTAGGAGCCATCTCAGATTGAGCGCAGCGTCCAGGTGACCATTTCGGAAGCAACCGCGGAGAAGGCGCGGTCGAGGCCCTTGACGAAGCCGTCATTGTCGCCGCCGGCCGGCGACGTCGCGCGGAACACCTTCTGGGCGCGCACCGCGCCGTTGCGGTCGTTGAGGATCTTCGCGGATATTTCGACCACCGCCTGGTTGCCGTTCGAGGCGTCGATCTCGAAGGCGCGGATATCGGTGACGACCTGGTAGTCGATCGCCAGCCCCTGCCCCGGTATGCCGACCCCGCCGAGCTTGCCGGAATTCTCGAAAGCTTCGAGCAGCTTGGATTGCACCATGCGCGGCAGCTTGTCGCCCCACTGCGCCCGCGACAGATACTGGATTTCCGACGGCGACACGCGGATGACGATCTGCTCGCTGTCGAGCGCCCTCAGCGCCGTCGGGCCGGCGATCAGGATCTGGCGGGATTTGGCCGCCGGGCCGTCGCCGCTGACGGAAGCGGAAAGATCATAGGTATCGTTCTTGGCCGACGTGCCGCACCCGGAAAGGATCAGCGCCGTGAGCGGCAGCGCGATCACCGTTCCCCTGATCCATGAACGGCGCGACAACAGATGCGATGCGACCATAAGCTACCCCTGACTTCCCTGTTAACGCCGCGTCCGGCCGTCATATTGCTTGACCGTGTCCCCACCGAAGATCAGGCGTTGCGGATTGCGGTCGAAGTTGGTGATCGTATCGTTCAGATTGTTCACGGTGCCGCGCATGTCGTTGACGAGCGTCTGCACGTCGCGCAGACCGCCGCTCGAGAACTTCTGCAGATTGTCGGCGATCGGCCCGATGCGCGCATTCAGGTTGTCGGCGACCTTCTTGAAGGATTCGAGCGTCGCGCGCGCCTCGGTGAACAGCGATTGCGTGTTGTCGGTGCCGAGCAGCGCATCGACCTTGATGAGAATGCCGTCGATGCGGGTCGAGGCCGAATTAAGCTTGTTGGCAAGCTGCGACACATCCTGGATCGTCTGGTCGATATCCTTCTGGCGCGCCGACACCGTGTTGGCGACATCGCGGATCGAGGCGACGGCGGCGCGGGCATCCTTGGTCGCCTGCGAGATGTCGTCGACCGAACCCTTCACCTTCGCCGGATCGATCTGGGCGACGAGCGTATCGACGCGGTCGAGCGTCGCCTGCGCCTGCTTGCCGAAATTGTTGAAGGTCGTGGCCGTCTCGTCGAACTTCTGGATCGCCCCCTTGAGATCGCCGGAAGCATCCGCGACGTTCGCGGTGATCTTCTCGGCATTGGAGACGATATTGTCAATCTTCTGCGCGTCGACCGCCTTGACCAGCGATTCCACAGCTTGAAGCGTCGAATCGACCCGGCCGGAGACGGCCTTCACCGTATTGGAGAGCTCGCCGACGCTCTGCAGGAAGGCGTCGATATTGTCGGAATTCTTCGCCAGCGCGTCCGAGAAGGTCTCGGCATTCTTGAAGGTCTCGGTCAGCGGCCCACGCGAATCCTCGATGAAACCCTGCAGCTCGCCGACCGCGTCGTTGGCGCGATCGAGGATCTTGTCGGCAGTCGCCAGAAGATTGGTGACGCTCGACTGGTCGGCGATGATGACGGCGCGTTTGCCGGTGTCGATCGCATGCTGGAGGATGCTTTCCTCGCCCTTGCGCCCGCCGGACAGCTCGATATAGGCAGCGCCCGTCAGGCCCTGGATTTCAAGCGCGGCCTTGGTGGAGGGATAGATCGGCGCATCCGTGCGCACCTGTGTGAAGGCCAGCGAATATTGCGGATCGTCGGCATCGATCGACAGCGTCTGCACCGAGCCTACCTGGATGCCGTTGAAGCGCACCGGCGAGCCGACGCTGAGGCCGTTGGCCGAGCCCGGAATGCGCACGATCAGCTCGGTCATCGGGCCGCCGCGGCCATATTCGGCCATCCAGTAGACAAAGCCGAAGGCCGCCGCGATCACCAGCACCGTGAAAAAACCGACAATTGTGTAGTTGGCTTTGGTTTCCATCTATCCGGTCACTTCCCGCCGCTGCCGTTGCCGTGCCGCGCGCCACTGTCCTGCGGCACGATTGATCGCGCCCGCTTACCCTTGAAATAGGCCTGCACCCACGGATCGTCATAGGCCAGCATGTCGTCGATCGTGCCTTCCACCATTACCCGCTTCTTTCCAAGCACGGCAATACGGTCGCAGACCGAAAACAGACTATCGAGGTCGTGTGTGACCATATAGACAGTCAATCCCAGACTATCGCGCAGGTTGGCGATCAGTTCGTCGAACTCGGCCGCGCCGATCGGATCGAGGCCCGAAGTCGGCTCGTCGAGGAACACCAGTTCCGGATCGAGCGCCAGCGCGCGGGCGAGTGCTGCGCGCTTGATCATGCCGCCGGATAGTTCGGACGGATATTTGTCGGCGGCATCGGCAGCAAGCCCGACCATGCGGATCTTCAGATGCGCCAGTTCATCCATCAGCGAGCGCGGCAGGTCGAGATATTCGCGCATCGGCACCTGGATATTCTCTTTCACCGTCAGCGACGAGAACAGCGCGCCCTGCTGGAACAGCACGCCGAGCCGCATGTCGAGCGCATTGCGCTGCGGTTCGTCGAGCTCGTCGAAGTCCTGCCCGAGGATCTTGATCGTGCCGGAACGGCGCGGCAGCAGCCGCAGCACCGTGCGCATCAACACCGATTTGCCGGTGCCGGACGCACCGACGAATCCGAGGATTTCGCCGCGATAGATATCGAGGTTCAGATTGTCGAGCACCACTTTCGAACCGAAAGCAACGGTGACGTCGCGCGCCGAGAGCACGATATCCCTGCCCTGTCCTTCGCTTTCGATCGGTTGCTCGTCCACGCTGCCCGCCATACTAGAAATCGATCGCTGCATAAAACATCGCAAAAAGCCCGTCCATCAGGATGACGACGAAAATCGCCTTCACCACGGAGGCCGTCACGTGCTGTCCGAGCGATTCGGCGCTGCCACCGACCTTCAACCCTTCAACGGCGGCGACGATACCGATGACGAGCGCCATGAACGGCGCCTTGATCATGCCCGACAGCACGGTCGACAGCGTCACCGCTTCGTGCAGGCGCGCCAGGAAGTTGGCGAAGGTGATTCCGGAATAGCCCCAGGCGACGACGGCAGCCCCGGCGAG
Organism: Rhizobium sp. J15; assembly: GCF_002531825.1. Lineage (GTDB taxonomy): Bacteria > Pseudomonadota > Alphaproteobacteria > Rhizobiales > Rhizobiaceae > Rhizobium. Next base: position 38,122 of record NZ_NWSX01000053.1, on the reverse strand, counting down.
CGAGGCAAAGTTCGCCAGCACGGTCAGAAGCGGCAGCGCAATGGTCAGCGCCACCAGCCTCGGGAAGATCAGCACGCCGATCGGGTTCAGCCCCATGACCTTCAGCGCGTCGATCTCCTCGCGCATCTTCATCGAGCCGATTTCGGCGGTGATCGCACTGCCCGAGCGGCCGGCGATCATGATCGATGTCAGGAGCACGCCGATTTCGCGCAATTGCAGGATGCCGACGAGATCGACGACGAAAACCTCAGCCCCGAAATAGCGCAGCTGGAAGGCGCCCTGCTGGGCGATGATCGCGCCGATCAGAAACGACATCAGCAGGATGATCGGAACCGCGCGCACGCCCATATGGTCGATCTGGTTGACGATCGAGGCCGGCGAAACGCCGCTGCCGCGGCCGAGCTTCATCTGTGCGCCGCGCACCGCCGAGCCGAGGATATACATTGAGGCGGCCAGATTGTCCCAGACGTCGTAGGTCATCTTGCCGATCGGCGCCAGGATGCGCGCGGCGAGCGAGACCTTTTCCTTCTGCTCCGGTTCCGCCTTGGCCGGCTCCTCGGAAAACATCTCCAGCATTTCGTCGATATGCGGATTGGTACCTTCGAAGCGGACAGCGCGCCCGGCCGCTTCCTCTTCCTTTTTCAGCCGGCAGAGCAGCCAGATGCCGGCGGTATCGATGTCGGAAATATTCGAGAGATCGAGCGTCAGATCGCCGGTCTTCTGTCGCCGAAGCTTCTCGAAATCGCGCAGAACGAAATGCACATAGGCGCTGCGCCAGTTGCCGCTGAGACGCACGTGCTGCCCTGAACCATCGGCATGGTCGTCCACTTCAAGCGAGGCGGCGTTGCGATTCTCGGCGTTCAAGATACTTGTGTCTTTCAAGGCTTACGGCGACATTGCCGACTCGCGAAGCGGATCGTTCGCCGACCGGCGACAATATACAGAAGCAACGTCCAATTTCCATGCTCGCAGGATAGCAATAATGCCGCGCACCCTCGATATACAGATGAATTCCTTTCCGATTGCCGGAGCTTTCACCATCTCACGCGGAGCAAAGACCGAGGCCGAGGTCATCACCTGCACCCTCACCGAAGAAGGCGCCACGGGGCACGGCGAATGCGTGCCCTACCGCCGCTACGGCGAGACCATGGAGAGCGTCTTCGCCCAGATCGAGGCCGCGCGCCCGCTTGTTGAAGCCGGCATCTCGCGTGCCGATCTCTTGTCGGCAATGCCGCCGGGTGCGGCGCGCAACGCCGTCGATTGCGCTCTCTGGGATCTCGAAGCAAAACGCACCGGCCAAGCCGTCGCCGCTCGACTCGGCCTCACCGCGCTCAAGCCGCTCACCACCGCCTACACCATCTCGCTCGGCGAGCCGGAGGTGATGGCCGCCCAGGCGCGCGAACACGCCGGCCGCGCTCTGCTCAAGGTCAAGGTCGGAACCGGCGACGATGAAAGCCGCATCCGCGCCGTCCGTGCGGCCGCACCCGATGCCGCCATCATTCTCGACGCCAATGAGGGCTGGCCGGAAGCAGTGCTGGAACGGCACCTGCAGATCGCCGCGGAAGCGGGTGTCGCCCTCGTCGAGCAACCCTTGCCCGCCGGCCAGGATGCGCTGCTTGCCGAAATCCGGCGTCCATTGCTCGTCTGCGCCGACGAAAGCGTTCATCACACCGGCGATCTCGCAAGCCTTGCCGACCGCTATGACGCGATCAACATCAAGCTCGACAAAACAGGCGGCCTGACGGAAGCCCTGGCGATGAAGGCGGAAGCCGAGCGGCTCGGCTTTTCCATTATGATCGGTTGCATGGTCGGCACTTCGCTTGCCATGGCGCCGGCGGTGCTGCTCGCCCAGAATGCCGATTTTGTCGATCTCGACGGTCCGCTGCTGCTCGCCCGCGACCGCGAGCCCGGCCTGCATTATGGCGCTTCCCTGGTCTTTCCACCGGAAAGCACCCTCTGGGGCTGAAGGTAATAGGCGTAGATCACGAGCCCCAGGCCGGAAAGCGCGACGAGCGCCATGACGTAATAGCTGACGAGCCCGAGCCAGGCGTAGAGATAACCCGATGCGATGGTCATCAGCCCCATCGCCATGCCGACATAGAAGAAATAGGCGCCCTGCGCCGATGATTCCTGCGTCTCCTGCACCGTCGCCACGATCCGCCGCTGCACGCCCGTATGCACGAAGGCATAGGTGAAGCCGTGAAAACATTGCAGCAGGAAGAAGCCGGCAAAGCCGGCATTCATCGGAAACAGGATCCATCGGCAGACGCTGACGGCGCAGCCGAAGCGGATCAGCGTCCAGGCGTTGAAGCGGCGGTTGAGACGCTTCGACAGGAAGAATACCGTCACCTCGGACGCCACGCCGGCACTCCAGAGCAGGCCGACCTCAGTGCCGGAAAAGCCGAGCTGATGCCAGTAGATCGAGGAAAAGGCGTTGAGCACCGCATGGCTCGACTGCTGGATGGCGACGCCGATCAGGAGCAGTAGCAGATGCGGCTCGCGCAAGCCGCTGCCGGTGGCGGCCGGGAGATCGATCGGCTGGCCGCGCCGGCGCGTCGGTCCGATACGCGGACAGAAGATCGCCATCACGACGGTCATGGTGAAACCGAACACCATGACGACGAGCACCATCCCGCCGCCCCAGCGGCCAATCAGCTGGCCGCCGACCAGGGTCGAGACGATGAAGGCGACCGAGCCCCACACGCGCATCGACCCATAGTCGAGACCCCAGCGGCGCACGCCGGAGATGACGATCGATTCGACCACCGGCACATAGGGCGCGAAAGTGGCGCCCTGCAGCGCGAAGACGATCGTCACCGGCCAGAAGCTGGTCGTCCAGTAAAGCGCGATCGCCGTCAGCAGCGACAGGGAGCCGGACCAGAGGAGCACGTCGGCGCGCTCCTTCAGGCGGTCGGCGATCATCGCGACCACGGGCGCCACCAGCACGCGGACGACCATCGGTATGGCAAGGATGATGCCGATCTCATGATCGCTGAAACTGTGGGTTTCGAGCCATATGGGGAAGAACGGCAGGACGACGCCGTTGACCAGCAGCGGCGCGCAATAGGAAAGCGCGCTGAGCAGCCGGAAGCGCGGCGGCGCTCCCTCACCCGGGAGATGTTGAGCGGGAATCATGGGTGGACCTGAAGGAAACTGGTTGTTGTCCTAACACACCACCCTGGAGGCGACTATTGCGAGAAATAGCCGTCCGGAAACGTTTTAGAAAATAAATAGGGCCTGTCACCTGGCGGTAACGGCTGAATTGCTGCCGTGCCGCCGCGGGAAGCGACGGCGCCGAAATCAGGCTGCCTGCGGGGCGAGTTCCGCGTCTTCGGCGCGCTCGACGGCAACAAGCGCCGGCACGGTGCTGGCAAGTGCCCGCCAGGTGATCAGCTCGAAGGTGCCGTCCTCGTGTTCGGCCACCGCCGTGCAGCTTTCCACCCAGTCGCCGGTGTTGATGTAGCGGATGCCGTCCATGTCCTGGATCACCGCGTGGTGAATATGGCCGCAGATGACGCCGTCGGCGCCGCTCTTGCGGGCTTCTTCCGCCACGACACGCTCGAATTCGCCGATGAAATTGACCGCATGCTTGACCTGCAGCTTGGCCCAGGCGGAAAACGACCAGTAGGGCATGCCGAGGCGGCGGCGGACTGCCGCCAGCAGGATGTTGATGCGGATCGCCGTATCGTAGGCCCAGTCGCCGAGATAGGCGAGCAGCCGAGCGTTACGGACGACGACATCGAATTCGTCGCCGTGCAGGATCAGGTATTTCTTGCCGTCGGCGCCGTCATGCATCATGCGCTCGACGACTTCGATGCCGCCGAAATGCATGCCCGGGAAGTCGCGCAGGAATTCGTCGTGATTGCCGGGGATGTAGACGACGCGGGTGCCCTTGCGTGCCTTGCGCAACAGCTTCTGGACGACGTCGTTGCAAACCTGCGGCCAGTACCAGCTGCGCTTCAGGCGCCAGCCATCGACGATGTCGCCGACGAGCACGATCGTATCGGCTTCGTGGTAGCGCAGGAAATCCAGCAGGAAATCAGCCTTCGCGGCCTTCGAGCCGAGATGGACATCGGAAATGAAGATCGTGCGGAAATGTCTGGGTTCCATCATGTCTGTCACGAACAATGCCCGTGCCCCATCTTTCAACTAGCCTTCCAAAACCAGACTCGTGTTTCAGGAAGATGACAGACTGGGGAAAAGCCCTGCAATTGCGCGCCCTGCATGGCATGTTGCCCTGCGCATGCAGCACGTCCATGATGGCGCCGATTCCTATCGGACAATGCGGGATGGCTGATGCGTCTCTTTCTCGTTCGCCACGGCGAATCCCTCGGCAACATCGACGAGCGCGCGTATCGCCAATTCGGCGATCACAACGTGCCGCTGACGCAATGGGGCTATCGCCAGGCGGCGGAGGCCGGCACCGTCATCGCCTCCTATCTCGAGGGCTTGCCGAGCCGGGGCTTCCAGAAGCTGCATATCTGGTATTCGCCGTTTCTGAGGACCCGCCAGAGCAAGGATGCGCTGCTTCAAGCGCTGCCGGAAGGTTTCGTCGGCGATGTCAGAGAGGATTATCTGCTGCGCGAGCAGGATTTCGGCCTCTTCACCGAAATCTACGATCACGCCGAGCAGAAGCAGAAATTCCCGGAGGAATTCGAAAAATGGGCAAGGCTGCGCAATAACAGCGGCAAGTTCTATGCGCGGCCGCCGGATGGCGAAAGCCGCGCGGATGTGGCGCAGCGGGTGCGCCTGTTCCTCCAGACCGTCATGCGCGAGGCCGAAAGCGGCGACCACAATGTGGCGATCGTCGGCCATGGTGTCACCAACCGCGCCGTCGAAATGAATTTTCTGCATCATTCCGTCGATTGGTTCGAGCGCTCCGACAATCCCGGAAATGCCGACGTCGCGCTGATCGAGGGGACGCGCCGGCAAGGCTACGACACGATCCTGCTGCATCAGGCCGCAGACCGCCAGCCGGGACAGGAAAATGAGTTGCGAGACGCCCATGGCGCCGACGTGACGCTCGCGCCGAAAACCGGCGGATAGCCCAAGGCAATCCGCCGGTTCTTGATCTTATATCGGCGACGTCACCGTCGCCGGTTCCTCGCCTGCCGAGGCCTCTTCGTTCATCGCCGCCGGCCGCTTCGTCCTCAGCAGGCGCAGCACGAAGACGAAAAAGACCGGGACGAAGAAGATCGCCAGCACCGTTGCCGAAATCATGCCGCCGAGCACGCCCGTGCCGATGGCGTTCTGGCTCGCCGCACTCGGACCGGTGGCGATCGCCAGCGGCACCACGCCGAGCGTGAAGGCGAGCGAGGTCATGATGATCGGCCGGAAGCGGAGACGAGCCCCTTCGATCGCGGCATCCATCAAAGATTTGCCCTCGGCAAAGCCGTCCTTGGCGAATTCCACGATCAGGATCGCGTTCTTGGCTGAAAGGCCGATGATCGCGATCAGGCCGACCTTGAAGTAGATGTCGTTCGACATGCCGCGGCTCATCACCGCGAGCACGCAGCCGAGCACGCCGAGCGGCACGACCAGCATCACCGACAGCGGGATCGACCAGCTCTCGTAAAGTCCCGACAGCAGCAGGAAGACGAAGAGGATGCTGAGACCGAAGAGGATCGGCGCCTGCGTGCCCGATCTGATTTCCTCCAGCGATTGCCCCGTCCATTCGAAGCCGAAGCCTTCGGGAAGCTCCGAAGCCAGCCGCTCCATTTCGGCGATCGCCGCACCCGACGAATAACCCGGCGCCGGAGCGCCCGAGAGGCGAACGGCCGGATAGCCGTTGTAACCGACGATCTGCGCCGGTCCCTTGCGCCATTCGGCGATGGCGAAGGACGACAAAGGCACCATGCCGCCGCTGGCATTGCGCACGTTGAGCTTCATCAGGTCTTCGGCCTGGAGCCTGCTCTTGTCCTGCGCCTGCACGATGACGCGCTGCATGCGGCCCGAATTCGGGAAGTCGTTGACGTAGCTCGAGCCGAGATTGGCGGTGATGGTGCTGTTGATGTCGGCGAAGGCGACGCCGAAGGTGTTCGCCTTCTCGCGGTCGATGACAAGCACCAGCTGCGCCGAATCCGGCATGCCTTCCGGGCGGACGCCCGCGATCACCGGGTTCTGCGATGCCTTGCCGAGCAGCATTCCCGCCGCCTCGGTGAGAGCCGCCTGCCCCTTCGCGCCACGGTCCTGAAGACGGAAGGTGAAGCCGTTGGTCGTGCCGAAACCTTCGATCGGCGGCGGCGACAGGGCAAAGGACGTCGCATCTTTCAACGCAAACAGCTGCATGTTGACGCGGTTGGAGATCTCCTGAACCGAATTGCCCTCGCCGCGCTCGGCCCAGTCCTTGAGCGTCACGAAGACGAGCGCCGCATTCGGTCCCTGCCCCGAAAAGCTGAAACCCTGGATCGCGACGATATTCTCGACGGCCGGCTCTTTCCGGAAAATCGCCTCGATGCTCTCCAGCGATGCCACCGTCCGGTTGCGGCTCGCCTCCGGCGGGCCCTGCACATCGACGATCAGGAAGCCCTGATCCTCATCCGGCACGAAGCTGCTCGGCAGGTTGACGAAGAGATAGCCGAGGCCGGCCAATAGCGCGACATAGACGGCCATCATGCGCCAGGAGCGCTTGGCCAGTCCGCCGACGGTGCGGGCATAGCGGCCGGTCAGCCGGTCGAAATTGCGGTTGAACCAGCCGGCGATGCCCTTCTTCTCGTGATGGCCCTTGATCGGCTTCAGGAAGGTGGCACACAGCGCCGGCGTCAGCGACAGCGCCAGAAAGGCCGAGAACAGGATCGACACGACCATGGTCAGGCTGAACTGGCGATAGATGATGCCGGTGGAGCCCGGGAAGAAGGCCATCGGCACGAAGACGCAGGAGAGCACCAGCGTGATCCCGAGGATCGCGCCTGTGATCTGCCGCATCGCCTTCTTGGTCGCTTCCTTCGGCGACAGCCCCTCCACCGCCATCAGGCGTTCGACGTTCTCGACGACGACGATGGCGTCATCCACGAGAATGCCGATGGCGAGCACCATCGCAAACATTGTCAGCACGTTGATCGAGAAGCCGGCGGCAAACATCACCGCGAGCGTCCCGAGCAGCGCGACAGGCACGACGAGCGTCGGAATGACCGTGTAACGCAGACTCTGCAAGAAGATCAGCATAACGATGAAGACGAGCGCCACGGCTTCGGCGAGCGTATGCGCCACCTTCTCGATCGATGCGGAGACGAATGGGCTGGTATCGTAAGGAACCGCATACTCGACGCCAGCGGGGAAGAAGCGCGACAGCTCCTCCATCTTCGCCCTGACCAGGTTGGACGTATTGACGGCATTGCCCGTCGACGACAGCTGGATGGCGATGGCCGCACTCGGCTGGCCGTTCAGGCGGGTAGAGAAGCTGTAGCTCTCGCTGCCCTCCTCGATGCGCGCGACATCGCGCAGCCGGACGATCGAACCGTCGGCATTGGCGCGCAGCACGATGTTGCCGAATTCCTTGGTGTCGGTCAGCTGTCCCTTGACCAGCACCGTCGCCGTCAGATCCTGCGAGATCGGATTGGGCGCCGCACCGATCTGGCCGGCCGCAACCTGCGCGTTCTGCGCCGTGATCGCCGCGCTGATATCCGATGCGGTGAGGTTGAGGCCGACCATCTTGTCGGGATCGATCCAGATGCGCATCGCCCGCTGCGAGGCGAAGAGCTGCGCGCGGCCGACGCCGTTGAGGCGACGCAGTTCGCCGATGACGTTCCTGTTGAGATAGTCGCCGAGCGCCACCTCATCTGTCTTTCCGTCCGTCGAGGTCAGCGAGATGAACATCAGGAAGCCTGACGATGCCTCCTCGACCGTAATTCCCTGGTCCTTGACCGTCTGCGGCAGCCTCGGCTCGACGCGGCGGATGGCATTCTGCACATCGACGGAAGCCTGGTCGATATCGGTGCCGGCCGCAAAGGTCGCGGTGATCGTCATCGCGCCTGAGGTATCCGAGGTCGATTCGAAATAGGAAAGCCCTTCGACGCCGTTCAGCTCCTCCTCGATCTGGCGGGTGACGCCCTGGTAGATGTCCTGCGGCGATGCGCCGGGGTAGCTGGTGCTGATGCTGAGCTGCGGCGGTGCGACCTTCGGATATTGGGCGACCGGCAGGAACGGAAGTGCGATCAGGCCGGCGATAGAGATGAAGATCGCAAAGACCCAGGCAAGGATCGGGCGATCGATAAAGAAACGTGCCATCGATCTTACTCCGGCTTCCTGGCTTCGCCGGAGGCCACTTGGCCTTCTCGCTGCTCTTCCGGCGCGACCTTCGCGCCCGGCTGCAGCTTCTGAACGCCATCGACGACCAGGCGCTCGCCGGCCGACAGGCCGCTCTCGACAACCCATTCATTGCCGGAGGATTGGCCGAGTTCCACATCACGCGGCTGGGCGACATCGCCCTCTTCGACCACATAGACCTGCGCCTTGCCTTCGGCGGTGCGAACGACGGCGCGCTGCGGGATGACGATCGCATTCTCGCGGATCGCCTGCTCGATGCGCACCCTGATGTAAAGCCCCGGCAGCAGATCGCCCTTGGGATTGGGGAATTCGCCGCGAAGCGTCACCTGGCCGGTCGTCGTATCGACGCTGGCGCTGCTGAACAGCAGCTTTCCGGCCTGGCCATAGACCGTGCCATCGTCGAAGACGAGCTTGATATCGGCCTTGTCTGGTTCCGTCGATGCAAGCGCGCCGCTCTCGACGGCCCGTTTCAGCGCCAGCAGCTCGCCGGAGGATTGGGTGAAATCGGCATAGACGGGATCGATCTGCTGGATCAGCGCCAGCGCATCGCCGGCATCGGCCGTCACCAGAGCGCCTTCCGTCACCAGCGCGCCGCCGATGATGCCCGTGATCGGCGCACGGACCTCCGTATAGCCGAGATTGATCTTCGCCTCGTCGAGCGCCGCCTGCGCCAACGCGACATCGGCATCCGCCTGCGCCAGCGCGACGGCGGCCGCATCATATTCGATGCCGCTCGCCACATCGCGATCGCGCAGCGATTTCTGGCGCTCCAGCTGCTGGCGGGCATTCAGTTGCGTCGCCCTGGCACGTTCGAGGCTGGCTTCCGCACTTGCCACGCGCACCCGGAACAGCGCCGGATCGATCCGGTACAGCACGTCGCCCTGGTGGACGAGGCTGCCCTGCTCGAAGACCCGCTCCTGCAAAATGCCGGAGACCCTGGCCCGCACCTCGGAGACGCGCGTCGCCGCAACGCGGCCGGGCAGCTCGCTGACGACGGGAACCGGTCGGGCATCCAGCCTGATCACGCTGACGGCGACAGGCGGCATCGCGCCGCCTTCCTGGGCGTGAACCGGCAGGCCGGCGCCGATGAAAAGCGCCAGGATCAGCGCATGACGCAGTGATTTGGTTCGAAGAAGCATGTTCATCAGCCTTCTGGATGGCCACTATAATCTAAAAAAGACAGCCCGCCGAAATGACGTTCGGCGGGCCTCCTGAGCCGACAGGTAGCGGATATTTTTTCGCTTTGCAAGATACCTACCGGTCGGTATGATAGCACTGTCACACCGGAAGAGCCCATGGTGCCGCGGCCCCGGGAGTGCTACTGACTCTGGGGCGCCCTCGCCCATAAGCTCTTCGTCAACACGGGTCATGCCTTGGTAGATAGCCCCCGCAACAGAAAGAAACAGCCTGATGTCGTGCGGCAGGCTCTTCTCGACTGCGCCACGAAACTGGCGCTCGAGCATGGTCTGGCCGCCGTCAGCCTGCAGGCGGTCGCCAGTGCAGCCGGCGTGACCAAGGGGGGACTGTTCCATCATTTCCCCAATAAGCAGGCCCTCGTCGAGGCCGTGTTCGACGGCATGATGGAAAGCTTCGACCGCGAAATCGACGAGGAGCTGGACAAGGACAAGGGCGGCCACGGCACCTTTACCCGCGCCTACGTGCGCACGCTCTTTGCCGACCGCGCCCTCAATAGCAGCCCGTGGTCGGCGCAGACCATGACCGTCCTTGCCGATCCCTATTCCAAGAGCCTCTGGCACAAATGGATCAGCGACCGGCTCACCAGACACGCCGCGACCGACACAGGGACACGCCTCGAAGTCGTGCGCCTCGCCGCCGACGGCGCATGGCTGACCCATGTTCTGCGGCCCGACGATCAAGCCGCGTCCGACGACACGGCTCTGCTGCAGGAATTGATTGATCTCACCGGGGAATGACGGGCGACGAGCATGTCACTGCTTGAGGACATTAATCGCCGCGCGCCAGACCGAACGCGCGGCGGAGACGTCAACAAGCTTACGCGCTTTCCTCAGGCAGCCCGCACGGCCGCCACCGGCTTCACGTTCTGGTTCATTCGGAACAGATTGTTCGGATCGTAGCGCAGCTTGATTTCGGCAAGACGGGCGTAATTGGCGCCGTAAGCCATTTCGACCCGATCGGTCTCGTCCTCAGGCATGAAGTTGATATAGGCGGTGCCGACCGCATGCGGCTTGGTTGCCTCGAAGAGTTCGCGCGCCCAGCCGATGCAGCTTGCATCCATCCCGGTTTCCCGCCAGCGCGCATGCACATTCATGACGAAATGCGAGCTGCGCTGCGGAAATGCCGTGGCCTCGGTCGGGATGCGGCCAGCCGCACCGCCGACATGGCCGACGAATATCTCGCATTCAGGCCCCGGCAGCTTGCGCACCGCATTGAGGAGGATGTCGATCGCCGCATCGGAGAGAGAGGCGAAATCCTGGCTCTTCCAGTAATTGCGCGCCCCCGGCGTCAGAAGCGGATCGAATGCCTGCTGCCAGCCGACGAAAGGCACAGGACCGACGACATCGGCGATCGGCTTTCCGATGCCGCGCAATCTGGCTGTCGCCTTTTCGCCCGCGGCAATATCTCCGCAATAGCACATTGCCAGCACCACGATCTCCTTGCCGTGCCATTCGGCCGGCAGGAAGGGCAGCGGCGGCGCCTGGCGCATCACCACCCAGCAGGTCAGCTCGTCGGGTGCTTCTTCCAGCGCCTGCCGATATTCGCGGGGCACCTTTTCCGCATCGGCGAAGGGATGCACCACAAGCCCGGCCAAGACCTCTGGATGGAGCGGGTTGAGCTGGAATTCGAAGGAGGTCACGACGCCGAAATTGCCGCCGCCGCCGCGCAGCGCCCAGAAGAGGTCCGGTCTTTCCGTCTCGCTCGCCTTGACCAGCTCCCCATCGGCCGTCACCACATCCACCGAAATCAGATTGTCGAGGGTCAGCCCGAATTTCCGCGTCAGCCAGCCGAAACCGCCGCCGAGCGTCAGTCCGGCAATGCCGGTCGTGGAATTGATCCCGGTCGGCAGCACCAGCCCGAAGGCCAGCGTTTCCTTGTCGACGTCGCCAAGCGTGGCGCCCGGCTCGACCCTGGCGCGGCGCGTCTCGGTATCCACCCGCACGGATTTCATCGGCGACAGATCGATGACGATACCGCCCTCGCACATGGCATTGCCGGCAATGCCGTGCCCGCCGCCGCGCACCGAAACGAGCAGGCTGTTGTCACGTGCAAAGCGCACGGCGCGCACGACATCGGCCGCCCCTGCGCAGCGCGCGATGAGGCCCGGACGGCGATCGATCATCGCATTCCAGATCGACCGCGCCTCATCATAATTCATGTCTTTACCGGTCAGGAGACTGCCGCGAAATCCGGCGGCAAATGCATCGATGGCCACGTCATTGACCATCGTCTGACCCCTTTGCAGGGTCGTCAGGTTCAGATTGTCCATGATTTCCTCCATGCGACCGGCGCCCCGCACCGTCGCGGCCGGCATTTTGCGCTCGCTGCAGCCGTCAAACAAGTTTTCCAAAAGGATTAGCTAAACACAGTCGCAAAGCTGATCCCGCAGTCAGCCTCACATCGTAGTTTGTAACGAGGTAACCATCTGGGGAAAAATTTGCCGACCCAACCTTTAATTGGCGCACTTGCTTCTGGCCTTCTCGATATCCGTCCTCTAGCAGCATAGAAAATGGCTTCGGAGAAAAGCATGCGAAGACTAATATATATATTTGTATTTTTTCTTTCGATTTGGTCGGGAGCGAGGGCGGCCGATACAGCCCAGGCAGCGTACGATCAGCGCGACTACGCTACAGCTTTCGCGCTTTGGCAGCCACAAGCTGCGGCTGGTGATCCGCAGGCACAAACGGCTCTCGGATCATTGTTTGCGTCTGGGCGCGGCGTAACCAAAGACGATGATCAGGCGGTTGCCTGGTTTCGAAAGGCGGCTGAACAGGACTTTCCTCCAGGCCAATTCGCCTTGGGAGGCATGTACCTCCAGGGACGCGGTGTTCCTGCAAACGCTGGCCAAGCTGCCTTTTGGCTTCAAAAGGCAGCAGACAAAGATGTAACGCTAGCCCAGCTCTATCTCAGCGAGATGTATGAGGCGGGTACGGGCGTCCCCAAAGACGCCGAAAAGGCGAAATATTGGAAAGATAAAGCCGATATCGGCCTTAAAGCTCTTCTTCCTGCGAGCGTACTTAAACAGTTAAGATAAGTGAAAGTGCCGCCTGATTGCCCGTCGCGCCAGATCGCGGCGCCCAGAAGATGCCGTTCGGTACACGCGCCGATCATCGATACGCGGCGGACCCGCCTACTAAGCAGACTGAAGATACCTTGACTTGTGGCGTGTCATGTATGCGCGGTGATGGCTTGATGGGTTTGCCGATCGTAAAGCGCCAACTCCTCGGCGGTTGGCGGCTCGAATAGCTTCGACCACCTGAGCAGATCCGGTCGCGAGATGTCGAACGCGCCGACGGGAAGCTCGGCGTTTCGTCGGGAGACCCGGTCCCAGAGCTCATCAAAGGGAACGTCGAGGAAGCAGAGAACGACCCGGGCACCAGCCGCACGAGCTTCGTTCCGGCAGGCGTCGCGTTCTGCCCGCGACCACACGCCCCAATCCACGACAACGTTACACCGAAGCCTGATGGCACGCAGAGCGATCAGCCATTGTAAGCTCTCGACTCTACCTCGGCACGGACCGGTTTCGGCTTTTGGAGTAGAGATGCCAGGGTAAAGCTTGTGCATCCAGTCGTCTCCAGTCAGACGGAGGGCAGATGCTTCATGTTCGATAATCTTGGCGAGCGACGTCTTCCCTGAACCGGGAAGACCGCAAGTGAGGTAGAGCGTAGGCATTGGAAAATCTCTGATCTTGGTTTGACAAGTGGCGGTGGCCCCGCGGTGTCGTGCAGGACTGCGCTTCGCTCAATGCCACAAGGCGCGGCCAATCAGAGATGTGTTGCCATAGTCTATCTTATAGGATCGTTCCGTTTGGGGGGCAAGACGGGCATGGTTCACGGCTTGGCTGACGGCGGTGGCCGCGGCATTCGCGTGCGGTGACACACCTGCTTCGCCGCCCACCACACGAAAACTTCTCCCCGCCGCCATTTCCATACTGTCGCCCGTATCCGATTGATGTATGGAGGGAACTCCAGAAAAAGACGTGCACGGAGGCGGCAATGGATCATCAGGATAAATCCAAGACGGAAAAGAACCTGCCGGGCGGCGATCTCGACGAGCAGGCGCTCTTCTTCCATCGCTATCCCCGCCCCGGCAAGCTCGAGATCCAGGCGACCAAGCCGCTCGGCAACCAGCGCGACCTGGCGCTCGCCTATTCCCCGGGCGTCGCCGCCCCCTGCCTTGCCATCCGCGACAATCCTGAAACGGCGGCCGACTACACGTCCCGCGCCAATCTCGTCGCCGTCATCTCAAACGGCACGGCCGTGCTCGGCCTCGGCAATATCGGCCCGCTGGCTTCGAAGCCGGTCATGGAGGGCAAGGCCGTGCTCTTCAAGAAATTCGCCGGCATCGACGTCTTCGACATCGAGATCGACGCCGCAAGCGTCGAGCAGATGGTCTCGACCGTCGCCTCGCTGGAGCCGACCTTCGGCGGCATCAACCTCGAGGACATCAAGGCGCCGGAATGCTTCGAAGTCGAGCGGCGCCTGCGCGAGAAAATGAAGATCCCGGTCTTCCACGACGACCAGCACGGCACGGCGATCATCGTCGCCGCGGCGATCCTGAACGGGCTGGAGCTCGCCGGCAAGTCGATCGAGAACGTCAAGATCGTCGCCTCCGGCGCCGGTGCCGCCGCCCTCGCCTGCCTCAACCTGCTGGTGACCCTCGGGGCAAAACGCGAAAATATCTGGGTCCACGATATCGAAGGCCTCGTCTATGAAGGCCGCACCGAGCTGATGGACGAATGGAAGTCCGTCTATGCCCAGAAGAGCGATACGCGCACGCTGGCCGAAAATATAGGCGGCGCCGATGTCTTCCTCGGCCTCTCGGCCGCCGGTGTCCTGAAGCCGGAGCTGCTGGCGCAGATGGCCGACAAGCCGCTGATCATGGCGCTTGCCAATCCGACGCCTGAGATCATGCCGGATCTCGCCCGCGCCGCCCGTCCGGATGCGATGATCTGCACCGGCCGCTCGGATTTCGCCAACCAGGTCAACAACGTCCTCTGCTTCCCCTATATCTTCCGCGGCGCGCTCGATTGCGGCGCCGAGACGATCAACGAGGAAATGAAGATGGCGGCCGTGCGCGCCATCGCGGCACTTGCCCGCGAAGAGCCGTCCGATGTCGCCGCCCGCGCCTATTCCGGCGAGACCCCGGTCTTCGGTCCGGATTACCTGATCCCCTCGCCCTTCGATCCGCGCCTCATCCTGCGCATTGCGCCGGCCGTCGCCAAAGCCGCCGAACAGAGCGGCGTCGCGCGCCGCCCAATCCAGGATTTCGACGCCTATTTCGATCAGCTGAACCGTTTCGTCTTCCGCTCCGGCTTTGTCATGAAGCCGATCTTCACCGCGGCCAAAGCCGCCGAGCGCAAGCGCGTCATCTTCTCCGAAGGCGAAGACGAGCGCGTGCTGCGCGCCGCCCAGGTGCTGCTTGAGGAAGGCCTGGCCAAACCGATCCTGATCGGCCGTCCGCAGGTCATCGAAACGCGTCTGAAGCGCTATGGCCTGCGCATCCGGCCGCTGCAGGATTTCGAGGTCATCAATCCGGAAGACGATCCGCGCTTCCGCGAATATGTCGATCTCTACTTCTCGCTCGTCGGCCGGCGCGGCGTCATCCCGGAAGCCGCCCGCACCATCGTGCGCACCAACACCACGGTCATCGGCGCGCTGGCGCTGAGGCGCGGCGAGGCCGACGCGCTGATCTGCGGCCTCGAAGGCCGCTACGAGAAACACCTGCGCGACGTCCGCCAGATCATCGGCAAGCGTCCGAACGTGCGTGATTTCTCCGCGCTCAGCCTGATGATTTCGCAGCGCGGCGCCACCTTCTTCACCGACACTTACGTCACCTTCAATCCGAGCGCCGAGGAGATCGCCGAGGCAACGGTGATGGCCGCCGAGGAAATCCGCCGCTTCGGCATCACCCCGCGCGCCGCCCTCGTCTCGCATTCCAACTTCGGTTCGCGCGAATCCGAAAGCGCCACGAAGATGCGTAACGCCCTGCAGCTCGTGCGCGACGCCGCTCCCGATCTCGAAGTCGATGGCGAAATGCACGGCGAAAGCGCCATCACCGAGTCCCTGCGCAAGCGCGTCATGCCGCACACGACGCTGCACGACGAGGCGAACCTGCTGGTCTTCCCGAACCTCGATGCCGCCAACATCACGCTCGGCGTGGTCAAATCGATGACAGATGGCCTGCATGTCGGCCCGATCCTGCTCGGCGCCGCCATGCCCGCCCACATCCTGGCGCCCTCGGTCACCTCCCGCGGCGTCGTCAACATGGCGGCCCTCGCCGTCGTCGAGGCATCGCAGCCGGCGTGAGCCGGCTGCCGAGCGATCTCGGCGGACTGACTTACAGATGCTGAGGGATCTTTGCCTTCAGCAGCCGGATGAGCCCGGGGTCCATGAAGTCGTAATCATCGGGAATATGTAGGCAGATCAGACGTTTGCCTTTGAGAGCTGATCTATATCTGCTCTGGACTTTCGTGCGGTGAGTTCTCTCCATCACAAAAACGATATCGGCCCAGTCGATCAGCTCGCTCGACAGGGGATTTTCGGCATCATTGTTCGTACCGGCAGAGGAAACCTCGATATCGGGCCAGTCTGCGAAAACCTGTTCTGCCGTCGGGCTGCGAAGTTTGTTCTGGCTGCATACGAAAAGGACGTTTTTCACGTTTCGATCTCATGTGAGGAGGAGTTGGGCTCGCGATAGCACAATTCCTCGTAGAGAGCGAAACCAGAAGGCCGATCACCACCGCCGCTGGATAAAATCGCGAAAATGCGCTAAGAATTTCTCTGAGCTTCTTAAGAGAAACACGCTAAGAGAACACGCGCGGCGAAGTGACGTCGCATCGACCCATCGACCGTTTGCTCATTCCGGGACGACGCCGTGAAACGCCGAAACCTGTCTCTCGTACTTCTTCTTGCGTTGGCGTCCCCTGCCGCTGCGCAGTCCAGCGCCATCTGCAACGACCTGCGCGGCCGTCTCGCCGACCTGCCGCGATCGATCGGCAACAATAACGGGCCGGAAGCACGTCAATATGCCAGCGCGATTGCCGAGCAGAACCTCGAGCTCCGCAAGGTCCGCAACGATTTGCGCAGCTATGATTGCACCTCGGGCAGCATGGTCGTGATCGGCGGTGAGAATGCCGATTATTGCGCCGAGCTCTCGCAGGCCGAAGCCCGGATGATCGACAATATCCGCTATCTCCAGGACCGCCGCGACGAGCTGCGCAGCCAGGGCGATGACGGCGCGCGCCGCGAACTGATGGCTGCTCTGGAGCGCAACGGCTGCAATAGCGAGAATTTTTATGCACCGTCCGAACGCAGCGCCAACGATCCCGCCCCGAGCATCGAGGAACAGGCGATGCGCGGCGATACCTTCATTCCGCTCGGCGGCGGCGAATATGACCCGTATTACGGCCTGCCGCAGGCCGAGATGCTCTCACCCGTCAGCACCATCTGCGTGCGCAGCTGCGATGGCGGCTTCTTTCCGATCAGTTCGAACGCCACTTCGGTCGATTTCGGCCGCGATGCCCAGACCTGCTCCAAGATGTGCCCCGGCATCGAAACGCAGCTCTTCTATCGCGACGTGAGAAGCACGGAAGCCTCGAACATGATCTCGGTGGCGACGGGCACGCCCTACAGCGCCATGAAAAACGCCTTCGCCTACAAGAACCGTGCGCCCGGCGAGAAAAACGCCTGCGCCTGCAATCTCACCGCCTATTACAATGAGATGCGCGGCAAGCAGGCCGTGAGCGAACCGCCGCAGCAGGGCTCGATCACCACCATCCGCACCAATCCGCCGGAGAAGACTGCGATAGCGCCCGTGCCGCAGCCATCCGTTCCGGAACGTCCCTATGATCCCGTGCAAAACAAGGTCCGCCAGGTCGGGCCACAGTTCCTCGCCGGCGACCAGGGCACGATCGATCTTGCCAATCCGGCAACACCCGGCCCACAGCCGCAGCAGCAGTGATTACGACGGGCTCTGCCGCTCGCTCCGTCCCCAGCCGTCGTGGAAGACAAGCTCTTGGAGCGGCAGCCTTTGCCGCCAGCCTTTGACCGCGAGTTCCGGCTCGTCGTAAAGCCGGTCGACGAAGCCGGCGCAGAGCCAGGCGACCACTTCGATATGATCGGGTATGCCGAGAATGGCTTTCAGATCGTCTTCACGAAAGATGCTGACCCAGCCGATGCCGATCCCTTCCGCCCGCGCCGCAAGCCAGAGGTTCTGGATGGCGCAGACGGTCGAATAGGAATCCATCCTCGGATTGTGGGTGCGGCCGAGCACCACGCTGCCGCTGCGCGTGGGATCGCAGGTCACGCAGATGCCGAGCGGCGCCTCGACGATGCCTTCGAGCTTGAGCGAACGATATGCCTGCCGCCGCTCGCCCTCGAACATCAGCGCCGCCTCCTCGTTGGCCTTCATGAAGGCATCGCGCACCCGCGCCCTCACCTCGGCATTCTTGACCAGAATGAAGTTCCACGGCTGCATGAAGCCGACGGAGGGCGCGTGATGGGCGGCCGTCAGCAGGCGGCCCACGACATCCTCCGGCAGCGGATCGGGCAGGAACTGGCTGCGCACGTCACGCCGCGTCATGATCGCGTGATAGACGGCCTCACGTTCGGCCATGGAAAAACCGGATGCCACTGACAGGGCATCCTCGTCAAAGGGTCGCATCGTCAAATCCCCAACAACGCAACCGCCCGCCGTCCGCGCGGGTTGGGTCTATCTCGCCAGGCCGGTCTTCTGACTTGGCGTCATCCGTCTGCCGCAAGCCTTCCCGGCAAAAGCCAGTGGCATGATGAAGCGGCAGGCGTCGGCCTTACAGCGTTGGGCACGTTCCGGGCTTACACCGGATTCCCGATTCTCCCGCCTCGACGGCAGGCACCTGACGGCGCATCTATTTCAGGAAACCGACGCTACGGCAAGCCGGGCTCGAAGAGACGTCAGTCGACAAGCCTCGTCGAATTTTCGAGCGTGCCGACCGTGACACAGCCGCAGGCATGGACCGCTATTTCACTTTATCTTTTCTTTACAAAAAAAATAGACACTGCAATTGCGCGTTTTGGGCTGCAAGGAGGACATGGGCATGAGTGCTCATGCTGCGGCCGCCAGCGTGGATGCCGTATTGATACGCCGGTCGGGAGCATATCCGACTGAGCCGCATTTCGAGGCCCCGCGGCATGTTCCAATTTCTGAAAACGATGCCACTGACGGCAAAGCTGGCCGCCATCATCGTCGCCGTCAATCTTTGCGGCATTTCCGCCTTCGCCACCTATAGCTGGATGTACGAAACGCGGGCATTGGTCGATGGCGCCAAGGCGAACTGGGCCAAGGATGCGGAACAGTTCGCATCTCTCGCCGCAGGCGGCGTCAAATGGGGCAAGGCGAACGCCGTTCGCGACGCTTATTCGCTCTATCGTGACGACCCTTCGCTCGACCTCGTCCAGTTCGCCGCATTCAACGCGGACCTTGCCACCGTCGACAGCTGGATGCGCGACGGAAGCACCGGCTTGCCTGCCGTCGACGACTTGAAGAAAAGCCTCGGCGCCAAGCCTGATAAAACGGTGATCGACGACACCGGCGTATCGTCCGGCGTGGTGACGATCATCGCGCCGCTGCCGCTGGACAAATCCGGCAAGAGCACCGGCTACGTCGTTACTAACTGGTCCGTCGAGAAGATCGCCTCCGAAGTCCAGCAAAAGGTTCTCATTTCGCTGATCACCCAATCGGTGATCACCGCGCTCGCCGTCGCCGCATTCCTTCTCGCCATGCGCAGCCTCGTCGGCCGCCCGCTCCGGATTCTCAGCGCCAGGATCAGTGCTCTGCAGAAAGGCGACCTCGCCTCACCCGTCACCTACAAGCAAAATGGCGATGAAATCGGCTTCCTGGCGCGAGCATTGGAAGTTTTCCGTGAAGAAGCGATTGCCAAGGTCGAAAGGGAACGGGCTGCTGCCGAGCAGAGCGCCTCGCTCGATGCCGAAAGGGCGCGCAACGCGTCCTTGACGGAAGAGGCGAGCAACACCCAGCGGCTGGTCATGAACACGCTCGCCAATGCGTTGGAAAGGCTTGCCGCAGGCGATTTCTCGATCAAGCTCGCCGATCTCGGCCCGGAATTCGATAAGTTGCGGCAGGATTTCAACCGCATGGTCGAAGCGGTTGCAGCCGCTCTGACGGAGATCAAGACGGCGTCGGTCGCCGTCGAAGGCGGCTCCAGCGAGCTTGCCTCCTCCGCCGATCAACTCGCCCGGCGCACGGAACAGCAGGCCGCGGCACTGGAAGAGACCGCAGCCGCCCTCGATGAGGTCACCTCGACGGTCAGGACGTCGTCGCAGCGGGCTGAAAATGCCGGGCAGCTGGTCGAGGAGACCAAGCGCAGCGCTCATGTCTCGGCGACCGTGGTGCGGGATGCGATCGGCGCCATGGACCGCATCCAAACGTCCTCGAGCCAGATCGGCCGCATCATCGGCGTCATCGATGAGATCGCCTTCCAGACCAACCTGCTGGCGCTGAACGCCGGCGTCGAGGCCGCCCGTGCCGGCGAGGCCGGCAAGGGCTTCGCCGTCGTCGCGCAGGAGGTGCGTGAACTCGCCCAGCGTTCGGCCAATGCGGCGAAGGAAATCAAAAACCTGATCAATGTATCGGGCCAGGAAGTCGCCGCCGGTGTCGGGCTCGTCAACCAGACGGGCGATGCTCTGCTGAAGATCGAGGAGCAGATCAACCGCATCAGCGACAGCATCGCCTCCCTCGTCCAGTCCTATCGCGAGCAGGCGACAGGCCTGCAGGAAATCAACGGCGCGATCAACCAGATGGATCAGGCGACCCAGCAGAATGCGGCAATGGTCGAAGAAACGAACGCAGCCTGCCAGGAACTGCTGACACAGGGCCGTCTCCTGCAGGATTCGGCCGGCCGGTTCACCGTCGCCGGTTCTGCCGCCAGCCAGCCCAAGCCCGCTCAATCCGTTCGCCAACCTCGGACCGAGCAACGGGTCGTTACGCAGCGGCACGCAGGAAATGCCGCCGTTGCCGCCGCTCCCGGCGCCTGGGAGGAGTTCTGACGCCATCTGCCTTCGATAATTTTATTCCTCAACAACCGATCATCAGGAAGGGAACACAATGAAAAGAGTTGTAACCGCATTGCTTCTGGCCTGCAGCGCATCTGCCGTGCCCATGGGTGTCTCCATGGCGCAGGATGCCGCTCAGCTTGCCCCGATCGCCGACTACGTGAAGAGCGACGTCACGCCCTGGCTCAGCGACCCCGCCATCGTCGATGCCCTCAAGGCGCAGGACGCCACCAACGCCAATCTGAGCGCGGCCGATATCGACGCCCTGGACAAGAAGTGGCGCGCCGAGGTCGATGGCTCCGATCATTCGATGATCGACGGCGTGCTGGGCAATGCGCTGTCCAAATTCCTTCAGGAGAAGAAGGCTGCTTCCGGCGGCAAGATCACCGAGATCTTCGTCATGGACGCAAAGGGCCTGAATGTCGGCCAGAGCGACGTCACATCGGATTATTGGCAGGGCGACGAAGCCAAGTTCCAGAAATCCTTCGGAGCGGGCAAGGACGCCGTCTTCATCGACGAAATCGAGAAGGACGAATCGACCCAGACGCTGCAGTCGCAGGCAAGCGTGACGATCTCCGACGACAAGGGCACCCCGATCGGCGCCATCACCATCGGCGTGAACGTCGACGCTCTCTGATTTGCCAGGCTGCATACCTCCTTTGAAGAAAGGCATGCAGAAACAATAGCTTGAAGGCACGTCGCATCGGCAGACCGATTGCGGCGTGCTTTACAAGAGCATCCCGAGGCTCGATTGTCCGGCTGCAGATTCTGCGTGACAAGGCGAGGCTGCCACGCTAAAGACGCCTCATGTCGATCACATCAGTCTACGCCTCGCGATTTTATTCGTACCGCTGCTCCCAGCGGATGCGGGTCTATGCGTAACTGAAGTCAACGCGACGACAACCCGAACAGCCGCTAGTCTACCTGGCGGCTTTTTTGTTCCGCTCGGTATGACCAAACAGGAGCCATACCGTGTCCGATACCATCGATGATCTGCGTATCCTCGAAATCACCCCGCTGACCAAACCCGCCGATATCATCGCGGAAATCCCCCGAACCGCTGCCGTCAGCGAGACGGTGACCAGCAACCGCAATGCGATCCATAAGATTCTCGAGGGAGAGGACGACCGCCTGGTCGTCGTCATAGGCCCCTGCTCCATCCACGATCCTGCCGCGGCACGCGAATATGCCGAACGGCTGGCGGAGCAGCGGCAGCGCTTCTCCGGCGATCTCGAAATCGTCATGCGCGTCTATTTCGAAAAGCCCCGCACCACGGTCGGCTGGAAGGGCTTGATGAACGACCCGCATCTCGATGGCAGCTACCGCATCGAGGAAGGGCTTCGGATCGCCCGGCGCCTGCTGCTCGACATCAATGCGATGGGCCTGCCAGCCGGTGTCGAATTCCTCGAAACGATCACGCCGCAATATATTACCGATCTCGTGAGCTGGGGCGCGATCGGCGCACGCACGACCGAAAGCCAGATCCATCGCCAGCTCGCCTCCGGCCTCTCCTGCCCGATCGGCTTCAAGAACGGCACGGATGGCGGCGTCCGCGTGGCGCTCGACGCGATCCTCGCCGCGTCGCAGCCGCATCACTTCCCCGCCGTCACCAAGGATGGCCAGGCGGCGATCGCCTCGACCCGAGGCAATGAGGATTGCCACATCATCCTGCGCGGCGGCAAGCGGCCGAACTATGAGGCCGCCGACGTCCAGGCGGTGGTCAGCGAGGCCGTCAAGCTCGGCGTGGATCCGCGCATCCTCATCGATGCCAGCCATGCCAACAGCAGCAAGGATCCGATGAATCAGCCGCGGGTGGTCAAGGACGTCGCCGGACAGATCGCCGCCGGAAACCGCCAGATCAAGGGCATGATGATCGAAAGCAACCTCGTCGCCGGCCGCCAGGATCTCGTTCCCGGCAAACCGCTCGTCTACGGCCAGTCCATCACCGACGGCTGCATCGACTGGGACATGTCGGTCGCCGTGCTGGAAGACTTGGCAAAATCCGCCCGCGAACGGCGCAAGGCAGCCGTCGCAGCCTGATAGACAGCATCAAGCGCGGCGGGCAGACACCCGCCGCCCATTCACAGGTCAATCTTCGTCCAAAAGACGCAGGCCCTCATCGGTCCAGAAGCCGCCCCATGGTTCCGGTTTGACCAGACTATAGGAAGCCAGCACTTCGACCGCGCCTTCGCCGGCACTCATGGACTTGTGAACCAGCCCGTTTCGACCATCATCCATATACTGAACACACATGGAGGCCAGAGCCTTAAGGATCGCTCTTTCTTCAGGTGTCATTGAAATTAAGCTTCCCTGCTCGGTAAAAACTGGAGACGGTGTTAAAGTACAATCTCGCCACCCACCTCCTCGTCATTAATGTTGGCTCGATCGCCGGTGAGGGCTTTTCACGACGTGCGCCTGTGCAGGCACTTAGAGGCGACGACCATATTATAAGCGGTCACGGTTCGGATAGAGTCGAGATATTCATCCTCGTCATAAACGACGTCACTTAAAAACAGGAGCGCAATCTTGTCCTGTGACTGGAGCATAAGCTCCTCTTCCGGCGAAAGCGGCAGGTCATCGAAAAAGCTCATGGCATTATAATTCCTGAAGTACGTCTCGTTACCGCAAGCATATCTCATATCGTTCTGAATATAGAATTTGGCGATGGGAACCGCCATCTGATTTAGATCTTGAGACCCTTAGTATTTTCCGAACAACCGTAGGTACTCCACCGGAAACGCGGCAAAGAGTAAAATAGGACAGCAGGTTATGATGGCTAATGTCCCGAACAATACGGCGCGCACGATCGACTTCCTTTAACCTCATTGGCGGGACCTATCTGGGCTCACTACAATATCAGATGGCGAAGCCCTATAGAGAACAACCTGTCCCCACCGCCCCAATCTGCATACGAAGTCGACAGCCGAAATTGCAGGCATATTCGGCATCGATTTCCCCATCCTATGGCCAATGCCTATTTCAGAAGGGTTGCGTGAGGCTTTATGATGATGCCTGACCACCCCATCATAAATTGATGTGTAAAACTGTGCGCTCTATACTGGCTGGCAAGCAGTTTAGCGCCCGTGTCGTGCGGCAGGAGAAACTTGTGTCAAGGCGAGCAGCTCTGCAGGGCAAATGCAAAGGTATGATCGAAAAGCTTTGGACCCGGTTAGCGATCACCGGATTGCTGCTGTTTTGTCCCGTGCCGCTAAGCATCCCGCTGCTATGGCTATATGAGGGGGAACTGCACACTAAGACTTCCATCATCAAAGCCGCAGAACAACCGTTGCTTTTTTATCTCATCATCATGATCGCCGTTTGCAACGGCTGTGCGTTGACATGTCTCTGCGTGGAGGCCGTACTAAAACGCGTTCGATTGCAATCGAAACGCTAAACTAAGGCGGGTCCATCCCAGCACCTCTCATCAGTAGTCGCCAGTAGCGATCTGTAGCGCCACCGCCCCATAGTCATCCGATGAGATAGCAATCCCAAAAGCGGCCCACTGATCCAGGTCTATAGAGAGTCTGGCCTGCTAGACTAACTGGGTGAGAGAATGAGCCTCCGCGGTGCCGCCTTCGCCTATTGACCATCACGGGATCTGAGTTCAAGGATCGACGTTCCGGAAACTAGCTTGTGGATTGTTTCCTTGCTTTCAGTACGTGTGGCATCTGCAGGTATTGGAATCTGGAGCGGTTTTCCGAAAAATAGAAGCGGGTCCATGATATGCGGCGATGAGACAACATTTTTGTTGATTAGGACATCTATGTCCTTACCGACCTGGCGCCGCGTGAATTTAGACAAATCGTTATAGCTGGCCAGCGTAAGAGTTAACCAAATTCGGTCACCCATGTTGGACGGCGCGACCTCTCCGCCCGCGACCAATATTTTGACCGTTTCTGCAGCGGCCGAACTCACCCATGCGATTGGGCACGAAACGACGAGTGTGGCTATAATTGCTTTCATTCCATTTTTCGCTGCAGTTTTGATCATGGCTTTCCCGATCTTGCTCGAGGCGCAACATCTACAGTGAAGCCGCAAAGCCGTCACCCCACGGCCCCATCATCAAATGGCGGTGCGCCGCTCTCAAAATCTCGCCGGAAAATACCTGACATAAGCAAACTCGTCACCGTCCGGTGACCAGCAGGGCACGTTGATCGTGCCCTGCCCGCCGAACAGCTCGAACAGCGTCTTCAGGTTGCCGCCATCCATATCCATCAGCCGCAGCCGCACGTCGAGATCGCGCGGGTGGTCGAAAACGCTGGGATCGTAGGACAGGATCAGCACCTTGTCGTTCTTGGGCGACGGATGGGGGAACCAGTTGCCCTGATTGTCCGAGGTCACCTGTTCGAGCCCGCTGCCGTCGGGATGGATGCGCCAGATCTGCATCAGCCCGGTGCGGCTGGAATTGAAATAGATCCATTGCCCGTCAGCGGAATAATCAGGCCCGTCGTTGCGGCCCTCGCCATGCGTCAGCCGCGTCTCGACTCCGCCGTCGACGGAGATCGTATAGATGTCGAAAAGGTCGTCGCGGATGCCGCAATAGGCGAGATGGCGCCCGTCCGGCGACCACCCATGCCAGTAGGAGGGCTGGTTCTCGGTGACGAGCCGCGGCGTCCCGCCTTCGCTCGGCAGGATGTAGATCGACGACTTGCCGAATTCGGTCTTGTCGGAGATGACGATCTCGGTGCCGTCAGGCGAGATGCCGTGATCATTGTTGCAGTTGACCGCAAAGCCGGTATCGACCTTGATGGCTTCGCCGCCATTGAGCGGCAGCCGGTAGAGCAGCCCGTCGCCGTTCAGCAGCAGGTAGGAACCGTCAGGCGCGAAGTTCGGCGCCTCCACGAGCATGTCCGTCTGCCAGACCTCGCGGGCTCTGCCCGTCCTGACATTGTAGATCTCGACCGAGCTGCGCATGTTTCCTCCCGATATTCCGATCGCTTCGGTGATCCCAATCGCGTCAGCGATCCCGATCGTTTCAGTCCCGATCCCGGAACCGGTTGGTGATGGGATAGCGCCGGTCGCGCCCGAAATTCTTCTTGGTGATCTTCACGCCCGGCGCCGACTGCCGGCGCTTGTATTCGGCAAGATAGAGAAGATGTTCGACGCGATGGACGGTCGCCACATCATGGCCGCGCGCGACGATCTCTTCCACCGCCATCTCCTTCTCCACCAGGCATTCGAGAATATCGTCCAGAACGGGGTAAGGCGGCAGCGAATCCTGGTCCTTCTGGTCGGGACGCAGCTCGGCGGACGGCGCCTTGTCGATGATATTCTGCGGGATCACCTCGCCTGACTGCCCCAGCGCGCTCGGCGGCACGTTTTCGTTGCGCCAGCGGGCCAGCGCATAGACCTGCATCTTATAGAGGTCCTTGATCGGGTTGAAGCCGCCATTCATGTCGCCATAGAGCGTGGCGTAGCCGACCGACATTTCCGATTTGTTGCCGGTCGTTACGACCATCGCGCCGAACTTGTTGGAGATCGCCATCAGGATGACGCCGCGCGCGCGGCTCTGCAGGTTCTCTTCGGTGATGCCGCTATCCGTCCCCTCGAAGAGACCGGCAAGCGCGCTGCTGAAACCCGTCACCGGCTCCTCGATCGGCACGATGTCATAGCGGCAGCCGAGCGCCTTGGCGCAATCGGCCGCATCCTTCAGCGAATCCTCCGAGGTATAGCGGTAGGGCAGCATCACGGTGCGCACCCGCTCCTCGCCCAGCGCGTCGACGGCGATCGCCGCGCAGATCGCCGAGTCGATGCCGCCGGAAAGGCCGAGCACGACGGTCTTGAAGCCGTTTTTGTTGACGTAATCGCGGAAGCCGAGCAGGCAGGCGCGGTAATCGGCCTCTTCGCGTTCGGGAATATGCGCCATCGGCCCCTCGGCGCAATACCAGCCGGATTCGCCCCGTTTCCAAGTCGTCACCGCCAGCGCGGTTTCGAACTGGCTCATCTGGAAGGCGAGCGACTTATCAGCGTTGAAGGCGAAGCTCGCGCCGTCGAAGACCAGTTCGTCCTGGCCGCCGAGCTGGGCGGCATAGACCAGCGGCAGGCCGGTCTCGATCACCTGCTTCAGCACCACCTGATGGCGGATATCCACCTTGCCGCGATAATAGGGTGAGCCGTTCGGCGACAGCAGGATTTCCGCACCGCTTTCGGCCAGCGTCTCGCAGACGCCGAGTTCGCCCCAGATATCCTCGCAGATCGGGATGCCGAGCCTGACGCCGCGGAAATTCACCGGTCCCGGCATGGCGCCCTGGATGAAGACGCGCTTCTCATCGAACTCGCCGTAATTCGGCAGGTCCACCTTGTCGCGCACGGCGATCACCTTGCCGCCGTCGAGCACGGCGACGGAATTGTAGCGCCCGGTCTCATCCTGCCGGGGGAAGCCGATGAGAACGCCCGGCCCACCATCGGCGGTATCCGCCGCCAGGCTTTCCACCGCCTTCCAGCAGGCACGGATGAAAGCCGGCTTCAGCACCAGATCCTCCGGCGGGTAGCCGGAGATGAAAAGCTCGGTCAGAACCAGCAGATCGGCGCCCTCCCGAGCCGCATCGGCGCGCGCCTCGCGGGCTTTGGCAAGATTGCCGGCGACATCGCCGACCGTGGGATTGAGCTGGCCGACCGCAATGCGGAAGATATCGGAGAGAGCGTTTTCCTGTGTCATGTCATTTATTTAGCCTGCAGCTACCGCAACGGCAACCTGTTCGCTCCGAAAGCGGCGCCTGGCAGTGACGAAATTTTTGTGAAGCTGCGCCAGAGCGCCGCGGCACTCGATACGCATTGCAATTTGCGGGCGGAGCGGAATACTGCGCCGAGAGCGACAGCACCGGAAACAAGGCCATGTATAACCTTTCGAACTTCGTGCACCATCATTTCGACAAGCCGGCCGACGAACTCGGCGCAATCGAAAAGCGTGTGCTGGCGAAAGCGCACGAGCGCAAGATCATCTCGACCGACGTCAACGCCGCCTTCTCCGCCGAAGCCTCGTTCGGCCAGCGCATCGCCGACGGCATCGCCCGTGTCGGCGGCTCTTGGTCTTTCATCCTCGCCTTCCTGGCCTTCCTCGCCGTCTGGACCGTGATCAACACCATCGTTCTGGCAACCGGCGCCTTCGACCCCTACCCCTTCGTCTTCCTCAATCTGATCCTGTCGATGCTCGCGGCCATCCAGGCGCCGATCATCATGATGTCGCAGAACCGTCAGGCCGAGCGCGACCGCTTCGAGGCTGCAAAGGATTATGAAGTCAATCTGAAGGCCGAGCTCGAAGTGCTCTCCCTGCACCAGAAGATCGATATGAGCGTGCTGACCGAACTGACGGCGCTGCGCGAGGATGTCGCTCGCCTCACCGCCGCGCTTTCTGCCAAGAGCTAGACGGGATACCGGTCGTATTGCGGCAGCCCGTCTGATATCTCGTAGAAATCGCCCTTGTCGGCGCAGTAGATGTGGTGACTGAAGGCAAGGCCGGTCGGTTCGTCGAAGCTTCCGGCCATGACCGAAACCTCCACCGCTTCGTCGCCCTGCCAGAACAGCGCCGAGCCGCAATTCGAACAGAAGCCGCGCTGCGCCTCACCGCTGGACCGATACCAGCGGACCACCTCCGCACCTTCGACCGAAAGAGCCGTGCGCGGCACGTTGACGGCGGCATAATAAAACCCCGTCTGCCGGCGGCATTGCGAGCAGTGGCAGCCGACGACGGGGCCGGGTTTGCCCGCAATCGAATATCGCACGGCGCCGCAAAGGCAGCCGCCTGTATGGCGTTCGGTCATGACCACTCCTCCATTTTTTTCAGAAGGTTGCCGCCGTTCGGACCATGCGTCAAATCCATTCCGTTCAACGAAAGATCAGAAATCTTGAAGCTCGCTCACTCCGCGGGACAACCTTCCGCTGTTGCCCGTCGACAACACTCGCCGATCTCCTCCCGTCCCCGCGTTGAATTGATGGCGGTTCTCGGTGATACTGACGGCTCAATTCATTCAACCTTGGGAGACTGACATGAGAGCGACCCTGTCCGAACAGAAAGGAAACATCGCCCACAAGGACATTCTGCTTCATGCACACTCCGTTCTCCCGCGCGAGGAAAAGCTCGCGACGTCATAACCTCTTCCTGAACTTCTTCCGCGACGATTGGAATGCCGCCGACCGCGAGCGGCGCTGGTCGCGCATGCGCAAGTTCCTCTCTTACTACCGCCCGCATCTGCCCTTGCTGCTGGCGGATCTGCTTTGCGCCATCCTCGTCGCTGGCACGGCGGTGGCCCTGCCGCTTTGCGCCAATATCGTCACCAGCCGTCTTCTGGCCCTGCCCGATGCGCCCCAGGCATTCACCCAGATCCTGGCGATGGGCGGCGTGATGCTGGCCGTGCTGGCGGTCCAGATCGCCGCGATCTTCTTCGTCGATTATCGCGGCCACGTCATGGGCGCCCGCATTGAAGCGACGGTGCGGCAGGAGCTCTTCGAGCATTGCCAGAAACTCTCCTTCAGCTTCTACGACCGCCAGCGCACCGGGCAGCTGATGAGCCGCATCACCAATGACTCCCTCTGGCTCGGCGAACTCTTCCACCACGGTCCCGAGGATCTTTCCATCGCGGTGCTGAAATATGGCGGCGCCATGCTGGTGCTGTTTTTCATCGACCCGCCCTTGGCAACCCTGATCCTGCTGCTCACGCCGGTCGCGGTGGCCTATGCGCTCTATTTCAACCGGCGCATGAACCGCGCCCTTGAAGCCAGCAAACAGCAGATTGCAGCCGTCAACGAGCGGGTGGAGGATGCTCTGGCAGGCATCCGTGTCGTCCAGTCCTTCGCCAACGAGGCGCTGGAGAGGCAGCGCTTCGACGCGCAGAACCAGCGCTTCCTGCAAAGCCGCGCCGATGGCTACCGCAGCGAGGCCTGGTTTTCGGTCGGCACCGAAACCTTCGCCCAGCTGGTTACCATATTGGTGATCATCGTCGGGGGCTTGCGTATCCTGTCAGCGGATCTCACCGTTCCCGACATGCTGACCTTCCTGCTCTGCGTCGCCGTGCTGGTCGATCCGGTGCAGCGGCTCGCCAACTTCGTGCGGCTCTGGCAGGAAGGCTATACCGGCTTCGTCAGGGCCATGGAAATCCTGGAGATCGCGCCTGATATCACCGATCGGCCGGGCGCCCGCCCGATGCCGGCGCCGAGAGGCGAGATCAGCTTTTCCGACGTCGCCTTCGGCTATGAGGCAGATGGCCCCAGCGTGCTGGAGCGGCTGTCGCTGACAATCGCGCCTGGAGAGTTCGTCGCCTTGGTCGGCCCCTCCGGCGTCGGCAAGAGCACGCTCTGTGCCCTCATTCCGCGCTTCTACGATGTCGAGGCCGGGGCGATCAGCATCGACGGCACCGATGTAAGAGACGTGACGCTCGCCTCGCTCCGGCGCCATGTCGGCGTGGTGCAGCAGGATGTCTATCTCTTCGCCGGCACGGTTGCGGAAAACCTGCGCTACGGCAGGCCGGACGCCGGCGATGCCGAACTCGAAGCGGCTGCCCGCGCCGCCAATGCGCACGACTTCATCATGGCCTTGCCCAATGGCTATGACACCGATATCGGCCAGCGGGGCGTCAAGCTTTCGGGCGGCCAGCGCCAGCGCGTCACCATCGCCCGCGCTTTCCTCAAGGATCCGGAGATCCTGATCTTCGACGAGGCGACCAGCGCGCTCGACAATGAGAGCGAACGGGCGGTGCAGCAGGCGCTGCTCAGTCTCGCGAACGGCCGGACCACCCTGGTCATCGCCCATCGCCTGTCGACCGTCCGTCATGCCGACCGCATCCTGGTGCTGACGGGCGACGGCATCGTCGAACAGGGCACGCATGACGATCTGATGACGCAAGGCGGCGTTTACGCCAGCTTGCACAGTGTCCAGGCGAGCATCTGAAGGCAATAAAAAACCCGGCATCACGCCGGGTTTTTCCGTTATTCGTTTCAGCCTGGTCTCAGCCGTTGACGACCATACGCTTCTCGTCGCGGCCGCCCTTCATGCGCTCGGCAAGCAGGAAGGCGAGCTCGAGTGCCTGGTCGGAGTTGAGGCGCGGATCGCAATGGGTGTGGTAGCGGTCCTGCAGATCGTCGGCGGTGACGGCGCGGGCGCCGCCGGTGCATTCCGTCACGTCCTTGCCGGTCATTTCGACATGGATGCCGCCGGGATGCGTGCCTTCGGCGCGGTGGATCTGGAAGAAGCTTTCGACTTCCGACAGGATCCGCTCGAAGGGACGGGTCTTGTAGTTGTTGAGCGTGATCGTGTTGCCGTGCATCGGATCGCAGGACCAGACGACCTTGCGGCCTTCGCGCTCGACGGCGCGGATGAGGCGCGGCAGGTTTTCAGCGACCTTCTCATGGCCGAAGCGGCAGATCAGCGTCAGGCGGCCGGCTTCATTGGCCGGGTTCAGGATATCGATCAGCTGCAGCAGATCGTCGGCCTGCAGCGACGGGCCGCATTTCAGGCCGATCGGGTTCTTGATGCCGCGGCAATATTCGATATGCGCATGGTCGGCCTGGCGCGTGCGGTCGCCGATCCAGATCATATGTCCCGATGTGGCGTACCAGTCGCCCGAGGTGGAGTCGACGCGGGTCAGCGCCTCCTCGTAGCCGAGCAGCAGCGCCTCGTGGCTGGTGAAGAAATCGGTCTCGCGCAGGCTCGGCTGGTTTTCCGAGGTGATGCCGATCGCCTTCATGAAATCCATGGTTTCGCTGATGCGGTCGGCAAGCTTGCGATAGCGCTCACCCTGCGGGCTGTCCTTGACGAAACCCAGCATCCACTGATGCACGTTTTCGAGGTTGGCATAGCCGCCCATCGCGAAGGCGCGCAGAAGGTTCAGCGTCGCGGCCGACTGGCGGTAGGCCATGGCCTGGCGTTCCGGGTTCGGAATGCGCGACTCTTCGGTGAACTCGATGCCATTGATGATATCGCCGCGATAGGCCGGCAGCGTCACGTCGCCCTGATTCTCGACGTTCGACGACCGCGGCTTGGCGAACTGGCCGGCGATGCGGCCGACCTTGACGACCGGCAGCTGTGCGCCGAAGGTCAGGACGACGGCCATCTGCAGGAAGGCGCGGAAGAAGTCGCGAATATTGTCGGCGCCGTGTTCGGCGAAGCTCTCGGCGCAGTCGCCGCCCTGAAGCAGGAAGCCGTTGCCTTCTGCGACATTGGCAAGATGCTTCTTCAGGCGGCGCGCCTCGCCTGCGAAGACGAGCGGCGGATAGCTGGCGAGCTGGGCTTCCGTTGCCGCCAAAGCGGCCGCATCAGGATATTCGGGAACCTGCAGGATCGGTTTCTGCCGCCAGCTGCTCGGGGTCCAATTCTCTGCCATCACACTCACCTCACTCACATCCATCGCCGGGATGCCCTGTCTTAATATTTGGCGGCTTATAGACTTTTAGATCAGCCTTGCAAAGGCCAATCGCCGCAAGCTTATAGCCTCGCCTCTGCAGTCCGCATTCACTGGTTAAACCGGAATATACCATGTCGCTTTCCCCATATTTTAGACTTTGCATGTAGAAGCGGAAAGAGTTTCAACATTGGGGACATGTGATGGCGATCCTTCCGCCCGGTTTCATATCGGACCGCTCGGGCAATTTTGGCATCATGACTGCGCTGCTGATGCTGCCGCTGCTTGGCGCCGCCGGCATGGCTGTGGATTTCGCCCATGCATTGAGCCTGAGGACGCAGCTTTACGCCGCCGCCGATGCCGCCGCCGTCGGTTCGATCGCCGAAAAATCCGGAGCGGTCGCCGCCGCGATGACGATGAGTGGCAACGGCACGATCTCGCTTGGCAAAACCGATGCCCGCAACATCTTCATGTCTCAGATGTCGGGCGAGCTCACCGATATTCAAGTCGATCTCGGCATCGACGTCACCAAGGCCGCCAACAAGCTGAACTCGCAAGTTTCCTTCACGGCGACCGTGCCGACTACCTTCATGCGCGTTCTCGGCCGGGATTCGATCACTATCTCGGGCACGGCGACGGCCGAATATCAGACCGCCTCCTTCATGGATTTCTACATCCTGCTCGACAACACGCCCTCGATGGGCGTCGGTGCCACCGCCAACGACGTCTCAACGATGGAAAAGAACACCAGTGACAGCTGCGCCTTCGCCTGTCACGAAACGCAAAACAAAAACAACTACTACAATCTCGCCAAGAAGCTCGGCGTCAGCATGCGCATCGACGTCGTGCGCCAGGCGACCAAGGAACTGACGCAGACCGCAAAAGCGACGCGGGTTTCCACCAATCAATTCCAAATGGGCGTCTACACCTTCGGCACCAAGGCCGAAGACGCCAAGCTCACCACCATCTCCGATCCGACCGACAATCTCGATCAGGTACGCACCTATACCGACGCCGTTGATCTGATGACCATTCCGTATCAGGGCTACAACAACGACCAGCAGACAAGCTTCGACAACGCTCTGACGCAGATGAACGACATCATCACCAACCCCGGCGACGGCAGCACCTCCACGACGCGGCAGAAGATCCTGTTCTTCGTTTCGGACGGCGTCGGCGACAGCGAGAAGCCGAAGGGCTGCACCAAGAGACTCACCGGCAAACGATGCCAGGAGCCGATCGACACCTCCTTCTGCAAGCCGCTGAAGGATAAGGGCATCAGGATCGCCGTGCTCTACACCACCTACCTGCCTCTGCCGAAAAACAGCTGGTACAATACCTGGATCAGCCCCTTCCAGAGCCAGATCCCGACGAAGATGCAGGAATGCGCCTCGCCAGGTCTCTATTTCGAGGTGACGCCGACCGAAGGTATCGCCGATGCGATGAAGGCGCTGTTCCTGAAGGTCATCCGCGCGCCGCGCATCACCAGTTAAGGATTTTGCCTACAGCATGCCGCGCAAAAGTGTGCAGCGGTTTTGCGGCAACGACATGCGTAAAAACAAAGAGCTAAAGCGTAGGGAGCGAATCTGAAAGATCGCGACGCGCTTTAGACGCGCTGGCCGTCGCGGATGCGATAGCTCGGCGCATACATGGTGACGAGCTCTTCGGCCGCGGTCGGATGCAGCGCCATCGTCCGGTCGAAATCGTCCTTGGTGCAGCCGGCCTTCAGCGTGATGCCGAGCAGCTGCGCCATCTCGCCGGCATCATGGCCGAGGATATGGGCGCCCACCACCTTGCGGCTCGCCGCATCGACGATCAGCTTCATGATCATCCGCTCGGGCCGGCCGGAAAGCGTGGCCTTCAGCGGCCGGAACTGGGCGCGGTACACTTCGAGCTCGCCGTACCGCTTGCCCGCCTCCTCCTCCGACAGGCCGACGGTGCCGATCTCCGGCTGCGAGAAGACGGCGGTCGGGATCAGCTCGTAATCCGGCCGGGTGGGATTGTTCTTGTATTCGGTCTCGATGAAGCACATCGCCTCGTGGATCGCCACCGGCGTCAGCTGTACCCGGTTGGTGACATCGCCGAGCGCATAGATGTTTTCGACGTTGGTGCGGGAATAATCGTCGACGATGATGGCGCCGCGCTCATCGACGGCGACGCCGGCCGCTTCGAGGCCGAGGCCCTCCGTGTTCGGATCGCGTCCGAGCGCCAGCATGACGACGTCGGCCTGCAGCGCACCGTTGTTCAGCGTCTCCAGAACGAGCCCGTCCTCGCCCTTCGAAACCTGCTGCAACGTGTCATGGCAGAGAATGCGGATGCCCTTGGCGACCATCGCCTCGTGCAGCCCGCGCCTCAGATCCTCGTCGAAGCGCGACAGGATTTCGGCGCCGCGATAGATCAGCGTCGTCTCGACGCCGAGACCGTGGAAGATATTGGCGAATTCGACGGCGATATAGCCGCCGCCGGCGATGACGATCGATTTCGGCAGCTCCTCGAGATGAAAAGCCTCGTTGGAGGAGATGCAAAGCTCGTGACCGGGGAGCGCGACATGCGGGTTCGGCCGGCCGCCGGTCGCGATCATGATGGTCTTCGCCGTCACCGTCTGCCCGGTTTTCACGAGTCGCACCGTATGGGCATCGACGAGCTCGGCGCGCGTTTCCAGGATCTCGGCATTGGCGCCGGCGAGGCCCTTCTTGTAGAGGCCTTCCAGCCGGGCGATCTCGGCATCCTTGGCCGCCACCAGTTTCTTCCAGTCGAAGCTGCTTTCGCCGACCGTCCAGCCAAAGCCCGCCGCATCCTCGAAATGCTCGTGGAACTGAGAGGCATAGACGAAGAGCTTCTTCGGGACACAGCCGCGAATGACGCAGGTGCCGCCGTAGCGGTACTCCTCGGCGATCGCCACCTTCTTGCCGAGCGAGGCGGCGACACGGGCGCCGCGCACGCCCCCGGAACCGCCGCCGATGACGAAGAGGTCGTAATCATAGGAAGACATGAGAAGCTCCGGAAGGGAATCGCAGGAAGGACGTCCCTGATATAGGGGCGATCCTCTTCAAAACAAAAGCCCGCTCCCGCGTCTTCCCGTTCTCCATTGCCGAATCTTGCTCGGAGTCGACCCGGTCGCCGTTTACGGTTGACCCGGGCTACCGTTTACGGTTGACCCGGGCTACCGTTTACGGTTGACCCAGCCGGCCGAGGCTGGCAGGGCAATGCAGGGAAACGGAAAAGCATGCCGGAGCAGACCATGGATCAAACTCTCTTCGCCAACCTGTGCAAGGCCGGCAAATTCAAGGAAGCGCTCAACCTCGCCATTCAGGGCCACGAGGACGAGAAATTCACGCCGAGCCGCTTCGCCATGGACAAGAAAACCGGACAGCCGATCTTCTACCGCGGCAATAAGCGCGTGGAGCCGGATGAGACGGGCGTATGGCAATTGGCCAAGAGTTCGAAGGATTGGGACTGAGACATTTGTCGTCAGCCGGTGATGCGGAAATCCGTTGGCATCTTCTCAAGCCGGGTCACTTCCGTCTCAACGCCTGAAACAGATGCGCTCGCGGGGCCGCGCTTCAACCGCTCGATCATCGCCGAAATCGCGCCATCCGGTCCGGCGATCAGGGCAGCGACCGATCCGTCCGCGTCGTTGCGCACCCAGCCTGTCACCCCGAGCCGCAACGCTTCATCGCGCGTCCACATGCGAAATCCCACACCTTGGACCTTGCCTGATATCCGCGCTCGTACAGCTTCGTATTGATCGGACATGTTGCCCTCGCCGGTCGTTGCGGCATCCATCATAACAAAAAAGCCCGGACGATGCCGGGCTTTCGCGAATTCTGACGGGCAGACCTTACTGCTGGGCGGCCGGTGCCGGAGCGACCGGGCTGTCGGTTGCCGGCGGCGGTGCCTTGATGACCTTGGAAAGCTCGGCATTGCTCTGCTTTTCCAGATCGCGGGAAATGCCCTGCGCCCAGATATCAGCGGCCTTCGCCGTTTCGCGCGAAGCGACCGGGCCGTCGCGCAGCAGCTTCTTGCCGACGTCGGAGGTGTAGAAGGCGGCGATCGCCTTCAGCTCGTCGACCGTGAAGGCCTTGGCATAGGTGAGTGCGGCTTCCTTCTCGAGATCGCCGCGGCGCGGCGCAAGTGCCAGCGCCTGCGCATCGACCGTCGAGGAGATGAGATCCTGGTAGTTCGGCGAATCCTGAATGAGACCGGCCTTCAGGCGTTCGGCAAGGCCCGGCAGGATGTTGTCGAACTGGGCCGTGGCGCCGATGGCGTCGATCGCCGCGCGCGCAGCCTTCAGCTGCTCATCGGAGACTTCCTGCGCCTTGACGGCGGAGCCGAAGGCAAGCCCGGAAAGAACGATGGTCGCAGCGGCGAAACGGCCAAGACCTGCAATGTTCATCATGAGTGTATGCTCCTGTTATCTGTTTGCCTGCAGCGTGCGCGCACCCGCAGGACCGGCAATGATCGCAAGTGCCGCCATATTGATAAAGAGCCCGTGTTCGACGACGCCGGGTATGGAATTCAGCTCGCTCGAAAGCGCCTCTGCATCAGGAATGCGGCCAAAAGATGCATCGATGATGTGATGGCCGCCATCCGTGGTAAACTCTCCGTCACCCGATTGGCGCAGGCTGAGCTCACCGGAAAGGCCGAGCCGGGCCGCAACCTTTTCGATCGCCATCCGGGTCGAGACGAGGCCGAACGGATTGACCTCGATCGGCAGCGCGTAGGCGCCGAGCGTGTCGACCAGCTTGCTCTCGTCGGCGATGACGATCATCCGCTGCGAAGCGGCGGCAACGATCTTTTCGCGCAGCAGCGCGCCGCCGCCGCCCTTGATGAGTCTCAGCGCCCCGTCGACCTCATCGGCGCCGTCGATCGTCAGATCCAGCGCCGGCAGCTCGTCGAGCGACTTCAGCGGCACGCCCAGTTCGACGCAGAGCCGCGCGGTCCTTTCGGACGTCGGGACGCCCTCGACCTTGAAGCCGCCGGCGACCTTCTCCGCCAGCAGCCGGACGAATTCTTCGGCCGTGCTGCCGGTGCCGATCCCAAGGCGCATCCCGCTTTCGACATGGGTAAGTGCGGCCTCGGCGGCCTTGATCTTCATTTCGCGCGCATCCATGCGCCGCCAGCTCCTGATATTGCGTTGGATGTGCTGTTTACACGCCTCGCCAGGCAAACGAAAGTCAAAATCATCACGGAAAATGAAAAGCCGAAACAAATGCCTGCGGCCTCCCTGCTCATCCCCAGGCCGTTGCTTTCCGCCGCGCGATAACATACCTCAGGAGCGACTTGGTCGCTCCCGAAGGCGACCCTCGCCATGACGACCCATCGCTTCAAGAGGCAAACCCTTGACCCCTGCCCCCGCTCATCAGGCGCTTGTCGTCTTCGATCTCGACGGAACGCTTCTCGATACCCATGCCGATCTCGTCGAAAGCCTGAACCATACGATTGCGGCGCTCGGCCTCGAACCGGTCAGCTATGACGATCTCACCCATCTCGTCGGCCAGGGCGCGCGGGTCATGATCGAACGCGCCTGCCGCCTGCGCGGTCATCCGCTCGCCGCAGACGCCCTGTCGCCGCTGGTGGAGCGCTTCGTCGCCCATTATGCCGGCAATATGCCCGGCCATACCGAACCCTATCCTGGCCTGGTCGCCGCGATGGACCGGCTGAAATCCGCCGGCTATCG
This sequence comes from Rhizobium sp. J15, assembly GCF_002531825.1. Lineage (GTDB taxonomy): Bacteria > Pseudomonadota > Alphaproteobacteria > Rhizobiales > Rhizobiaceae > Rhizobium. Next base: position 596 of record NZ_NWSX01000053.1, on the reverse strand, counting down.
CCTCGCCGTCTGCACCAACAAGATGGAGAGCCTCGCGCGCGGTCTGCTCGATAAGCTCGACCTCACCAACTATTTCGCCGCCATCACCGGCGGCGACACGTTCGAACACCGCAAACCCGACGCCCGCCATCTCACCGGCACCATCGAGCGCGCCGGCGGCAATCTCTCCCGAGCCGTGATGATCGGCGACAGCATCAACGATATCGCCGTGGCGAAGAACGCCGGCGTCCCATCGATCGCCGTGCCCTTCGGCTATTCGGACGTGCCCGTCTCGACCCTCGATCCGGATGTCATCATCACCCATTACGACGAACTGACGCCGGAACTGGTGGAAGATTTGCTGAAGGGTTCTGCAGCGAAGGTTGCGGTTTGAGGCTTGGCGATCAAGCCGATGCCTCTGCGGTTACGGCCCCCTCATCCGCCTGCCGGCACCTTCTCCCCGCTGGGTAGAAGGGACAAGCCTCCGATGCTCTGCTCCCATTAAAACGTCTCAGATTTTACAAGGCGCGCGCCGCTTGCTCCCCCTTCTACCCATCGGGGAGAAGGTGGCCCGCAGGGCCGGATGAGAATCTGTGTTGGCTGTCAAGGTGGATTTG
>NZ_NWSX01000052.1 GCF_002531825.1 Rhizobium sp. J15 | reverse complement strand
TCTTCACGTTGTAGTCGACAACCCGTTTGACTGGGACCAGAACTCTCATTTACGCAATCCTCTCTCGATCCGCCATTGCTTGTCTATTTCGGCCAGTTCGTGGACGAGCCATGGACGCACGCATTGCGCACCCATCGTCATGGATTTCTGGACACCTCGGCTCATGACACGGGCGATACTAAGCTCCTTGGATTGACCGCCGCAGTATCCCTTCGTCAGCGAACGGTGTTGCGCAGGATACCTACATTCTCCAGCTCGACCTCTACAATGTCACCCGGCTTCAACCACAATGGCGGCTGCCGCTTGGCGCCAATACCCTGAGGGGTTCCGGTCGAGATGATATCGCCGGGAGAAAGGGTCAGGAAATGCGATATGTAGCTGACCAACTGATGCACTGGAAAGATCATGAGATGCGTATTGGATGATTGGACCTCCGAACCGTTGACGCGCGTCCGAATATCGAGATCTTGGATATCGCCGACTTCTTCCAGCGTAACAAGAGCGGGACCCACTGGCGTCGAACCGTCGACGGCCTTGCCTGCCAGCCACTGCGTTCCGCGATACTGGAGATCACGCGCCGTGATGTCGTTCAAAACGGTCACGCCGGCCACGAAATCCAGCGCGTCGTCAGCAGAGACGGAGCGGCATTCCTTACCGATGACGATTGCGAGCTCGCCTTCGAAATCCAGGTTTGGTGTAATGTTCGAGCAGCATATCTCCTCGAAAGGACCGATAAGCGTGCTGGCGAATTTCGCGAAAATGTCGGGATGTGTCGGGAGTGCGCGTCCCGTCTCGGCGACATGGTCGTTGTAGTTGAGACCGATGCAAAGGATTTTCGAAGGATCGGTAACCGGCGGACCAAGCCGAACCTTGCCAAACGGCCCTACTTCGGCTTTCGGATTCTTCCGAGCAGCAGCAGCGAGCTGTCCGGCGAGCTCTGACAGTGCTGCTCCGTGCTCCCGCAGCAATTCACGCACCGACAAGACAGATTTCGTGTTCTCGCCGCGTTCGCTTTTGAGGAGCGTATCCACGTCGAAAATCGAGGAATCCACCACAACACCTGCTCGCCAAGAGCCAGCCGAGTCATACGTCACCAGTTTCATTGGTCCTCCCCGCACCATGTTGGTGCTTTCGATTCAAGAGTGAGAAAAAAGCATTCAGCTGTCGGCAAAGACCGCAGACCGGAACCTCTCCGTTCACGGTCGACCTGTGAGGGCCTCGCGTCCCGTAGCTAAATTCGGTTCCCTTTCACAAAGTCGGCAGCGCGCTCACCGATCATGATCGCAGGAGCATTGAGATTGCTCGACGACACGAACGGCATAACGGAAGTATCGGCGACCCGGAGTCCGTCGATGCCATGCACTCGCAACTGAGGATCGACCACGGCCAACTCGTCCGTTCCAATTTTGCAGGCACCGCTCAGATGATACGCTCCTTGCGTATATTTCCTGACGAAAGCCTCAAACTCTGCGCGGGTTTTCAACGGCTTGGCCGGCAAATGCGATCCGCTTACAAACTTCTTCATCGATGACTGTTCCATGATCTCTTGTCCAAGCCGGACCCCATCGACAAGCCGATCAACGTCATACTGATGACTGAGATAGTTAGGATCCACTATTGGCGGAACGTTCGGGTCCGCTGAGCGAAGAGCAATTCGGCCGCGCGATTTTGGCCGGCAGGCATATACGTTCAAAGTGCATCCGTTGCCACTCGCCGTGGTTTCTACACCCTCCTCGATGCCGGCGCCGGCGAAGAAGTGATATTGGAGATCCGGGGTGGGGTCCGATTTGTCGCCCCACCAGAAGGCTCCGCCCTCGCAAATGTTCGATGTAATCGGCCCTGAGCCGAAAAGCGCATACTGAGCCGCCGCGGCAAGCTGCCACCGCAGTTTCTTGTACTTGTCGTAGCTCGTGTTCGACTTCAGATTATAAATCAGGAAGCAATCGGTATGATCCTGCAGATTCTGCCCAACGCCTGGCAGGTCGTGAACCACTTGAACGCCTGAGCGCTGAAGCTCGGCGGCAGGCCCAATTCCTGAGAGCAAAAGAAGGCGAGGAGATCCAACTGCCCCGGAGGATATGATAACCTCGCGTTCCGCCCGCATCGTTTCAACGCGGCCGTTTTCCACGTATTGGACGCCAACGGCGCGCCCGCCGTCAACCAGGATCTTCGTAACCTGTTTGTCGGTGACAATGTTGAGATTCCGGCGCTTTCGGGCCGGACGAAGATAGGCATCGGCCGAACTGCACCGACGACCATTCTTCGTCGTCAGCTGGTAAAGCCCCGCTCCTTGTAGCTCACCGGAATTGAAATCCGGATTATAGGGCATGCCTGCCTCTTGGCAGGCCTTTACCCAGGCTTTGGTCAGCGGCAACGTATATTGCTGGTTCGAAACGCTCAATGGCCCGTCCTGACCATGAGCATCGTTCGAATAAACCTCGTTGTTCTCTGCCTTGCGGAAGTACGGGAGCACATCCCCGTAGCCCCAACCTTCTGCTCCATGGGCGACCCAACGGTCGAAATCCGACGGCGCGCCCCTCATATAGATCATCGCGTTGAGCGAGCTGCCGCCGCCCAGAACGCGTGCCTGTCCGACCTGTGGCTCAGTATCATTTTGATGCTTGAGCTTCTCGACCTTGTACCAATGAAGCAAGGAACTCTTGAAGGATTTATAGAATGTTACCGGAAAACGGATCCAGATATTGTTGTCCTTCGGCCCGGCCTCAAACAGGGTCACAGATACATCTGGATCCTCGCTTAGCCGACCGGCTATAGCGCACCCGGCAGATCCCCCGCCTACCACGATAAAATCGGGCATTACACTATCCTAATCTGAGTAATAATACCGCATACGGCCCCGCCCATGATTATGAGGAGACGCTGACAAGGGCTGTTCCGCCTATCGGATACCCGAGAAAAACGCATCAACTTCTGCCTGACGCATGTCGCAGAACCAGCACTCCACGATCTGCTCGTTCTCGAAGCGGTAAGCTGCGAGACGGTCGGTGCGAACCTGCTTGTCACCGCGCGCCCAAATCTCATGAACCATGATCAAAATAGCCTCGTCCGACTCTGCGATCAGTTCATCATGTCCGGCTTCGCCGCCGACGATCCACTTGTCGGTATAGGCGGCGACCTTGTTCACCCAGCCTTCGACAAAGCCCTTGGCACCATGGAAATCGCGGGAAAGAACGGGGTGCGTTCCGCCCATGTGCACGACGAGGTTATCAGCATAGTAGCTGCAGCCCTTTTCTACATCGCCGCTCGACCAGGCTTCGTGATACTCACGAAGAATATCCTTTGCACGCTTCTTACTCATGTTGTTCCCCTTGAACGTTATATTGGACTTCATCGCACGGAACCATCAGGCAAACTATGCTGTCATGAGTCTCGCTTCGGTCGACAGAATGGATTTTCCGTCGGCCGAGATCGCGACTCCGTAGATATCCAGTGCCGCCTGTCGGGACACGACGCCGTCGCGGACATCCCGCAGGACGGAGGCGGGGTCACGCTGGTGTGGGTGTCCCCAGCCGCCACCGGCCGTAGCTTCAATTACCAGGTGGAGCGGTCTGACCTCTTCGACACCATAGGGCGGGCAGTATAGCTCTTCACCTGTCGCCAGATCGAAAGCCTTGATAGAGCCCTTCTCGCCCCAGTGTCCGCCGTTGACCCCCGCGGCTGTCTTCTTGCGCGCGCCCTCGCCTCGCAGGAGGTGTTCTCCACCCGCCAAGACATCGACCACGTAGTCGACGCCGGTTCCACCACGGTACTGACCAGCACCGCCGGTGTCGCATCGCATTTCGTAGCGATGCACGCGGATCGGATAGGACTGTTCGTAGGTTTCGACATTCGGGATGAACATCCCGCCCAGGGTCATCTGGTGGCTGGACGTTGGAAACCCGTCACGCCCCTTGACTGCGCCGCCACCGGAACTGCCGTGCCAGTGATAAAGAACAAAGACGTTTCCGTCAGGCTTCGTGCCCGACGAGATGCCGAACACCGACTTACCCCATCCCGCGCAGGCACGCTCGGGATCGGCCTGTGCCAAAGCTCCCCAGCATGCATTCATGATGTCGATCGCCGGAAACACCGTATTCATCGTCATTGGTGCTGGTGGTCGCGCGTTCACGACGCTTCCTTCAGGCGCGATGATCTTGACGCAGCGGTAGGTGCCCTCGTTGTGCGGAATGGCAGGGTCGAGAAAGGCGGAAAGAGCGCAATAGACAGCCGAATGTGTGTTGGCGATCCCGCTATTCTTGAAACCTTTGATCTGCGGCGACGTACCCGTGAAATCAAAGGTGATCGTGTCCTCGTCGATGGTCATCTTGATACGTGTTTCGATATCGACAAGCTCGAAGCAGTCGGTATCGCTGAAGTCCGATGCATGCCATACGCCATTAGGAAGCTCCGCGATGGCCTGACGCATCCGCCGCTCGCCGTAGTCAAGAAGAGCATCGAGATAGGCGCGGCCCTTCTTGAGTCCAAGTTGGGAGATGACGTCAGCCAAGCGCTGGCCGCCAATCCGTGTGGAGCCGATCATCGCGCCAAGATCGCCTTCCAGCAGGTCCGGGCAACGCGAGTTCAGAAGCAGCATGCGCCACAGGTCATCGCGCAACTGGCCCTTTTCGATCAACTTGAGGACGGGCAGGCGAATTCCTTCGTGGAAAATCTCGGTCGCCTTGGCATTGTAGGTACCAGCCGCGCCGCCGCCGATATCAGACTGGTGAGCACGATTACTGCAGAATCCGACCAGTTCGCCTTCCACGAAAACAGGGCGAATAAGGGTCCAGTCCGGCAGGTGGTTACCGCCAGCCGCATAGGGATCGCTGAGAATAAAGACGTCTTCCGGCTCGATACGCCCGGAAAAATCCCGCAAAACCGCGCGCACCGCAAATCCGCCACTACCGGAATGAATCGGCAAACCGTCCGCCTGCGCGATCGTCTCGCCATCCGCATTGCTCAGGAAGCACGAAAAGTCATGGCTTTGGCTGAAGATTGGACTGCGCGCAGTCCGAGTCATGATTGTGCCCATTTGCAGGCTGATATGATCCAGCTGTCGCTGCAGAATTGCAATGAGAACCGGATCGTATTCTGGAGACAAAACAGTACTCATGGTTTGACCTCATCAATTCTTGTAATAAACCATCCGTGTTTCGGGGCATTTGACTGCGGTCGCACAAGAGACGCAGCAGCTTTCGAAATGCGCCCAGGGACGCTTCGCTTGTTCATGCTGCCTCGCTCAGCAGAATGTCGACGTGATAGTTGCCTGCTTCGGTCATCGTCAGCTTGTCGCCGGCCCCAAGAATGAGCGTGGTCGTTGCTTCTTCGATGATCGCAGGTCCAGTCAGTTGCTGGCGCGAGGTCAGAGCCGTGCCATCGTAAACAGGCGTTTCGACGAAGCCTAACTCCTTGTTGACCCATACCGGGCGGCGCGAAATGGCCACTGGATCGGACACCGCGGCGGGAGCAGAAGCAACTTCCAACGCATCAAGCCTGCCGATCGCTGCCAATCGCAGATTGACGATCTCAATCGCACCTGCGGGCTGCACATAACCGAAAAGCCGTTGATAAACCTGCTCAAATGCTGCACGCATCGTCCCCGCATCCGTCGAGGCGCATTCCACGGGTATAGTCCACTGCTGGCCAAAATAACGAAGATCGTAGGCGCGTTTCAGAAGCGCCTTATGGCCTGTGAAGCCTTCGCGCGCAAGAACATCACTCGCTTCCGCTTGCATCTCGATAAAAGCGGCTTCGAGCAGATCCGGGCCTGAACTTTCGCGATTGTCCAGATCCTTGAGCCAGCTTCGCACGTAGTCATGGCGAAGGTCGGAATTACACATCCCGAATGCGCAAAACACACCGGCAAGGCGCGGGATATAGAGGCTTGAGCATCCGAGCAGCCTTGCAGTCGATGGACCGTGGAGCGGGCCTGCCCCACCGCAGGCCACAAGTGTAAATGCCTGTGGATTGTAACCCTTTTCGAGCGAGGCTTGCTCTACCGCGTGGAGAATATTTTGCTCGACGAGCTGTATGATACCGGCCGCCGCGTCGTTGACGCTGAGGCCAAGAGGCTTTGCGACATGCGTCTCGATCGCTTCGATGGCCTTCTCGAGATTCAAGGTGATCACTCCGCCAGCATATGGACCTGGCTTGAGCCGGCCGAGCACCAACTGCGCATCGGTCACGGTCGGCCGTGTACCTCCGCGGCCATAGCATGCCGGTCCGGGGGTGGAGCCCGCGCCTTCCGGTCCGGCCTTCAGGAGCCCGGCGCCGTCGACGGATGCAATCGTGCCTCCGCCTGCGCCGACGGTGTGGATATCAACGGACGGAATGTTCAAATGGTAGCCGTCAACCACGATCTGGTCAGTCATTGAGACCATCCCGTGTTCCATCAGCGTAACGTCGCAACTCGTTCCACCGATCTCAATCGACATAAGGTGCTCGGACCCGGTGTCCTGACCGAAAAACTTCAACGAACCCACACCGGCGGCCGGGCCTGACAGAACGAGGCTGGCCGGCGCTTGACCGATCTCATCTATGGAAATCGCTCCGCCGTTCGACTGGATCATCAGCAGCTTGCGCTTCAGTCCAAGCGAGGAAAGCCGCTGCGAAAGGCTTTCGAGATAAGGAACGACACGACGCGCAACATAAGCATTGACGACGGTCGTTGATGTGCGTTCATACTCGCCAATCGTCGGAGCGATTTCCGACGACGCGGTGACCCAGACGTTCGGGAGAAGCTTCTTCAGCTCTGCCTTGGCTGCTCTTTCGTGGGCCGGATTTGCGTAGGAATGCAGGAAGCAGATCGCAACCGTCTCGACGCCCTCGTCCTCGAAGACGCGCGCAGCGGCCGCGACAGAATCCGGATTGAAAGGTATCCTGACCGTGCCATCTTGCTCGAGTCGTTCGACGACCGGGAGGCGCAGATAACGGGGAACCAGGACTTCCGGGAACGGCTTTCGATGGTCCCAAACATACTCACGCATGGATCGTCGGATCTCCAGCGAATCGCGGAAACCGTCCGTGACCAGAAGCCCGACCTTTGCACCCTTCTTCTCAAGCAGGGTGTTTGTCGCAATGGTCGAGCCGTGAACAAACAGTTCAGTGTTGGAAAGGAAGGTTTCAACGTCGATTGCCAACGCATCGGCCGCCAGTCGAATCGCCGAAAGCACGCCTTCCGTTGGATCCGATGGGACCGAAGGCGCCTTGAACGCACGCACGGCCCCTTTGGAATCAACCATGACAAGGTCGGTAAAGGTACCGCCGATATCAACTCCGACGCGGTAGGGTGCAATTAACATCGGCTGTCCACTCATCGTTGCTTCACCATTTCCCTTATATCTCTGTCAGAGGCTGCTGAACCCTTTTGTCTCAGTTGGACGAGCCTTGGTAAGCGCCAAGTTCCTTTTCGACGACGTGCACCAGCTTGTCCGCTATCGAAAAGACCTCGACTTCGGTCATCGGGCTGGAAAGCGACCCGGAGCAGTTCGGCGTGAGCAGGACGTTTTCGTTCAACATGGCCAGCTGAATCCGACGGATGAGCTTTGCAGCCTCCGCAGTCGGAAATGCGCTCCGATAGCCGGTAACCTTTCCCGCGCCTATGTGAAGCCGAAACAGCGATCCCATTCCAGTGACCGTTGCGGCCACGCCAGCATCCGCAAGTCCATTGCTAATTCTATCGCGCAGGGCGTCGCCAAGTTTATTCAGCCGTTCCACGACCGGCCGCGAGTAGTGCTCGAGAGAGGCCAGTCCGGCAGCCATGCTGAGCGGATTAGCGCTGAACGTGCCGCCCATTGACACTTTCGGTTTGCCAGCGGAGTGATCGAAGACCGCCATATATTCGGCGCGCCCGGAGACAGCGCCGATCGGCAACCCGCCGCCAATGATCTTGGCCGTCGTAATCAGATCCGGCTCAAGACCGAAAAGCGGGGAAGCTCCTTCATAGGACAGACGGAAGCTGATCACCTCGTCGGCAATGAGAATGATGCCATCACGACGGCAAGCATCCTGGATGACTGCAGCTGTTTCTTTCGACATTGGTACCGTGCCGGCACGCGAGGCATTCGGATCGACGATAACTGCGGCCAGCGTAGCCCCTTCGCGGCGAAGGATGTCCGCGCAACGCTGCGGATCGTCGTAAGGGAGGACCACCACTTCTTGCAAAACCGATTCCGGTGTGCCGGCATTGCAGCGAACAGATGCAGGGTTGCCATTCTCGTCGTCCCAATTCGACGGCGTTGGATCAAGGCTAACCTCGACCCAGTCGTAGGCTCCGTGATAGCAGCCCTCGAACTTGGCAATCCTATACCGGCCGGTCAGGCCCCGTGCACCCTTGATTGCGGCTAGCACGGCCTCGGTTCCCGAGTTGCAAAAACGGGTCTGCTCCATCCGTGGGCTTCTGGCGGCGAGCGCTTCGGCAAGAAGGATTTCGCTCTCCGTCGGCATTCCGAACGCGGTGCCGGTGGTCATCGCGTCGCGCACCGCATCTAGAACCGGGCGAAAGGCGTGGCCATGGATGAGCGAGAAAAAGTTGTTTGCGCAATCGAGAAGCCGCCGCTCATCGATATCGATAACCCAGCATCCTTCGCCACGCGCGGCGTAAGGTGGGTGCGGCTGGAGCCAAGATGCCGCTCGCATTGACCCACCCGGGACCACCTTCCGTTCTCTCATATAGGCGGCTTCGGAGCGCTTGCCGATAACGGAGCCTGCTTCGTCAGTGCTCTGCCCTGAGCCAAGTTTCATCCTGTTCTCCATCCATTCTTGAGTGAGGAGCAATAAACACTATGATCCAATTCAATGTCAACAGGATCATGTGATCCAGATTCGTTTTTGATAATTGGGGGTGGGAGAGCTCCCATTCCACCATCGCAATGACGGAAGGGATTGCACGCGTCTCGAGCGGCTGCTGCGCTCATCTGGCGGTCGACCTGATTGACCGCTCTCTTGCACGTCATATGATCCGACCTGCAGTTACCTATCGCAGCTTCACGTCATGGATCGACCGTCGATTCTAAGCCATGAGCTAGACGACCCTGCAGCTGAACAATGGAAGCTACGGAGCGTGCTCCTGGATATTTTGATGAGCGCGGCCGCTGGTGCTCCAGCGGCCCAAGTTTCAAATCAAAATATTTGATAGGATCACTTGATCCTGTTGACACAATAATGGATCATAGTGTTCACTATGGCTTGCCGAACTCGAAATGGAGCGCAGTTGCCGTTAGGACGTCAAGGAATCGGGAGGCTACGGATCAGCCGACTTATTCAATGACATCGCGCTGCAAGCTCCCGAATTAGACGGCGGTTAAAATCGGCGTTTCCACGGCGACGCGAGATGTTACTCGGCATATGAAGCGCCGCCGGGCACGTACTGGACAGATATTAAGGAGTCAGGCAAATGGCCAACGAAAGCCGAACATCCGTGTATGACGTTGTGATTGTCGGCGCCGGGCCTTCCGGAGCGGTGGCTGCAAAACGGCTCGCAGAAGAAGGTATGTCCGTCGTTTGTCTCGAGCAAGGTGGTTATCCCGACTACACGAAACTTCGACACTCCGGCCTCGAGTTCGAACTGACAAAACAACAGCATTTTGCCACAAACCCAAATCGTCGCAAGGCGCCCTCAGACTATCCGATCGACGTCAGCAATGCCGATATTGAGCCATTGATGTGGAACGGTGTCGGCGGCAGTTCGGTACTCTACGCGGCTGCCTGGCATCGACTTAAGCCGAGCGATTTTCGAGTGCGCACGGTGGACGGAATCGCCGACGACTGGCCTCTCAGCTATGCGGAGCTCGAACCTTTTTACGCCCGGGTCGAGAACGACTTCGCGGTATCCGGTGTCGGGGGAGACCCGGCTTATCCGCCAGGTTTCGACATCCCGCTGCCGCCCTTTCCCATGGGAGCGATGGAACGGAAATTCGCCGCGGCCCATGACCGGCTTGGCTGGCATTGGTGGCCAGGCAGCAACTCCATCGCGACCGTGAAACATAATGGGCTGTTGCCTTGTGTGCGGCGCGGTGCGTGTACGTGGGGCTGTTTCGATGGAGCCAAAGCGTCAGTGGACCGGACGCATTGGCCCGCCTGTATCAAGCTTGGTGTGAAACTTGTCCAGAACGCACGAGTTTTGCGCGTGGAAACAGGATCCGACGGTCTCGCCACGGGTGTCACCTATGTGGATCGGGAAACAGGAACCACGCATTTTCAGCCGGGCCGTACAGTTATCGTTTCGGCTAACGGCGTGGGCACGCCGAGGCTGCTCCTCAATTCCGCCTCGAACGACCATCCAAATGGATTGGCGAATTCGTCCGGGCTGGTGGGCAAGCGGTTGATGATGCACCCATATGGTACCGTGAGCGGTCTGTTCGACGATTTCTTCGAGAATTGGCAAGGACCCTACGGTCAACGCGCCTATTCGCTGGAATTTGCTGAGACCCGCAAAGAGACCAATTTCTACCGAGGAGCAAAATGGCAGCTCATGGGAATGGGTGGTCCCCTCACGTCGGTAGGCAGTTGGCCTTGGGGCGGCAATGCCGACGTCTGGGGCGATAACTTCCATGCAACGGTACACAAGCGGTTCGGTCGTTCGGCTTATTGGGGAATCATGGCAGAAGACCTACCGAGTGAGGACAACATGATTACCCTCGATCCCGATGTGACCGACGCCCAGGGCATGCCCGCAGTGAAGGTGACATACAAGGCATCGCAAAATACCCTAGATCTGTTGGATTTCAATCTGTTGCGCGCTTCAGAGTCGATGAAGGAAGCGGGCGCCTATGAAGTGTCGGGAACACCGCTGATGCGCGAGACCGGCTGGCACATACTCGGAACGGTGCGAATGGGCAACGATCCACGCACGTCGGTCGTCGACTCGTTTGGACGCTCGCATGATGTGCCAAACCTCTTCGTCATGGACGGAAGCGTCATGCCGACCTCGGGTGCGGTCAACCCTACCGGCACCGTGACCGCGCTGGCATTGCGGAATGCTGAATCTATCATTGAAAACAGACGCTCCCAGCCGGTCAGTCGGACTGCTGAAGCGCGGAAAGCTGGACTCTAATCCATGACTAACATTGATGACTTTAGGACCAGAATCGCGTGGGTAGCAGATGCCCTGATCCCCTCAGACCCCAAGTTCGGCATGCCCTCGGCCACGGAAGCCGGCATGTTGGATCGTCTGCTACCCCGGGCGCTGAAGGAGCGCGACGATATGGCGCCGTCGTTCTTCAAGGCGTTGTCGCGTCTGCCTGAGGACCGTCCACGCGACCCGTTGGGCACCATCCGCGCTCTCGGTGCCGACGACTTCTACACGATATCTTTCCTGATCGCGGGGGCCTTCTTTCTGGACGAAGCCGTCACCCGGAAGTTGCGGTATCCGGGACAGGAAGCTTTGTACGAGACCCCGGATTACGACGAGATCATGGAGACGGTTGAGCGAGTGCAAGCAAGAGGAGCGGTTTACCTTGACGTACCGGCAGGGTGCGAGTCCATCTAACCGGTGTGGCAAACGTTGAACCCCGTACTTGCGACTTCCGTTCGATCCACTCAGCGGCAGAAAGCAAAGAAGGCGTTAGCCGATTGCAACGCCTCTGAGCGTAATTTTGAAATCAAGGAATTACTTTTCCAGGGTTGAGCAGGTTGTACGGATCGATCGACGTTTTTATCCGCTTCATCAGCGCGATCTTTCCTTCAGCACCGTAGTGCTGAAGCAGGTCGAGCTTGGTGCGCCCTATCCCATATTCAGCGCTGAACGTCCCCCCCATTTCGAACGCGAGCCTATAAATTTCCGGAGAAATGTCCTCCTCCACGCCGCGTTTGAAAATTGTCTTATCTGTCCCATCAGGAGGAACGATGTTGAAGTGAACGTTACCGTCGCCGACATGGCCATAGACTGACAGAATGGAACCTCTCCGATAGCTGTGAACGAGCTGGCACGCCGTTTCGATAAACTCTGCAAGGCGGGACGTTCGCACGGCGATATCGTGCTTGACCGATCCGCCGTGATAAACCTCGGCCTCAGGAATGTTTTCGCGCAAATGCCAGAGGTCCGCCCGTTGCCGCTGGCTTGCGGCAATTGTGCCATCGCTGATCAAATCGGCTTCGAAGAGCTCGGCAAGTAGCGCGCTAATACATTCTTCGAGGTTTAAAATTGGAGAGGCAGTCGCGGCCTCGAGAATGATATAATGCGCGCTTTCCTGCTGGAGCGGATTTCGAAGGTGGCGATTGGCATCGAGGAGTAGTTTCAAAGACGTGCTGGAAATATATTCAAATGATGTAATCGCTTCTCCACTTTGTGTTTGGGCTGCATCGAGGATGGTGGCGAGCGAAGCAATGTCGCGTATGGCCAGAAAGGCAGTAATCGTCTGTCGCGGTTTCCTAACCAGTTTAAGGGAAACGCCCGTGATGATCCCGAGCGTTCCTTCAGCCCCAATGAAAAGCTGCTTCACGTCATAGCCTGAATTGTTTTTCCGGAGCGGGTTTAATTCGCTAAACAGAGAGCCATCCGGCAACACGGCTTCAAGCCCGAGCACCAAGTCGCGTGCCATGCCATATCGGATGACGTTAATGCCGCCGGCATTGGTGGAGAGATTGCCGCCAATGCGGCAGGATTGCTGTGAGCCCAGAGCGAGGGGTAGCAAGAGACCCGCGACATCGGCAGCTTGCTGCAGATCGCTTAGGATCATGCCTGCATCTGCAGTGACCGAGAGGTTTGCAGGATCGAGCTCCCGGAGCTTGTTCATTCTTTCCAGACTGATGAGCAATTCCTGCCCATCGGCGCTCGGGGTCGCTGCCGTACAATAGCTCGTGTTGCCGCCTTGGGGTACAATACCAACCTTGTGCTCGGCACACGCACGGATAATCGCCTGAACTTCGGCCGTATTGCGTGGACGCAACACGGCGGTCGTCGATCCGATATACTGTCGGCGAAAATCCGTGAGGTATGAGGATATGATATCCTGATCCGTGGTCACCACCTCCCCAGGCAGCGTCGATAGCACGCTGTCGATATGTTGCATCACGAACTCCCCGCTTGTCGAAGTTTGAGCTTGCACCTGCATTCCAGCTATATCGCGGGCGACAATCGCAGGCCGTGCGGTGTACCCTTAAACGCAATACGGCCGCCACCAGCGCCGGCCGTATTCGTGGTCTGTGGCCCGCCGCGTCCTGGAGCTTGAGCCAATATCCTCCTGAGGAGGACGAAGCTGTTCATGAGCGGCCAGAACATCACCCCGTTACAAGATCTGGAAGGGCTTCTCCCTGGAGCGCCCGCCGCGCCCTCTCCACGGCTTGTTCCTGCAATGCATCCAATGACGTGGTGGAACGCCAGGCAACATGCGGGGTGAATATCGTGTTCGGCGCGTCGCGCAACGGATGAGCCGCCGGCAAAGGTTCCTGTGCAAACGTGTCAAGTCCTGCGCCGGCAATAGTGCCTGCGCGAAGAGCAACGGCGAGCGCTTCCTCATCGATCAAGCCCCCGCGGGAAACGTTTATGATCACTGCATTGCGACGCATCCGCTCCAATACGTCGGCCGAGATCAGGTGGCGGGTGTCCGCGGTAAGAGGCAGGTGAAGTGAGACGACATCCGACTCTTCGAGTACCTGCTTCAGGTTAGCTACGGCGACGTCTGAAAAGGTCGACATCGGGTCAAAGGCATGGACCTTCGCGCCGATCGCGCTCCACCATTTCGCGACTAGCCTCCCGATGCGGCCCATCCCTACTACGCCGACCTGAAGGTTCGACAGTTTAGGCGCATCCAGGCCGATCACTCCTGCCCACTCGCCCGCGCGGATGGCTGCCTGACCGTGCGGAATGCGCCGCGCCAGGCTTAACCCCATTGCCAATGCATGTGACGCGACTTCTTCGGACGCCGTGTCGGGAACAATGGTCACGGGCACGCCGACTTCGTTTGCTGCCGCGACGTCAATGTTATCGTAGCCGACGCCGTAGCGCACGACCGCCTTGCAGCGCTGCAACATTCCGAATTCCTCCGCCGTCATCTTGGCGTAAGGTGTGACCATGACAATCTCCGCGTCCGGCATGTGACTGCGGAATGACGCCTGATCCTCGGCAACCACAATCTTTCTGCCGAAGCGCTCAGCTAATGCACGCTCCCTGTTCACGTTCGGGAAGCGATGGGGAGCGACCAGGATGATCCCCGCCTCGTTTGCCATAGTCATCTTATCTTTTCTCCGCATTTTGACATGATTGGGTAGGCGCGGTCGGCTGCGTTTCGCAACCGATGCCGGGACTCGCACAACGACCGTTCGAAAGTTGATTGAGCTTCTGGCGAAGCTCAGCTCATTGTATCGAGGTCGATAAGTTCGATCTTGTACCCATCGGGATCCTCGACAAAGGCGATCACGGTCGTGCCGTGCTTCATGGGTCCTGCGGGTCGAGGAATCCGCGCTCCATTCGCCGCCAACTCATCGCAGATGTTGTAGATATTCCTGACGCCGAGTGCGATGTGCCCATAGCCAGTGCCGAGATCATATGCGGCTTCTTGATCCCAATTGTGGGTCAGTTCGATAACCGCGTGGGATTCTTCCGGACCATAACCCACGAATGCGAGTGTAAACTTGCCTTCGGGATACTCCAACTTGCGCAGCAACTTCATTCCCAGGAGCCGCGTGTAGAAATCAATCGACCTGTCAAGGTCCCTTACTCGCACCATTGTATGCAGTACCCGAAACTTGGGCTCACTCATCGTCTTTTCCTCTCGATTTTTTCGTATTGCTTGTCAGAAAAAGGCCTGCGTCCCAAGCGCGCCTTGGCGACGCTAAACGAAATCTCGCCTGCGCCGAAAAACCATCGCTACGGCCGCACAAACTTGAACTCAGTGAACACTATGATCCATTGTTGTGTCAATGGGATCATCTGATCCATGCTTCTTTTCTGCTCTGTCGCCAATGGCAGGGGGAATGTAGGCTGTCATTCGCAAGATCCTCTCTGCTCTGGAGTCGCATCTAAAGAGAGACGAAATCCCCGAAAGCCATTGCTGTGATTGGCCATGCACTAGCCATGGCTGAGAGTCTTGCCCGCTTTCGAAGCCCCTCTCCCAATCGCTTCACGATCGTCCTGCATTGCCCCTGGAGGCGACAGCGCGCAGCCGAAGCAATAAAAAATAAAGTGGATCACATGATCCTCTTGACATTAGATTGGATCATGTTGTTCACTGCATCCAATAAAAGGGGAATGAGGGCGAGAGAAGTTGGGTCTTACGCCTTATGGCGACTTAGCTGGGCACGCATCCGCAAGCGCTCCAAACGCAGGTTGGCCTTTCGGCTCATTCAGTTTCATCAACAAGACGACCCTCTGAAGGAGAGCCTATGACTTCCGTCACCTTCGCGAATGTCTGGAAGCAATTTGGTGCACACACAGCCATCGAAGACCTTAATCTTGAAATCAAGGACGGCGAGTTCATGGTGTTCGTTGGGCCTTCCGGTTGTGGAAAGACGACGACCCTGCGTATGCTTGCGGGTCTGGAAATCCCGACATTCGGTAAGATTTTGCTTGGCAACGAGGACGTCACGCTAACGTCGCCCGGACGCCGCAATATCTCGATGGTTTTCCAGAGTTACGCGCTTTACCCGCATATGACGGTTCGCCAAAATCTGGCATTCGGTCCAGAAATCCGTCACGAAAATAAATCCGAGATCGCCGCGGGCATCGACAGGGTTGCAAAACTTGTCGGCCTTCAGGCGCTGCTGCACCGCTTCCCGAGCGAGCTTTCTGGCGGACAGCGTCAACGTGTGGCTCTCGCTCGCTCGATGATCCGCCGGCCGCGCATTTTCCTTCTCGACGAACCTCTTTCAAATCTCGATGCGAGCCTGCGAACGCATATGCGCACCGAGATTGCGGAGTTGCAGCGGCAGCTGGGTGTCACGGCAGTCTATGTCACGCATGATCAGGTCGAAGCGATGACCATGGGACACAGGATAGCGGTATTCGATCACGGCCGCATACTTCAGGTTGCAACCCCCGCGGAGCTTTATCGCGCACCGGCTAGCAAAGCCGTGGGCATGTTCATTGGTTCCCCGCGCATGAATGTTCTTCCGGCCAGGGTAAGCGATGACGGAGGCCTAGTGAACATACATTGCTTGGGCACGACCTTCTCCATGGAAGCACGTCATTTTGTTCGGGATCGAGTGTCGGACAATATCGAATTGGGTATCCGTCCAGATGAAATTCAATGGGTGAAAGATGCCCCCTCTCGATGCACCCAAAAGATCACGGGCGTCGTGACATCTCTGGAAACGACGGGATCCGATACGTTCGTTGTAGTCGACGTTGAGGGAACAGAAGTGAATTCGAAATTTCCGAGCTTTGCTCCTGTAAGGCGCGGAGACACGGTCGATTTGATCTTTGATCCTGCGGATCTGCATTTCTTCGATGCGGGAACCGGAGCGAGCCTAAAGGTCAGGCCGGCCAACAATAACTAAACGGAACGCAAATCAAACTGGGAGAATGAGTTTATGTTGACATACCGAATTGGATCGGCTTCCTGCGGAAGGGATCATCAGGCCGCGGATCAGCCAAATGGCAATCGAACGGCTGTCAAACGAGCATTGCGTAACTACGCCTTGGCCGCTCTGATGGCCACAACGGGCTTTTCCAGCGCATGTGTTAACGCCGCCCACGCTGCAAATGTGAAGGTGGCCTTCAGTCTGAACTGGACCTTCGCTGATCCCAAACTTGCTCAAAAATGGTTCGCCGATATTAAGGCTCAATTCGAGAAGAAGCATCCGGGCGATACAATGGAGCTGATACCAGTTCCCGGCTCTTATGATGACTTTATCACCAAGTTGAGCCTGCTCTACAACTCGCCCGACACCAAACCTGATGTGATCCAATATTTCGACATCAATGTAGGTCAGTTCGCCGGGAGCGACCTTCTTTCGCCTATGGATGACAAAGTTGCCGACACACCATGGTGGAAGGATACCCCGGATGCCGTGAGGGATGCGGGAAAGTATGACGGCCAAGTCTACTCGGTCGCGCAAGGCATCAATACCTATGGCATTCTTTTTGACCGCACGCTGACCGACAAGGCCGGGCTGCCGAAGGATTGGAGCCCAAAGAGCTGGAATGACATTCTTGATGCCGCGCGAGCGATCAAAAAAACGTCTCCCGATGCTTCGCCGCTCTATGTCATAACCGGCACGTCGCAAGGCACCTTCGGCGTAGTGGCGGGGCCTGGCCTTCTACTGTCCGCATCCAGCACGCCGACGATCTACGACGCGGCCACCAAGAAATGGGTGGTCGACAGCAAGGGCATCAGGGAAGTCCTCGAGTTCTACAAGACTGCCGCCGCCGAAGGTCTCCTCGCTCCCACCTCGCAGATTATGGATCCCAATGGCGCCACGCATCCCGCGGAGGCTCTGCACGGTCACAAATTCGGTATCACGCTTACCGGCAACTGGATCCCGATTTTCTGGAGCAAGGATATCTGTGCCCCTTGCTGGGATGACAAGGAAGAAACGATCGGCTTCGCCAAAGTGCCGACTTCACAAGGTCAGGCACCCGGCACAGGGGCAAGCTTCAACGGGGTCGTCCTTTCGATGTCCAAGGACCCGTCCGATCCTGAACTTGCTTGGTCTGCAATCGATATCATGCAGCAAAAGCAAAATATGTTGAATATCGCAGCCTGGGTGGCGGTTGCTCCGCCCACGTCAGGGCTGACGAACGATGCGAGCTATCTTGCTCTCAGTCGAGCACCCTTCCAAAAGGCCTTCGCCGACCTGGCTTCAAGTTCGAGAGCCATGCCTTCCCAGCCGGAGTTTCCCATCTGGGGCAACGCCTTCCAACAGGCTACGCAAGCAATGGTGCTGAAGCCAGAGACGACGATCGACCAAGGCGTCGAAATACTCCGATCCTACATGGCAACTCAGGTGGGCGAGGATAAATTGGAGACCCTCCCTTGACCTCAAAGCACTCATTGAGCGCCAACCAGGAGCCGGTCACCCCGACCGGCTCCCAGGCGGAAGGGAGTAGAGTCAACCAGGAAAGCGCACGCATACGCCTGGATGAACCTCGTGTGGATCCAGTCAGCTTTGCCTTGCTCTCTCCGGCGGCGCTGCTGCTCGGCACGTTTTTTCTAGGCCCGGTAATCTTTGCGATCTATCTCGGCTTCACCAATCTGCAGCTTATCGGTATCCATGCGTTCAACTATCGTTTCACGGGGCTCAGCAATGTCGCATTTCTTCTCGGCGACGCGGTCTTTTATAAATCCCTCTGGCTCACTGTGATATTCGTGGTTGGATCGGGCGCAATCGCAACGACTTCGCTCGGTCTTGTTTTGGCCCTTGCGTTGCAGGATTGTCTTGCACCCATCAGATGGATCAGCAGTGCCGCGGCCATCCTGGCTTGGACGCTTCCTCCCACGACGATCGCTTTCCTTTGGATGGCGACGAGCACCCAGTCGGGTCTCATTGCCATGCTGGCAGGCGATATGCGCCTTGATCTTCTCTACCAGCACGCCATGCCGGTTGTTTCCACGGCTAACGCCTGGTCACTCGCAGGCCTTGCAATGACAATGTTTTCGGCTGCTCTTCGCAACATACCGGGCGACCTGATGGAAGCGGCGCAGCTGGAGGGCTCCTCGTCGGCGCAGACGTTGATACGAATAACCTTACCCATGCTCAAGCCGACGATCATCACCTGCGCTTTGCTGATGATGCTAATGACGTTCGGCAATTTTACCCTGATATATCTGATGACGGGCGGGGGGCCGGGCAATGATACAAATATTCTGCCCGTCTATACGTACCTGCAGGGCTTCAAGTTTCACAACCTTGGCTACGCCGCGCTTCTTGGAAATGTCATGGTGCTCCTCTCCGCGCTTCTCGGGGGCCTGTTCGTTTGGGCCACCAAGACTCGTCGTTAGTTTGGGATCCTTTCGTCAGGACTTCAGACCTTAGTGAAAGGTTATCAGGAATGCAGACACTCTCAGTTGCGCATGGTTCCAGAGCCCCTTTGGGACTGAAACTCAATAAGCCAAAAAGCATTACTGCGGATCGAGTTTTGAGCAATAGCACCGCACTCGTTCTGGCAGCTTTCTTCGCGTTGCCCATGATGTGGATGGTACTCGCATCGGTGGACAAAGGTGCGACAAACCAGTTAAGAGCCCCGGAATTGACAGCCGAGCATTACTGGGTTGCCTTTCAGGCAGACAACCTTGCTGCACTCGGCAACAGTCTGATTTTATCGACGGTCGCGACTCTGGTTGGTACGGCCGCGGCGTTTATCGCCGCCTACGCATTCTCGAAGCACAATATTCCCTTCAAGAACCCACTTCTATTGACTGTACTGTTTTTGTCCGGAGTGCCAATCTCGATCTTGATCGTGCCCGTTTACAAGATGTTTGCAACACTCGGCTGGTTATCCATCATCCCGACTGGAATTTTGCTTGGCGTAACCGCGATCCCTTTTCAGATTTACCAGTTGAAGAACTTCATCGACGCGATACCGGCGGAGCTGGAGGAAGCGGCCATTCTCGAACAGGCGAGCAGCCTACAGATTCTATATAGAGTGATCCTTCCGCTGACTAAACCGGGCCTGGCTTCCTCGGCGATCTTCGGCTTCGTAAATGCATGGGGCAATTTCCTGATGCCGGTGGTTTTGATCAACAGTCTCGATGATCAGCCGGCGCCGGTACACCTATTCGGTTTCATGGGATCGAACTCGATCGACTACGGCGCGATCGCGGCATACTCGATCATCTATTCCCTTCCGGTCATTCTCCTATTCTTAGGCATGGCCAGCCAGTTCAAGGCAGGGTTCTCGCTCGGCGGCGCCGTAAAATAATCGGCTGGAGAAAACGGCGTTTCGATGAATAGAGAAGTTCCCGGATTGGAGTTCGTTGAGGCGCTTACAACGAGGCCTCGGCCAATTCGCCGATCGCTACGCTGTTTTAGCGGCCCATTTCGGATAGACAAACGACTTGACGAGAGCATCCAGGCCAATCACAGAGTTTGTCCAGCGTAATTCTTAAATGTCGTGGGTTATGAGTGCGATGTTAAGTTCGATGCGTCACGGAGAGTGCCGATATTTGAGAATGGATCTGGGTCAAATTCCGAAACAATTCGTACTTGCTGTCCTTGCGGACAACATATCCGCTTCTGACAATCGAAGGCCTTTTTGTTCCGGAGAGGACGTATGACCAGACCAGAGTTGATCGAGCAAATTAAGGCAATATGCGTCGAGCTCTCGGGGCAGATGGTTGATGCGGCCCATTACGTCATCAACAATGCGGACGAAGTTCCATTTTATTCGATGCGAGAGATCGCGCGGCGGGCGAATGTTCAGCCGGTAAATCTTGTCAGGCTGGCTCAGAGGCTGGGTTTGGCGGGCTATGGTGACCTACGGCAGCAGTTCATCGACACGACACCAGAACGGCCCCAACGGGATCGCCAGTCCATCCACCGGAATGAGGCAAGCGCGCGGACGCTCATCGCCGAAATGGGCAAAAGCGCGGGGCTGAAGGCTTTCGTCGATTCCTTCTTTGCGACAGAGCAATCTGTCGTTGAGCAGGCAAGAGCGCATTTGTCAGAGGAAAGACTCGAAAGTGCCGTAGAACTGCTGGCTCGTGCACCGAAAGTCTATGTGATCGGCCGGCGGACGGCATTCACGCCTGCTTATACGCTCGCCTACACCCTGCAGAAAGCACGTCCCGACATCGTGTTGCTGGACAATCCAGGAGGAGCTCCGGAGGGCGCTTTGGACGATATCCGGCCCGGCGATGCCTTTGTCGCGGTCACCTTCGCGCCATTCAACCGCCTGGTGCACAGGCTGACTGAAAAGGCCTCGCTTTCAGGGGCGAGAGTTATCGCCATCACCGACAGCTTCGCCGCACCTATTAGCAAGTTTGCGGGGCCGCTGCATTTCGTGGCGCAGTCGTCCGGCCGGGCATTCCCCGAATCCACCCTCGGAGCAATTGCGATCGCCAATATCCTTGCTGCATTGACCATCAGCAAGCTCGGCGAGGCGGCACAACGCCGAATTCGTGACAATGAACATTTCCTCGTGAGTTCCGGAGAATATCTCCTGTCAGGTGGCACCAAAAACTCGCGGCGCCCGAAACGAATAGCCGACGCGACCTGATAACCCGTTCTGTTTGTTCGAAAAAATTCTAATGAACATCACCATCTGCGCCGACGCGCCTTTGCTGAAGTGCAGTGCCCATGTGACGCAGTTCAGCCCGTCCGTACTCTAGAGCCTTTCCTGGTTAGATTGAAGCATTCTGCCGGAGCAGGTTTTCGTCAGGGCAGAGGCGATTGGCGACGGGCATACCCTAAGGTACGTCCGAGCCGATCGCCTCTGATCCTGCGAAAAGATGCCCGGCCCTTCGGGTTGGCTGAAACGGGCCGGCTGATCGACCGGCCGGCTTGGCCGTAGAGCCGGGCTACGGCGCGCGCCGGCCGGTCGACCATCCGACTCCCTGGCATCAGAATGCGGCAGGCGGCCGGATCACGAAGTGCGTTGAGCAGCCGGCTGACGAGGTCTTTCAGCGGCTTGTTCATGGGGCCGCAGGTTCGGCATGTCGCCAAGGCTCTGCTCGTCGATCGGCCCTGCCTCAGGATTTCACGGCCAATGTCCATTGCCGCAGCAGGATCGAATGCGACGTGGATGCCGAGAAGTGGGCTTGTGGCGTCAGCATCCGTATCGATGCGAAGGCGACAGGCGCGGACGTTAGCAGAAAATGATCCCTGTCAACAATGTGAGCGTTACCAGCGCAGCACAGTCGTTTCCTGCCCTGGACCACGAACAATATGCCGGGATGCAGGAATTTCGGAATATTCGTGACCGCCGAGTCCGCCCGGAAAATTCCGACGCTGGGCGCCAAGGTTTTATGATGTCCGATATCGGGCGTGAGCGCGTCCGCAAGTTTTGCAACCTGATCCGACCAGTCATCCATCACGAAAACACAATCGTCCCAACATCATGATTTCAGACCATCGGCAGATGGACATCCGATTTCATGCTTTCGTATTCATAGGTCCTGTTCCGGATAACCGTGGAAGCCGGGGTCAAACCTGTGGGGTTCGCAATCGCGAGAGTCGCGATCGACGATTTTGGGGCGGATACAATGGGCAGCGACTACCGCTTTGAGGGCAAGCGGCCGATAGTGAGCCCTCAAATCGCAAGTCTGAACCTCGGCGTCTGCTTTCCCTGTCGTCATGGCGGCTCCATTAGTTTCAAGTTCATTTGTGCCCTGTTGATCCGACGGCTGGGATGGCTTCGTCGAGGCGCTTTCCGGCAAAAGCTGCCATATCAATCAGCGCTTCGGACGAAATCTCCGGCGTGACGATATGAGCACGGTTTTCTGTTCCCAATAAAAGCGGCCCGAACTCGCTCCAATCCGAGTTCGAGCGCAACACATCTCGCACTGTCGTGGCAATTCCGGCCCTGGAAAAAACGAGGACGTTGTAGGAAGTGCTCGTCCCTTGCGCCCGTCTTCCGCTCATAACGCCCATCGCATCCTTGAGAGCGACCGGACCATCAACGTCTATCTCGGCCGCCATTGTTTTTACGATCTGTGCGGCCGCGTGTAGTCTGTCGCCCTGGGACGAAATATCTTTCCCGCATCTGTCCAGACACAGGGCGATCTTTGGCCTTGCACCGATCGCAGAGACATGCTGCGCTGCGGTAACGGCGACTTCTGCAAGTTGGGAAGGATTTGCGTCACCGTCGATCAGGACGTCGGAGAGACATAGCAGCCGGTTGTGGGCAAATAGCAGGTGCAGCATCCCGGCCGTCCGCCGCTGCAGCGACGCCAGGGTCTCCTTCAACTGTACGAAATGCCAGGCAAACTCTCCCGAAGTTCCGCAAATCACACAATCCGCGTGCGATCCAGCCACGAGCCGTGCAGCAGAGGCCGTATTGCGACTGTCTCTGATGAATAAGGGCAGGTCCGGAACGCTCCACTTCAATTGCTGTGCCGAGCTGTAGGCCAGCCACTGGTCGAAACACTCGAACTCGTCGTTCGGCTCCACGATCTCCAGATCATGGCCGGCCCTCAAGCCGATATTGGCTTCCGAGATTCTTTTGCGAATATCTTTCTCTTGGCCCACGACGATTGGTATGGCGGACCGTGCTTCGACAATGCCCTGAATGGCGCGAAGGATCCGCAGATCGTGTCCCTCGGCAAAAATAACTCGCTTCCTCGAGCCGGGCATTTGTGGTGGTAGGCATGACCGATGCGCAGGAGCCTCAAGCGCTGGCATCGCTTCCTCCCTCGCGCTTGGTCCGCAAGTAGCGCGCCATATCGAGCATGCGCGCAGCAAATGCCCATTCGTTGTCATACCAACCGAAGAGCCGCAGAAGTCCCCCGGGTGCCAGCGAGATCTCAGGGCGGCAAAGCACGAGCGATTCCGGCCGTGCGCGAAGATCGACGGAGACAAGCGGCTTGTCCGTCCAACCTATTATCGCCGACGAGGCCGTCTTTCTTTTCAGATCTTCGCTCATCTCACGCTCGGTGCTGCTATGACGAACGGCGACAGTCAGATCGATCGCCGAAACGCTCGCGGTTGGAACGCGGATCGCGCGAGCCTCGACCAACCCGGCAAGATGCGGCAACACGTCTTTCAAAAGACGGTGCGCGCTGGTCGTCGTCGGCACCATGGACAGCGCCGCGGCCCGGCTCCGTGCAAAGTCTCCACGTGGCTGATCCACGCTTGGCTGGCTGCCGGTGTAGCAGTGAACCGTGGTCATCTGAGCCCCGATTACGCCGAAGAGTTCATCGACAAGCCGCAGGAGAGGAGCAAGCGCATTTGTCGTACACGACCCGTTCGAAATGATGCGCTCGCCTCGAAAGCAATCAGCGTTCGCTCCGAGTACCAATGTCGCGTCGGCCCAGGATGCCGGGCCGGAGACGATAACTTGCCCAACGCCTTTACCAATGCAGCAACGTGCATTGGCGGCGGCGGCGTCCGAGCCGGTGCATTCGAACAGGACATCGATGTCGTACAGGTCCAATTCGGCGAGGTCGGCACTGGTCGTCATTGGAATCGAGTGTCCATTGACGTGCAGCACATCGTTCTCAACGACGGCAGAACCGGGCCAGGGGCCAAAGACACTGTCATATTGGAAAAGATAGGCAGCAAGTTCCGGCGACGCGATATCATTGATCAGCACCACATCGACATCGACCCTGTCCATTGCCTGGCGTAGAAGAGTCCTTCCGATCCGACCAAACCCGTTGATGGCAACACGAAGCGGAGCGCGATTCATGGACGGTACCTAAAAATCAACCTCGACGGCGGTGCCCCTGGCGAGCGCCAGTCCGACCGCCGCCTGCGCAACAGCCAGATCCTGAAGGCCGACCCCGGTGCCGTCGAAGAGGGTAATCTGATCCGGCGAGGTTCGTCCGGGTTGTTGCCCATTGATCACGGCGCCGATCTCGACGATATCAATGGGAGCGATCAAGCCCTGCGCGACGGCATGCTGGCATTCGCCGATCGATATCGCTTGGGCGATCTCGTCGGTAAACAGCGTTGCCTCCGCGACGAGGGCAGCATCGACCTCCTGCTTGCCCTTCGTGTCTGTGCCCATACAAGCCAGATGGGTACCGGGCTTGATCTGTAGCGCCTTGAGAATTGGCTGGAATGAGGAGGTGATCGTGATGATCACATCCGCCTCGTCGCCCAGGCGGTCAAGGTCGACCGCTTCGAAGGGAACGGCGAGTTCCTGGGCGACAGCTGCGAGTTTTGGCAACATTTCCGGATGGTAGTTCCACGCAACCACCTTTTCGAATTGTCGTTGCTGCATGGCGGCGCGTAGCTGGAACGACGCCTGATGTCCCGCTCCAACCATGCCCAAAACCCTGGCGTCCCTGCGCGCCAGATACTTGATCGATATTGCGGACGCCGCGGCTGTACGAAGTGCCGTCAGAAGATTGCCTCCGACAACTGCGCGGCATCGACCGGTCTCCGGATCAAATAGAAACACGGTCGACTGGTGGTTCGTCAGCCCCTTGTCGGCATTGTTCGGCCAGAACCCGCCGGCCTTGAGGCCGAGGGCAAGTCCCTCGCGGTCGAAACCCGACTTGAACCCGAAAAGCGCGTCTGCGTAACCGGTTGCTTCGCGGACGACCGGAAAGTTATGTGCCGAGCGCTCCGCCATGGATACGAAGACTTTTTCGACGGCATCGACGCAATCTTCGAGCGAAACGAGTTCGCCTATGGCGCTTTCGGGAACGATGATCATGTTCGGTTTGATCCTGATAAAAGGGAAATTCGCGAGCTAGTAGGCTTTGCCGCGAGCCGATACGGGCCAGAGCGTCTCGACCTTGCCGTTGCGCACGCCGACATACCAGTCATGGATGTTGCAGGTCGGGTCGCAATGGCCGGGGACCAAACGAAGCTTCTCGTTGATCTTGAGAACGCCTTGAACGTCCTCGATCACACCGTGTTCGTCGGTTGCCTTGATGTATTTCACGTCGTCCCGCCCGTAGACGAAAGGCAATCCGGAATCGACCGACTGCACCTTGAGTCCAGCATCGCAGATCGCCTTGTCGGCTTTTGCATGGCTCATCACACTGGTGAGGATAAACAGGGAATTTTCCCATTCGCCCTTGTCGATACGCTTGCCGTCCTCGTCGAGAATGCGACCGTAGTCGGCATCCATGAACGCGTAGCTTCCGCACTGCAGCTCATTGTAAACACCGGACGTGCTTTCGAAATAATAGCTGCCGGTGCCGCCGCCGCTGACGAGTTCCGGTTCCAGGCCGGCCTTCTTCAAAGCGTCGACGGCTTCCTTCACCTGTGCCACGGCAAGATCGAGCTTTGCCTTTCGGTCGGCATATTTGTCGATATGCTGCATTGCGCCCTGATAGGCTTGTACGCCGGCAAAGCGGAGCCCCTGCGCACCTGCAATGGCCTTTGCGAGATCCACCACCGCGGCGCTTGACGACACGCCGCACCGTCCCGCGCCGACGTCGATTTCAACGAAGCACTCGATGGTCGTGCCGTGCTTGCGGGCAGCGCTCGCGAGTTCTGCGACGTTGGCCGGGTCGTCGACGCAGACGATTATTCTCGCGCCGAGCTTGGGCAGCCGGGCAAGCCGATCGATCTTCGCCGGATCGCGGACCTGGTTCGACACAAGGACATCCTTGATCCCGCCGCGCACGAATACTTCTGCTTCCGAAACCTTCTGGCAACACACGCCGATCGCTCCGCCGAGCTTCTCTTGCAGCCGCAGGACATCGACCGACTTATGCATCTTGCCGTGGGCGCGATGACGCATGTTGTGCGCCTTCGCATAGTCGCCCATCTTGCGAATATTTCTCTCGAGTGCGTCGAGGTCGAGGATAAGGCACGGCGTCTGGATTTCGTCTACGGACATGCCCGGTACCGCCGGTACATCATACCCAACGTCCAGCTGATTGAATATTGCATCTGCGTTCATGATATTCCCCTTCATTGCCAGGGCAGGGTGTCGAGATCGACATTTCCGCCGGTGATGATGACGCCGACACGCTTGCCGGCGAAGATGCTTTTGTTTTTCAAGATTGCGGCAAGCGGAACGGCGCTCGACGGTTCCATGACAAGCTTTGCTCTCTTCCAGATCAGCTTCATGGCCTCGATGATTTCTTCCTCGGAAGCGGTCAGGATATCGCTGACGTTATGCTTCACGAAATGCCACGTCAGATCCTTGAGCGGGACCTTGAGCCCGTCAGCAACCGTGTTCGGTGCATCGTCGGCGATGATGTGGCCCGCCTTGAAGCTTCTGTAGGCGTCATCGGCCTGTTCAGGCTCCGCAGCGTAGACTTTGACGTGCGGGGCAAGGTTGGAAACGGTCAGGCACGTGCCCGAAACCATGCCGCCTCCGCCGATCGGCGCGATGACGGCCTCGAGATTGCCGACCTGTTCCAGAAGCTCTCGCGAGCATGTCGCCTGGCCGGCGATAACGCGCGCGTCGTTGTAAGGGTGAACGAATTCCGCTCCGGATTTCGCGACGACTTCGGCAAATACCGCCTCTCGCGAAGAGGTCGAGGGTTCGCATTCGACCACCGTGCCGCCGTAACCGCGCACGGCGTCCTTCTTGGCCTGCGGAGCGCTGCGCGGCATGATGACCGTGCAGGGAATACCGCGGCGTCCTGCGGCATAGGACAGGCATGTCCCATGGTTGCCGGACGAATGTGTCGCGACGCCCTTGGCAGCCTGTTCGTCGCTCAGGCCGAAGACCGCATTTGACGCTCCGCGGGCTTTGAAGGCGCCAGCTTTCTGGAGGTTCTCGCATTTGAAGAACAGCTCGGCGCCGGCCAGCGAATTGATGTAGCTCGAGGTGATGATGGGTGTCCGGTGGATGAAGCGGCGAATACGGTCATGCGCCTCGAACACGTCGGAGATCGTCGGAATATACATGTTGGCCCCTCAGGCTGCGTTGCGGGCCGGCGTAGCGGCGGTGTTGCGGTAGATCTCTTGTGCCGCCGCCACACCGGAGCCCAGGCGGATCGGCAAGCCCAGATCGGCCATCGCCATCTCGGCGGCCGCGATCCCTGATAGAGCCATCACGTCGCTCATGCTTCCGAGATGGCCGATGCGGAAGACGCGGCCGGCGACGTCCCCTAAACCGGCGCCAAACGCAACGGCGTACTTCTGCGCAGCATGGGTGACGATGGAGGTCGCATCGAACCCTTCGGGGGTCTCGACTGCACTTACGGTATCCGAGTACGAGCTTGCTTCCTGCGCGTAAAGGCGCAGTCCCCAGGCTGAAACAGCGGCGTGTACGCCTGATGCTATGCGGGCATGGCGCTTGAAAACATTGTCCAGTCCCTCCCCGAGCAGCAACTCGGTCGACACCTTCAAGCCGTTCAGCAGGCCGATGGACGGTGTGTATGGGTAGCCGCTCGAAGGATAGGTTTTTGCCATCTCCCGGATGTCGAAAAACGCTCTATGGAGCTTTGCCGACTGGGCCGCCTGCATCGCCTTCGGCGACAGCGCAAGGATCGCCAGGCCCACGGGAAGCATGAAGCCTTTCTGGGAGCCGGTGATCGCCGCGTCGACTTTCCATTCGTCCATGCGGAAGTCCATGGATGCAATCGAGCTCACGCCGTCGACGAGAAGCAGCGCCGGATGCCTGGCTTCGTCGAGGAGACGGCGGACCGCACCGACGTCCGACTTGACCCCGGTCGCAGTCTCATTGTGCGTTACAAGCACCGCCTTGATGTCGTGCCCCTTATCGGCAAAAAGCCTCTTTTCGTATTCAGCCAGGGGAAGCGGCTGCTTCCAGGATGAGTGAACGGCATCCACCTGCAGTCCGTGGCGCTGGCACATATCGATCCAGCGATGACTGAACATCCCATGCCGGGCGGCGAGAACCTTGTCCCCCGGGCTCAGGAGATTGGTAATCGCGGCTTCCCATCCCCCGCTCCCGGTCGCCGGAAATACGACGATCTCCGCATTTTCGGACTTCACGACCTTCCTCACACCGGCGAGCGCCGGCTGAAGGATGTCTGCAAAGGCTGCCGATCGGTGATCGATCGTCGGAAGATCCGCTGCCCGGCGCAAGACTTCCGGCATGTTCGTCGGGCCAGGTATGAAGACGGGGTTTTGCGTATACATTTTTCCAAGCTTCCTGCTGTCGATAACCTATGAGTAGCACGACCTCGATCCGCAGTATATTTTTTTGAAAACATTTTTCAAAATTAGCAAAAAATACGTATGTGTGATATAAATCAGATACTTATATTTTTTCATTGTATGATGGTGTTTTTCAGTGCATCTCATATCCAAATTTGTTTCTGTAAGGAGAAGCCGATGACTGTGCCGGTACGTCGCCGGGGGCGGCCGAAAGGGTTTAACGATCCCCAGACGCAGAATGTTGTCCAGTCGCTCGATCGCGCCTTGGACGTCCTGGAAGCGCTTGCGTCGCCGGAGGGAATGACGCTGTCCGAGCTTGCGAAACATTTGGGCCAGTCCGCAGCGACCATGCACCGCGTTCTGGCAACCCTTGAACGCCGGGACTATGTCGAGATGAGCCCGGACGGTCAGATTTTCCATATCGGCCCGGAAGCCTATCGCCTCGGCGCGGCGTTCCTGAGACGGACGAACGTGATCGAACGAAGCCGTCCCGTCATGCGCGAGCTGATGCTGGAGACGGGCGAGACGTCCAATCTTGGAATAGAGAAAAATGGAAAGGTCTTGTTCGTGAGCCAAGTCGAAACCCATGAATCGATCCGGGCCTTCTTTCCGCCAGGCACGCTCTCGCCCCTGCACGCTTCCGGGATCGGAAAGGCACTTCTCAGCACCTATGACGAAGAGAGGTTCGGCGCCCTTTTCAAAGGCACGACGCTCCAACGCTTCACGGCCAATACCTTGCGTACGGTTGACCAGCTCAGGGAGGAATTGGAGATCACGCGGCAACGGGGTTATGCCTTCGATGATGAGGAAAAGGCCGCCGGAATGCGATGTGTCGCTGCTCCCGTTTTGAACGTCCACGGTGAAGCAGTCGCGGGGATCTCGGTATCGGGGCCTGCGCATCGGATGCCCGACCGGCAGGTAAAACGTATAGGTCAACGCGTTATCGAGGCAGCCAGGCTCGTTTCCAACCGGCTCGGCGCGTCGTAAGCTCCTCATCTCGACCCGCCCTCGTGCGCCTGCGGCCCGGCAGACGGCAGCGAACGCGGTCGTGGTCCCCCGGTCGCCCAGTCCAACAGTTCGATCGTATGAACCAACGGTATGTCGGTTCCCGAGCCGATCTGGACCATGCAACCGATGTTGCCGGCGCAAATGACATCCGGCCTGACAAGCTCGATGGATTTTACTTTTCGGGTTCGCAATTCTGCGGATATCGCTGGCTGCATGAGATTATAGGTTCCGGCCGATCCGCAACAGATATGAGCATCCTTCGGCTCGAAAACCTCGAATCCCGCGCTCTTCAACAGGTCCTTCGGAAGCGATTTGATCTGCTGGCCGTGCTGAAGCGAACAGGCGGCGTGATAGCCGACGCGCAACCGCTCTTTCAGGAGCGGTTGCCGAAGCCCGCCGAGATCATTCATCAGTTCCGTAATGTCCTTGGCCAGTGCCGCGACGCGCGCGGCTCTCCCGGCCAGCGGGTCGTCGCGGAACATATGGGCGTAATCCTTGACGGTCGTTCCGCATCCCGACGTATTGATGACGATGGCGTCGAGACCCTCCCTCTCGATTTCCGCGGTGAAAGCGTTGATCGCGGTGGCAGCAGCGGCATGGCTTTGTGCTGCCTTTCCCATATGATGGGTGATCGCGCCGCAGCAACCGAGACCCTTCGGGATCACGACCTCGCAGCCATGGCGCGTCAAAAGCCTGATCGTCGCATCATTGATGTCCGTGTTCAGCGCGCGCTGCGCACATCCGGTCAGAAGTGCCACCCGCTTTCGTCGCTCGCCGGCGGCGCGGAACACCTGCGGCCTGTCGTTCCGGCTCGGCGCTGGCACATGCTCCGGCACCATGTCCAGCATGGCTCGCAGCCGAGCGTCCGGAAGCAGGCTTTTGATCGGGCGAAGAAGCCTCGCTGAGCGGAGAGCCAGCCTGAACCTGCCGGGATAGGGCAATATCTGCGCCAAAATCCACCGAAGCGCTCGCTCGACAATTGGCCGCCTATAGTGGGTTTCGACATATTCGCGGGCATGGTCGATCAGATGCATGTAGTGAACACCCGACGGACACGTAGTCATGCAACTCAGGCAACTGAGGCAGCGGTCGATATGCGAGACCGTCTTCTCGTCCGGGACCCGGCTGTTTTCCAGCATGTCCTTGATGAGATAGATCCGCCCGCGCGGGCTGTCGAGTTCATCGCCGAGAACCTTGTAGGTCGGGCAGGTTGCAGTGCAGAAGCCGCAATGGACGCAAGAACGAAGGATTTCATTCGATCTTTGGATGGCCGGATCAGCGAGTTGAGTCTTGTCGAAATTTGTCTGCATGTCAGCGATCCAGCAAATCGGGATTCAAAATCCCGGCAGGGTCAAATGTCGCACGCAGCGACCGGCTGATGCGCGATACGAATTCGTTTTCAAGAGGAAAAAAGGACTTGGGGCCGAGGGTCGTGCCGCGGACTACCCTCGCCTGGCTGCGCCCGCAGACACGACGAACGTCGGTCGCAGAGGCCTCGCCGTTATACCAGATAAGTCCACCGCCCCAATCCAGCGAGGTAGTGCCGCCCAAGCGCTCCAGAGCCGATACAACATCGGGCGCATCCGTCGGCCGGGCCAGGATCTGCCAGACGGGGTGCTCGGTAGCGACAAAATGCCGAACGTCGCGGATGCCGATCCAATACTGCTTGCTTCGCTCCCCATCAAAAACATCGATGGAATAACTGCAAAACAGTTCCTTTAGCCGTTCTCGACGATAGGCAATCTGCTGCGAGAAACCCTGGATCCGGAGCGTTGCCGTGCTTTGGAAGTAGGTAGCGCCGGAAATCTCGAACGGCGTTGCGAGCGCCGTTGAAAAGATGGAGGTTGCCTCAGAAGCCGTGACGTCACTGAAAACCAGCGTTTCCTCTCTTTCCGGAGCGGGCGCTGTCTTGATGGAAGCCTCGGTCACAATTCCCAGGGTTCCAAACGATCCGCAGATCAATTTGCTGAGGTCAAGACCCGTGACGTTCTTCATCACGCGTCCACCGTTCTTGACAATGCGTCCCGATCCATCGACGAAACGAACACCGAGCAGATGGTCACGGCAGGCGCCGGCAAGCAATCGGCGCGGTCCGCAGACATTTGCGCCAACCACACCCCCGATCGTGGGCGTGCCTGTCGTTTCAAGCAAATGACGATGGTCCATCGGTTCGAAGGCCAGGATCTGACCTTCGCTTTGCAGCAAGGTCTCGATCTGATTCAGCGGCGTGCCGGCGCGCGCCACGAGCGTCAACGCGCCAGGTTCGTAGTCGACAATCCCGGAGATCAGTCGCGTGGATACGGCCCCGTGCCCGCTCGCCATGCTCACCGGTTCAACGCGCGTACCGCCGCCGATGACGCGAAGCTTCGTTCCCGACCGAGCGCTCTCAGCGACAAGCTCCGACAATTCGCCTTCAGACGTGGGCGCGAGGCAATTATCCTCGAAGCAAGGCTTAGCGACCATCGGCGCGCGCCTCGCGAAAAGTTCTGCTCGCATCCAACGGAAAAACCTTTGCCGGATTGAGCAACCAGCCGGGGTCGAAGACGCTCTTGACCTCCATCTGAAGGGCAAGATCGATGGATGTGAATTGTTTCGGCATCAGATCGCGCTTCTCGATGCCAATGCCATGCTCGCCGCTCAGGCATCCGCCGACATCGACGCAAAGCCGCAGAATGTCGGCGCCAAATCTCTCGGCCTTTTCTAGCTCGCCGGGAGTGTTTGCATCAAATAGGATAAGCGGGTGCATGTTTCCGTCCCCGGCATGGAAGACGTTTGCCACCTCCAGACCATAGTCCTTTGAAAGTTCCCCGATTCGTTTCAGCGTGTAAGGCAGTTGCGATACGGGAACGGTTCCGTCGAGGCAGAGATAGTCTCCAAGCCGGCCCATGGCCCCGAATGCCGACTTCCGGCCCTTCCAGATGGCGAGCGATTCCTCGGCATTTCTGCTGCTGCGAAATTCGACGGGATTGAGTTGGGAGGCGATCGAATGAATGGCTTCGGTTTGGCTCCTTATCTCATCTTCCGAGCCTTCCACTTCAACGATCAAGAGTGCGGCGCAGACAGGGTAACCGGCTTTGGCGAAGGCTTCGACGGCCCGCAGGCAGAGATCGTCCATATATTCGATCGCGACCGGCAGCAGGCCGGAGCGAATGATGCGCGCCACGCACTCACCCGCGACTTCCGCGCTATCAAAGGCGATCAGCATCGGTCGTGCCCCTTCCGGCTTTGGCACGATCTTCAGCACCGCCTCGGTTACGATTGCCAGCTGCCCCTCCGATCCGCAGATCAGTCCCAAAAGATCCAGACCGAAGGTGCCGCAGGTCGTTCCACCGATCTCGGCGATCTCGCCCGCCGCCGTCACAATGCGGACCCCCAGAAGGTTGTTGGTGGTGACGCCGTATTTGAGACAATGGGCGCCGCCGGAATTCATCGCTATGTTGCCGGCGATCGTGCATGCAAGCTGCGAGGAAGGATCGGGCGCGTAGAAAAACCCCCCTGCTTCCAGTTCCGCGGTAACCGCAAGATTCGTGACCCCGGTTTGGACGCGGATGTAGCGATTGGCTGTGTCGATCTCGAGGATGTCGTGCAGGCGTATCGTGCTGATCACGACACTATCGGCCGTCGGCAGCGCACCGCCCGCAAGTGATGTTCCGGCGCCTCGGGGGATGACGGGGACGCCGAGCTCGTGACAGGTCCGCATGGCGAGCGCGACCTCATCGGTGCTTCGAGGAAGAACCACGGCGAGCGGCGGGCACCGATAGGCCGTCAGAGCGTCGCACTCATAGGCCCGGGTTTCCTCGATATCGCAGATGACGGTGCCGGGGGGCAGGACAGCCTTGAGGCTTGCGACTATCTGAGATGCGCGCGAGAGAATGTCGGCACTCGCCGGTGGCATTGCAATCAGTGACATTCGTCCCCCCGGTTTTCATGTGTGACGACCTGCTCACCAGAACGTGGTCGCATCCGATCATCGTGACGCGGATCGTCGTTTGCTTCCTTCGATCGCTTCTCCCGCGCCGCCCGCAACCGGGCAAAATCATCGCCGGCGTGGTGGGAGGAGCGGGTCAGCGGGCTGGAGACGACCATCAGGAAGCCCTTGCTGTAGGCGACCGTCTCGTAGGACTTGAACTCGTCCGGGGTGACGAAGCCTTCGACCTTGTGATGCTTGCGGGTCGGCTGCAGGTACTGGCCGATCGTCAGGAAGTCGACATCGGCGGTGCGCAGATCGTCCATCAGCTGCAGCACCTCGTTGCGTTCCTCGCCGAGGCCGACCATGATGCCCGACTTGGTGAACATGGTCGGGTCGAGCTCCTTCACCCGCTGCAGCAGGCGGATGGAATGGAAATAGCGGGCGCCGGGGCGAACTGTGAGGTAATTGCCGGGAACCGTTTCCATATTGTGATTGAAGACATCGGGCTTGGCGGCGACGACGCGCTCCAAGGCACCCGGCTTCTTCAGGAAATCCGGCGTCAGGATTTCGATCGTCGTTGCCGGCGAAGCCGCGCGGATCGCCCAGATCACCTTTTCGAAATGTTCGGCGCCGCCATCTTCCAGGTCGTCGCGGTCGACCGAGGTGATGACGACGTGGGACAGGCCCATCTCCTTGACCGCCTTGGCGACGTTCTGAGGCTCGGCCATATCGAGCGCATTCGGCTTGCCGGTGGCGACATTGCAGAAGGCGCAGGCGCGGGTACAGATCTCGCCCATGATCATGAAGGTGGCGTGCTTCTTGTCCCAGCACTCGCCGATATTCGGGCAGCCGGCCTCCTCGCAGACGGTGACGAGCTTGTGCTCCTTCACGATCGCCCGCGTCTCGGCATAGCCCTTGGAGGTCGGCGCCTTGACGCGGATCCAGTCCGGCTTGCGCATGACCTCGGTATCCGGCCGATGCGCCTTTTCCGGATGGCGCACGCGCTTGGCGTCGGGACCAATAATATCAAAAACTGTCACCATCACGGATTTGCCTGATAAGCGATCAATGGATTGCCGCGAGCTTTGCACCAAAGCTCACCACGGAGCCCTTCTCGACGCCGATTTCAATCTGGCCGGATTTCGGTGCGTTGATACGTGTCTCCATCTTCATCGCCTCGATCACCGCCACCGGATCACCTTTTTCAACTTGAACCCCGTTTTCGACCAGCCATTGCTGGAGCGTCCCGGCTATCGGTGCGGTGACCGCGTCGTCTCCAGCGATCGTCACGTTGGAGACCCGCTCTGTTGGAACGGCGGCGCCGGCGAAAAGATGGGCGGGTAATGCGATCGAGTGGCGCTTTCCGTCGATTTCCATGAAGCTGCGGATCACACCGGTCTCGGCGACGGCGACCCGCGCATCTGGTTCAATTCCGCGAAAGCTGGTCTCGATCCAGTTCGTAAAGACCTTGAACCCCGAATCAGCGACAAAGTCAGGCTCATCGACCACTGCGCGATGGAACGGCAGGACCGAAGCGACGCCTTCAATACGAAATTCTGAAAGCGCTCGTCGCGCGCGCGCAAGCGCTTCGTTTCGTGTGGATCCGGTAACGACCAGCTTCGCCATCATCGAATCGTAAAGGCCGGGTATTTCCGATCCCGTCTCGACGCCTGCATCCAGCCGCACGCCCGGTCCGGAAGGCGGTCTGAACAGGCTGATGAGCCCCGGTGTCGGCAGGAAGCCACGTCCGGCATCTTCGGCGTTGATCCGGAACTCGAAGGCATGGCAACGCGGCGCCGGCGTCTGCGTGACCGAGAGGGGAAGCCCGTCGGCAATTCGCAGCTGTTCGACAACGATATCGATACCGGTTGTTTCCTCTGTGATCGGATGTTCCACCTGCAATCGGGTGTTGACTTCCAGGAACGAAATGACGCCGTTCTGCGCGAGAAGGAATTCTACCGTTCCCGCGCCGGTATAACCGGCCTCCACGCAGATCGCGCGGGCGGATTCATGTATCCGAGTCCGCTGTTCTTCAGTGATGAAAGGCGCAGGCGCCTCTTCGACCAGCTTCTGGTTCCTGCGCTGAAGCGAGCAATCGCGCGTCCCGAGCACGACCGTATTTCCTCGGGTGTCGGCGACGATCTGGGCTTCGACATGCCTCGGCTTGTCGAGAAATTGCTCGGCGTAGCACTCGCCGCGTCCGAAGGCCTCTGTTGCCTCGCGAACGGCCGAATCGAACAGTTCGCCAACCTCTTCCAGCTTCCAAGCCACCTTCATCCCGCGTCCGCCGCCACCGAATGCCGCCTTGATGGCGAGCGGCAAACCGGCTTTCTTGGCGAAGGCGACAGCCTCGGCAGCCGATGCCAACGGCCCGTCCGATCCCTTGACGAGCGGAGCGCCAACCTTGGCAGCGATGCGACGCGCTTCGACCTTGTCGCCCAGAGCGGTAATGACCTCCGGCTTCGGCCCCACCCAAATAAGGCCGGCATCGATGACCGCCTTGGCGAATTCGGCGCGTTCCGAAAGAAAACCATATCCGGGGTGAATTGCGTCGGCACGGGAGCGGACGGCGATCGCGAGGATCTTGTCTATATCGAGATAGGTTTCGCTTGGCCTGCCGGGCCCAAGACCGTAAGCCTCGTCGGCGACTTCGGCATGAAGCGAGCGGACATCGGCGTCCGAGTAGATCGCAACCGATTTTATCCCATAGTCGCGGGCTGCGCGGGCGATACGGACGGCGACCTCACCCCGATTTGCGATAAGAAGTTTTTTCATCTGCCTGTCTCCCCAACGATATGATTTTGATCGCCTGCCGCCTTGAACCGCACGCGTGCACCGATCGGAAGCTGGCCAGCAAGGTCCAGGTGGTGGGCGGCAACGACAGCGATGACCGGGTAGCCGCCCGTCAAGGGATGGTCGGCCGCAAAAAGGACGGGTTGGCCGCTGTGTGGAACCTGGATCGCGCCGAGCACCGTCGCTTCCGACGGGAGCTCGGCGTCGTCTTTCCGCTCGATGGTCCGCGCTCCGGCAAGACGAATGCCGACACGGCTGGATTCCGGCGTTACCACCCACTCCTGTCCGAGGAAGGTATCGACGCCGTTCGGGGTGAACCAATCCGCTCGGGGACCGAGGATGACATCAAGCGTCACCGGCAGCTTGTCGTCCGGCAACCGGGGTGGCGGTCCTCCGAAACACACCGCATTGGCCGGCCGGCCGGCAGGAACGAGAAAGTCACCTTCGGCGATCGGATCGGGTCCGATCTTGGCGAGCGTGTCCACCGATACCGAGCCGAGAACAGCGTCAACGGCGAAGCCGCCGCGCAACGCGAGATAACTGCGGCTGCCTCTGTCGGGGAAGCCGAGCACCAGCTCGTCACCCTCGTCGAGTGCGATTGCCTCACCGTGGGCGGCACCCAGTTGCCGGCCGCTGGGCGTGCGGATGGTCAGCGGGCATGTCGCCCCTGTCACCGCGACAGTGATGGGTCGGTCTGCCCTCAATTCAAAGCAACCGAACGCAATCTCGATCGCACCTTCCGTCTGCGCATTTCCGACAGCCAGGTTTGCACGCCGCAAGCTTTCGCGATCCATTGCTCCGGACGTCGAGACGCCCTGGCCGGATCGTCCGCTTCGTCCAAGATCCTGGTAGAGCGCCGGACGGTCGGCGCGAATGACACGAATGCCGCCTTTTGCCGGGGGCCGCTTTTTTGGAAGCGATTTTGCGAACTTCGGCGACTCCGAGGTGTCTATTTGTGCAAGGTCCACGAACCGGACCCGATCACCGGGCGTCAGCAGAGCGGCGCGCTCGCGTGACAGGTCCCACATCTCGAGCGGAGTGCGGCCGATCAGTTGCCATCCGCCCGGACTGTCGGACGGATAGACACCGCCGAACCTCCCGGCGAGCGCGACGGAGCCGGCAGGTATTCTAACCCGAGGGGTGGTTCGCCTCGGAACATTGAAAATCGGATCGTCACAGGTCATGTAAGCAAAACCCGGTGCGAAGCCCACGAACGCAACGATGAATGTCGCCTCGGTATGACGTCGGATTATCTCGGCTTGCGTGCAGCCGAGCAGAGCGGCCACGTCCGGCAAATCCTCTCCGTCATAGTTTACGGGAATCTCGAAGGTTTCACCATGACGCACCGCCTGCGAAGACAGGTCAAGACTGGAGATCAGGTGTATCAAGGCATGGCGGCTGACGATTGCCGGATCATAATCCACCATGATGGTGCGCGCGGCGGGGATGATGTCTCTTACGCCCTCGGGAAGCTGGGCACGCAGCGCGTCGAGAAGGCTAAGGGTCTCTTGTAACCCATCGAGTTCGACGAGTAGCGAACTTGATCCAGACGGCAGGAACCGGATGTTCTCAGACATTGTCTTCGACCCCCGACGCAAAGGACCGGATTGTAATCGCGTGTGTCGAGAAGGTTTCGCGCAATGACCTGGCGATAGCCACGGCGTCCGGGCTATCGCCGTGGACACAAATCGATTGTGCCTCGATTGCGATATCTGTCCCGTCGATGGCCGTTATCCGTCCCTCCTGCACGAGGCGCAGCATTCGCGCGCAGACCTCGCGGCTGTCATGAATGACGGCTCCGGGCTGCCGGCGGCTGACAAGGCTGCCATCGCGATTGTAGGCCCGATCCGCAAAGGCTTCACATATGACCTTCAAGCCAGCCGATCGTGCCTGCTCAACGAATTGCGAGCCAGACAAAGCAACCACCGCCAGCCCCTTATCGAGCTGCCGGATAGCACTGATCACGTCCGACGCCTGTCTCGAATCGTGGGCGATCGTATTGTAGAGCGCTCCATGCGGCTTGACGTAGCGCACCGATGTCCCAGCGGCGGCGGCCAGCGCTTGAAGGGCGCCAATCTGATAAATCGTATCGGCAATGAGCTCGGGACTTGCCGGGTCCATGTTTCTACGGCCAAATCCGACCAGATCTCTGTAGCCGACATGCGCGCCGACCACCACGCCGCACGCGTGGGCCGCATGCAGCACCTTGAGAATTCCGGCAGGATCGCCCGCATGGAAGCCGCATGCGATATTCGCGCTGGAGACAATCTTCAGCAAAGCGGCATCGTCGCCCATCTGCCATGGGCCGAAGCTTTCACCGAGATCGCTGTTCAAATCTATCGTCGCCATTTTGCGCCTGTTCTTGAGCGATTGGGCGATGGGATGATCCCACCGCCGCAGCCTTGTCCGTTAAGATCCCCTAGCCTGTCTTGATCGTCTGTATTGATCGATGACGACGGCGAGTACGATGATGGCTCCCTTGATGATCTCCTGGTAATAGGAACCGATCTTTAGGAAGGTGAAACCTGATGTGATGACGCCGAGGATGATTGTTCCGATCAGCGTTCCTGTTATGCGGCCGGAACCGCCGGCGAGCGATGTGCCACCGATGACGGCAGCGGCGATGGCGTCGAGTTCGTATGCGGTGCCCATGGTCGGCTGGGCGGATGCTGCACGCGCTGCGGTGACGACGCCGGCCAGTCCGGAGAGCACGCCTGCAACGATGTAGACCTTGATGAGATGGGATCCGATGTCGATGCCCGAGACCCTTGCGGCCTGCGGGTTGGATCCGATCGCATAGGTATATTTGCCGTAGCGGGTATAGCCGAGGGCAATATGCGAGATGATGGCGACGCCGAGGAAGATCAGCACCGGCAGGGGGACCGGAAAGCCGAGGATGAGATAGCTCTTTCCGATCCATGTGAACTGGGGCGTCAGAAGGCCGATCGGCTGGCCGAGCGTATACCACTTGGCGGCGCCTCTGGCACAGACCATCATGCCGAGGGTGGCGATGAAGGGCGGGATGCCGGTTTTGGCGATCAGGAAACCGCTGATCCATCCGGTGATCAGGCCGACGAGCAGGCCGGCCATGATCGGCCAGAGGGGGAAGAGATCGGTGAGGCCGGGATAGAGCGCGCGTACGTCCGCCGAGCCCTGCGCCAGCGAGGCGGCGACCATTGCCGAAAGGCCGACTACGGAACCGGATGCCAGGTCGATGCCACCGGTGATGATCACATGCGTCACGCCGACGGCCAGAATTCCGGTCACCGAGACCTGGAGAATGATGATCGACAGGCGCTGGTCGTTACCGAGGAACGACGTGCCCACGAAAATCCAACCAAGCACCTCGAAGATCAGCGCGATGCCGACAAGCACAAAGGCCATCGACATCTCGCTCTTGAACTTGCGCTTGGCAGCGCGCGTGTCTGCCAATCCTGCGGCGTCGCTCGTATTCATTGTGCGGCGAGCTCCATGATCTTAACCTGGTCCGCGTCCGCGCGGTCCAGGATGCCCGCCAGCCGTCCCTGACGGATCGTGGCGATGCGGTCGCTCATGCCGAGAATCTCCGGAAGTTCGGAGGAGATCATGATGACGGCGACCCCCGTGGAGGCGAGCGTGGAGATCATTCGATGGATCTCCGCCTTGGCGCCCACATCGATCCCGCGCGTTGGTTCGTCAAGAATGAGCACCTTGGGTTTAGTCAGCAGCCATCGACCGATCAGCACCTTCTGCTGGTTGCCGCCGGAAAGGTTGAGGATCTTCTCGCCCATGCTCGGAGTTTTCACGCGTAGCGTGGTTTTCATCTCTTCGCATTCTTTGGAGAGGCGCTTCTGCTGCACGAAACCGTGCTTGACATACCCACCACGGAGCGCGGCCAACTGCATGTTCTGTTGGATGTCCAACAGCAGGAAACACCCCGATTCCTTGCGGTCTTCGGTCAGGAACGCCATGCCGTTCTCCATGGCGACGCTCGGAGAGGTGATCTTGATCTCCTTGCCGCCAAGGGCGATGGTTCCCGAAGTTGCGGGGGTCACGCCGAAGATCGTTTCGGCGATATTGGAACGGCCGGCGCCGACCAGTCCAGCTAAACCGAGGATTTCACCGGCATGAAGATCGAACGATACGTCCTCGAACACACCCTTCAGGCCAAGATTTCTGACGCTGAGAACGACCTCTCCGATCTTCGATTCCACTTTGGGAAACATCTGCGAAATTTCACGCCCGACCATCATGCGAATGACCTCGTCGCGCGTGAGGTCCCTGGATGCCTTGGTTGCGATGTGCCGACCGTCCCGGAAGATCGATACCTCATCGGCAATCTCAAATAGTTCGTTCATCTTATGGGTGATGTAGATGATACCCTTGCCTTGCTCCCTCAGCGTGCGAATGATGCGAAACAGATGCTCGACTTCCCGTTCGGTCAGCGCCGACGTCGGTTCGTCCATAATGAGGACGTCCGACTGGTAGGAGACGGCCTTGGCGATCTCGACCATCTGACGGCTCGCTACCGACAGCTGTCCCACCCTCTCGTCGGGGTCGAGATCGATACCGAGCTCCTTGAACAGGCGGTATGTGCTGGCACGTAGTTCCTGATGATCGACAAGACCGAAGCGATTTCGCGGTTCGCGGCGGATCCAGATATTTTCCGCGATCGTCATGTGGTTCATCAGGTTGAGTTCCTGG
Source organism: Rhizobium sp. J15 (assembly GCF_002531825.1). Lineage (GTDB taxonomy): Bacteria > Pseudomonadota > Alphaproteobacteria > Rhizobiales > Rhizobiaceae > Rhizobium. Next base: position 2,532 of record NZ_NWSX01000052.1, on the reverse strand, counting down.
TGAATCATCGCAATGCCGTTGTCGAGCGCGTCGAGCGGACTGCGCAGCTTGATCGGCACGTTGTTGAGATAAAAATCCCCCGCATCGGGCGTGTAGATGCCGGCGATGATTTTCATCAAGGTTGACTTGCCAGCGCCGTTCTCGCCCATGAGTGCGTGAACGGTGCCCCGACGAAGCCGGAAGGAGACGTTGTCGAGAGCGACGTTCCCGGCGAATTCCTTGCGGACGTTTTCGACCTGCAGGAGAAATTCGGCTGCTGGAACGGCCCCGCTCTCTCTTACGGCTTTGATAGTTGAGGGGGAGACCTTATTCATGTAACCAAACCCTTCCGTGACCCGTCTCATGAGGCTGGCAGGCGCACCATGGTGCGCCTGCGTGTTCATCCCGCGCTAGTTTTTGCTGAGGTAGGTTTCGACGTTTGCCGGATTGACCAGCTCGTAGGGAATCCAGAGCGGCGACTCGACCTTCTCGCCCTTTGCGAGCTTCATGGCCAGATCGACCGATCCGGCGCCCTGTCCGATCGCATCCTGAAAGACGGTGACCTGCAGGTCGCCGTTCTTCATGTATTGCATCGCTTCCTTCGTCGCATCGACGCCGGCGACGATCACCCCGTTGAGGCCGGACGCTTTGAGTGAATTGATGGCGCCGATCGCCATTTCGTCATTGTTCGAGATGATCGCCGCCGGCTGGTATCCGGCGGTAATCCAGTTCGTCACCAGATCCTGGGCCTTCACCGGATCCCAGTTTGCCGACTGTTCGTCGATGATCTTCATGAAACTGCATTCGGCCGTCGCGGCAACTTCGTGCACGGCCTGGCTGCGCAGCACTGCAGTTTCGTTGGCGAGTACGCCCTGAATGATCAGGATGTCGGCGGCCTTCGCCTTTCCGCGTTCCTTGAGAACACGGCATACTTCCTGCGCCTCGAGCGTACCGGCTACCTTCTCGTCGGAACCGACGAATGCAGCCTTCGGACCAAGCTCGTGAACGTCGCTCGGCGTGTTGTTCACGTATACGAGCGGGATGCCCGCGTCGGCTGCAAGCTTGGTCATGGTTGGCGTTGCGGAGGTTTCGACCGTATTGACGATGATGGCGTCAACCTTTGCCGCAATGAAGTTCTGCACCTGCGACAGCTGGCGATTGACGTCGCCTTCCGCAAACTCGATCTGCAGCGGCTGGTTCGATTGTGCAGCCCTGTCCTTGATACCCTTGACCAGTACGGCGAGATTTGAATCGCTGTGAGAGATGCTAACGCCGATGTCACCGGCGAAGGCCGTCGATCCAAGAAATACCATGGATGCTGTCAGTATAGTCATTCGCTTCATTATCTATTCCCCTTTAACGGGTGTCCGGCAGCACCCGATTGTTTGTCCGGAACGTCCACCGACACCGGGACGTCTCTTGGTTCAGGCGGATTGCCGAACCTTCAGCTCGAATGGCAAAATGATACTTCGACCATCCTCGAAACCGGGTTTGGGCATTTCGATCAGCTTGGCGATTGCCGGGCCGAATTCGAGTGCAGGGACCTTCACCGTGGTCAACCAAGGGGCCAACCACTCGTTCAGGCGGTTGTCGTCGAAGCCGAAGATGACAAGGTCGTCGGGCACACGAAGATTGCGCTCCATAGCCGCCCGGTAGAAACCATAGGCGATCATGTCGTTTGCGCAGAAGACGCTGTATTTCTTCGGTGCGAGGTCAAGAAGTCGGCAAGCATGCTCGTAGCCGGCCTGCATCGTGTAGGGGCTCTCGAACTGCAGCACGCGCGAGGCATCGCCCACGCCGGCAATAAAACCGTCCAGTCTTGCAGTACTGCCAAAATAATGGCGTGGGCCATGGATCGCGACCCAGTTCTCATAGCCACGCTCAATGAAGTATCGCCCGACCGCCAGTCCGGCTTGGAAGTTGTCGATCCCCACATAAGGGGCGACAATTCCCTGAGCCGGCCGCCGGTTGGCGAAGATCAGATTGCCCTGCTTTGCGACCAGTTCCCGGAGCCTGGGGGTGTCGATCGCACCCTGTAATACGATTGCGCGTGCGCGCAGTCCTTGAGCGTCAGCGAGAAGGCGATCTTGCTGCGCGGCGTTTTCACCGGTGTTTGCCAGAACCATCGACAGGCCAATGCCCTTGAGGGCACTTTCCACCGAGACGGCGATGTCGGCGGTGAAATGGTTGGTCGCGTCCGGCACCAGCATGACCACGACGCGGCTTTGAGCAAGCCGTAAAGAACGGCCGATTTCTGATGGAGTATATCCCAGGACCTTCGCCGCCTGACGGACGCTCTCGATCGTGCGAGGAGCGATCGCGTCGGTCTTTCCGGAGAAGTAACGCGAGACGGTGGCGGTCGAGACGCCCGAGAGACGTGCGACATCACGTATGGTTGGTGGTTTCGTCATATCGCATCCAAAGCATCTGATGTTAACGATTACATCCTCATTTAGCCGCAGGCTTATTTTGTTGATTTTGCCTTTTCGTTTGCGGCCTCGACGAGGGGCTTGAGATATTCGAGGCAGACGCGGGCGACCCAGTCCGGCTCGA
>NZ_NWSX01000005.1 GCF_002531825.1 Rhizobium sp. J15 | reverse complement strand
TTTTTCTTTTGCGCGTTATCTCCTATCCGAATTGTCAGCTGACAATTCGTCTAACTGCCTCATTTCCTATCATTTTCCTTTTCGAACTCGGCGGCGAGGCCCGCCAACCGCTGAGCCAGGAATTCCGAAAACGCCGCCGATTTGACGGTGATACGAAAGGTTTTGCCGGCGCGGGAGACCGAAGCAAGCGGCGCGCCCGCTGACGTGCGAAGGGTCTGCGCGTCGCGCTGCGGCGTGCTCTTCTCCTCCAGCACTTTCCAGACCGCATCGAAACGGCCGCTGGTTTCCAGCGCCTCGAAACCGGCGGCGCGGATCGCCGCCTGCGCTTTCTTCGGCCCGCCTGTTTCTCTGAATTTTTCGGCGAAGGCCAGCCAGCGCGGGCGGCCGACTTTGGGGGCCGGTCCGATGGCCAGAATAATCTCCGGATCAATCGTCTGCGCGACCTGCAGCAGCCTCGAGGTTTCCGGCTTATCCGTCGCCAATGCCCTGGCAATCATGTCACGGTTGAAGCCGTGTTCATCCATGCGGCGCGCAAACAACGCTCGTTCGATGAAGCTCAAGTCGACGCGAGGGCCGTTCTCCTGACCCTGAGCAAGGATCAATTCCTCATCCGTCAGCTTGCGCACCACGGCCTTAACCGGGACGCCGAGTTCTGCGGCCGCGCGCAGGCGCCGATGGCCATAGGCCGCCTGATAATGAGCGGCCTTTACAGGGTCCGGCCGGACCAGGATAGGAACCTGCTGTCCGCTGTCCTTAATCGATTGCTTCAACCGCTCGAATTCAGGATCCTGATCGACGGGGATACGGTCACGGATGAAGGACATTTCGACCGCAGCCGCATCGATCTCCAGCACCTTGTCTCCGGAGGCGAGGGATTCGCGCAATGCCTTGGCGGCCGCCGCTTCCTCTCCGAGCCGCCCGAGCGACAGGTTCATCGCCTTGACCGCGCCGGACGGCCGATGCGGCGGCGGCGCGCTCGGCGCATCCGGTCGTGCCGGCTCGACGGAGCCGACCATACTCTTCAGGATGTCACGACCTTTCGGGCTCATGTCCTGCTCCATGCATTGCGAATGAGTTGCTCGACCTCGGCATTGACGCTGTCGACGGATTCCACGCCGCGGTCATAGGTCTGGCGATGCATCGTCTCGCGCCCGGCCTCGTAGATCGTCTGCTTGGACAGGCCCGCATCCGAGACTGCCGTCGATTTGACCATCATCGACGTCAGCACCCGCTCGCCGAACAGGCTGCGCAGGAAGGCAACGATCTGCGCCTGCGGGCCGTCATTGGACTCGTAGCGAGTGATCAGATAGCGCATCCAGTCATATTCAAGATTGCCACCAGCCTGCTTGACGACGGCCAGAAGATCGGAGGTCATCGTCAGGAACTGGTTCATCGATGCCACGTCGAGCATCTGGGGATGAACGGTAATGAGAACGGCCGTAGCGGCACAGAGGGCAGACAGCGTCAGGAAGCCGAGGGTAGGGGGACAATCGATGATGACGACGTCGTAGCTCTGCTCGAGCGAATGCAGCGCATTGCCGACCCGCATGAAGAACATGTCTTTGTCGTCGCGGTTGGTGTCGGCCAGCGCCTTTGGGGTGTCGTGCTCGAACTCGTGCAGTTCGAGATTGCCGGGAATGAGATCGAGGCCGGGGAAATAGGTCTGGCGGACGATGTCGCCGACGTCGCGACGCGTCTCGTCATATTTGATGGCACCATAGAGCGTCTCGTTTTCGCCGACGTCGAATTCCGGCTGATATCCAAGCATCGCCGACATCGACGCCTGCGGGTCGAGATCGACGGCGAGCACGCGGTAGCCGCGGAGCGCCAGGAACTGCGCCAAGTGAATGGATGTCGTCGTCTTGCCGGAGCCGCCTTTAAAATTGGTGACGGCGATGACCTGGAGATGGTCGCCCGGCCGGCGCATCGGCAGATAGGAAGGTTTGGTGCGCCCGAGATGCTGGCGCATCGCGTGGATTTCCTCGAGCGAGAACACGCGGCGCCCGGCCGGCGTCTTCTCGGGATTGATGGTTTCCACCTGGGCGGCGAGGTGGCGAACATAGCTGTCGGTAACGCCGAGCAGCTTGGCCGCCTCGGTGCTGCTGAACCGCCGCAGCGATTTGCGGGCATCCGGCGAAAACAGCCGCTCGAACAGCACCTGCAACTGGCTGCTGAGCATCGTCGAGTCCTGCGCAATCGTCTCGTCGATCGAGACTTGACTCGCCCTCTTGGCTTTCTCGACAATCGCGGCCTTGTTCGGCATTCACGCAAATCCTGGTAAATCGGGTAATTTTGCGCAAATGATCGTGAGTCTGGCGATTCCGTCAAGCGATTTCTTGGTTAGCAAACAGATAACGAGACGGATTCGACGGGAAAATAGCGTGGAATTCCGGAATCTTAGCGCGGTTGTCAGCTGACAACGACAGTTCTGCCCGCGCCTGCCACCTCATCTCCAATGCATAGCAGCGTGATTCCGACATGCGGAGACATTGCCGACTCAGCTTGCCACCACTCGTAAAAGCCCGGGCAGGAAGCCCTATCTCACTTATAAACGGACGGGCGGTACAGGCTTTCGCCCTCCAATCCACGGACGGGCTCGCCGCCGGAGGACTTGTCGCTCGCGTCGTGCGTTTCAGGATCGCGACGTGACGGGGCAAGTCCGAGCATCTGCTCGAGACGGCCGGCGTTGAGAGGAGCGCTTATTCCCTTGAAGTTCATGATCCATCTTTCGTCTGCGCATGACCTGCGTAATGACGCAGAGATAAGCGCAATTTGAAGCTGCCGAGAACTGTCCCTCAACGTTATCACCATCTTTTCCGATGCAAGCGGGTAGGGGAGGGGTGCTCCATCGGCATGAGCAGAGCGGGAGGGGAGGGGCCTCACTTCGGCAAGATTGCAGAAGCGCATCCTATGCGAATCAGGTGCCTGCGGATATGATCGGATGCATAGGCAGACGGCATTTGTCGCTTTTTCGACCTGGGTAATTCCGGCAGGTCCCACAAAGAGCTCCTCTCATCTAGCGGAACTTATTGAGGCCTTCGCTTCCGTCTGTCGAATTCCTCTTTGTTTACCGACTATTTACCATAAGCCTGCGCGTGCTCAAATCCTCTCATCGGATAGCGGATTGCGAGCGGTAAGCAGACGGCGGCATGCACGACAAGGATATAGGTATCAGTCGCTATCGCGCCTTCATTCCCTCGCGATTGGTGAAATGGGCGTTGCCCAAACCCGTGCCGATGGTCAGCACCGCCCATCTCGAAACGTCCTTCATGAAAGGGATCTGCGACAGCCCTTGCACGACGGCGTCGTTGTGCATCATCACGAAGGTGCTGTGATCGCCGATTTCGGGAATGGCCTTCATCAGCGCCAGGGGAAGGTTGAAGCTATCGCTTTCCCAATTCCCGCCGGGCAGGTTCTGTCCGCCGCGTTCGATCGAACCGTCGGCCTTGATGATGCCGGGGCAGGCGATGCCGATGATGGGAGCGGGTTTCAGATTGGCCTTTTCGGCCTTCTCGATCAGGTTTCGCAGCATGGTCGCCAGCCTCTCTACCGTTGCGCTGCGGCTCGGCTCATCGTCGGCGTGGCGCCAGATCGCCGAGTCCCAGACGCCCGCATCGGCAAAATCCGGCGATTTTTCCTTTCCGAACTCGACAACGCCGGCGCGGACATTCGTGCCGCCGATATCGACGGCGAGGATCGCCTCATAGCCTTTGAACATCCAGGGCGGCATCAGGTGAACAGAGCCGATCAGTCCCGCCTCGTCGGGATGATGAGCGATCGGCACGACTTCGATATTGATGCCGTCCGCTTTGAGGAGAATCATGGTCCTGGCGATCGCGAGCTCTCCGAAGCGGCTTTGCCGGAAGCCGCCACCCACCACGATCCGCTCCGTCTTCGACCAGCGCTCATCCTTGAGGAACTTTGCGATCACCTTCGCAAAGTCCTGCGAGAAATCCTCCACCGCACCCATGACCAGCGCGGCGGCTTCCATATCGTCTCCCTTGAGCAGGGCCTCGATCTTCTTCTTGGAAAGCTTCTCCGTCGCGACCTTGCCGATCGGGTCGTCTCCGAATTTGCGGACGCGTTTTCGCCAGTCGTCGAGCTTCTGCTGGAAAGTCTTCTTATTGGCGTTGTCGCCGACGAAACCGTTCTTGTCACGCAGTTCATTGTTGTAGTCGTCGATGGTCACCAGCGGCAGCAGCGATGCGCCGTGCGCCAAAGGCGCGTTGACTTCCTCATGATGCTTGGAACTGCCTTTGGCCATCAATCTTCCTTTTGCTGCGCGAGTGCATGAGCGGGCGGCCAGACAAAACGCGGAGTTGCTCCGGATGTTCCGGGGACCGGCCCGTCATCTTGCCCTCGTCGGACAGCGACCTAGCTTCAATGATTGCAGAATTGGAGAATGCCGTGCAGGAAGACGCCGCTACGCAGGAAATGCTTTCCCTGGTCCTGGAAGAGCCGGACCGTTGGGCGATGTTTCTCGACATTGACGGGACGCTGCTCAATCTCGCGCCCACACCGGATGCGATCGAGGTTCCGGAGGCGCTTCCCGGGCAACTTCATCGCCTGTCGAACAAGCTCAACGGCGCCCTGGCGCTCGTCACCGGCCGGTCGCTCGCCTTTGCCGACGCTCTGTTCAAACCCTTCGCATTTCCGACGGCAGGTCTCCACGGGGCGGAGATCAGAAGCGCCACCGGGATGCATACCGTCGAGGCGAGCACAGAGTTTCAGGCATTGAAGCATGCACTGACGGCGGAAGCCGAGCATTATCCCGGCGTATTGATCGAAGATAAGGGCGCTGCCGTTGCCGCCCATTACCGGCTTGCGCCGGAATATGAAAAGGTTCTCGAAGAACGCATGCATCATTATGCGGAACTCGCCGGACCGAACTGGGCGCTGCAACTCGGCAAGATGGTGTTCGAGCTGCGCCCGGCCCGGTCGAGCAAAGGCGATGCGCTGGAACGGTTTTTCCAATCCGAGCCCTTCAAGAACCGCTGCCCGATCACCATGGGCGACGACCTGACCGACGAGTCGATGTTTGCGATCGCCAATGCGCGCGGCGGCGTCTCCGTGCGTGTCGGCACCATCGGCGCCCCGAGCTGCGCCACCAACCGGCTGTCTTCCGCTGCGCTGGTCAGAAACGTTATTGCCGCCCTGGCTGCCTGAGGCGGCGGATTGCGCTCGTCTTTACACCGGCCGCACAGGTTCGATTGTCAAAAAAGTATCGGTTTCAGCGGGGAATCGTGGTGGCGGGCATCAGACAGGCCCACTACACTCCCCTTAACAATAAAGCCAAACGGGGAATTTGGCAGACGGGTTTAAAACCGTCCTCGGAGGAGGAAACAATGGAACCTGACTTGGAAGTCGTTCAGATCAGGCCGGGCGAATCTTTCGCGACGAAGGCGCATGGCTATCCCTATCATACGGTTCGCTGGCACTTTCATCCGGAATACGAACTTCATCTCGTCGTGGCGACAACGGGCCGCTATTTTGTCGGCGATTTCATCGGTGAGTTCGAGCCCGGTAATCTGGTTCTTGCCGGCCCCAATCTTCCTCACAACTGGATCAGCGATGTCCCGAAGGGATCGAGCATTCCGCTTCGCTGCCAGCTCATCCAGTTCAGCGAGAGTTTCATCAGCGACACGATGAAGGTGCTGGCCGAGCTCGGGTCCTTCGAGCCGGTTCTCGAGGCCTCCCGCCGCGGCGTGCTCTTCGGCACCGAGACCAGCCGGCAGGTCGCCCCCTTGATGAACGAGGTGCAGCAGGCGCAGGGTGTACGGCGCATCGAACTCTTCATGATGATGGTCGGCCTGCTCGCCCGGGCGCAGGATGCGCAGCTGCTCGCAAGCCCGAGCTACTTGCCCGATCCCTCGGGCTACATGTCGGCCGGCATCAACAAGGCGCTCGCCTATATCAGGGAGAACCTTACCAAGTCCTTCGACGAAACCGATCTCGCAACGATCGCCGGACAGTCAACCGGCGCCTTCTCGCGCGCCTTCCGCCGCCATACCGGCATGTCGCTGGTGCAATATGTGAAGCGGCTTCGCATCAACCTCGCTTGCCAGATCCTGATGAGCGACGACCATGCATCGATTACCGATATCTGCTTCGAGGTCGGCTTCAACAACTTATCCAACTTCAACCGGCAGTTTCTCGCGGAAAAAGGCATGACGCCGTCCCGTTTCCGGCGATTGCTGGGTGACAATATCAACGTGGCGAAGGCGGCTTAAGCGGCCGGACGATTTCGTTTCGAGGAGCACGAAACACGGTCCGCCGAAAACGGCGAGAGGAGGACAAGGGAGGAGAAAGCAAAACCACACTGAATTGAACGTGAGCACGCAACGAGCGGCTCGCGAGGGGAAACGCTTGTCCTCAAAAGCTGAAAACCGCTGAGACAGGCGCTGCCGTTTCTTCAGCCGAACGGCGCAGCAGAGCATAGCAGCCACGAAGCTATACGATTTTTTCCAATGGGAGGAGATGGAAATGATGAAGTTCTCGATAAAGACGGCAGGCGCTGCGACACTTGTCCTGTCCCTGCTCGGCGGCACATCCGCCTTCGCGCAAAGCGCCGTTGCCGATGCGACGGTCGCTTTTCTCATGCCCGACCAGGGTTCGACCCGTTACGAAGAGCACGACCATCCGGGCTTCGTCGCGGAAATGAAGAAGCTCTGCGCGTCCTGCAAGGTCATCTATCAGAATGCCGATGCCGATATCGCCAAACAGCAGCAGCAGTTCAATTCGGCAATCACCCAGGGCGCCAAGGTCATCGTGCTCGATCCGGTGGACTCGGCGGCGGCTGCGTCTCTCGTCCAGCTCGCCCAGAGCCAGGGCGTCAAGGTCATCGCCTATGACCGCCCGATCCCAACCGGCAAGGCCGATTTCTACGTCTCCTTCGATAACAAGGCGATCGGCAAGGCGATCGCGGAATCGCTCATTGAGCATCTCAAGGCCAAGAACGTGCCGGCCGATGGCGGCGGCATCCTGCAGATCAACGGCTCGCCGACCGATGCGGCGGCAGGGCTGATCAAGGACGGCATTCACGAGGGTCTGGCCAGCGGCGGCTACAAGACACTTGCCGAATTCGACACGCCGAACTGGCAGCCGGCGAACGCCCAGCAATGGGCGGCCGGCCAGATCACCCGCTTCGGCAAGCAGATCGTCGGCGTGGTCGCCGCCAATGACGGCACCGGCGGCGGTGCCATCGCCGCCTTCAAGGCGGCAGGCGTCGATCCGGTTCCGCCGGTGACCGGCAACGACGCGACGATCGCGGCCTTGCAGCTCATCATATCGGGGGATCAGTACAACACGATCTCCAAGCCGAGCGAAATCGTCGCCGCTGCGGCGGCGAACGTTGCCGTGAAGCTCTTGGCAGGAGAAACGGTCAAGGCCGAAATGACCCTCTACGACACACCCGCACAGCTCTTCGTGCCGGCTGTCGTCACCGCCGAGAACCTCAAGGCGGAGATCATCGACAAGAAGATCAACACTGCCGAGGAACTGTGCACCGGCCGCTATGCCGAAGGCTGCAAGAAGCTCGGCATCATCAAGTAATCCGCAAGGAAAGCGCGGCCGGCCGCCGGCCGCGCTTTCAGTTTCGCTTTTTCCGAAAGGCCAGACGATGTCTGAAACCTCTCATATTATCGATCCCACGCGTCAGCCCGTTCTCAGCCTGCGCGGCATATCGAAGAACTTCGGGGCGGTGTCGGCGCTCACCGATATCGAACTGGACGTCCATGCCGGCGAAGTCGTGGCGCTCGTGGGTGACAATGGCGCCGGTAAATCGACGCTGGTCAAGATTCTGGCCGGCGTGCACCAGCCGAGTTCGGGCACGATCCTGTTCGAGGGAAAACAGGTCGATCTGTCGAGCCCAAGCGCCGCCCTCGACCTCGGCATCGCGACGGTCTTCCAGGATCTGGCACTCTGCGAAAATCTCGATGTCGTCGCCAACATCTTTCTCGGCAAGGAGCTCAATCCCTTCCAGCTCGACGAGGTCGCCATGGAGATCCGCGCCTGGAAGCTATTAAGCGAGCTTTCGGCCCGCATACCCAGCGTGCGCGAGCCGGTGGCCTCGCTTTCCGGCGGGCAGCGCCAGACCGTGGCGATCGCCCGGTCTCTGCTGCTCGAGCCGAAACTCATCATGCTCGATGAGCCGACCGCGGCACTCGGCGTCGCCCAGACCGCCGAGGTGCTGGATCTGATCGAGCGCGTGCGCGAGCGCGGCCTTGGCGTCATCATGATCAGCCACAACATGGAGGATGTGCGAGCCGTCGCCGACCGCATCGTCGTCCTGCGGCTCGGGCGCAACAACGGCACCTTCATGCCCGATGCGTCCAACGAGGCGCTGGTCAGCGCGATCACCGGCGCATCCAACAATTCCGTCTCCCGCCGCGCGATGCGCCGCCAGGCGCAAAGCCGAGAGAACGAGGAGGGCAGGCCATGATGAAGACCATCCAGAACGAACCGGCGGCACCTCCGCTTCTCGACCGGCGCGACGAAAGAGTGCGCCATGACGACAGCCTCACCGGATGGGTTCGCGGCTTTATCGACCGCATCCGCTCCGGCGACCTCGGCTCGCTGCCCGTCATCGTCGGCCTGGTGATCATCTGGACGGTATTCCAGGCGCTCAATCCGGTGTTCCTCTCCAGCGCCAACCTCGTCAACATGCTGTTCGACTGCTCGACGGTCGGCGTCATCTCGCTCGGCATCGTCTGCATCCTGATGGTGGGGGAAATCGACCTGTCGGTCGGCTCCGTCAGCGGCTTCGCCTCCGCGCTCACCGGCGTCTTCTGGATCAACCAGGGCTGGCCGGTGGTGCTCGCCATCCTCGCCGCCATGGCTGTCGGCGCCTTGATCGGCTCGCTCTACGCCTTTCTCTTCAACCGCTTCGGCATGCCGAGCTTCGTCTCCACCCTGTCGGGATTGCTCGCCGTTCTCGGCCTGCAGCTCTATATTCTCGGATCGACCGGCTCGATCAATCTGACCTATGGTTCGTGGCTGGTGAATTTCGGTCAGATCATGGTCATGCCGGATCCGGTCGCCTATGCACTCGTGGCGCTTGCCGGCATTGCTTTCTTTTTCTCCAGCTACCGCACCGCGGCGCGGCGGCGGGCGGCCGGCCTTTCGTCGAAATCGGTCGGCGGACTTCTTCTGCGCGCCGTCATCATCACCGTCGCTCTGGAGGCGGTGGCCTTCTATCTCAACCAGTCGCGGGGTGTCCCCTGGATGTTCGGCCTCTTCGTCGGGCTCGTCATCGCGATGAACTATGCGCTGACGCGCACGAAATGGGGACGCTCCATGCATGCCGTCGGCGGCAACAGGGAGGCTGCCCGCCGCTCGGGCATCAACGTGTCGCGCATCTATGCGAGCGCTTTCGTCATGTGCGCCCTGCTTGCGGCAACCGGCGGCGTGCTCTCGGCGGCACGGCTCGCCACCGCAAGCCAGCAGGCCGGCACCGGCGACGTCAATCTCAACGCCATCGCTGCGGCAGTGATCGGCGGCACGAGCCTGTTCGGCGGGCGCGGCAGCGCCTATTCGGCCCTTCTCGGCATCATCGTCATCCAGTCGATCGCCAGCGGGTTGACGCTCCTCGATCTGTCGTCATCGCTTCGCTACATGATCACCGGCGCCGTTCTTGCCGTTGCCGTCATCGTCGACTCTCTGGCACGCCGCTCGCGCATTTCGCACGGCCGGGCCTAAACCAACCAGGAAAGCAGAGGAAGAAAATGAGACAGGATCTGTCTGGAAAAGTCGCGGCCGTCACCGGGGCGGCATCAGGTATCGGCCTGGAATGCGCCAAGGCCATGCTTGGCTCCGGCGCCCGCGTCGTGCTGATCGATCGCAACGAAGAAGGCTTGAGGGAAATCTGCTCGACGCTCGGCGCGGACGCCATTCCGCTGGTCGTCGACCTCTTGGCCCCCGAAAGCGTGGCGCAGATGATGCCTGCAATTCTGGAGAAGGCGGGCCAGCTCGATATCTTCCACGCCAATGCCGGCTCCTATATCGGCGGCGAGGTGCTCGGCGGCGATCCTGACGCCTGGGACCGGATGCTCAACCTGAACATCAACGCCGCCTTCCGCTCGGTGCATGCCGTTCTGCCGCACATGGTCGAGCGCAAGACCGGAGACATCGTCCTGACGAGTTCCGTCGCCGGCATGGTCCCCGTCGTCTGGGAGCCGGTCTACACCGCCTCCAAACATGCGGTCCAGGCCTTCGTCCACACGCTCAGGCGGCAGGTGGCCAAACACGGTCTGCGCGTCGGCGCCGTCGCGCCGGGGCCCGTCGTCACTGCGCTTCTCAGCGATTGGCCGCAGGAAAAGCTGGATGAGGCGCTCGCCGCCGGCGGCCTGATGGAGCCGAAGGAAGTGGCCGAGGCCGTGCTCTTCATGCTGACGCGCCCGCGCAACGTCACCATCCGCGATCTCGTCATCCTGCCGCAGAGCACCGATATCTGAGAGGGATTTGCCAGCCCCCGCAACCGGACAAAGGAAACGGCCATGATCTTCGATAGATTTCGTCTGAACGGACAGGTGGCGCTGGTGACCGGCGGCACGCGCGGCATCGGGCTGGCGATCGCCGAAGCGCTCGGCGAGGCGGGCGCCAAGGTCGTCATCGCGGGACGAACACGCAATGAAGCCGCGGAGGAACGGCTCTCCAAGGCCGGAGTCGATTTCGAGTTCATCGCCGCGGATCTGGCAAAGGAGCGCGCTGCCGACGAACTCGTGGCTGAAACCCTTTCACGGGCCGGCCGGCTCGACATTCTCGTCAACAATGCCGGCATCGCCATTCATGGCGACAGCGGCGAATTCTCGGATGCCATCTGGCGCGAGATCATGACCGTCAATGTCGACGCCGTCTTCCGCGCCTGCCGGGCCGCACTCGCGCCCATGCGGCGACAGGGCGGCGGCGTCATTCTGAATATCGGCTCGATGTCCGGCATCGTTTCCAACATTCCGCAGAACCAGGTCGCCTACAACACCTCCAAGGCGGCGGTCCACATGATGACGAAGAGCCTCGCCAGCGAAGTCGCCGCCGAAAACATTCGCGTCAACGCCATTGCGCCGGGCTATATCGAGACCGATCTGTCGCGCGGCGGCATCGACAATCCCGACTGGTTTCCGACCTGGCGCAGCATGACGCCGATGGGCCGCGTCGGACAGCCGGAGGAGGTGGCGGGTGCTGCCCTGTTTCTCTGCTCGGCGGCGGCAAGTTACGTCACCGGCGAAGTGCTTGTCATCGACGGTGGTTATACGACGCGGTAAGGCTCGGAGAGGGGAGGGCGGGTTCCGCCCGAAGGCCAAGCCGGTCCTTCCCGTGGCATTCAAGGCGTCGTGCCGCAGGCGCTCTGGTAGTCGGCAAGCACGCGGTCGACTGCGGCAATCACTATAGTCTCGGGATCGCCGGCTTCGGCTGGCGAAAGCTGCGGCAGGAACTGATGCAGCAGCGTCTCCGGAATCGTCTTTCCGCGCAGGGTGGCGAGCAATCTCTCGAACGCCTTCTCCGCATCAGGCCTGTTCCAGTAATAGCGGATGCGATCGCTGTAGCTGTAGTGCCGCTGCAGGCGCAGGGCCGTCTCATCGCCGTGATAATGCGCCTGCCAGTCGCAGGGCGCTGATGACATCACCGCCTCCATCGTGGCTGCCAGCGGCCTGTCGCCGTAGCCGGGAACCATCTCGCTGGCGATCATGTCAAGCGCATAGGCGGCCTCGCGCAGCGCGAAGGTCAGGCCGGGGCCGACCTTGAGGATCGGGAAGCCATCCTGCACCAACCGCGTCAGGGCCTCCCGCGTCTGATAGTCGGTGGAATGGGCCTCGAAGACGAATTGCGGTTCCTCGTCGAGAAGCGCGGTCAATTCAGTCGCAAGCTCGGGCCTGTAGCCGATGACGTTCTCGCTGCCGAATTCGACGCCCGGCTGGACGACGAAGGCGATGACGCGGGAAAAGGCGTCCTGCAATCCCGCCCGCGAGAAGATTTCGCGATGAATGGCGATCGTTGCGCGAGCGGCCTCCGGCGCGGTCGGCCGGAGTTCTTCGAGCACATGATCGGCGCCGCCCGGCACCGGAACCTCGGTGCCGAGAATATAAAGCGGCATCGGCGCGCCGATCGCCTGCGCCGTCCTTTCGCTGATCTCTGCCAATCTCGCGGCGCGCTCAGCAATCGTCCGGTCGTCGAGCGCGGCCGGCTCGCCGGCGCAGCCCATCGAGGCGTCGAGATGGATCTTGCCGAACCCGGCCCTGACATAGGCTTCGACCATGAGCTCTGCCTGCTTGAGCGCGGTTACCGGCATCTCCTTGCGCCAGGGGTTGGGGCCGAGATGATCGCCGCCGAAAATCATCCGCGCGCGGTCGAGCCCTTCCTCGGCGGCAATGCGCTCGGCGAAGCGGATGAAGTCTTCCGGCGTCATGCCGGTATAACCGCCCAGATGGTTGACCTGGTTGCAGGTCGCTTCGATCAGGACCGATCCGCCTTCGCGCACCGCCCGCCGGATGGCGGCCCTGAGAACGAGGGGATGGGCGGAGCAGACCGAGGTGATGCCGAAGGGTCTGCCTTCACGCCGGGCGGCGGCAAGACGGGTCAATATCCGGTCCATCGTCTATCTCCTCGGGGTTTCGGCAATAAAAGCTTCGAGTTCGGCAAGGGTGGAGACGCCTTCCATGGGGCCAAGCCGGGTCACGTTGCGAGCACCGGCCGCATTGGCGTGGAGCAGGGCGGCATCCGGCGCCATGCCCTTGCGGCGGCAGGTGAGATAGGCCGCGCCGAAACAATCTCCGGCGCCGGTCGGATCGACCTCGTCAACCGCAAAGGCGGCGCAATCAATGCGCGGAAAGCCGCGGCCAAAGAAGGACGCGCCCTGTTCACCCCGCTTCAGCACGATCTCGCCGATGCCGCCCTCCAAAAGCTTGGCGACAGCCGCGGCTTCGTCCGTCCGGCCGGCGACGGTGAAAAGCTCCTCGCCGGAGGGCAGCAGCAGATCGGCTGTGGCAAGCACCTGGTTGAAGCTTTCCAGTGCACCGTCATCCGTCAGCAGTTCCTTACGGAGGTTGGGGTCCAGCGACACCGAACCGCCGCGGGCCTGCACCGTCTCGACGGCATAGAGGATCACCTCGCGGGCACCGGGAATGGTAAGAGCCGTTCCCATGACATGCACATGGCCGGCACGCCGGACGAGAGCCTCGGCGGCAGAGGTCAAGCCGATCTGGCCGGCCGCGGATCTGGCGATGTTGAAGACGAAATCACGGGCGCCATTCGGCCGGTAGCGAACGAAAGCACTGCCTGTCGGCCAGTCTTCGTGGATTGCGATGGCGGATACGTCGACGCCGTCGTGGCGCAGGCGATCGACGTTCAAGTGGCCGAAATCGTCATTGCCGACGGCGGCGATGATGCCGGCCGTTCCGCCCATGCGCGCAACCTGGTCGATGAAGATGGCCGGCGCACCGCTCGGATAAGGCCCCGTCAGGGATTGCGGCTCGAGGAAGCCCGCGCCGACCGTCGTCGCCATGATCTCCACCAGGATTTCGCCGACGGTGATCGTCGGCCCGAGCGCTTCCGGCGCAATCGCCCTTTGAGACAACGGCATCTGCAATCTCCTTCATGCGGGAAGCGTCTGCGCTCCGCGCACTCATCAAAAACTTCAATCCGCCCGTAACTTGCTTGCAAAGGCCAGTCAAGAATAATTTTTACGCGCGGTAATTTTAATATTGCGCTGCAACAAACAGGATCTATACGATTTCGCGCTGCAAAACTCAGTTCCGGTTTTCATAAATCCCAATTTCCACGCAAAACGATCGATATCTGGCCGATTGAACCTCCAAAACTTCCTTGACAACATCGGTCAAGATGGCAGATAAAACTTTACGCATGTAATTTTATGCGTGAACATCCGTAAAGGAGGAGCGGAGACCATGAGCAAGATCATTTGCATTCTGTCTGCATCCGTCGCCTGCCTCGCACTGACCGCCGGATTGGCGGGCGCCGAGGAACTGACGATCGCCACCGTCAACAATGGCGACATGATCATCATGCAGAAACTGTCGCCGGAATGGGAGAAGGAGACCGGCAACAAGGTGAACTGGGTGGTGCTCGAAGAAAACGTCCTGCGCCAGAAGGTGACGACCGACATCGCGACGAAGAGCGGCCAGTACGACATCATCACCATCGGCGGCTATGAGGCGCCGATCTGGGGCAAGCAGGGCTGGCTGGCGCCCGTTGACGATCTCGGCGCCGATTACGACTATGACGACCTGCTCGCCCCGATCAAGGCCGGCCTGACCGTCGACGGCAAGCTCTATGCCGTGCCCTTCTATACAGAAAGCTCGTTTACGCTCTACCGCAAGGACCTCTTCGATGCCGCCGGCATCAAGATGCCTGATGAGCCGACCTACGACCAGATCAAGGAATATGCGGCCAAGCTGACCGACAAATCGAAGGAACAGTACGGCCTATGCCTGCGCGGCAAGCCCGGCTGGGGCGAGAACATGGCGTTCCTCGGAACCATGATCAACGCCTATGGCGGGCGCTGGTTCGACATGGACTGGAAGCCGCAGATTAATTCCGAGCCCTGGAAGAAGGCGATTACCGACTATGTCGAGCTGATGACCAAATATGGTCCTCCAGGCGTGACTGCGAACGGCTTCAACGAAAACCAGGCGCTGTTTTCGACAGGCCATTGCGCGATGTGGATCGATGCCACGTCGGCTGCCGGCCGCGTCTACGACCCGAAGCAGAGCAAGGTCGCCGACAAGATCGCTTTCACGCGCGCGCCTATCGCCGTTACGGCGAACGGCTCGAGCTGGTCATGGTCCTGGAACCTGGCGATCCCGGCGACATCGACCAAGCTCGATGCGGCCAAATCCTTCCTGAAATGGGCGACCTCCAAGGAATACGTCAAGAAGGTCGGCGAGACGGAGAGCTGGGTCGCGGTGCCGCCCGGCACCAGAAAATCGACCTACGCCCTGCCGGAATATCAAAAGGCGGCCCCCTTTGCCGATACCGTGCTGAAGGCCATCCTCTCGGCCGACCCGTCCAAGCCGACCAAGGACCCCGTTCCCTATACCGGTGTTCAGTTTGTCGCCATTCCCGAGTTCCAGGGCATCGGCACGCTCGTCGGCCAGCAGATCGCCGCCGCCCTGTCCGGACAGCAATCGGTCGATGCCGCTCTCGACAGTGCCCAGAAGCAGGTCGAACGCGACATGAAGAAGGCCGGCTACCCGAAGTGAGCCTTTTCATCCTCGCGGCCTGCCCGCGAGTTCCTCCCGGAAAGGTCCCGGCAGCACGACTGCCGGGACCTTCTGGTCAGGCGGTTAGCCATCGTTTCGCACTACCGGCGTCTGCGCCGGCTGAACTGGAGAACGACATGAGACTGAAAGACAAGGTTGCCCTGATTACCGGCGGCGCGCGCGGCATCGGCCTCGGCTTTGCCGAGGCCTTCGTCAAGGAAGGCGCCAAGGTCGTCATCGCCGATATCGATATCGAACGGGCAACGAAATCCGCCGCCGCGATCGGCCCGGCGGCCAAGGCGATGAAGCTCGATGTCACCGATCTCACGGCGATCGACACGCTCGTCGCAGAGGTAGACAAGGAGTTCGGCGGGATCGACATCCTCGTCAACAATGCTGCCATTTTCGACATGGCCCCGGTCAATGAGATCAACGAGGCCAGCTACGACAAGGTCTTCTCGATCAACCTGAAGGGGCCGCTCTTCATGATGAAGGCCGTCTCCAACGTCATGATCAACCGGGGCAGGGGCGGCAAGATCATCAATATGGCCAGCCAGGCCGGGCGTCGCGGCGAGGCGCTGGTGCTTTTATACTGCGCTTCCAAGGCGGCTATCATCTCGGCGACGCAGTCGGCAGCGCTGGCCCTCGTCAAATACGGCATCAACGTCAATGCCATCGCCCCCGGCGTCGTCGACGGCGAGCATTGGGATATCGTCGATGCGCATTTTGCCAAATGGGAAGGACTGAAGCCCGGCGAGAAGAAGACCGCCGTCGCCAAATCCGTTCCGATCGGCCGCTTCGCCACACCCGACGACATCAAGGGGCTGGCCGTCTTCCTCGCCTCATCGGACAGCGATTACATCCTCGCCCAGACCTACAATGTCGACGGCGGCAACTGGATGAGCTGATCGCCTTTCCGCAAGAAATCTGGAGCCAGAGAGATGGAAGCCATCTGCTATACCGAGAAGGGCGTCGCGGTCACCAAGCCGCTGCCGCTGCCGGAGCTGCGGCCCGGCCATGCGCTGGTGCGCGTGCGCGCCGCCGGTCTTTGCCACACCGATATCGACGTCCTCCACGGCCGTTACGGCGAGGGCCGCTTCCCGCTCGTCCCCTGCCATGAATATGCCGGCGTGATCGAGGCCGTGGCCGGCGATGTCTCCGGTCTTGCCGTCGGCGCCCGTGTCGTCGTCGATCCCAATCTTCCCTGCGGAGAGTGTAGGGCCTGCCGCAAGGGACTGACCAATCTTTGCCGCGACCTGAAGGCCTATGGGGTCACGGAGAACGGCGGTTTTGCCGAATATAGCCTGGTCAGGACCGATCACCTGCACGAAATCGGCGATCTCGACTTCAATCTCGCCGCGCTCGCCGAGCCGCTCGCCTGCGTTTTGAACGGCCTTGGCAGCGCCGGCCTGCGGGCCGGTCCCGCGGCAACGGAAACGGCGCTCGTCTTCGGCGCCGGACCGATCGGACTGCTGCTCGCCCTCTCCCTGAAGGCCGAAGGCGTTTCGTCGGTGACGGTTGCCGATATCAACGAGGGCCGCCTGGCCTTTGCCGAACGGCTGGGACTGGAGACGGCCGTCTCCGGCTCCGAAGCGCTGGCCGGGCGCCGCCGCAGCTTCGATTTCGTTGCCGACGCAACCGGCATCGCCCGCGTCGTCGAAGGCATGATCGACTTCGCCGCCGATGGCGGCACGGTTCTGGTCTTCGGCGTCTGCGCGCCCGACCAGCGCATTTCCCTGGCGCCCTTCGAGATCTTCCGGCGCCAGATCCGCTTCGCCGGCTCCCACTCGCTGAACCGCAACATTCCTCAGGCGCTCGACATTCTAAGAAGGGATACCGGCGCCATGGCGCAGCTGGTGTCCCACCGGCTACCGCTTGGCGAGGTACTTCCCTTCATCACGAAAAAGTCCGCCGATCCGGCAACGATGAAGGTGCAGTTCTCCATAGACTAAAGCACGTCGCGATCTTTCAGATTCGCTCCCCGTGCTTTAGGTCTTTGTTTTTACGCGTGTCGTTATCGCAAAACCGCGCACACTTTTGCGCGACACGCTCTAGGTTCGGGTGATCGACAGGGCGGCTTTCCGTCCGGCGATGAGTCATCTAGAAACCGTCGGAGACGCCGCGTCAGGAGATCAGATGGTGGGAAAGACGATCAAAACCATGGAGGACTTTTCGGAGTTCGTCGGCCTGTCGCGTCCCACCGTCTCGAAATATTTCAGCGATCCGATGTCGGTGCGCCAGAAGACGCGGGAGACGATCGAGCAGGCCCTGAAGAAATCGGGGTTCCGGCCGAATATCTTCGCCGTCAATCTCAATCGGCGGCGCAGCAACATTCTCGGCGTCATCATCCCCAATTCCACCGACCCGTTCTATATGGCGCTCACCCGCCGCATCGAAATGATCGCCAACGAGACGGGCTTCCTCGCCTTCGTCCTGTCGTCGGACGGCAAGGCTGAAATGGAGGACCGGGCGATCAAGACGCTGAAATCGATGAATGTCGCAGGCGCAATCATCGCGCCGCTCGGCGTGGAATCCCACCACGCCACGCTCGACGAGCTCGGCCGCAGCGTACCGCTCATCTATGTCGATTCGCCGCTCGACGAGACATCCTCCTTCGTCGGCACGAACAATCGCCAGAGTTTCAGCCTGATCGTCGATTATCTCTGCCGCTCGGGCGAACCGCCCTGCTATTTCGGCATGCCGCACGTCAATACCAACGCCTTGACCCGCCAGACGGCCTATCTGGAAGCGATGGAGCAGTTCAAGATGGCGCCCAGCATCGTCGAGCTGACGGACAGCAAGAGCTGGGACTTCGAACGCTTCGGCTTCGAGGAGGCGACCCGCATCCTGACGTCGGGCCAGGGCTTTCCGACGCGCACCCTGCTCTGCGCCAACGACCGCGTCGCCTTCGGCGTCATCGCCGCCGCATTCCAGCTGGGCCTCAAGGTCGGCCATGGCGCCAATTACGACTTGCGGGTCGCGGGACATGACGATCACCCGCTGTCGCGATACGCCTGCCCTCCGATCACGACGGTGGCGCAGAATTATAACGAGATCGGCCGGCTTGCGATCGAAATGTTGCTCGGCAGGCTCGGCGAGGGCGAGGGGCCTGCCGCGACGCCGGCAGCCCGCATTCTTCTCAATGCCGAGCTGATGCTGCGGACCTCGGCGTGATATGGCGTCTCAGGCGCGGGGCAGTCCCGGCGGCCTTAAATGTTTCCTCAGCGCGGCAATCCTGAAGATGGCATTCGCGGCGCCATAGCCGCGATACCCGCGCCGCTCGACGATTTCGAAGAACAGCCCCTCGCCATAGGTTGGGCTGTAGAGCTGGAAATATTCGCCGGCCTCGTCGCGATCATAGAGGATGTTGTTGGCCTTGAGCCGATCGGCGAATTCGGCGTCGAGGCCGAAGCGGGCTTCGAGATCGTCATAATAGTTCGGCGAGATCGAAAGCGAGACGAAGCCGTTTGCGGCAAGGGCGGCGGCGGTCGCGAAGATGTCGTCGGTCCTGAAGGCAAGATGCTGGATGCCGGAACCGAAGGTTTCGGCAATGAAGCGGCCGGCGAGCGTATTGCGGTTTTCCGCGCCGTTCATGGTGATGCGCAAGGACCCTTCCGCATTCTCCACCACCTGGCTGCGGACGATGCCGGAGGGATCGACGATATCGACCATCGGCGTCTTCTCGGCCTCGACGAGCGAGGTGTAGAAGAGCAACCATGTCAGCAACTCCTCATATTTCATCGTCTGCGCCATATGGTCGATCGATTGCAGCCCGGCCGGCCGCGGCGCGGCATCGTCTTCGATCGCATCGAATTCGATCTCCCAGATGCGGGCAAGCTCGCTCTTGCGATCGAGGAAATAGAGGACGCCCCCACCGACGCCGCGCACGGCCGGCATCTCGATCTCGCCGGCATCGAGCGATTGCTCGAAGCGTTCCGCGCCAAGCGCCACGGCGCGCTGCAACGCGGCCTTGGCATCGTCAACCATCAGGCCTGCGGCATAGGCCGAGGTGCCATGGACGGCGTAGGAGGCGCTGGCAAAGCCCTTCTGCTCCGTGTTGATCACGAGATTGATCGCGCCCTGGCGGAAGACCGTCACGCGCTTGCTCTTGTGTCTGGCCGCCTTGCGGAAACCGAGGCTTTTAAACAGCGCTTCGAGCTCGGGCGCTTCGTCTTCATCCGCAGTGAACTCGACGAAGGCGATGCCCTCGACGGCGGCGCGCGGCGGCATGGCCGGCACCGGCAGCGCGCTCTCCGGCTGCTGCCGTTTCACCTGGTCGCCGAGATAGATCAGCGAACGGCGACCATCGACGGCGATCGCGCTCGGCGAACCGCCGCGGAACTGATCGTTGAAGATCTCCAGCGACAGATAGCCGTCATAGCCCGTTGCGGCGACGGCCTTCATGAAGTCGAGCACCGGCAGGTCGCCTTCCCCAGGCATGTTGCGGAAATGCCGGCTCCAATAGAGCAGATCCATGTCGATCAGCGGCGCGTCGGCAAGCTGGATGATGAAGATCTTCTCCTTCGGGATCGACCGGATCGAATTGACGTCGATCTTGCGCGACAGCGTATGAAAACTGTCGAGGATCAGGCCGATATTCGGATGATCGGCCCGCCGGACGATCTCCCAGGCGTCGCGGTGATCGTGAATGTGGCGGCCCCAGGCAAGCGCCTCATAGCCGACGCGCAGACCGCGCTTGGCCGCCCGTTCGCCGAGTTCGTGAAAATCCGCCGCCGCCCGGTCGAGGCCGCCGAGGGCAGCCGGCGAGACGTTCGAGCAGACCAGCACCAGATCGGTGCCCATCTCCTGCATGATGTCGAACTTGCGCTCCGCGCGGTCGAAAGTGCGGCTGCGCAACGGCTCCGGCATGCCTTCGAAATCGCGAAACGGCTGAAAAAGCGTGATCTCCATGCCGAGATCGCGCACCATCCGGCCAACCTCCTTCGGGCTCTCGTCGAAGATCAGGAAATCGTTCTCGAAGATCTCCACCCCGTCGAAGCCGGCCTTGGCGATCGCTTCCAGCTTGTCGCGGAGGTCGCCGCTCAGCGAAACAGTCGCAATCGATGTCTTCATCGGCGTGATCCTTCCTGCGTTGCGGCGTTTACGTCGTCATCGTCTTGAAATGCGCGAGCATGCGGCCGGCATCCGGCTCCCTGCCGGTGATCAGGCGAAAGGCGCCGACCGCCTGAAAGACCGCCATGCCGCCGCCATCGAGCGCCCGGCAGCCGCGCTGTCTCGCCTGCCGCAGAAGTTCGGTCTCCAGGGGGAAGTAGACGATCTCGGCGACCCAATGGCGCTTTTCCAGGAGTTCGGGCGGAAGCGGCGTGCCGGGATATTTGGCCATGCCGGTCGGTGTCGCGTGGACAAGACCCGATGCGCCGTTCATCGCTGCTTCCAGGTCACTTCCCGCAGTGACAGAGGCGCCGGGAAAGAGCGCGGACATCGTTTCGGCCAGATCGACGGCGCGCTCGTGCTCGCGGTCGAAGACCGTCAGCCGCTCGAGACCGAGCGTCAGGATCGCATAGGCGGTCGCCACACCCGCCCCGCCGGCGCCGAGCTGGACGGCGGAGGAAAGGTCTGCCTGCGGCAGCCCGCGCCGAAAACTCTCGGCAAAGCCCCACCAGTCGGTGTTGTGACCGAAGCGCCGGCCGTCCTTCAGGACGACGGTATTGACGGCGCCGAGCGCCCGGGCTTCGGGCGACAAATCGTCGAGCAGGGGGATGACGAGCTGCTTGCAGGGATGAGTGATATTCAGACCGGCAAGTCCACGTGCTTCGGCATCCCCGATCAGACGCGGAAGATCGGCCGGCGACGCATTCAGCTTGACGAGATCGATCAGCTCATAATCATAGTCCAGCCCCTGCGCCGCACCTTCTTTCATGTGCATGGCAGGCGTCAGCGAGGCCTGGATGCCGGAGCCGATCAGCCCGGCCTTCAACGGTTTCAGGAGTGTCTCGGCCATGCGCCAGTTCCTGTCTTGCTCGTGATGGGAAAGGCCCGCAGGGTCGCCCGCGGGCCCGATCTGCTTACTTGCCGCGAACCGTGTCGAGCTCCTTGAAGAGCTGTGTCACGGTCTCTGCACCGATCTGAGCCGCGAACTTGTCGACCAGCGGCTTGACGGCGTCGCGCAGCTTCTGCGTCTCTTCGGGGCTGAGTTCGGCGACTTCCATGCCGGTCTTCTTGATTTCCTCGATCGCCTTGGCGTCCAGCTCCCTGGAAACCTTGCGCTGATAGTCGCGGGCTTCGGTCGCGGCCGCCGCGAAGACTGCCTTTTCCTCGTCGTTCAGACCGTCCCAGAACTTCTTGCTGATCAGCACGATCTGCGGATTGTACTGGTGACGGGTGATCGTCATGTACTTCTGCACTTCGAAGAATTTGGCGTTGAGAATGTTGGCAGCCGGGTTTTCCTGGCCGTCGACGGTGCCGGTTTCGAGCGCCGTGTAGAGTTCCGTATAGGGCAGCGGCACCGCATTGGCGCCCAGGCTGTTGAAGAGCTCGATCGGGATCGGCGACTGGATGGTGCGGATCTTCAGGCCCTTGATGTCCTCAAGCTTGGTGACCGCATGACGGTTGTTGGTGAGGTTGCGGAAACCGAGCTCCCAGTAGGCGAGGCCGACGAGGCCGGTGTCGGGCAGGAGCTTCATCAGGCTGGTGCCGAACGCGCCGTCCATCACCTTGTCCGCCTCTTCGCCGCTGTTGAAGAGGAAGGGCAGGTCGACAGCGCCGAACTGCTTGACGTTGCTCGCGAGAATGCCGGCGTTGAGCACCGTCATCTCGATGACGCCGCCCTGCAGCGCCGACACCGTCTGCACGTCGCCGCCGAGCACGCCGCCCGGAAACAGCTTGACCTCGATCTTGCCGCCGCTCTTTTCCTTCACCAGTTCGGCGAACTTCTCCATGCCCATGACCTGGGGATGGCCCTTATTGTTGGCGGCAGCGAATTTGAGGCTGTGTTCGCGGATTTCGGCCATGGCCGGGCCGCTTGCCAAGAGGGCAATGGGCAGGGCCAGTCCCAGCGCCAGTTTCGTCAATCTATTCAGCATGTTTTCCTCCCAGGATAGAGCCGGCATCTCCCTCCGGCCGCGTTGAAATTCCATCGCCGTCATCGGCGACATCAGTGTCCGAACCAGGCGACCGGAGCGGTCACCAGCGCAGGGAAAAGGACGAGTAGAAGCAGAACGATCAGCTCGGCGATCATGAAGGGAATGACGCCCTTCATCAGATCCTCCATCGACAGCTTCGAAACGCCGCAAATGACGTTGAGCACCGTGCCGACCGGCGGCGTTATCAGCCCGATCGAATTGTTGATGATGAACAGCACGCCGAAATAGACCGGGTCGATCCCCGCCTGCTTGATGATCGGCATCAGCACCGGCGTCATCACCAGGATCGTCGGCGTCATGTCCATGGCGGTGCCGACGATGATGATCAGCAGCATGATGGCAAGCAGCAGCAGCGTCTGATTGTCCATCAGCGGCTCGACGAGGCCCGCAAGCTCGCCGGGCACATCGGCAACGGTGATCAGCCAGGCCGAGACGGCGGCACAGGCGACCAGGAACATCACCACCGAGGTGATCTTCGCGGCAGCGACGAAGACCTCGAACAGCCGCGACGGCGGCAGCTCGCGATAGACGACCATCGACACGAAGAGCGAATAGACCGCCGCGACGACGCCGGCCTCGGTCGGCGTGAACACGCCGAATTTCAGGCCGACGATGATGATGACGGGAAGCATCAGCGCCCAGATGCTTTCGACGAAGGCCTTCATCCGCACGGCGCCGCTCTGTTTCGGCGGCAGGGCGAATTGCTCCTTGCGCGCCACGATCAGCCAGGTGACGCAGAGAGCCGCCGCGATCAGCAGGCCGGGGACGATGCCGGCCAGGAACAGCTTGGTGATCGAAACTCCGCCGATGACGCCGTAGAGAATGAAGCCGATCGAGGGCGGGATGATCGGGCCGATGATCGAGGCCGAGGCGAGCAGGCCGCCGGCGCGGGCCGGATCATGACCCGATTTCAGCATCATCGGAAAAAGCAGGGCGCCAAGGGCGGCCGCATCGGCGACGGCCGATCCCGAAAGGCTGGACAATACGCAGGCCGCGAAGATCGCGACGAAGCCGAGACCGCCCCTGATATGGCCGACCATGGCCATGGCGAGATTGACGATGCGGCGCGAAAGACCGCCTGTGTTCATCACCTCGCCGGCGAGAAGGAAGAAGGGCACGGCCATCAGCGGAAAGCTGTCGGCGCCGTTCAGCACGTTCTGCGCGACGATCTGCGCATCGAACATGCCAAGATACATCATCAGCGCCACGCCGGTGATGATGAGGGCAAAGGCAATCGGCACGCCGAGCGCCATGGGGCCGAGAAGTGCGCCGAGGAAGATGGTGACGGTCATGGCGCGCTCCTCAGTGCTTCGGCTTCAGCACGGGAAAAGCCGTCTGGGCGGGATCTTCGAGTGCGGCCTGTTCCTCGCTGTCGCGCACGAGTGCGGCGGTCGTCACGTCGATGCGGCCGGTCGCGATTGCAAAGGCATCCCACAGAAGGATGAAAAAGGCCGGTACACCGAAGGCAAGGCCGGCGCCGTAGAAGACACCCATCGAAATGCCGGTTGCCGGAGCCGAAACATGCAGATTGATCAGCGTCTGGGCCCAGCTGCCGCTGATCATCAGCCATGTGGCTGCAAGCATCATGCCGTAACCGAGGAGGACAGCGAACTTGGCGACGGGCTTCGGCAGGCGCGTGATCAGGGAATCGACGCCGAGATGTGCGTGCTCGCGCATCGCGACGACGGCGCCGAGAAACGTCAGCCACACGAAAAAGATGCGCGAAAGCTCCTCCGAAGAAGTGATGCCCTGGTTGAAGGCGTAACGCAGCACGACATTGCCGAAAACCAGCACGACCATCGCTGCCAGCAGGAGCGCGATCGTCACCTTCAGCGCGAAGAAATAGAAATCGATGATACGGGTCATTCGCTCCTCCCAAGCGTGGCCTAGCCCCTACCGGCCGACCGTCGTCAGACCCGCCGGAGCGCGTCGTGACCGAGATATTGCCGTCGCGATCAATTCCTCCACTGTTCGCCTCTTCAAAATGTACTAACTAGTTCGTATGTCAAGTGGCATCTATTGAAACATCCGGTCAACGTGAATAAGACTGGCGAATACGGAAACAGAAACGCATGCTTCCAATGAAGCCGACGATCGAAATTCGAGATATAAAACAATAGATTGGAAAGCGCGGTAACGAGGCTCATGGCGGAACGGGGCGAAAACGGCCGGAAGAACGATCCACAGCAGACGAAGGAGGACATTCTCCTCGTCGCGACCGAAGAATTCTCGACCCATGGGCTCGCCGGCGCCCGCGTCGACTCGATCGCCGAGAAGACGCGCACCTCGAAGCGGATGATCTATTATTATTTCGGCAGCAAGGAGGGGCTCTATCTTGCCGTGCTGGAACAGTCCTACCGCAAGATCCGCTCGCTGGAATCCGATCTGCATCTGTCCAACCTCGAGCCGGAAGAGGCGCTGCGGACGCTGATCTCGACGACCTTCGACCATGACGAGGCCAATCCCGATTTCGTCCGGCTCGTCAGCATCGAGAACATTCATCATGCCGCGCACATGCTTCGCTCGGAGGCGATCCGCGATCTCAACGTCTCGGTCATCGAAACCATCGCCGGCATATTGGAGCGCGGCTTCGACCAGGGCGTCTTCCGGCGCAAGGCCGACCCGATCGACATCCATATGATGATCAGCGCCTTCTGCTTCTTTCGGGTGTCGAACCGCTACACCTTCGGCACGATCTTCCGGCGCAATCTCTCGGACGGAGAAACTATCGAACGCCACCGCGGAATGATCGCCGATGCCGTCGTCAGCTATCTGAAAAGCTGAAGGGGCAGGTCCTCGTCAACCGCGCGGGGATGACAAAGGTATCGCAATCTCGAATTCGGCGCCGGCACCTGTCGTCTGCCGAAGGTGGATCGTACCGCCATGGGAACTCAGCATGGCGTGGACGATGCCGAGGCCCATGCCGGTGCCGCCCTCTTCGCGGCGGGTCGAGAAGAACGGCTGAAAAATGCGGTCGCGGTTCGCTTGGGAAATACCGCTGCCGTCGTCACGCACGAGAATGAAGGCGCTTCGGGTATCGGCCGACACCGTGAATTCGAGCAGCGTGGCGCCATGCCGAAAGGCGTTGTCGGCAAGATTGGCGAAGACGATGACGGCCGCTTCCTGGGGAAGCGCGATCGATGTCTCCGCATCTCCCGCGCCTGAAATATCGAGCGCGGGAAACCGCTGGCGCAATGGGCTGATGATGCTCGCGACGCTGCTTCTGCCTTCGGCCATCGGCGTTTCCGCCTGTGCGAGTTCCCTCAGCCGCAGCAGCAAGGCGTCGAGCCGGACAGCGTCGGCAACGATGTTGTCCAGGAAGTGCAGGCGTTGCGCCTTCGTCATCGGCCTCTCGGCATCATCATCGCGCAAAAGCTCCGCCGCGCCGCGAATGGCCGTCAGCGGCGATTTCAATTCATGCGAGACATGCGCGGCAAAAGAGCGGACATATTCGGTGCGGTCGACCAGTTTTCCCGCGAGATCGAGGAAGCTCTGCGACAACACGGCAATCTCCCGCGTCCCATAACTTTCAAGCGGCCGGATCGCCGCCTTGCCGCCGCGGGCGATTTCCTCCGTCCGGGCGATCAGGGCGTCGATGGGACCGGTGATGGTGCGCGTCAGCACATAGGCGACGCCGAGCGTCAGGATCAGCACGACGACGAGGGCGACGATCTCCACCGGCTCCATCCGGTTCGCGCTCGCCTCGGTAGCGCGAAACCAGATGACGATCAGAACAGGCAGCGCCATCACGGTCAAAAGCACGGCATAGACGATCAGCGCCAGCGGCGGCCGCCATTTCGCCCTGATTTTCGGTGCCGGCATCAGGCCTTCCTCCCGATGTCACCGCCGAGCTTGAAGCCGATGCCGTGAACGGTGGCGATGACACCCGAGCCGCCGGCCGCTGCGAACTTCGCCCTTATGTTGCGGATATGGCTGTCGATCGTCCGATCCGAGACATAGGTGCCGGCGCCGTAGGCCGCTTCCATCAATTGTTCGCGGCTGAAGACCATGCCGGGACGCGACAGCAATGCGTCCAGGATTGCGAATTCGAGCGCCGTCGTTGCGATGGCGCTCTCGCCGAACATCACCGTCCTGCCATGGCGATCCAGGCTGATCTCGCCGGCGGCGAGGGTGGAATGGCTCCGGTCGGAGCCCGCTCCATTGCCGCTGCGCTTGAGGATCGCCTTCACCCGCGCGACGAGTTCGCGCGGGCTGAACGGCTTGGTCACATAGTCGTCCCCGCCGATTTCGAGGCCCAACACCCTGTCGATCTCCTCGTCGCGCGCCGAGAGAAACAGGATCGGCAATGCCGATGTCTTGCGGATCTGGCGGCAGACTTCCAGACCATCCATGCCGGGCATGCCGATATCGAGAATGATGAGGTCGATACTGCCGCGTCGGAAAGCCGCCATCGCCTCGGTACCGCTGCGGGCGGCCGTCGATGCCAGGTCGGCGCGCTCCAGGGCAAAGCAGATCACATCGCGAATGTGAGGTTCGTCATCGACGACGAGAATGCGGGGCGCCATCACCGGTCCTGTATCGGTTTGTCGTGCCTGTTGTCACCGTTCTCGTCCGATCTTGCAATGGCTGCGGGAGCCAGGAGATGGGCCTGCAGTCGCGCCGCGCGAAAATTCCAGCTGCGCCAGCCGCGCGGGCGCCACTCGAAATCCCTGACGAGATAAAACCGAATTGACAGCGCCTCATTCCGCTGGCCGACCATATGGTCCGGCAGCTTGGAAAGATAAAGGTCGAGCGCCGGAATGACGGAGGGACCGAGCAAGGAGAGATAAGCAAGGTCGAGCGGCGGGCCTTCCTGACTGATTTCGCGGCTGTGGGCGACATTGAAGCGGGCGATGAACGCCGAAAAATCGATGAAGGCGCTGATATAGAGCACCGCAATCAGGGAAACGAGGTTGGCGGCGATCAGCCACGTGTTGGACCGGTTGAGCAGAATGCGCAGCAGGATCAGAACAAGGCCGATGGCGACGAGGCCCATCCAGATGCCAGCGGCGACGCGCAGTTCCGTCAGCGAATAGACTTCGACATAAAGCCCGAGCCGCAGCATCGACGACAGGCAGAGAAGGACGTTCTGGCCGATCCAGGCGTGAACCAGGCCGCGGATAAGCGGACTATGATCGCCGGGGCCGCCGCGCCGCATGGCAACGAGGACGAAGCCGGCGGCAAGAAGTGCGGTCGCAATCAGCGGATAGGCGCCGCGATGCGCATATTCGGCATGGCTCATGTGAGCAGGCAAGTCCGCGCCGCCCCAGAGATAGACGAGATCGAGAAGCGTCTGCACCGCAAAGACCGCATTGAACAAAGCGAGTGACCGCAAGAGCGAGGCGTGGCCGAGCGGCGCATTCCTGGCGGGCACGATCATGAACGCGCGATCAGGCTGTGGCCGTACAGCACGCCGCTTCAGGCGCGGCCACAGCATCGCCCAGACCACGATGGCGATCATCATCCAGAAGCCGATCCGCCAAGGATCGAGGAGTTGCAGCAGAAGGCCGAAATCAATGCTTCGCAGTGCGATCTCGATAAGCGGGTTTGCGGTCGCAAAAAGAGACACGAAGACCGCGGCGAGGACGAGCGGCATGATCCAAAGGCCGATGCCTTGGCGGATGCCGGTGAAGGAGAACCGTCTGCCCGGTAACGCAAGATATTTCCTGATGCTCTCGGCAAGCCGCAGCGGAATGATGAGAGCGAAACGAACATAGATCAGGGGCAGGGCTGTGAACCGGCGAGGCATGAGCCGGGCGCTGACGAGGGCAACCGCCATCACGGCGCCGAGGCAAAGGGCAACGCCGATGAGCGAGGGCGCTTCCAGCAGCGGGGCTGAAGCCAGAGCCAGAAAGCCCAGCAGAAGAAATGCCTTTGAAGGCGATGGCGGCGTCCGGGCCGAGAACAGAATCCCGATGCAGACGGCCAAAGCAAAGAGGAAGAGATTTATCCCAGGCGCGTAGCCAAAGATCAGAAAGTCGGCAAGCGCCACCAGCGCAAGCAGCGCGGCGACCCGGATGCTGGCGCGCCTGATGGGCATTGGTGTTGTCAGGGTGTCGGTTGTGTCCATTGCTGCTCCTCTCGCAAATGCCGCTTTTCGGTCACGATGAGCCTATTTCCCGATGTCCCCTCGACAGAGAGCCTTTCGGTCAGCCACCACCCGTCCTTGCGGAGGCATTCCGGCACGGCCGGCGGCGTAATGAAGGGCGGGATGTCGTTCTTGCTCATGCCGGCAAGATGCCGCGCCGGATTGCAGATTTTGTGCAGAGAGTGAGGAGCAATTCAGGAAATCGCGCCGATCCGGGAGGTCACGAGGGTTCCCCAACTCGCAGCCGGTGTGACATTCACGAATCCCGCGAAGGGCGCTTCGCTCCGGCAGGCGAGGGGGCTGCGCTTTTTTCGGCAATCGGGGTCGAGGCAATCAGCCTGGCGAATGCTGCCTGTGATCGCACCCCCGTCTTGCCGAAGCATCGGCCGGTATGTGTTTTCACCGTGTTGGCGGAAATTCCAAGGGCCTTGGCGATTTCAGGCAGCGTCATTCCGCTGCCGATCAGCGCGGCCACCCGGGTCTCGGCTTCGGTCAGGCCGAAGATGCGCTGCAGCTGCTGCGCCTGCCGGCGGGCCTTCGCTTCCGGATCGACGATATGGATGAGCAGGCGCGCTCCGCTGTCGACCGCGTCCCATATGGACACCGCCGCCGGTGCAAGCGGCGTGATCATCATCAGATAAGGCGGCAAGCCCGACGGTCGGGAAATCGACAGCACTCCCTCGAAAGGTGTGTCTTCGCCATTGGCAATCAATAAAGCCTGGCGAATGGCGTTCGTCAGACGGATGGAGCTTTCGGAGATGTGGGCTGCAAGCGAAGGTCTCTCGGATCGGCTGAGGAAAATGCCGTCGGCCCGTTTGAACAGCGCTTCGGCCGCCGCATTCACGAGAAGAACCGCGCCTCGGCCGTCAAGCAGCATGGCGGCGTCGGCTATCGCGTCGATCAGCCGTTGCGGCAGTTCGGGAGCGCGGGCGATCCGGTTTACCTGAAAGGAAAGGTCGATTGCGCGCGTCATATGCGGGCTGAGCCGCTTCAGCCGAGCCGCCGCCTCGGCGACGTGCTCGTCCTGCCGCCTGGACAGGAAAAGCGCGACACCGCCAATGCCTCCGCGCTCGTGCAGGCTGGCATGCGGCAGGAAGAGCTGATTGAAAATGTCCTGAGGTTCGCAGATATCGGCATAAAAGGCGGAATGCCGGACAGCCTCGGCGTCGATCATCGTATTGCCGATTGCAATCTCGCCCGGCTTTACCTTCTCGAATGCACGGGCATAGGGATTGTCCGTGTAATGCTGGAGATAGAGCTTGTTCAAATCGTCCCGCATGCGGCCGGGGATCAGGAAGCTTCCGCGGCCATCGGCTGCCTGATAGACGATGTTCCCGCCGGTAGCGCCGACATAATCGGCGATCGAGCACAGCGTATCCGACCATAGTTCGGAGCGGACCGCAGCCTGATAGACGGCATCAATCACATCGACATGATCCATATCAGCGCTTCTCGTTTTCACGATGATGATTCCGCCAGTTGCGCGTCGATCGCCACATTTCGCTCGCTCCATAAATATCTAGGGGGAAGCAGGACGGCGAGCATCACCCGATCAGGTGATTCGCCTGCCGGTCTGGGGAGACCGGCAGGTCGAAATCGACGAAGGAAGCGTGACGTCTCGTCCGATCGGGCGAGTGAGGACATCTATCTGAATCGCGGCGCGCGCCTGGCATTGTGGAGCAGTTCGCAGGCCGTCGCGAATGGCCCGAAGAGCTTGAGCAACAGCGCTTGTTCCTCGGAATCTATCTGATGACGAGCGCAGAATTCGGTTACGGACCAGACTTTCGTCAGATCGTCCGTCTCGATTTGCTTGGGTTCGATGTGTTCGGTCAAGGGCGTGTCCTCCGAACATCGAGACTACGCCCACGCAGCTTTTATAAGAACTAGCTAAAAAGGGTTATATCCGCCGGGCATTGTGTCAGTGGCGGATATACGAAGACGCCCGCCGATTGCGCGGCGGGCGTTGTCTCTCAATGGTCTACTGCTACGGATCAAACGCCGACGCCGTCGGGATGAGCGTCCGTGCCGAGGATGTTGAGCGTCACCTTGGCAGTGTCCGTATGGCCTTCGCCGTCGGAGATCTTGTAGTAGCGCAGAACTTCCGTGTAGGTCACGCCTGCATCCAGATCGGCCGTCAGATCATAGGTGAAGGTGCCGTCGGCCTTGACGTGGAACGTGCCATAGGTGCCCTGAACGTCGGTAACGGCGTCATTGTGGGCGTCTACCTGCGTGCTCAGGAACTGACGCAGGAACATCTTGCCGTTGTCGCCGGCAATGTCGTTGTCGAGAACGTTGCCGCCGATCGGGCTGCCTTCGGTGAAGCTGTAGGTATCGTCGACGGCGATCGGCTTGACCTGGGTGACGCCCTGGATGTTCAGGGTGAACAGGCCGACGTCGGTGTGACCGCTGCCGTCGGAGATCTTGTAGGAGACCTTCTCCTGGTACGATTCGCCATTGGCGAAACCGATCTTGGCAGCGTCGCTCAGAACGTAGGTATAGCTGCCGTCCGGCTTGACGTAGAACGTGCCGTAGTCGCCCTGGATCTCGGTGATCTGGCTGTTGCCGCCCTTGGCGCCAACGGCAGCGCCGTCGAAGGCGCGCAGGAAGAGGTGGCCGTTATCGGAAGAGTCGTTGGAAAGCAGATTTCCGGAAATAACGTCAGTTTCTTGAAATGTTGCACTATCATCAGTTGCGTGTATCGGCGAAGCCATTGCTCTCTCCTTAGATTAATTATCGGCGGGTCATTTTGACCTTAGCGAGCGGCTCCTTTAACAACTTATTAATTGTACAAGTCAATGGGGTATTTAACGCAAGGTTAACATTCGCCTCAAACGTGTGTTATTGCCATTTTATCGACCAATACGTTCTCGACATCAGTCAAATTTGAAGAAATTGCGAATAATTTATGCGCGGTAAACTTGAAGGAACCTCCACGGTGACTATGCCGCCGCGGCGCTTTCATGGCGCCGCTCCATGCTGTCTGCACGCCATTGCAATCCTCGGCACCTGCACCTACCTTAGAACCAACCCGATCGGACCGAACGCTGAGGCAGTGCCCGCGTGTGAACAAACGTCCAAGGATCGGCGGCGCGTGCCGTTCCGGTGCGCAAGGGATGTTCCCAACAACCATCGATGATCCCGGCGACAGCCGGCAAGGATTTCTTTTGAACCATACCAATACCGCGACCGCGACTGCGGTCGTCAACCCGCGTGGGGGCGAACAGGCCACCCGCCAAACTTCCAGGATCTGGAAGCCGTCTCCATGCCTTCTCACCCGCCGCGAATTGCAGGCGCTCATCCTTGAGCAGCTCGGCTAAGGGCGATCAGCAACTAAACAAGGAGAACTCGAATGCAGGTACTCGTCAGAGACAACAACGTCGATCAGGCCCTGAGAGCCTTGAAGAAGAAAATGCAGCGCGAAGGCCTCTTCCGCGAGATGAAGGAACGGCGCGCCTACGAGAAGCCGTCGGAACGCCGCGTCCGGGAAAAAGCGCAGGCAATCAGCCGGCAGCGCAAGGCGGCACGCAAGAAGATGCAGCGCGAAGGCCTGCTTGTCGGGCGCAAGCGGACGGCCGCTCGCTAAAGCATGATGCCGAAAGTGTGAGCGGTTTTCGGGCGACGTCATGCTCTCACTCTTGAATGTAGAACAGGCTTCGGCCGTTACCTGAAAGGATAGACAATGGACGAATTGAATAGCCTCACCGTTTCGGAAGAACGCCTCGAGGATTGCCGTGACGTTGTTGAGCCGGATCTGCAGGACCTGATTCAACGCGCCTTGAAATCGGGCTTTTCCCGTGAGGAGATCCTCATCGCCGTCAGTGAACTGGTGGCCGAGGACTTCGCGATGGCCGTGGAAATCCCAAGCGTTCATTGAGGCGCGGACGCCGCAGCCGTGTCCAACAGCAAGCCCGATATGGGCGACAATGCCGAGGTCAAGCTTTGGCGCGGAGCGGCCCCGGCGGATTGTTCGAAGCCTTGACGAAATCGATGAAGGCGCGGAGCGGGGCGGGCACCAGGCGGCGGCCGGGATAGTAGAGGAACGGGCCGGAAAAGCGCTGCCACCATGGTTCGAGGATCGGCTCGAGCGCGCCGCTTTCGAGATGCGGGCGCAGCCAGTCCTCGAAGACGCAGATGATCCCGATGCCCGATATCGCCGCATCGACGGAAAGGTCGGTCGCCCCGCCGACCCTGACGATCAACGGTCCCGAAGGCTCGACCCGGACCACCTCGCCGTCCCGCTCGAATTCCCACGGCGTCGTCAGCGCGCCGCTGGCGAAGCGGCCCAGCAGGCAGGCATGGCCGAGCAGTTCGCTCGGATGCTGCGGCCGGCCGTGGCGGTCGAGATAATCAGGGGAGGCGGCGGTGGCGAACCGCTGCACGCGCGGTCCGATCGGCACTGCGATCATATCCTGCTCCAGCCGCTCGTCGTAGCGGATGCCGGCATCGCAGCCGGCGGCGAGCACATCGACGAAGCTCTCCTCGGTGACCACCTCCAGCCGGATATCAGGATAGGCGGCCAGGAACCGCGGAATGATGGCCGGCAGCACCAGCCGCGCCGCGCTGACCGGCACATTGAGACGCAGCGAACCGGCCGGCTTGTCGCGAAAACCATTGACGACGTCGAGGGCAGACTCCACCTCCGTCAGGGCAGGGCCGAGCCGTTCCAGCAAGCCTTTGCCCGCCTCGGTCGGAACGACGCTGCGCGTCGTGCGATTGAGCAGCCTGACCCCGAGCTCGGCCTCCAGGCGGCGCACCGCCTCGCTGAGGAAGGAGGCGCTGCTGCCGCTGACGCGCGCGCCCTCGCGAAAACCGCCGGCCCGTGCCACCGCGAGAAAGGCATTCAGATCTCCCAGATCGACCTTCACTGTTCGCCACTCCGCACAACCTGTATGGATTATGCCTCATTTTCATACGGCCGGACAACGCCTAACTTCGTGTCATCTCGCGAAAGGAGTTAGATCATGTCCATTATCGACCAATCCGGAACATTCCCTATCGGCGACCGCCGCGTCAGACGGCTCGGCTACGGCGCCATGCAGCTTGCAGGTCCCGGCGTGTTCGGTCCGCCTCGGGATCATGATGCGGCGCTGTCGGTGCTGCGCGAAGCCGTTGCATCAGGCGTCAACCACATCGACACCAGCGACTTCTACGGCCCGCATGTCACCAACCGGCTCATTCGTGAAGCGCTTCACCCTTATCGCGACGATCTCGTCATCGTCACCAAGATCGGCGCACGGCGCGGCGCGGATGGCTCGTGGATCCCGGCCTTCTCACCGGAGGAACTGACCCAGGCCGTGCACGACAACCTCCGCAATCTCGGCGTCGATGTGCTCGACGTCGTCAATCTCAGGATCGCCTTCGACCTGCATCGTCCTGCGGAAGGATCGATCGAAGCGCCCCTGACGGTGCTTGCCGATCTTCAGCGGCAGGGTCTCGTCCGTCACGTGGGTTTGAGCAACGCCACCGCGAGGCAGATCGCCGAAGGTCGGGGGATCACCGAGATCGTCTGCGTGCAGAACCAGTACAATCTGGCGCATCGGGCCAACGATGCCCTCATCGGTGATCTCGCGCGCGAAGGCACGGCCTATGTCCCGTTCTTTCCGCTCGGCGGATTCACGCCGCTGCAGTCGTCTACGCTCTCCGGCGTCGCTGCGCGCCTTGGAGCCACGCCCATGCAGGTGGCGCTTGCCTGGCTGCTGCGCCGCGCGCCGAATATCCTGCTGATCCCCGGCACTTCGTCCGTCGGTCATCTCAGGGAGAATCTCGCCGCCGCAGGGCTTACGCTGCCAGAGGATGCGATCCGCGAGCTGAACCATATGGCTGACGTAGAAGGCTGAGACCGCGTGGGCCCGCTGCCCCTCATCTTCACGTGGCGCAGCCGCGCCACGTGAAGAGTTGGTTTTCAGCTGTCATCGCTCGATAGGTCCATGCCTTCAATAGCGTTCCGGCACGTGCATTTCGGGCGGAACCGGCGCCCTGTTGTAATCGGCATGGCGGATACGGTCCGGCAGCTGGATTTCCGGCTTCGGAACATCCTCGTACGGAATCTGCTCGAGAAGATGGGCGATGCAGTTCAGCCGCGCCCTTTTCTTGTCCACCGCCTGCACCACCCACCAGGGCGCTTCCTTGGTGTGCGTGCGCGCCAGCATTTCTTCCTTGGCCTTGGTATATTCTTCCCAGTGGATACGGCTTTCCATATCCATCGGCGAAAGCTTCCATTGCTTCAGCGGATCGTGGATGCGCATCTTGAAGCGGAATTCCTGTTCCTCGTCGGTGATCGAAAACCAGTATTTGATCAGGACGATTCCGGAGCGCACGAGCATGCGTTCGAATTCCGGCACCGAGCGGAAGAATTCCTCGAGTTCGTCGGGCGTGCAGAACCCCATCACGCGCTCGACACCGGCGCGGTTGTACCAGCTGCGGTCGAAGAGCACGATCTCGCCAGCGGTTGGAAGATGCGGGACATAGCGCTGGAAATACCATTGATGGCGTTCGCGCTCGGTGGGCGCGGGCAGCGCGACCGTGCGGCAGACGCGCGGATTGAGCCTCTGGGTCACGCGCTTGATCGCGCCGCCCTTGCCGGCGGAATCCCGTCCTTCGAAAAGCACGACCACTTTCAATTGCTTGTGCTGGACCCAATCCTGAAGCCGCACCAGTTCGTGCTGCAGCCGAAAGAGTTCCCGGAAATAGCTCTTTCGCTCGAGCGTCTGCTCGGCCGGTTCCGACATTCCCTCGGCGACCAGATCGTCCAGCCGGTCCTCCTCCATCTGCATTTCCAGCTCCTCATCGAAGCTGTCGGCGATTTCGGCCTTTATCCGGCTGAGCTGGTCCTGATGTGTTTGCGACATGGGTTTTTCCTTCCTGCTTTTGTTGACAGGAGCATGTCAGTGCGAAGCTTATATGACAGCCACTGATCGAAGCTGAAACGGTTACCCCAGCCTGTCGTTCCAAGAGCCTCAGAGCTGCCCCGCCCGGTACTGATCGACGAGGTTGCGGCAGGCGCGGGTGGTCAGCGCCATGACGGTCAGCGTCGTGCCGGCGATGCCGCTGCCGGGAAAGGCGCTGGCGTCGGTGACGATCAGGTTCGGTGCATCCCAGAGCTGATTGTAGGGGTTGAGCACCGAAGCCTCCGGGCTTTCGCCCATGCGCGCACCGCCGGTTTCATGAATGGCCGCGCCCATGCACATGGTCTTGCGGAACCAAGTGCGGAACATGAAGCGGCTGAAGGCATCGGCCTCGGGGAAGGCGCCTCTGCCCATCTCCTTGAGGCCGGTGGGCGAGCCGATGAATTCGAGCTCGCCGCCGACCTCTTTCACCATGGCGATCAGCGTTTCCTCCTGCCGGCGCAAGAGCGCCTGCTCCTCCTGCTGCATGACGCATCGGATATGCGGCACGGGAATGTTCCAGGCGTCCTTGCGCCTGGTATCGAGCGTGATGCGGTTATCGGCATAGGGCAGCATGCGGCCGAAGCCGAAGAAGGCGAGACGCGCGTCGGTGTCGGCGGAGACCGGGGCGCGGCCGATGCTGCCCTGATAGTCAAAATCGCCGCGGGCGGCGTCGCCCTCGCCGAAGCGGGGAATGAAGATCCCGCCGGACGGATTGTAGAACGGGTCGGTCGGGGCGGATTCGTCGGACGCCCAGCCTTTCGCTTTCGAAAAGGAACCGAAGGCGAGGCAGGGAAGCTGGTCCATGAAATAGCGGCCGAGCGCGCCCGAACTGTTGCCGAGCCCATCGGGATGACGTGCCGAAGCAGAATTCAGGAGCAGCCGTACGCTCTCGATCGGCGAGGCCGAGAGGACCACCGTCGCGG
Source organism: Rhizobium sp. J15 (assembly GCF_002531825.1). GTDB lineage: Bacteria > Pseudomonadota > Alphaproteobacteria > Rhizobiales > Rhizobiaceae > Rhizobium. The sequence continues at coordinate 145,133 of NZ_NWSX01000005.1, read as the reverse complement.
CACGCGCCGTCGATACTTGCCCCGTATTGCGATCGATGAATTCCGCGCCGGTGGCGCGGCCGGTTTTTTCATCCGTGGTGATGCGGCGGACGACGGCGTCGTAGCGGACCGTCAGCCGGCCGGTGGCCTTTGCCTCCCTGAGCGGCCGCGGCATGCGGTCGGCATCGGGCGCGATGTAGCGCCAGGAGACGACGCGCCTTTCCGGCCAGCGACTTTCGACAGCCTGCTTGAAGGTCTGTTCGGCGGGCGTCAGGCTTGCCGGTTTGGCATAGATGCCGTCCGGCAGGGTCGGCACGTCGTCCTTGTTGCCGTAGAGCCCGAGATAGGTCTCCACCTCGTCGTAGAACGGCGCAAGCTCGTCATAGGAAACCGGCCAGTCCACACCCTTTCCCGTGCGCGACCGGATCTTGAAATCGTCGTCGGTCCAGCGCAGCAGCACGCGGCCGAAGCTGTGCAGACGCCCGCCGCCCTGGCGGCCGCGAATCCAGAGGAAGGGCTCGCCCCTCGGTGTCGTATAGGGGTTCTTGCGGTCGTTGACGAAGAAGTGGCTGAAGCGCTCGGTAAAAAATGCCGCCCGCGCCTGGATCGGCTGACCCTTGATGGTTGCGCGGGCTCGCTCCCAGATATTGATGCTGCTTGCCGGCGCTTTCTTGCGCGCAGGGTCGAAATCTTTCGGCCCGACGGCGGGGCCGGCTTCGAGAAGCAGCACCGACAGCCCCTGTGCCGTCAGTTCCTTGACCGCGAAGGAACCCGCCGCGCCGGAGCCGATCACCAGCGCATCATAGACGATCTCAGACATGTCTTTCCAAATCCTGTCCTGGGCAATTGCTCAAAACGGCGCGCAGCGCGCCGGCAATCGCGAGAAAACAAAGTGAAGCCGCGTCACAGCCGCGATCCGTCGGCGCCGAAGAGCGACGCCTTGGCGACATTGAGCCCGGGCGCCAGGGCATCGCCGGGCTGCAGGGTGACATCGCCCATCAGTCTCAGCGAGAGGCTTTGATCTGCCCAGTCGAACCAGACCACCGCATCCGAACCCATCGGCTCGACGACGGAAACGCGGCCGGGAATGGTGGGCAGGGCGCTTGCCGCCCCGTCGAACACGAGATGCTCCGGGCGAAAGCCGAGCGTTGCCGGTCCCTCAGCCGCAGCGACGCTGAAGGAATAGCCGGAGAGATCAACGGTAAGCCCCTTGCTCCGGAAGACCGCCGATCCGCCGCTGCGCTCGATCCGCCCCTCGATGAAATTCATCGCCGGCGCACCGATGAAGCCGGCGACGAAGAGATTGGCCGGGCGGCGGTAGATCTCGGCCGGCGAGGCGAGCTGCTGGATCACGCCCTCCCGCATGATGGCGATGCGGTCGGCAAGGGTCAAAGCCTCGACCTGATCGTGGGTCACGTAGATCATCGTGTTGCCGAGGTCCTGATGCAGCTTCTTGATCTCAACCCGCAATTCGTTGCGCAGTTTGGCGTCAAGGTTCGACAGCGGCTCGTCGAAGAGGAAGACATCGACTTCGCGCACCAGCGCCCGGCCGATGGCGACACGCTGGCGTTGGCCGCCGGAAAGCTCCGCGGGGCGCCTGTCGAGCAGCGCGTCGAGATGGAGGAGGGCGGCCGTGCGGGCGACGCGCGTCTCGATCTCGGCCTTCGGCAGGCCGGCAACGCGAAGCCCGAAGGAAAGATTCTTGCGCACCGACATGCGCGGGTAGAGCGCATAGGACTGGAAGACCATGCCGATGCCGCGGTCCTTGGGCTCCTCCCAGCTGACGTTCTTGCCCGATATCCAGACTTCGCCTGATGTGATGTCCTGCAGGCCGGCAATGGCGTTCAGAAGCGTGGACTTACCGCAGCCGGAAGGGCCGAGCAGCACCAGGAATTCGCGGGGCGCGATGTCGATCGACATTTTCTCGATCACCGTATGATCGCCATAGGCGATCTTCAGATCCTTGACGGAAACGGCTGATTGCATGGAAGCGTTACCCCTTGACGGCGCCGGCCGCGATGCCGCGCACGAACCAGCGGCCTGACAGGAAATAGATGGCGAGAGGAACGATGGCGGTCAGGATCGTCGCCGCCATGTTCACATTGTAGGTGCGCTCGCCCATCGTGGTGTTGACAATATTGTTGAGCTGCACGGTCATCGGCAGGTTGTCGCGGCCGGCGAAGACGAGGCCGAGCAGGAAGTCGTTCCAGATGCCGGTGAACTGCAGCATGGAGACCACGACCACCATCGGCACGGCGATCGGCAGCATGATCTCGAAGAAGATGCGCCAGAAGCCGGCGCCATCGACGCGCGCGGCCTTGCAGAGCTCCTCCGGCACGCTGATGAAATAGTTGCGGAAGAGCAGCGTCACCAGCGGCAGGCCGAAGATGACGTGGACGAGAATGATGCCGGCAAGCGAATTATAGAGACCGATATTGGCCATGGCCCGGACCATCGGATAGAGGAAGATCTGGTAGGGGATGAGGCCGCCGGCCATCAGCAGGCCGAAGAGCGCATTTGCCCCGCGCGGCCGCCAGAGCGACAGCGCATAGCCATTGACCGCACCGATGAAGACCGAGAGCGCGACGGCGGGAACGGTGATCGCCACCGAATTCCAGAAGCCGCTGCGGATGCCGACGCAGACAGTTCCCATGCAGGCGCCCGACCAGGCGGTCACCCAGGCGGAAAAGTCGAGCCTTGCCGGCAGAGCGAAGATCTGCCCGAGCCGGATCTCGTCCATCGATTTCAGCGAGGTGACGACCATGGTGTAGAGCGGAAGCAGGAAGAACAGCGCGGCAACGACGAGGAAGGCATAGAGGCCGATGCGCCCTGCCGTGATCCGCGCCGGCTTCGGCCCGTTCGGATGAGGCTTGATCATCACGCCGCTCCCTTTGTCCGGTTGCGCATGTGCATCGCATAACGGAACGGCGCGACTGCGATGATGACCCCGAGGACCAGCACGGTCGCGCCCGCCGTTGCGAGGCCGAGGTTCTGGCGGCCGAAGAGGTTGTCCATGATGAATTTCGCCGGCACCTCGGTCGCGTTGCCAGGGCCGCCATTGGTCATGGCGACGACGATGTCGTAGGTCTTGATGACGCCCATGGCGAGCAGCATGCCGGCCGCCGCCAGCGCCGGCCCAAGCTGCGGCAGGATGATCGAGACATAGATGCGCCAGACGGGGATGCCGTCGATGCGCGCCGCCTTCCATTGCTCGGCTTCGATGCCGCGTATGCCGGCGAGCGCGATGACCATGACCAGCCCCGCACCCTGCCATACGCCGGCGAGCACCAGCGCATAGATCGCCATGTCGCGATTGACGACCCAGTCGAGGACGAAGCTTTCCCATCCGAGCGAACGCACGCTCGCCTGGATGCCGAGCGTCGGATTGAGCATCCATTGCCAGATCAGCCCCGTCACCACGAAGGACATGGCGTAGGGATAGAGGAAGATCGTCCTGAAGGCGCTTTCGAAGCGGATCTTGCGGTCGAGCGCTGCGGCCAGCAGGAAGCCGAGCAGCAGGCAGCCCGCCACGTAGAGGACGCCGAAGATCAGGACGTTCTGCAGGGAGGCAAGCCATTTGGCGGAGGCGAAGAGCTTCGAATACTGCGCGAAGCCGACATAGGTCGAGGATGGAAAGAGCGTCGAATTGGTGAAGGACAGCCGGATCGACCAGGCCATGGTGCCGATGAAGACCACGATCGCGGCAAACCATGTCGGCAGCAGGGCGATGGTCGCGGAGAGATTGCGCTTGCGTTTGACGGACATCGGCCAGCTCTTTGACGGATGGAGACGGAACACGCGCCGCGGCGCCGGATCAGCCCGGCGCCATCGGCACGATCCTACTCGAAGATGGCGAAGAAGTTCTCGGCCGCGGAGCCTGCGTCGCTCGAGCCGCCGCTCCAGTATTCGTCGACGAAATCGTCGAGCGCGCCGACCTGCTGCGGTGTCAGAACGATCGCCTGGTCCGGCACGATCGCGCCGGCGGCCATCAGCTCGACACCCTTCTGGGCACAAACATCGAGCTTCGACTTGTCGACGTCGGAGCGCATCGGGATAGCGCCCTTCTTGAGAGCGAATTCGACCTGGACCGCCGGGTCCATGACGACTTCGGCGAGAAGCTTCTGCGCCTTGTCGGTTCCGGCATTGTTGGTCTTGGGGAACCAGAGGGAGTCGGCGATATAGACCATGCCCTTGGATTCCGGCACGATCATGCAGCCATAATCCTTGCCCGGCTCCTTGCCGGCGACGGTGAATTCGCCCTTGGCCCAGTCGCCCATGAACTGCACGCCGGCCTTGGCAGTGATCAGCATGGCGGTCGCATCGTTCCAGTTGCGGCCGGCAGCTCCGGCATCGACATAGCCGCGCAGCTTGCCGAGGATGTCGAGAGTTTTCTTCACGCCCTCGACGGATGCTTCGCTCTTGTCCTTGTCGACGTAGATCTTCAGGAAACCATCGATCCCGACTTGCGAAAGCAGGATCATGTTGAAGACCTTGGTCTGCTGCCAGGGCTGCCCACCCCAGGCGACCGGCACGAGACCCGCGGCCTTCAGCTTGTCGAGATCGGCAAAGAATTCGTCCCAGCTCTTGGGCTCCTGCGTAATGCCGGCCTTTGCGAAAGCCTCCTTGGAATAGAAGGCCCAGCTTTCGCCATGGGCGCCGGTCGGCGAAAGATAGACCTTACCGTCATAGGAGATGAGGTCATGGATCGATTTCGGCAGGGCATCCGCCCATTTGCCGGCCGCGGCCACGTCGTCGATCGGATTGAACAGGCCCTGGCTGACGAAATCCGCGGCTGCGAGGCCGATGACGCCCTGCTTGGCGCCGGGAGGATCCCCCGCGACCAGACGGTTTTGGAAGGCCGCATCGGCCGCGCCGAAGCCGGCGATCGAGGAATCCTTCCAGACGCCGCCGCGCTTTTCGAATTCGCTCCTGATAACGTTGAGAGCCGCCGCCTCGCCGCCCGACGTCCAGGACGACATGATCTCGATCGTCGGCTTGTCCTCGGCCTCAGCCGAGGCGAACAGGCCGGCGAATGCCGCGCCGGCAAGTAAAAGCTTCATCATGGTCTTCATTGGTTCCACCTCTTGAAAATGCCCTCTTGGCGGGGCGTTTGTCGTCTTCGGAATTGTGTCAGCGATAGATCGGCAGGAGCGCCTGCCGCACGAGCGTCAGCCCGTTGGCGATGTCGCGGACGGGATCCGGCGCGGCATCGAGTTCGAGGATCGCCCAGCCTTCATAGGCCCGGTCGCGCAGCAGCCGGATCCAGGCCGGCCAATCGACCCTTCCGAGGCCGAAGCCGCAGAAATAGGGCTGGTGGCGTTCGTGAATGTGTTTGTCGATCGGGGTGTCGGCAGGCATCGGACCGATCGCATCCTTCCAGTGAGCGATGATCATGCGTTCGTGATGGCGGTCGACAAGCTGGACCGGATCGGAGCCGGCAACGATGATATGGGCCGTATCGGGGCACATGTGGACATAGGCCGGGTCGGTCAGAAGCATCAGCAGATCGACGTCGCGCGCGGCGGCAAAGATCGAATGCGCCTCGGTGTGCAGCGCCAGCCGCACGCCTCTCGCATAAAGGATCGCGCCGAGCCGGTTCAGGAAATCGGCGATCGCCTTCGCACGGTCGAAATCGTGGAACTGCACCGGCTGGGCGCCGAGCGTCTGGCGGAGCGGCGCGCCGATCACCATGATGTCGCTGCCGCAGGCCTTCAGGAAATCGGCATAGCGTTCCGCCTTGTCGATCAGCGCACGCTGCGCCCCGGGCTCGGTGAAGTCCCCCGCCGCTTCCAGCTCCGCGAAGAAGCCGCTGCACAGCGTCAGGCCGCGCCTTGCCAGCTCGGCGGCAAAGGCATCGATCGAACCATAGGTTTTGATCGCGTCCTGCCAGTTGAAGGGAGAGAAGGTCAGCTCGACGCCGGTGACGCCGGAAGCCTGGACGCGGTCGAGGATCTTGTCCCAGAAAGCGCGCGGCGCGGCCCGCGCATGGTCGACGATCGCATCATGGCTGTCGACGCCCCAGAAGCCGGGATGGAAGAATGTCACGAGATCGACGCCGAAGCGGAGCCTGTCGCCAGAAGCCATAAGCTGTCCATTTCTCAAGGCATGGCTTGCCCGCATGCAGAAAGGCAATTTCCACATCCAAAAGCCATGAATTTTCAACACATTATGAAATGGCAATCGTTTGCCATAGAGAGATGATAACCAAGCTGGTTTTTTTGGCAAGCGATTTTTGGCAAACGTTTGCTATAAGGCATCGCCTATCTTAAAGTTGCGGATCGAAGCATCCGAGGAAAGAAGCAAACGTGAACAAAAACAAGGATGTGGCAGGAGAGGAACAATCGGGCGCATTGATGGCCGATGTCGCGCGGCTTGCCGGCGTTGCCATCTCGACCGTCAGCCGAGCGCTTGCCAATCCCGGCCGGGTGAATGAAAAGACGCGCGCCAAGATCAACGCGGCCGCCAAGCAGCTCGGCTACACGCCGAATGCGATGGCGCGCGGCCTCAGGGTCGGCAAATCCAATACGATCATGATCATCTTGCCGGGATCGCCTTACTACGGCGCGTCGCAGATCATCCCGCAGGTCCTGCAGAGCATCAACAAGTCCCTGATCCAGGCGGGATACAACCTGATGATCGCCAATCTCGATCGCGAGGAAGCCTCCGAACGGCACATCCTCAATCTCGCCTTTGGCGGAACGGTCCGGGGCGCTATCATCTTCTCCTCGAAACTTCCGGAAGTCGACGGGCGTTCCCCTGCCGATTCCGGGCTGCCGATCGTCTCGATGCTTTTCGACATGAGTGAAGCCGGGTTGCCGAGCGTCGTGACCAACGACCGCGAGGCGATACGCGACGCGACGGCGGAGCTGATCCGCCTGGGCCACCGGCGGTTCCTCTATATTGCCGGCCCCAGGGGCAACTACCATGACGTCGAGCGCTACGGCGGCGTCCTCGAGGCGCTGCGGGCAACGGGCCTCACCGAGGAGGCCGTCTCGATATCCGGCGGCGACCTCGAATACCAGCACGGTTTCGAAATCGGCATTCGCGCGGTCGACGATTTCATGAGGCTCCCCGCCAGACCGACAGCCGTGATCGCGACGAGCGACGACATGGCGATCTCCTTCATGAGCCGCATTCAGCATGCGGGCCTTGCGGTACCCCGCGACCTCTCCATCGTCTCTTTCGACGGCTCTCCCGTCTGCGAATTCTGCTCTCCACCGCTCTCGACGATCAAGCAGCCGGTGGAAGAGATGGGACGCGCAGCGGTGGATCTGCTGCTCGACGCCACCGCCGGCGCACAAAATGCAGCGGCGACGCGCACCGTCATCCCCAGCAGCCTTATCCTCAGGGAGAGCATCGCTCCTGCGAAGAGCTGACGACAACAGAAACGTTGCGCATCCTCTACGGAAGCGCCGCGCCGTCGTTCCGCGCTATTCCGGAAAGTTCTTGCGGCCAAGAGGGAGATTTTAGTTGTCAGTAATATAATCGTCCGGCAACATTACTGACTGGCTGCTAGAATTGAGAAGTATTGCCACCAGCGCGTTGGGGAGACGGGCATGTGCGCAGAGCTTGTTGAACGTCGGCTGGCGGCCATTCTGGCTGCCGATGTGGTGGGCTACAGCCGCCTGCTGGAAGCCAACGAGGAGGAGACGCTCAACGCTCTCCGTCAGCATCGCCGGGAGCTCTTCGATCCTGCTGTCGCAACCCATGGCGGACATATCATCAAGGTCATGGGCGACGGCTTCCTGGTCGAGTTCGGCAGCGTGCTGAGCGCCGCACGCTGCGCGGTCGAAATCCAGCGCGGCATGCTGGAGCGCAATATCGGGATTCCGGCGGACAGGCATTTTGCGTTCCGGATAGGCCTGAATCTCGGCGACATCGTCTTCGATGAGGACGACTTCCATGGCGACGGCATCAATGTGGCGGTCCGGCTGCAAGCTCTTGCAGCTCCCGGCGGCATTGCCTGTTCGGCGGCCGTGCGCCACGAAGTCGCCAACAAGCTCGGTCTCGATTTCGCAGACCAGGGTGCCATGACCGTCAAGAATATTTCCCGTCCGGTCCATGTCTATTTTGCCGATTGGGGCAATGCCGCCTCCGGCGAGCAGGTTCCGCTTACCGCAGGCGGGCACACGCGGGCACCCGTCAGCAAGCCGTCAGTCGCAATCCTGCCATTCGCTAACATCAGCACCGATCCCGGTCAGGATTTTTTCAGCGACGGCATCACCGAAGATCTCATCACCGACCTGTCGAATGTCTCCGGCCTGTTCGTGCTGAGCCGCAACACCGTCTTCGCCTGGAAAGGCCGGAGCGAAAACCTGCAGCGCATCGCAGGCGAACTCGGCGTCGCCTATATCGTGGAGGGCAGCGTCCGGAAGGCGGGCAACCATGTCAGGATCAATGCCGAATTGATCGAGGCGGCCAATGACGGCCATGTCTGGGCCGCGCGTTACGACCGCGACCTCACCGACATCTTCGAAGTGCAGGACGAGATCGCCAAGGCGATCGTCGAGCAGCTCAAGGTCAAGCTGCTGCCGGAGGAGAAGAAGGCGATCGAGCAGGCGCCGACGGGCAACGTCGAAGCCTATACGCACTTCCTCAGGGGGCGCGAATACTACCATATCGCCTCCCGCTCCAACCATCTCATGGCCAGGCAGAGCTTCGCCAGGGCCATCGAATTGGACCCCGGCTATGCCCGCGCCTATGCCGGTATCGCGGTCTGCGACGCGCGCCTGCGGTCTCAGTTCGGGGCGGAAATTTCGGTGGAGGATATTCTTGCCAACACGGCGAGAGCGCTCGTCATCGATCCCAATCTGGCGGAGGCACATGCGGCCAGGGGTTTTGCATTGGCCGTCGCCGGCAGTCGCGCCGAGGCGGTGTCTGCCTTCGTGCAGGCTTTGTCGCTCGACGCCAATTGCCACGAGGCCAACAGATACTATGCCGAATTCTGCGTCACCGAAGGTCAGTTCGAACTCGCGGCGACGTATTTTCAGCGCGCCATGGAAATCAAGCCTGGCGATTATGGCGCGCCGATCATGCTCGTGAACGTCCTTCGCTCGCTTGGGCAAATAGACAAAGCCAGCAGCTATGCCCGGATCGCATTGAAAAGGGCGGAGGAAGAACTGCGGCTGCATCCGGAAAATGCCAATGTTGCCTGCCTGGGAGCGACCGCGCTCGCTTTTCTCGGTCTCCGCGACATGGCGCTGGAATGGTTGGCGCGTTCCCTGGCGACGGATCCCAGCGACATCAACATTCAATACAATGCCGCCTGCACTTATGCCCTGCTTGGCGAAATCGACCGGGCGATAGACCTGCTCGAGGTCTGGATGCCGCAGGTCGGCATCGAAATGCGGCTGTGGTTCAAGAACGATTCCGACCTCGATCCCATTCGCAGCCACCCCCGCTATCGGAAATTGATTGAACTGTCCGAATAACGCCCGGCCATCCGTCAGCTTGGCACTAATGCTATTTCATTACTTGCTAAACTTCTTCGCGACGCCGAAGATCAACTTAAAATGGCACCATAAAAGTCTTGTGAGGGGGGATGCTGATGGGCACCCGGTTCAGACTTTTTGTACAGCCTCCATTCGAAGATGCTCGGTCCAGTCCCGAGGTCGTTGAAGTATCGTCTCCGTCGGGCAGCCTGGCCGCCGGTCCGGCCGACGACCGCATGTTTGTCGTGGAGCCGGTCGGCAAGACAGGTCCTTACGGCGTGAACCGCGGGCCGCTCGGAACGCCGTATATGCTTCTGCCGCCCTGGACCGGAAAAATTCTAGAGCCGGCCGCCCCCGACGAGCGCGGCAATTTCGACTATCTCCGACCATCGATGCCTGGTTTCGAAGCCGCCCATGTTTTCGGCTGCGTACGCTTCACCCTGGATGTATGGGAGCGCTATCTCGGCCAGCCGCTGACCTGGCATTTTCGCGATCATTATGATCGCTTGGAAATCTCCATTCTGCCGCGATGGAACAATGCTCAGTACGGCTACGGCTTCCTCGAGGTCGGCAGCCAGTTCGAGAAGGATGGACGCATCCTTCCCTTCAGCCTGGATTTCGACGTCATCGCGCATGAGGTGGGGCACGCGATCATCTTCAGCGTCCTCGGCGTGCCGCGCCCTGGAACCGAGTACCCGGAGTATCTTGGTTTCCAGGAGGCTTTCTCCGACTGCGTGTCGCTGATCGCGGCCATGCATTTTCCATCCGTGATCGACAATGTTCTTGCGGAAACACGCGGCAACCTCCACCGCGCAAATCGCCTCTCGCGCTTTTCGGAGTTCTCGCCGCATCGACAGATACGCTCGGCAAACAACAAAAGGACGATGCGCGAGTTCGCGCACGGCTGGAAGGATGAGCATGAGCTCTCCCAGCCGCTCACCGGTGCGATATTCGATATACTCGTCGATATCTTTCATGAGAGTCTGGTGGCGCGCGGCCTGATCTCGCGGGCCGTTGAAGATCTCGCAGATATTGCCGAGTTCGATCCAGCCGCCGAGGCATCCGTACAGCATGCCTTTGACCGCGCTTTTGCACTGAATTCGGATGGATTTGTCGAAGCGCTGCTCGATGCACGGGACATTGCCGGCACATATCTGGCGGAAACCCTGTGGGCTCTCGCTCCTGATTTTCTCGACTATGGCGACGTTGCCGAAACGATGCTTGCCATCGATCGGCATGAAAGCGGCGGCCAGTTCGCGGGCATCATCACCGGAAATTTCAAGCAACGGGCGATCGGCAAGCTACATGCCGGGGCGCACCTCAAGGGCGGCGAGCATCGCAGCCATGTTCACTCTGCGCGGATCCTGCTGCCGATAGATCATCTGGATCTTCCCAAGATGAGCTATCGCGAGAGAGTTCTGCTGTCGAGATCAGGCATCGGTCAATAATCAGCTAGATGGAGGCAGACGTGGCACACCAAGAAAATCTACTCAGTATATCATCTGTGTATTTGTTTGGACGTGAACTTCAAGACGTTCTTCTTAGAGGCGGCACTTCCGGACCTTTAGGCCCACGTCAAGCAGGTGCGAACAATTTCCTGAGGAACCAACTCGCTGAGCCGGGCGCGACGCTCGCGCGAATCTACGCTTTTTCTTTCGAGGGAGCTTTTATTGAACTGGCTAGGCCAGCAATCTTCCTTGTCCACGGCGGCGGCATGGATCCTGACAACTCTCCTCCAAGAAACGCCGACGGTGATATCGAATACGAAAGACTATACCGATCTCCTAGTGCAAGTGCACTAACGGGCCTCGGCTCTCAAATTGGAGCTCTCGCCGAGGACATTAGAGTCTGGATCTATGAGAAGGGCGATCTCTCGATGAGGCTCGATGCCCAAACAGGAACCTTTGAACAAATCCTGCTCTCGGCTGAGGTCTCTGCTGATCCCAGAGGAATGGCAAGTGGAATGTCCAGGTCGGGCGGAGCCTTGTCCCGCTCCGGCGGGGTAATGTCGCGGTCGGGCGGATTCATACCTCGCAGGTCGAGCGATAGTGATTGATTTGCGGATACGGACGAACAAGGAGGTTAACATGCCTGCAAAGTCTGGTGACCAACACGAAATTGACATTAAGTATCTGAGCGACAAGCTTGTGAAAGCTGCAACCGACAAAAGTACTCGTTTTTCACTTGGAGGCACTGGCTTCATTTCGGGTATGGTTGTGTATATAGCGCGCAATTCGGACGGCACGGATGAGGTTGAAGTGGAAATATGCCCTGATACGGATGCTGTAAGTACCAGCAAGTTATGGCCGGTTATTGCCAAACCTGCGCATGGCTTAAAGCCGACCGACCCCGAAAATCCATTATGGGTTGCCATAAAACTGAACAATCAGTTTAAGGACGCCTACCAGGGATTCTTGGTGGTCTGATTTCTCGAAAGATCATATAAATCCGAGCCGGTGATCTACGGCTTGGCCGGCCGCCGTCTTCATGCGCAGTCTGCTATCGGGCGCGCCGTCTGATGGGCGCGCCCGGCAGACTGACCGGTAGAGAAGCGGGTGCGATGAACTCTGTCATTTCAGACCAAGGCGCCGCTTCCAAGGACGCTTTGCTCGTCAGTAAATTCTATTGGTCTCGCCGGCGCGCGGGAGCAAGTCAGTCGCGCACAGCCAAGCGAATTTCCCCTCGGAGCGTTTACCGATGCTTGCTCCAAAGATCGGTCTGGACACTATTATGGACGCGTGTTCTATAAAGTGGACAGACTCGACGGGAGCGCAGCATGCATCTTTCCATGTGGACTTACCCCTGGGACATTCAGGACCAGGGGCTTGAGGCGATTGCAGCCGAGCTCCGGGACCGGGCCGGGCTCAACACCGTCAGCATGGCGACCTCCTACCATGCCGGCCGCTTCCTGCAGCCGCGGAGCCCGAAGCAGAAGGCCTATTTCCCTGAGGACGGGACGGTCTACTTCCGGCCGGACGAAAGCCTCTGGCAGGATAGGGTGATCCGGCCGCTGATGGCCGGCAATGTCGGCGAGCGCGGCGACATGCTGGAGGCGCTCGTCAGCGAACGTGAGAAGACAGGCCTCAAGATTTCCTGCTGGACCGTCTGCCTTCACAATAGCCGCCTCGGCATGCTGCATCCCGATCACGTGACGCGCAACGCCTTCGGCAATGCCAATTATTACAATCTCTGCCCCTCCAGCCCGGCGGCAAGGGACTACGTCGTCACCCTCGTTCGCGACATAACGACGAAATACCGGCCCGACATGGTGGAGCTGGAGAGCCCGAACTTCATGGGCTTCGCGCACGAATATCATCACGAGAAAGACGGCGTCGGCCTGAATGCCGAAGACGACTTCCTGTTGTCCCTGTGTTTCTGCGACCATTGCACGGCGCGCGCCGGAAAGGTCGGGGTGCCAATCGAGGGCGCCCGCCGAACGGTCGCGCACTTCATTGCGGAGCTTTGCGAACGGGCCGTCCCTGAACGGCAGTTCCCGGATTTCCCGGCCGCCGGCATCGATGCCTTCCGCGACCATCCCGAGCTGCATGCCTTTCTCGCATGGCGCAGCGAGCCGGTGACCAGCCTGATCGGCGAGATCACGGCCGCGGCCGATCCGGCGAGCCGCATCGTGCTCATCGACCTGAAGGACGGCTGGCTCGGCGGCGTCGATCTCGCAGCCGCCGGCAAGCTCTGCGACGGGGTGCTCCTCTGCTGCTACGACATGCCGCCGGATGCCGTCGGCGATGTCATCCGCACCGGCCGGGCAGCGATCGGGCCGGAAAAATTCCTCGGGGTCGGGCTTCGCGTCTTCTATCCCGAGGTCGGCGGACCGGCGATCCTTGCGGCGCGCGCCAAGGCGGCCGTCGATGCCGGTGCTGACGGCGTGAACTTCTACAATTACGGGCTCATCCCAGCAAAGCGGCTGGACTGGGTAAGGGCGGCCGTCGATGCGATCGGCTAAGCCGCGATGGGTTCGGCAACCTGGATCAGGCAGTCGCCGGCCTGGCTGTCGCAATGCAGCCTGTGGGAGATGACGATGCCGCTCTCGGCGAAGCGCAATTCTTCCTCGGGTTGCTCCGGGCGTTCCAGATCATGATACCACCCGGCGAGATCGCCGGCGGAAACGGCGGCACCAAGTGCGGCGGCCGGCTCGAACCAGCCTCTGCGGTTTGCATAGATGCCCTGGCTGTGGCGGGACAGCGACAGCAGCTGCGACGGTCTGGGCTCGGAGAGCGGCACGCGCGACAGGACCGGTCGCCCGACGATCCCGAGCGCCAGGAGCAGCCGGTCGATCGCCGCCGCCGTAAACGCCATCGTCTCTGATGTCACCGTGCCGCCGCCGCCGAACTCGCCGGAAAGGCCGATGGTTCCGGACCGCGCAGCGGCGCCCATGGAGGTCGGCGCCGCCGGCCCGTTGTCGGCGATGAAGGCATGCGAGGCGCCGAGCGCGCGCATCAGCGAGACGGACCGCTCGAAACGGGCGGTATCCGCCTGCCGCTCGATCAGCGTGCAGGGCAGGTGGGCCATCGAGGTGCCGCCCGAATGCAGGTCGAGCATGACATCGTGCCGTGGAAAAAGCCCGTGTTCGAGGAAATGCGCCATGCGCGCGGTTGGCGATCCCATGGGATCGCCGGGAAAGGCGCGGTTGAGGTTGCCGCCGTCGAAGGGCGAGCAGCGCCTGGCCGCCATCACCGCCGGGAGGTTCGCCATCGGCAGGATGGTGACGGCGCCGCGGATTTCGTTGACATCAAGCAGGCGCATCAGCCGGGCGAGCTGCAGCTCGCCCTCGTATTCGTCGCCATGATTGCCCGCCATCAGCAGCAGCGACGGCCCTTCGCCATTTTTCAGGCGAAGGATCGGAATGCGGATCTGATAATAGGGCGAACGGTCGATCGAATAGGGAATGGCGAGGTGGCCGGCCTGCCGGCCCTCGCGGGAAAAATCGATCGGATTGACGAGGCCGCTGTGCATGATGTCTCCAATGCGGGCTGTCAGAGGGCCGCGACCGCCGTCATCTCGACGCGCAGATCAGGATCGGCGAGACGGGCTTCGGTGCAGGCGCGAGCCGGCGGGTTTTCGATGTCGATCCAGCTGTCGTAAACGCCGTTCATCGCCTCGAAATCGGTGATGGCAGGCAGGAACACGTTGACGGCGAGGAGGCGGGAACGGTCGGTGCCGGCTTGCTGCAAAAGCGCGTCGATCTTGCCGAGCACGTCGCGGGTCTGCTCCTCGATATCAGCCTTTCGATTTTCCGCCACCTGGCCGGCGATGTAGACGAGCCCGCCATAGCTGACCGCCTGGCTCATGCGCGAGCCTTTCTGGTAACGCTGGATCATGCAGGTTTTCCTTTTCTTAGCTTTGGAGGGAAAGTTCAGCCGAAGCTGGTGAGATAGGCCGCCGTCACCGAATGATCGGGGTCGAGGCCGTAAAGGATGGCATGCCGGTCGAGGCAGGTGCAGGGGTGCGAAATGCCGAACTCGATGACATCGCCGACCGAGACGTCGCTGCCCTCGGCAAGCGCGATAAATGCGTGCTGATCGTTGAGGCGAAAAACCTCGGTGCTATCGAGACCGGCGAGACGGACGCCATTGCGATAGAGCGCCAGGGGCCGCGGCAGGCCCTGGTCCATCGCCACATCGCGCATGCCCATGCCTGCAATCGCAAGCCCCGGTTCCGGCCGGGAGAGAACCTCGGCCCAGAGCCTGAGCGCCGGGCGGAAACCTGATGCGGCGGACACCGTCTTGCCGCCGATGCGCAAACCGCCGCGCGCATCGAGACCGGCAAGGCCGCGCTCGTAAATGCCGTGATCGTGAAAGAAGATCGCGCCGCTGCGCAGCACGAGCCGGCAGGCAGGATCGACCGCGACCACGGCTGAAAGCCGCGCGACAACGATGTCGAAAAACACCGAGCCGCCTGCTGTGACGAGGAGAGGCCGTTCATTGCCGATGCGGGCGCGCACCTTGGGCAGGAAACCTGATGTCATCGCCATCAGCGCGTCGATGCGCAGCCCCGTCTCTTCCGGATCGGCCGTGGCGGCCGCGCCCTCATAGGCGGCGATACCGGTCAGCCGGAAGACCGGCGTCTCCGCGGCAAGGATCGCGTCGAGAATGGCCGCTGCGGCTTCCACGCTGCGCAGACCGGCGCGGCCGGCGCCGAACTCCACCAGCAGGCCGAGAGGCGGCAGGTCTTCGCGTTCCTGCCATGCCGACCGGAGAGCTTCGACGAGCGCCGTCGAATCTACGAAAACATGCAGTTCCGCATCGGGATAATGGCCGACGAGCGCCGCAAGCCGGCGGGCGGCGGCAAGCCCGCCGATCTCGTTGGCAAGGATCAGCCGGCGCTGTCCCGCTTTGAGCAGGACCGCGGCCTGGCGGATATCGGCGACGGTCGTACCCCAGGCGCCGGCCGCCAGCAGCGCGTCCGCCAGCGCCGTCGACATCGGCGTCTTGGCGTGCGGGGCGATTTCGACGCCATGGCTTTTCACATAGGCCATCATCAGCTCGACATTGCCTGCGAAGGCTTGCCGGTCGAGCGAGATCAGCGGCAGCGCCATCCTGCCGTCATAGGGCTTCCATCCCTGCATTCCCACGGCCGCGAGCGGCAGCGGCGGATGGCCCGGCGGAAAGCCGCGTACCCGTTCGTCGATCAATCCATTTTCCGCGACATGAAGGTCAGACATGGCGGCCTCTCAGATCCTCGACCGCGTCTGTGATGGCGAGGCGATAAGTGTCGTTGGCGGTGGCAAAGAAGAGCGCTCGCTGCTCGTCGTAAGAGAGCTCAGCGGCGACGGTGCGAAAAACCTGATAGATCTCGTCGAAGGAGGCGTGCAGGCCGGCGACCGGAAAATCGCTCGCGAACATGGCGCGCGCCGGGCCGAAACAATCGAGGCAATGGTCGATCACCGGCCGCAGGCTTTCGAGCGTCCAGTCGTTGTCATAGGCGACCAGGTCGGAAATCTTCAGCCGCACATTCGGCTCGCCGCCGAGCGCCCGCAGGCCGCGGCGCCAGAGGGCCATGCCGTCCTCGGTGCGTTCGGCGGGGCTGCCGCCGTGATTGAGCACGAAAAGCGTTTGCGGAAAGGCGCGCACGAGGTCGAGCGCCTCGTCCATCTGCCAGGGATAGAGCATCAGATCGAAGACCAGCCCGAGCCGCGCGACCTCGGCGAGGCCCGCCCGCCAGGCAGGATCGTCTATCCGGCCGGCGCGCGCCGCGAAGCTCTTCGCCGGTTCGGGGTGCCAGCTGACGATATCGCGGATACCGACGACGTTGGGATTTTCTGCTTCCGCCTCGAGCAGATTCATGGCCTCCGGTCCGTCGAGAGGAACGCGCGCGATATACCGGTGCGCCACGCCGGACGTGCGGTCGAGGCCATCCAGCCAACGGCTCTCTTCGAGCGGATGCGCATCGGACCAGCCGGCCTCCACATGCACGGTCGCAACCACGTTCTGACGCGCGGCATCGGCACGATAGTCGTCAATGCCGTAGTCGCGCAGGATCGGCGCCAAGCTTCCGAACACCATCTCCTCGCCTGAAGCCCGTGCTTTCTGAAGCCAGGGATGGCGCTGCAGGCTGAGGTCCCAGAGATGGTGATGCGGGTCGATCACCGGCCCGTCATAGCGCTCCGTCATCTTCGCGCCTCGCGGCCGGATACGAGCAGGAGCGCAAGGATCAGCGTGCCGAACATGATCGACCGCCAGCCAGGCGAGGCGTTGACGACGGTGATCAGCGCCGTCGTCGTCACGAGCAGGATCGCCCCCGGGATGGTTCCGGCATAGGTGCCGCGACCGCCGAGGATCGAGGTGCCGCCGAGCACGACGGCGGCAATCGACGTCAGCAGATAGGGGTCGCCGATGCCGACATAACCTTGCCGGTTCATCCCCAGCACGAGAATGCCGGTAAGCCCGGCAAAAAAGCCGGACAGCGTATGGACGATCAGCGTGTTGCGCGTGACGCTGACGCCGGAAAGCCGGGCGGCGAGCGGGTTCGCGCCGAGCGCCAGGAAGCGCGCGCCAATCGGCATGCGGTGGACGAGCAGCAGGACGACGGCCGAGACGACGAGCCAGAGGATGATGCCGGCCGGGATGCCGAGCGGCCGCGACTGTCCGAGCAGAATGACCGCCGGATTGCTGACGGTGACCGCGCTGCCGCCGGCGACGATGACGAGCAGGCCCTGCAGGAAGGTCGCCATGGCGAGCGTCATGATGATCGGCGGGACGCGGAGATAGGCGGCCCCCGCACCGTTCAGGAACCCGATGCCGGTGGCGATGGCAAGGGCCGCCGCGATGCCGGTGAGGCCGGTCGGGTCCCATGCGGGCGAAATCAGCGGCAGCAGGATCGCCGTGACTGTGATGACCGCACCGACGGAAAGGTCGATGCCACCCATCAGGATGACGAGCGTCTGGCCGGCAGCGACGATGCCGATGACCGCGGCGAGTTCCAGCAGGTAGCGCAGGTGGCCGTAAGCGCCGAAACCGCGCAGCGTGAAGCTTGCGACGATCCAGACGAGCGCGACCAGAAGGAAGGTCAGAAGCGGCGGATTGCGGAACGCGGATCTGACGATGTTCATCGCCTTGCCCTCCACTGTGCGAGAAGTTCCGGAACGGCGACCGCGCCGACGATGATCAACCCTTGCGCGACATATTGCGCAACCGGCGGGAAGCCCAGGAAGAACATGACGTTGATCATGACCGAAAGCAGCAGGCTGCCGCAGATCGCGCCGCGCATCGTGCCCTTGCCGCCGAGAAAGCCGACACCGCCGAGCACGGCGGCGGCGATCGAGTTCAGCGTGAAAGGCGTGCCGATGACAGGGTCGCCCGAGCCGGTCTGCGCGGCGACGAAGAGACCGGTCAGCGCCGCGAGAAGGCCGGAGAGCGCGAAGGCTGCGACCTTCACCCGCTCGACCGGCACACCGGAGCGGAACGCGCCGACCGGATTGTCGCCGGCCGCATAGATGCCGAGGCCGAGCGGCGTGGCCAGAAAGGCTTTCCAGAGCGCCAGGATCACGACAAGCAGCAGAAAGGCGACGGGCGTGTGGCCGGCGAGCGTGGTCGACAGCCAATCGGGAATGGCCCCGCCCGGTCGCGGCAGCAGGATGAGCGCGACGCCGCTGATGATGAAGGAACCGGCCAGCGTGACGATGATCGCCGGCAATCTCAGATGCGTGACGATGACGCCGATCATGGCACCGATCGCAAGACCGGCGGCAGCAACCGCCAGAATGCCGCCAGCCACGCCGAGCGCCCCTTCCATGGTCGTCGCGGCGATCACCGCGCCGAGACTGACGAGCGGACCGATCGCCAGCGTGATGCCGCCGTTCAGCATCAGCAGCGCCTGCGCCATGGTGACGAGCGCGAGCGGAAACCAGTTCTGCGTGAACTTGGAAAAGCCGCCGATCGAAAGGATGCCGGGAAAGAGCACGGCATAGAGGATAAGAAAAGCCGCGACGACGAGGTAGAGGCCGCCGAGGCCGTGGTTGCGGCGAAGCTGGATCGAGCCGTAGAGCCGGCCGGAAGACGAAATCGTGCTCATGCCGCCTCTCCCTGTGTCGCGGTCAGAATGCCCATGGCTGCGCCGACGATCGCCCCTTCGCTGACTGAGTCACCCGACAGCGTGGCGGCAACGCGCCCTTCGCGCAGAACCACGACGCGGTCGCAGAGATGGACGAGTTCCGGCGTGTCGGAACTGGCGAGAATGACGAGCCGCCCCTCGGCGGCGAAGGCGCGCAGCATGAGGTAGATTTCCCGCTTGGTCTCGATGTCGACGCCGCGCGTCGGATCGTTGAGGAGCAGAACGGAGGGATCGAGCGGCAGCCATTTGGCGAGCGCCACCTTCTGCTGGTTGCCGCCGGAAAGCGCCTGCACCGGGCGGGCCGTATCGCCCTTGATCGTCAGGCGGCGCGCGAGATTGGCGACCAGGCCGGTTTCCGCCGGCCGGTCACGCAAACCCTTGCGGGCGAGCCGCCCGAGCGAGGGCAGGATCAGATTGGAGGCGATGGAATGCGGCAGCACCAGCCCTTCGTGCTTTCGGTCGGCCGGGACATAGACGATGCCCGCCGCATTCGCTTCGCCGACATGGGCGGGCAGGCCGGGCTTGCCTGATATCTCCGCTTGGGCGGCGGAGGCAGGGATCGCGCCGTAAAGGCCGAGCAGCAGGTCTTCCTGCCCTTGTCCCACAAGTCCGCCGATGCCGACGATCTCGCCGGCGCGGGCGGAAAAACCGATCTGGCGCACCATGCCGGCGGAGAAATCCTCGACGCTGATGCGCGTCGCCCCGGGCTTGGCGGCGACACGCGGCGGAAACAGATCGCCGGTCTCGCGGCCGACCATGAGGCGCACCAGCCCTTCGCCATCGATGCCGAAGAGCGACTGATCCGCCGTGACGCCGCCGTCCTTCAGCACCGTGACATGCGAGCAGAGCGCCTGCACCTCGTTGAGGCGATGGGAAATATAAAGAAGCGCGGTACCGCGGTCCTTCAGCGTACCGATCAGGCCGGCAAGAATACCGGCCTCATGCGCGGAGAGGGACGAGGTCGGCTCGTCCAGAATGAGCACGCGCGGCTTGCGGAACAGCGCCTTGGCGATCTCCACCATCTGGCGGCGGCCGAGCGCGAGATCGGCGACCGGCATGTCGAGCGGCTCGGTGAGCCCCACCATGTCGCAGACCTCCCGCACGCCGCGATGCAGCGCTTTGTAATCGATCAGGCCGAACCGGCGCGGAAAGGCGCCGAGCCCGATGTTTTCGGCAATCGACAGGTTGGCCGTCAGGCTCAGCTCCTGCTGAACCACGGCGATGCCGGCCGCGCGCGCCGCCGCCGGGCTGAAGCGCCCGGCGGGCTTACCATCGATGAGAATGGAACCGCTGTCGGGCTGGAGGGCGCCGGACAGCAGGTTGATCAGCGTCGATTTGCCGGCGCCGTTCTCGCCGAGCAGGGCGTGAACCCTGCCCGGCAGAAGGGCGATGTCGACGCCCTTCAGAACGGGATTGCCGAAAAATCCCTTGAACACCTGCCGGGCTTCCAGCAGGGGCTTTTGTTCCGTCATGACGGCATCCCTCAATCCGGATTACTTGGTGGCAAGCAGCTTGTCGAAGAGCGCCTTGTCGTAATCCGAGTAGATATAGCCGTCGGCCGGGAACTTGTCGGCGCGGGCGAGATAGCTGCCGATGGTGCTGTCGTCGATGACGGGCAACGGCACCTTGACGAAGGCGGGGACATCCTTGCCCTGCAGCGCCTGCACGGCGGTATAGACGGAAAGCGCGCCCAGCCAGTTGGGCTGCATGGTCGCCCAGCCCTTCAGGCCCTTCTCTTTCCACAGCTCCAGGAACTGCCGGGCATTTTCGCCCGTCGTCGGCACCTGGTCGCGGCCCTGGCGCTCGAAGGCGAGGACGGAGCCGGCCGACAGCGCGCCGCCGAGCGACAGCACGCCATCGATTTCGGGATTGGCGAAGAGCAGGCTGGTCATCGCCTCCTGTGCCGGTGCGACGTTATATTCCGTGTTCGTCTCGGTGATGACCTGCAGGCCCGGATTGGCGTCGAGCACCGGCTGTGCGCCCTTGCGGCGATCATCGCTGACCGAGATGCCGGCCGGGCCGTTCATGATGATGATCTTGCCCTTGCCGCCGAGCTGGCTGACCATCCACTTCGCGGCGGTCGCGCCCCATTCGTTGGAATCGGTGTTGATCTTCGCCGTTACCTTGTCGGTATTGACGAGGCTGTCGAAGTTCACGACCGCGATGCCCTTGTCGCAGGCATCTGAAATGACGCGGTCGAGCGCGTTGGAGGAGCCGGCGATGACGACGATGGCGTCGACATTGGCGTCGATCATCGACTGGATATGCTGGATCTGCGTCTGGGCGTTGCCCTGCGCGTCGGTGATCATCAGATCCTTCACCAGGCCGGCCTTCTTCAGCTCCTCCACCTCGGCGGTGATGGTGCCTTCGGTCTGCTTCATCCAGGTCGGCACCGAATAGATGTTCGCCCAGCCGATCGTGTAGGGCGCTTTCCTGTCACCCTTGATGCAATTGGCGGCGGCCGATGCCGTGCCGGCCGAAAAGGCGAGCAGGGCCGCAGCGGCGGCAGCGCCCGCCAGAAGGCGGCGGCGTAACGAGGCGGAAATGCTGTTTTCAAGATTCTTCATGTCGATCCCCTTTTTCTATGCGGCAGCGCTGACGGCTTGCCATCTCCCAATTGTCCAATATAATGTACATATGATCTAAATACCGGACGCGCTGATCTTATGCCGATTTTTCCGCCTCGCAAGAGGGGTGAAAAAATTTCGTTCGCCGGGAAGACGGGATCGGTTGACAGATGCGGCAGAGGGTTTGAAAAGCTTGGCCGGACAGGAACAGGGCCCAACAGGAACGGGATTGACAGCAATGGACGCAATTCAGGACGAAGCAGTCGGCAAGCGCGCCCGCGGGCTCGACCGCGCCTTCGAGATCCTCGATTTCCTGCGCCAGAAGCGGCAGGCCCTGAAGCCGAATGAAATTGCCGCGCAGATCGGTGCGCCGCGTTCGTCGGTCTATGAGCTCGTCAACCTGCTCTTGAGCAACGGCATTCTCGAATTCACCGGCGGCGAGGGCCGCGTCTATCTGGGCCGCAAGCTCTATTTCCTCGGCGCCGCCTACGAGAACCACTTCGATTTCACCCGCGAATGCGAAGCGGCGCTGGAACAGCTTGCCGACGAGACGCGGGAGACCGCGCAGTTCTGCATGCTCGACGGGAACAAATATACTGTCGTGCGCATGCGCGAGGGCGCGCGGCCGTTCCGCATTTCGACGGATATCGGCCAGTCGGTGCCGATTCCGTGGACGGCGTCGGGCCGTCTGCTCGTCGCGCATCTGTCGGATGAGGAAATCCTGAACTTCATTCCGCCGCAGGATTTCCGCCTGCCGAGCGGCGAATGGCTCGACCCGCAGACCT
The DNA here is from genome assembly GCF_002531825.1 of Rhizobium sp. J15. Classification (GTDB taxonomy): domain Bacteria; phylum Pseudomonadota; class Alphaproteobacteria; order Rhizobiales; family Rhizobiaceae; genus Rhizobium. The sequence continues at coordinate 122,804 of NZ_NWSX01000005.1, read as the reverse complement.
TCATCGCCGAGGTGCGTCAGGCCGAGCGCGAAGGTCTCTTCACCTTCAACAGTATCGTCGACAGCTTCACGCACTGTTTTGCCGTACCGGTCAGGGACGAGGAAGGCCATGCCGCCGCCACGCTCTGCCTCGTCACCCCCCGCGACGACGGCATCGCCAACCGCGACCGCTACCTGGACTGCCTGAAGAAAGCCGCCGCGGGTCTCGACCATGCGCCGGCGCGGCCGAAGCGTGGCTGATCCACCGAGCAGAGCTCGGTATCGGCATTCTGATGGTACCGACATTCACGCTTAGGCCGGCATTCAGCTGCATGCCCTGTTAAACCCGTATCACCTCCGCCCGGCGCTTTGCCGGACTTGCGGCTGCTTGTCCTAGCCGGAATACCTGCCGCAGGACGATATATCTCCTGATGCCTCTCCGGCCGTTGATTTCCGGTTTCGCGCCAATCCCGAAAATCTATTCACTCTTCCTCCCAAACTACGGAATGAAGTTTCTCTATAAATTTTATGGAGAACGTATCTTAACTTTCCGACAGCCGATAACTGCACCTTGGCCTTGGGCAAGGCCGGGCTCTCGGCGGCAAACGGATAGGACGCGAAATGACACGGAAAATCAGGCTTGGGGCATTTCTGCCCGGTGGCGGACAGCATGTTGCATCCTGGCGGCATCCCGACCAGCCGGTCGATGGCGCGACCAGTTTCGCGTTCCACAAGCAGCTCGCTTTGACGGCCGAGCGCGGGCTCTTCGACGCCTATTTCCTGGCCGACGGCCTGGCTATCGGTTTCGGCGGAGCGCGCGAAGGCGGCAATGCCCGGGTGGCCGGCTTCGAACCGGTGACGCTGTTTTCCGCGCTGGCGCCTCTGACAACCCATCTCGGCTTTATCGCCACGTCCTCGACCACTTATGAGGAGCCCTACACCACCGCCCGCAAGTTCGCCTCGCTGGATCTGATCTCCCAAGGCCGCGCCGGCTGGAACGTCGTGACCACGACGGGCGACCTCACCGCGCAAAACTTCAACCGCGAAACGCAGCTGCCGCATGCCGAGCGTTATCGCCGCGCCGCCGAGCATGTCGACGTCGTCCGCAAACTCTGGGAGAGCTTCGAGGACGACGCGTTCATCCGCGACAAGGAGAGCGGCGTCTTCTTCGACCCCGCGAAGCTGCACGATACCGACCATCGCGGCGAGCATTTCAGCGTGCGCGGTCCGCTCAATGTCTCACGTTCACCGCAGGGCCATCCCGTCATCGTGCAGGCCGGACAGTCCGAAGACGGACGCGGGCTTGCCGCGGCGACGGCCGAGGTCATCTTCACCGCCCATCAGCACATCGAAACCGCCCAGGAATTCTATCGGGACATCAAGGCGCGCGCCCGCGGTCTCGGCCGCAATCCCGATCACATCCTCGTCATGCCCGGCGTCTCCGCCTTCGTCGGCAGGACCGAAGCCGAGGCGCGGGAGAAATACGACCGTCTGACCTCGCTCATCCTTGAGGAAGACGGGATCGGTCTTCTCAACGGCCTGACCGGCGGCACGCTCGACCTGCATGGTTACGATCTCGATGGGCCGCTTCCGCCTGCGCCGCCGACAGAGGGCATGAAGAGCCGCCAGGCGCTGATCCGCCAGATCGCCGACGAGAACAACTTCACCATCCGCCAGCTCTATCAGTGGATCGCTTCCGCCCGCGGTCATTTCACCATCGTCGGAACGGCCGAGCAGATCGCCGATACGCTGCAGACATGGTTCGAAAACGAAGCGGCCGACGGCTTCAACATTCTGCCGCCGTGGCTTCCGACGGCACTCGACGATTTCGTCGATCTAGTCATTCCGGAACTCCAGCGCCGCGGCCTGTTCCGAACTGCCTATGAAGGCAAGACGCTACGGGAAAACCTCGGCCTGCCTTTCCCGACCAATCGATGGGCTGCGGGGCGCGCAGCCCTCCAGGCAGCAGAGTGAGGAGCGATCTATGACTTATGAAATCAACCAGACTCTCCCGAGAAGCTTCGGCCGCCTGAAGAGCGGCGAAAGCAATACGCCCACTTTCGCGTCGCATGTGCGCGGCGTGCTCGCATCGCTTTTGCCGCGCTACGGCCTGCTCATCGCCTTTCTCGTGCTCTGGCAGGTGTCGAGCACCAGGGGCTGGGTCAATCCCGCCGTCTTTCCGCCCTTGAACGTGATCCTGTCGGCTCTTTGGACCAACCTCGCCAACGGCGCGCTGCTCGATGACATCGCCGTCAGCCTGCAGCGATCGGGAACAGCCTTTGCCTTTGCCGTCGTGGTCGGCATTCCGCTCGGCCTGTTCATGGGCCAGTTTCGTGCGGTCGAGCAGGCGCTCGACCCGATCCTGCAGCTCTTCCGCCAGACCTCGGCGCTGGCGCTCTATCCGGTCTTCATCCTGCTGCTCGGTCTCGGTGAAACGTCCAAAATCTTCGTCATCTTCTGGGCGACGCTGTTTCCGGTGCTGCTCGCCACGATCGGCGGCGTCAAGGAAGTGGACAAGAAGCTCATCGAGATGGCGCGGACCTACGGCGCCGGACCGCTCACCGTCTTCCGCCGCGTCATCCTGCCGGCCTCGGTGCCTGCGATCTTCGTCGGCCTGCGTCTCTCGGCCACAACCGCGCTTCTGCTGCTGATCGCCGCCGAGATGATCGGCGCCAACAAGGGCATCGGCTTCCAGGTCATGAACGCCCAGTACAATTTCCAGATCCCGCTGATGTTTGCGGCGATCCTTCTTCTCGCCTTTCTTGGCCTTGCCGCCAATGCCCTGCTGGTTCTCCTGCAGCGCCGTCTCTGCCGCTGGTCTCAGCCGAGCGCCTGACCGCTTCCACCAATTCTCTCTTCCGAAAGGACATCCCATGACCTTCCACCCCCGTAATCTTCTCCTGCCGGCCGTGATTGCGCTCGGTCTTGCCACGCCGGCCGCAGCCGCCGACGCAGTGAAGCTGCGCTACCTCGCGAGCCAGGGCGGTCTTGCCGCCCATGAACTCGCCGACGCGCTCGGCTATTTCAAAGACACCGGCATCACGTTTGAGAATGTCGGCTATGCCCAGGGCGGCCCGGCCTCTCTCATCGCTCTCGCATCCGGCGACGTCGAGATCGGCAGCGCCGCCACATCAGCCGTGCTGAATTCGATCATCGGCGGCAATGATTTCGTCGCCGCCTATCCCTCGAACGGCATCAATGACGAGGTGCAGTCGACCTTCTACGTGCTGGAGGACAGCCCGATCAAAAGCATCAAGGACATTGCCGGCAAGAGCATCGCGGTCAACACGCTCGGCGCCCATCTCGATTACACCATCCGCGAAGCCCTGCATTCCGTCGACCTTCCGAGCGACTCCGCCAACCAGGTCGTCGTTCCCGGTCCGCAGCTCGAGCAGGTATTGCGCTCCAAGCAGGTCGATATCGCCGCCTTCGGCTACTGGCAGACGACCTTCGAGGGTGCAGCGCTGAAGAACGGCGGCCTGCGTGCGGTCTTCGACGATACCGACGTGCTCGGCGACATCGCCGGCGGCTTCGTGGTCCTGCGCCGTGACTTCATTCAGCAGCACCCCGAGGCCGCGAAGATCTTCGTCGAGCAGTCGGCCCGCGCCCTCGATTATGCCCGCGAACATCCTGAGGAAACCAAGAAAATCCTCGCCAAAGCTCTGGCCGAACGCGGTGAGAACCCTGATATCGCCCAGTATTTCCGCGGCTACGGCGTGCGCGCCGGCGGCCTGCCTGTCGAGCGCGACATCCAGTTCTGGATCGACGTCCTGGTTCGCGAAGGCAAGCTGAAGCAGGGTCAGCTGGCGGCCAAGGACATTCTCTTTAACGCCGACACCAAGCCGGCCAGCAACTGAGGAACCGTGATGAGCGTCGCCCAGGACATTCGCCGCGGAGAGGTGACGATCCGTCACCTCTCCAAATCCTACAAGCTGAACGGCAGCCGCCTGCAGGTTCTTAGGGATATCAACCTCCACATCCGCTCCGGCGAAAGCCTCGCCATCGTCGGCGCCAGCGGTTCGGGCAAGACGACCTTGCTGCGGGTCCTGGCCGGCCTAGAGGAATCGGATACAGGCGAAGTACAGGTCGACGGCAAGACGATACGCGGCGTCGGCGCGGAACGCGCCGTCATCTTCCAGGAGCCACGCCTTCTTCCCTGGCTTGACGTCCTCGACAACGTCGCCTTCGGGCTGGAAACCAGAGGTCTCAGCCGCGAGCAGGCGCGGGCGCGGGCGCGTCACTACGTCAAGCTCGTCGGCCTGCAGCAATTCGAGGCGGCCTATCCCCGGCAGTTGTCCGGCGGCATGGCGCAGCGCGTTGGCATCGCGCGGGCGCTTGCCGTCCAGCCTGAGATCCTACTGCTCGACGAACCGCTCGGCGCGCTCGATGCGATGACCAAGATCGGCATGCAGCAGGAACTCGCCCGGATCTGGCGGGATGAGGATGTGACGACCATTCTCGTCACCCATGATCTCGAGGAGGCGATCTATCTCGCCGACCGGATCCTGATCCTGCCGCGGGAAAAAGGAGGCGAGCCGCGCCTGATCGACATCGATCTGCCGCGTCCCCGCGACCGCAGCGCACCGGAATTCGTCCGGCACCGGGAAGAACTGCTCAACCTGTTCGGGCTGCATTGAAAGTTGTGACCATGCCTTCCAGGACTACACGGTCCAGGGATCGACGAGCTCGATCCCGAACCCCTCGAAATCTCTGGTGTTGCGGGTAGCCAGGGTGAGATCGTAAGCAATTGCGGTTGCAGCGATCAGGCCGTCCATCGACGACAGACCGCGGCCGCTCCGTTTCGCGCGGCCCATGAGATCGCCCCAGGACAAGGCAACCGGCTCGTCCACCGGGATGATGCGGCCCTCGAAGCGTTGCGGCAGGTCCCGAGCAAGCCATTCGCCCAGCGCGTCGCGTTTCCGCCCGTTGTCCAGCAGGGCAACACCGCGCCGAATCTCCGCGATCGACACAATGCTGATGAAGGAGCGATCCTCGTCGAGCTGATCCAGCCACGCCAAGACGCGCATGTCTGGGTTCGGCTTCGTCACCTCCGACAGGACGTTGGTGTCCAGCAGAAGCCTCACAGTTCGGGATCACGCGGTTCGTCGCGTTGACGATCGAGATCCAGATCAGCGCCGCGCAGCGGCGAACTCATCAGAAATTCGACAAGCGTACCCTTGCGCACAGTCTTGCGCTGCCATTCCTCGGCGGAGACGACGACGACGCTCGGCTTGCCATTCCGGGTAATCGTCTGCGGCGCGAATTGGGCGCGTTCGATAACCTCGGAAAGCTTCGCCTTTGCGCTGGCGACGGTCCAGCTTTCATCGCCTTGTCGCGAGGGCTGCATGCTCAACTCCTGACTAGAATAACCATGATGACTATATAAGCCACGGCCGGAGGAGTGGCAAGCGGCATGGCTATCACGGTTTGCTTCTCGCTCCCGCGGTCAGATAGGGCCGCCGGTCCAGTTCCGCGGACCGCAAGGAACTGCGCAGCCGCAGCAGATCCTTGCGGGCGATCAGGCCGCACAGTCTGCCCGATGCCGGATCGACGATCGGGATACGGCCGTTGTCCGTCGACAGCATCAGGTCGGCGATGAAGGCGACGGTATCGTCAGGATGCCCGACGGGAACGGAATCATCCGCGACGGTTTCGCCAAGCGTCTGGGCGGCGAGGCCGGGCTTGCCTTGCCAGAGCAAGGCATCGGCCCGCGAGACGATGCCGGCGAACTTGCCCGCAGTATCGACCAGCGGGTAGATCCGGTGCGTCTTCTGCTGCGAGGCGAAGAAATCGCAGGCTTCACCGACCGTCATGTCGACAGGAAGCGTGTCGACATCGTTGATCATGATTTCCCTTGCCCGGGAAAGCTCGAACGGATCGACGCCGTATTCGCGGGTGATGTGCTGCCCGCGGCGCGCGATCTTCTCGGTGAGGATCGAGCGGCGCAGCAAAAGGACCGTGACGGCATAGGCGACCACCGTTGCCGCGAGCAGGGGAACGAGCGTGCTGACGTCGCCGGTGATCTCCATCGCGAAGAAGGTCCCCGTCAGCGGCGCGCGCATGGTTCCGCCCATCATCGCCGCCATTCCGAGCAGCGCCCAGAAACCGGGATCGTTGCCGGGCATGACCAGCCCGACCAGCCATCCGAGAGCGCCGCCGAAGATCAGGAGCGGAGCGAGCACGCCGCCCGAAGTGCCCGACGACAGGGCGAACAGCCAGATGATGGTCTTCACCAGCAGGATCGACAGGACCGCCGGCGCAAGCAGCCGGTTGTTGAGCAGGCCGTCGATGATGTCGTAGCCGACGCCCATTGCCCTGGGTTCGATCAGGCCGCCGAGGCCGATGACGAGACCGCCGAGCATCGGCCACCACATCCAGTGGATCGGCAGTGCCTCGAACAGGTCTTCGATCCGGTAGAGCAGCGTCGTCAGCAGTCCGGATTGCAGCCCCGATAGGATGCCCATCGCCGCACAGGCGAAAATCCCCCACCAGGGCAATGTCACCTGGAAATGAGTCGGGAACAGCGGGCCTACTCCGAAGAGCAGCGGGCGCCAGCAGATCGATACGCAAGCGGCAACCGCAACGGGGATGAAACTGCGCGGCTTCCATTCGAACAGTAAGAGTTCGACGGCCAGCATGACGGCGGCGATCGGCGAACCGAAGATCGCCGTCATGCCTGCGGCAGCACCCGCGACGAGCAGCGTCTTCCGCTCGGCCGCGCTCATGTGAAAGAACTGCGCGAAGAGCGATCCGATCGCCCCGCCGGTCATGATGATCGGCCCCTCGGCGCCGAACGGGCCGCCCGTTCCGATCGAGATTGCCGATGACAGCGGCTTCAGCACAGCGACTTTCGGCGACATCCGGCTGCCGCCGATCAGAATGGCCTCGATTGCTTCCGGAATGCCGTGGCCGCGGATCTTCTCCGATCCAAAGCGGGCCATCAGGCCGATGGCAAGCCCGCCGAGCGGCGGCACCAGCACCACCCACAGCGAACGCGGCACGGCGGCCAGAGAGGCGGGCTCGATGCCGATCTCTCCGAACCAGACGACATTGGTCACCAGCGAGATCAGGCTGACGAGACACCAGGCCGCAAAGGCGCCTGACGTGCCGATGACGACGGCCATTCCGACAAGCAGGAGGACCCGCCTGTCTGTGGTGAAATCGCCGGCCTCGCGCCGGGAAAGGCCGCCGGTGAAATCATGCGGCCGGTTGCTTGGTTGATGCTGCGCCATGGAAGCCTCTGCTACGCGGAAACGGTCTGTTTGAGCGGCGTCATTATATCGTAATACGATATAAATCAATGGACGAAAGCAAGAAGGCGAAAATGTCTCGGAAGGTGCCTCACTTGACCGGCCGGCGGCTGCGCATCTATTCGAAATCGGGGAACAGTCCGCGCGCGCAAACCGCGGCCGCTTCGCGTGGGCGGCAGAGGAGAATGAGCTTGAAGAAATCCGCACCGCCGCTGAGACAGGAGGATTACGAAGCTCTTGCCGACCTCAGATTTGCGCTTCGCCAGTTCATGGACTTCAGTGCGTCAGCCGCCCAATCGGAAGGCCTGCCTCCGCAGCAGCATCAGGCTCTGTTGGCGATCAAGGGACAACGCGGCGGCGAGGCGATGACGATCGGCATGCTGGCCGAGCGGCTGATCATCGCGCCCCATACGGCGACCGAGCTTGTCGGACGGCTGTCGGATGCCGGGCTGGTCGAACGCCATGCCGATCCGGTCGACAGGCGCCGCCAGACGATCCTCCTGACCGAGAAGGCGGACGAGCTTCTGACGAGGCTGAGCGCCGTCCATCTCTCGGAAATCAGGGTGATGGCGCCGAAGCTGATCGAGCTTCTTCTCGAGCTCCAGAAGACGGCGCTCAAGGACGAATGAAGACGCCGTCGCGGCGGAGGACTACAAACTCTCGGCGACCAGCGGCTGAATGACGGGCTGGCCACGCCGGTCGCGCAGCACCTCGACATCCACGCCGTAAGTCTGCGCGATGAGGCCCGGCGTGACGATCGATTGCGGATGGCCGCTCGCCTTCATCGTGCCGTTTGCGATCACCAGCAGATTATCGGCATATTGGCAGGCCAGATTGAGATCATGAAGCACGACCATGGTGATCCAGCCATTGGCGCGCGTTTCCCGGCGCACCAGATCGAGCAGGGCAAGCTGATGCTTCAAATCAAGCGCGCTGACCGGCTCGTCCAGCAGCATGACTTTCGGCTCGCGCATCAGCACCTGGGCAAACAGCGCCATCTGCCTTTGTCCGCCGCTCAGCGAAGCGATGTCGCGGCCGGCGAGATGAGCGAGACCGGTCTGTGAAAGCCGTGTCATCGCCATGTCGAGCGTCTCGTCGTCGATATGCAGCGAGAGGCGGCCAAGCCGGCCGAGAACCACGACTTCGAGAACGGTGAGCGCAATATCCGTAGCGGTGTCCTGCGGCATATAGGCGAAGCTCTCGCGCCACGATTTCAGCGCCCGCGCGCCTGTGCGTCCGGCGGCTAGGCTGTCCCCGCCGAGCGTCAACCTGCCTTCGGCGAGCGGCAGGTCGCCGAAGAGGGCGCGCAGAAGCGTGGTCTTGCCCGTGCCGTTGGGGCCGATGACGGCATGGATCTTTCCGGCTTCCAGGACAGTGTCGACGCCGGAAACAATTCTCTGCCCGCCGCGCTCGATGGCGATGTTTTCGAGGCGGATCATGCGCCGTTCCTTTTCGGCGCGAAGATCAACCACAGCAGGAACGGCACGCCGACAATGGCGGTGACGATGCCGACGGGAAACAGCGCGCCGGGGATGATCGACTTCGACACGACGGAGGCGGCCGACAGCATCAGCGCACCGCTGACGACGGACATCGGCAGGAAGAAGCGCTGATCCTCGCCCACCGTCATCCGGGCGATGTGCGGGGCGACGAGGCCGATGAAGCCGATCACGCCGACGAAACTCGTGGCGGTCGCCGTCATGACCGCGACGATGACAAGGACTTTCATGCGCAAGAGCCGAACATTGACGCCGAGGCTTGCTGCCCGCATCTCGCCCATGCGCAGGGCCGCCAGTTTCCAGGAACCCGCCATTAGCATGGCGCAACAGACGAGGGTGACAGCCGCGGTGAGGGCCAGCGTCGGCCATGTCGCTTTCGTCAGGCTGCCGAACAGCCAGAACAATATCTGCTGCGACAACTCAGGCGAGGAGAGGAACTGGATGAGCGACAGCAGCGACTGGAACAGGAAGAGAAGGGCGATGCCGCCGAGAATGATGGTTTCCGCCGTCATGCGGCGCATCGAAGCCAGCGTGAAGAGAAAGAGCGCCGCCAGCATGGAAAAGACGAAAGCGCCGAGCGGCACGGCCACCATCGCGTCGAGGCCAAGGCCGCCGAGCGCCAGAACCAGTGCCGCCCCGAACCCGGCGGCAGCCGCCATGCCGAGCGTATAGGGGCTCGCCATCGGATTGTTGAGAAGCGTCTGCATCTGCGCGCCGCCGGCCCCGAGCGCTGCACCGACGGCAAGCGCCATCAGCGCCATAGGCAGGCGCAGGCCCCGGACGATGGCGTCAGTCATCGCCGCCCGCTCGCCGAGACCCGTGAGCGAACGTACCACTTCCGCCGGCGACAGCAGCGACGGGCCTGTCGCGATATCGAGAACGAGACAGATCGCCGTCAGGGCCACGAAAATCAGAAGGCTGCGCCAGCGCCTGCGTTCACGCAGCCTGTGCGCGCCGATCGCTTCGGCATTGCGGGCGGTCACTGTCATCCAAAAACCCATTTCAACGGAAAACGAGCGCCATGAACCATGGCGCTCGCAGAGCTAGGTCCGTCAGGATCAACCCTTGACGGCGATGGCGAACGTGCCTTCGGGAACCACCGGCAGATACTTCTTGTAATAGCCGAGGTAGTTGGCAACGGGATCGACGTCCTTGAACTGCTCGGGATAGAGCTGCTTGGCGATATACTGCACCATTGCAAAATCCGAGAGCGTGCGGGAGGCGCCCTGATAGACGCCGAAGAGGTGGGCGTCCTTGACGGCAGGCAGTTCGCTCCAGCCTTGGCGGGTTTCGAAAGCCTTCAGCTTCTCGCGGGCTTCGTCGGCCTTCACACCCTGGCCCATCGGCAAGGCGGTCTCGCTCTTGTTGTTCTCGCGGCCGGAAATGAAGATGGCATCGGGCTTGGACGCCAGGACCTGCTCCGGATTGATCGGACCCCACCATTCGACGAAGGGCGCTGCGATATTGTCGCCGCCGGCGGCCGTCGACATGGCGCCCCACATGTTCTTGCCGTAGGTGAAGGAATATTCGGCCGGTCCCTTGTTGCCGAATTCGACATAGACCTTCGGCTTCGGCTTGCCCGATGCGGCAACGCGATCGGCAATGTCCTTCAGCGCGCCGGCGTAGAAATCGGCGATCTCCTTGCCGCGGGCGTCCTCACCGGTCAGTTCCCCGAACAGCACGGTCGAGGCGACATGGCGCTCGACGGTCTGGGCATTGTAGTCGACGACGACGACAGGAATTCCCTGTTCTTCGAGCCGATGGGCGTCCTGGCCGAGCGCCTGGTACTGCCAGTCAGCAAGAATGACCAGGTCAGGATTGAGGCTCAGCACCTTCTCGATGGAAAAGGTCTGCGCTTCCACTTCGCCGACATCGGCGATGTCGCCGAGCGAGGGGCGGTGGGCAAGGTGCATCTTCCAGTTCGCGGGAACCCAGCCTTCCCATGCCTCGCGGGAAATGCCGACGACGGAATCATAGGCCTTCTCGCCGCCGACGGCCATGTAGTCTTCGAAATAGAAGCCAAGCACTACGCGCTTGGCCGGAAGATCGACCTTCACCTGGCGGCCGATCACATCGGTGATCGTCTTTTGCTCTGCCATGGCGGACGGGGCGAGGAAAATAGCGGAAACAGAAATAAGCGAGCCAGCCAGCCAGCTGGCCACGGATCTAGAATTCATGACGACCTTCCATGCGTTAAATACAGCGCCGGGTTATAAAAGATGACGAAATAAATCAAGTTATTTATTAGCTGTCTCTCTCACCGGGAAAACATCGTTTTCTCCAGCGCTTCAGCCTGAAAGCGTATTCCTGAGGCGATGGATATGGGCAGCGCCGATGCCGCAGCAGCCGCCGATGATCGTCGCACCCGCTTCGGCCCAGGAGCAGGCAAAGCGGGAATAGACATCGCCGTTCAGATCGTCGCGGGTTTCGTGCAGACCTTCATTGGCCGCCGATGCGCCCTGTTCCCCTTCGAAGGCATTGGCATAGACGCCGATTTCGATCTGAGCGTCCGCCTTGCGGAACACGCGCGCTGCCGTCTCCACGGCGCCCCGCATGACCTCGGGCTTGCTGCAATTGAACAGGAAGGCTTCCGCACCTGACGAAACCGCCCAGGACGCCGCGTCCTCGACACTTTCGCCGGAGCGAAGCCTCAGCTCGCCGCTTTTTATGTCGGCCTCGTCATCCGCCAGGGTGAACGAGATCCAGAACGGCTTGCCGGATGCCGCCACCGCCTTGCGCACGGCTTCACCCTCGGCGATCAGGCTCAAGGTCTCGCCGAGCCATATGTCGACGAAGGGCGCAAGGTTTTCGACCAGCACCTTGAGATAATCCTGCACCCGCGCAGGCTGGAAGTTCTGCGGTTCGTAGGAGCCGAAGATCGGCGGCAGCGAACCGGCAACCAGCACCTTGCGGTCCGTGACGGCATCGGCCGCCTCGCGCGCCAAGCGGCCGGCGAGACGGATCAGCGCAGCTCCCTCCTGCCGAAAACGGTCTTCGCCGATATGGAAGGGCACGAGCGCGTAGCTGTTCGTCGTGATGACCTCCGAGCCGGCGGCGATGAATTCCTTATGCACCTCGCGCACGATGTCAGGCGAATTCATCAGCGCCAGCGCCGACCATTCCGGCTGCTTCAATTCGGCGCCCAGCCGCAGCAGCTCGCGGCTCATGCCGCCATCGAGAATTCGCGTTGTGCTCATGAGGTAATCTCCATTCATGCTGCCGCGCCGTGACCGGCGGCGGGCTTTAAAAACAAAGTGGGAAGCTTCCGTCCGCCTAGCGGCGAACCGGCACCTGCGCTTCAAGACCTCGAAAGACGCGGGCGATCACCGCGGTCAGGGCGAGATAAAAGAAAGTGACGACGAGCAGGGGTTCGTAGACGAGCAGCGTGTCCTGGCGAACCTTGTTCGCCACGGCATAGAGATCCATCACGGTCACCGTGAAGGCGAGCGGCGTCGCCTTCAGCTGCATGACGATCTCTCCGGCAATGGTCGGCAGGGCGATGCGGATGGCGCGCGGCAGCCAGATGCGGCGGGTCAGCTTCCAGGGCGACAGGCCGAAGGCCCGGCCGGCTTCGAGCTCGCCCTTGGGAACGGCGAGCAGCGCGCCGCGCAGCACTTCCGCCTCATAGGCCGCATAGTTCAGCGTGAAGCTGACGGCGGCGAAGAAGAAGCCCTCGCGCAGGATCGGCCAGAACAGGCTCTGGCGAATGCCGGGAACCATGGGCAGCAGCGAGCCGACGCCGTAATAGAGAAGCCACAGCTGGATCAGCAGCGGCGTGCCGCGAAAGAAGGTGCAATAGCTCCGCGCAAGAAGCCGCGTCAGCCTGCCGCCGCTGACCTGCGCGAAGGCGAGGCCGATGGCGATCATGAAGCCGAACACCACTGAGATGACCAGCAGCGAAACGGTCTGCCAGGCGCCGGTCAGAAGAAGCGGCCAGTAGGAAGAAATCCAGGTGAAGCTCATGGGGCGCTTTCTTCAGGCAAGACGCGGCTGCCCCCGCCGCACCCGTCCTTCGATCAGCTTGAAGACGACGTTGGAAGCGAGCGTGATCGCGAGATAGAGAAGGGCCGAAGCGAGGAAAAAGACGAAATAATGTTTGGTGCTTGCGCCGGCTAGGCGGGTGGCGAGCGCCAGTTCCTGATAGCCGACGACCGCGACCAGCGCGCTGTCCTTGGTGACCGACATCCACAGATTGGCAAGCCCGGGCAGCGCGTTCGGCAACAGCGCCGGCAGCAGGACGCGGCGGAACCTCAGCACCGGCCCCATGCCGAAAGCCTTGGCCGCCTCGATCTGGCCCGAGGGAATGGCGAGGATCGCGCCGCGGAGCACTTCCGTCATATAGGCGCCCTGCACGAAGCCCAGCACGGCGACGGCCGCGACGAAGCCGTTCACTTCGACCGGCGGCAGCTCCATCGCAGCCAAGAGCCGGTTGAGGCCATCGGTGCCGGCATAATAGAGCCCCACGATCAGGATCAGCTCGGGAACAGCGCGGATCACAGTGGTATAGAGATCGAGCAGCAGGCGGAGCACGCGATTGCCCGAAAGCTTCCCGAGCGCGCCGCCGGTGCCGAGCAAAATTCCGACCGCGAAAGCGCAGGCCGAGATGGCGACCGTGGAGACCGCACCTGCCAAAAGAACACCGCCCCATCCCGGAGGATAGGGGGCTAGCAGGTCGAGAATGCCTTGTTGCGCGGTCGCCATCGCCGGGATTGCTTACTTCGCGCCGTAGATGTCGAAGTCGAAGTATTTCTTGGTGATGGCGTCATACTGGCCGTTGGCGCGAACTGCAGCGATTGCCGCATTCAGCTTGGCTTTCAGCTCCGTATCTTCCTTGCGCAGGCCGCCAGAAACGCCGGCGCCGAGAATCTCCTTGTCGTCGGCGACATCGCCCATCTTGGCGCAGCAATCCTTGCCGCCGTCGCTTTTCAGGAAAGCGTCGAGCGCCAGCGAATCGCCGAACACGTAGTCGATGCGGCCGGAGGCCAGATCCTGGAAAGCCTCGTCGAGCGTCTGATAGGTCTTTTCGTCAGCAGCCTCGGCGAAGTATTTCTTGTAATATTCGGACTGGATCGTCGACACCTGGATGCCGATGGTCTTGCCCTTCACATCTTCGGCGGTGGCGCCCGGCTTCTGGTCCTTGGGGCCGATCAGGGTGCTCGGCGTGTTGTAATACTTGTCGGTGAAATCGATGACTTTCGAGCGTTCCGCCGTGTTCGACATCGACGACCAGATCACGTCGAACTTCTTGCTCTGGAGAGCCGGAATGAGACCGTCCCAGGAAATGTCGACGATCGAGCACTTTTCCTTCATCTCTGCGCAGACGGCGTTCATCAGGTCGATTTCCCAGCCGTGCCACTCGCCCGAGGCATCCTTGGCGAAGAAGGGCGGATAGGATTCGTTCATGACGCCGAAGCGGACCTCGGCCTGAGCCGTGACGGCGGAAAGCGCAAGGGCGGCGCCGGCAAAAAGCATGGGGAGCAGTTTCATTCGCAGGATTCTCCTGGTTCGTGTGTATCGATGATATTCATCAGTGGGCGCTGAGACCGGTGAACTCCCGGCAGCGGGCGCTGAGCGGCGCCCCGAAGACTTGCTCGGGCGGGCCTTCCTCCTCGATCCGGCCCTGATGCAGGAAGAGGACGCGGCTGGAGACATCCCGGGCGAAGCGCATTTCATGCGTGACGATCAGCATAGTCCGGCCCTCCTCCGCGAGATCGCGGATGACTTTGAGGACCTCGCCGACCAGCTCCGGATCGAGCGCCGATGTCGGCTCGTCGAACAGCATGACGGCAGGATCGATGCAGAGCGCCCGTGCGATCGCCGCGCGCTGCTGCTGGCCGCCGGAGAGGAAGGCTGGATAGGCATCGCGCTTGTCGAAGAGCCCGACCTTGTGGAGCAGGGCTTCCGCCTTTTCGATCGCCTCGCGGCGAGGAACGCCCATGACATGCACCGGCGCCTCGATGACGTTTTCCAGCACGGTCCGATGAGCCCAGAGATTGAAGCTCTGAAAAACCATCCCAAGCCCCGTCCGCAGCCGCTCGATCTGCCGCCAGCTCTGCGGCTGCAGCCGCCCGCCGCGGCCGGGCTTCAGCGCGACCTCCTCGCCATTGACGGCAATACGTCCGCGATCGGGCGTTTCCAAAAAATTGATGCATCTGAGGAAGGTGCTCTTGCCAGAACCCGACGAGCCGATAATGGAGATGACATCGGACTTGTGAGCCTCGGTCGAGATGCCCTTGAGAACCTGTTGCGAGCCGAAGCTTTTATGGAGATCTTCGACGCGAAGAGCAGGAAAGGGTTGATCCGACATGCGTGGTTCCGGCTGGACTTGAGCTGCGAAGGATAATGATAAATTGCGCGGTTTTTTCGCGCAATTTCCATCTCTTTTGCATTTTCTATGCAAAATAATCTTTCTCACGCGGCGAATACGGCAGAATACAGCCGCGCGGGAGAACTCGAAATGGACAGGGCAATGGAACAACTGGATCGTTTTGACCGCGACATTCTCGATATCGTTCAGCGCGACTGCCAGCTGAAGGCCGAAGCGATTGCCGAGCGGATCGGCCTGTCGGTCTCGGCCGTGCAGCGACGGTTGAAGCGGCTGCGCGAGGAGGGGATCATCAAGGCCGAGGTCGCCGTCGTCGATCGGAAGGCGACGGGAACATCGATGGTGTTCATCGTCGGCATGGAGATCGAGCGGGACAATTACGACGCGCTGGCGAAGTTTCGCATCTGGGCGGAGAAACAGGATCATATCCAGCAGGTCTATTACGTGACCGGCGCGGTCGATCTGATCGCGATCGTCACCGCCCGCGACGTCGAGCATTATGACGACATCGCCGCCCTGATTATGGCGGAAAATCCGCAGATCCGCCGCATGCACACGAATGTCGTGCTGCGCGACGTCAAGCTCGGCCTGTTCGTGCCGCTGGAATAGCGCCGGCCGGCCGGCACCGACAAGCCGCTGGACTCGCATTCGGCAAAGCGCATAATTCCGGCACGCATCCCGGGGAGGACCGATCGTTGACGCTACGACACCAGATCATCGCATTGGCGATCGTCCCGCTCGTCATCTCGATCCTCGCGATCACCACCTTCATCACCTGGCAATCGGCAAACCTCGCCAAGAACAGCATCGATACGTTCGAGCAGAACATGCTGAAGACGAGGGAAGCCGAAATCCTCAACCTGACCAATCTTGCGCTCTCGGCCATCCAGACGATCTATGACAAGGCCGGTCCCAACGACGAAGCCGCCAAGCGGCAGGTGGCTGACATTCTGACCTCGCTCGACTACGGCAAGGACGGCTATTTCTTCGTCTACGATTATGACGGCAACAATATCGTCCATCCCCGCCAGAGCTTCCGGCATGGGCAGAATTGGCTCGACCTTACGGATCCCGACGGCGACAAGGTGATTGCCGAGCTGATCGCCACGGCAAAGGCGGGCGGCGGCCTGCACCAGTACAAATGGCAGAAGCCTTCAACCGGACAGATCGCCGACAAGCTCTCCTTCGTCGTCAGCCTCGACAAATGGCACTGGGTGGTGGGAACAGGCGTCTATCTGGACGACGTCTTTGCCCAGAGTGCCGCCGCCAATGCGGTGATGCGCGCCAACATCAGACGGACCTTCGTCATCGTCGCGCTGATCGCCGTGCCCGCGGTGCTCGTCGTTTTCACGACCTGCATGCTGCTGACCTTCCATGAACGCCGCATGGCCGACAGCCGGCTCAAGGAGCTGACGCAGCGGGTGATCGACACCCAGGAAGAGGAGCGCACGCGGCTGGCGCGCGAGCTGCATGACGGCATCTCCCAGACCCTTCTCGGCGTGCGTTATGCGATGGACCTCGCCGGCCGCAAGGTCAGGACCAATGCCGACGAAGCGGCGCTGACCATCGAGCGCGGCGTCGAAGCGCTGAACGGCGCCATCAAGGAAATAAGACTGCTCTCGCACGATCTGCGACCCCGCGTGCTCGACGATCTCGGCCTGACGGCTGCACTGGAGGCGCTCTGCCATCACTTTGCCGAACGGACGGGGATCGAGACGAAGATCGACGCCTCGGGCTTTACGGGCATGCTGAAGGCGGAAGCCAGCACTGCCCTTTATCGCGTCGCCCAGGAGGCCTTCAACAATGTCGAGCGGCACGCTGGCGCCTCGAAGCTCTCGGTAAAGCTCTGGAGCGACGGCGGCCGCGCCCGCATGACCATCTCCGACAACGGCACCGGCTTCGACGGCGCCGGGGCTGGCGCATCCGGCAGCTCGGGTCTCGGCCTGCGCAACATGCAGGAGCGGATGGCGCACTTCCGGGGCCTGCTGCTCATCGACAGCAGCGAGGCCGGCACGACGCTGACGGCGATGATGCCGAGATCGGCCAATCTGCCCGCCGGCAAGCAGGCGGAAGCCGCATGAACGAACGCGCCAAAATCAGCGTCCTCCTGATCGACAACCATCCGCTGGTCTTGGACGGACTGAAGGCCGTGCTCGAAACATTCGATCATATCGAGGTCGCGGGCACCGCCGGGCTTGCGCAAACCGGCCTCGACATCGCACGGCAGATCCGGCCGCAGGTGGTGCTGATGGACATCAACATGCCGAAGCTCAGCGGCATCGATGCGATCGAGCTGTTCCGCAACGAACTTCCGCAAACCCGCGTCGTGATGCTCTCCATGCATGACAGCCGCGAGTATATTTCCTCCTCGGTCATGCATGGCGCCGCCGGCTACGTCCTCAAGGACGTCTCGACGGATGAAATCGTCTGCGCCATCGAAACCGTCGCGAACGGAGGCACCTATTTCTCCTCCGGCGTCTTCGACGCGCTGATGGGCGACCGCGCGGGGGAGGGGAGCGATCCGCTGACGCCGCGCGAACGCGATATCCTCGGGCAGATCGTTGCCGGCAGGAGCAACCGCGAGATCGGCGAGGCGCTCGGCATAAGCTCCGCCACGGCGGAAACCCATCGCAAGAACCTCAAGAAGAAGCTCGGCATCGCGACGACGGCGGGCCTCATCCGCTATGCGCTCGATCACGGCGTCGTCTCGAAAGTCGGCTAATTCAAGCCTACCCACTTCTGGGTAGGCCCCGGCATTTCCGCCCCGCGCCCATCTTGTGAGGGCAAAACCGACGCCCTAGGACTCCGCTTACGGCTGGCCGAACGCCAAGCCGTTGGGAGGAATTCACATGCGTTACATCAGCTTCCGACCGGTCGGAAAACCTCGAGTGACACGAACCGGCCTGCCGCGCCCGCGGGCTGACAGACCTGCCTTCCACGCCGACAACTGGAACATGGCGACCGCCGCCCGCGGCGCCTGAAAGGTATCCGACATGGAAAAACCACGTAGCAAGGCAGCGCTTTGGCTGCTGATCATTCCCTACATCGGTCTGCTCTGGCCGCCATTCTACAATCTTCGCGAGCCGGCGCTTTTCGGCTTTCCCTTCTTCTACTGGTATCAGCTTCTCTGGGTGCCGATCACGGCGACGCTGACCTGGATCGCCTATCGGAGCGTTCGCCATGACGACTGACATCAACGGAACGGCGCTTGCCGTCTTCATCTTCTTCTTCGTCCTCGTCACCGTCATGGGCTTCGTCGCCAGCCGCTGGCGCAAGCCCGAGACGCTCGCCCATATCGATGAATGGGGCCTCGGCGGACGCAACTTCGGCACCTGGATCACCTGGTTCCTCGTCGGCGGTGATTTCTATACCGCCTATACCGTCATCGCCGTGCCGGCGCTGGTCTATACGGTCGGCGCCTACGGCTTCTTCGCGCTGCCCTATACGATCGTCGTCTATCCCTTCGTCTTCATGGTCATGCCGGTCCTGTGGAAACGCGCCAAGGATTTCGGCTATGTGACGGCCGCCGACGTCGTCCACGGCCAATATGGATCGCGCGGTCTCGAGCTCGCCGTCGCGGCGACGGGCGTCATCGCCACCATGCCTTACATCGCCCTCCAGCTCGTCGGCATGACGGCGGTCCTGAAGGCACTCGGGCTGCATGGCGAACTGCCGCTGGCAATCGCCTTCATCGTGCTGGCGCTCTATACCTATTCGGCGGGCCTGCGCGCGCCGGCGCTGATCGCCTTCGTCAAGGACATCATGATCTATATCGTGGTGATCGCGGCCGTTGCGCTCATCCCGTCGAAGCTCGGCGGCTACGCCAATGTCTTCGCCTCGGCCGATGCGGCCTTCCAGGCCAAGGGCTCCGGCAACCTGCTGCTCGGCGGCAATCAATATGTCGCCTATGCCACGCTCGCCTTCGGTTCGGCGCTCGCCGCCTTCATGTATCCGCACACGCTGACGGGCATCTTCGCCTCCAACAGCGGCAAGACGATCCGCAAGAATGCGATCATGCTGCCCGCCTATACGCTGCTGCTAGGCCTTCTGGCGCTGCTCGGCTATATGGGCCATGCCGCCAACCTGAAGCTCGACAGCGCCAATGACGTCGTTCCGACCCTGTTCAAGACGCTGTTTTCGGGTTGGTTCTCCGGCTTCGCCTTCGCGGCGATCGCCATCGGCGCGCTGGTGCCGGCGGCGGTGATGAGCATCGGTGCGGCCAATCTCTTCACCCGCAATTTCTGGAAGGCCTACGTCGATCCCAAGGTCAGCGATGCGGGCGAGGCGAAGGTCGCGAAGGTGACGTCGCTGGTGGTGAAGATCGGCGCGCTTCTCGTCATCCTTTTCCTGCCGACGCAGTTCGCACTCGACCTGCAGCTGCTCGGCGGCATCTGGATCCTGCAGACGCTTCCGGCTCTGGTTTTCGGCCTCTACACCGGCTGGTTCCGTGCACCCGCTCTGCTTGCCGGCTGGTTCGTCGGCTTCTGCGGCGGCACCTACCTCGTCTGGGATGCCGGCTGGAAGCCGCTGCATCTGATCAGCCTCGGCGGCGAGCCTTTCACCGTCTATACCGGCCTGCTGGCGCTGGCGGCAAACATCGCCGTTGCGGTCGTCGTCAACGCCCTGCTTCCGGCCAGGGCTCCGGTTCGGGCGTAACCAAAAATGCGAAGGGCAGCAAACGCTGCCCTTCGTCATTTCAAATTATGGCAGGGGCGCTGGAGCGCTTCGGCGATCAGAATTCTTCCCAATCACCGGCCAATGCCGTGTTCCCCTGGACCGCCGCGCCGCCCTGGAACGACTTGCCGATCTTCGCGATCATCTGGCGAGCGGGCGAGGCGACGGGTTGAGCGTGCTGCGCCGCTGCGGCCGGCTGCGTCATGCGCCTCGATGCCACCGCTCCGCCGATGTTGAACTGGCTGAGCAACTGGAACAGCGCATCTGCTTCCTTGGCGAGGTTATGGGCGGCGGCTGTCGCTTCTTCCACCATGGCGGCGTTCTGCTGCGTGCCCTGATCCATCTTGTTGACGGCGGCATTGATCTCTTTCAGCCCGGTCGCCTGCTCCTGCGAAGCGCCGACGATGGCGCCGACATTGCCGTCGACCTGCTGGACCTGCGTCGCAATCTCCTGCAGGGCTTTTCCGGTTTCGCCAACCAAGGCGACGCCGCTTTTCACGTGGCCGTTCGAAGCGTTGATCAGTTCCTTGATTTCCTTTGCCGCCTTGGCGGAACGCTGCGCCAATTCGCGCACTTCCTGGGCAACGACGGCAAAGCCCTTGCCGGCTTCACCGGCGCGGGCGGCTTCGACACCGGCATTCAGCGCCAGCAGGTTGGTCTGGAAGGCGATCTCGTCGATGACGCCGATGATGCTGCCGATCTCGGTGGCGGAGGATTCGATCTTGCCCATGGCATCGACCGCGTCGCGGACGACGCTGCCCGAGCGTTCCGCATTGTCCTTGGTCTTGCGGACGAGCTGGCCTGCTTCCTGAGCCCTGTGGCTGGAATCGGCGACGGTGGTGGTGATCTCCTCCAGGGCAGCGGCGGTTTCCTCGACGGAAGCGGCCTGCTGCTCGGTCCGCTTGGCAAGATCGTCCGAGGCCGACCGGATCTCCTGTGCGCCGGCCGCGATGGCGCTGGCGTTCTGAGAAACCTTCTGCATGGCGGCACGAAGCTTTTCGACAGCGGCGTTGAAATCGGCACGGAGCTTTTCCAGGGACGGAATGAAGGGCGTGTCGATCTGCTGCGTCAGGTCGCCGTCCGCCAGCGCCTGCAAGGCATCGCCGAGCCGGCCGACAGCCTGGTCCGTTTGCTCGGCAAGGGTGCGGCGTTCGTCGGCATCCTGTTCGAGGCGGTGCCGCTCCGCGACAGCCCGCTTGCTTTCCGCATCGGCTTCCCGTTCCGCCTTTGCCGAAATCGCGTCGCGCAAGCCGGCCACGGCGCGCGCAAGCTTGCCGATCTCGTCGCCGCGCGCTTCGAGGCGACGATCGCCGTCGAGATTGCCTTCCGCCATCGCCTTCAGCGAAAGCTGGAGTTTTGCCAGCGGGCCGACGATCGTGCGGGATGTAATGGCGGCAGCGATGACGGAAAGAAGAGCTGCGATGCCGAGCGCGGTCAGCGCTATCGGCTTGAAGCCGCTCGCCGTGCTGCGAACTTCGCCGCCGATCGATTTGTTCAGCGCTTCCTGATAGTCGATGAATTTGTTGATGGCGCCGAGCCACTCCACGAAGGCCGGCCGGGCCTGTTCGAGCAGGATCTTGCGGGCCGCTTCGCCGTCGCCCTTCTCCTCCAGCGCGATGATCTCCGCGACCAGAGGATTGGTTTTCGCCTGAATGCCGGCAATCTCGTTCAGAATGGTTTTTTCCTGATCCGTCGCACCCGCCGGAGATGCAACCATGTCGGCCATGCGCTTTTCATTCTCGGCATAAGTGGCCGCCAGCTTTTCGATCAGCGCCACGGCCGCCTTGCGTTCGTCCGCCGAGGTCACCAGGGTCACGTCGCGAATGGCGATCGCCCGATCGTGCACGCTGCCGCGATAGTTGATGGCAAACCGCTGCTTGACGCTGTTGACGTCGTTGATCGTTTCGAGATTGCTGTTGATCTGCGCAACCTCCACCGCCGAATAGATGGTCAGGCCGGCCATCAGCAGAACCAGGAAGCTGAAGCCGAGGGTGAGACGCACCGCGATCCCGAAACTCTTAATGCTGTTCATTGGCACTCTCCATCGTTGGCGAGGTTTGTCAAAAGTGGCTGGGACGCCAGGATCGCTCGTCACATCTCATTCAAGCGTGCGGCCTCGATCCGTACTCCCGAATGCGTCCGGCCGCGGCTCTTCGCGCCGGACATGCCACTTCGCATGCACACTGCGCATTTATCCGGGAGCGGCCAAAGCCGATGCCTCGAGACGCGGAAGCGCGCGTGAAAGTAACACCGTCAATCTCATGCAAGATTTCGGATGCCTGGCCCGCCATCATGGCGTAGGTGACGATCCTGAGAACGTCGTTCCGATATCCTAAAAAATTTAAGGGAATATATTTTAGAGAGTGTAAACGGAGGCTGCCGAGCGCCAATATGCTGCGCTTTTCGTATATTTTATGCGCATTTTTTGGGCGGACGCCATGCGGAAAGAGTATGCCAAGTTGTTTCGCAGAAACGGTCGATATCTGCTGTTGTAGATCCGAAGCTCAACTCTTTCGGTGCCTTGTACCCGGGCAATGATCTGACGCACGACGAACGGAAATTGCGAATCACTTGGGATGCACTGCAGCGGCGCGGACGATGCTTGGCGCCGACGCTGTGTCACCAAGAATTCCGGCCGCAAACAATGTGCTGAACGACCCGACCTCCTGTGCTGATAGCATTGCCCGTGCTGATAGCATTGCCCGCCTGCGGCGTCAGCCAAAGGCGCGCGATGGTGCTCTCAATCCGGATCGGCAATCGCATAAAAAAGCGCCCGAGACAGATGTCCAAGGCGCTAAAGGTCTTGGTTCAGCCGGTTGAGCCGGCGGGATCGGCCACATCAGGCAATTTGCGGCGGGTATTCGCTGGCCGAGAAGACGTGATGGTGCACCTTGCCCGTGAAGAGCTTCAGCAGTTCCCCTGTCACCTCGCGGCTCTCGGAGCGCACATTGGAGCGCAACGCAGTGTCCACCGCCTTCATGTCGGGATAACGAATGGCGAGCGCCATGGCATAGACCGGGGCGCCTTCGTCGCGCTCCATTCCATCAAGCACCCGGACTTCTTCGGCGCCCGGAAATTGAGTCCATAGCGGGACGAGCCGCTGCCTCACGAAATCGCGGAACTCCTCTTCCCGGCCGGGATGGATTTCGCCTTCAAACAAAGCGTAACGAATGATCATAGGTTCTCTTTTCCAAAACTCGCGGAGCTGGATCGATGGTGGTGCGGGGAGGGAGGGCGTATCGGCTGATACGCCCTTGGGAGGGGCTTATTTGCCCCAGATTTTCTTGTATTGGTCGCGATAGCCGTTGTCGGGATCGAAGCTGTTCTTCGGCCCGCCGTCGAATTCGACATTCGCACTGGTCACGACATGGAGCGGCGACACATAGCCGGACCACGGAGCGCCGGCGAATGCGCGGTTCAATTCGTCGACGAGCTGCCAGCCCTGGAGATTGAGCGGCTCGGCGACGGTAACGGCCTGGTACTGCTTGGCGCGGATGCGCTGATAGGCGCTTTCCGAACCATCGCCGGCCGCGACGTTTACCGGCTTTCCGTCACCGGCAATGCCGGCCGAGGCAAGCGACGGTCCCATGAAGTCATAGTAAAGGTCGTTGATCGCGAGAGAATGCGTCCACTTGGCGCCATACTTCTGCAGCAGCGAGGTGGTGAGCTGCGGCATGCGCTGGGAGGTTTCGGCGATCGGCGTATCGACATATTCGAGCACCGTGCCGCCGAGATCCTCGATCTCCTTCTTCATGCGGTCGGCCTTGGCAATGGCGATCGCATAGGTGGAGTCGGTGAAGATGATGACGCCGGGCTTGCCGCCGGCGTCGGCGAAGGCCCAATCCGCGGCAGACTTCGAGACTTCCATCGCGTCGGTGGTGACATTGGCGAACACGCCGACATCGGCAACCGGACCGACGGCCGAGGCCGCGTGCCAGGAAACCATCGGAATGCCGGCCGCCTTGGCCGCTTCCATCGCCGGCTTCTGCTCGACGGCGTCAAAACCGTTGATGATGATGCCGTCAGGCTTCAGCGCCATGGCCTGGCCGAATGCCGCCGTCCGCCCGCCGATCGAGCCGGCGCCGTCGAGAACCTTAACCGTCCAGCCGAGTGCGCCAGCAGCTTCCTGAACGCCATTGGCCACGCCGAGGATGCCGCCGTTCTTCATATCGCCGGCAAGGACGACGATGTTCTTGCCTTCAGCGCCCTTGGGGCCGCTCGTCGGGCCGTCCCAGGTGCTTACTTTGGAAGCATATTTGTCGACCACTGCCTTGGCGTCGGCCATGGAATCGGCCAGTGCCGGCGTGCCGAGCATAAGGACGGCGACGGTTGCGACCGTTGCCTGCAATAAATTCCTGCGCTTCATGTTCACTCCTCTTGTTTATTGTTTTGAAATGCCGGCGAGCCGGCATCCTCATTTGGACGCGGGCGTGATCCTCCTCACGGCCCCACGCTTGCGCTGGGCGTAGCCTGCTATGCCGATGGCGATCAGCAGGGTTACGCCATTGAACAGCGGTTCGACGAAGAACGACCCGCCGAATTGCTGAATTCCCGATATCCCGACCGCCAGGATGATGACGCCGATCAGGGTGCCCCAGACATTTACCCGGCCTGGCTTGATCGTCGTCGATCCGAGGAATGCGCCGACGAGTGCGGGAAGGAGATATTCGAGGCCGACGCTTGCCTGGCCGATGCGCAGCTTCGAGGCGAGAAGGACGCCCGTCAGGGCGGCGAGCAGGCCCGAGGTGATGAATGCGCCCATCACGAATTTGCGGACCGGGATGCCATTGAGGGCGGCAGCCTTGGGATTGGCGCCGATGGCGTAGAGATAACGGCCGATCGGCAGATATTCGAGCACGATCCACATGCAGATCGCGATCAGTAGCACGTAGAAGCCGGTGATGGGCAGGCCGAACAGCATGGTGCCGTTCAGCGCGTAGAAACCCTCAGGCAGCACGCCGACCACCTGCCGGCCGCCGGTGTGCCAAAGGGCAAGCGCGTAGAGAACCGTTCCGGTGCCGAGCGTGGCGATGAAGCTGTCGATCTTGGCAACCTCGACCAGCAGGCCGTTGATGAAGCCGGTGAGAACGCCGAGTGCCAGCACGATGACGACGGCGACCGGCCAGGGCAGGCCATAGACCGTCTGCAGGCTGATGGCGAGAATGTGCCAGAGCACGATGCCGTAGCCCACGGTCAGGTCGATGCGGCCCGATGCCATCGGGATCATCGCGGCGAGCGACAGAAGCGCGATGATCGCCTTGTCGGAGACAATCGAGCGAACGTTCAAAACGGTCGGAAACGTGTCCGGCAGCATGATCGAGAAGAGCAGGATCAGGCCGAGGGTCAGGATCACCAGCCCGTAAACCGGGATCAGGCGTCCGATCTTCTGGCCGGTGGAAAGGCCGGCCATTTCGCTCTTGGTCGGCTCCAGCGCGGTGGATTCAATGGATTGCATGGCTGTTCTCCCGATGGCTCAAGCGGCTTCCGATGCCGAGGCGGCGGTGATGACCGCCTCCGTCGTCAGAGCGCTTCCAGTCAGTTCGCTGACGATTTTGCCGCGCGAGAAAACCAGCGCGCGGTGGCAGATGTGGGCGATTTCCTCGAAATCCGTCGAGACCACGACGACTGCGAGACCTGCTTCCAGCGCCTGCGTGATCAGGCGGTAGATTTCCGCTCGGGCGCCGATATCGACGCCGGCGGTCGGATCTTCCGCGATCAGCAGCTTGCGGCCGGTCGCCAGCCAGCGGCCGACGACCACTTTCTGCTGGTTGCCGCCGGACAGGGCCTCCACCGGCAGATCCGGATCGTTCGGCCTGAGGCCGACGGATTGGCCGATCGCATGGGCAAGATCGGCCTCGCCGCGCGGAGACAGGAAGGAAAACAGACCGCGTCCGACGGCGCCGGGATTGATGTATGTGTTTTCCCGGATGGAAAGCGAGAGCGCCACCGACTCTTCCGTCCGGTCGCGGGCGATCAGTCCGATGCCTGAAGCCATTGCCCGCAGCGGGCTCGAAAGATCAGGGGCTCGGTCATGCAGCAGAACCGTGCCGCCGAAGGGCTCGCAGCCGAACAAGGCCCGGCCGATCCGCTCCTGCCCGGCGCCGCGCAATCCGGCAAGGCCGAGAAGCTCGCCCTCGCGGATATCGAAGGATATCGGGCTCGTGCCGGCACAGACGAGATCGCGCACCTTGACGATCGCCTTGCCGGGCTTGATCTCGGTCTTGGAAAAGAGACTGTCGCCGCTGCGGCCGATGATCATCGACACCAGTTCGTCGGGGGTCGTCTCGCTGACGGGCTTCTGCCCCACCATGCGCCCGTCGCGCAGGACAGCGACCCGATCGGCGATGCGGAAAATTTCGTCGAGCCGGTGGGAGACATAGATCATGCCAACACCGCGCTCCTTCAGAGGGCGGATCGCATCGAACAGCCGGTCGACTTCGTCGGCAGGCAGGCTCGCCGTCGGCTCGTCGAGGACGAGAACGTCGGCTTCGACGGCTAGCGCGCGGGCGATGGCGACGAGCGATTTCTCCGTGCGCGACAGCGCCGACACCCGAGTCGTGGGATCGAAATCGCAGCCGACGAGCTTCAAGGCTTCCTTGGCGCGGGCCTGCGTCTTCCTCCAGTCGATCAGGCCGCCGCGCATCGAGAAGCCCTGCGACAGGCCCATGTTCTCGCCGACCGTCATCCACTCGATCAGACCGAGATCCTGATGGATGAAGGCGACCGGTTGCCGCTCGTTCGGCTTCGGCGGACGATGGTGGTAGCTGTGGCCGCGAAAGAGAATGTCGCCGGCATCCGGCTTATAGATGCCGGCAAGGGTCTTGATCAGCGTCGATTTCCCGGCGCCGTTTTCGCCGAGCAGCGCAAGGATCTCTCCCTCGCGCAGATCGATCGATACGTCACGCAGTGCCTGCGTGCCGCCGAAGCTCTTGGTGATCGATTGGAACTCCAGCAGTCTCTTGGCTTCCACTGTGGCTCCTCCCAAAGCTGCAGCTGTCGTCGTAGAATGATGTTATCGATAACATTCCCGAGTAGTCAAGCGGAAAGTGACAATCTCGAACATCTGATGATGGCGTCAGCCGGCGCGAAATCCATCGAGAAGGCGCATCATCTCGGCGGAGTCTTTCGGCCCAAGGCCGGCGGCGCAGAGCAGGCGATGGATTTCGACCACCGCGCCCGTCATCGGCAGCGGCGTC
Source organism: Rhizobium sp. J15 (assembly GCF_002531825.1). Taxonomy (GTDB): domain Bacteria; phylum Pseudomonadota; class Alphaproteobacteria; order Rhizobiales; family Rhizobiaceae; genus Rhizobium. The sequence continues at coordinate 95,882 of NZ_NWSX01000005.1, read as the reverse complement.
TTCGTCTTCAGCGAGAAGGCCTGAAGCGAATCCAGATCCTTCAGCATATTGTCGATCCTGCCGGTGGGCGAGAAATCGCGGGCGGCGAATTTCGCCATGAATTCCTGCAAAATCCGGCTGTCCGCCCTGCCGCCGGCAAGGGCGGCCGGAATTGCCGAGGGATCGACGCCGCCGGCTTCGGCGAGCTTGACCGCTTCCGCGACCGCCTGAAACAGCACGGCGCAAAACAGCTGATTGATCAGCTTCGTGGTTTGCCCGGCGCCGGATGCGCCCATCAGCGTGTAATTGGCGGCAAGATGCCGCATCACCACGCGCGCCCGTTCGAAATCCTCCGCGCTGCCGCCGGCCATGATGGTCAGCTTTCCGCCGAGCGCGCCGGGCACGCCGCCGGAAAGCGGGCAATCCACCCACGCCATCCCCGTTTCCTTCCGCAGGCGCGTTGCCATGTCGGCCGTCTCGGCGGGATCGATGGAGGACATGTCGATCAGCAGCTTGTCGGCATTTGCCGCCGCCGCGACACCCTTCTCGCCGAAAACCACGGCGCGGACGATGCTGGCGTGATTGAGACTAAGCACGCAGAATTGCGAGGCCGAGACCGCCGCCTCCACGGAAGCAGCCGCGCGAGCCCCCTTGGCTTCCAGCGCCGCGACCTTTTCGGCATCGAGATCGAAGACGGTAACTTTGTGCCTGGTCTCGATCAGGCGCGTGATAATCGCCGTGCCCATGATGCCCGCACCGATGACGGCGACATCTGCTCTGTAATCATCCTGCATGAAATCCTCCCTTGACGGCGACGCCTCTCAGCTCCTCACAAGCCAGCGCCACCATATCATCCAAAGCCATATCGATCGTCACCGTCACGACACCGGGTTCACCGGTCGGCGGCTCCAGCGTCTGCAGCTGGCTGTCGAGCAGCGAGGCCGGCATGAAGTGGCCCTGACGGGCCTGCATCCTCGACAGCAGCAGATCGCGCGTTCCCTCGAGGAAAACGAAGGCCAGGCTCCCGCCTGCCGCCTGCCTCAGCCTGTCGCGATAGCTTCGCTTCAGCGCCGAGCACGAAATTACCAATCCCTGCGACGCCTTTTGCGCGGTCTTTATCTCCTCGCCGATCCGGTCGAGCCAGGGCAGGCGGTCGCCGTCGGTGAGCGGTATGCCCTCAGCCATCTTCGCGACATTGCGAGCGGGATGAAGCTGGTCGCCTTCCAGAAACGGCAGCCCGTATTGCCCGGCGATACGCTCTCCGACCGAGGATTTGCCACAGCCGCTCACGCCCATGACGATAATGGCCAGAGGCGGCGCCTTTCTTTCAAGGTCCATCGTCTCACCTCCCCTAGAGGCAGGTCGTGATGCCGCCGTCAACATAGAGCGTGTGGCCGTTGATGAAGGACGAGCCACGCCCCGACAGGAAGACGGCAGCGCCGACCAGCTCCTCGACATTGCCCCAGCGCCCGGCCGGCGTGCGCTTTTCGAGCCAGGAAGAGAATTCGGGATTGTCGACGAGCGCCTGATTGAGCGGCGTCTTGAAATAACCCGGCGCAATCGCGTTGATCTGCAGGCCGTGCTTGGCCCAGTCAGCGCACATGCCGCGCGTCAGATTGCGCACCGCGCCCTTGGTCGCCGTATAGGGGGCGATGCCGGGACGGGCGAGCTCGCTTTGAACGGAGGCGATGTTGATGATCTTGCCCTGACCGCGGGCGATCATGACCTTGGCCGCCGCCTGGCCAACGTAAAAGACGCTCGAAATATTGGTGGTGAGCAGCAGTTCCCATTTGTCCGCCGGGAAATCCTCCAGCGGCGTGCGAAACTGCATGCCGGCATTGTTGATCAAGATGTCGAGCGGCCCGATATCGGCTTCGATCGCGGCGATCCCCTGTGCGGCGGCGTCCTTGCTGGTCACGTCGAAGATGGCTGCATGAGCCGACAGGCCCTGAGCCTTGAGGCTTTCGACGGCGCGCTGCACGGTTTCGGGCGTGCGGCCGTTGATGACGACCTCGGCGCCATGCTGCGCCAGACCCTCGGCCAGCGCATAACCGATCCCCTGGCTCGAGCCGGTGATCAGGGCAAGCCGCCCGGTCAGATCAAACAGGTTCTTCATGCAGATAACTCCTCCAGTCTCGCTGCGGACGGCGGCTTATGCTGCCGCGCCCGGGTGAAACTTACTTGACATCCCTTTCTCGAATTATATGTTATCGATAACATAATCAACTGCCAAAATGCGGGATGGAGACGGAATGCCTGAGGTAGAAATCTTGATGGCCGGAGCCTATCCGGAATGGGACATGGTGGATCTGGAGGCGAAGTATCGCATCCATCGCCTGTGGGAAGCGGCCGATCGCCAGGAACTGATCGCAAGGGTCGGCGGCAATATCCGCGCTATCGCGACGCGTGGCGAACTCGGCGCGTCCGCCGAGCTGATGAAGCAGCTGCCGAAGCTGGAGATCGTCTCCTGCTACGGCGTCGGCACCGACGCCATAGACCTCTCCTATGCCCGCGCCAACGGCATTCGCGTCACCAATACCCCTGACGTACTGACCGAAGACGTCGCCGATATCGCCATCGGCCTGCTGCTTGCCACGGCGCGGCAGATTCCGCAGGCCGATGCCTTCGTGCGCACCGGCCAGTGGGGCAATGTTCCGATGCCGCTGGTGACGCGCGTCGCCGGCAAGAAGGTCGGGCTCGTCGGCATGGGGCGGATCGGCAAGGCGATCGCCAAACGGGCGGCCGCTTTCGGCTGCGATATCGCCTATTTCACCCGCAACGAACACAAGGACGTCGCCTACGCCTATCAGCCCGATTTGATCGCGCTTGCCGACTGGGCGGACTTCCTGATCGTCATCGTCCCCGGAGGGGAGGCGACCCTGAAGATCATCAACGCGCCCGTGCTGAAGGCACTCGGCCCTAACGGCATGCTGATCAATGTTTCGCGCGGGACGACAGTGGACGAAGAGGCGCTGATCACGGCGCTTCAAAACCGCACCATTCAGGCTGCGGGTCTTGACGTCTTCCTGAACGAGCCCAAGATCGATGCACGTTTCCTGACGCTGCCGAATGTCGTGCTGCAGCCCCACCACGGCTCCGGCACCATCGAGACCCGCAAGGCCATGGGCAAACTGGTCAGAGACAATCTCGCCGCGCATTTTGCCGGTCGTGCGCTTCCGACTCCCGTCGTGTGAGGATCCCGATATGAAAGCCATCGTCATTCACGCCGCCAAGGATCTCAGGGTCGAAGAGCGCGAGCCGGAGGTCGCGGGCGCTGGGCAGGTGGAGATATCAATCGAAGCCGGCGGCATCTGCGGTTCCGACCTGCATTATTACAATCATGGCGGCTTCGGCACCGTTCGCCTGCGCGAACCGATGATCCTCGGCCACGAGATCGCCGGCACGGTTAAGGCGCTGGGCGCCGGTGTGAGCGACCTTGCGGTCGGAGACCGCGTGGCGGTTTCCCCGAGCCGACCGTGCAACCAATGCCAATATTGCCTGAAGGGCCAGCAGAACCATTGCCTCAACATGCGCTTTTACGGCAGCGCCATGCCGATGCCGCATATTCAGGGTGGCTTTCGCCAGCGGCTGGTGGCGGAGCGGTGGCAATGCCACAAGGTCACTGAGGGCATCTCCATTCATGAGGCCGCTTTCGCCGAACCCTTCGCGGTGACGCTGCATGCGGCAAGCCGCGCCGGATCGCTGCTGGGCAAGCGGGTGCTCGTCACCGGCTGCGGCCCGATCGGCATGCTGGCGATCGTTGCGGCGCGCGTTCTCGGCGCCCGCGAGATCGTCGCGACCGACGTGACCGACAGCGTTCTCGCCCTCGCCCGCACCAGCGGCGCCGATCGCACGATCAACGTCGCCACAAATGCCGCCGACCTTGCCGCCTACGGCGCCGACAAGGGATATTTCGACGTCATGTTCGAGGCATCGGGCAACGAAAGGGCGGTGCGCGCCGGACTGGAGGTGCTGAGGCCCCGCGCCGTTCTCGTGCAGCTCGGCCTTGGCGGCGATGTCTCCATTCCGCAGAACATGATCGTCGCCAAGGAAATCGAGATGCGCGGGACATTTCGTTTCCACGAGGAGTTCGCGCTTGCCGTCGAACTGATCAATGCGCGCCGTGTCGATCTGAAGCCGCTGCTGACAGGTGTCTTCGGGATCGACGAGGCCGTCGCCGCCTTCGAACTGGCAAGCGATCGCAGCAAGTCGATGAAGGTGCTGATTGCCTTCTGACGTCGCCGCCGGCTATGCGCCGCCGCGGTTCGTGCTTTCGCGCAGCACGACCCTGTAACCGGTCAAGGTGATCTCGTCGCCCGTCGAGCCACCGCCATGCACTGCATCCAGCAGGCGCACGGCGGCCTGGCGGCCGATGCCATAACAGTCGACATTGATGGTGGTGATGCTGGGATGACAGATCGACGAGATCTCGTAGTCGCCGAAGCCTGCTATGGCGATATCGCCCGGTACGTTCATCCCCCTGCGCTTGCATTCCATGATCGCGCCGAAGGCGGAAAGGTCGGAGACGCAGAGAACGACTTCCGTGTCCGGCCAGCGCTCCAGGAGGCTGACGACCGCCTGGCCGCCCTGTTCCATGGTGATCGGCGGCACGCCGAAGGAAATCACCCGGCCAGGCCCCAGACCCAGTTCCTCGACGGTCTTCAGGAACCCACTTCGCCGCTGGCTGCCGCGCGTATCGCGCGCCGTCGTTCCGCCGATATAGCCGAACCTGCGATAGCCCTGGTTCGCCAGCGCCCGCACCAGCAGGGACATCGCCTCGCTGTTGGAAAAGCCGACGACGTGGTTGATCGGCTCTTCCGGAATCTCCCAGGTTTCGACCACCGGAATGCCGGCCTTATCGAGCATGCGCCGGGCGCGGTCGGTGTGCGAACCGCCGGTGAGGATGATGCCTTCGGGGCGCCGGCGCAGCATCGCCTCGATCAGTCTTTCCTCTTTCTCCGCCGAATAATCGGTATAGCCGAGCAGAAGCTGAAGGCCGGTATTCTCCAGCGCATCGGTAATCCCCCGCGCGGTATCGGAGAAATTCGAATTGTTGATGGAGGGCACGAGGGCGGCGATGAAGCCGCTGCGCCTCGAGGAAAGACTGCCGGCGGAGAGGTCGAGCACGTAACCCAGCGCATCGACCGCTTCCATGATGCGTTTCCGCGTCTCTTCGGAAACGCTCGCATCCTGCCGGAAGGCGCGCGAGACGGTCATGGCCGATACGCCGACATATTTGGCGACCTCAGCCATCGTCAGCTTCTGGGCGTCGGCTGCCTTGACACGTTTGTCTTTAGGCTCATCCTCGTTTTTCACTGGGCTCCGCTTTCAAAACAGCTTCCGAGTTGGGCAACTCAGGACACGATAAAGTTATCGCTATCATCCCACAATCGATATTATTGCAGGAACGCAGCCTTCCACAGTTGGTCGGCCCCTGTACGATGGCTGCAAAACAGGACAGAATGGTATCGATAACAATTTGGAAAAGGGAGCATCATGTTCGGAGAAATCGACGGTACGGGGTTCGAGGTTCTCGATCCGCGCTTTGAAAGCTGCTTCGTCGGCCATGCGCGTGTCGAGCGGCTGTGGACCGGCGGCCGCTGGCTGGAGGGACCGGCCTGGTTTGCTGCGGGGCGTTATCTGGTTTTCTCGGATATCCCGAACAACCGGATGATGCGCTACGACGATACCAGCGGACATACATCGGTCTTCCGCTCGCCCAGCAACAATTGCAACGGCAACACGGTGGACAATCAGGGCCGGCTCGTCACCTGCGAGCATCTGACACGCCGCGTCACCCGAACGGAATTCAATGGCAAGGTCAGCGTATTGGCCGACAGGGTTGCCGGCAAACGGCTCAATTCGCCAAACGACGTCACCGTCAAATCCGATGGCACCATCTGGTTCACCGATCCGAGCTACGGCATTCTCCACGACTATGAGGGCGATTACAGCGACGAGGAAATCGGCGGATGCCATGTCTACCGGCACGATCCGGCGACAGGCGCGACCGATCGGATGACCGCCGATTTCGTGAAACCGAACGGCCTGGCTTTCTCGCCTGACGAAACGATGCTCTATGTTGCCGACACCGGAGGAACGCATCTGCCCGGCGGTCCGCGTCATATACGAAAGCTCGCCGTGTCCGACGATGGAAATCTCACCGATCTCGGCGTTTTCGCCGAATGCACCGCGGGCTTTTTCGACGGTTTTCGAGTGGATCGAAAAGGCAGGATATGGACGAGCGCCGGCGATGGCGTGCACTGCTATGATCCGGATGGCACCCTGCTCGGCAAGATCCACATTCCCGAGATCGTCTCCAACCTCGCCTTCGGCGGAGAGAAATTAAACCGCCTCTTCATCACCGCAACCACGTCGCTCTACGCCGTCTATCTCACGGCCAACGGCTCGAGCGCCGGGTAACGCCGAGCAGCAGGGGCCGCCGTTACAGGCGGCCCCTGCTTGCGATACGTCTCAGCTCATCGCTGGCTGAGGCCGTCGGCCAGCCTGACGAGGCCGAGGAAGTCCGATCTGTAACCGAAGGGATCGGCCCCCCGCGACGCTGCGGCAAGATCGGCCACCGCCTGATAGGAATAGGCATCGAGAGCGGGAACGCGGCTCAATTTCTGGCCGAAGGCGGCGACGGCGACCGAGAAGCGGACGTCCTGCGGCGCGGCATCGACGCTGGCGACCGTGTTGGCGTCGCCGACGGGCGTGGTGATGAGGGCGCTCTCGTCTTCGCCCGGCCGCTTGTAGCGCATCTTGACGAAGGCAAGCTCGCCCTGCTGCGCGCTATCGGACGTCTCGGCCGGCGCCTTGCTGGCCGCACCGTAACGCAGGTCGTCGTTCATGACCGCGGGACTTCCCTTTGGCGTGATCTCATAAATTGCCGTGACGCTGTGGCCGGAACCGATATCGCCGGCATCGACACGGTCATTGTTGAAATCCTCACGCTTGAGGGCGCGCGTCTCATAGCCGATCAGCCGGTATTCGGCGATTCGCTGCGGGTTGAATTCGACCTGGAACTTGACGTCCTTCGCGATCGGAAAGAGCGTCGATCCGGCCTCTTCGACCAGTGTCTTCTGCGCCTCCGCCAGGGTGTCGATATAGGCAGCGCTGCCATTGCCGTTCTGCGCCAGCGTCTGCATCAGGGAATCGTTGAGATTGCCGCGGCCGAAGCCGAGAACGGTCAGGAAGATGCCGTCCCTGCGCTTTTCTTCGATGATGCGCTTCAGATCCTCGTCGCTCGACGGGCCGACATTGAAGTCGCCGTCCGTCGCCAGCATCACGCGGTTGACGCCGTCCTTGACGAAGGCCTGTCTCGCGAGATCGTAGGCCGCCTCGATGCCTTCGGCGCCGCCGGTCGAGCCGCCGGCCTCCAGCCTGTCGATCGCCGACAGGATCTTCGATTTCTCCGCCACGCGTGTCGGTTCCAACACCGTGCCGGCATTGCCGGCATAGGTGACGATCGAGACGGTATCGTCGGGCTTCAGCCTGTTGACCAGCAGGCGGAAGGCGCTCTTCAGCAACGGCAGCTTGTCCGGCTCGTCCATCGAGCCCGACACGTCGATCAGAAAGACCAGATTGGCATGCGGGGCAAGCGCCGGCGCGATGTCATAGCCCTTGATCGCCACATGCATCAGTTCCGTGTCGTGATTCCACGGCGTCGGCATCACCGTCACCGTCGCCTTGAAGGGCTGGTCGGCATTCTCGGGACGCGGCCAGTCGTAAGGGAAATAATTGATCATTTCCTCGACGCGCACCGATTGCAGATCGGGCATCGCCCCGCCGGTCAGCGACCGGCGGACGAAGGAGTAGGAGGCGCTGTCGAAATCGGCGGAGAAGGTCGAGACCGGATCGGTCGTGACACTCTTGATCGGATTTGCCGCAGCATTGGCAAAACGCTCGCGGCTGGGATCGAGCTGGATCTGGACACGTCCGCCCGCCGGCGGGACAGGCGAGGGGGCAACGGCCATCGGTTCGGCCAATTGCGGCTGAGGGGCGCCAGGAGCAGCCGGCACGGCGGAACTTTTCGACCTGTTCGTCAGACCGGCAATCTCGCCGGCATCGAATTCAGCACGCAGCTCCGCAGCCGACTTTGCAGCCTGCGGCTGCTTGTCCTGCAAGACTTGAGCGCTATCAGCCGCCGACGATTGCGCCGGACGATTCTCTTCGGTCGGCGCTTCGGAAAGCTTCGGCGCGGGCGCGACGGGTTCGGCCGGCCGGCCAGTCGGTTTCGGCACTTCATTTTTCGAAAGAGTACCGGCGACCCTTTCCTGGTCGACGATCGGTTGGTTGCGGGTCAGCTCGAAGGTGAGATAACCGGCGGCGGGAATGACGAGCAGCGTCGCAAGGGCTGAACCGGCGAGGAATTTCTTGTTCACGGCAGGGCTCCATATCCAGTTGATGATGGAGCTTTGACGCCAGCCCTTCGCATTTCCTTGGGCTGTGGCTGCATTATTTTCGGCTTCGTCGAAGGCCTGCATCGCCGCGGCAAGGGCGCGCGCGCGCGCTTCCGGATCGGCGGCCGGCGGTGTCAGGTGAGAGAGCTTTTCGAGTTCCTTGTCCAAGATCATACCTCTTCCTTGCCGAGCATGGCCTTCAGCCTCTTGCGCGCCTCGTGCACCTGCCAGGAGACGGTCGTTTCCGAGCAGCCCATGACGTCGGCGGCGGCGGAGTGGCTGAGGCCCTCGCCATAGACGAGCAGCACGGCGTCGCATTGCCTTTCCGGCAGAGCGCGCACGGCCGCCCATAATTCGCTCGACATCTCGTCGTCATTTCCGCTTGGCGAATCCTGCTGCGGTTCGGCGGCATAGGCGCGGAATGTCTGCTCCTCCCGTGCAAGCTTGCGCCTGTGGTCGCGGGCGGCATTGAGCGTCAGCGTGTAGAGCCATGTCCTGAAGCGGCTGGCGCCGCGAAAGCCGCGGATCGCCGCGCCAAGCTTGACGCAGACTTCCTGGGCGATGTCATCCGCATCGGTGGAACTGCCCGACCATCGCCACGCCGTCGCATGGACGAAATCATAATGGCGCGAGACCAGTTGCCCGAAGGCCTCCCGATCACCGCGCTGCGCCCGTTCTATGAGCTCCGCATCCAATGCGCACCTACCCCCAAGCTATCCAGCAAGATGCTATTTCGGGATTGAGACGTTTCTCCGATGGCGTTCCTTGGGTCGACAGCAAAAAAATTTTTTTCGAACACCGGCAATATCTCCGGCGCGGCTTAAAAATAATGAAGCATCACGACATCCACGAGTCGCGGCCAGACAGATTGCCTCCGTCTCGAAGGCGCATGATGCGGGCAGAGTCGGCCAAGGGCATGGATCTGCATGTCCCAAATCGAAAGGACCTTCCATGTCCGCTCCATCGCCTGCCCCTACCGAAAAAGGCATCCTGCAGTTTCTCGAAATTTGCGATAGCTTTTATCCCACTGATGCCGTCGAAGCCTCCGTCGAGCAGCAGCGAAACTGGTACGACGCCCTCTGCGCACGCTTCGATCGCCCGCTGCCTCCCGACATGATCTTTGCCGATGGCATGGTCCAGCGCATCCCGATCCGGCGCTACCGTCCGCGGAAAATCAGCACGCGCACCATTCTTCTCTATCTTCATGGCGGCGGCTTCGTCGTCGGTTCGCTGGAAAGCCACCATGCCATCTGCGCCGAGATCGCCGATGCTGCCGGCGCGGAGCTCGTTTCGGTCGACTACCGGCTGGCCCCGGAATATCGCTGGCCGGCGCAGACTGATGACGGTTTCGCCGTGCTGAAACATCTGCTTGCCGCCGACAACAAGGTCGTGCTGATCGGCGACAGCGCCGGCGGCAATCTTGCGGCGGGTCTTGTCCTGCGGGCACACGACGAGGAACTGTCGGGCATCGTCGGCCAGGTCCTGATCTATCCGGTGCTCGGTGGGGATCTCGATGCCGGCTCCTATGTCGAAATGGCCGAAGCCCCCGGCCTGACGACGGCTGATGTCGCCTATTACCGCAAGATCCTGCAAGCGCCGGCAGGCAATCCGATCGCGGAGCCGCTCAATGCCTCATCGCTTACCGGGCTCCCGCCAGCCTTCATCACAGTCGCGCATTTCGATCCGCTCCGCGACGACGGCCGGCATTATGCCGCCCGGCTCGCGGAAGCAGGCGTCGAAGTAGGGTTCCGGGAGGAGCCGCAAATGGTGCATGCCTGGCTGCGCGCCCGCCATATGAGCGATGGCGCACGTGATGGCTTTCGCGCCGTCTGCGGGGCGGTCAGGCGTTTCGCGGCCTGACGGTCACATCAGGTCGCGCGGGATCCGCTTTTCCGAAAAGACCTTTTCGAAAATCTGCACGTCATCCTCGAAAGCCGTGACGACGGCGCCGATGATCCAGTCGGTCGCCGTGCAGGCAATCCGTGCGGTGGCGACGGTGCGGACGAACCAGCCGGGTCGGCGCATGTCGCAGGTCCAGGTCGACATGCCGGTCATCGACAGCGGATCATCCGGTGAAATCGACCAGACCTCCTCGCGCAATTGCCGGGTCGAAAGGCCGGTTGCAGGGTGTTCGTGGAGCCCGGTATCCTCGTGGATGCGATATTCCGTCCGGTTGACAGAGAGGTCGCGGACGACCTGCCGTTTCGTCGTGGCAGCGGCGTGCTCGATGTACTTTGGCAGCGGATCGGGATTGGCCGGCTCCGCGATTTCGATCCTTTCGTGTTCGCCGAGCATCGGCAGACCCAGGCCGAGCGAGGCGATATCGATCTCCATCCCATCGTCTTCAGGCGGCGGCAGGATCATCGGCCAATAGGCGGTGGATAGCGAAAGGCGGATGCGGTGGCCCTTGCGGAAACGGTAGCCGCAGGTGTCGAGCACGAGACGGATCGACACTGTCTCGCCTGGCACCAGCGGCTCGGGATCGGCATTGCCGTCGCGGTGGGTGAGGTTGACGACGCCGAAGGCGACCCGCATTGCCGTACCGTCGGGATGGACGTCGATCAGCCGGGCGCAGAGATTGCCGCCTGTTGTCCGGGAGCGCAGCGCAAGTGTCAGCACGGGCCGGCCGAGATAGTCTTGGTCCCCGGCAAGCGGCATCGTATCGAAGATCAGCGAGCCGGCGTCGTCGCCGCGCTGATCGATCGCCATTTCGGCGTCGGGCTTCAAAGTGAAATATTCACCCGAAGCCGTGCCGGTATCGAGGGGAGACCTGACATAGACGGAGTGCTCCGGCGCATGCGGGATCGGCATGCCTTCCGTCAGCTTGCCGAACTGCTCGACGTAAAAGCACTGTATCCGCGGCGGCGACCAGACGTTTCTGGCGACCCAGAAACCCGGATCGCTGTCGCGCCGCGGGGCGGGGCGGACGGCATCGAGAATATAGGCCCGGGTCTGCGGCAGTCTGTCGATGCCATTGTCCTCGCCCCGCAGCCATTTGTTCCACCAGGCGATCGCCTCGCCATGGAAATCGACGCGCGGTTTCGGCCAGGCGAAGTGCGGATATTTGTGCACCCAGGGACCGATCAGCGCCTTCGCCTTTTCCCCCAGGCCCTCGACCGCCATCAGCGGCGTGTTGCGGTAACCGTCGGCCCAGCCGGCAATGACGAGTGCGGGAATCTCGACGCTGGAAAAATCCTCCGAGATCGAGCCGTGACGCCAGAACTCGTCGCGCCGCTGGTGCGCCAGCCATTCCTCCATGAAGAAAGGTTCGCCTGCCAGGCGTTCCAGCCACATCTCCTTCCAATCCTCGCCGGCAAGCGCCGGATCGGGCGGCCGCGACTGGTAGCCGAGCATGGTCGCGGCCCATGAGAGCTGGGCGGAGAGATGGCAGCCGTTCTTGTAGTGGATATCGTCATTGTAGCGGTCGACGGTCGAGGCGATCGAGATGACCGCCTTCAGCGCCGGCGGACGCAATGCGGCGACCTGCAGGCTGTTGAAACCACCCCAGGAGATGCCCATCATCCCGACCGCGCCGTTCGACCAGGGCTGCGCGGCGATCCAGGCAATCAGCTCGCAGGCGTCGGCAAGCTCACGCTCGGTATATTCGCCGTCGATGACACCGTCCGATTCTCCGGAGCCGCGAATATCGACACGCACGCCGGCAATGCCGGCTTCGGCGAAGACCGGATAGGTCGACTCGTCCCGGAGGCTGGTTCCGTCCCGCTTGCGATAGGGCAGAAATTCGAAGACGGCGGGAACGGGATCTTCCGCCGCTCCATCCGGCATCCAGATGCGGGCGGCAAGCCTTGTCCCATCCTTCAGCGTGATCCATTCGTTCTCGATGGTGATGAAGCCGCGCGAAGCCATGTTCATTCCTTTCAGTGACCGGCGCTTTCCATGCGTCGCGTCGCAAGCACCCGTTCCAGCCAGCCGATTTCCATCTCCGGCACGGATTTCAAAAGCAGATCCGTGTAATCGTCGAAGGGCGGCGACAGCGCCTTCGATTTCGGGCCGAAGCGCACCAGCCTGCCGCGATGCATCACCGCCACGCTGTCGGCAATCGCCCGGACGATCGCGATGTCATGGGTGATGAAGATATAGGAAAGCTGCTCTTCCTCCTGCAGGCGCAGGAGCAATTTCAAGATTCCTTCCGCCACCAGCGGATCGAGCGCCGAAGTCGGCTCGTCGCAGAGGATGAGTTCGGGCTTGGCGGCAAGGGCTCTGGCGATCGCCACGCGCTGCTTCTGGCCGCCGGACAGTTCCGCCGGGTAGCGATCGATGAAGCCGTTGCCCATCTCGATCTGGTCGAGCAGCTCCTTCACCCTGGCCGTCTTCTCGGCACCCCTCAGCCCATAATAGAAGGTCAACGGACGGCCGATGATGTCGCGCACCGTCTGCCGCGGGTTCATCGCCGTGTCGGCCATCTGGTAGATCAGCTGGATGCGCCTGAGATCGTCGTTCGGCCGGTTCTTCAGATCGGGCACCAGCGGCTTGCCGTCGAAGACGATGCGTCCGCTGCGGGGTGGCAAGAGGCCGGTAATGGCGCGCGCCAGGCTCGATTTTCCGGAACCGGATTCACCGACCACTGCAAGCGTCTGCCCCTTCGGCACATGCAGCGAGACATCGTGCAGCACCTTGAAGCCGTTGGAATATTCGGCGCTGACATTCTCCACCTTGAGAAGGGCCGCCGACTGGTCGACGGCTTCGTCACGATAGGCCTGCCTGACATTGACCAGCGCCCGGGTGTAATCCTCGCGCGGTGCCTCGATGATTTGCTGGACGCTGCCATACTCCACCTGCCTGCCATGGCGCAGGACCATGATGTCGTCCGAGATCTGGGCGACGACGGCGAGATCGTGGGTGATGTAGAGCGCGGCGGTGTGCGTCTCCTCAATCGCATGTTTGATCGCCGCCAGCACGTCGATCTGCGTGGTGACGTCGAGCGCCGTGGTCGGTTCGTCGAAGACGATGAGTTCGGGGTTGGAGCAGAGCGCCATCGCCGTCATCGCACGCTGCAGCTGGCCGCCGGAAACCTGATGGGCGAAGCGTTCACCGAAGGTTTCCGGATTGGGCAGGCCGAGGACGCGGAACAAATAGAGCGCCCGTTTGCGCGCCTCGTCCTTGCTCATCAATCCATGCTTGACCGATGCCTCGATCACCTGATCGCCGAGCCGGTGTGCCGGATTGAAGGCGGCTGCGGCCGACTGCGCGACGTAGCAGACGCGGGCGCCACGGATTTTCCGGATGCCGTTCTTGCCGAGCGTCAGGATATCGGCGCCGTCGAGCCGCACTTCGCCGCCGGTGATTTCGGCGCCGCCCCGGCCATAGGCCAGCGCCGAAAGGCCGATCGTCGATTTGCCGGCGCCCGATTCTCCGATCAGCCCGAGGACCTTGCCCTTCTGGAGGTCGAAGGAGACGCCATCGACGATGGTCACGCGTTTCGGCGGCTCGCCTGGCGGATAGCTGGTCGCCTCGATCTTCAGATTGCGGACGGAAAGAAGCTCAGGCATCGCCGCGCCCTCCCTTGAGGCTGGATGTGCGTTTCAGGAGCCAGTCGACGACGAGGTTGACGCAGATGGCAAGGGTCGCGATCGCCGTACCCGGCACCAGGGCTGCGGAGATGCCGAAGATGATCCCGTCCTTGTTGTCCTTGACCATGCCGCCCCAATCGGCGGCCGGCGGCTGGATGCCGAGGCCGAGGAAGGAAAGGGTGGAGAGGAACAGGATGGAGAAGGCGAAGCGCAAGCCGAATTCGGCCAGCAGCGGCGACAGCGTGTTCGGCAGGATCTCGCGGAAGATGATCCAGAGCTTGCCTTCGCCGCGCAGCTTCGCCGCCTCGACGAATTCCATCACCGCCACATCGAGCGCCACGGCGCGGCCGAGACGATAGACGCGGGTGGAATCCAGGATCGCCATGACGAGGATCAGGACAACCATATTCTGCGGCAGGACCGCGAGCACCACGAGCGCGAAAATCAGTGTCGGGATCGACATCATCAGATCGTTGAAGCGCGAAAAGACCGTGTCGACGATGCCGCGCGAGACGGCCGCCGTGAAGCTGAGGATGACACCGAGCGAGAAGGAAATGATGGTGGCGGCGGAGGCGACGAGCAGCGTCGTGCGCGCGCCGAAAATCAGGCGCGAGAGGATGTCGCGGCCGAGATTATCGAGGCCGAAGATATATTTATCGTCAGGCAGTTGCCAGACGTCGCCGACGACCTGGGTCTCGCCGTAAGGCGCGATCCAGGGTGCGAAGATCGCGAAGATGAAGGCGATGGCGATGCCTGTGATGCCGATCCAGGCGGTGATGGGGATGTCTCTTGCTCTCATCTGGGATGCCTCAGCCGGGGATTGGCGACGATCGCGAGGATATCGGCCATCATGTTGAGGAAGATGTATACGGCCGCAAAGATCAGGCCGCAGGCCTGCACGACGGGCATGTCGCGCACGGTGACCGCATCGACCATATATTGCCCCATGCCGGGGTAGACGAAGACGACTTCGACGACCACGACGCCGACAACGAGATAGGCGAGGTTCAGGGCGACGACGTTGATGATCGGCGCGAGCGCATTCGGAGCGGCATGCTTGACGATCGAACGGAAGGCGCTGAGGCCCTTCAGCTCCGCCGTCTCCATATAGGCCGAGGACATGACGGAAAGGATCGCGGCGCGCGTCATGCGCATCATGTGCGCGAGCACGACGAGCACCAGGGTCGCCGTCGGCAGCGCGATCGCGTTCAATCGCTCGACGAAGCCCATGCTGTCATAGACTGTCGCCGGAAAGGTGGCCATGCCGAACTTCACCGCGAAAAACAGGATCAGCAGGTAGCCGATGAAGAATTCCGGCAAGGAGATTGCCGCCAGCGAAATCACGTTGATGATCTTGTCAGGCATGCGGTTGCGGAAGTGCACCGAGACCATGCCGAGACCGATGGCGAGCGGCACTGAAATCAACGCCGCGAAACCCGCCAGGAACAGCGAATTGCCGAGACGTTTGCCGATCTGCTCGCTGACCGAATTCTTACTGGCCCAGGATGTGCCGAAATCCCCCTGGACGGCGTTGCCGAGCCACTCGATGTAGCGTGTCGTCACCGGGCGATCGAGCCCGAGATCCTGGCGAATATTGGCGACGGCCTGCGGCGTCGCCGATTGGCCGAGATAGGTGGTGGCGAAATCGCCGGGCAGGGCTTCCAGCCCGCCGAAGATCAGGATGGAAACGGCGAAAAGCAAAACGATACTGAGCACGAAGCGCTCGATGATGAGGGCAAGCAGCGGGAAACGCTGCCGGAACCGGAGGCCGGGCAGAATATTGCTTGGGGCAGGATTGGTCATGGCGAAGGCCTAGCGCTGAAACGTCGGGAGGACCGCGGGTTTCGCCCACGGTCCCGGCTTCGTTGGAGGTCGGAAGGGCGTGCGCCCTTTGCCGCTAGGCGTCCAGCCAGACGCGGGTTGCGACGTAGCCGTTCGACATGTCGTTGCCGATGTCGTGAACATAGCCCTTCACCTGCTTGGTGGAAGCGTTCACGAAGTCGTTGAACATCGGCAAGATCAGCCCGCCCTCGTCGCGCACCATCATCGCCATGGAGCGATACATATCCTTGCGCTTGGCTTCATCAAGCTCGGAGCGGGCCTCCAGCAGGAGCTTGTCGAAGTCGGGGCGCTTGAAGCGGGTGTCGTTCCAATCCGCCGTCGAGAGATAGGCGGTGGAATACATCTGGTCCTGCGTCGGCCGGCCGCCCCAATAGGAGGTCGAGAAGGGCTGGACGTTCCAGACATTGGTCCAGTAGCCGTCGCCCGGCTCGCGCTTGACCTCGATCTCGATCCCGGCCTTCTTGCAGCTTTCCTGATAGAGGACGGCCGCATCGACGCCGCCGGGGAAGGCGACTTCCGAGGTGCGCAGAAGAACCGAGCCACTATGGCCCGACTTCTTGTAGTGGAAGGCCGCCTTGTCGGGATCGTAGACGCGCTGCTCGATGCCCTCGGGGAAGAGCGCATAGGTGGCGTTGATCGGAAAGTCGTTGCCGACCTTGCCGTAGCCGCCGAGGATCTTCTGCACCATGGTCTCGCGGTCCATGGCGTATTTTAGCGCCAGGCGCAGGTCGTTATTGTCGAACGGCGCGGTATCGCAGTGCATGATGAAGACGTAGTGGCCGCGGCCGGCGGTCGAGAGGATCTCGACATTGGGGGCGCGTTTCAAGAGGTTGACCGTCTTCGGGTCGACGCGGTTGATATAGTGCACCTGGCCGGACGACAGCGCCGCGATACGGGCGGTCGCATCGTTCATGCCGATGATCTCGATCGAATCGACATAGCCGCGGTCCGTGCGCCAGTCTTCCTTGTTTTTCTCGAAAGTGGCGCGAACGCCCGGTTCGAAGCTCGTCAGCTTGTAAGGGCCGGTGCCGATCGAGGCCAGCGGATCGTCGACGCCGCCATTCGGCTGGATGACCAGATGGTAGTCCGACAGCAGCAGCGGCATGTCGGCATTGCCTTCGCTGAGCGTCAGCACGAGGTTGCCGCCGTCGGCCTTGATCTCCTTGATCGAGCCGAGAACGCCGAGCGCGCCGGATCCGGACTTCGCATCCGTATGGCGCTTCAGCGTCGCCACGACGTCGTCGATCGTCAGTTCCTTGCCGTCATGGAACTTGACGCCCTTGCGGATCTTGAAGGTCCAGGTCACCGCGTCCTTCGAGGGCTCCCAGGATTCGGCGAGCGCCGGCACGGCGGCACCCGTCAGCGGATCGGATTCGACCAGCATGTCGCCCCAGCAGCGGCCGACGCAGAACATGAATTGCGACAGGAATTTCGCCGGGTCCTTGGAATCGGTGGCAGCACCGCCTTCAAGGCCGAGCTTCAAGTGGCCGCCGCGCTTCGGTTCGGCGGCTTCGGCACTTTCGGTAAAGAGCTTGTCGGCGACGGCAAGCGTGATGCCGGCCGCCATGGCGCGTCCCATGAATTCGCGGCGGCTGAGCCCGCCCGCGGTGACGCGGCTTGCCAGATATTTCGTATAGTCGTTCATTCCCCAGTTCCTTCTTTGTGGTGCGTTGACAGAACTTCCGGGCAGGATCGCAGACGGTTTCCTCTCCGCCTCCGGTGCCCGCATCATGCGGGAAAATGCTGCGGTTGCCGCCGCCTCGTTACTTTCCTTTCCAAATGGGGTTTCGCTTTTCGGCGAAGGCGCGGGCGCCTTCCAATTGGTCTTCGCTCGAATAGAGCCTGTCGACCGTCGCAAACTGCCGCTTGGTGATCTTGTTCATGGCAGTCTGGAACGTCGAACCCTCCGCTTCGCGCACGATTTCCTTGATGGCCGCATAGACGAGCGGCGGCCCGCTTTCGAGCAGGCGGGCAAGCTCCCAGGCTCTCTCCATCAGCCGCTCAGCCGGCAACACCTCATTGACGAAGCCCCAGCGATGCGCCTCGTGCACGTCGAGCCAGCGTCCGGTCAAAAGCATGTCCATGGCGATGTGATAGGGAATGCGCTTCGGCAGCTTGATCGAAGCCGCATCGGCGACCGTGCCCGAGCGGATTTCCGGCAGGGCGAAAGTCGCATGTTCGGCAGCGAGGATCAGGTCGGCCGAAAGCGCGATCTCCAGCCCGCCGCCGCAACAGATGCCGTTGACGGCACATATGACCGGCTTGTTGAGGTCGCGCAGTTCCTGCAATCCGCCAAAGCCGCCCACGCCGTAATCGCCGTCGACCGCATCGCCTGATGCAGCCGCCTTCAGGTCCCATCCGGCACAGAAGAACTTTTCGCCCCCACCCGTCACGATGGCGACGCGCAGCTCGGGATCGTCGCGAAAATCCCGGAAGATCAATCCCATGGCACGGCTGGTCGCAAGGTCGATGGCGTTCGCCTTCGGCCGGTCGATGACGACTTCCAGCACGCCGCCGTCACGTCGTGTGCGAATAGGATCGCTCAAACCTATGCTACCTCCTTCGCCGTATGAGAGCATCAACCGCGGCCACACCGCGCCCTTCGGGAAGAACCATCAAGGGATTAAGGTCCAGTTCCTCCAGGCGCACCGCATTCTCTACGACATATTCTGCCGTAGCTGCGACAGCGTCGACGGCAGCTTCGAGATCGCCCCTCGGCCGCCCGCGATAACCATTGATCAATTTCGCAATCTTGAGACGCGACATCGCCGCGTGAATCTCGGCCTTCGTCGCCGGCAGCGGCAGGATAACCGAATCCTCGAGCAGTTCGACGAAGATACCGCCCGCTCCCAGTGTGAGCGACAATCCGAAGACGGGATCGCGGGTGGCGCCGATGATGAGTTCCGCGACCGGCGGATCGACCATCTTCTCGACGAGATAACCGGCATCGCAGGCCATGGCCGCCGCCGCAGCCGATACGGCCTCTGCATTCCTGAGATTGAGCACCACAGCCCCGGCCTCGGTCTTGTGCGCAATGCCGAGGCCCTTCAGAACGACGGGGAAGCCGAGCCGTTCGGCCTGCTCGGCGGCTTCGCGGGAAGAAAAGGCCTGCAGCCCTCGGGGAACGGGAAGGCCGCAGGCAGAAAGCTCCATCTTTGCATCGGCTTCGGTCAGCGTTTCGATCTCGCCATCCATGCGCGGCACATCGAGCAGCGGCGCGGGCGGCGGGCGATCCCAGGCCCGGCCGATGGCGGCGGCGACTTCTGCGGCGGTGATGGCTTCATCGATGCCGGAGAAGGCGACGATGCCGTTTGCCAAAAGGTGACCGGCAACAGGCTCCGGCATATTCTCGGGAAGGGTCGCAAGAACGCCGGCCAATGCGCCGGTCGCGGTAGCCGCGGCGATCACCGCGTCCACCGTCGTCGTCCACTCGGATGCATCGCATCGGTCGCCGCGAGGGAAGTCCAGCACCACCAGATTGAGCGCGCAGCCGCCCTCGAACATGGCGCTGAAGGCTTCCGTCTGGCGCGCGGCATCGCCCCAGACGAAGGTGTGGTAGTCGAGCGGATTGGACAACGCCACCATCTCGCCCAGCACCTCTCGCAGACGCGGCAATTGCTGCGGCTGCAGTGCCGGAAACTCCACATTGCGGCCGATCGCGGCATCAGCCATCAGCGACGCCTCGCCGCCGGAGCAGCTCATGGACGAGATCGAATGGCTGGCGAGCGGGCCGGCGACATGCAGGAGCTTCAGCGTTTCGAGCAGCGCCGGCAGGCTCTGGACACGGCCGAGGCCGAGGCGGGCGAGCACGGCATCCGCCACCGCATCGCTGCCGGCGAGCGAAGCGGTGTGCGAGACGGCCGCATGTCTTGCCTGCTCGGACCTGCCGACCTTCAGCACGACAACGGGCTTCCGTAAACGCCGAGCAATGGCGGCAAGACGTTCGAGCGCTGCAAGATCGCCAAACCCTTCGACGTGGAGGCCGACCGCCGTCACACGCGGATCCTCCATGAGCGCGCAGGCGACATCGGCAAGCGATATCTGCGCCTGATTGCCTGCCGTGACCATATAGGCGATCGGCAGGCCGCGGGTCTGCATGGTCAGGTTGATGGCGATATTGGAGGATTGCGTGAGGATCGCGACACCCCGTTCGATCCGCTGCATGCCGTGCTGGTCGGGCCATAACAGAGCGCCATCGAGGCCGTTGATCAGCCCGTAGCAGTTCGGCCCGAGGATCGGCATGCCACCGGCCGCTTCTACCAGAGCCTGCTGCAGTGCGGCGCCATCGGCCAGTTCCGCCGTCGCCTCGCTGAATCCCGATGCATAACAGACCGCCCCGCCGGCGCCGGCGCGCGAAAGGCCGCGCACGATGTCGACGGTAAGTGTTCGGTTGACGCCAACGAAGGCAGCGTCCGGTGCGGCGGGCAGATCGGTGAGCGAGCGGTAGCAGGGCCGCCCGAGCACTTCATCGAGTTTGGGATGGACTGGCCAGATCTCGCCCGAAAAGCCCATCCGGTCGCATTGATCGATCACCCGGCGCGCCTCACGGCCGCCGAAGACGGCGATCGTTCGCGGTCTGAGCAGGCGGTCGAGCGGGCTGGATGTCATCGGCTCATGCTCCCAAAGGCCGAAGCAGGTCGCGGCTGATGATATGCCGCTGGATTTCCGAGGTGCCGTCCCAGATGCGCTCGACGCGCGCATCGCGCCAGAAGCGGGCAAGCGGCAGGTCGTCCATCAGGCCCATACCGCCGTAGATCTGGATCGCCTCATCCGTCACCCGGGCCAGCATTTCGGAGGCATAGAGCTTGGCGGACGCAATCTGCCGGTCGGCCGAGAGACCGGCATCGAGCCGCCAGGCGGCTGCAAGCGTCAGCCACTCGGCGGCATCGATCTCGGTGATCATATCGGCAAGTTTGAACGACACGCCCTGATTGGCGCCGATCGGCCTGCCGAACTGCCTGCGCTCGGCGGCATAGGGCAGGGCCATCTCGAAGACGCGCCGCGCCCGGCCGACGCAGGTGGCGGCGACCGTCAGCCGGGTGCCGTAGAGCCATTGATTGGCGATATCGAAGCCGCGATGCACTTCACCCAGCACCTGGGCGTCGGGGATACGGCAATCGGTGAAGCTCAGGGTGCAGTTATGGTAGCCGCGATGCGAAACGGAATCATAGCCTTTCAGGATCTCGAATCCCGGCGTGCCGCGATCAACGAGGAAGGCAGTGATCTTCTTCTTGATGCCCTTCGGCGTTTCCTCCTCGCCCGTTGCGGCAAAGACGATGACGAAATCGGCGACATCGGCATGTGAGATGAAATGCTTCGTGCCGTTCAGCACGAAGTCGCCGCCGTCGCGGCGGGCAGCACACTTCATGCCGCGCATGTCGGAACCGGCATCCGGCTCGGTAATGGCAAGCGCATCGATCTTCTCGCCGCGCACCGCCGGCAGGAGATAGCGCTCGCGCTGCTCGCCCTCGCACGCCATCAGAATGCCGGAGGGCCGGCCGAAGAAGACCGTCAGGCCCAGCGAGCCGCGCCCGAGCTCCCGCTCGACCAGCGTGAAGGTGACGTGATCGAGGCCGGCGCCGCCGACTTCCTCCGGGAAATTGCAAGCGTAGAAGCCGAGATCGATACATTTGCGCTGGATCTCGCGCCCGAGTTCCGGCGGAACGATGCCGGTCCGCTCGACCTCGTTCTCATGCGGATAGATTTCGGTTTCGACAAAGGCGCGAACCGTCTCGACGATCATTTCCTGTTCTTCGCTGAGACCAAAATCCATGCCGATCCTCCTCACCGCCTCTGGCCGACGTGACGGCCGGCGCCCTCGGGCAGCGCCAGTTCCGCATGGGCCGCGGCAATCGCCTTCACCCTGCCCAGTACCGCGGCCGGCGCCGGGACCACCTTGCCCGCCTTGCTGTCGACATGCAGCAGCATGTGCTCGGCGGTTGCGATGACCTCGGCCGTCGCCGTGTCGTGCAGGGTGTGGAAGACATGCAGCCGCTTCTCGTCGGCGCTCAGGATCTGGCAGGCCGAATGGATCGCCTGCCCGAGCTTCGCCTCGCCGAGATGTCTTATATGGCTTTCCACCGTGTAATAGCTGTGCCCCGCCTCGACATAGGCAAGGTCGACGCCGACGAGGCGCAGCAGCGCGTCGGACGTATCGCCGAAGACCTGCAGATAGCGGTGCTCGGTCATATGGCCGTTATAGTCGACCCAGGCCGGGCTCACCTTGGTTTCGACAAGCCGCAGCGGCTGCGACGGATCGGCGGGCATGGTCTCGCCGCCGCCGTTCGCCCAGAGCGATTGCTCGAAATCCTTGAGCAGCTTGCCGGCGCCCCAGCCCTTGCCGCCGTCGCCGCCCTTCAGCGCCTGGAGGATGCCGACGAGATTTTCGTCGCGGATGCGCTCAAGCTGGCGGATCGAAAGGCCGGACGCCTGCTCGTCGGACTGCCGGCCGATCTTTTCGATCAGCGCATCGTCGAGGTCGACGACGTCGGTGAGCTTGGTCCAGGGCCAGGCCAGGCAGGGACCGAACTGGGCGAGGAAGTGGCGCATCCCGGCCTCGCCGCCGGCGATACGGTAGGTCTGGAACAGGCCCATCTGCGCCCAGCGCAGGCCGAAGGAATAGCGGATGACGTCGTCGAGCGTCTCGACGGTGCATATGTCGTCGTGGATGAGCCAGAGAGCCTCGCGCCAGAGCGCTTCGAGCAGCCGGTCGCCGACGAAGGCCTCGATCTCCTTGGCGATTTGAACGCCCTTCATGCCGATCGGCGCCAGTCTTTCCATCGCCGCCCGGATGGTCGCCGCCGAGGTCTTCTCACCGCCGACGATCTCGACGAGCGGCAGCAGATAGACCGGGTTATAGGGATGGGCGACGAAGAGCCGTTCGGGATGCTTCATGTCGCGCTGCAGATCGGTCGGCAGCAGGCCCGAGGTGGAAGAGCCGATCAGCGCGTCCGGGCGCGCAGCCGCATCGATCTCGGTCAGGACGCCGCGCTTGAGATCGAGCCTTTCCGGCACGCTTTCCTGGATCCAGTCCGCGTCCGTGACGGCTTCCGCCAGCGTCGGGCAGAAGCGGAGCCTGCCGGGCGGCGGCAGCGGTGCGCCGGTCAGCATGGCATAGGCTCTTTCGGCATTGGCGATCACCTCGCCGACGATGCGGCCTGCTTCCGGATGCGGATCGAACACATCGACGTCGATGCCGGCGAGCAGGAAACGGGCGATCCATCCGCCGCCGATGACGCCGCCGCCGATACAGGCCGCCTTGCTGATCTTGGTCATGATATCCTCAGCGTTTCGTCAGCTTCAGCTTCTTGCGCACATCTTCCGGTCCGATGATGCGCGCCCCCATGCCTTCCACCACCTGCACCGCCTTTTCGACGAGCTGCGCATTGGTGGCGAGCTGGCCCTTGCCGACGAAGAGGTTGTCCTCAAGGCCGACGCGCACGTTGCCGCCGGCCAGAATCGCGGCTGCCGGATAGGCCATGGCGTTGCGGCCGATCGAAAAGGCCGAGAAGGTCCAGCTGTCAGGCACGTTGTTGACCATCGCCATGAAGGTGTTGAGATCGTCGGGTGCGCCCCATGGAATGCCCATGCAGAGCTGGATCAGCACCGGATCTTCGATCAGTCCCTCTTCGGCAAGCTGCTTGGCGAACCAGAGATGGCCGGTGTCGAAGGCCTCGATCTCCGGCCGCACGCCGAGATCGGTCATCTTCTTCGCCATCGCCCGCAGCATGGCCGGCGTGTTGGTCATGACATAGTCGCCGAGATTGAAGTTCATCGTGCCGCAGTCGAGCGTGCAGATCTCGGGCAGGCATTCGGCGACATGGCTCACGCGCTCGCTGGCGCCCGCCATATCAGTGCCTTTCGCATTGAGGGGGAGGGGGCTTTCGACGTCCCCGAAGATCAGATCCCCGCCCATGCCGGCCGTCAGATTGAGGACGACATCGATGTCAGCCGAGCGGATACGGTCGGTGACCTCCCTGTAGAGATCGTTGCGGCGGCTGGCGGCCCCCGTTTCCGGATCGCGGACATGGCAGTGAACAACGGCCGCCCCAGCCTTGGCGGCGTCGATCGCGGAATCCGCGATCTGCTTGGGAGTGATGGGAACGTGGCTGGATTTGGAGACCGTATCGCCGGCGCCGGTGACGGCGCAGGTGATGAAGACATCGCGGTTCATCGCTAGAGGCATGTTTTTGTTCTCCCCGTCTTGTCGGGCATTACGCGACAGGACGGGCAGCAATGCTTTGCATTTTCGGAAGCTATCGATACATTATCGGAAACCTTGGGAGGTGGCCTTGCTGCAGCGATCGACGGAACGGCTCGATATCGACCTTCTCGTCCTGCCGGATACGAACCTGATCCTGATCGCATCGGTCATCGAGCCGCTGCGCGGCGCCAACCGCATCGCCGGCAGCGAGCTCTATCGCTGGCGGCTGCTGACGCCGGACGGCGCGCCGGTGCCGACCACCAGTCACATCGCCATCCCGGCCGAGGGCATCTTCCAGGCGACAACCGAGGACAAGCCGCTCTTCGTGCTGGCGAGTTACAACTGGCACCGCAGCGCGACGCCGGCACTCAAGATGCAGCTTTCCCAGGCCGCCCGCTACCGCAGGATCGTTGCCGGCATCGAGTCCGGCACGTGGCTGCTCGCCGAAGCAAGCCTGCTCGACGGGCTGCGGGCGACCGTCCATTGGGAGGATTACGAGGATTTCGCGCTCGCCTATCCCGATGTGAGGGCCGTCAAGGACCGTTTCGTGATCGACGGCAAGCGGCTGACGACATCGGGTTCGCTCCCGACCGTGGACCTGATGCTGGAGGTGATCCGGCATCGGCAGGGTTATTCGCTGGCGCTCGAAGTCAGCCGGCTGTTCCGTTATGAGCAGCCTTCCTTCCACGCCGACGAAACGCTTTCGGCCGCTTCGGCGGGGCTGCGCGCGCATGATCCGCGCGTGACGCAGGCGGTGCATCTGATGGAGGAGCATATCGAGCAGCCCCTGATCCTCGCGAGGCTCGCCCGCAGAGTCGGTGTCAGCGCCCGGCATCTGCAGGATCTCTTCCAGCAAAGCATCGGCGCGCCGCCGCATGTGCATTATCTCGCGCTGCGTCTGAACACGGCGCGCCGCAAGGTGATCGAGACGACGGCCTCCTTCGCCGACATCGCGGCGGCGACCGGCTTCAATTCGGCCTCGGCCTTTGCGAGAAGCTACCGGGCGAGTTTTTCAGAGAGCCCGTCGGAGACACGGCGCCGCTTGCGCCGCCGCGTCATACCATCGGCGCCGACATAGGCTGGAATGCGTCCCGCAGCATCTCGGCGAGTTCCCGCACCGCCTCGCTGGAGCGGAAACTATTGCGGCGCAGAACGACCTTGGAGGAATCGACCGGCGGAAAGCCATCCTCGGCCGTCAGTTCCCGGCAGCCGGGCGGAATGCTGCTGCGGGAAAGCGTGGTGACGGCAAGACCCGCGGTCACGGCATTTTTCAGCCCCGAACCGGTATCGGCGATGAAGGCGATCCGGTAGCTGCGGCCGATCTGCTCCAGCGACCGGAGCGCAAAGTCGCGTGACCAGGTGGAGTTGCGATAGGTCGCAACCGGCAGGGGATCGATGTCGTGCAGCCGATGCACCATCGACGTGACCCAGACGGTGGGATCGACGCAGAGGACCTCGCCCTTGTTCTGATCGCTCCAGTCGAAAACGACGGCCAGATCGAGCTCGTCCCGCTCCAGGGCGGCGAGGTTGCGGACGGTGTAGTCGCAGGACACGGTGACTTCGACCGCCGGATGGCGAACCGCGAAAGCCGCAAGGGCGGCCGGCAGCACCGTCTGGCTGTATTCCTCGGGAATTCCGATGCGCACCGGCCCGTCAAGCGGCTTGCTGCGGATCATCGCGGCCGCCTCGTTCAGGAGATCGATGACCCTGCGGGCATAGGGTACGAGCTGAATGCCCTGACGCGTAAGCAGCACGCCGCGAGCGCCGCGCTCGAAAAGGTTTTCGCCGATCGCCGCCTCGAGCCTCTTGATCTGGGTGCTGACGGCAGATTGCGTCCGCCCGATACGCTGGGCGGCCGCCGAAAAGTTCGATGTCTCGGCGACAACAAGGAAGGTTCTGAGAAGGTCGCTTTCGATCGGTTCTTGCATGGAAAGCCATAGAAAAAATCGATGATAGCCATCACTACTATTCGTTTGTCTAATGTCAATTGCTGGCGCAGAAATGAGCGGCGTTCGACTTCCTTCTTTGAGACTATCTGCGTGACCATTGAAAATCCGGCCAGACACCTCGCAGGCAGCGAGCACGAGAAGGGTGTGCTTCTCATCGTTGCTGCGACACTAGCCTGGAGCGCGAGTGGCGTTTACTCGCGGCTCCTCACCACCGACGTATGGACGGCGATCGCCTGGCGGTCGCTGTTCGGAGGCCTGTTCCTGCTGATCCCCTGCCTTTTCCTCGAAGGGGGCATCTCGCGGCGGCAATGGCGTTCCGTCTTCCATCCGTCCGGTCTTGCGATGATCGCATGCCAGACTTTCAGTCAGGGATGCTTCATCGGGGCGCTCTACATGACCACCGTCGCCAATGTGACGATGATCTATGCGACGACGCCCTTCATAGCGGCTCTGTTCGGCTGGCTCATCCTCGGAGAGAGGGTCGCCAGGCGGACGATGATTGCCGGCGCCGTGTCCCTCTTCGGCGTCGGCGTCATCGTCGCCTCGTCGATCGGCGGCGGCACCGGCTGGGGCGATCTGCTGGCCCTCGGCATGACCGCGTCCTTCGCGCTCGTCATCATCATTCCGCGTATCAGCCCCGGCGTGCCGAGCCTGCCACCGACCGTCGTCAGCGCCTTTCTGACCTTGGTCATCTTCGCGCCGTTCGGTTCGGTCGGTTCGCTCGACCTGCACAACTGGATCGTGCTTGCCGCCTTCGGCGCCACCAACTTCTCGCTCGCACTGGTGCTCTTCCTCGCCGGCGCGAAGCGGATGCCGCCGGCGGAAGCCGCGCTGATCGGCACGATGGAAATCGTGCTGACGCCCTTCTGGGTCTGGCTGCTGTTTTCCGAAGCGCCGCCCATCGCTACCTATTTCGGCGGAGCCATCATCCTCGCGGCCGTGTTCTGGCATACGGCGGTCGACTTCAACCGAGGCCGGCGATCTTCCGACGGCTAGTATTTGCCCACTGGCGCAACCGCGTTAAGCTGAGCGGCCGCCGTTTCACGGCGAGCGCCAGCCTTACAGCATCATGGGACCCTCAGCCTCGGTCAGGCAAAGAACGCACGAAGCTGAGCGAAAAACCCGCTTGGTTTGGGATCCACGATCTTTCGCACCCGGCGAGCGACTGCCGCAGCGCTGACGCTTTCGCCGAAGTGACAGAAGCAGACAAGCTCGTGCAACTGTTCGTCGCTGAGTTCGAAGAACCGTTTGGCTTCTCCATAGCTGTCATTTTCCATTCCTGCCGCCCGCAGAATGGGATCAGCGAATGCGACGGAGATCGGCGTGTCGTCATCCCGTAGGGCCATCCGATCCGCGATCGGCTGATATTCCGTTTCGTGAAGCGTCTTGAGAAACGGCCTGGGGCTGCGTTCGAGACTTTCGGCCCACCGTTCGATGCGTTCGCGCCGTGTCAGTTCAAGGCGCTTAAAGGTCGTGCTGACCTTAGCAACTGTTTTCAGCTGCTCCAGTGCGTACTGTTCCATTCCGGCCTCCTATCTTCAAGAAAAATAGATGGTCCGCTCCCAAAAACAGCGTGGCTCAGGTCGCAGCCGATGTCCAATCACGATTGAAAACGGTGTCCGCTTCGATCAAATCTTCTGAGATCATCCGGAAAACCGCCCTATTCCAGAGGCCTACTCGTTCTCTTGAGCGGCACGCTGCTGCGACTTGCCGACTGTCGTCTTTGAATTGCACCCATGTCGTTTTTTCGGGCGCTGTTTTCCGCCGGAAGTGGTTTCCTTGTGGTGTTCAAGGCGCCGCTTCGCAAGCTGGCGACATGAGCCATTGGGAGGCCGGTCCGATGCCGGCGCTGCCCGCAGCGGTTAGAACAACTGAGTCCTCAAGCAGATCGCCGGATGAGATATTCGGAAAGATGTCGAGACGGATCGAAAGGAGGTTCTGGAGCCCGAAACCAGCTCTCTGCGCAGCAGATCGACGATCGCGGCGGCGATGACGAGCGGACGACAGGCACGGCCTCCTGTTCACTCTCTCCCTCCATCCGATCGGTCAATCGTGAAATTCGAATATCGCCCGATGCGGCGATATCCAGCGCGTGAATACCGAGCCGCAAAGGAGGCGGCCCGGAAGAAAGGTTGCCGCCGGCTATCGGCTGCAGCTCGAGGCATCAAACACATGGGAGGAATCCATGAGCAAGAATAGAGGCGTCGTCTATCTCAGGCCGGGCAAGGTCGAGGTTCGCGACATCGACGATCCGAAGCTGGAAGCGCCGGACGGCCGCCGCATCGAACACGGCGTTATCCTGAAGGTGATATCGACCAATATCTGCGGTTCCGACCAGCACATGGTCCGCGGCCGCACGACGGCGATGCCGGGCCTGATCCTCGGCCACGAAATCACCGGCGAGGTCATCGAGAAGGGCGTCGACGTCGAGATGCTCGACATCGGCGATATCGTCTCGGTGCCCTTCAATGTCGCCTGCGGCCGTTGCCGCTGCTGCAAATCCCAGGATACCGGCGTCTGCCTGACGGTGAACCCGTCCCGCGCCGGCGGCGCCTACGGTTATGTCGACATGGGCGGCTGGATCGGCGGACAGGCACTTTACGTCACCATTCCCTATGCAGACTTCAACCTGCTGAAAATCCCGGATCGGGACAAGGCGATGGCGAAGATCCGCGATCTCACCATGCTGTCCGACATCCTGCCGACCGGTTTCCATGGCGCGGTGCGCGCCGGCGTCGGAGTCGGCTCGACCGTCTATGTCGCCGGCGCCGGCCCTGTCGGTCTTGCAGCGGCAGCTTCGGCCCGCATCCTCGGCGCTGCGGTCGTCATGATCGGCGACTTCAACAAGGATCGTCTCGCCCATGCGGCCAAGGTCGGTTTCGAACCCATCGATCTCTCCAAGAGCGATCGCCTCGGCGACATGATCGCTGAAGTCGTCGGCAGCAACGAGGTGGACAGCGCCATCGACGCCGTCGGCTTCGAGGCGAGGGGCCATTCGGGCGGCGAACAGCCGGCGATCGTGCTCAACCAGATGATGGAGATCACCCGCGCCGCCGGTTCGATCGGCATTCCCGGCCTCTATGTGACCGAGGATCCCGGCGCCGTCGACAATGCCGCCAAGCACGGCAATCTCTCGCTTCGCTTCGGCCTCGGCTGGGCAAAGGCCCAGTCCTTCCACACCGGCCAGACGCCGGTGCTCAAATACAATCGCCAGCTCATGCAGGCGATCCTCCATGACCGGCTGCCGATCGCCGATATCGTCAATGCCAAGGTCATCCCGCTCGACGATGCCGTCCAGGGCTATGAGAGCTTCGACCATGGAGCGGCGACGAAATTCGTCCTCGATCCGCATGGCGACGTCGCCAAGGCCGCATAACGATCGGACCGAAACGGAGATGGCCGGACGAACCGGCCATCTCGCTGCAATCGCATGAAAATTCGGTTGGCGGCTATTGGATGCTGAACGGGAAATACTTCGCGTTGATCATGTCATAGGTCCCGTCTTCCTTGATCGCCTTCAAGGCTGCGTTCAGGCGCGCAAGGCGGTCGCCGTCATCCAGACGCACCGCAATTCCGGCGCCCTCGCCGAAATAGGTGACGTCGGCCAGATCCGGGCCCTTGAACTCGCAGCAGCTTCCCGCCTTGGTGTTGGCGATCCAGTCGTAGATGGCGAGCTTGTCCTCCAGGATGATATCGACGCTGCCATCCGCCAGCCCCTTGTACAGTTCCGGCGAAGACCGGAAAACCGTCTTCTTCATGCCGGGATAAAGATGATTGGCGTAGGATTCCTGCGCCGTCGACGAGGTCACGCCGAGATTTTTGTCGTGCAGGGCGGCCGGGCTGACATCGCTGATCGCAGAATCCTTGCGGACGATGAACACGGACGGGCTGGTGTAGTATTTTTCGGTAAAAGCAACCTTCTGGCGGCGCTCGAGGCTCATCGACATGGATGAGATGATCGCATCGTATTTCTTGCCGACGAGATCGGGGATCATGTCGTCCCACTTCTCGATGATGAACTTGCATTCGAATTTGCCGGTTTCGCACAGCGCATTGGCGATATCGATGTCGAAGCCCTGAAGCTTATTGTTGGCGTCGAGGTAATTGAAGGGCGGAAACGCGCCTTCGACGGCAATGCGCATCGGCATGGAATCCTGCGCGGCGGCCTCAAGCGGCAAGGTCGCGGCCAAGACGGCGCCGACGCTCGCCATCAGTGTTGCGCGCAATACGGTCTGGATGGATCTGCGCATCATTGTCCGGGCTCCCTGGGGACATAGTCGATCTTTCCCAATAGTGAGCATTAGCCTTTAATTCTACGTGAACGCTTCTTTGTTAGCGTCGGCGACAGCGTTAATTTTGTTTTGGTGATTGCGCCCTGGTCTAGCGGTGTTTTGGGGTCTGCGCTTGCACATCGTCCTTCCCTCCAGCTCCAATACGTTTCAGCAATCCTGGATCGCCTCGGGAAGAATTCTCTTTCTGATCGCCATCAGCGGGCTGGGAGCGATCGGGCTCGTCGTTCTCTCGGCGCTCTGGGCGGGCAAGGAGAGCGATGCTGCGGCACTTGATCGCCAGCGCCAGCTCGTGAATGCGCGCCTGCGCGAGCAGGTCGATCAGGTCGCCCACGTCATCGGCCAGTTCGGCAACGGCTACCTCGCCCGCGTCTATCCCGCCTCCCAGGCAGCGGGCGTTTCCTCCAGCCTCGATGCGGTTCTGTCGGCAGCGGCCGGCAGCGCGATCAGCCAAACGGCGATGTCCGCCTTTGGCTACGACCAGGCCTTCGTCGTCGATGAGAAGGCTCAGCTGGTCATGCTGACCGACGCCGCGACAGAAAAACGCTACCGCTGGATGAGACCTCTCTTCCTGCCTCTCCTGAAAGACGCCCGCCTGACGGCGGGCCAAGGCGTTGTTTTCAGCGAACGGACACCATCCTCGCTGGAAAGCCGGCGGGCGAGCATGATCAATCTCAACCATGCCCTCGCCAATCTGATGCGGCTGGAGGGCCGTCCGACCATCGTCGGTATCGTCGGCATCAACGACGCTCCTCAGGGGCAGCGGCAGCCGGCGCGGCAATTCCTGATCGTCGTGCGGTTCCTCGACGGGGCGGCACTGGACGAATTGAGCCGGCAGCAGGGCCTCAACGGCGCCCGCTTCGCGCGCACGGCCGATCCCGACGAAGACGAAGTGGCGTTTCAGATCGACGCGACGGCAAACGGCGAACCGATCGGCTTCATCGTGTGGCGGCCCGACCTTCCCGGTTCCAGAGTGATCGGCCGATTGATGCCGGCGCTTTCGATTGCCGCCCTGGTGATCGCAGTTCTGCTCTCAGTCCTGCTCGTTCGCCTGCGAAACAGTCTCGGCGAGCTGAAGAAAAGCGAGCTCCATGCGAGGCAGCTTGCGCTGCATGATGTACTGACCGGCCTTCCCAATCGCGCCTTGTTCGCGATGCGGTTCGAGGAGTGCCTGGCGCAAATGCGCACTTCCTCCGAGCGCTCGGCGGTTGCGCTTCTCGATCTCGACCGGTTCAAAGCCGTCAACGATACCTTCGGCCATGCCGCCGGCGATGAACTCATCAGGGTGGCGGCGGACCGGATCCGCTCCGTGCTTCGTCCCGGCGATACGCTTGCCCGGCTTGGCGGAGACGAATTCGCCGTGCTTCTGCGCAACATCCGGGACCATGAAAAAATTCTGCCGGCAATCTGCCAGGCGATCGTGGCCGAACTCGGCAAACCTTTCCCGCTGCTGAATGGCGAAGCTGTCGCACGTGTCGGCGGCTCGATCGGCGTCACCATCGTGCCGGACGCAGGACGCAATGCCGACGATATCATGCGTTATGCCGACGTCGCGCTCTACGAGGCCAAGATGGGCGGGAGAGGTCAATGGCGCATCTACTCGTCGTCGATGGACGGCGGCAGAAATGCGCGCGACATTCTCAAGAACGAATTGCGGGAGGTCCTGGCCATCGGCACGGCCTCCTCCGCCAGCCGGTCCCTGCCCGATCTGAACAGGCCGGACTTCGGATCGCTCGAAGTCTACTATCAGGCGGTCCACCGCGCCGAGACGGGATTCAAGGCGTCCGGGGCTGAAGCCCTCGTGCGCTGGCGTCACAGCCAGCGCGGACTGTTGACGCCTGCCAGCTTCATTCCTGCGGCGGAAGAGGGCGGCCTTATCGACGCGCTTGGCTTCTGGGTGCTGCGCGAAGCCTGCAAAGCCGCCCGCAGCTGGCCCGAAGATACGTTCGTTGCGGTCAACGTCTCTCCTTCTCAGCTGAGGCGGCCGAATTTCGCCGAGGAAGTATTCGCCGTGCTCGAGGAGATCGGGCTGTCGCCCTCGCGGCTCGAACTCGAGCTCACCGAGTCCTCGCTCATCGAGGACAATTCGGAAATTTACACCGTGCTGAAGTCGCTGCGCAGCCGGGGCGTCCAGATCTCGCTCGACGATTTCGGGACCGGCTATTCCTGCCTCAGCCATCTGATGCGCTTCGATATCGACCGGATCAAGATCGATCGTTCCTTCGTCTCGATGCTCGGCACGAAAGCCAATGGAGCTGCCATCATCGGCGCCATCGTTGCGCTCAGCCGCAACCTCGCCATCTCGACGACGGCCGAAGGGGTCGAAACCGAATATCAGCGCGATTTCCTCACCGCCCTCGGCTGCACCGACCTGCAGGGCTATTTCTTCTCCAAGCCGGTTCCCCTTCACGAACTGGATTGTTTCCGGCCCGCCAGCGCGGGATCACCTGCCATCGCTCCGGAAGCCATTGCGTGAGGGGCTTTTGACTTCCTTCCGATCGGGAACTTTCACTCCGGACGACGGTTAGCGCCGAAGGTCAATGGAGGATGACATGGGCGAGATCGGGGAGTGGCGCCACCTCTGCGTCGACATGCAGCGGATGTTTTCCGAAGACACTCCGTGGCACGTTCCCTGGATGGCGCGGATCTCTCCCCAGATCGAAGAGCTTGCCGGCCGGCACCCCTCCCGGACGATCTTCACCCGCTTCGTGCCGCCCGAGCACGCGGACGCGATGCCGGGGAAATGGCGGGATTATTACCGGAAATGGTGGATGATGACCGGCGAGCATCTGCCGCGCGGCCTCGTCGATCTGGCGTCTTCGCTGGCCTTGCTCGTTCCGCCGGCAAGACACTTCGACAAGCGCACCTATTCTCCGTGGATCGACGGCCGTCTTCATGCGGTCCTTCAGGCGGAGCGGGTCGATACCCTTGTCATCACCGGCGGTGAAACAGATGTCTGCGTGCTCGCCACGACGCTTGGCGCGATCGACCTCGGCTATCGCGTCATCGTGC
Source organism: Rhizobium sp. J15 (assembly GCF_002531825.1). GTDB lineage: Bacteria > Pseudomonadota > Alphaproteobacteria > Rhizobiales > Rhizobiaceae > Rhizobium. The sequence goes on along the minus strand of NZ_NWSX01000005.1, from coordinate 62,675 downwards.
TGAAGGATGCGGTCTGCAGCAGCGCCGACGACACCTATGATGCATCGCTGGAACTTCTGCACGATCGGTTTTCCGTGCAGCTCGAACTCGTGGAAACGGAAGAATTTCTACGCGGCCTCGGCTGAGGCCGGCCTAAAACGGCCAGTCAGCGCACTCCCAGTTCACGATGCGATCTACGCAATTTTGCCGGCGTGACGTGATAGGCGCGCTTGAACCAGTTCACCAGATGGGCGCAATCGGTGAAACCACACTCATAGGCGATCTGGGCGATGGAGCGGTCACTGTTGAGCACCATCCACTTCGCCGCCTTGAGGCGCATCTGGCGCCAATATTCGCCGGGAGCGGCCTGCAGATGCTTCCGGAAAAGCCGGGAAAGCTCTCGTTCCGATGTACCGACGCTCGCCGCGATCTCCGCGACCGAACAAAGCTCATACATCTTCTGCCGCATCAGTCCGATCGCATTGGCGACGCGACGGTCCGCGCACTTCATGCCGAGATCCGGTTCCTCGACGGCTTCTTCCCTATCGAAGCCGTGATCGCCGAGAAGGTAGTGAAACGCCTTGTGCGCACGGGACTCCCCACAGGCGTTGGAGACCAGATACATTGCGAGCTTTATCGAGGCCAGTCCGCCCGGACAGGTGATGATGTTTCCATCGACCACGACAGGCCGGTCGGTGATGGGCGTGATGTCGGGAAAGGTCTGCCGCAACAGCCCGGCCAGGGTGAAATGGACCGCGCATCTCTTTCCGGCGAGCAGGCCCGCCTCTGCCAGCACGAAGCTTCCTGAGCAGTTGCCGGCCACCGGCACGCCTTGACGCGCCGCCGCCATGACGAAGTCGTATAGTTCCGGCGGAACCTTATGATCGGCGTGGAGTATGCCGCCGTGCACGACGATGAAGTCGTAGTCACGCGGGTCCCCATATGTCCGGCCCGGCGTCAGTTCCAGGCCGCAACTCGACCGCACCGGATGGAGATTGTGTGACAACAGCTCCCAGTCACAATAGATCCGCCGGCTGAAATCGCCTTCGTCACCTGCCAGCCGAAGAAAGTCCGTGAAGCAGGCAAGCGGCATCAGCGTGAAATTCGGCGTCGCCACGATCCCCACCCTGAGCGGTGAGGTTACATCGGGCGGCGGCTTGCTTGGCCCCGATTGAGAGTAGTCGCGCTGCAAACGAAGGTCCTCCGGGCCATCGAATTTGTCCTAAACGTACAATACCGCGGCGGCCAAGACAAATACCATGGGCGTGCATGGGGAGGCGAGGTGCCGAAGTGAGGAAACCGGCGTTCCGCCCGCCCAGCAGACAGGCCAAATGCACGAAAAGGGGAACGCAATGAGAAATCTTCTCGCAATTTCGACGGTCGCGCTGATCGCCGGCATCGTCTCCAACCCCCGCGCCGACTGCGGTTCCGTTACCGTTGCCAATATGAACTGGCAAAGCGGCGAACTTCTCGCCCATGTCGACAAGTTCATCCTCGAGCACGGCTTCGGCTGTCAGGTGGAGTTCGTGCCCGGCGATACGGTGCCGACGATCACCTCGATGGTGGAAAAGGGACAGCCGGATATTGCCGGCGAGGCCTGGGTCGACCTTGTCCCGGAGATCGTGAGACGCGGCGTCGACGAGCGCAGAATTGTAAATATCGGACCGGCCTTGTCCGACGGCGGCATCCAGGGCTGGTACATACCGAAATTCATCATCGACGCCCATCCCGAGATCAAGACGGTGGATGATGCCTTCGCCCATCCGGAGCTTTTCCCGGCACCCGAAAAGGCCGCGAAAGGCGCTGTCTTCAACGGCCCGGCGGGATCCGGCGGCTCGGTCGTCAGCGCCCAGCTTTTCAAGGCCTATGACGGCGATGCCAAAGGGTTCGAACTCGTCGATCCCGGCACCCAGGCTGGTCTCGACGGAGCCATGGCGCGCGCCTATGAGCGCAAGGAGGGATGGATGGGCTACTATTGGTCTCCGACCGCCCTTCTCGGGAAATATTCGATGGTTCGCCTGGACGCCGGCGTCCCGCACGACGGGGCGGAGTGGAAGCGCTGCAACACGGTTTCCGATTGTACCGATCCCAGGAAGAACGAGTGGCCGATGGACCACGTCGTGACGCTCGTCTCGCAACGGCTCGCGGAGAGCGGCAACACCGGGGTGGTCGATTACCTCAGCAAGAGGTCATGGAACAATCAGACCGTCAGCTCGGTCATGGCATGGATGACCGATACCCAGGCGGGCGGCGAAGATGGCGCGTTGCACTTTTTCAAGGAGCACCCCGAGATCTGGAAATCGTGGCTGAGCGCAGAAGTGGCGAAGAAAATTACGGCCGCCCTCTGAATTCCCAGTGCGCGGGCTTCATAGGCCCGCGCATTCGCACGACAGGCCAAGCCGTGGACCCCCACAGGATTCAACATGACAAGCTCCTTTCCTAAGACCTTTTCCCCAATCACGCTGGCAGGCCATAGGCTGCGCAACAGGATCGTATTCGGCGCCCACACGGCAAACATGTCCGTCAATGGACTGCCCGGTGATCAGACGATCGCCTATTATGTCGAGCGGGCGATCGGCGGCGCGTCCATGATCGTCGTCGAGCCGATGCCCGTGCATCCGGCCACCGTGCTGACGCGCGGCAATTTCCGGACATCAGACGACTCCGTCATTCCGGCCTTCCGGCGGCTGACCGATAGCGTGAAGCAGCATGGGGCAGTTATCCTCCAGCAGCTCTATCATGTCGGAAGCCATGGAGATTCCGACCTTTCGTTTCATGCGCACTGGTCGCCTTCGGGAGGGCCGAGCTACCACGATAGCGACGGTTCGCATGCGATGACGGAGGACGAGATCGAGGAAACCATCGACGCCTTCGTCAAGGCGGCGCTGCGCTGTCAGGCGGCGGGCTTCGACGGCGTCGAGGTCTGGGCTGCCTATGGCGGTCTGCTCGACCAGTTCTGGACGCCCTTCTACAATCGCCGCGACGATCGCTGGGGCGGGAGTCTCGAGAACCGGACGAGATTCTCTAGGGAAGTCCTCAGCCGCATCCGGCATGCTTGCGGCCCCGGCTTCATCATCGGGCTGACCGTCAGCGACGAGCCCGGCTGTCCGACCGCCTTGAACCGCGACCAGTTGACGGAGATCGTCGCCGGCCTCGATGGCGAGAGACTGATCGACTACGTGACCTGCGGCTCGGGCGGATATTTCGACTATGGCAGCCTGATGCCGACCTTTCTCTATCCGGAGCGGCTGGGTGCCGAGCTGTCGGCACGCCTGAAGAAGGTCGTGACGCATGCGCTGGTCACGGCGGAAAGCCATATCCGGACACCTGAAAACGCGGAGATCACGCTCGGGGAGGGGGCGGCGGACCTGGTTTCCATCGTCCGCGGCCAGATCGCCGACCCGCATCTCGCCAACAAGGCGCGCCTGGGAACGCCCGAGGATATCAGGGGCTGTCTTTCCTGCAACCAGATGTGCTGGGGCCGCCGCTCGCGCGACTATTGGATCAGCTGTCTGATCAATCCTTCCGTCGGGCGCGAAGCGGAATGGGGAGGCGACCGGTTCGAGCCTGTGGAAAATCCGCAGTTCGTATTGGTCGTCGGGGGAGGGCCGGCCGGCTTGGAAGCTGCTCGCGTGGCGGCTGAAAGAGGCCATCGCGTCGTCCTGGCGGAAGCCTCGGACCGGCTGGGCGGCGCTTTCCGCCTCGCCGGCGAGCAGCCGCGGCGAGCGCAGATACTGGACCTCATTCGCTGGTACGAGATCCGCTTCGAAAAACTCGGCGTCGAGGTCCGCTTCAATAGCTATATCGAGGGAAGCGACGTCGCTGCCATCGGCGCCGACGCGGTGATCCTGGCGACCGGATCGCTGCCGCAGGATTCCGGATTTCAGAAAGCCATGCCCGATCGCCCGGCACTCGAAGGGATCGAGCGCGGAAACGTCTTTTCCGCCGAAAGCGTCATGGCGCGCCAGGCAAGGCTCGGCAAACGTGTCATCCTCTTGGACGAAACCGGCGGCTGGAAGGGCTGCGGCACTTCCTGGAAACTCGCCGAGCAGGGGCACGAGGTCGTCCTCGTGACGCCCGATGCGCTTATCGGAAAGGAACTCCAGCGCACCTCCGCCGACGTTCCGCTGCGGCGGACCCTCAGCATGCTCGGCGTCGAATTCCGGACGGAGGCCAGTATAGAGAGCTGGCAGGGAAATTCCGCGACCCTCGTCTCCCACCTGACGGGAAAGCGTGAGACGATCGACGCCGACAGCCTCGTCTTCTCCACGACCAATGTCGCCGCCAACTGGCTCGCCCTGGAACTGGCGGAACTCGGCATCCCCTTCGTCGAAATCGGCGACGGCGTGGCGCCAAGACAGGCTCCCTTTGCTTTTTACGAGGGCCGGCGGGCCGGAATGGCGATCGGCGTCGAGAAAGAGATGCGGAGCGGGCAGGCGCTGGAAATTTCCGTGGCATAACCATAGCTGAGGACGACCTCCGGCGCGCGGCCGTCTTGTGCAGAACGGCGCAACTCAATAGGAAGGCGAGATCCGGTCCCGAAGCGGGACCGGGCCTGATACTATTGATTTTGAAGGAGAATATATTGCGCCGGGCCATTCAATTGCTGCTGACCGTCGTCATTGCATTCACCGTGCTCATCGGCTTCCGCTGGTACCGCTATGTCACCAATGTGGAAAGCCCGTATGATGAAGTCGGCATCGAGCTGAACAGCCGGATGCCCGGCCCGATCAACGCATGGGGATGCGCCACCCTTCATGCCACATTTGCCGGCGCCCTGCCGCCCTATGGCTGCCAGGATAGTGCCGATGCGGGCAAGTGGCGGTAAGCCGGAGACCCCTTAAATCCCTAAGGCCGCGCGGTGAATTCCGGATTGGCCGCGCGGCATATGACATCATGCAAACTCTGATCAGACCCTCGGCCTGACCAGAACCGATCCTCCTGGGACGAATGGAGGACCGGATATCTTCCGGCGTTTCCGGCATGTCCATTTCTTCGTCCAGCCGTGACGTCCAACCGTCCATCAAAAGTTCGTCTGACCCCATCAGCCGGCGCATCGTGCTACGAAAATCACAACGCCGGGCGATTTGAAACCTCAGGTCTGCGCGGTGGAATATTGAAATTCCGAGCACGCACATGGACCTCTCGAAGATCAAGACGCTGATCGACTTTGTCGGCCGATCGAACATTACCGAGCTGACCGTGACGGAAAAGGACGTGACGGTTCGGATTTTCAGAACGTCTCCGGGGCAGGAGGCCGCCGCTGCGATCCCGCAAGAAGCAGGACCGATAGACAGCCTTGCCCCCGATGCGCCGTCGCCCGTCGAGAAAACCGCCCATGCGGTAAAGGCGCCGGTTTTCGGCGTTCTGCACCGGGCGCCCGCGCCCGGGGAGCCGCCATTCGTCGCGATCGGCGACGAGGTGGAGGAGGGGCAGACACTCTTCATCATCGAGGCGATGAAGGTCTTCAACAAGATCGCCGCGCCGCGGGCCGGGCGCATCACGCGCCTGATCGATATCGACGGCGGCGAGATCGAGACCGGCGAACTGCTGGCGGAGATTGCCTGATGCCGGAAACCTCCGAACGAACCGCCGCTGCCGGACACCGCTTCGATACCGTGCTGATCGCCAATCGCGGCGAGATCGCCGCCCGGATCGAGCGCGCCTGCCGCGACCTCGGCCTGAAGACGGTCGCCATCTGCTCCGAGGCGGACAGGCAGGCGCCTTATATCAAGACCGCGGACGGTTTTCTCTGTATCGGCCCGTCGGCTGCCGGCAAGAGCTATCTCAATCAGGATGCGATCCTCCTCGCGGCACGCCTGACCGGCGCGGGCGCCATCCATCCCGGCTACGGTTTTCTGTCGGAGAACGCCGCATTCGCAGACGCGGTCGAAAAGGCCGGGCTGGTCTTTATCGGCCCCACGGCTTCGTCGATCGCGACCATGGGCGACAAGATCGCGGCGAAGCGGTCGATGATGGCGGCTGGCGTCCCCTGCGTTCCGGGTCCCGACACCGCGCTGCCGGACGATCCGGCTTCGGTCGAGCGCATCGCACTGGAGATCGGATATCCCGTCATCGTCAAGGCATCGGGCGGCGGCGGCGGGCGCGGCATGCGCGTCGTGCCGGAAGCCGGCCAGTTGCAGGAAGCCATCGCGCTGACGCGGGAAGAGGCGCGCAAGGCCTTCGGCTCGCCCGCCCTCTACATGGAGAAATTCCTGGAGCATCCGCGCCATATCGAGATCCAGGTCCTTTGCGACGATCACGGCAATGCAGTGTGGCTGGGGCACCGGGATTGCTCGATGCAGCGCCGCCATCAGAAGGTGGTGGAGGAGGCGCCGGCCCCGGGAATCGCGCCCGACATCATCCAGCCGGTCGGCATGGCCTGCGTGGAGGCCTGCCGCCAAATCGGCTACCGCGGCGTCGGCACCTTCGAATTCCTCTATGAAAACGGCGCTTTCTATTTCATCGAAATGAACACGCGGCTCCAGGTCGAACATCCCGTCACCGAGATGACGAGCGGGCTCGATATCGTCCAGGCGCAGATCAAGGCGGCCCAGGGAGAGGTTCTGGATCTCGCCCAGGACGACGTGGCATGCGAGGGCCATTCCTTCGAATGCCGCATCAATGCCGAAGATCCCGAAACCTTCCTGCCGTCGGCGGGCGTCATCACCCATCTGGCCTTGCCCCAGGGGCCGGGCATCCGCGTCGATACGCATATCCATGCCGGCTATAAGGTCTCGCCCTATTACGACTCGCTGATCGCCAAGCTGATCGTGCATGCGCCGACGCGGGCGAAAGCCATGGCCAGAATGTGCGAAGCGCTTGCCGGCACCGAGATCGAGGGCATCGCCACCAACCTTCCCTTCCTCAGGGCCCTGTTCGAGGACCACGCTTTCGCGCGCGGCGAGACGGATATTCATTATCTCGAGCAATGGCTGAAGCTGCGGAGGGCAGCGGCATGAGCGCGATCGATTTCAGCGATCCCGCCACCATCGCGTCCCTGACCGAGGCGCTGACGGCCGCGGGCGTGGACGGGCTGGAGATCTCCCGGCCGGACGGACAGCTGCGCATCGTCATCTCAGGGGAGGGCGGCGCCCGGATTAGCGCGACGGAGGCGACGCCGCGCGTTCCAGGATCCGCATCAGCGATCGTGAAGGCGCCGATAGCCGGACATTTCTGCGTCGAACATCCCGCCGCCCCTGTGGCGCCGCAAACTCTGCCGCGCTCCGTATCCGAAGCCGACATCCTCGGCTTCGTCAGGATAGGCCATGTGCTGCTTCCCCTTCGCGCCGGCCGCTCCGGTGTTTTGACCAAGCTGCTTGCCGAGCCAGGCGCGCTGATCGGCTTCGGTGATCCTCTGTTCGAAATCGAGTTCCCATCATGATCGTCACGACGAACAGGCATGCGCAACGCGAGATCGTTCCGGCCACCCAAAGCCGGGCGCGGGTTTCCGCAATCGGCGCCAGATCCTTCCTGCTCGAAGCGCCAGGCGATTTCGATCTTGCCGCGCAGCGACGGATCTGGGCCCTGTCCCGGACCGTCAAGGGCTGGGCGGAGCTTGCCGAGGATATTCCCGGGATGACCAACCTGCTGGTGATCTTCAAGGAGACACCGGAGGATCCCGATGCGGTGGTCGTCCGGCTGCTGGAGGCATGGGAGCATGCGCAGAGCATCGATCTCGAAGGCAAGATCATCGAAATCCCCGTCCATTACGGCGGCGAACATGCGAGCGATCTTCCCGCCCTTTGCGATCTCTCAGGCCTCAGCGACCGCGAGGTCGTGCGCATCCATCATCAAGCGACCTACCGTGTCTTCGCCTTGGGCAGCGCGCCGGGTTTCGGCTATCTGCATGGTCTCGACCCGCGCATCTACATGCCGCGAAAGACCGTGCCCTCGCTGAAGATGGCCAAGGGCTGCGTGACCATCGGCGGCATGCAGACCGGCGTCGCCATGCTGACCGGGCCGAACGGCTGGAATTCCATAGGCTTTGCGACACTTGAGATGTTCGATCCCGCCTCGCCGACGCCGGCCATGATGGCGCCGGGAGATACGGTGCGGTTCCTGCCGGCGAGGGTCGAACTATGATCGAGATCCTGGAAAGCGGCCCTTTCAACACGGTGCAGGATCTCGGCCGTCCCGGCTATCGCGATATCGGCGTATCGGCGAGCGGCGCGATGGACCCGCTTGCGGTCCGGATCGGCAATATTCTCGTCGGCAATGACGAGAATGCTGCCGTGATCGAGGTGCAGACCTTCCCGTTCCGCCTGCGTTTCGAGCGGCGCATCGCCTTTGCCGTGACCGGCGCCGACGGCAATCCCCATCTCGACGGATCGGAACTGCTTGCCTGGTGCGCCCATGTCGCCGAAGCCGGACAGGTTCTCGAATTGAAGCAGCCGCCGCGGCTGGCGCGTTCCTATGTCTCGTTCGGCGGCGGGCTGGATATCCCTGTCGTGATGGGCTCGCGCAGCACGTCGCTGCGCGGCGGCTTCGGCGGCAATGCCGGCCGGCCGCTGGCGAAGAGCGACCGGCTCATGGTCGGCGAGGATCTGGAGATTGCCATGCTGCCGGCCGCCGGCCTTGCCGTTATCGAGCCGGCGGTGGCACTGCACGAGGTCTTCCCGGCTCCCGTCGACGGCGTATTGCCGATCCGCGCGCTGCCGGCCGGCGAGCACGATTTTTTCGCGGCAGACGGCGAAGCCTTCTGGAACCAGACCTGGCGGATTTCCTCCCGAAGCGACCGGACCGGCTACCGCCTGTCCGGCGAGCCGATCACGCCGACCGCATCGATCGAGATGCGCTCCCACGGCGTGGTGCCCGGGGTGATCCAGGTTCCGCCCGGCGGCGAACCCATCGTGCAGATGAGCGATGCGAATACCGCCGGCGGATATCCGAAGATCGCCGGCGTGATCGAATGCGATCTCTGGCGGCTCGGCCAGGCCCGCATCGGCGCCCGGCTGAAATTCGTCCGCTCGACGCATGCCGAGGCCCGGGCCGTCGAACAGGCCGTCGGCCGCTACGTCGAGGATGTCAGACAAACATGCGGGATGGTCAAACGCGCCCTGAAGGCGATGGCCTGATGCGGACATGCAAGAAAGAGCCCAAGGCCATCAGAAGGAGGAACTCATGAAAATCGATCTGAATTCCGACATGGGCGAAGGATTTGGCCCCTACCGGCTGTGCGACGACGAAGCGATGATGAAGATCGTCTCCTCGGCCAACATCGCCTGCGGTTTCCACGGCGGTGATCCCGACACGATGGGGCGCATGGTCCGGCTCGCAAAGCTGAACGGCGTCGGCATCGGCGCCCATCCGGGTCTGCCCGACCGGCTCGGATTTGGCCGGCGCGAAATACCGTTCCCGGCGGACGAGCTTCGCCAGCAGATGCTCTACCAGCTCGGCGCCCTGATGGCGATCGCCAGAGCCGAGCGCGCCGCCGTCTCCCATATCAGCTTCCATGCCGCCATGGGCAATATGGTCAACCGCGACCCCGTGCTCGCCGACCTGATGATGGATGCGATCGCGACCGTCGACGCTAATCTCGTCGTCTTCGTCACGTCGGGCAGCGAGATCGAGCAGGCCGCGAAGCGGGCTCGTCTGAAGACGCTGGCGCTTTTCCTTGCGGACCGGGCCTATGACGCCGACGGCAAACTCGTTGCGCGCGGGCTGCCGGGCGCCGTCATCAAGGACGAAGCCGCGGTGCGGGCGCGTGTGCGGCAATTCCTGCTCGACGGATCCGTCCGGACGATCGACGGAGCCGTGATCGCCATGCCGGCGCGCTCCATTCTCGTCCACAGCGACACGCCCGGCGCCCTCGAACTTGCCGGCATCGTGCGCGGCGAGATCGAAGCCACGGGCGCCACGCTCGCTCCCGCCGCCGAACTTGCTGAATGATGCAATCCCGATCGCCTGAGGGCGGTCTATCGTTTCAATCCCTCATCGAAGGACCACGTCGATGTCCATCAAGGCCGACCGCCTGAAAAACGTCTCCATTTCCGCATCCGCCGCCATGACCCAGCGCGCCAGGGAACTGGCCGCCGAAGGGATCAAGGTCGTCAGCCTCTCCTCGGGCGAACCGGATTTCCCCACGCCTGCGCATGCGATCGAGGCCGCCCACGCCGCAGCGCTGGCCGGCGATACGAAATATCCGCCCATGGACGGCACGCCGGCGCTCAAAGCCGCCATCATCAGGAAGTTCAAGCGCGACAACAATCTCGACTACGACGCCAGCCAGATCGTCGTTTCCGGCGGCGGCAAGCAGGTGATCTTCAACGCCATGCTGGCAACCTGCAATCCCGGCGACGAGGTCGTCATCCCCACACCCTCCTGGGTCAGCTATGCCGATATCGTCAAATTCGCCGGCGGCGTGCCGGTCGCCGTCCCCTGCCACGAAGAGACCGGCTTCAAGCTGCGTCCCGAAGATCTGGAAGCGGCAATCACACCGCGCACCAAGTGGCTCTTCCTGAATTTCCCGAACAACCCTACCGGTGCTGCCTGCTCCCGGGCCGAGATGGCCGCCATCGCCGAAGTGATGCTGCGTCATCCCCACGTCTGGATCATGACCGACGACATCTACGAGCACCTTGTTTATGACGACTTCCAGTTCTGCACCATGGCGGAAGTCGAGCCGAGGCTCTATGAGCGCGTCCTGACGATGAACGGTGTCTCCAAGGCTTACGCGATGACGGGCTGGCGTCTCGGCTTCTGCGCCGGCCCGAAAGATCTGATCTCAGCCATCAGCAACGTCAACGGCCAGAACGGCGGCGGCATCGCGACGCTGACGCAGGCCGCGGCGACCGCAGCACTAGACGGGCCTCAAGATCTGTTGAAGGAGCGCGCTGCGATCTACAAGAAAAGACGCGACTTCGTCCTCGACAGATTGTCGGAGGTGGAAGGCCTGCGCTGCCACAAACCGGAAGGCGCTTTCTACATCTACCCCAATATATCGGGGTTGATCGGCAAGACGAGCAAGGGCGGGCGAAAGATCGAAACCGACGTCGATTTCGTCATGGCGCTGGTCGAAGAGCATCATGTCGCCACCGTGCAAGGCGCGGCTTACGGAATGAGCCCCTTCTTCCGCATTTCCTACGCCACGAGCATGGAAAAACTCGACGAAGGCTGCGCCCGCATAGCACAATTCTGCCGGGATATGCGCTGACTGACCAAGCGCTTTAAGCTTTCAGCCGCGCCGTCAGACCGAGAAGGATATCCCGGACGGCAAGGGCCGGTTCCGACAAAGGATTCTGATCGGAAACGCAAAGTGAAAGCGTTTCCTCTATCCTGGGCGAGACGAGCCGGCAGATCAGCGGCTCGCCCGATTCCGAGACGATGCGGTCGGCAATGGCCCGCGGCATGATCGTCGCGCCGAGGCCGCTCGCGACAGCACGGGCCAGCGTGCGGACGATTTCGACTTCCGCCACGACTTTCAGATTGGTGCGCGTGCGCGTGAAGGCGGTATCGACCCCGCGGCGGACGAAATTATAGGCCGGCGGCAACAGCATCGGTATCCCGTCGAGAGCGCTGACCGGAACGGGCTTCGCATCCGCTTCGATCGCAAAGTCGCGATGGACGACCAGGAAAAATTCTTCGCTGAGGATCGGCTCGAACCGCACGCCCTTGATCGGCCCGGTTCCATGCAGAAGCGCCATCTCCAGCCGGCCGTTCATGATCATCTGGCTATAGGTCTGGCCCACACTTTCGGTCAGATGCAGCAGGATGCCGGGATGCAGTTTCCTGGTCTCGGCGAGCAGATCGACCGAGAGCGTCGCAGCACTGCTGAAGGGCACCAGACCGACGGAAACGCGCCCCGCAAGCGAGTTGCCGGCGGCCGAGGCATCGGCCTGCGCCTGCTCCATCTGCCGCAGGATGATCTGGGCATGACGATACACCGCATGCCCCGCATCGGTCATGCTGACACCTTGCTGGCTGCGGATCAGCAGCTTGTGGCCGAAATGCTCTTCCAGCGCCGCGAGCTGCTGGCTGAGCGCCGGCTGGGCGATATGCAAGAGATCCGCCGCTCGCGTGATGCTGCCGCTGTCGACGATCACGATGAAGGATTTGAGGCGTCTGATGTCCATGGGGATCGGGGAACCATTCTGATCTGCATGGCAGCATGTTTGCAGAGGCGCATTGCTTTTGCAACGCGACGCGGTCTCGGGCCAAGCCACGCCGAGACGCCGCGCAGCCCTATTTTCTCTGCTTCGGCAGGCCGCACCTGCTCCATAACCGTTGCTTATTGCTCCAGAGATAATCGGTCTTAGGCAAGGGGTTAAAGCTTCGCTACTGTCTCATCAACAACAAGGGAACGACAATGCCATTCTCCGACTACAAGACCGCACTGGTAACCGGCGCATCCTCCGGAATCGGCGCAGCCGTTGTCGAGCGGCTCCGCCGGGAGAACATCGAGGTCCATGCGGTTGCCCGCAGTGCAGACGCGCTGCAGCAGCTGGCCGCGCGGACGGGCTGCATCCCTCATGTCATCGACGTAACCGACCGCCAGGCACTGGCCGCGCTCGCGGGCCGGGTGGAGTTCGACATTCTCGTCAACAATGCCGGCGTCGACCGGCCGAAGAAGTTCCTCGAAGCCGACGAGGCCGATATCGATCTCCTCGTCGACGTCAATCTTCGCGCGGTGCTGCACCTTTGCCGCCTGGTCGTGCCCGGCATGGTGGCGCGGGATCGCGGCCACGTCATCAATATCTCGTCGATCGCCGGCGCTTATAATTTCGGCGGCAACTCCTCCTATCACGCCACCAAGGCCGGCGTGAGCATGTTGTCCAACCAGCTGCGGATCGACGCTTTCGGCAAGCGGGTGCGGGTCACGGAAATCTGCCCCGGCCGCGTCGCCACCGACATTTTCAACCATGTCCATGGCAACGACCCCAGCGTCCGCGAACGGTTCATCGACGGCTTCGAACTGCCGCAGGCGGCCGATATCGCCGACGCGATCGCCTTCGCAATATCGGCCCCCGTCGCGGTCAACATCGGACATATGGAGATCACGCCGACGCTGCAGGTCATGGGCGGCCTGCAGACGGCAAAGCCGCAGCCTGCGGCGAAGACGGATCTATCCGGGGAGCCGGGCTCGTGAGCGGCTTCGACCTTTCGGCAATCCTCGGGAATCCCGAATATGCCGCCATGCTGCTGCATGGCATCCAGATGACTTTCATCATCTATGCCGGGTCCTGGACGCTGGCGATGGCGCTGGCGCTCGTGCTGCTGGCCGTGCGCCTGTCGCCCTTCCGCTTCGGCGATCCGCTGGTCGCCGCTTACGTTTCCTATCACCGGAACGTCCCGACGCTGGTGCAGCTGATGCTCTGGTATTTCGGGATCTTCACGCTGATGCCGAGCGGCCTCTCGACATGGCTGGCAAGCCATAATGCCGAGGCGATCTTCGCGGTGATCGGGCTCGGCCTCTGCCAGGCGGCCTATTTCAGCGAAGATCTTCGTTCGGGCGTGCGGTCGGTCGGCGACGGCCAGATGCAGGCGGCCCGCGCGCTCGGTCATGGTTACGTCTCGGCGATGCGGTTCGTCATCATGCCGCAGGGCGTGCGCAACGCGCTGCCGCCGCTCATCAATCACAGCGTCTCCCTGCTCAAGAACAGCAGTCTCGCCGTCGTCATCGGCGCCTCGGAACTGACGCATGCCGTCAAGGAAATCGAGAACCTCAGCTTCCGCACCTTCGAGATCTACCTGATCGGTACGGTTCTCTACCTCTTCTTCTCGCTCGTGATCATGAGCATCGGCGCCTATCTGTCGATGCGCGAGGATCCCGCCTGGAGGGCGCGCGCATGATCCAGGACATGACCGCCATCATCCGCGACTACTGGCTGCTGCTTTTGATCGGCCAATATCCGAACGGACCGCTCGGCGGGCTCGCCAACACGCTGATCCTTTCCGCGCTCAGCATCGCTCTCGCCTTTCCGGCGAGCATCCTGTTCGCCTTGGCGCGGCTTTCCAAATCGCGGCTCTTGCGCTGGCCGGTCACTGCGCTCGTTTATTTCACCCGAGGCGTGCCGCTCCTGATGCTCATCCTGTGGAGCTATTTCCTGGTGCCGCTGCTGACGGGCGCCGATGTGCCGAGCTTCGTGACGATGCTGACGACGCTGGTGGTCTATCAGAGCGCGTTTCTGAGCGAAGTCGTGCGCGCCGGCATCGTAGCACTTGGCCCGGGTCAGATGGATGCGGCGCGTGCGCTTGGCCACAGCTATATCGGCGCGATGCGCTACATCATCCTGCCGCAGGCGCTCTACAACATGATCCCGAGCATCATCTCCACCTTCGTCTCGACGATCAAGGACACCACGCTCGGCTACGTGATCAACGTGCCTGATCTGACCTTTGCGGCAAGCCAGGTCAACAACCAGCTGCTGACGCAGCCCTTCCAGGTCTTCCTCATCCTGGCGATCGTCTACTTCATCATCTGCTGGACGCTCACCTATTTCGCCAATCGCCTCGAGCGGCGCATCACGCGGCGGCGTGCCGGACTGCTCAGCGTCCCCGCCGCCTCCCTGGTCGCGCCATCGAAAATCGCATCGGAGCAGCTATGACCATGTCCGTTTCAGCACAGGAATCACAGACGATCCGGCTTTCGCAGGTCTGCAAGAGCTATGGCGACTATCCGGTCCTGAAGGACATCGAAGCGCAGGTCGCGCGCGGCGAGGTGGTCGTCATCTGCGGTCCGTCGGGTTCGGGAAAATCGACGCTGATCCGCACGATCAATCGCCTGGAGGAGATCAACAGCGGATCGATCACGCTCGACGGGCAGAACATCCACGCCGCCATGCGGGCGAGGGAACTCAATGCGATGCGCAGCCGGATCGGCTTCGTATTCCAGAACTTCAACCTGTTTCCGCATCTTTCGGTCGCCGAAAACGTCTCGATGTCGCCGATCCGGGTGAAGGGCGTGGCGCCTGATATCGCGCATGAAAAGGCCCTCAAGCTCCTCGACCGGGTCGGTCTTGCCGACAAGGCCCGTGCCTATCCCGGCCAGCTCTCGGGCGGCCAGCAGCAGCGCGTGGCGATCGCCCGCGCCCTTGCCATGGAACCGCCGGTGATGCTGTTCGACGAGCCGACGAGCGCGCTCGATCCCGAAATGGTCGGCGAGGTGCTCGCCGTCATGAAGAGCCTCGCCGCCGAAGGCATGACCATGCTCTGCGTCACCCACGAGATGGGCTTCGCGCGTGAGGTCGCCGACCGGATCTGGTTCATCGATGCCGGCCAGATCATCGAAATGGCGACCCCGGAGGACTTCTTCAGCAATCCACGCCATCCCCGGGCTCAGCGTTTTCTCGCTGATCTCAGGCACTGACACCAACGACCAAAAACAAAGGAGAACAGCAATGAACTGGAAATACCTGAGCCTCACCGTCGCATTTGCCGGCATGGCGGCAGCCTTGCCCGCGAAAGCCGATCAGCTCGACACCATCATGTCGGCCAAGACCCTGCGCTGCGCGACTTTCGCCGACGTTCCTCCCTTCGCCTCTCCCGATCCGAAGACCCGCGAAATGGCCGGTTTCGACGTCGATCTCTGCGGCGCCATCGCCAAGGAATTGGGCGTCAAGGCTGAAATCAAGCCGGTTTCGGTGGAAGCCCGCGTGCCCGAGGTCAAGCTTGGCCGCGTCGACATCACCGTCGCCAATCTTGCCTATACGCTGAGCCGCGCCGAACAGATCCAGTTCAGCGATCCCTATTATCTCGCCAAGGAAATGCTGATCGTGCCGGCCGACGACGCCGGCAAGAAAAAGGCCGATTATGCCGGCCACCGCATCGCCTCGACCAAGGGCTCGACCTCGGAAATGTCGATCAAGCTCAACAAATCCGAACCGCTGACCTTCCAGGACACCGCCTCGGCCTATCTCGCCGTCCAGCAGGGCAAGGCGCGCGGCATGGTGGCCAACACCATGACGACGACCAAGTTCGTCAATGAATCGAAGAGCAAGGGCAAGGAAATGCGGATGATCGAGGAGCCGATGCTCTACCAGCCGATCGGCATCGGCATGGCCAAGGATCAGCCGAAGCTCACGGCCAAGATCAACGAAATCCTGCACAAGCTCGACGAGTCCGGCGAGATCAACAAGATCTGGGACAAGTGGCTCGGCCCGAATACCGAATACAAGATGACCCGCACCGATAAGGTCGTGCCGCTGTCCGAGCTGAAGTTCGACCCGATCCCGTAAGGCCGGCCGGCCTCAACGTCATCCAGTGACGATTTCCAAACGAAATCAGGCGGCGGGGCATGCCCGCCGCCGACCAACGATGTGAGGCATCCATGATCCATATAAAAGATATCACCGAGCGGCCTGCCAAAGCCGATATCGAGGCCATTTCCAAATTTTCGCCGGCAACGATCCATGAAGCGCAGGGCCGCCGCGGCGCGCTTTCCTCCCGCCTGAAGCCCGTCGACTACCGCATGAAGCTGTGCGGTCCGGCCTTCACCGTGAAATGCGCGCCGCGCGACAACATCATGCTGCAGCTCGCCATCAATTATGCGAAGCCCGGCGATATCATCGTCGTCTCGGCGGGCGAATATGAAGAGGCCGGGTCCTTCGGCGATGTGCTTGCCAATGCCTGCCTTGCAAAGGGCATCGGCGGTCTCGTCACCGACACCGGCGTGCGCGATACGCTGCAGCTCAGGGAACTCGGTTTTCCCGTCTTCTCGCTCAGCGTCTGCATCAAGGGAACGGTGAAGGAAACCATTGCGGCGGTGAACGATCCGGTCATCGTCGGCGGCGAAACCATCAATCCCGGCGATATCATTGTCGGCGATGCCGACGGCCTCGTGGTCGTGCGCAGACAGGAAGTGCGGGAAGCCGCCAGGCTCTCGCAGGCTCGTGAAGACGCCGAAGCCGGCTATATCGCTGCCTACAAGGCGGGCAAGTCCGTCATCGAGGTCAGCAATCTGGAACCGGTGCTGAAGGCCAAGGGCCTCGTCGTGGATATTTGAAACGGCGTCGGCGGCCCGGAGGAAGCGAAGAGCGCCAGCGGAAAGATTTCGCTACCTGGCGCCGGAGCAGATCTTCAGCCGCTCGATCAGCCATCGCCCAGCCGGTCCCGGCGGGCCATCCGAGCGATAGGCTGCCGACATCGGCAGTCTCAGTCCGCCTGCGGGAATATCCTCCACCGTCAGCTCCACCAGACGTCCGGCCTCGATATCCGTCCGGACGGCGTGGGAGGGCATGCCGCCCCAGCCAAGCCCGTTGATCAGGAAAGTGTGCTTGGCGAAGAGATCGGCCAGCCGCCAGGTCTGGGGCGACATCACGCCGAACTCCCGTCCTTTCGACAGATCCGTTCGATCGGTCAGCACCAGTTGGACGTGCTTGGCGAGTTCGGCTCTCGAAATCGTTCCTTCGATCGCCGCAAGCGGATGATCCGCCGCCGCAACGACCAGGAACATCACGCCGGCGAGCGGTTCCGTGACGACGCCGGGCGGCATGGCGGGCAACGAACCCACGATGCCGAAATTCGCCCGCTGATCGAGCACCGGCTGAACGGTGCCGCCGAGCGCCTCCACGAACAGCCGGAGCGGCACATCGGGAAATTGCTGCCGAAAATCCTTGGCCGCCTCGGCGATCACGTGAATGGGGAAAAAGACGTCGATGACGACTGATAGCTCCGGTTCCAACCCCGCAGCCATTCCCTTTGCCTGAGACTTGAAGGCATCGACCTTGGCGATGACCTCGCGGGCGGTCGCAAGCAGCATATTGCCCGATGCCGTCAGTTGCGGATAGCGGCCGCTGCGATCGAAAAGGTCGACGCCGAGCTGGATCTCCAGGCTGCGGACCAGCTCGCTGACCGCCGATTGCGCCCGCCCGAGCTTGCGCGCGGCGGCGGAAAAGCTGCCCTCATTGGCGGCGGCGATGAAGGTCCGCAATTGATCAAGCGACAAACCATCCAGCATGGCGAACTCCAGTGACGTCGATGCAGCGTCTCGTCAAGCCATATCGCAGTATCGGATGAGCCGATAGATTATCTCGGAAAATAACGACTTTTCAGATGGCTGAGATCATGGCATCGAAACGCCGCTGCCCGGAAACCATCGACCGGGCCAACTTGAACGACACAGTCGCGCCTTACCCGGCGGCACAGAAAGGTTGTCAAATGCAGTCCACATCAGCGCCATCGGCTGCCGCGAACAAAACGGCAAAGGTCATTTCCTGGAGTCTGCGCGGTCTCGCCGCTGCCGCGTTTCTGGCTGCCGGTGGCGCCAAGCTTGCCGGCGTGCCGATGATGATCGCGATCTTCGACCAGATCGGCGCCGGCCAATGGTTCCGCGTCTTTACGGGCGCCGTAGAGGTCGCCGGCGCGATTGCCTTGCTGGTTCCGGCGACCGCTGCATTCGGCGCCCTGCTGCTCGCCGTGACCATGGTCTTCGCCGTCTTGACCCATCTCTTCGTCATCGGCGGCAGCCCGGTGCCGGCAATCCTGCTGCTCCTGATCACCGGCACGATTGCCTGGCTGCACCGCCGCACCTTCGCGACCATCCTCGACGCACTCCGCTGAACCGAAGCGTCGTATCAACCCTGTTTTCCGAGGTACCAATGTTCCGCTTCACCATCCTCCTGCTTGCTTGCCTTTCCGCTGCCGGATGCCACACGACGCAGTTCGGCCAATCGCTCGGCTGGCCCGAACCGCAGCGCACCGGCAGTTCCTATTGAGCTGGAAGGAGCGAACCTTGGAAATCGGTATCGACAGTTTTGCGATGCTCGTCACCGATCCGAAGTCGGGACGGTCTCAATCGGCGAGCGATCGCATGGAAACCGTCCTGGCGGAGGTCGAGACCGCCGATCGTGTCGGCCTCGACGTCTTCGGCATGGGCGAGCACCACCGGGAGAATGCGCTCGATTCAGCGCCTGCCGTCATTCTCGCCGCCGCCGCCGCGCGCACCAGGAACATCCGGCTGACGAGCGCCGTCGCGGTATTGAGTGCCGCCGACCCGGTACGCCTGTTCCAGGAATTCGCCACCCTCGACCTCATATCCAGGGGACGGGCGGAGTTGGTGGTCGGGCGGGGCTCCTTCATCGATGCCTATCCGCTCTTCGGCTACGACCTCAGGGATTACGACGCGCTGTTCGTCGAAAAGCTCGATCTCCTTCTCAAGCTCAATGACGTACCGCGTATCGCGTGGCAGGGCCGTTTCCGGCCATCCCTCAACGGCGAGGGCGTTTATCCCCGCCCGCACCAGGAGCGCCTGCCGATCTGGCTCGGCGTCGGCGGCACGCCGGAATCCTTCGTCCGCGCCGGCACGCTCGGCCTGCCGCTGATGGTCGCCGTCATCGGCGGCAATTTCGAGCGCTTCCGGCCGCTCGTCGATCTCTATCGGCGGGCATGGGTAAGCGCCGGCCACCCTCCCGAAAAACAGAAAGTCGGCCTGCACGCGATGGGCTTCGTCGCCGATACCGACGAAGCTGCCAAGGATGCCTTCTTTCCCGGCTGGCTGCAGATGTTCACTGAGGCCGGGAAGGAGCGAGGCTGGCTGCCGCCGTCGCGCAGCCAATTCGACGCGATGTGCGGCCCCCCCGGAGCTTTCCTGATCGGCAACCCACAAACAGTCACCGAAAAAGTCCTCGCCGCCAACGAAACCCTGGGAGGACTTTCCCGCGTCACCTTTCAGATGAGCACCGCCGCGCTCGAAACGGAAGCGATGCAGCGTTCGATCGAACTGCTCGGCACCGAGGTGGCGCCATTGCTGCGCCGCGCCGTCTGATATGCGAGCGGAAATTTGAGCCACGGCGTGAGTTCATCATGTCGCTTTACGTCCATATGCTCTCCGGTGTGAGGATATCGAAGGGCAGGATGCGCTGTTCGATCGACGCGGTGTCCTTGGCCTCGAGACGCCGCAGCATCACTTCGATCAGTTCCTGAGACATCTTTTCCAAAGGATGGCAGAGCGAGGCGGTGATCAGCCTGGCCGCGAGGTCGGCAATGGCGGCAAAGTAGATCACCGCCCTGATCAATACATCCAACACCGATGTCAATTCGGGCATCTTTCTCGTTACCGAGAGCGGCGAAACGCTTCGGGAGATCGACCGTTACGTCAACGATATGTACCAGCGGGTCAGCGCAATCGCGAATTCGTCCCAGGAGCAATTTGCAAGTATCTCGTCGGTGAACTCCGCCGTGCGCTCGATGGATCACATGACCCGGCAAAACGCCGCCATGGTCGAAGAAGCCTCGGCCAGTACCGCGGCGCTGTCGGGGGAAGCGGAGCGCCTCCACGAGAGATTCAGGCTCTTCGAGCTGGGTCAAACCATCGAAAGCGCCCATAGGGGAACGTCGAGCGCAGCGTGATCATTCCGCTCGCCGTTGCGAGATCACATCGGAATGTTCCATAATATGGATTACGCCTCATTTTTATGTAGCCGCAAAGTTGAAGTGTCCTGTTTCTGCAAAGTTGGAATGTCATTCTCCCCGCGTTTGATGGCGTGGGAGATTGCAGATGGGATTGATTGCGATGAGCGAGCGTGATCTGCAGCGGATCGAGGTTCTGTCGAAGGTGATCGCCGGCCGGATGACGC
Source organism: Rhizobium sp. J15 (assembly GCF_002531825.1). GTDB lineage: Bacteria > Pseudomonadota > Alphaproteobacteria > Rhizobiales > Rhizobiaceae > Rhizobium. The sequence continues at coordinate 42,183 of NZ_NWSX01000005.1, read as the reverse complement.
TGGTGTCGGCGGCGCATGTGCTTGACCTGAGCGAGCGCCAGGTGCGGCGGCTGGTAGAGCGGATTCGGACTGGCGGCGCGGCGTCGATCCGCCATAAGGCGATCGGCCGGCCGTCGAACAACCGGATCAGCGACGGCATTCGGGATTATGCGGTGACGCTGGTTCGCGAACGTTATGCGGACTTCGGTCCGACGCTGGCGGCCGAGAAACTTGCCGAGCGCGATGGATTGCGGGTGTCGCGCGAGACGCTGCGTCGTGGGATGTCGGAGGCCGGACTTTGGCTGTCACGCAAGCAGCGGCGGACGTTTCATCAGCCGCGATTTCGACGCGAGGCCTATGGCGAGCTGGTACAGATCGACGGGTCCGAACATCGCTGGTTCGAAGATCGTGGAGATCCGTGCTCGCTCCTGGTGTTCGTCGATGATGCGACGGGCAGATTGATGCAGCTGCGCTTCGTGCGCTCGGAAAGCGCCTTCAGCTATTTCGACGCACTGGAGCTTTATCTGAAGCACCACGGAGCGCCGATCGCGTTTTATTCCGACAAGCACTCGGTGTTCCGGGTGGCGAAGAAGGATGCCAAGGGTGGCCAGGGCATGACCCAGTTCGGGCGGGCGCTTTCAGAGCTAAACATCGAGATTCTTTGCGCAAACTCAAGCCAGGCCAAAGGCCGTGTCGAGCGGATGAACCGGACGCTGCAGGATCGGCTGGTCAAGGAATTGCGGCTGGCGGGCATCGACGACATGGAGGCAGGCAATGCGTTCCTGCCTGGCTTCATGGAGCACCACAATGCGCGGTTTGCGCTCGTCCCTGCCCGAGCCGGCGACCTGCACCGGCCGATGAATCTGGCCCCGGATCGGTTAAAGGAGATCCTGTGCAAACGCGAGCAGCGCTACGTCGGGGCGCAGCTGACGTTTTCGTTTGAGCGCAAGCGGATCATGCTGGAGGAGAGCGACATGACGCGCGGATTGGCTGGTCGTTATGTCGAGACCTATGCCTATGCGGACGGCCGGCTCGATGTACGGTGGAAGGGACACTCCCTGCCCTACAAGGTGTTCGACAAGGACCAGCGGGTGACGCATGCGGCGATCACCGAGAACAAGCGGCTCGGCGACGTTCTGGCTTATATCAAGGAGCGCCAGGACCAGCAGTCGAAGCCGGATGTGAAGACCAACAGCGAGAAGAACGGCTATGTGCGCCGGGCTCGCGGTCCGGGACGGCGGAAGGATTTCATGAACGATCCGGCGGTGATCGAACGCCGTAAAGCGGCGCTGGCAAAGCGCGATGCTGCGGAGTGAGGCATCAATCGCATCGTCTCAAAGCTAAAGCCGAAGGGTGCCCCTCACCCGCCCCGATCTGATCCTGCAACCCGGACCAGCCGCTCAGATCGGGGCTGATCGGCCTGCCGGATGCAGACCAAAGTGACATTTCTACTTTGCAAACATCCGGACATTTTAACTTCTACGCCACAGCGGTACTGATGTTCGATCATGGATCACAATATCCGCGAACGACTGGAAGATCGGTAAGGCGGATCGTGTATCGCGGCGATCTCATGTTCGCCTTGGTCTCGAACGGACACCTGAAGCCTTCGCTCGCAAGGATGAGCGTCCGGCTTATGGCGCGATAACCGCATGCGCTTCGATAGCTGCCGAGAGATGCAGGGCTGCCGCTAACCAGGAAAATTTGCGGCAAGCCCATCTGTGGCTCTGGCGTTCAGGATCGTCCTGGCAATGTCGGCGAAGCCGAGCCCCGCGGGCTGGGCGGAGATCCATTTCGGCGCATGCTGCAGATGCGGAAGTATAGGAACGATGTTGCTGACGCCGAAAGAGTTCGGGATGAAACCAAACATCGGCGCATCATTTCGAGAATCGCCGACGAACGCCGTGACGGAAGGCAATTCTGCGGGATCGACGCCGAACATGGCGGTCAAGAGGCGTTCGCTCATGGCGCGTTTGTCGTAGTCGCCGATCCAGGTGTTGATGTGGATGGAGCTGATGGCGACGGTTGCGCCCATTGCCCTGATATCGCAGGCCAGTTCCTCGACGGCATGCGCATCCTGCCCGTGAATGTCGATCGCCACGTCGGCCAGACGAAACACCTGGTCATGGGCAAGCTTGAACGTGCCGCCTTTTTTCGAAATCAGATTTTCGATCGCCTGGAGATGCCGGCGTTGACGCTCGGCCTGCAGAGCGCCGTCCTCCCAATAGTCGAAAACAACCTCGCCGCTGCGGCGCGTAACGGAATAAGCGCCGCTTTCGCCGATCACCGCGGCAACCGGCCAGGCACGGACGATGTGTTCGCACCACCCGGCCGAACCGCCCGTAACCGGAACGATGGCAACGCCGGCGCGGCTGAGATCCCAAAGGGCGTTATAGGTCTGCGGCAGAAGCTTCCCCTCGGTCGTCAGCGTATCGTCGATATCGGTGAAGAGATAACGCACATGCTGCAACTCAATCGCGGATGGCGCCAGATCTACGAAGGTCATATCGTCTCCTCGCCGCAGGTCACCACCTGCATGCTGCTTTCAGCGAGCACGCCGGCGACAGATGCATCGGCCGGCAGCCGATCGGTGTAAAAGCGGGTGATCTTGTTGAAGGGCGCAACGCGCACGCTCGCATGGCGCGTCCATTTGCTGACGTCGGCGGCCAGAACGCGCGTCTGCGCATTCTCGAGCAGCGCATTGGTGATCTGCGCTTCGGCATAGCTGAAGTCCATCAGGCCGTTCAGCGGGCTGAGCGCGCCGGCCCCGACGACCGCATGGGTCGCGTAAAATTTCTCAACGAACTTGATCACGTCAGTGCCCACGACGTCACGGTCGTCATGACGCAGCAGCCCGCCGGTGAGATGGACTTCGACACCGGGAGACTCGCACAGCGTTAGGGCGACATGGATATTGTTGGTGATGACCCGCAGCCCCTGATGATCGCGCAAAGCCTCGGCAACGAACTGGACGGTGCTGCCGATCCCCAGAAACACCGTCGCATCCGGGCCGATATCGGCAGCAACCCGCTTGGCGATCTGCCGCTTGGCGCGCCGGTTGAGCTGGGCGCGGGCGTTGAGCGAAATGTTGCTGCCTTCGACCGGCACATCGACGCCACCGTGAAAGCGGCGGGCATGCCCGAGATCGCAGAGCGCATTGATATCGCGCCGGATCGTCTGGGTCGTCAGGTCGTACCGGCGCGCCAGCTCATCGATATACTGGACGCCTTCCGTTTCGATCAGCGCCAGTATTTCGCGTTGTCGGCTCGATATGACCCGGCTCCCCATTGCTATTCCTTACGAGAGATAGACATTTGGGTCGTCTGTTATCACACCGGTCAAGCCGGCATGCCAAAAAGATGCGAGCTCTACAGGATCGTTGGAGGTCCAGGCGCGAACCTTGATGCCGTGACGCACCGCCTCTTCGAGAAAGCCGATGCTGAGGGACTTGTAGCCAAGATGAACCGTCTTCGCCGGAATCGATCGGAGCACCTCTCTCCAGTCATCCGGCACTTTGCTCCACAGCATGGCGAGCTCGTAGCTTGGGTTGATTTCGTGCATGCGCTTCAGCGCCGCAGCATCGAAGCTCGATATCATGATCTCAGTCTGCGCCGCGCGTGCCCGAAGATGGTCATCAACGGTTTTGACCAGCTGGTCGAGCGATTTGTGATGCGGGTGCTGCTTGATCTCGACATTGGCATTAAGCCCGAGTTCCCCCAAGGCAGACACGGCCTGGGCAAGCATGGGCAAGGGTTCGCCTTTGAAGCGGGGAGCGAACCACGCGCCCGCGTCGATCTTGTCGAGATCGGATCTGGTGAGGTCGCCGAGGTTGCCCTTCGATGAAGAGCAGCGATCGACCGACGCGTCGTGAATGACGACGGCCGTTCCGTCGCCGAGAAGCGCGACATCCAACTCGACCCATTCGGCCCCCTGCTCAGCCGCCGCCCGAAAAGCGGCGATCGTGTTTTCCGGCGCGACGGCCGATGCGCCCCGATGCGCCTGAACCTCGCTACGGCCGGGCCCGGATCGCTGCTCTGATCTTGTCATTGTCTCGTCTCTTTCGTCACGTCTTGAGGCCTGAACATGTTGGAGGGCTATGGCCGCACCTCAGTCCGTCCGCCTTCCGGTCCTGCTGTTGAAAGGGTGCATCTGATCGATGCGGGCAAAGACATCGATTCTGGCGGACTCGGCAAAATCCGGCCGCCCCTGAACGGTCAGCACGATCGTCTGCTGGCTCTCGCCCAATCTGACATGCAGATGGCTTTCTCCGCCGATCGGCTCGAGCAATTCGACGATCGCATTCAGGCGGATGGAGGGCTCGGCAGGCTTTTCGACGAGCAGCGCATCCGGCCGAAGTCCGACCATATCCGTTCCTTCGGGCAAAGCGAGGCTTCGCCCGGCCTCGGCCGCATTGAACACCTCGATCGGCACCAGATTCATCGGCGGAGAGCCGATGAAGCCGGCAACGAACAGGCTTGCCGGACGGTCATAGACCTCGACCGGCGTTCCCACCTGTTCGACCAGACCGCCGTTCATGACGACGAGCCTGTCGGCAAGCGTCATGGCTTCGAGCTGGTCATGGGTGACGTAGATGCTGGTGGTCTTCAGGCGGCGTTGCAGCCTGCGGATTTCCACCCGCATCTGCACCCGCAGCTTGGCATCGAGATTGGACAGCGGCTCGTCGAAAAGAAACGCCGCCGGTTCGCGCACGATGGCACGCCCCATCGCGACGCGCTGGCGTTGTCCTCCCGACAATTCGCGAGGCTTGCGATTGAGCATCGGCCCGATTTCGAGGATGTCGGCCGCCTCCTTGACGCGGCGGTCGATCTCGGCGCGAGCCGTACCGCGGTTCTTCAAACCATATTCCAGATTTCCGCGCACCGTCATATGCGGATAAAGCGCATAGTTTTGGAAGACCATGGCAATGTCGCGCTCTGCCGGCTCCGCCTTGTTGACGTTGCGGCCGGCAATCTCGACCTGGCCCTCGGTGATCGACTCCAATCCGGCGATCATGCGAAGCAAGGTTGATTTGCCGCAGCCGGAAGGGCCGACGAGCACGATGAATTCGCCGTCTGCGACAGCCAGATTGATGCCTTTGACAGCGGGAACGGAACCGTAGCTTTTCTTGACGTCGACGATATTGATCGTGGCCATTTCATTTCTCCGTTTCGACCAGGCCTTTAACGAAAAGGCGTTGCATGGCGACGATGACGAGGACGGGCGGCAAGGCGGCGAGGATGACCGCTGCCATGACGAGATTCCATCTCGGCTCGGCATCGGCGACCGCCGCCATGCGCTGGATACCCATCACGACGGTGTAGAGGCTCTGATCGGTGGTGACGATCAGAGGCCACAGATACTGGTTCCAACCCAGCACGAACAGGATGATGAACAGGGCGGCGATGTTGGTCACCGAGAGCGGCAGCAGGATGTCGCGGAAGAATTTCAGCGGTCCCGCGCCATCGACGCGCGCGGCCTCCATCAGTTCGTCAGGGACGGTGAGAAAGAACTGACGAAACAGGAAGGTCGCGGTTGCCGATGCGATCAGCGGGATGATGAGCCCGCTATAATTGTTCAACATTCCAAGGTCGGCGACCACCTTGTAGGTCGGCACGATGCGCACCTCGACCGGAAGCATCAGGGTGATGAAGATCATCCAGAAGGCGAGCGTGCGAAAAGGAAACCGGAAATAGACGATGGCGAAGGCGGAGAGGATGGAAATGGCAATCTTGCCGACCGCGACACCGACGGCCATGATCAATGAATTGATCATCATCGGCCCGATCGGCGGCGCGCCGGAGCTTGTCATTCCCGAGGACAGCATGGTCGAGTAGTTCTCGATGAGGTGCGGTCCCGGCACCAGCGGCACGACGCCGGACAGAAAGTCGTTCGGGCCGTGGCTCGAGGCGATGAAGGCTATATAGACCGGGAAGACCACGATCGCGACGCCGAGGATCAGGACGAGGTGAGCCAGGACATTCAGGAAAGGACGATTTTCAACCACCTTTGACGCTCCTCAATATTGCACGCGGCGTTCGATGAAGCGGAACTGGATCGCAGTCAGAGCAATAACGATCAGCATGAGTATGACCGACTGCGCCGCCGAGGAGCCGAGGTTGAGGCCGATGAAGCCGTCGAAGTAAACCTTGTAGACGAGAATTTCCGTGGCCCGCGCCGGTCCGCCCTGCGTCGTCGCATGAACGATGCCGAAGGTATCGAACATCGCGTAAACGATGTTGATGACGACCAGATAGAAGGTGGTCGGCGAGATCAACGGGAAGACGATCGTCCAGAAACGCTTTACCGGCCCGGCGCCATCGATGGCACCCGCTTCCTGAAGCGAACGCGGCACGGATTGCAGCGCGGCCAGGAAGAACAGAAAGTTATAGGAAATCTGTTTCCAGGTGGCGGCGATGACGATCAGGACCATCGCATCGTTCGGGTTGACCAGATGGTTCCAGCTGACCCCCAGACTACGCAGCATATAGGCGACGATGCCGATCGAGGGGTTGAACATGAACCACCAGAGTATGCCGGCGATCGCAGGCGCGACGGCGTAAGGCCAGATCAGCAAGGTCGAATAAAGGCGGGACGCGCGCAGCACACGCATGGCCGCAGCGGCCAGAATGAGTGCGATCGCGGTGGACAAGACCGTCACCAGAACGGCAAAGACCAGGGTATGGCCGAACGCATCCATATAGAGCGGATCGGCAAAGAGCCGGCGATAGTTTTGAAACCAGACGAAGTTCGTTTTGAAACCGAAAGCGTCCTGGCGAAGGAATGATTGCCAGAAGGCGGTTGCGGCTGGCCAGAGAAAGAAAACGACGGTTATCAGGATCTGGGGAGCAATAAGCAGATAAGGCAAGACCTTGTTGGGAAAGACGGTCCGTTTGGTTTGCATGGGCCCTCGCTGACTGATGGAGCGGCAGGGGCCGGCACCGCCGGCCCCTGCCCTACAATCGAGCCCTTAATTGGCGGATTCGAAATCGCGAAGCTGCTCGTTGCCGCGCGCGACAACGGAATCGATCGCTTCCTTCGCGGTCTTCTTGCCGCCCAGCAGCGCCGCGAATTCATCGTCGATGATGCCGCGGACCTGCACGTAATTGCCGAACCGGATACCCTTTGAATTTTCGGTCGGCGTGACCCTCGTCAACTGCTTGATGCCGACATCCGCGCCGGGATTCTTGTCGTAATATCCCTGCTCCTGGCTCAGCTTGTAGGCAGCCTCGGTGATCGGCAGATAGCCCGAGAATTGATGCCAGTCGGCTTGAACTTCCGGCTTCTGCAGATAGGTGAAGAACTTTGCCACACCCTTATATTCCTCTTCCGGGCGGCCCTTCAGCGTCCAGAGCGTGGCGCCGCCGATGATCGAATTGAGCGGCTGCGCGATGACGTCGTCATAATAGGGAAGCGGCGCAAAGCCGACCTTGAAATTCTTGGCGTTGTTGATGACGCCAGCCCGGCCGGCCGACGAATTCATATACATCGCGCATTCCTGCGAATAGAACATCGGAGGGGCGTTATCGCCGCCGACAGGTCCGCCGAATTTGAAAAGCCCTTCATCCTGCCACTTCTTCAGGTTCCCCCAATGGCGGACCGTCAGATCGTTGTTGAAGGTGAATTCCGCATCCAGTCCGCCGAAACCGTTCGCCTTGGTTGAGTAAGGCTTGTCGTGCAGGGCATTGAGATTTTCGGTCTGAATCCATGAAATCCAGGCGCTGGTGAACCCGCATTTTGCGGCGCCCGACTTCATGATCGTGCGCGAAAAGGCTTCCACATCCGCCCAGGTTTTCGGCGGCGTCTCCGGATCAAGCCCGGCCTTCTTGAACACGTCCTTGTTGTAATACAGGATCGGCGTGGAGGAGTTGAACGGCAGGGACAAGACATTGCCGCTGGTGTCGGAGTAGTAACCCACGACCGGCGCAATGAAATTGTTCTGGTCCCAAGGCTCCCCTTCGTCCTTCATCAGCTGGTAGACCGGATAAATGGCGCCCTGGGCCGCCATCATCGTGCCGGTGCCGACTTCGTAGACCTGCACAATGGCGGGCTGCTGATTGGCGCGGAAAGCAGCAATGGCGCCCGTCAGGGTCTCGTCGTAAGTGCCCTTATAGACCGGCACGATTTCATAATCGGACTGAGACGCGTTGAACCCCTTGGCGATTTGCTCAAGCTTCGCGCCGTTCTCGCCCCCCATTGCATGCCACCACTGGATCTTCGTGGCGGCCATCGCCGGAACGGACAAGGACAGGCTGGTCAATCCTGCGGACAGGAAAAAAGCGATCTTATTCATGGTCACTCCCACTTTCTCTCGGTCCGCAGCCTCCCGCTCCAGACGCGCGGCAATGGTAGCAGCCGAGTTTCACTTTGCAACAACGGAATGTTCAAATGAACATATGGAATGCGCGTATACTGCGCCCGGAGCAGCTGCTCGGCGTCACAGCGTGATCGGCATGTTCGGATTTTGCCGTCAGCCGCTCAAATGCTTCGATACAATGTTCAAATGAAAGTCTTGTGTCAGTCGAGCGCGGAAATGCGCTTATCTGTCCTGACGCGGAAATTGCACAGTGGGAGCCGGTCCGGGTGAAGCGGCAGGTTCGCCCTGCCGCCTACCCTCTCTATGATCGGGACCCTTCGCCGCCATTCAGATAATGGATCCTCAACAGTTCCGAATAGGCCGAAATGTTGCTCGCGAGGACAGGCTGCCCCTTCAGCAGAGCGTCTCCCTCTGTCGAAAAGGGCAGGTATTCGCCTCCGGCCTCCTTGACCAGGCAGTAGCCGGCCATGCAGTCCCAGGCCCGCATATGCGGCTCGTAATAACCGACCAGGCGGCCCGCAGCCACATAGGCCAGCATCAGCGCTCCCGAACCGTTGCGAATGAAGTTGCCGCCGCTCTCAAGCAGTGCCGCTATGATGGAGCCGACGCGGTCCGGAGCCACATGGCTATTGCAGCCGATGCCCGTCATCGCGTTCTGTATCGTGCGGGAGGGATCGAGCCCGAGCATCGTCCCGTTGAGGTTTGCGCCGCGGCCCTGAGCAGCAGCATATAGCTCGCTGGCGCAGGGCACCTTGATCACGCCGATGACGGGCAAGCCGCCATGCAGGACGGCGATCGAAACGCACCAGGTCGGCATGCCGTTGACGAAGGGCGAGGTTCCGTCGATTGGATCGACGACCCAGGTATAGCCCGAGCTTCCCTCCTGATGGCCGAACTCCTCTCCGAGGAAGCCGTCCTCGGGAATTGCCGCGGCAACCCGCTCGCGCAAGAAGGTCTCGACGTCGCGGTCCGCAATCGACACGACATCCTGCAGGTCGCGCTTCGTCTCGATCACGAGGCTCTCGCGCTTGTTGAAATAATCGAGCGCAAGCGCGCCGGCTTCCTCGGCAAGGGATTTTGCCAAACTGAAGCGCCGCTCGAGATCCGTGTCATGCACAGTCATACTTCTATCCTTTTATTTGCATTCCAATAGTTCAGGCAGCGATAAGGGCGATGCCGCGGTTTTCGAATCCGAGGGTGACATCGCTCGATGGCGGAAGGTTTCTTTCGACGGCATGGTCGATGATGAAGAGCGTTCCGACATCGGTTTCGATCTCATATTCGACATGCCCCCCGAGATAGGCGCTGTGGAGAACCCGCCCCGCCAGACCCTGCTGACCGGGTGCCGCGATCGCGATCGAACCGGGCCTGACGGCAAGTTTCGCCATGCCGGGTTTTGCGCCGCGCCCCGGCAGGCGGTGGTGCACCCCCGCCACGCGGATGAGCGCCTCCGTACCTTCGATGCCGATCACCTCGCAAGGGATGACATTGGCTTCTCCCATGAAGTCGGCGATGAAGGACGATGCCGGCGCTTCGTAAAGCTCGCGCGGCGTGCCGGACTGGGCGATCTCGCCATCCTTCATGACGATGATGCGGTCGGACACTGCCAGAGCCTCATCCTGATCGTGCGTGACATAAACGGCCGTGAAGCCGAGCCGTTGCTGCAGCGCACGGATATCCGTACGCACCTTGCGGCGCAGGCGCGCATCGAGGTTGGAGAGCGGCTCGTCGAGCAGCAGCACCTGCGGCTCCAGTACCAGCGCACGGGCGACGGCGACGCGCTGCTGCTGGCCGCCGGAGAGTTCGGCGGGAAGGCGATGGCCCATGCCGGCAAGGCCGACGAGCGCCAGCCCCTCTTCCGCCTTTTCCCGCGCCTCCTTGCGGCTGAGACCGGAGGATTCCAGGCCATAGGCGACATTGTCGCGCGCATTCATATGCGGAAACAGCGCATAGGACTGGAAGACCATCGAGACATCGCGCTCATTGGCCGGCAGCATGGTGACGTCCTTGCCGCCAATGAGGATCTTTCCAGCCGAGGGATGTTCGAGGCCGGCGAGCATGCGCAGCGTCGTCGTCTTGCCGCAGCCGGAGGGGCCGAGCAGGGTGACGAGCGTGCCGGGCTCGATGGTGAGCGAGAGGTCCGGGATGGCCGTGAAGGCGCCAAACGTCTTGCGCACGTTCTGGAAGACGACGGAACCGGCTTTCTGGTTGATCATGCGATTTTCTCCTGACGAGAGGAAGCGGAGGTGGCGAGGCCGGCGACGCGGTTTTCACGGCGCAAGCGCCGCTCGCCCACGATGAGCTGAAGGCCGGCGATAACGGTGATCATCACGACGATCAGCATGGAGGAATAGGCGATCGCCACGCCGTATTCGCCGTTCTCGACGAGGCCGACGATGTAGGAGGTCGCCATGTTGTATTCGGCGCTGACGAGGAAGATGACGGCGCTGATGGAGGTGATGGCGCGCACGAAGGAATAGACGAGCGCGGCGGTGATGGCGGGGCGCAAGAGCGGCAGAATGACCTTGCGGATCGTGCGGAAGCTGTTGGCCCGGAGCGTCAGCGAGGCCTCGTCCAGGCTCTTGTCGAGCTGGCTCATCGCCGCAATGCCGCCGCGCACGCCGACCGGCATGTTGCGGAAGACGAAGCAGGCGATCAGGATCAGCGCCGAGCCGGTCATTTCGAGCGGCGGCAGGTTGAAGGCCATGATATAGCTGACGCCGATGACCGTGCCGGGAATGGCAAAGCTCATCATCAGGGCGAATTCGAAGGCATTCTTGCCAGCAAATTTCTGGCGCACGATGATGTAGGCGGTCAGCAGACCGACGGCGGCGGTCAGAGGGGCGGAGATCAGCGCGATCTCCATCGTTGTCCAGAACGAGTTCCAGGCGACGCCCGTCCAGGCAATCCCGTTTTCGAAGCTGATCGAAAAGGCCTTGGCGTAGTGGTCGAGCGTCAGCGAATTATCCAGCCCCCAGGTCTTCACGAAGCCGCCGATCAGGATCATGCCGTAGATAACGAGCGTGAAGACGATCCACGGGATGACCAGCGCGTGGACGCCGATCGCCAGCCCGCGCGGCAGGGCGATATGCGATCCGCTGTCGCCCTTGCCGGTGACGGTGGCAAAGTTCTTGCCCGACAGCCAGACGCGCTGGGCAAGGAAGGCGGAGAGCGTGAAGGCGAGCAGAACCATGGCGAGCACGGCGGCGCGCGAGGGGTCGTTCTGCGAACCGACGACGGCGAAGAAGATTTCCGTCGAGAGCACGCCATGGCTGCCGCCGAGCACCAGCGGATTGCCGAAATCGGCCATGCTTTCGATGAAGCCGATGAGGAAGGCGTTGGCGAGACCGGGCTTCATCAGCGGCAGCGACACCCGCCAGAACGTGCGCCAGCGGCCGGCGCGCAGCGTCGTGGACGCCTCCTCCATCGACGGGCTGACACCCTCGACGACGCCGATCAGCACGAGGAAGGAGATCGGCGTGAAGGATAGAACCTGCGCGATCCAGATGCCGGTGAGGCCGTAAAGCCAGCGGCCGGGCTCGATGCCGAACAGGCTTGACAGGCCTTGAGTGACGACGCCGGCACGGCCGAAGAGCAATGTAAGCGCCAGGCCGATGACGAAGGGCGGCGTAATGATCGGCAGGATCGTCAGCAGTCGCAGGCCCTTCTTGAAGGGAAAGCGCGTGCGGGTGGCGACGAGCGCGAAGGCAAGGCCGAGCAGGGTCGAGCCGAGGCCGGTCATGATGGCGAGCCACAGCGTGCGCCAGGCGACACCGCAGCGACCGGCGCCGATCACGCAGTTGAGGCTCCAGATGCTCGGATCCTGAATATTGCGGATGAAGTTGGCCGCATTGAACGAACCGTCGAAATCCTGCACCGAACCGACGAACATGCTGCCGATCGGGTAGAAGACGAAGACCGCGACAAGGAAGACGAGCAACGCAATCGCGCTGACCACGAAGGCATCTCCCTTCATGACGCCGCGCTCGGCAAGGCCGAAGGCGAAGAGCAGCACGAAGGTGATAGCGGAGAGCACCGCGCCCGCCCCCATGGAGGGCTGGCCATTCGAAAGCGGGCCGAAGAGAGTGTCGCTCACCGTCCAGGTCCAGCCGGAAAAGCCGATAGCGAGGCCCTGGAACGAGAGGAAGAGGACACCGATCGCGCCGGTCGAGGCCAGCACGGCGCTACGGCGCATCGGGTCTGCCATGCCGCGGGCGGCGAGCGCCAGGAGGAGGAGCACGAGCGCACCGGCAAGCCACGGCCGGCCATGCGCGAATATCTGCACGAGGCCCGGGGCAGCCTCTGGGGAAAAGGGGAAACCGGCCAGCCAACCGAATCCGAAGAAGCCGTTCTCGATCCGATACCAGGGCAATAGGGTCAATGCGACCGCGCCCAGGATCAGGACCATGTCCAGCCTGCGATTGCCATGTTTCATGGCTGACCTCGCTGTCTTTGAGTTTAGGGAGGCGGCGCCTGGAGAGACAGGCGCCGCCGGTCAGGCCATCAGTTGGCGGCGGCGCCGATTTCGCGATCCCAGCGTTCCAGCAGTTCCTTGCGCTTTGCCGGGTCGCCATAGGTCTTGAAGTCGTAGTCGATCAGCTTGATGTCCTCGAAGCGCGGCGCCTCCTTCGGGATTACCGCACTCTTGTTGGAAGGCAGCTGGAAGGATTTGGCATCCTTCATGCGGGACTGGACCTCTGCCGTCAGCGCCCAGTCGTACCAGGTCTTCGCATTGTCGAGATTGCGCGCGCCTTTGATGATGGACATGGAGCCGATCTCATAGCCGGTGCCTTCGCAGGGCGTGATCGACTTGACCGGGAAACCTTCCGCCGTCTGCGCCACCGCGTCGTGCACGAAGACGATGCCGAGCGCCGTCTCGCCGCGTGCAGCCGCCTTAACGGGTGCCGAGCCCGACTTGGTATATTGCGAGATATTGCCATTCAGTTTCTTCAGGTAGTCGAAGGCCTGATCCTCGCCCATGATCTGCACCAGCGAGGCGAGCGCCGTGTAGGCGGTGCCGGAGGAATTGGGATTGGCGATCTGGATTTCGCCCTTCAGTTCCGGCGCCAGAAGGTCGGCCCAGCAGACCGGCTCCTTGTAGCCCTTGGACTTGAAGATTTCCGTGTTGTAGCCCCAGCCGAGCGCGCCGGCATAGACGCCGACCGTCTTGTAGCCGGAGCTTTCAGCCTGCTTCTTCGCCCAGTCGTTGAGCTCATCGAGCTTCGGCGACTTATATTCCAGCGTCAGATTTTCCGACGCCGCCTGAAGATGGGGGTCGCCCGTACCGGCCCACCAGATGTCGGTCTTCGGGTTGCGGGCCTCGGCGCGCACCTTGGCATAAGTCTCGCCGGACGAGAGGCGAACCATGTTCACCTTGATGTCGTTATGCGCCTTCTCGAAATCGCCCTTCATCTGCTCGCAGATGACGACGTCGGCCGAGCAGATGAGATTCAATTCGCCAGCCGCCTGTGCGGGCAGCGCACCGAGCGCCGAGCCGGCGAAGAGCATGAGGGTAAGGGTCTTGAGTTTCATCGGGCATCCTCCTGTTGCCTTGGTTGATTCTTCGCGTGAACAGGACACAGCGGGGCCATCGGCTGCCCGCAGCGGCGCGTTCATGGTTTCGGATTGCGTTTTGCTTAAAGGGCTCGATCAGTTCGTTGCGGCGATTTCCGCATCGAACCTGTGGAGCAGTCGACTTCGTTCTTCCGGCGAGCCGAAGGTGGCGAAGTCATAATCCACCATCTTGATCATCGAAATGTCAGGGGCTGCCAGCGGCAGCGTGGATTTCGCGTTGGATGGCACCTGGTTCTGGCCGGACGCCGCACCCGTACCCTGCCCTTCCGGGCTCAGCGCGAAATCGACGAAGTGCTTTGCTTCTTCGATGTTCCTGGCGCCTTTGACGATGCTTACGGCGCCAATCTCGTAGCCGGTTCCCTCGCAGGGGGCGACGATGACGAGAGGAGAGCCCGTTTGCTTCTGTGTGACGGCGTCATGCATGAAGGAAATGCCGATGAGCGTTTCTCCGCGCGCCGCCGCCTTGATGGGCGCAGATCCCGAGGGGGTGTAACGTTCGATATTGCGGTTGAGCGCAGCGAGATAACGGAAAGCCTCGTCCTCGCCGAAGAGCTGAACCAGCGTCGCAAGCGTGGTGAAGGCTGTCCCGGACGAATTCGGATTGCCGCTCTGTATGCGGCCGCGATAGGCGATATCCGTCAGGTCCTTCCAGCAGCTCGGCGCCGGCAGCTTCAGTTCGCGCAGCAGATCGGCATTGTAGGCGAAACCGAGCGCCCCGGCATAGATGCCGGCCGAGCGGCCACCGGACATGGCGAAGAAGTTCTGTGCCCAGGGCAGCATGTCGCGCTCATGGGCCGGCTGGTAAGGTTCGAGAAGATTTTCAGAACCGGCCTGCAGATGCGTGTCGCCCGTGCCGCCCCACCAGACATCGACGGTAGGCGCTGCTTTCTCCGCGCGGATCTGATTAAGGATATCGCCGGTGCTCTTGCGGGTCATCGAGATTTCGAGGCCGGTCTTCGCCTCATAGGCCGTCTTCATCGCGGCACACCACATCTCGTCCACACCGCACAGAACGGTGAGTGACGGGGCAGCTGTGCCGGTACCGGCGCTCGCCAGCCACAAAGCCGCCATCGCGCTGAAAGCGATGATGCCTCTCACGATTTCCTCCCATTGGACCTTGCGTCCCAATCTCCGCAGTCAGGATGTCAGATCTGTCGCCTTGCGCAACCTGAGAATGGTTACGGTTCTTACAGCCGGAGCGGAATCGCCATCGCAAAAATGACAAAGGTTACAAATGTGACAAAGCGCATAACACGAGCCCGCTTTGAAGATCGTGACGGCCCTGCCTATAATGGATGCGGGAGGACATGCATGTGTTGAATGAGAGGATCAGCATTCTGATCGTCGAGGACGATCCAGACATGGCGGAGCTTATCTCCGACCTCGTGGAGGCGGAGGGTTGGACGCCGCTCACTGCGCGTTCGGCGGAGGACGCTGCACTCGTGCTTTCGCGCGAAACCGTGCATCTCGTGCTCGTCGACCATAATCTGCCCGGCACCTCCGGCCGCACCTTCGCGCAGCGCTTGCGCGCGCGGACCAACCTCGGCATCGTCATGGTGACGGCTGCCGGCAGCGCCGCGGACCGGGTGCTCGGGCTCGAAACGGCGGCTGACGACTATGTCGTCAAACCTTTCGAACCCATCGAGTTGACAGCCCGCATCAAGGCCGTGCTGCGCCGGACAATCCCCTCGCTGAAGCCCGAGCGGGAAAGCGAGCGGGAGCACGAACCCGCATCCCTGAAGCTCGGCGACTGGTCGGTGGACCTCAAGAGCCGCCGCGCCGTCTGCCGCACCGACCCCGCCAAATCGCTCACGAGCGCCGAGTTCGCGCTGCTCGAAATCCTCGCCGAAACGCCCAACGTGCCTGTTAGCCGCGCCCATATCCTCGACCGCCTGGGCGCCGAAAGCGAGCGCTTTATCGACCGCAATGTCGATGTGCTCGTGCTGCGTCTGCGTCGCAAGATCGAGCGCAATCCGGACCTGCCACGCCATATCAAGACGCGCCGCGGCAAGGGCTATGTTCTCGACACCGACGAGGGCGAGATCGTATCGTGATCAGCCGTCCGTTCCTCTCCTCCATCGCCTTTCGCCTGCCCTTCGCCATCGTCTTTATCTGCGTTCTCGTCTTCAGCCTGGCGACGATTGCCGTTTACGGCTTGCAGCGGGCGCGCCAAGAGATGACCGCCTACGGTCTGCAGGCGTTCTCGAGTCTCGCCAAAGCCTCGCTGGTCTCTCGCCAGGTTTCCGATCTCGTCTCCAGCGCGCCCTTCCTGATGAATGCGACCTCGCCCTACCGCGTCTCCAGTGAAAGCCGCTCGGTCGTGCTGCAGGTTGATAGCCTGCTGCGCGCCATGCAGCCGGAAAACGGCGAGGCCGTCGTGAAGGGGTTTGCGAGCAGCCGCATAGTCGAGCTCCTGGAAACGATCCGCACGCAGACAACAGCGCTTGCAGGTGACGCGGATTCCGCCCAGCAGCACAAGGCAGAGGCCGCGGCAGCGCTTGGTGAGATCGCCACCGGCAGCCGCGTTGCGGATGCAGATTTCCGCATTCGGCTGAACGCCATCGTTCAATCCGCCTCCAATTCGGATAGTCTCTTCCAACTGGGTGAATTGCGTCGGCGCTATGTCTCCGAAACCGCTCCGCGACTCGAACGCGCCGCGCCGGACATCCGAATTTCTGCGGCCGAGCTTGCTCCGTACGAACGGGTCTTTGAGGCGCAGACGCGCTATCTCCTCGAAATGTTCGCGATCCGCGCCGCCGTCTCACGTCTTCATAACGTCTCGCGTGATCTGTCGCACGCGACGGAAACGCAAAGCGAGGCCGTGGCCCGCAGCCTCAGCGACGATCTCGCCTCGACCTCCGACGCTTTGAGCCGCATCCTCGTCATCGTCGCCGTCGCCTCGCTGCTGGTGCTGGCAATGGCCATCCTATCCATCCGCTCCGTCATGCGCGTCTCCCGCGGCATCGTCGCGCTTTCCAACGGCATGAACGCATTGGCGGAAGGGCGCAAGGATGTCGATGCGCCGCGCTATGACGGCACCGAAACCGAATTGGTGCGCCTGCTCGAAGCCTTCCGCGCGTTTCGCGAGAGCGTCGAGCGCGTGACGCGGCTGCGGCGCACGGCGGAGGCCGCCGCCCGCACCATCCGCTCCACCTTCCGCAGCATGAACGAGGGCATCGCGCTGTTCGATCCGCGCGGCCGGCCGATCACCATGAACCGCCGTGTCATCGAGCTGGTAGGCTGGTCCGGTTCGGCCAGGAAATTGCCGCTCCGCAGTTTCGTGACGCCGCTGCCGGAGATCGATCCGGCACTCCTGCCGGCCGAGAACGACGCCGGCCTGCTCGCTGACCGGTCGGTGCTGCGTCACCGCTCCGACGCCGGGCGGGTGACGGAAGTGTCGCTATCGCGCCAACCCGACGGCGGCATCGTGCTGCTGGCGCGCGATATCACCGATATGGACCGGCAGGAGGCGGAGGCAGCAAAGATCCAACGCCTCGACGGCATCATGCGCATGACCCATCAGGTGAGCCACGAGGTCGGCAACATGATCGGCATCATCACCGGCAGCCTCGGCCTGCTGGAGCGGGAAACCGGCTTCAATGACCGGCAAAAGCGGCACCTCGCCCGCATCCGCAAGGCTGCCGACCGCGGCAGGTCGCTGGCCGGGAGCATGCTTTCCATCGGCAGTCAGCAACCGATCCACCCTGGCGAGGTAGAACTCGGCTCGGTGCTGCGCGGCATGGGCGATGTGCTGGAAATTGCCATCGGCGAAAAATGCCGGCTTGCTTTCGAGATATCCGACGGCCTGCCCACCGTTCTCATCGACACGGCGCTCTTCGAACAATCGATCCTCAATCTCTGCCTCAACGCCTCCGCGGCCATGCCGGAGGGCGGAACGATCCTCATCCGCTGCTCCCGCAGCGAGGCGGGTGTGATCGTCAGCGTGACGGACGACGGCATCGGCATGACACCCGAGGCCGTCGACAAGGCCTTCGAACCCTATTTTACAACCCGCGATGCGGAAGGCGGCGCAGGTCTCGGCCTGGCCGTGGTCTATGGCTTCGTCCGCCAGAGCGGCGGCGACGCTCGCATTGCCTCGGCGCCGGGCAAGGGAACGGTCGTCGAACTCCTGTTTCCGGCGTGAATTGGGTTCCGCGTCAGCTCGTCAGGAACCGAATACGCCCCGACCTCTCAACATGAAGAAGGTCAAAACTCAATTGAACCGGCTGGCTGACCACGCCAAGACGATCCTCGGTGGTGGGTCTGCGCAGCAGTACGGCGCCTAGAGCATGATGCCGAAAAGTGTAGGCGGTTTTCGGACGACATCATGCTCTAACTCTTTAATTTAGAACAGGATTCAAATTTTAGGCCAACCGGGCCTAAAATCATCCTGTTCCAGTGTTTTCACGATCGCCGACCGACAGCGTCAAGGTCTCACCCATCTTGGCTCTCCCGAACCTCGATCGCATAAACCTTCTGAACAATCTGCCATTGCCCATCGATCTTCAGCATCGAGAGGTAGTCTGTGAAGTAGCGCGGCGGCACGGCGCATTTCAGTTTGACGAATGCCGTTCCCGGTGCCGACTGGTCTATTTGCAGCACTCGATCATGACGCGGCAACCGCTGCGCAAGCGGAGACGGACGATCACGGACAGCCCGCAACCATTCGTCACGCGGAATGATGCGGACGGCACCAAGCTCTTCGTACGTCAAGGCAGCGGTCGGCTGGAAGACCGATGCGATCTTATCAGCGTCCCCTTCGTACAAGCCGTCGAGATACGTCGTGATACAGGCCGAAATGGCAGCATGATCATTGGCGTTGGACATGGCTTCTTCCCCTCGTGATGCCGCTGCATGTTGCCCTTTTTGTCTGGACCCGTGCAGGCGTTTTATCTCCCATTCAGTGGCAACCTCGAGTCACCGCTCAGTGGCAGGTCGCAGACAAGATTGAGGCCGCCACCTCGGCCGAGCGCCGAACGACAGGTCTTGATATACATCGCCTTGCCAGCCGGCCCGCCGTAACGCGTCCGATAATCCCGCCTTATTCAGACGCCGCCGATGCAGAGATATTTCATCTCGAGATAGTCATCGGCGCCGTGGCGCGAGCCCTCGCGGCCGAGGCCGGATTGCTTGATGCCGCCGAAGGGCGCCGTCTCGGACGACATCAGGCCGGTATTGATGCCGATCATGCCGTATTCCAGCGCTTCGGCCACCCGCCAGACCTTTTTGAGATCGCCGGCATAAAAATAGGCGGCAAGCCCGAATTCGGTGTCGTTGGCCTCGGCGATGACATCTTCGGCCGTCTCGAAGCGGAAGAGCGGCGCCACCGGCCCGAAGGTTTCCTCGCGCGCCACTTTCATGCCGCGCGCGACGCCGGTCAGCACCGTCGGGGTGAAGAAGGTGCCGGCGCCCTCGATGCGCTTGCCGCCGGTCAGCACTTTCGCGCCCTTGGCGAGCGCGTCGCTGACATGGTCTTCCACCTTGGCAAGGCCCTGCTCGTCGATCAGCGGCCCGATCTCGACACCCGCCTTGAAACCGTCGCCGACCGGCATCTCGGCGACCCTGGCGGCAAGCTTGGCCGCGAAGGCGTCATAGACGCCCGCCTGGATGTAGAGGCGGTTGGCGCAAACGCAGGTCTGGCCGGCATTGCGGTATTTGGAGGCGATTGCACCTTCGACGGCAGCATCGAGATCGGCATCGTCGAAGACGATGAAGGGCGCGTTGCCGCCGAGCTCCAGGCTCACCTTCTTGATCTGATCGGCGCACTGCCGCATCAGGATGCGGCCGACCTCGGTCGAGCCGGTGAAGCTGATCTTGCGCACCTTTTCATTGCCGCAGAGCTCACGGCCGATCGTCGGGCCGTCCATGCCGACGATGAGATTGAAGACGCCGGCCGGGATGCCGGCCTGTTCGGCGAGCACGGCCAGCGCGATCGCCGTCAGCGGCGTCTGTTCGGAGGGCTTCGAGACGACCGTACAGCCGACGGCCAGTGCCGGAGCGATCTTGCGGGCGATCATCGCCGCCGGAAAATTCCACGGCGTGATCGTGCCGACGACGCCGACCGGCTGCTTGATGACGATCATGCGCTTGTCGTTGGAAGGCGCGGGAATCGTCTCACCGTAGATGCGCTTGGCCTCTTCCGCATACCATTCGACATAGGACGCGGCATAAAGGATCTCGCCGCGTGCTTCGGGGAACGGCTTGCCCATTTCGGCGGTGAGGATCGCGGCGAGCGCGTCGGCATTGGCGACCATCAGGTCGAACCATTTGCGCAAAATGGCGCTGCGTTCCTTGGCCGGGCGAGCGGCCCAGGCCGGCTGGGCGGCATAGGCCGCATCGATCGCCGCCCGCGTCTCGGCTGCGCCCATGTCGGGCAGCGAGGCAAGCAGCTCGCCCGTTGCCGGATTGAGCACGTCGAAGCTCCTGGCGGCATCGCCCGATGTCCAGACGCCGTTGATATAGCCGGCGGCGCGCAGGAACGGCGAAGAGAAGGGAACGTGCCTGGTCAGCGCGGTGGTGAAAGCCATGTCATATCTCCTTGAGAGCGGCTGCCGGTCACCGACAGCCGTTGAAATTCGGTTCGGTCACGTGGCCGCACGCGCTTCCAGCATCGAGGCCTCGAGAATGTCGAGCGCCTCGCCGAGAACCTCGTCCTGAATGGTGATCGGCGCGAGGAAGCGGATGACGTTGCCGTGGACGCCGCAGGTCAGCAGGATCAGGCCCTTGTCGAGCGCGATCAGCCGCAGCCGGTTGGCGAATTCGGCGCTCGGCAATCCGGTCGTCCGGTCGTTGAATTCGATGGCGTTCATGAAACCCGGCCCGCGGATATCGGCAATCTCGGGCACCGCATCGCGCAGCGATTCCAGCCGCTGCTTCAGCCGGCTGCCGAGCTGATCGGCGCGGCGGCAGAGATCTTCCTCCGCGATGACGTCGAGGACGGCATGCGCGGCAGCGATGCCGATCGGGTTGCCGCCATAGGTGCCGCCGAGCCCACCCGGTCCCGGCGCGTCCATGATTTCGGCGCGGCCGGTGACGGCGGCGAGCGGAAAACCGCCGGCAAGGCTCTTTGCCATCGTCGTCAGGTCGGCTGCCACCTCGTGGTGATCCATCGCGAACATCCTGCCGGTGCGGGCAAAACCGGTCTGCACCTCGTCGGCGATCAGCAGGATGCCGTGCTGGTCGCAAACTTCGCGCAGCATCTTCATGAAGCTCGTCGACGCCGGATAGAAGCCGCCTTCGCCCTGCACCGGCTCGATGATGATCGCCGCGACCCGCTGCGGATCGACATCGGCGGCGAAGAGCTTCTTCAGCGCCGCAAGCGACTGATCGGCGGTAACGCCATGCAGCTCGACCGGGAAGGGAATATGAAACACGTCGCCCGGCATGGCGCCGAAGCCGACCTTGTAGGGCACGACCTTGCCGGTCAGCGCCATGCCCATGAAGGTGCGGCCGTGGAAGCCGCCGGTAAAGGCGATGACCGCCGAGCGGCCCGTTGCCGCACGGGCGATCTTGACGGCATTTTCGACCGCTTCGGCGCCCGTCGTGACAAAGATCGTCTTCTTCTCGAAGTCACCCGGCACCAGCGCGTTCAGCCGTTCGGCAAGGTGCACATAGCTCTCATAAGGCACCACCTGGTGGCAGGTATGGGTGAAGTGGTCGAGCTGCTCCTTGACGGCCGCAATAACCTTGGGATGTCGGTGGCCGGTGTTGAGCACGGCGATGCCGGCGGCGAAATCGATGTAGCGGCGGCCGTCCTTGTCCCAGATCTCGGCATTCTCGGCACGGTCCGCGTAGATCTGCGTTGTCATGCCAACCCCACGGGAGATGGCTGTATTCTTACGATCGGTTAGCGAAGTAGCGCTCACGATACCCTCCTGATGTTGATTTTGTTACGTATGTTTTGCTTTAGGTGCTTCATCTGCCATCTGCGGTGCGCGATTGTCGCCAGAGGTGCTCGATATCTCAGCCCGCGACCACTGCGCGGGCGCGCTTGTGCACAATGGCGAGCAGGCCGCCGAGAAACACCGTTCCGACAATGAACAGGAAGGCGGCAGCGACGATTGCAGGGCTGATGTTTTCGCGGATAGAGGAGAACATCTGACGCGCGAGCGTCAATTGGTTCGGTCCGGCAACGAAAAGGGTCAGCACCACTTCGTCCAGCGATGTCGCGAAGGCAAGCACCGCGCCCGAGAGCACCCCCGGCACGGCAAGGGGCAGCGTTACTTTCCAGAAAACCCGCCAGGGCGAAGCGCCCAGGCTCGCCGCCGCGCGCTCGACCCGATAATCGATGCCTTCGAGCGATGCGCTGATACTGACCAGCACGAAGGGCACGGCGACGACAGTGTGCGCCATGATGACGGCTGCAAAGGTGTTCGCAAACCCGAGCCGGGCAAACAGGATCTGGAGGCCGACGCCGAGTACGACCGCCGGAACGACCATGGGCAGGAGGAAGATTGTTCGCAATGCCGAACCGAAGACGATGCGCCTGCGCAATGCGAGCGCCGCAAGCATGCCGAGCACCGTCGACATCAGCGTGGTTCCCGTGCCGATCAGCAAGCTGTTGACGATGGATCGCCGCCAGGCCTCGGTATTTGCAAGCTCCGCAAACCAGCGGGTCGAGAAGGCCGGAATGGGATAGGCCAGGAAGCTGCTTGACGTAAATGCGATTGGAAGGATCGCCAAAAGCGGAGCCAGCAGAAAAACGACCGCTGCCGCGCCGAACGCGAATTTGAATAAGCGCGCCATCATCTCATGCCCCCGTCGTCTTCATGGAAAGCCGCCCATAGATGCCGTAAAGCACGATCGTGACGGCGAGCAGCACGATGCCGAGCGCCCCTGCCATGCCCCAATTGGCGGAGCCGGTGGCGTAGAAGGCAATGACCGAACTGATCATTTGGTCTTTCGGTCCGCCGATGAGCGCGGGCGTGATGTAATAGCCGAGCGCCGCCATGAAAACGAGCAGGCCGCCGGAAGCGATGCCGCGCAGCGTCAAAGGCAGCAGGACATGCAGGAAGGCACTGATGGGTCTCGCGCCGAGGGAAGCGGCCGCCGGCATGAGATTTCGCGGGATGGCGATGAGAACGCTGTAGATCGGCAGAACCATGAAAGGCAGCAACACGTGCGTCATGGCGATGATGACACCTGTCCTGTTGAAGAGCAGCGGCAACGGGCCGCTGACGAGACCGAGCGACATCAGCACCGAGTTGATGAGGCCCTTATCCTGAAGAAGAATATACCAGGCCGCGGTGCGCACCAGAAGCGACGTCCACAGCGGCAGCAGCACCGCGGCCAGGAGAAGCTGGCGTCGCCAGCCGTTCGAGGCGGCGGCCAGCATCGCGTATGGCAGGCCGATGAGGCCGGTCGCCAAGGTCACGACGGCAGCCACGGCGAAGGTTCTCAGAAGTATAGCCTGATTGGCCGACTCCTCGGCCGGCATCGCCACGATCGCCCCTGCGGCATCATGTTGAAGATCGACGGCGGCAAGAAGATTGCGATCTGTATAAGGGCTGATGGCGTCGGCAATGGCCCGCCAGAACGCTGTGTCGTTCCATCGCGGATCAACCTCTCCAAGGACGAGCGGCTGCGTGCCGTCTCTCACGGCCGTTACGGTCTTCCTCATCAGCGTGCGGAAGCCCGGCTGGGCACTGTTCAACCGTCTCACCACCTCGCCGAGGCTCTGGTCGTCCTCGATCAGTTTCAGATCGTCGACAAGCGCGGCCTGCATGGTGTCCGAAGGCGCGGAGATACGGTCCCAGCTGGAAACAGCAGCTGTCGTGCGCGGCAGGTTCTGGCTGACGACCGGATCCGACACTGCTTGGCCCAGCACGGTCAGGAGCGGCCAGATAAAGAAGACGCTCAGAAACAAGGCGAGCGGAAGCACGAGGGCAAAGGTGCCGAGACGTTGACGGAAAGCGCTCATGCGGCAATCACCCAGCAGTCGTCCGGCGAGAAATGCGCCACCACGTCGGATCCCGGCGGCCACTCCGCCGATCGCCGGTCGGTTCGAACCACGAAGCGGAAGGCATCCTCGTCGAGCTGCACCCTGAGGTGATCGCCCTGGTATACGCTGTCGAGTATCTTTGTCGGCAGGGCATTGGCTGGCAAGTCTTGCCCATGTGCGGCAAGAGAAATCCGCTCGGGGCGGACAGAAATATGGACACGGCTTCCGACAGAGAGGGGGCGGCCGCCTGATACGACCACATGCTGCCCGTTGGCGATTTCGACTGCCGTCCCGGCCGGATCCGTTGCCTTGACAGTTCCTTCGATAAGGTTGGTTTCCCCTATGAATTCGGCGACGACGCGCGTTCGCGGGCAGTCGTAGATCTCACGCGGCGAGCCGATCTGCTCGATTTTGCCATGGTTGAAGACTGCAATCCGGTCCGACATGGTCAGCGCCTCGGACTGATCGTGGGTTACGAACACCACGGTCAGTTCCAGGCGTTTGTGAAGGTCGCGGATGTCGAGCTGCATCTGTTCGCGCAGGTGTTTGTCGAGCGCCCCGAGCGGTTCGTCCATCAGCACCACGGTGGGCTCGAATACCAGCGCGCGGGCAAGCGCCACACGCTGCTGCTGACCGCCGGAAAGCTGGGCCGGCTTTCGGCCGCTCATTGCCGACAGTTGCACCATGTCGAGCGCGCGCATCACCCGCTCCTCGATCTCGCTGCGTCCGATGCCGCGCATCTTCAGCGGAAAGGCGATGTTGTCGGCGATCGACATGTGGGGAAAGAGGGCGTAGTTCTGGAAGACGACGCCCATTTCGCGCCGGTGCGGCGGCAGGTGGTCGATACGGCGATCATCGAGAAAGATGCCGCCGCTGGTCGGATTTTCAAATCCCGCAAGCATCATCAGCAAAGTCGTCTTGCCCGAGCCCGAGGGTCCCAGCAGGCTGACGAATTCGCCCTTGTCAATATCGAGCGACAGGTCCTTGACGACCTGAAATGTGCCAAAGGATTTGGAGATTCTGTCAAAGCGTATGCGCGGCGTAGCCACGATGGCCCTCCGTTCGGGTCGTCGGTTCTCAAGGAATGCGGGAACCCCACGAATGGCTCCTTGGAGCAATCCGTGGGGAGAAGATAGCGTTGCTACTGAGCCAGCCACGCATCGAACCTCTTCGTCAGGGCTTCCGAATTGTCGATCCAGAAGTCCGTATCGAGGCTGAGCGCTCCCTCAATATTGGCGGCCGCGGTCGGCAGGTCCGCGAGCTGTTCCGGCGGCAGGTCCTTGTCCGCTGCCTTGTTCGTGAGGCCATAGGCGATATATTGCGGCAGTTTCGCCTGGTTTTCCGGCTTGCTGGCGAAGGCCACGAAGTCAAAGGCCGCGTCCTTGTTTTCAGCACCCTTCAGCACAACCCAGCTATCCACCGCGTAGATGCTGCCGGGCCAGACGACCTTGAACGCCCTGCCTTCGGAGCGGTTGATGCCGGTGATGCGGCCGTTATAGGCGCTGGTCATGGCGACTTCGCCGGAAGCAAGCAGTTGCAGCGGCTGAGCGCCCGATGTCCACCAGACGAGGTTCGGCTTGAGGGCATCGAGTTTAGCGAAGGCACGATCGACGCCCTCCGGCGTCGCCAGGACGTCGTAAACCTCGTCGGCCGGAACGCCATCGGCCATCAACGCGAATTCGAGCGTGTATTTCGGCCCCTTGCGAAGGGCGCGCTTGCCGGGAAATTTCGTCACGTTCCAAAAATCGGCCCAGGACTGGGGACCATCGGCAATCTTCGCGCTGTCATAGGCGATCGCGGTCGACCAGACGATGGCGCCGACGCCGCAATCACTGACGGCGGAAGGCAGGAATGCATCCTTGCCGCCAAGCTTGTTCCAGTCCACCTTTTCGAAAAGCCCGTCGGCGCAGCCGAGCGCCAGTTCATCCGCTTCGACCTCCACGACATCCCAGGAAGGGCTGCCTGCCTTGACCTTCGCCTGGAGAACACCGATGCCGCCATCCCATCCTTCATCCAGGAGCGGCTTGCCGGCCTGTTGGGAGAAGGGCTTGAAGTAGATCTCCCGCTGGGCATCCTGAAAATTCCCGCCCCAGGACGCCACGGTGAGATCCCTGGCCATGCCCGGCGTGGCCGCAAGCGTCAGCGACAACAGGCCCAAGGCTGCAATCGTCGAGGTTTTGTTGAGGTTCATTCTTCTTCCCCTGTTTGTTTAGTGATGCGGCAATGCTGTCCTATGTCCCGGCAGGCGAGAAGGCGCTTTTTCTTGGCCGCTGTGGGAGCATAGATGCACCACTCCAGACCAGCCGCCGCCGGTCTTCAAACCGGCCCTGCCCGGAATCCACCTGCTTGTGATCGAAAAATCCGGAATTCCATTCGAGGAATGAGTGGTGCATTATATGCACCACGGTGCGCCACTCTTCATTACACAGGCCGTTCGCGTTCTGTGGCATAACGGGCTGTGCACAGCAGTCTGACTTTGGTTCGATCACAGCCCATTTCAGTGGGGGATACGCTTGCGCAGAGGGAAATCAGAAGCAACCGAGCTGGATGGCGATCCGCCGCGTGGGCGTTTGCCGCCCTTGTCCATGGTCCGCGCCTTCGAAGCGGTCAGTCGATTGGGCTCGATGCGCAAGGCCGCCGACGACCTCAACCTCAGCCATACGGTAATATCCCGGCATGTCCGAAATCTAGAAGCCTGGCTGGGCACGCGGCTTGTCGATGCCGGCCCGCGCGGCATCAGGCTGACGGTGGAAGGCAGGATTTTCGCCGAGACTGTAGGTACGGCCTTCGACCTCATCGCCAAATCGACCGCTGAACTGCGGCCCGCCATCAGCCGCACCGTCTTGCGTGTCTGGTGCGTCCCCGGCCTCGCAACGCGCTGGCTGACGCCGCGCTTCAACCAGCTTCAGCTCGCCCTGCCCGGCATCGACTTCGTCATGCGCGCCACCGACCTCGAGCCGGATTTCAGCCGCTATGAGGCCGATGTCGACATCCGCTATTCGGAGGAACCAAGAGGAAATGTCCGCTGGATCCTCTTGGAAAGGCCTCGGATGTTCCCGGTCGCGAGCCCCGATTGGATCAGCAGAAATACGCCCATCCGTACCCTTGACGACTTGGTTCGTCAGCCACTCATTCACGAGGAAAGCCGCGATCAATGGCGACAGTGGTTCCGCAAGGCTGGTTTCGAACATGAGGTTGTCTTGAACGGACCGCGATTGTGGTCAGCCAATCTTACGGTGGACGCAGCCGTAACAGGCCAGGGAGTCGCGTTGGCCACACGTCTGATCGCGGCAGACGACCTACGCGCAGGCCGGCTCGTCGAACTGCTCGAAACCGACGTCTGCCTCGGCGGCTATTATTTCGTCGCAGCACGCGAGCGCTGGAACGAGGTGACCCAGGCGCGCTTCCGAGCGTGGATACAGCAGGCGATAACCGCGACGGCAGGCGGCCATTCGCCCGGTGGAAGCGCAGCGGAATAAGGCACGCCGCACCGCTATCCATTGGTACAAAAGCGAGAGTTGCACACGTGAAGGAGCGTTGGCAGCCACTTTCGATGATCGAGGTGAGATGAAATCTTGCAGCTGATAGGATCTGAACTGGCTTAACCACGCGACAATAATGATCTATTGACACCGCGCACCATTCGTAACGCTGGATGAAGCGCGCGCTCATATCCTTAAAAGGACCTGCCCTCGGCCAGGTTTGCAATACCCTGCTCCACCGCTGAGACATAGCGGCGTAACTAGGCGGCATCTTATTGCGTACGTGTGTGGCGGATTCCCGCACTTAGATCGGATTCCGCCTCCGCGGTAAGAATGTAGACCGTTAAGCACGATCCTCGGCCATCTCCTCGGCGAGCCCGTGATTGCTGCGCGTGTTCATCAACGTCTTCAACTCCTCGCAGGCTCGTTCTCCATCTGCGTCACCTGGAAAAAGGCCTCAAGGGCATACTGGTTGATAGTCTTGCGCTGCAAACCGGCGAGCGCCATTAGGTTTTGATGTTGTTGGGCGAAGGGTACATTCTGTTTCAATGGAGGCCAGCAACGTTAAAGTGTCCTGTTTCTGCAAAATACGGGCGGGCCGGACCGCCGCTGTGGGACGCGACATATCTGCCTCGACGCGCATCGGGATCTCATCGGGTGAACTGCTCTGCCGCGTCCTACGGTTCGCGAATTGCGTTATCGAGACCGCGCAGCAGCGGATACAGGAAATAGGAGATCACCGTTCGTTTGCCGACCTTGATTTCCGTGGACACGGTCATGCCGGGAAGCAGTCGCACCGGCATATCTGCGGCATTCAGCCGGGTATCGGCAAGCAGGATCCGTGCCTTGAAGAAGGGGGCGGCCGGCTGGCTCGGGGTCTCCGTCTGCTCCTGTTGGCCGGTGAGGAACGTGTCCTGGCTGATGGTTCTCACCTCGCCCGAGGCGGTGCCGTATTTCTGGAAGGGATAGGCGTCGAGCTTGATGCGGGCTTCCTTGCCGACAGCCACGCGGCCGATGTCACGGGTGTTGATCGAAACTTCGGCTTCGAGCGGCACGTTGATCGGCACCAGCGTGACGATCGGTTCGGCTTCGCGCACGACGGAGCCGATAGAGCGCTGGGCGAGATCCAGCACGACGGCGTCGGCAGGTGCTGTCAGCGACACCATGTTGCGGCGCAGCTCCATCTTCTTCAGCTCTTCGTCAGCCATATCGCGCTGGCCGCGCAGTTCCACCAGCTGCTCCATTGCGGCGCGGCGGAAATCCTCGATGAAGGCCTGCCGGTCGGCCTTCAGCTTGGCATAGGCATGCGCCGCCTCGTCGGCCTTGCCGCGCACGGCGGTCAGGTCGGCTTCGACGTCGAGGCGGGCGTCGCGCGAGCCGAGCATGGTGATCAGCGAACCGCTCTGTCGGTCGTAGAGCCGGGTGCGCGCGCCTTCGATCTGCGAGAGCGTGTTGTGCCGGTCGTTGAGCACCGCCTCCTGGTTCTTGCTAGCCGCAAGAGCGGCCGATTGGCCGGCTATCTGCTGCTCGAAATTCTGCAGCTGCGCCATGTAGAAGGCCCGTCGCTGGCCGAAGAGCTGTGCCTGCAGCATCTCGTCGGGCGTATTTCCCGCCATCTTCGTGTAGTCGTCGCCGGCAAGCTCGGCCTCGATGCGCCGCACCTGGGCGTCGAGCGCGGAGAACTTCGCCTGCTGCTGATCGACATCGGCCTGGCTGAAAGTGGCGTCGAGGGTTGCCAGCGTCTGCCCGGCATGCACGACTTCGCCGGCCTTCACCTCGATCGTGCGGATGATCGAGGTTTCGAGCGGCTGGACGACGATGGTCGGCTGGGTGGTGACGAGCTTGCCGGGCGCGATCACCACCTCGTCGATGGAGGAGACGGAGGCCCAGGTGATGACCGCGGCAAGCAGCGCGGTGACGCAGTAGAGCGTCATGCGCGCGACTCTGGGCGGCGCGCGTTCCTCGAGCTCGACGGCATCGGATTGGAATTCCGCAATTGCCGGCGGCAGCGGCGGGCGGGCGGTCAGTTCCCTTCCCTTGCCTGAGGGCGCCTTGTCTGAAGGGCCTTTGCCTGAAGGGACCGGCAGGTTCTCGCTGGGTTTTCTGCTGTGCGCGTTCATGCGACCTGCCTCATCTGCTGGGACCACAGGTGGCGGTAGGTCATGCAGCGCGACACCAACTGGTCGTGCCGGCCGATATCGGCGACCTTGCCCCGCTCGACGACGAGAATGGCATCGGCGTCGAC
This sequence comes from Rhizobium sp. J15, assembly GCF_002531825.1. Taxonomy (GTDB): domain Bacteria; phylum Pseudomonadota; class Alphaproteobacteria; order Rhizobiales; family Rhizobiaceae; genus Rhizobium. The sequence continues at coordinate 12,649 of NZ_NWSX01000005.1, read as the reverse complement.
GAGCGTCGAAAGCCGGTGCGAGACGATGACGACGGTGCGCCCGGCGGCGATCCTGCTCAGATTCTCGCGGATGATCGCCTCGCTGTCGGGGTCGAGCGCGCTCGTCGCTTCGTCGAAGATCAGAAGCTTCGGATCGGTGATCAGCGCGCGGGCGATTGCCAACCGCTGCTTCTGGCCGCCGGAGAGATTGGCGGCATTTTCTTCCAGCATCGTGTCGAAGCCGCGCGGCAGCCGCTCGATGAATTCCTCCGCACCGGCGACGCGGGCGACCTCCATGATTTCCTCGATGCTGGCATCGGGTTTTGCGGCGGCGATATTGTCGCGCACCGTGCCGCGAAACAGGAAATTATCCTGCAGCACGACCCCGATGCTGGTTCTCAAATGCACGAGGTCGATTTCGCGGCTGTCATAGCCATCCATCCGCACCAGCCCCTCCTGGCTCTGGTAGAGCCCCTGGATCAGCCGCGTGATCGTCGTCTTGCCCGAGCCGCTCTTGCCGACCACGCCGAAGACCGAGCCTGCCGGAATGGCGAAGGAGACATTGTCGAGCGCCGGCGTCGCATCGGGCGCATAGCGGAAGGTGACCTTGTCGAATTCGATGCGGCCATGCAGATGCGGCCGCACACCGCGCCCGCGCCCGGCCTGCTCCGGCCGCTGGTTCATGATCTCGCCGAGCATGCGCACGGAGAGCGCCACTTCCTGATATTCGTGCACCATGGTGACGATCTGCACCAGCGGTCCCGAAACGCGGCCGGCGAGCATGTTGAAGGCAACAAGCGCGCCGATCGTCATGGCGCCCGAGAAAACGTCGAGCGCGCCGAGCCCGATGATGGCGACGCTCATCAGTTTTTCGAGAAGCCCGGTCAGCGACTGGGCGATGGTCGAGATCTTCTCGACGCGGAAGCGCACGGAGATGGATTGGGCCGAATAATCGTCCCACACCTTGCGCTGGCGCGGCTCCAGCGCCAGCGATTTGACGGTGCGCATGCCGTGCACGGTTTCGACAAGCAGGGCCTGCCGGTCGCCTTCGGCCTGGTATAGCGCCTGCAGGCGGCGCTGGAACGGCCCGACGAGCATCATCACGACAAGCCCGACGAGTGCGGCGAATCCGAGCACCACGAGCGTCAGCTTGACGCTGTAGAGAAGCAGGATCGGCACGAAGACGAAGAGCGAGACGCCGTCGAGAAGCGTCAGAAACAGCCGGCCGGTCAGGAATTCGCGGATGCGCCCCGTCTGCTGCATATGCTTGACGAGAACGCCGGCCGAAGCCTGCTCGAAGAGCGCGATCGGCAGGTTGAGCAGATGACCGAAGGTGCGGGTCGCCACCCGGATGTCGATCCTGTTGGTGGCGTAGAGCAGCAGATAGCGGCGCAGGAAGCTGAAGGTCGCGTCGAAGACGAGTGCCACGGCGATACCGACCGTCAGAACCGTCAGTGTCGCATAGCTCTGATGCACGAGCACCTTGTCGATGACGAGCTGGAAGAACATCGGTGTCGTCAGGCCGAGGCCATAGAGAACGAAGGCTGCAAGCGCCACATCGCGGAAGAAGCTGCGCTGCTTGATGATCTCGGGGATGAACCAGCGGAAGCCGAAGGGCCGGTCCTCATCGGACATGCGATAGTTGCGCTTCAGCAGGACCACCGATCCGAGCCAGGCCTTGGCGAATTGCTCCTCGCTCAGCAGCATGACTTCCTGGCGCGTGGCAAGCGGGTCGAGAACGCGGATCCTCTCATCCTCGCCCTCGCCGACGGCGCCGGCGATGACCACCCAGTTGCCGTTCGAAAGTTCGGCAAGCGCCGGGAAGGCCTCGCCGAGCTGGAACAGGCTTCGCCAGTCGAGGGTCAGGTGCCTTGCCCTGAGGCCGGCATCCTTGGCCATCCGAAGCATCTGCCGCACGGCCACCGGATCGTTGCCGACGGCATAATCGTGTTGCAGTCGCTCAGGCGAAAGATCGACGCCGTGATGACGCGCAACGAGCGCAAGACAGTGCAGGTTGGTATGCAGAAAACCACTCATGGCCCACCCGAAACGCTACAAGACCGAGACTTGGATTTAAAAGTTGAGGGTGTCTTCTGCGCGCCCGGATCGACGCGCAGCGTTCCACACCTCTGTTCATCAGTTGAAGTTCGGCGAGGCGTTCGACGCACCGCCCTGCGTCGATTGGATGTCGGCAGCCGCCGCCGACATGTCGCCGATGCGGCGAACCGCACCCGCCTCGACCAACCCGCCGAGCGCCTTCTGCATGAGATCGACCGCATTGGCGAAGGCGTCGACCGGCATGATGATGCGCTGGCGGAAGACCGGCGTCGGATTGTTGTTGGCATCGCGGTCGGTGGCCGAGAGCGACATCAGGTCGATGCGCACGATCGTTCCCGTGATGGTGATCTCACCGATGCCATCTGCATAAAGTTCGCTGCTCATTGTCCTCTCCTCTGGTTGATGTGAAACCTGTTCACCTTCGAGTCTGCGCATCGGATTGTCCGAAAACCGCTTCACGCTTTTCGGTCCGATGCGTGCATATCGTGCCGCCATGCCGGAAACGGATCGCGAAGGCCGACGGCGGTCTGCGGATCGAAGCCTGTTTCCTCCCCGGTCAGGCAATCGTCGAGCGCGGCCCGGATCGCCGCCTTGTCGAAGCCCGAGCCGATGAAGACCAGCTCCTGACGGCGGTCGCCCCAGACATCGTCCCAATGCCGGTCGATGAGCTGGCGGAATTGCGGAAAGCGCGGCCATTGCACCTTCGGCACGGAGGCCCACCAATATCCCCTGGTTTCGATGCGGCATTGGGTGCCGGCGATCGACAGCAGGCCGATCTCATCGGGCCTCGTCGCCAGCCAGAAATGACCCTTTGCGCGGATGAGGCCCGCCCATTTCCTGTCGAGGAAATCCTTGAGCCTCAGCGGCTCGAAGGGCCGCCGGCTGCGATAGACGAAGCTTGAAATGCCATATTCCTCGGTCTCCGGCACATGGTCGCCCCACCCGAAGAGCTCCTTGTGCCAGAGTGGATGGCGGGCGGCCTTCGCCTCGCTGAAGAGGCCGGTATCGAGGATCGCATCGAGCGGCACCTGGCCGAAGACCGCCTCGATGACCTGGGCATCCGGATTGAGTGCGGCGACGACCCGGCGAACCTCGGCAAGATCGGCGCAGGACACATCCCCTGCCTTGTTGATGATGACGACATCGGAAAATTCGATCTGCTCGACGAGCAGTTCCACGAGCTTTCGCTCATCGTCCCCGTCACGCCGTTCGCCGCGATCGGCAAGAAACTCGGCGCTCTGATAATCGGCAAGCAGATTGACCGCATCGACGACGCAGACCATCGTGTCGAGCCTTGCCACGTCGCAAAGGGCCGCCCCGCTTTCGTCGCGGAAGGAGAAGGTGGCGGCAACAGGCAGCGGTTCGGCAATGCCCGTGCCCTCGATCAGCAGATAGTCGAAACGGCCGGCGGCCGCCAGCCGCCGCACTTCGCTCAGCAGATCTTCGCGCAGCGTGCAGCAGATGCATCCATTGGTGAGTTCCACCAGCGTCTCGTCCGTGCGCAAGAGGTCTGCCCCTCCCTCGCGCACGAGATCCGCATCGATGTTGACCTCGCTCATATCGTTGACGATGACAGCAACCCGGCGACCTTCCCGATTGCTCAGGACATGATTGAGGACAGTCGTCTTTCCTGCGCCGAGAAACCCGGCGAGGACCGTAACCGGCAATCTGATATCTGTACGCATCGTCGATACTCTCACGCTTCACCGCATGCTTGGTCTTGCATCCGCGTGGGCGCTACGCCGCGAGCTGCGGTTTGAATGCCACGTCCACGTAGTAATTCGTGCTGTTATAACTGGCGGTCGGGAACAGCCCGCCCGATCCATAGGCATAGACGCCGTTATTGCCGCCAGGCGCCTTCAGGTCCCCATTCGTCACGTCGCTGGCAAAATAATTGCCGGTCGCCGAATAATAGCCGTTGGTGCTGTAGGAAACGACGTAGGTCGTATCCGCCTGGATGGCGATCTGCTGGGTGAGTGTCGCGGTCTGCCAGCCGCTTGCCGTTTCGTTGTTGAAGGCGACGCTGCCGAGAAGCGTGCCCGAGGCGGTCCAGAGATAGCCGTTGTGCGGGCCTGTATTGTCGGCACCCTTGTAGAAGCGGAAGCCGGTGATCCAGCCTGCCGTATCGGCCTGGAATTTCATACCGAGATTGACCTGCTGGTTGTCGTTGACCGAGACGACCGAGGGCGTCGCATTGGCGGCAAACAGGTTCTGCTCCGGGCCTGCAGCCGGGTTGTTGATGGTGAGGGCAACCTGGGCCGAGGCGGTGCCGCCCTTGCCGTCCGAGATCGCATAGCTGAAGCTCGCCGGTCCCGAATAGCCTGCCGTCGGCGTGAAGGTCACCGTCTGGGCCTGCGCGTTCCAGGCGACCGAGCCGTTGACCGCGCCGCTGACGCCGGTAATCGCCAGCGGATCGCCATCGGCATCGCTGTCGTTTGAAAGCAGCGCCGAGGCTTGGATGGTGATCGGCGTGCCCGTATTGGTCGAGTAGCCGCTGTCATTGGCGGCGACCGGAACCGCATTCTGCGCGCCTTGCTGATAGAGTACGTCCACCCAGTAGTTGCTGGCATTGTAGGAGGCGGTCGGGAACAGGCTGCCCGTGCCATAGGCATAGACGCCGTTGCCGCCGCTGACCGAACTTGCCGGCGCCGTCAGCGCGCCGCTCGTATGGTCCGTCGTGAAATAGTTCGCCGTTGCCGAATAGAACCCGTTCGAATGGTAGCTCGCCACATAGGTGACGCCGGCCGTGACATTGATCGGCTGCGTGAAGGAAACCGTCTGCCAGCCGCTTGCCGTCTCGTTGACGAAGCTTGCCTGGCCGAGGAGCTGGCCGCCCGCGGTCCAGAGCGAGCCGACATGCGTGCCGGTATCCTGGGCGCTCTTGTAGTAGGTGAGCCCGGTGATCTGGCCATTGGCGGAAGCGATAAACTTGACGCCGAGTTCGACCGAGTTGGCGTCATTGGCGGCGCCAACTCCCGACGTGTCGGCACCGGTAAACAGGCTCGAGGTCGTGCCGCCGCCGGGCTGCGAATTGACCGTGAGGCTGACGGTGGCCGAAGCCGTGCCGCCATGCCCGTCCGAGATCGCATAGGAGAAGCTTGCGACACCCGTATAGCCTGAGTTCGGCGTGAAGGTCACCGTGTTGGTCTGGCTGTTGAAGGTCACCGTTCCGTTGACCGCGCCGTTGGCGCCGGTAATGCTCAGCGGGTCGCCATCGCCATCACTGTCGTTGGCAAGCAGGCTTGCTGCAGCAATCGACAGGGCCGTGTTGGCATAGGTCGTGTAGCCGTTGTCATTGGCGGCGACAGGCACCGTGTTGCCCGTCGACTGGTTGAAGACGACATCGACCCAGTAATTCGACGACTGGTAGCTCTGGGTCGGGAAGTTCGAGCCCGATCCGACCGCATAGACGCCGTTGCTACCTGCCAGCGCCGTCAGCGAGCCGTTTGTATGGGCCGTGTTGAAATAGCCTGCCGTCGCCACATAGCTGCCGGTCGTGTGGTAGGAGGCGACATAGGTCGCACCCGCCGTGATCTGCAGCGGCGTGGAGAAGGTCGCGGTCTGCCAGCCGGAGAGCGACTCGTTGGTGAAGGTCACCGTGGCAACGAGCGTGCCGTCCGCTCTCCAAAGGGAGCCGGTATGCACGCTGGTATCGCCGGCAGCCTTGTAATAGCGGATGCCCGAGATCGTGCCGTTTGCGGACGCGACGAACTTCATGCCGAGTTCCATCGCCGTATTGTCGTTGAAGCTGCCGCCGGCCGGTCCCTCGCTTGATGTAAACAGCGTCTCGCCGGCCGGGCCAGCCTGAACGGTCAGGCTGACATTGCCCTGATCCGTCCCGCCGCGTCCATCCGACAGCGTATAGCTGAAGCTTGCCGGGCCCGAATAATCGTTGGTCGGCGTGAAGGTGACGGTTCCCGTCTGCTTATTGAGAGCGACCGTGCCGTTAACGGCATTGCCGACGGCGGTGATGGTCAGCGCATCGCCATTGGCATCGACATCATTTGCCACGAGCGCGGCAATCGAGATGACAAGCGTTCCGTTGTGGCCGATGGTCAGCCCGCTGTCGTCGGTCGCCACCGGCTGGCTGTTCGGGCCGGCATCGAAGACCACATCCACCCAATAGTTGGAGCCGCCGGGATTCTGACCGGGGAATGTGCTGGTGCCGCTATAGGCAAAGACGCCGCCGCCATCGACAGCCTTCAGCGCACCGCTGGCATAGGGCTCGCTGAAATAGTTCTCGGTGACGGAGAAGAATCCGTTGCTGTGATAGGAGGCCACATAGGTCGTGCCGGCGGCGATCTGGATCGGCGAGGAGAACATCACCGTCTGCCAGCCGGAGAGCGATTCACCCACCGACACGCCGGTTGCGAGCAGCGTTCCGTTGGCGGACCAGAGGCTGACGACGTGGTCGCCGGTATTGTAGAAGCCCTTGTAGAAGCGGATGCCCTGCACGGAGCCTGCCGTCGTTGCCTGGAAGCGCAGGCCGAGCTCGACCGGATCGCGATCGATCGCCGTTTCCACAGCAGGCTTTTCCGCCAGCGTCCACAGGCCCTGTGTGCCCGGCAGGGTGACCGTGACCTGCTTGCCGGCCGATGGTGCCTCCAGATTGACGCTGTCGTCGACGGCGCGCGACAGGATCGTATAGGTGCCGCTTGCCTGGACGACCCAGTTGTAGCTCCAGCTTTCGCGGCCGGTGGCCTTGAACCAGTGCTGGCCGCCATCGGTGGAGACCTCGACGCCGGCAATGATGCCGCCGCCGAAGTCCTGCGCCGTGCCGGTGATCGTCACATGCTGGCCTTCGAGGAAGCTTGCGCCTGATATCGACGAGCTGATCGACGAGGTGGGCTTCAGCGTGTCGGTCGATTGGGTCGCGAGGATCAGGCTTGCATCGAGCGTCGTCGGCTGGATGCCCATGTCGGCGAACATGTTGACCATCGCCTGCTGCACGTTGCGATCGGTCGATGTCGTCGGACCCTGGTGGTTGTCGCTCAGGCCCCAGGACCAGAAGACGGTGCCGGCGCCGAAGACCAGCGCGCCGCTTTCCGCCCGGTACATGGTGAGGCTGTGGGTGGCGATCGCCGAACCTACCGTCGTGCCGTAATCGCGCAGATATGTATCCACCGAGATCGACGAGAGCGACAGGTTGACGAGCCCGTCAGGCCGGAAGCCGTTCTCGACATCGGAATCCCACTCATAGCCGAGCAGGTTCTGCACCAGATTATAGGTATCGCCCTCCTGCAGCTCCGAAACTTCGGTATTGCGCCAGAAGCGCAGGTTCGAATAGTCGTAGGGAATGGAGATCGTATCCTGACGGTAGCTGTCCACCTGGAACATCGTGCCGGTCAGCGAATTTTCCGGCTCCTGCCCTGGATCGGCATAGCGCGGGTCGCGCCAGGTGCCGGTGCCGACATTGCTCGGATCGGTGCTCGTTCCCCAGGTCTCCTTGTAACAGACCATGGTGCGATAGGCCTGGCCGCTGCCGTCGATGCTGCTTTCCCAGCGGACCTTCCAGTAGCATTCGTTGCCGCTCCAGAAGGCGAGGTTGACGCCGGCATCGCGAGCAGCCTCGACATTTTCGCGCTGTTCGGCAGACCAGTATTCGTCATGGCCGACAGAGAGATAGGCATCGTGATTGAGCAGCAGCGCGCCGTTGCGCGTCGCATCGACGCCGGAAATATAGGAAACGTCGTAGCCGTTCTGCTCCAGCCACGAGATAGCGGAGGATTCGACGCCGAAGATGTAATCATGCGAGCCGCCGATCGGGCTGGTATTGGTGATGATCGGCCGGTTGTAGCTGACGGCAGACGCACGGCCGATCGCGGTCAGCCCGCAGCTGCAGTTCGGCGGCAGGTAGCCGATCATATCGGCCGGATCGACAGGGACTTCGCCGTAATAAAGGCTGGCGCCGCCCCAGGCATTATAGGCCTGCCAGGTGGTGTCGGATGTCTGGAAGACGATATCACTGGTCGAGGCATCGTCGCGCACGACGAAGGGGATGATACTCGCATCCTCCGTGCCATCCTCGCGCACCAGCTTGGCGAAATAGACGCCCGAGACGGCATCGGCGGGGATCTGCCAGCTCGCCGATACCGACCAGTTGCCGCAATCGATGAGGCCGAGCGACATGTCGACGATCGGGTGCGGCTGGATCTGCGCCGTGGTCAGCGATTTCTCGATCGAGTCGACCTTGCGCGCGCCCATACCGCCATAATAGCCCATGCGGTAGATATCGATGCGATAATGGGTGGAATCGGTGGCGATCTTGAAATCGACCGTCTGGCCGATATTGGTGCTGATTTCGGTGGCGAAACCCTGGATGGTGCCGTTGCCGTCACCCTCCAGACCCCACTCGCTGATCGGATTGCCCTGCTTCAGGTTTTCGAGCGCGATCTTGTTGGGCGTTACCACAGCTGCAGCCGAAGCCACCGCCGCCGGTGCCGCCAGCGCTGAGGGAGCCGCGGTCGTTTCAGCCGAAACGTCCTGGTTCGTTTCCTCCGCGAGGGAGAGCGTCGAAACCTGAAGACGCAGCGAAGTTGTGCCGAGGCTGCTGGAGGAGCCGACCGGCGCCGCCGTTTTCGCGCTATCCGTCTCGGCATTGCTGGTGACTCCCGTAAGCGCCGGAGCGGCAGGCAGTGTCGCAGCCTCCTGCGATGGATCGGGGGCAAGCACGGTGTCTTGCTCTGTCGAGGAAGGTGTCTCCAACACCGTCGCAACCGATGCCGTCTTGATCGAGCTGTCTTGCGCTCCGCCGTCGCCCGCAGGCGCCGTCGGCGATGCGGCGGACGATTGCATGGTGCCCGATGACATCAGTGACGAGGTGACCGTATCGGTGAAGGAGGATTGGACGGTAGCGCTGCCCGCGTTGGCAAAGCCGGAAAAAGCCTGGGTGCTCGAAGACACCACGATCGGAGTTCCAAGCAGTGCAGTCCAGGTTGACGTTACGTGACTGATGCAAGGCGTGCCGCCGGAAGCACTTAAATATTCTCGATTCCTCACATGAAATCTTAGCAAGAGCGGCGTCCCCGTTTCCCGTCGACCAGTATTGGAAGACTTCATCCTGCCAGCTTTCGAAAGGGAGCGTACGACAGCAATCAGGGGTATGTGGGTGGTGCCCTATACGCCGATATGATGACCTCATCGCATACCCCCGCCCGACAAGCCCCAAGGCCTCCTGCGGCCAGTGCATAAGCGGCTGACGCCAGTGAAAGGGAGTTCCGGTTCGGCCTACTCACCGTTCCGGCCGGCCGAGGCGGCAGCCGCCGCTTTGTCCTGCGCCGCTCCGTGCTACCAGGCCGGAAACGGATCTTTGAGAGCCGACCAGTCCCGCGGATCCGAGCTGGCGAGGCAGTCGTCCAGCGCGGTCCGGACGCTTGTCTCGTCCATATCAACACCGATGAACACGAGCTCCTGCCGTCGATCGCCCCAAGCGCTGTGCCAGCGGCGCTCGATCTGCTCCCGAAACTGCTGATGGCTCGGCCAGTCTTGCCGGGGAACGGCCGCCCACCAAAGCCCCATGGGCTCGCAGCGCCGTTGCGTCCCGGCAGCCGACATCAGACCGACATGACGCGGCCGCGTGGCAAGCCAGAAATGACCCTTGGCGCGGATTACCCCCGGCCAGGGCTCGTCCAGGAATGCTCGGAACCGCGTCGGGTCGAAGGGACGCCTCGTGCGATAGACGAAGCTCGTTACCCCGTACTCCTCCGTCTCCGGAACATGGTCGCCCGGGCTGTAGAGTTCCTTGTGCCACAACGGGTGGGCCGCAGCTTTTGCTTCATCGAAGAGGCCCGTATCGAGGATGCTTGCAAGAGAGACCTTGCCGAAGTCCGTCTCCACCTGGCGCGCATCCGGGTTGAGTGCGGCCACCGTCTTGCGGACTTCCGCGCGGATCTCCTCGGTCGCGTCCGAGATCTTGTTGATCACGACAACGTCGGCAAACTCGATCTGGTCCACCAAGAGGTCGATGAGTGTCCGCCGGTCCTCGCCGTCCCGCTGCAGGCCGCGGTCGCGAAGCAGGTCGGCGCTGCTGTAATCGGCCAAGAGGCTTGCGGCGTCGACGACGGTCACCATCGTGTCCAGCTTCGCAAAATCGGAGAGCGAAACACCATTCTCGTCGCGAAAGGAAAAGGTGGCAGCGACAGGGCGCGGCTCGGCGATGCCGGTCCCTTCTATCAGCAGATAGTCGTAACGCCCCGCCTCGGCCAGTCGCCGAACTTCCGTCAGGAGATCGTCGCGCAGGGTGCAGCATATGCAGCCATTGCTGAGTTCAACCAGCGTCTCCGTCGTATGCGACAGGTTGCAGCCGCCGTCTCGGATGAGACTGGCGTCTATGTTCACTTCGCTCATATCGTTGACGATGACGGCAACCCGCAGGCCCCGGCGATTGGTCAGCACATGGCTGAGAAGCGTCGTCTTGCCGGCGCCGAGAAAGCCGGCGAAGACTGTCACCGGGAGCCGGCCCCTGCTGTTCGTCGTCCCGTTCATTCGCATCCTCGTGGCCGTGGCGAACATTTGCCGCGCATCAACCTCATTCCCAAGCCATTCCTGATCTCATCCGAGGCATCACGCGACAAGCTGCGGTCGGAAGACCACATCGGCATAATAGTTTGCCGAGTCGTAGGTGCTGGTCGGGAAGAGGCCCGTCGTGGCGGTTCCGCCATAGGCATAGACGCCGTTGCCGCCGGCAGCAGCGCTCGACAGAGCCGACAGCGGACCGTTGGAGACACCATTCGTGAAGAAACCGTCGGTCGCCACATAGGCGCCTGTTGTGTGGTAGGAGGCGACATAGGTGGTGTTGGCTGTGATGGTGACGGGTGTTGTAAAGTTCACCGTCTGCCAGCCGCTCGCCGTGGTGTTGGTGAAGGTGGCGGTGGCGAGCCTGGTGCCGGTGGAGGTCCACAGATCGACGACGTTTTGCCCGTTGTCGTTGGCGCTGCGGTAGAACCTGATGGCGGTGACGTCACCGGCGACGTTCGACTGGAACTTGACGCCGAGTTCGAGCTGCTGGCCGTCATTGAGGTTCGTCTGGGCCGGCGTGCTGGAGGCACTGAACAGGCTGTAGGTCGTGGGCGCCACCGTCGCCGTGATATTGAAGGTCTCGTTGGCGGCGAGGCCGCCGAGATCGGTTGCCGTCACCCTGACGCCGTAGGTGCCGGCTGCCGTCGGCGTGCCGCTGAAGGTGCGCGTCGAGGCGTTGAAGCTGAGCCAGGAAGGCAGCGCCGTGCCATCGGCGGCTGTGGCCGCATAGGCCAGCGTGTCGCTGCTGTCGACATCGGTGAAGGTCGTCGTCGGCACCACGAAGGAGAAGGCCGAGCCGACGGTGGCGTTCTGGCCAGCCGTCTGGACGGCAAGCACCGGCGCGTCATTGGCGCCATGGATGGTGATGGTGATGTTTGCCGTGGCGATGGCGCCGGCAGCGTCGCGCATCGTATAGTTGAAGACATCGCTCAGCGTGTTGGTCGACTGGCGCAGTCCCTGCACGGCGCTGTTGGCGTCGTTGACGGCGTAGCTATAGGCGCCCGATGCGTTGAGCACGAGACTGCCATAGGCGCCGCTGAGGGCTGAGCCGAGCGTGCCCGCCGTCGCCCCGAAGCTGACCGCCGTCACCGTCTTGGTGTCGCCGGCATCCGGATCGGTATCGTTGGTCAGGACATTGCCGCTGGCGACGACGCCGCCCGAGCCGTTGGCCACGCCGCCCTTCTCCGTCGCATCCCCGGCATCGGCAACCGCCGTCGGCGTCGTGTTGCCTGATGTCGACACGGCGATATTGAAGGTCTCATTGGCCGAAAGGCCGCCGAGGTCGGTCGCCGTCACCCTGACACCATAGGTGCCGGTTGCCGTCGGCGTGCCGCTGAAGGTGCGCGTCGAAGCGTTGAAGGTAAGCCAGGAAGGCAGCGCCGTGCCATCGGCGGCCGTGGCCGCATAGGCCAGCGAGTCGCTGCTGTCGACATCGGTGAAGGTCGTGGACGGCACCACGAAGGAGAAGGCCGAGCCCACGGTGGCGTTCTGGCCAGCCGTCTGGACGGCGAGAACCGGCGCATCATTGGCGCCATGGATGGTGATGGTGATGTTTGCCGTGGCGGTGGCGCCCGACGTGTCGCGCATCGTATAGTTGAAGACCTCGGTCAGCGTATTGGTCGACAGGCGCAGTCCCTGCACGGCGCTGTTGGCCTCGTTGACGGCATAGCTATAGGCGCCCGATGCGTTGAGCACCAGACTGCCATAGGCGCCGCTGAGGGCTGCGCCGAGCGTGCCCGACGTCGCCCCGAAGCGGATTGCCGTCACCGTCTTGGTATCGCCGGCATCCGGATCGGTATCGTTGGTCAAGACATTGCCGCTGGCGACCACGCCACCCGAACCGTTGGCCACACCGCCCTTTTCCGTCGCATCACCGGCATCGGCAACCGCCGTCGGTATCGTGTTCGGCGCTGATGGTCGGAAGACCACATCGGCAAAGTAATTGGCAGCGTTGAAGGTGGCATTCGGGAAAATGCCCGTGGTAGCGGTTCCGCCATAGGCATAGACACCGTTGCCGCCGGCAGCAGCACTTGACTGAGCCGTCAATGGACCGCTGGTGACCGCGGCCGTATAAAAATTGTTGGTCGCCACATAA